>NC_005295.2 GCF_000026005.1 Ehrlichia ruminantium str. Welgevonden
GTATTTTAATATTTTTTTGATATATCTAAAAAATATAATACATTAATTAATTAAACGATACTTAATTTGCTATAATAATGGAAAAATTATGAAAATAGGAATAAATGGATTAGGACGTATAGGAAGGTGTTTAATAAGATGCATATATGAAAACAATTCTATATACAAAGATTCTTTAGAATTATCTGCATTAAATGGATCAACATCACCAGAAATACATGCACATCTTATTCAATATGATTCAGTTCATGGAAAATTTCCACATGATGTAACTTATGGAAAAGATTACATCGCTATAAATAATAAAGAAATTCCATTATCTATAGAAAAAGAGCCTAATAATATTCCATGGGAAAAACATAACGTTGATATAGTATTAGAATGTACAGGGAAGTTCAATAAGAAGCCTTTAGCAAAAGGACATATTAACTCAAAAGTAAAAAAAGTTGTGGTCTCAGCTCCTATGGAGGACCCTGACGTAACAATTGTATATGGTGTAAACAATGAAATACTCAAAAAGGAACATCAAGTAATTTCTGCTGGATCATGTACAACAAACTGTATAGCACCTATACTAAAAATTATGAATGATACCATAGGAATAAAAAATGGATTTATAACAACTATACACTCATACACAAACGATCAAAATCTAGTTGACAACAATCATAAAGACTTAAGAAGAGCAAGAGCATCTGCTATGTCTATGATACCAACAACAACAGGCGCTACAAAAACTATCAACTCAATAATACCAGAATTAAAAGGAAAACTCAATGGAACAGCAATACGCGTACCAACACCAAATGTTTCCATGATAGACTTAGTTTTTAACTCAATAAAATCAACTAATTCCACTGAGATAAACAACATAATAAAAGAATTATCACAAAACTCACAAGTAATTAACATAACAGATAAAAAACTAGTTTCTATAGACTTTTGTCATAGCATATATAGCGCAATAGTAGATGCTGAAGAAACATACGTCACAGATAATAATCTATGCAGAATAGCTGCATGGTACGATAATGAATGGGCATTTGCTATGAGAATGCTGGATATAGTGTGCTTATTATCACAGCATATTAATTAAAAAATAAATTATTCAAACACAAAGTTACTATAATACTAAACTTATATATTGGTATGTTAATTACTTTAGTTGAATTTACCTATACTTATAAAATGTATTTTATATTATAAAATGAATAGTATTAACAATTTTAACTATTTAATAAAAAATTATATAAAGAAATAAAACTTTACAACTATTGTTATTAATTCTTATCATTTACTAATAATGATTAAACATTTTTACAATGATTTATATATAACCCTATACAACAGTTTCAAAATACTAAATTAAGAACAATAAACCACTAATATATACTTTATTTATTTTTAATAATAATTGTTATTCATAAATATCTATTATACAACCTATAACTTACAATTTTCATATTAGATGTAACTTCTACATAACTAACATATAATCTAAACACAAAATAATATAAAACTTATTAAATAAAGATTTACAAAAAACAAATAATTAACAGAAAAGTAACACCTAATAACAATGCATAAAATATATAAAAAAATATACTACAATAATATTCAAAAATTTATCTATATCAAAATTAAAACAATAAAAAAATTATAAGAAAAACACTATTTATAGTATTGTAATAACTACTAATAAGACTTTATACATTATTGTTTATAGAAAATTTATCTTATTTATAATCATGTTCACATAAAACAAGTTTATAAACTACATTATAACAACTGACATAACATTAATATGTATACTAAAATAATCATCACAAGAGTAAAAATTACGAAATTTATATATAATGTAATTCCAATAAAAAACACAAATTATCAATAATTAACCATATTTATACGTAAAAATACTCATTTGTTTATTAGAAAAATTCACATTTCTACAGTAAAACTCAGTACAGATTTACTTTCATTCTTACCAATACTTAAATATTAATGCGCAATAACATATAATTAATTGTGAAATATTTCTTATACATAAAAGACAGAGAAAAATATATGTATTATATACATTTTTATGTAATACACTCATTATACCTAAGTAGGAAATATCAATTTATTACTTTTACAGAGTACTATGACCAAAATTAAGTTAATATCGAAAACATATATAAGGATATCATATCTTAAAAAATACCAAATAATAGAATTTTTAATGGTATAATTGTTATATATCCTTAAAAATAAATATATAGAAAATAAATTAATAACTAAATAAAGTACTAGTTTTTTTATAAAATTATTATAATTTATGATACTATGTGTTATATCCACCAAAAAACTAAGAATATAGTATTAACATCAAACTAATTATGAACCATATATATTATACATAAAATCTATCTATAAAAATATATTACATAACATTTGCTATATAATTAACTACAATACCCAACAAACATACTTATAATTTTATAGAATACCATAATACAACAGTGGTAAGTTATTATATTAAAAATCCACAAAGATATTATTTCTAATAACACAAACACCTATACTATAAAGTACCTACTAAAAGCCAATTATTTTTACTAGATAAATCATCACAAATTAATTTTTAAACATGATTATCAAAAACAATAGTACTTTCTTCACAAAACAGTATCACTGATAAATTAAGTTATAAAATGGATAAATATAAATAACCATACTAGTTCTTTAATGAATTTACCATAGATGATATCATATCTTGTATTCCTAAATATACATTATAAATACTATCATTTCTCATGTATGCAGAACAGGAGAATATTTTATTAGTCTCATCCCGTACAGATTTTATGGTTGGACAATCAATATGAATTCCTCCTAACTTATCTATTAAGTTATCAGAATCCTCACCTATAGTTACCTTGATTTTTGCAACATCTTTTAATGATGCAACTAATACTGCAGGTGATATACAAACTGCTCCTATAGGTTTATTAGAATTAAAAAATTTTAAAACAGCATTTTTAAATTTGGGTAATATAGAATCATTATATTCATCACCATCAAATAAATTAGAAAAGTTTTTTGCTACACCATAACCACCAGGAATCACTAACATATCAAATTCTTCATGATTTATTTCTTCTATATCATATATAGAACCTCTAGCTATTCTAGCAGATTCTACCAAAATATTCCTAATTTCCCCCGTAGTTTTTTTATTATAATGATCCATAACATACTTTTGATCATTATTTGGAGCAAAACATTTAAATTTTACATTATGTCTATCAAGTTCAAGCATAACTAACACAGCTTCTCTAATTTCTGAACCATCCATATGACCACATCCAGCCAAAATTATAGCAGAATTTAACACCATAAAATTCTCCAAATTTCAAAATTCAATTTGCAGTATTGTATACTAATTAATCTATGTTTCACAAACTTATTTAATCATTATATACTCATGTACACTTTATATAATGTTGTAGCATATAAAACAATGAACATACTGTTAATAGGATGTGGTAATTTAGGAAGTATACTGTTAAACAAGTGGTCACTAAATGATCAAATATCAGATATAGTAGTGGTACAACCAAGTTTATCAAAAAAAAATATTTTTAATACCATAAATAAAATTACATTTGTAAGAGATCATAAGGAAATAAATAAAAGCTTTATGCCTCAAATTGTAGTTATAGCTATAAAACCTCAACAGGTTGCCAATGCTATACCAGATTATAAAGCTTATAATAAGTCCGCATCTTTTATATCACTATGTGCCGGTATTGATATAGAATTTTTAAAAAAACATTTAGATTCTACAACTATAATTCGTGTAATGCCTAATATTGCTATGTCACTAGGTGAAAGCGTTAACCTTGCCTATATGGAAGAAGAAATAGACCAAGAAAAACAAAAAGTACATACAGTATTTAATGGCACAGGATTGCTTTACTGGTTACAAAAAGAAGATGTATTTGATAAACTATCTCCTATAACAGGTTCTGGACCAGCATATTTCTTTTCTTTAGCTGAAGAACTAGTAAAAAATACAATGAAAGCAGGTATAAGAGAAGAAGATGCAATAACACTCATTTCTCAAACATTTATAGGAAGTGCTAAACTTTTAGAAACAAGAAAAGATAGTATTAGTAATCTTATATCATCAATAACAAGTCGTGGTGGAATAACACAGGCAGCATTGGAAATTTTAAACTCACATTTACCAAATATAATGAGTTTATCATTAAAATCTGCCACGGAAAGGCTAGTACATCTTAAAAATTCAGATGATAACAAGAAAAATACATAATTAAAGTACATAAAAATAGCTAAATAACATCAACTATAGTATTTTTACAAAAGAAATAAAATGGCTATTTTATTAGCAATATGGAATAACACAGGAATCAAAGCAATATTGTATATTTTAAACCTATACCTATCAAACACGATAAATTCATCATTAAAAAGCTACTGAAAAATTTAACATATCTAAAAGACTAAGATAATAACAATGAAGAATACACAAATAAAAATAGCAAAACAACATTACTAATAACGTAGTTTTTTAAAAAGAAAGTTATTTTATAGGAGCAGTAATATAAAATAACACAAGCAGCATTGTAAATACTAAACTTACGTTTATCAAACACGATAAATTCATCATAAAAAGCTACTGAAAAAATTTAACATATCTAAAAGACTAAGATAATAATAATGAAGAATACACAAATAAAAATAGCAAAACAACATTACTAATAACGTAGTTTTTTAAAAAGAAAGTTATTTTATAGGAGCAGTAATATAAAATAACACAAGCAGCATTGCAAATACTAAACTTACGTTTATCAAATACAATAAACTTATCATAAAAAGCTACTGAAAAAATTTAGATAATAACAGGAAGAATAAACTAATATTATAGTATAAAATATGGTATTTTTCTAATTAAGAGAAAAATAAAAAAAAAAAAGATTATTCCATCAATTTTTATTTGATATTTCTTTAAGTTAAACTATAATAGCATGGGTAACATGAGCAAAGCACTTGTGAAGCCGGTCAGGTTAGAAATAAAGCAGCCGTAGCATTGTTTCTTTGGGTTATGTTGCCCATTTTTTGTTTTCTTATTGCAACATGAGTTTTGCATTAAAATATAGACCAAGCAGCTTTAATGACCTCATAGGACAAGATGTCTTGGTACGTATACTGCGTAATGCATTTCATTTAAATAAAGTACCACAGTCTATACTTTTAACTGGAAGTAGCGGGATAGGCAAGACTACTGCTGCAAGAATAATATCAATGTGTTTAAATTGTATTTCAGGACCAACATCTAATCCATGTAATACATGTAATAACTGTATTTCTATAAAAAATTTTAATCATCCAGATGTAATAGAAATAGATGCAGCAAGTAACACTAGTATAGAAGATGTAAAAATTATATTAGAAAATTCTCACTATGTACCTATTACTTCAAAATTTAAAGTATATATAATAGATGAAGTACATATGCTATCTAATAGTGCATTTAATGCACTATTAAAAGTGTTAGAAGAACCAGCACCTTATGTAAAATTTATCTTAGCAACTACAGAAGTAAAAAAAATACCTGTAACTATAATATCAAGATGTCAAAGATTTGATTTACAGAGAATACCTACAGAAAGTATAGTGAATCATTTAAGAATAATAGCAAAAGAAGAAAACATTTTATTTGATGAAGAAAGTATAAAATTAATAGCATACAATTCTGATGGTTCTATGCGTAATGCATTATCCTTATTAGAACAATCTGCAATATATAGTAATAAAAATCTTTCAGAAGAAAGTACAAAAAAAATGTTAGGTTATGTTAATAGGCATGTGTTGCTAAAAATAATAGAATCGATAACAAATGGTAATATTACAGAAGCTTTAAATAAATTTGAAGAAGTCTGTAATATGTATTCTCCTGTAATTGTACTAGACAATATTCTACAGATGATTTATGAGATATGTTACTTTTCTATTACGAAAAAAAATGACTTTTTACCTGACAGTGATATCATAACAAGTACACAAAATAATAAAATTCAATCTCCTATCTTCTTGTCAAGATTATGGCAAATTCTTTCAAAAGGAATACAAGAAGTTAAATCATCAGCATGTGTCAAGCAAGCTGCTAATATGTTAATTATAAGGTTATGTTATTTATCAGATTTACCATCACCAAAACAAATAATAGAAAAACTTCAAAATAATGTAAAAGCTAATGAGAATGGTTTAGAAATTAATCGTAAAATGCTACTCGCATTATTAAAAACTAATAATATGGAAGATTTATATAATCAACTATCTAAATCCCTTTTAGAAATTACATACAATAATGATTGTACATCAAATATAATATTAAATACAATGCTTCCTAATAATTCACAAAAAGAACTGTTAAATTTCTTAAGTAATTTAACTAGTAAAAAATGGAATATATGTATTAAAAAAAACAATGACCCATGTTATAATTCACAGCTTAATTCTACTATTTCTGATATACTACAAGAGTTTGATGGAGCAAAAGTTATAAACATAGAAACTATAAAAAAAGAACAACAATAAGGAGAACACCATGTATTCTAGTGATCAATTATCTAACTTACAAGATTTTATAAAAAAGAAGTTTTCTGATTTTCAAGAACATAATAAAACTCAAATTTTCGAAGGTTCATCACTTGGTGGAAAAGTATTAGTAAAGATAAGTATATCCAATATGGTAAATTATCAAGTTTTAGAAGTAAAATTAGATCCATCATTGTTACAAGAAAAGTCTATATTCATAGAAGATCTAATAAAAGCAGCATTTAATGATGCTTTAAAAAAGTCATCTGAGCATAACAAAAATTTTGTCAGTTCTCTACTATCTTTTGGTATGTAAAAAATTATGAGTTATAAAATAGCAGTAGTAGGTGCTACAGGAAATGTAGGGAGAGTTATTCTTAATGTTTTATCAGATAGTAAAGTATTCTCGAACAGTAATGTTGTAGCATTAGCGTCAAAAAAATCTGTAGGAAAGAAACTAAGCTATGGAGACACTATATTAGAAGCTCAAGACTTAGGAAGTTATGATTTTTATGGAACAGATATAGCAATTTTCTCAGCTGGATCTTCAATATCTCAACAATATGCAAAAATAGCTGCAAATAAAGGGTGTATAGTCATAGATAATACTTCTTTTTTTCGTATGGAAAAAGATATTCCATTAGTAATACCAGAAATTAATCCAGAAGATATAGCAAACTATAACAAACATAATATCATTGCTAATCCAAATTGTTCAACAATACAAATGCTCTTGGTTTTAAAACCATTACATAACATATCAAAAATAAAGAGAGTAGTTGTATCAACATATCAATCAGTTTCTGGTGCAGGAAAATCTGCTATGGATGAGCTTTTTTTACAAACTAAAGGTACATTCATAAACCAAAATATTACTCCTAAAAAATTCACAAAAAGGATTGCTTTTAATTGTATACCACATATAGATACGTTTATGGAAGATGGTTCAACAAAAGAAGAATGGAAAATGTCTGTAGAAACGAAAAAAATATTAGATAAAAATATAGAAGTAACTGCAACTTGTGTCAGAGTACCAGTTTTTGTATCTCACTCTGAATCACTAAATGTTGAATTTTTATCTGATATCTCTGAAGAACAAGCTTACGAAGCGTTAGAAAATGCACCAGGAGTACTAGTACTAGATAGAAGAGAAGATGCGGGATATGCAACACCTTTAGATTGTGTACATGAAAATGAAGTTTATGTCTCAAGACTAAGAAAAGATAATACAATTAAGTATGGATTAAATATGTGGTTAGTTAGTGATAATCTAAGGAAAGGCGCTGCATTAAATGCTGTACAAATAGCTGAATTATTAGTTAGAGATTATATTTAACTATGTATATATATTATTTTTAATAAATAAAAAATAAATAATAACATATCCAACTAATTTTTACTAATATAGCAGCACTTTGTATAATTAAGTTACACAAAAAGATAAATATATTATACACTGTTAAGTCATATTTATTATTAATTGAGTTATAAAGTATTATTATTTCTGCAAACAATATAATTATATAATAAAATGTTTTTATTTAAGTGTTTTAAGAAAAATGTTTCACATGAAACATAACATTCAATTCCCTATATTGTTAAATAATATTTTATTAATATAAAGTTATCGTATACTAGCAACAAAAATAAGTATTCTTATTTTTACAATTACTATATTCAATATACTAAAAACAAAATGTGTAGTGATAATACTATACTTTAAAAAATATATATTATATCAATGGCCAATAATTATAATTTAATTACAATTGTAGTAACAAATAACTTCCATATAAGTAAATTTTTATAAAAAAAATCTATCACATACATCATTAGTACTTTTATTCACTATAAGATCAAAATCAAAAAACCTAACTAATAAATAATTACATTTATATTATTATAAATATAATTCAAATCTCATAAAAATTGATAAAGTTACAGTAATGTAATATCTGTATAAATAAACTTAATGCAATATTATTTAAATAAAACTTTTTTTAAATAACACGGTTTATTTTAATAATTTTTTATTAATTAAAATTCATTCTACTATACATAAATAATTGTTCTCATTTCCTGTATCAGTATTAAATAACATAAGTTTAATAAAACTTTTTTTTTCGGTAACTATTTATCTTTTATTCAATATATTTTTCAGATCATTTATTATCTTTTACCTTACTTAAGTACCTAATTTAGCAATCTGTATTATGCTACTATAATATTTACCAGATTCACCTAGTATTATTTAACTAAAATTATTTTCTTTCAATATAATACAACCTTTATTATAAATATATTAGGTCAATACAATGTATATTAACAATTTAGTATCACTCCAACAAAAGTACGATAAAAACACTAATAAATACAAAACTTAAATTTTGATATTACCTTAAGGACAATAAAATTAAAAATAAATCCATAATTAAATATTTATAAATTTACAATCAACACAATATGCTGCATTACATAAAATTTGTAAACTTTATAAGTATGTTTATACCATATAATAAATACTATATTATCAAAATAATAATATAATGTATTATACATTTACAAATTTATCACTCATACAATACTTATATAGTATAAAAAAATTACAAATTATTTACATACATACAATAAAAGCATCAAAACAGCACATTGCAATTAATCTTTAAGATGTTGATATAAAGCTATTGACTACCTTAACTAATAACTACATATTTAATAGTTAATTAACAATCGTAATATCTATTATTATAAGATCCAATTTTGAAAACAACATTAATAAATATTATACAAATAACCCATACTGTTTTTTAATAAAAGAAAACCACAATTTTAAAATATTTAAAAACTATATTATTTGCTATTTACAGATAATTAATCTGATAAACTATTTCAAAAATTCTATATTAGAAAATAAGGTCAACACATATAATATCTATTACAAAACTACTTTAAATATAGTTTGTAAGACAACCAACATTTAAAATACAGCATTTTACCTTTTTCTATATAAAGAAAGCTAACTCTAAAATAATAACAATACCAATAATTATATACTTACAAAAAATAAGCTATATATAAGCATGAGATATATTTTTATTAAAATGAAATTTGCGATTTATTTGCAAAGCAAGATCTTCTTTTTCCCATGAAAAACTTCCATTTAAACTAGGAACTCTACCAAAATGCCCATAAGAAGATGTAATCTTATAAATAGGATTAAATAATAATAAATGCTTACATATTCCATAGGGAGATAAATCTATGTTATCCATTATAAATTTCTGAATCTCATTATCATCAATTACACCTGTACCAAAAGTATTCACATAAAAAGAAGTAGGAGATGAAATTCCAATAGCATATGATATTTGCACTAAACATTTAGTAGCTAACTTAGCAGAAACTATGTTTTTAGCTAAATAACGAGCCATATAAGCAGCAGATCTATCTACTTTACTTGGATCTTTTCCAGAAAATGCCCCTCCACCATGAGGTACATGTCCACCATAAGTATCTATCATAATCTTACGACCTGTTAAACCACAATCTCCTACTGGACCACCTATTACAAATCTCCCTGTTGTATTAACTAAAAAATTACTATCAGAACACATCCATCCCTTAGGTAAGGATTTACTGACATAAGGATATACAATTTCCCTAATTTGATTTTGAGTAATATATTCAGGATGCTGTATAGAAAGTATAACATTAGATACTTTAACTGGTATATTATTTTCATATACTAACGTAATTTGTGTTTTGGCATCTGGTCCAAGCTTTGGTATTTCACAACTTTTTACTGCATCCATAATATTTCTTAAAATCAGATGAGAATAAAAAATTGAAGCAGGCATAAGAGTTTCTGTCTCATTTATAGCATATCCATAAACTATACCTTGATCACCAGCACCTTGATTTTCACCAGAATTAACTCCAACAATTATGTCAGGAGATTGTTCATGTATTAATATTTCAATATCAACATTCTCCCAATGAAAACCATCTTGCTCATAACCTATTTCCTTTATAACACTCCTAGCTATAGATTGAATAATAGAATTATCAACATTAACTCCACAAATTTCACCAGCAATAAAAACCTTATTTTTTGTAACTAAAGTTTCAATAGCAGTATGTACAAACGGATTTAACGATATATAATAATCTAGTATTGCATCAGATATTTGATCAGCAATTTTATCAGGATGCCCACTAGAAACAGACTCACTAGTTATAATGTAACTAGATGGACAGTTTTTATAATAAAACATGTTAAAAACATAAACCTAAAGACTTTTATAGTACCAAATATGAAATTAATAAACAATATATAATCAATCACTTAATAATATCAAACTTACTATAAAAGATATAAATATTTCATTATATCAGTTATCCTACATAAATAAAAACATATAGTTATTATAAAATTAACATTAATACAATAAATACACTGACTTTTTTCATTATTATATTAAACTATATTTATCATAATTCTGTTAGATACGACATAATGATTATTCTTATAGTAATTTTACATATAAAAATATCACTAAATAATAAAAATATTATCAATATAATTAAATCAGCTAATTAAAGTACATAAATATATTTAACATGTAAATTATATTAAGAAAATATCAGGATTATCCATTATTAGTGTCTATATTCAACTTTATTGAGTTATGATTAGTAATTCTACATAATGTTGAAATATGCAATTATTGCTAACTAATAAATGTATTATCATTAATTATATATTTATCTCTAGATTATTTAATTAGAATATTAACTAGAATATTAACTAATCTATTTACACTAAGTATTTACATTACATAAATACATTAAAATCAATACCAACACAATAAACTTACAAACTTGACAAATATGTCAATTAAAGTACCATCATACTAACGTATTGTGTCCGTAGCTCAGCTGGATAGAGCATCAGCCTTCTAAGTTGTTGGTCAGGGGTTCGAATCCCTTCGGACACACCATAACCTAAGATAGGTACCTATTTTTTTAATATTTTTATACATTACAGTACCTCCATGAATCACAGTAAATATTATGATGTAGTTATTTTAGGTGCAGGAATTAATGGGATAATTACATCGATAGCGTTACATCAACTTTCTCTTTCCGTAGCATTAATAGATAAAAATGAAATTCTATTATCAATACCAAATGACAGAGTATTTGCTTTATCAAAAAAATCTCAGGAAATATTAGATAAATTCAATATATGGGATAATATAAAAAAATTTTGTCCTATATTAGATATTTTGATTAAAGATGGAAACAGTTCAACATTTGCTCATTTTGGACATAATCAGGTATCTGATAATCCAATGGGCTATACAGTAGAAACTGAATTTTTATGTAAAGCTTTAAAAAAACATCTAAAAAAAATAGATTTATATTCTCAATGTACATACAAATCATTAGATATCACTTATGACTTAGTAAATATAGAATTAATAAATAACACAAAATTATCAACTCCTCTTTTAATATGTGCCGAAGGTAAGCACTCAAATCTTAAAAAGATACTTAATATACCATACATTAGCTATGATTACTCTCAAAGTTGTATTGTTTGTAACGTAACACATACAAACAACCATAACAATATAGCTGTTGAACACTTTTTTCCTGGAGGACCATTTGCAATACTTCCTATGTATGGTCAATATAAATCTTCTATAGTTTGGACTAATAAAACATATATAAGTAATATGCTTATGAAATTAAGTAAAAATGATTTCATGTTAGAGTTAGAAAAAAAGTGTAAACCTTACTTAGGTAACATAAAACTAGATAGTAACATAATGTGCTTTCCTTTACATTTAGTTTTTACTAAGCATTTATATAAGAACAGAGTTGCATTAATAGGTGATGCTGCCCATGCTATACATCCTATAGCAGGTCAGGGATTAAATCTAGGTATAAGAGATATAGATAAATTAGTAAGCAACATAAAATCAGCAAAACAATACGGTATAGATATAGGAAGTAATTATGTTTTAAAAAACTTTTCTTATGATAGATATTTTGATAATTTTTCTATGGCATTATTTACAACATGTATTAATGGCATATTTTCAACAAAAAACTGTATAACAAAATCTATAAGATTTGCTGGATTATCACTAGTACAAAGTTCAAAAACTATAAAAAACATGATGATCAAACATGCTATGGGAATAGGAAAACTAAACTAATCACTATCTATCTTATATTAATTTTTTTAATGCATTACTTATAAGATTTTATACATAAAATTTCAAAAAGACTTGATGGATTATCACTAGTACAAAGTTCAAAAACTATAAAAAACATGATGATCAAACATGTTATAGGAATAGAAAAACTAAACTAATCACTATCTATCTTATATTAATTTTTTTAATACATTACTTATAAGATTTTATATATAAAATTTCAAAAAGACTTGATGGATTATCACTAACTCAAAATTCAAAAACTATAAAAAACATGATGATTAAACATGTTATAGGAATAGAAAAGCTAAACTAATCACTATCTATCTTATATTAATTTTTTAATACATTACTTATAAGATTTCAAAAACGTACCAATAATTATAAGTTTGATACTAACTTGATTATATAAGACAATAGATTTTTTTATAAATCTACTATCTTTTATTTTATATGATTTTTATATACTAATATGTTCCCTATAATAAGTTATTATAAAATTTCATTCATAACATCCTATGAAAAGTTTTTAACTATAATAAAACCCAACAATATAAGTTATATTTAAATATAATAATTGAAATTAGTAAGTTTAAATTATGTAAGATACATAATATTTTACTGAATATAATTATGGACTTCCTTAAAATAGGTTAATTAACTTATGTAACTTACTTACACATACTTTTGATATACCACATACAATATAAATATATATATACTTAACATCTATTTCATAAATAAAAAAAACATAATTACAAAACACAAACAGAAATACAAAATTTCTGCTTCCTTAAATTTATCTACTTTTATTTATAGTATAAACTAATATCTTCAAGTTCCAAAAATTATAAAAACATGTTATGGTAATAAAAAGATATAAGCTATCTACCATTAATTATATCATTTTTCTTATCAGATTCTTCTTCAGCTTTTTTATTTTTTAAGCATAAGATTTCAGAAATCATCCTATCAATAGATCCTTCAATATTGATCATTGCTTTCTTTTTTATATTATACATTTCATTACGATAGTTATTGCGTATAGATCTACCATCATTAACAAGATTATCGTTACCAAGTTTTACGCCAATATTAATATTACTTCCATTTCTTTTAAACAAAGAACATATGTACTCATATAGAGAGCGAAAGAATTTTTTCCAGTTTATTTTAGAAATTTTTAAATACAACAAAAAAGGAACAATCAATGACACACCCATTTTAAAAAATGTTGAATAAGTTAGTGAATTATAATTATAATAACACCACTTCAAATATGTGTATGCATAAACAACAATATCCTTAGGGTTTTTGTACGAAAAAGCTACAGAAATACCATCTTTCATGGTAATAAATATAAAAGAAACACAATAAGAAAATATTGCTAAATAAACTAACTTAGTAAAAATACTTTTTATATTCCTGAGAATAAAGGAAAATAACATGAATCTGTAAAAAAACATAAGGCTACTATATAAATATACAAAATGGCTGGGATGGAAGGATTCGAACCTTCGAATGACGGTATCAAAAACCGCTGCCTTACCACTTGGCTACATCCCATCTATTCTATTACAAAGAATACTACTATAGTAATTATTAAACCTTACTCTATGATTAATAAAGATTATACTGATAGAGTAAAAATGCAAGAAAATTTCAAAACATTTATATCAACAAATAAAAATCCATTTTCTAAATTAATTAATCAAAATTTTCATAAAGTATGATAAAAAATTAATAATACAAAAAAAATAAACCTTGTATAACTTTAATTTATTCCCCTATAATAGGACTATGCTAGAACTGGTTATATATTATTTGTGAATTTTCAGAGTATAATAAAAAACTTACAAAGTTATTGGGAAGATTATGGGTGTACAATATTTCAGCCGTATACTTCTGAATTAGGTGCAGCAACTTTACATCCAGCAACTTCAATGACAGCTATTTCAAAAAAACCATCAAAATTAGCATATGTTCAACCTGTAATAAGACCATGTGATGGGAGATATGGTGATAATCCTAACCGTTTATATCAGCATCACCAATATCAAGTACTAATTAAACCTTCTAATACAGATCTACAATCAGATTATCTAAAAAGTCTAGAAAAAATAGGAATATCTATAGAAACTCATGATATTAAGTTCATAGAGGATGATTGGGAAAATCCAAGCATTGGTGCTTGGGGATTAGGATGGGAAGTTACATGTAATGGAATGGAAATAACTCAATTCACATATATGCAACAAGTAGGAGGTATTGAATGTTCTTTAGTACCTGGAGAAATCGCTTATGGTTTAGAAAGAATAGCAATGATTGTTCAAAATATTGATAATGTCTATAAGATAACATGGGATGATTCTGGAACAACATACGGAGATATATTTAAACAACGTGAATATGAGTTTTCAAAATTATCTCTAGATTACTATGATGTAGATACCCTTTTTAAACAGTTTAATGAAACTGAACAAATATGCATTTCTTTAATAGAAAAAAAATTCCCACTGGCAGCATATGATTTTTGTACAAAAGCAAGTCATATTCTTAATCTACTTGAATCACGTGGAGTAATTGGAGTTAATGAGCGTGCAGCATACATATTACGTGTGCGTAAACTTGCAAATTTATGTTGTAGCTTATATACTCAGTGTCATTAAGTAAGTGGAACAACATGCCTTTAGAATTGTTATTTGAATGCCTATCAGAAGAAGTACCTGCTGAAATGCAAAGTAGTGCTTATTTTTATGTAGATAGCTACATAAAAAAGGAACTCAATAAGAATAATATTAGCTTCAGTTCAGTAAAGGTTTTTGTTACATCAAACAGAATATCAGTATGCGTAAGCGATATAATAAACAATTCTTTAAAAAATGCACAAAGAGTAAAAGGACCAAGAGTGTCATCAGATAAAAGTGCAGTAGATGGATTTTTAAAAAAAGTAGGTAAAAATTTCAATGATCTTATAATTTGTAAAGTTGGTAATGATGATTTTTATTACGCTGATATAAGTAATAAAAATGAAACTCTTATAGAGACTGTACTTTCATCAATAATAGAAAATATGTTACATAATTTCCCTTGGAACAAAAAAATGAGATGGGGAAATGGTAAAACATATTGGATACGTCCAATATTGAATTTATTGTGTATATTAGATGGGAAAGTATTACCGGTAAAATTTGCTGATATAGAAGCAAATAATAAATCACGTGGTAATAAATATACACATAAAGAGTTTTTTGAAGTTAAAAATTTTGACTCATATGTATCACAATTACAAAATAGTAATGTAATTTTATGTCAAGAAGAAAGATTAAATTTTATATTCAATCAGATACGTAACCTAACTGAAGCTAATAATTTAGTGTGTGAAAACAATATAAAATTAATCAATGAACTTAACGGAATTTTAGAATATCCATTAGTTATAATGGGACATGTTGATAAACAATTTTCTGAATTACCAAAAGAACTTATATTAAGTGTAATGCACAATTACCAAAAATATTTAGCAGTTTTTACAAGTGATAAAATAACAAACTTTATTACAATATCTAGTATATCAAATGACAGTATATTGCAAGGCCATAACAATGTTTTAAATGCTAGATTAGTAGATGCAAGTTTCTTAATAAAAAAGGATAAAGAATATAGCATAGATTACTATATTGAAAAATTAAAACATATAGTATTTCATGCAAAACTTGGATCTATTTTTGAAAAAGTAAATCGTATTGTTGCTTTATCAAAATATATTTCTATGTGGATACCACATTCATCACTAATAAAGGTTGAAAGAGCAGCAGAATTATCAAAATTTGATTTAGCAACATTAGCTGTAAAAGAATTTCCTGAGTTACAAGGAATTATGGGAGGTTATTATGCTTCTCATTTTGGTGAAATACCTGAAATATCAGAATCTATAGTAAGTTATTATGAACCAACTAATTCAAGTAAGAAAACTCCATCCTCTCCAATTGCAATAACTTTGTCTATATCAGATAAATTAGATACATTAGTTGGAATGGTAGTTGCAGGAGAACAAGTTACTGGTTCTCGAGATCCTTTTTCTATGAGAAGAATGGCAATATCAATAATTAGAGTAATTATAGAAAATAATATAAATATACCAATAAGGCTATTAATAGAGAAGTCTGTATCTTTATATTCTAATAGATTAGTAGAAGGAAAAACGATAAGAAAGATAAAAGATGTTATATCAAGAACAAATAAAAAAAAGAGTATTGTTTCCTATGTATTAGAGTTTTGTTCAAACAGATTTAAAATAATGCTCAAAGATTATGGTATAAGAGAAGATGTTATTAGAGCAGTACTTGATAACGATAAGAAATTTAATAATCTTTTAATGATAAAAAAAGAAGCTATAGTTCTTAATAGTTACATAGATACTGAAAATGGTAAGGAAATAATTAAAGCTTATAAAAGGTTACATAATATAATAAGTAAAGACAATGTTATTAATAGCATAATAAAATGCAATAAAAAGTTATTTTCAACAAATGAAGAAATTAATTTATGTAAAGAAACTATATACCAAAAGGGCAACATAAAAAAGCTATTAAAAAATAAAAAATTTAACGAGTCATTAGACAACCTGTATAATCTGAGTTGTTATGTTAACAATTTTATGGATAATATAAAAGTAAACGATGTAACAAATAAAGCGTTATATAAAAATAGGCTTTCTCTTATTAAAACTACATTTTATATTTTCAATTTAGTAACAGATTTTAATAAGATTAAAAATACACATAAGTAAGTCTTGAATTTTTATGAAATCATATATAAATACTTTACCTATACTCATTAATCAATGAATTAGCATGAGCAAAAGTGACTATTACGATCTATTAGGTTTAAGTAAAAATGCAACACCTGAAGAAATAAAAAAAGCATACAGAAAAATGGCACTTAAGTATCATCCTGATAAAAATCCAGGTGATAAAGCTGCAGAAGAAAAATTTAAAGAATTATCAGAAGCTTATGATGTACTGATAGATAAGGATAAAAGAGCAGCATATGATAGATATGGACACAGTGCATTTAGTGATGGAAGTGGAAGAGGAGGATTTGATTTTAATAGTGGATTTTCTACAGATTTTTCTGATATATTTAATGATCTTTTTGGAGGAGGATTTAGGGGAGGAAGAAGTTCATCTAAAAGACAAGATGGTGGTACTGTAGGATCAGATCTAAGACTTGATATAGAAATAACATTGGAGGATTCTTTTAACGGTACAAAAGTTCCTATAAATTACGTTACACATGTTAAGTGTTCTAGCTGCAGTGGATCAGGAAGTGAAGGATCTGTAAAATCTGTGCAATGTAATACATGTCATGGTGCTGGTAACATTAGGACACAACAGGGTTTCTTTACAATAGAAAGGACTTGTCATGTATGTAACGGAGAAGGAGAGATAATTAAGAATAAGTGTAAGAAATGTAGTGGAAGTGGTCGCGTAAGAGATGAAGTTAATTTATTAGTTACAGTTCCAAAGGGAATAGAGAGTGGCGACAAAATTAGATTAAATGGCAAGGGAGAAGCAGGATATAGAGGAGCACAAAGTGGTGACTTGTATGTATACCCTAACATAAAAAAACACAAGTTTTTCACACGTAATGGAGCAGATCTTTATTGTAATGTTCCAATAAAGATGATTCTTGCTACGTTAGGAGGACATATAGAAATGCCTTCTATAGATGGAACATGGACAAAAGTTAAGGTTCCTGAAGGATCACAAAATGGGGATAAATTGAGACTAAAAGAAAAAGGAATGCCAGTTATTAATTCCTCAAGAAGAGGAGATATGTATATCCAAATAACGGTAGAAACTCCTATAAACTTAACAAAACAACAAAAAGAACTTCTTAAAAAGTTTGATGAGGAACCCAATACTGTGGAATGTAACCCGCAATCTACAGGTTTTTTTCAAAAAGTAAAGAGTTTCTGGAATGATATTAGATCAAGCTAGAAGTTTTTATAATAATGAAAACTAAGTGTATTAAACATTATGCACAATATCTAGGCCTATGTCTTTGTTTTTAAATGAATGGGTTATGCATCCAATAGAAATGTAGTCCACACCTGTCATTGCAATACTCCTCACATTTCTTATATCTATACAACCAGAAGCTTCTAAGATTGATTTTCCATTCACTATAGATACTGCTTGTTCTATTTCTGTTATACTCATATTATCTAGTAGAATCATATTTACATTATTAAGTAACGACTCCTCAACTTGAGAAATATTATCACATTCAACAGCAATGTACTCATCTTTTAAATTTTCCTTAATCCGTTGTATAGCTAAAGTTATGCTACCACAACTAGCTATATGATTATCCTTTATAAGGATACCATCATATAGACTATTTCTATAATTTTCCCCACCCCCTATGTGTACTGAGTATTTGTCTAGTATTCTCAATCCCGGAGTAGTCTTTCTGGTACTACGAATTTTTGCTTTTGTTCCAGTTATCTCATCGACAAATTGCTTAGTAATAGATGCTATACCAGAAGCATGCTGAATGAGATTCAGCATTACTCTTTCAATTGGCAATAGGCACTTTGCTAGTCCTTTACCACTAACTAATATACTATTTTCTCCTATAAATTCCCCATCACTTCTGTGTATTTCATAACAAATAGAACCTTTATTCATACCAAATATCTCTTCCAATATTGGCATTCCACACACCACTAGATCTTCTCTTGCACTAATAGTGAAATCAACTTGTTCATTAGTTAGTGTATTATTGGTTGTTATATCACCAATTTTACCTAGATCTTCTTTTAAAGCATTGTGTATAATTTCTGAGAATAAACCATTCATATTTGATACTTTTTTACATACTGTAAAATATTATAACGGATGTTGAAGTAATATAAAAATCTTATATCATTTATTATTCAAGTGTAAATTTATTTAGATGAAATAATATGGATTTTCAGGTAGTAATTTTTATATTGTGTTATTTAATAGGATCAATACCATTTGGTTTTATATTATCTTATGTTATAGGCATAGGTGATATCAGAAAAACAGGTTCTGGTAACATAGGAGCAACAAACGTTTTTAGAAAAAATAAAAAGTTAGCTTTATTAACATTGTTGTTAGATGCATTAAAAAGTTTTATATGTGTTGCTATAGCACAGAAATATAATATTGATAACACAATTCTCTTCTTAGCTGCTTTGTTTGCCATTATAGGACATATGTTTCCAGTATATTTGTTTTTTAAAGGAGGAAAAGGTGTAGCACCTTTATTGGGATCTCTTATATTTATTGATTACAGAGTTGCTGTATGTTTCTTAACTTTTTGGATTATTTGTTTTTTACTATGTAAGTATGCATCTTTATCATCCATTGTATCAACTCTGATTGCATTATTATTTATTTGCACTTGTTATACAATAGTACAATCTGTCATCTTTACAATCACAGCATTACTAATAATAACACAGCATACTGATAACATTATACGAATGTTAAACAAAAGTGAAAATAAAATAAATTTAAAGCTATGATATTTTTTCAAAATGCTTTTATGGAATAGATGTGACATATAGCTACTGCTATAGCATCAGATATATCATAGGTACCATGGCATTTAATATTTAATATATTTTCGATCATAAAGCATACTTGTTCCTTTTTGGCATGTCCATTTCCTGTAATAGATTTCTTTACACGATTTGCTGAGTATTCAAATAATGGTATACAAGCAACATTTAAAGTTAGTAGTAGTACACCTCTGGCATAGCATAGCAATGTTGAAGATTTTGGATTTTTATTTATAAAGATTTCTTCCATAGATGCAGTATCTACTTTGTAAGAGTTAAGTATGTTCAATAATTCACTGTATATTTTGTTTAGCCTTTCACCAATGGTTTTCTTGTTGCTTGTTAATATAGAACCGTTATCAACCAAACGAATTTCATTATAGTTGTTATCATGTACAGACAGTATGGCCCATCCTGTGGAATTTAAGCTTGGATCAATACCTATTATGTTCATAGTATTTTCAATGCTAATTATTGCTTTTGCTATGGTATATTTTTCTAATTTATAGAATACTTGTGTGTAAAAACAAGAGTGGCTTTTTATTTTTTATAGCCATAATTACTATTATAGATAAATAGCAAATCAAAAAAATGCGAATCCTCATTAATAAATAATTGAGATAACATGTTATATATGTAAAATTATGAGCTTATCCAATATAGAAAGACAAATAACAATAGCCATATTACGTCAACAAAATGCCAATACCATACTGCACATTCAAATCCTATGTGATCTTCTGGGGATAATTGATTTTTCCTGGCTCTGAACCAACATATGATTAAAAATATAGTACCAATTATAACGTGTGCTCCGTGAAACCCTGTTATCATATAAAAGTTTGAAGCATATATAGCTTTTTCTCCAGTTTCATGAAAAGCAAAATCTGTATGTGTATACTCTATAGCTTGAAATATTGAAAATATTATACCTAATACTATGGTTGCTCCTAGCATTTTTAGTACTGAACCAATATCCTTATTAATTAAGGAGTAATGAGACCATGTTAGTGTACAGCCAGATAATAGTAGTATTATAGTATTTAAAAAAGGTAAAGACCATGGATCTAATGGTGTAATGTTACGTGGAGGCCAAGTAATCAGATCACCAGGAATAAAATTATCAAATGTATATACAGGAAAAAGCCAAGCTTTGAAAAATGACCAAAAGAATACGAAAAAGAACATAGATTCTGAAAGTATAAATGCAGCCATTGCCAATCTTAGTCCTTTTTTTACAATTTCTGTATGACATTTATCTCTTATTGCTTCCGTTATTACATCTTTCCACCACTTATAAAGTGTGATACTGACAGAAGTTAGTCCAACTAGCAGAAGTAGTTTACCCATGTAAAAATTTCTGATTGTTCCAACTGCACCTAAAGCTGTCACTATAATTGTTATTGAGAAAAGCAAGGGCCATGGACTAGGATTTACTAAATGATAATCATGTAGTTTTCCTTTCATTCCAAATCCCTAGCAAATTAGTGTTATAAAGTTTTTATAGTTAAGGCAGTGCGTTGTCAAGTTTATATTTTATCATTAAGATATTAATAGTATATTAAGTTATAGATTTGACGAATTCTACTAAAGCCTGTACATTTTCTACAGGAGTGCTTGGAATGATTCCATGTCCTAAGTTGAATATAAGTGGTTCTTCTTTCATTATGTTAATTATTTTTTTTGCTTGAGAAATAGCACCTTCTTTATCATATGCTAGTAAGTATGGATCTATATTTCCTTGTATTATTGAGGGTATGTTTTCTTTTGCCCAAAACATTGGAACACTGTAATCTATACTTGTAACTGATACATTTGTTTCTTGTGTAAACTTTTTATATAATACTCCTGCTCCTTTGGGAAAGCCTATAAACGGAAAATCTGGATATGTTTTTCGTACACTTGATATTATTTCCTTTGTAGGGTTTATTATCCATCTTTCAAACTCTTCGCATGATAAAACTCCTGCATTACTGTCAAAGATCTGTAGCACATTTACACCACTTTCTATTTGTTTTATTAGGTATGAAATTGTTACTTCTGTGATCTTATCTATAATTTTTTCTAAGTTTCTATTTTTAATGTAACACATTTCTTTTATTTTTGAGAAATTTTTATCTCTTCCTATCATATAGGTAGCTACAGTCCACGGTCCTCCTGCAAATCCTATTAGTGCTTTATCTTTATGTAGGCACTGTCTTACTTCTTTAATGCTTTGAAAAACATTGCTAAGATGTGAAAGTATTTCGCTGTTTGAAATGTTGTTTATCTCTTGATAGCTTGATATTTCTTTTAGTTCAGGTCCTTTGTCTTTTGTGAAGGTTACTTTGCATCCTAAAGCATCTGGTATTACAAGGATGTCTGAAAATATTATTGCAGCATCTAAGTTGAAACGTTTTATCGGTTGTAGGGTGATTTCTTTGACTATTTCTGGATTGTAGCACATTTCTAAAAAGCTGGGAGCGTTTTTTGCAATTTTTTGATATTCTGGTAGGTATCTTCCTGCTTGTCTCATAAACCATATTGGTATGTTTTTTTGCCTTGTCTTGCTTTCTATTGTTTTTAACATTATGTGCCTCCTGTAGAATTTATATTATAGTATCCTTATAGATAGTTGTTATAGTTGATCCCTGTGAATTATGTTGATAAAACTTGTTTTTGCAAGTACATATGTCAAAATTTTGTATGTGTAATTTTGTGAATAACTCTGTTAATAAAGTATGTATTATACTGATTTTCTAGCATAATGTGTGTTTATAAGTAATATGTTAATTATGTTGATAAGTATAGTTTTGGTGAACATGTTATGTGTCGATTACAGCAATCCTTTTTATCTTCTTAACTTTGTTAATAACTATATGATAGTATGTGAATAACTTTTACTTACATGTTTTGTCTTTGGTTATTAACAGATTTGCTAACATAAACTTTATGTAGAAAATAAAGTTTTGGATAGTATACTTAGGCAATGGTAAAAAATTATAAATGTATATGAGTGATAAACTTTCTGATAATAGTGAGGATGGTTTTTCTTTTTTTGAATCACTATGTGTTAAGTTAGTCTCATTAATATTAAAAAAAATGCCTAGACTAAAAAAAGAGGTAGAAAGTACTCTAATTGCTGATAGTCAGTGTTTTAGTAATTCTCGCATGTTTCATAATCTTGTGAAATTTAATGATTGTTTAGTAAGGGATATAATGATTCCTAGAACTGAAATTTATGCTGTAGATATTGCAGATATACCTGATAGTAAAAGTTTAACTGATAAATTAATTAAGGGACAATATACGAGAATTCCAGCATATGAAAATAATTTAGATAACATAATAGGGTTTATTCATATTAAAGATATAATTTCAAATTTTGATAAAATCTTTAATGTCAAAAATATAATTAGAACAATAATCTGTATTCCTCCATCAATGAAAGCAGTAAATTTATTTATAAAGATGCAATCTTCACATACACATGTCGCAATTGTTATTGATGAGTATGGTGGAACAGAAGGTTTAGTAACTATGGCGGACTTAATTGAAGAGATAGTAGGTAATATAGATGATGAGCATGACACTCCTACTGTTCCGAGTATTGTAAACATTTCTGATAATAAAATTGAAGTAAACGCTAGAGTTCTAGTAAAAACCTTAGAGGAAACTTTTAATATTGATTTCAGAGATTGTAAAGAAGATGATTATGTGACAATAGGTGGTTTGATTTTATCTATGATTGGTAGAGTGCCTATAATCAATGAAGTCTTTGAACATAAAAGTGGTGCTGTATTTTATATTAAAGAAGCAGATGATAGATGTATATATAAGATTGTTATTGATTTGAGTAATGTGGGAAAGATTGATTAAAAGTCGATCATTGATTTTAAGTTATCTAGTACAGATTTAGCTTTTATAAAATATGATGTAATTGGATTCTTCTGAATATTTTTAACGTCGATAACTTTTGATTGTGTATTAGCTGGAAATGTTACTAAACTAATTTCCCATAGGGAGATTTTTTTTAATGTTCTTATTCCTGTTTTAAAGTCTGTGTTATAATCTACTGCTTGATATCCTATAGATAATGCATTAATGATACCGTTTTTGAGCATTAGATATGCTTCTTTTCCTTTTTGTAAGTCTAGTAGTAAATTTGCTTTTACATAAAGTCCTATGTGATCCTCACTCATACTTATAATATTCCCTATAGGTTCTGTAGAATTATGTTGCCATAGCAATTTTATTCTATGGAAATCTTTTATAGTAGAGCTAAATGCTCCTGGTATTATTATATCTTTTTGTCTATCGACAACATTAAATACGCTTGCATAACCTGAAAAAATTCCACAATTTTTTATATTTTTATTAGATAAAAATAAGTTACATGTTTTTTGTTGCATAAAAAGTTTATATTAGTTGAAAAATTTGGAGTTTAAGTAATACATTACTTAATTTTGTAATTTAATTGAGATTTTAGTCAAAGCACTTAGATTTGTTGTTGTGTTATTGATATAGAGTACCAAGTTTTTACTGTTAAAATCTAGATGGAAAATTTAAAATAAAATTAAGTTATGAATATATAAAAGTATTGTGTTGTTTAACTTGTGTATTGAATAATATTAAACTATGTTGATTTGATATAAATTTGGTCTTTTATGTAATTGGGAGCAGGTCTGATTATGTTGTTTGTAAGCTCCTTTATTTTACAATTAAATAGCAAATTCAAAATGATTATTTGAGTAGTATTCTTTGATTTGCACATATTTAGTATGTATTATTTTTGCCTATTATTTATAGTATATTTCCATTATCTAGTGGTGGTAATCCAAAAGCAGCTCTTTTTTCATTTATAGTCATAAAAGTTGCATTCTCTACATATTGCCATAATTGTTTTCTTTTTTCTGTGAGTACAGAAATAGAATCTTTATCATACGATAGGAATATGTTATTTCCAAATTTAGGGGTTAACCAATTATTAAAGTGTGAAATAATGTTATCTAAATGTGGTAGTACTGTTTGTTCCCATAGTGATAGCCTTGCTTCTATAAGATTGCTGTAAGTATTATCTCCTGGTATGCCTAGTAATTGTGGTGGTACTCCAAATGCTAATGCAATATCACGTGCTGAACTATGTTTTGATTCTATGAAATCCATATCTTTGGGGGATAGACTCATCTCTTTCCATTCTAGTCCTCCTTCTAATAATATAGGTCTACCTGCATTTCTTGGTCCTGAATAAAAGTCGTCAACTTGAGCTTTTAAACGATTATATTGTTCTTGAGTTAAACTACCATTATTGGTATTTTTTGCATTCACAATTAAAGCTCCACTTGGTCTTGCTCCATTTTGTAACATTGCTTGATTCCAAGATCCAGCCTGATTATGTTGGTCTATACTATATGAAGCTGCTTCTATAGGAGATAATCCATACCAGTCATTTAATGGATGGAAATTTTTTATATGTAATATTTGTGAGTAATTTGTTAATTTATTAATCTTGTAGTCAAGAGTGTAGTCATTTATTGCATAGCGATAAGAATATGGTCTATTATCTCTTCCTGGAATAATTTCTACTCTATCTGGTCGTAATAAATGTAATTCTTTAGGAACCATGTTATTATTTTCTATCATCAAAATATAAGCATTACCGCTAATTAGTTTATAGGTAAGGATGCCTTCAATAAATTCCGCTTTTGAGATTGTATTATTGGGTTGTGATATTAATTTTAATAGTGGATGATTTTTTATTTGAAATGTATCATTTTTTATGTTCTTATTTAAAATAATAGGAACAGATGCTGCTGCAGAAGCAATCATATGAATTGATCTAAATGCAATTACATTTTTTATGTATCCATTTTCTGCAAAACTTCTATAATCTCTACTTTTCCATATTGCTTCAGCAGTTAATTGTATAGGAATTGAAAAGGTATAAGAATTGTCTAAGATGGATTTTTTCTTTGAAAAGAAGTTCATATTTAAACTCATAGTGTATAATTTTTATTGAGTTGTTTTCATTTCAGCATATACTGATAGTACAAGATTTATGAAGTAGTTAATGATTATCATGCAGGTACTTAGTTGTTAAGTATCCGTAGGTTAATGTTACCCATTAAATGATGTAATCTTTATTTTATATATTTATAATACATTTTACTTGTATAAGTGTGGAAGCTATTTTCTGAATTTCTTGTTAGTTATGTGTTTGCATTTTTTACAAAGTTAAGAATTTTTCATTTTAAGTAACCAGTATATTATGGGTTATATTACTAAAAGAATACAAACAGCATTTGATAGTGCTGCTAGTTCATATGATAAATTTTCTTGGATACAAAGTATAGTTGTGACTAAAATATGTAGTCTTGTGACGTTAGAAAATGAGAGAAGTAAAATATTAGATGTAGGATGTGGTACTGGTAGTGTTGGTAAGCTATTAAATATAGAGGGTCATGATTTTATTCAAATGGATTTATCTTATGAGATGTGTATTTTAGCCAATAACAAAAATAATAATTTATCAGTAAATTGCGATTTTGATCTAATGCCGTTTTGTCAAAATTATTTTGATGTTATTATTGCTTCTATGGTTTTACAATGGTCTTGTGATATTAATTTGTCTTTACTGGAATTAGTAAGGGTTATGAAATCAGATGGTACATTATATATTGCAATTCCAATAAATGGTACTTTGGTGGAGTTAAATAATGTACTTGAAAAAGTTGGAGGAGTTGTTAATAAGTTTTATACAGTGGACGAGTTGATAGGTATTGTTAGTTTAATTGGTCTGAAGATACAATATTTGTTTTGTTTGAGTTATAGACAGTATCATAGATCTTTTCGTGCTTTTCTATCGAATATGAAGCTAACAGGAGTCTATGTAAAAAAATATAGTAATAATGTATCATATAATATATTTAATCTAGGAAAAATGTATAGTGAAATGTATTCATTAGGAGACTGTGTTTTCAACTCATGGAATATTATGTATTTAATTATTAAAAAGTAGGTTTTTATAATAATGTGATGAAAGAACTTGATGTTACACAACTATCTAATGAGATACGTCGTTTAGCTGAGTACAGCAATGCAGTAATTCTTGCTCATTATTATCAAGATCCAGAAATACAAGACATAGCTGATTTTATTGGTGATTCTTTAGAGTTATCTAGAAAAGCTGAAAGTACAACAGCAGATGTTATTGTATTTTGTGGTGTATATTTTATGGCTGAGGTTGCTAAAATTATTAATCCTCTAAAAAAAGTTTTGTTACCAGATTTAAGAGCTGGGTGTTCTTTAGCTGATTCTTGTGATGCTAAAAGCTTCAAAAAATTTCGTGAGTTACATAAAGACTGTGTTTCAATTACATATATAAATTCTTCTGCAGAGGTAAAAGCATATTCTGATATAATTTGTACTTCCTCAAGTGCTGAAAAAATTATAAAGCAAATACCGGAAGATAAAAAAATCCTTTTTGCTCCAGATAAATTTTTAGGAAGTTTTCTTGAGAAGAAAACTAATAGGAAATTTATTTTATGGCCAGGTACATGTATTGTGCATGAGAGTTTTTCTGAGAAGGAATTGATAAATATAATGACTAGACATAGTAAAGCATATGTTTTAGCTCATCCTGAATGTCCAGATCATTTATTAAGACATGCTCATTTTATTGGATCTACAACTCAATTACTAAAATTTTCTGCTGAAAGACCTAATTCGGAATTTATCATATTAACTGAAGAAGGAATCATTCACCAGATGAAAAAGATGTCTTATGGGAGTACTTTCTATACAGTTGGTACTTCTTATGAAGTATGTAGTTCATGTAATAAGTGTCCACATATGAGATTGAATACTTTAGAAAAGTTGTATTTGTGTTTAAAAAATGGTTATCCTGAAGTTAATTTAGACACCAAAATTAGTGTTATGGCTAAGGAATCATTAGATGCTATGTTGAGAATGACTTGTTAGGTAATTATTGTATATAAAAAACGTGAGTGTGATTGTAAAAATATATAATTTTATCTTATCAGTTGTTAATATGCAACATACTTGAGCACACTATGTTACTTATCTTATTAACTGAAAAAAACATTAAGTGTCTTTTTATACATCACAATGTGAGCTTAACTATGTATTCAGATTTTCATTAAAATAAATAAACTTGTCTTTTTTGTACTTATAAGATTCTGCTTCTGGTAGAGGTGATTTACGGGAAGTTATATTTTCCCATTTTTTAGAAAACTCTCTATTTATTTCATAAAACTTTTTGAAACTTTTCTGTTCATCATTTAATACATTGTTGTCAGATTCTAAAATATCCTTTATGGAATCATCTGCTATGATTGCATCAATTGGACATTCAGGTATACATACACCACAGTCTATACACTGATCTGGATCTATAACCAACATATTGGGGCCTTCATAGAAACAATCCACGGGACAAACCTCAACACAATCAGTATATTTGCATTTTATGCACCTATCCGTGATAAAGTGTGTCATAACAGATTTGTTAATAATAAAGTAAGAGTTTACATTGTAATGTTTTTCCTTTCTAAGTTCAATTAATATTTTTATTGATCATAAATTATTGGTTGTGATATAGAATAAAAAATTTAGATCTGTTTTATATCTAACATACTATGTAAGTTTGGTCGTTTGTATAAAATCTGATTTAAATAGAATGTCATTTTAATATTTTAGGGGAATTTTATGGGTATTGATAATTATGATGGTGAAACTTCAAAAAAATTAACTATGCAAGAGTTATATAAAGCTCTTGGTACAATGTTCAAGGAGGCATATAGCCAATTTGCAGGTAAGGATGCTAAAAAAGATTCAACGGTGTTGGATGATCAGGGTGATCTATCTAAAACTACAGTTCCAGTAGCACATGAGCATGAACCAAGTGATGAAAAACCTTATGAAGAAAATCATCAAGTTCTAGGAGAAGGTGCGCATGGAGTACAACATGCAGTTCCAGTAGCATCTGAGCATGAATCAAGTGGTGAAACCTCTCATGAAGAAGACCATAGAGTTTTAGGAGAAGATGAAGCACATGATATAGAACATACAGTTCCAGTAGCATCTGAGCATGAATCAAGTAGTGAAACCTCTCATGAAGAAGAGCATAAAGTTCTAGGAGAAGAAGATGCGCATGAAGTACAACATACAGTTCCAGTAGCATCTGAGCATGAATCAAGTGGTGAAACCTCTCATGAAGAAGACCATAGAGTTTTAGGAGAAGATGAAGCACATGATATCGAACATGCAGTTCCAGTAACATCTGAGCATGAATCAAGTGGTGAAACCTCTCATGAAGAAGACCATAGAGTTTTAGGAGAAGATGAAGCACATGATATAGAACATGCAGTTCCAGTAGCACATGAACATGAATCAAGTGGTGAAACCTCTCATGAAGAAGAGCATAAAGTTCTAGGAGAAGAAGATGCGCATGAAGTACAACATGCAGTTCCAGTAGCACATGAACATGAATCAAGTGGTGAAGCCTCTCATGAAGAAGGACATAAAGTTCTAGGAGAAGAAGATGCGCATGAAGTACAACATACAGTTCCAGTAGCACATAAACATGAATCAAGTGGTGAAACCTCTCATGAAGAAGGACATAAAGTTCTAGGAGAAGAAGATGCGCATGAAGTACAACATACGGTTCCAGTAGCACATGAACATGAATCAAGTGGTGAAAAATTTGATGAGAAAGACCATAAAGTTTCAGAAGAACCTAAGCATATATCAAGTGGTGAATTATTGCAGAAAGAAGAACAACCTACTGTTCCAATAGAACCTGTGTTAGGGAAGACTCCAGTACTTAAAGTACAAGCTAGTCATACACATGAGCCTATTGTGATACAATATTACTTATGTAATGTAGAAAATGGGAAAGCTGTTTGTGGGGTTCAAGAGGTAACATTACTTGGTATAAGTGCTAATCACAATGATGTTATGAAATGTTATGATGTAAATACCTCTTCTTTAAACAACTGTTTGCATCATCATGGTGGACATAGTCATGATATGCACCACACTCATCATTGTCCTTGTAACCATGAAATTACATTTGCTTAAATATTAAAATTATATAACGTAGCTAAAAGTAGGTAATACTTTGAAAAGTATTACCTACTTATGTTGATAAGAATAATTAGGTGCAAGCTATAATGATGTGGTTTTTATTATAAGGTGAAATAAATTAGTTTATATTTTTATGTTTGTATAAAAAGAGTAGTTTGTAATACCTCTGTTGTAACCTTTATAGGTTTTGTATTGTGTTTATTTATTAAGTAGTTTAATGAGAATTTAGAATTAGTTTGAATTTATCTCTAAGACTATAAGGTTCTGTCTATATTTGATTTTCAGTGCTGTAAATAATTATGTTAAAACTAAAGTGATTATATAGAAGTTAAATAAAAAAATAGTAAGTTTGTATTAGATGTAATTGAAGAGTTTTTATAAAATATGTAATAATATCAGTGAGATTCTTTTTTTATGAATAATACAGTAATTATTACCAAATAAATTTTCTATTACATAATAGAACTGTAACAATATAATTTATGTATATAACAAAAAAAAAGGTTTAACATTTTATAATATAAGGAAGATTTTATTGCTTATGGTTAGTTTTTACTTCAGGATAATTGTTGAATAGAATTATAAAGTAAGTCTCTTATTTTCTGTTAGCAAGTTACTTACTTTATAATGTATTAGATATTTTATTTATTGTTTAGCATTTTTCTTCTTACTAGTATTTTTCTTTTTTGGTTTTTTGTTATCAGTTTGCTTTATATCTTCCTCAACGTCATTATTTTCATAAAGATAATCATTTTGACTTATGTGATTATTATTTTCTTCTTCATCCTCATTACTTTCCTTGTTGTCTTCGTCTTCATATTGATGATCTAGGTCATCATAATCATCTGTACCTTCATTTATGTGATCAGTATTTCTGTTGTATTGTTCATGATGTTGGTCTTCACTTTGATCTATATTGTGATCATATTCCATGTTAATTTCGTTTGTATCACTTTCAGTATTGTCTGTATTCTTATGATACTCATTTTGGTAATCATCATATACATCTTCTTCATTACTTTCATCATCTTCTTCGTATTCATTTTCATCTTCATCTTCATCTTCATCAATGTTTTCTTTGTATGTATCTAACTTATGGTCATATATATCATCATGTTGGTCATAATTTTCATCATCGAACTCTTGATTATAATCTTCATCTGTGTATTCATCTAAATCATCAAAATCAAAATCATCATCATAATTATCAGGTTCTTCTTCTATGCTCTCATACATACTATGTTCTTGGTTATCAGTTTTAGCAGGAATATTACCTTCAAGGCTTGGTATAGTATTTTCATTTTCTTTATATGTTGGTTTTATATTATTAGGATCGTAAGGTTCTTGAGTAGGAACAAAAGTACTTTTTAATAATTTTTTTGTAAAGTTTTTGTCTTCGAAATATTTTATCTTTTTCGACTTTATAGGATAAGTAGACTCTATTAACAGTATTTGTTCATCTCTAGGTAACATTATTACTTCTTGTGGTAATAACAGTGCTCTTTGTGTTTCTGATATATGTAATGAACGAGATGCTGGATTGAGATCTAAGAATTTTGGTCTGTTTAAAGATTCTTGATTAACAGTTTTATTTCCTATAAGTTGTGATATTAAGTTTGCAGTTTCAATATTATTTGCTGCAAAAGTAATTCTGTAAGTGGAGTTTGATAAGAATGAATTCATTCCTGCTTCTTCGTATATACCTTTGAGCTGTTCTGTATCTTGAATTATTAAAAATAATCTTACCCTATATCCACGGAAATATGCAATACCAGTTTGAAATTGCTCCATTTTTCCAAGTGTTGGAAACTCGTCCATTAAGAATAATACACCATACGGTTCGTCATCTGATGGTAAATTTCTACATAAAAATTCGGTAGCTTGTTGATAAAAAACTTGCATTAAAGGTCTGAGACGAGTTAGATTATCTGGTGTTAATCCAACATATACTGTAACTTTTTTTCTTTTAAAATCTTGAATATTGAAATCACTAGATGCTGTAGCTGTGTCTATTAATGGATTTGCCCATAGTTCTAGAGATGAGTTCATTGTTGATACTACGCCTGAACGTTCTTTATCAGCTTTTTGTAAGAATGCAGCTATGTTCATGTACGCAACTGGGTGAATTTTTTTTCCTATTGTGTCTAGTACTACTGCTAAGTTATATACAACATCGTCGCTACGCATTGTACGTACAACTTCTCCAAAAGATTTTACTTTTTCTGGTACTGCAAGTAGATATAAAACTACTCCAACAAATAAACTACGTGCTTCATTGTACCAAAAATCTTGTTCTGGCATTATTAAGTTAGCAATTTTTTGTACATCATCTACCATTTGTCCAGGTTTAGAACTTATCCAATCTAAAGGATTATAGCAATGACTTATTCCATCTGGTTGTGCTGGATTCCATACGAAAACTTCTTGTCCTCTTTTCTTTCTCCATCCGCTTGTTAACTCATAGTTCTCTAATTTTATGTCATGTACTACTACAGAATCTTCCCAAAACAATAAGTTGGGTATTACAAATCCTACACCTTTTCCAGAACCTGTTGGTGCAAACAATAATGCATGTTGAAAACCGTCAGCAATTAAGTATCCTCTCTTATCTTTTCCTAATAGTATACCTTTTCTACTACGTAAACCTATTTTACGTATATCTTTTTCTGTTGCCCATCTTGAGTCACCATGTAGAGATTCTTTTTTCTTAAATGGTCTCCAGTCGAATAATATATTCCGTAAGTTCCATAATATAGCACTGAAAATACCTATTGGTATTATTAAAGAAAATGCTAATTTTGATAACAATACTGCATCATATAGTGAAGGATTGTGCCACCAGTGTTCTATATATGTAAAAATTGTAGGCCAAATTCTATCTGGAAAATCATGAAAACTAGGATTTATTGTGTTAAAATCTAAATAATCTGGTCCCCATACCATTAGAATAAATAGTACACCTGATAAATAGAAACAAAATTCTAGTCCAAAGAATGCACCTAGAAATAGAAATAAAATATTGCGAATATGATTTGCGCTTGTACTATCCATAACACTAATAACTTACATATATAAAATTTGTTTATTTAATTTAATCATTTTTCTGTAAAGATTTAGTGAACAGTATTTCTGATACATATCTTACACCAGATGATCCACGTTTTAATTGTATTACAATATCAACTATATTGGTTATATAATTGATAATTTGATCAGGAGGAATACCAAGACCTGCTTGCATAACCATAAGTTTTAATTGTTCAAGAGCCATCATTGGTGTATCAGCATGTAGAGTAGATATTGATCCAGGGTGTCCTGTATTAATTGCTCTTAGGAAACTAAAAGCTTCTGCTCCACGTAGCTCTCCAACTATTATTCTATCTGGACGTAACCTTAAGCATGCTTCTATTAGATCTTGAATACTTACTTTAGCTCTACCTTGCCCTCCTTTGGATGTTATAAGATGTACTCGATTTGGATGATTATTTAAAACAATTTCTCTTGCATCCTCTACTGTAATTAACCTTTCATCCTTTGGTATGGTACGTAATGCCGCATTAGTAAAAGTTGTTTTTCCCGTTGATGTACCACCACTTATTATTATGTTTTTCTTATGTAATATTGCATACTCTAAAAAGTCTTTGATTTTTTTTTGTTTTAATAATTTATTGAGTTCAATATCTACGGTATTCTGTTGATTTTCTGTTATGGCTTGGTCAAATGCTCCCATTTTTTCATAGTCATCTAAGGAAAGCTGCATAGCTGATGGTTTCCTTATTGACATAGCAACTGCAGTTGCTTCACATGCTGGAGGAAAAACTATCTGTATACGATAGCCATTAGGTAATGTTGCTGATAATAGGGGATTTTCCTCACTTATTTTTTGTTCTGTAGCCTGGGCAATTAATCTTCCTAATGCTTTTAGGTGTGATAGATTGAGAACTGGTATAGATTCACAACGTATATTTCCTCGATTTTCTATCCACACCTCACACTCTTGGTTTATAGATATTTCATTTACTCCTTCTTCCTGAAAGATAGCCTGTAATGGTTCAAGATATGTATTTAAAGCTGCATAACTTGTTGTCATATAAACCTTCTAAAAAAACTATATTAATTTACTACATTTATTCCACGTACTGCTTCTTTGGGAAACACAATATCTTTATTAACAAACACTTTTAGTAGAGTACCTTGGTCCACATATACTGTTGGATTATTGTTTGTATACTTTTGTATAATGTCCTTTATAGACTGTGAAAAATCATCTACTGCTTTAGATAGAATTTTTACAGGTAATGTGGTTTTTGTTTTATCTTTATCCTTATCCTTATCTTTGTCTTTATCTTTATCTTTATCCTTATCGTCAGACTTTGACTCTATAATTGGATGATCATTTATTTCAGGAATTTTTGAAGTTACATATGATGTTGCTATCGATACACCTGCAAGTAGTATAGTGGAGGTTAATATGCTGCCAACTTTGGTATCAACAACCCCTGATGCTCCTTGTCTTCCTAGTTCATCTGTTCCAGTAGAATCAAGTGCTATATCTACGCCGTGAGGTAGAATTACTCTGTTCCAGGATATTTGAACTCTAGTTTTTCCTGGGCTGGCATTGAAAGAATAATTACCTATAAGTCTTGATCCTTTTGGTATCATAACTACGTTACCAGCTTCTGAATAAACATCACGTGCTACTATGCCTCTTAATGTACCTTGTAGGTCAGAATTAATTGCAGTTTCTAAAACTACATCAATTATCTTACCTTGTAAGATTGTTAATTCTAAATTGTTAATTTTTGTTGCTACTACATTAGGAGACGATGTGGGTTTGAATGACATTACTGAATCTACAAAATTACCAATTTTGTTATTAGGATCAGTACCTTCTTCATTGTTTTGTCCAGCTGTTAAATCCTGCCCTCCTGATATGGTAAGCATGGATGTTGTTCTTCTCTCTTTATCATATCCTGTTGTTGTTGGTGCAATAGGTGTAACTACTTCTACATTATTTTGAGTAGGTAGGGGTATCTTAACTTCTGGTTCTGATTTAGTTTCAACGGTTGGTAAAGGTGCTGGTATTTTTTTTTCTTTTTGTACAATTTTTGGTACTTCTAATACTTTAGGTTTTTCAATAGTTGGTAGTGATGGTAAAGATGGTGATACTAATGGAGGTAACTCTGGTAATTGAGGTGGAATATTTACCATTGGAGAAACCTCTTGAGCTGGTGGTACAGAATCTTTTAATAATTTTTCTATGTCTACTTCTTGTGATGATTTTGATGTAGTTGTTGAATCATCTGTTTTTTTGTTGTTGAAGAAAAAGTAATAGGTTAATCCTAATACAACTACAAGTGCTCCTACTATTATAGCTTTTTTTCCTTTATGTGTTCCTACAACATTGACACTTTCTTCAAGTTCTATGTTATTGTGGTTATTGTAATTTTCTTCTGACATAGTGTACCATATGAGTTTTATTATAAATGCTTGTTAGTAATGTTTATGAATTCATTCTTATATTGAATATATAAATTTTTATGTACACCCTTTATTATTACATAGTTTTGTAATAATAGCATTTTACAGGGTACCTTTTGACCAGAATTGTTATATGTAAATATTTGTGGAATAATCTTATTATTATTTGCAAACTTAAAGTATGTTAATTTTCCATCATCAAATAATTCTACTGGTGATATTTTATTATCTTCTATTTGATTATCTATAGTATAATTGTGTTTTGTAGAGTTAGGTTTTATAATTACATTATTAGATTTAGGTATAGAAATATCTGGTACCTTTATTTTATTTAATTCAAATTCCTCTTCAGTTTTTGGATAATAGAAACGTACTATATAAGCTAGATCTCTTAGCTCAGAGTATCCAGCGTCATTTTCCTTTTTATCGTTATTGGAATTATTTTCACTACGGCATATGAGATCAAAGGCGTAACTTCTTCCTTTACTAGTTTCTATTAGCATGTTTGTTTTTCCATTTTTTTCCAATGGCATGATGAATAATTTATTTCCTATTGGTCTGACTTTCCAGCTTGCAGTATCACCCATTGCTAGCATTTTTATAGTTTCTCCCTTTGAAAACTCTATATATGAATGATAGCCATAGTTAAATACTACATCGTAAACTTCGTTATTACTGTATATGAAAGTCTTAATCCTACTGTCTATTGCTATTGGATTATTATTTTCATTTACAGCGTATGCACTATTACTTACTGTAACTAGTGCTAATAATATTGTAAAAATCTTATAAAAATTCATCATCTGCCCTATAGTAAGTTATTTGAAATCCTAAAGGATTGACTTGACGTTCTTGCTCATTCATTTCGAGAGTTGCATATTGGAATGACAAAGTAGCTATCCTATCTTTTTTCACTACCCCATTTGGGGTATTGAACTCTAAAGAGAACCTTATTTGTACATTTCCTGGACGTAAGTGTTGTAATGATCTAATTTTTAAAATACCTGAAGTTACATTTGCATATAAGTTTAAAGGACTTGCAGGATTGCTTAATCTTGTCCATCTACGAAATTCTGCATATGTTGTTTGATCAGATAGCAAACGAACCTTTGTATAATAATTATATTGAAAATTATTAGGATCGAAAAGTTCTCTTGATCTTACATACTCTATTATAAAATAATTGTTTAAAACTTCATCTGCTGAGTATTGTTTTACTGAGATTGGATTAACTAATGTAGTAATACCAGATTTTTTTTCTATTTCTACTACAAATGGTTCTATAGTTCTACTTTTACTTATGTTAGAAATTACAAAAACGCTAACTCCTACTGTACACAATGCTAACATAGTAAGAAATAATAGTATATTTCTTTGTATAAGAATGGAACTGTAGCGACTTACATGCCAGCTATGTGCCAAGTTTTCACTCTGTGGTATACTACTACTCTTACTTACCTTATTCTTTTTTCCAAATTTAAACATATGTATAATTAACCTTATAGTTTAAACTGTATCCTGTGATAGAAATAGCAAAAGTTTACTACCCTATCATGGTAGGTCACTAAAGCGTATATATACCCTATTTATTTACATCAGATTAACATTGATATGTAAAAATAGCATAAAAAAGCATTTTCCTAACTTACGTGACCCAGTCTTTTAGCTTTGGTATTGATATAATTAATATTATGTTGGTTTATGTCAACAAAAATAGGTAATATTTTTGTAATATTTATTCCATATTTTTTAATTTCTTCAGCTTTATTGGGATTGTTAGTTAGTAACTGCAATTTTGAGATTCCTAGTTTTTCTAATATTTTTATCGCTGCAATGAATGCTCTTTCGTCATCTTCAAACCCAAAAAATCTATTAGCATCTACAGTATCAAAGTTGTACTTTATTTGTAATTGGTAAGTTCTTATTTTATTTGTTAGTCCAATACCACGGCCATCTTGTGCTAGGTATAGAATTATTCCACCCTTATTTTCTACCATTAGTTTTATAGAAAGATGTAATTGGGAACGGCAATCACAGGATAGACTATCTAATAGATCTCCTGTGTAACATGAGGAATGAATTCTAACAAGTGGGTTACTATAATCTGGTTCTCCTATAATAAGTGCATAATGTTCAGGTTCTCCTATATCTGATCGATAAATATTTATGCTTGAGTTTACATTGGCATTACAGCAATTTTTTAAAAATAAAGGAGAACTACATACTTCATGTAATTCATATTCTTGGTTGTGATTATCGATAATTTCTTGTTTTATAGGAGTAATATTATACTTATTACACCACTGTAATATATCAGGATGTTTTATTTCAGTAACAATTGCTGATGGTAATAATTTTGTTAACTTGATTAAAGAAATAGATGTTATATCTAAAGGATTTGTACTTGTAGTTATGTGATTTGTATCAATATGATCAAATGAACTGTGTGGTTTCTTACCTATTAGTAGATATGAGATATAGTCTATACTGTAAGATTCTTTTAAAGTAATTCTAGAAAGCTGATTTCCTGGAGATTGAAGTATAAAATTCAATCTATTTCCTGTGATCAATATGTAAGCATTATCCGAATATTTCTGGATTTTATGTAATATTTGATTATCTATCATTTCACTTGGAAAGACAAGCAGGTTACTTTTGTGATTGTATAATAGTACTGGTATGCCAGTCCTTAATTCTGCTATGGATTTTTTTATAATATGTTTATTGGAATTAAAGCTATTAAGTAAATTTTCCATATTGTGCTCAAATATTACATGGTGCGGTTGAGAAGACTCGAACTTCCAAGGTCTTTTTTAAACCACAGCGACCTCAACGCTGCGTGTCTACCAATTCCACCACAACCGCGCTACAAGTGCTATGGTTTTTAATTTTAAATAAATTTATCTTATGTGTCAACGCACCTTGTTAATTTAATAACTTTTACCTAAATTTAGAGTATAGCTTTTTATTATAAAAAATAGAAATGTGTAGTTGTCTTGAATCATTATTAAACTTTTTATATTTCTAAACATTTTATGAACTGTCTATTAAAGTAACTTATAGAAAAATAAATTTTTTAAGATTAAAATTGTTTAGTTATGATTATGTTGAATATGTATTTATACAATAAAAAGTTGATTTTATATAGTCATGTTTTTGTTTTAAGTTAGATAATTTTCAAGCATTGACAATTAAGAAATATGAGTTTTGTTGTAGAGATTTCTGATAATGTTATCTAGATAATCATTTGAATCTAGATATAATTTGTTTTTATTAAGTGGGAGCTTCATAATCACGTAATAAAATGTGATTGTTATTTGTTTTAATTTATATGTGTAACTCTTGGGTGAGATTGCAGTGAATATTTAAAGAAATGTAAGTTCTTTTTGGTAAAGATTGATTTATTAACAAATTTTTTTATAGATATATACATTGATGCAATAAATTTACAATTTACTGTAAGATTGAATATCTATAGTATGTAGTTAATTCTGTAAAATTTGAATAGTAGGTTTATGGAATTATATAAACAGAATAAAGACATATTGCTAACTTAAAGTTTTCAATGAATAAAATTCTAAGATTAATATCCTTTTGGAAATGTTGATTGTATTTTAAGTATTCTATAAGCTGATCTAAATATGATTTCCAAAATGGTTATGTTGTCAGAATTATATGTAATTATAATTGCATATAATTAAACAAAAAGTTTCATATAGCATTATTCAGTATTCTGTTGATATAAGGTTACTGTATTTATGAATGTGTTAAATGGCTTATATTGATTTTTAGTAATATGTTTGTCAAGATTGATATCAATATGATGTAATTTGATGGTTTAAATAATTTTTTTAGGATGTATTTATTAAGAAATATAAGTTTATTTTGTTATCAAAATTTTAATTAATTTATTAGTAATTATAGTAATAGCTTCAGCTGATACATTTGATGTTAAATTATGTAATGAGTATTTAATAAGTAAAACTTATAAATTATTTAATTAGTACAAAAGATTTGTGAATATTATAAATAAAATATGAAATGTGTTTCTGTATCAGATTTTTATATATGGTAGATAAAACTTATAAAGTTCAATATTTACATTATTGTGAGCTAATTTTAGGTAATTTCTTAGTAAAATGTAATTTTTTTAGGGTTATTTATTACTTACATTTTTTAAGATTTATCATATTTAATATTTTATTACATAATAGGCATATTTGGTGATGAACTTATATAAAGTAATTTTTTTTATTGAATATTATTCTAAATATATTGTTTATATATTTTAATTTTGAAAATATTTGATAGTTGAAATATATTAAAATTAGTATATAATAGTATATACTTATATACATATACTAAATTTATTAGATAGTTTATATACACATATTTATTTGGTATAGGTATGATTTATATTGGATGTTTTGTACATTATGGTTAGCATGTACATTTATTAATTTCTTTCTTCGATAAAGAAATATAGTACAGTAGTCTTATTTTAGTAGTAAATATATATATGGATGTATTAGTTTAGGTTAATTATGGTTTTTGAAGTTGGGCTACAAATAGTATTCCTTCGACTTGTGAACCGTATATTTTACAGTGGGTGGAATAACTACATTCTAACCCTAGTTCCTTAATAGATAACTTTATATATTCATCGGAGTGGCAAAAAAAGTCACCTTCATTAATAAATTGAAACCCTGACCCTTTTTTTCTGCGTGCAAGCCCAATTATTATCCCATCTGTTTCTAATGCTGTTTTTAGTAATTTAAAGATGTAATGTAAACTGCCAATGTATTGTAATACCTCTGTTAGGATAATGACATCGTATTTTTTTTGACCTTGATTTTTTTTAAGAAAGTTATAAATACTCATATGTATTAATTCATTGTATGCTTGTTTTCCATTGACAAAACATCCTCTTGCTATGTTTATCATTTTATTTGATAAATCTATGCCTGTTATATGATTTCCTATATTTTTCATTTTTAAAAATTGACCACATATACCTGTGCCACATCCAAGATCTAGAATATTTAAATGTGAAGATTTGTCTCCGAAGAAATTTATTATTAAAGATTTTACATATTCATAAGCTCTATACTGTTTAGCTATCAACCAGTATTCTACAAAATGTTCTCCTGTATAGTCAAAGTGTTGTGTTATGATATTTTCAGGGATGCGGATGATATTTTGAGGATTATTTAACTTGTTAAGGTAATATAATGCATCTGCGTAGTTATTATCTAGCTCTATGGCACGCATGAAATTTTGCCTTGCCTTTGTTATTTTTTGTAAAGCAAAGTAACATCTTCCTAGATTATAATATACTAGTGGTAGTCTAGGTTTAAAAAGCCTAATAAGAGAAAATCTGAGCTTTGCATCTGATATGTTACCTTTATAGAAATGATATAGCCCTAGATCAATATTAGTTTGTAATAAATTTTTTAGTTTGTTTTGTAATAAAACCGTTTCTTCTTTCATAAAGATAATTTTATTTTTTATTAAATTTGGAATGCAATGTAACTCTGGTATAACTTTCCTTATGCTGGATATTAAGGATAATATGTTACTTTTTGTGATAAAAAAATTGCTTCTCATGCATTACTCGCCAAATTTTAATTTAATATTAAAGATAGCATAAATATCCTATAATAGATAAACATAAAAATGCTATTAAATTGGTAGAATAAATTTTTCATATAACTTTCTATGATGTTCTATTGATTTAATAATTAAATTTGTCTTAGATGCAAAGTCTTTGTATATTCTAGATTCACTTTCTAGTTCGTTTTTGTGTAATATATTGTCTAAAGATTTTAAATGTATATGCAATGCTATATAATGCATCATGCGTATATCTATTAATCTGGATATTATGTCATTGAAGATATCAAAGTTTTTTCCTGTAACTTTTGATAGTAAAAACAACATCAGTTTAATATTAAAATGCATTAGTATCATAATATACATTATGCAGCATAATACTATACTTAAACATCCAATCATAATGGTACGTAAATAGCTGGATTTTTCAGATTCATCTAGTAAAAATACTTCATCTTGATCAAGTGATTTTATTTTATTATATAAAACCACTAAAGGTAAGCAGCAAAGAATAAAAATTGCGTTTATAATTGCTTCTTTCAATTTCATAAGAACTCATCTGTAATTATAAATTATTGTAACATAACTATACATTGCATAAAAGTGCATTGACTAGAAAAGTGTTAAAGTAAAATTACCTAAATAACACCACTAAATACATATGATACTACTCCTTCCATTAAAATAGTATTATCATCTTTATATAATATTAATAGATTACCGCCTTGTAAATAAATAGTAGCATGATGGTTAGTGTAATTACGTCTTACTGCTGCGACTAATGTTGCGCATGCAGCGCTACCACATGATGCTGTTTCTCCTGTACCACGTTCCCATACTCTAAGCTTGATTTCATTCCTGGAAATAACTTGTGCAATGCTGATATTTGCTTTGTTCGGAAATAAAGTGTGATTTTCTAGTTCTGGTCCTATTTTAGTCAATGGAATATCATCGATTGAATCAACAAAGAATACAGCATGAGGATTACCTATATTTACTCCTACAGGATAACTAAGAAGCTCTGTTTTTATGGGTAAGTATAGAGTATCGCATTCATGGAGTACAGGAATATCTTTCCAGTGAAATTTTGGATATCCCATATTAACCTGTATTTTATCATGTGATGTTCTAACGCATGATAGTATTCGATCTGATAGTTCAATTGTGATATTATCATTTTTTTTTTCATTACTTAATAGATAAGCAACACATCTTGCAGCATTTCCACACATTTCAACCTTGCTACCATCTGGATTGTATATATGTATAAAGCAGTCAGCTTTTTTTGATGATGTAATCACAATTACTTGATCACAACCAATACCTGTTTTTCTATGTGCAATTTTCTTGAAATTAATATTGTGATACATTTTCTCTCTACAATCGATGATGACAAAGTCATTTAGAGTTCCATGCATTTTTATGAAGTTTATCACGTGTGAAAATAAAAAATAGCCTATAATTATTGTGATACATTCTAACACATTTTCAAATATTTATTATTTAATGCATATTAAATATAAATTTTTTTTGTAAATTTTACAGATTAACTGTTTAAAAATGTCTCTATGGATCTATATAGAAGTTAATGATTAATTGAGTTCTTGTAATTATTTTTTAAGCTCAATAGGTAATTTGATAGGTCAATAAACATTGCTGTAATTGTTTATATATTGATAGAGCTTTTTAATAATTGAGCTGCCTCTTTGTGTTCAGCTATAAAACTTTCTTCTATATTTTTTGGTAATTTTACATTGAAGTTAGTACTGAAGAATTGTGATATATCTTGTAGTCTTGCTATGTTATTTTTTTTCTTGCTAATAAATTTATGTGATGAAATACCTTTTAATATTTCAATATTTAATAATTTATTGAGTAATACTGATTCCATGGTTGTGTTAATTCTTAATAATATATTTCCAATCGGATTGTCTAATGGTAAAGATATGTCATAATCTTTTGGATATACTGTTATTATGTATAAACATGATACTTGTAATAAGTATGTCTGTTTATATTTTTGATTTTTTACAATTTCCCATGTTATTTTAGTGCTTTTGACATCATTTTTATTATTGATAAATGGAATCTCTGGCATTTATTTACCTAATCAAATCAATTAGTGGATATTATAGATACTGATGGTTAAAAATATATATAATAGATTGGTTTGTATGTTGAAGTGATGTATAACTATTTGTTATTTGTAAACTTGATATTGTATATTAACTGTTATAACTGTGTTATATAGTTTATTATTGGGCTTATGTTAAATAAAATTGCCGATTTTGTTTTATTGATCTAAATAAAACGAAGATAAGCTGTCATATTATGTGTTTTTAATTCTTATGTTTGTTTCTCGCTTTATTAAGATAAGTATTTATTGTTCATAAAATATGATTATTTCAGTATTCATTGTTAGTTTGGTAACTGAATTTAAGAAGGTCTGAGTAAGTGTTATGTGAATGGTTACTTGTACTATTTTACTTATATGCTGATAGATTATTTACTTAGGTTTTTTAGTTATAAATACATATGAGTGTTATTAACATATTTTCTGTTATAGTGTCACATGATATATATTGTATGCATACTTATTGAATTTCTTTTTTTATATAAAGCAGGAAGATTGTGTTTTTTAATATCGAAAAATGATTATGTCTTTTATTGTTATGAGTGATGTAAATAACATAAGGTTTACTCCTTCCTTTCTTGTATATACAAATTGAAATCAATAGAAATTTAAATTAAATTTCTTAGTTTATCAGTATTGTCTTATATCATTAATCATAATATGCATTGTAGGCTTTAAATGTTTTTTGATTATTCAGTATTTTTTTTAATATTATTATAGCAATGCTTAAAAAAATAGACTTAAAAAGATAACCATAGTATTTTTTATCTGGTATACATAATTAGTATTAAGAGTACTAGTATTTACTTGTAGGGTTATTTAAAAATTAATAAATATAAAGATATTAATATATAGTTATCTACATGTGATTTAATTGTGTAATATGCTATTGTTTATCAAAAAAAGGATGGAAGTTTATATTTTTATGAGAATAAGTTTGATTTTGTAAGAAAAAACACTTAATAAGTTTTCTATAAATTTATGAAAATGTTTAAAATATTTTAGTAGTTTATTAAATTATTAAAAAAGGTAACTTAAATATGTTAGAATCTCATGATTTTACTTTTGCTAATATGAAAAAAATACAAGATTTTAGTTGTCGTGGAAAAACTATATTACTACGTGTAGATTTGAATGTACCAGTTGATGATAATAAGGTGGTTTTGGATGATACTCGTATTGTTAGATTGACAACAACTGTTAAATACTTGTTGAGTAATAATGCAAAAATTGTAATGATATCACATTATGGCAGTCCTAAATCTTATGATAGAGAGTTTTCTTTAAAATTTCTGGTTGAATATCTGAATAAAATTTTTGCAACTAATGTGCTATTTGTAGATGGTGTAATTGGTAGTTATGTAGAACAGGCAGTACAATCTGTCCCTTTAGGGTCTGTGTTATTATTAGAAAACTTAAGGTTTTATGTAGAAGAAGAAAAGAATGATTTAAATTTTGCTAAACAACTTGCACTATTAGCTGATGTATATGTAAATGATGCTTTCTCTTGTATGCACCGTAAACATGCATCTATAGATGCAGTTGCTAGATTGTTACCATCTTTTATTGGGTTTAATTTTCAGGAAGAACTGAAGTATTTAAGTTATGTAGTATCGAATAGTGATAAACCAGTAGGTGTGATAGTAGGAGGTGCAAAAATATCAACGAAAATTCATATGTTAAGAAACTTAACACAAAAGGTTAATTTTCTCATCTTAGGAGGGGCAATTGCTAATAATTTTTTATTGTCACAGGGATTAAAAATAGGAAATTCATTATGTGAAAAGTTAGATGAGGATCCTTTTGTTGATGTTATTAACTTTGCAAAAAAATATGGTTGTGAGATAATAGTTCCAGAAGATTATTTAGTTACTAAGGATTTAGTATCCAATGAAGCTGTAGTAAAAAATAATCAGGAACTGGCACCTGATGATATTATATTAGATATAGGACCACATACTATTAATATAATTACTTCTATAATAGGTAAATGTAGAACAGTACTTTGGAATGGGCCTATGGGTATGTTTGAGAAAGAACCTTTTTCTCATGGAACTTTTAGTATTGCGAGATTATTAGCAGAATTTACTAAAGCAGGAAAACTAAAAAGTATAGTGGGTGGAGGTGACAGTATATGTGCAATAAAATTATCTGGTCTTTTGAGTGAAGATTTTACTTATATTTCTACAGGGGGAGGTGCATTACTACATTTTTTAAGTCTTGCATAGTGTGTTTATATAGTGAGAATTCTAAAATTAGTAATGTGTAACTATTATATAAGTAAATTCGTTATAAACTGTGAGTTAACAAAATAATTATGTTGAATATTTGTTATACTTTGTAGGTATAATTTTATTATATTTTAGTTTAGTTTTTTATAATATATATTTTCTAATATAGATATATATACTGAAAATGTTCTACTGATATAGATTACGAAGAAATGTGTACTAGATATTGTGATACGATACTAAATTTTTACTTTTTGCACTACTGCATATAAGTTGTGCAATATATGAAATATAATGGAATTGTACCAATAGTATAGATATTTGAAACGTACTAGATAATATAGGTCAATGCTTTTTACATTTGTAAGTCATATTATAGTTTCTATGATGTAATGTATTAAAGTGGTTTTTATTTTATTATAAGTTTTAAAAATTAGTAACAGTTACAGTACTGGAAATATAGTGAATTTACTACGTAATCTATGTTTAAAATGTTGTTGTTAAATATCATATACATAAGTTAATGTACCTTTTGGTAACTTAAAGTTATTGAATGAGCTATTTGTATTTTACAGATTATGTAAAATTAGTGATGGCTAGGTATTTTAAATATAGTGAATTTACTATGTAATCTATATTTAAAATGTTGTTGTTAATATCATATACATAAGTTAATGTACCTTTTGGTAGCTTAAAGTTGCTAAATTAGCTATTTGTATTTTACAGATTATTAAAATTAGTGATGGCTAGGTATTTTAAATATAGTGAATTTACTATGTAATCTATATTTAAAATGTTGTTGTTAAATATCATATACATAAGTTAATGTACCTTTTGGTAGCTTAAAGTTGCTAAATTAGCTATTTGTATTTTACAGATCATGTAAAATTAGTGATGGCTAGGTATTTTAAATATAGTGAATTTACTATGTAATCTATGTTTAAAATGTTATTATTAAGTGTCATATACGTAAACAGTATATACTAATATTTTTTTACATTAATAAAATTATGTTAATGTAGTTTTTTTATAACTTAGGTGTTAAAATAGCTGTTTTTGTTTGATAAATGTTGTAAATCAATACGATACTAAGTATTCTATAATGCTGTCAATTTACTATAATACTTATCCTTCGAAATATAGTTTATTCAGATTCTTGTGTCTACATCATGTGTACTTATACTTGTTATAATACCTACAGGTCATCTTTATGTAATTTTGCGGGTAAATTATATTGTGTAATGAACTTATTGATAATAATAACACATGTATTTTAAAGCTTATACATTAGTAATGTTATCTTGTTTCCCTTTTGACATATATAAATAGTACTTACGTTACTTTTATAAGATTGAATTTTTAACTTATCATCTATTCAGTTAATGTTATTAATTACATTGTATTGGGAATTATATAGTGCTTAGAAATATTATGTGGTGTATCCTAAAATTTTATTTATATTAAACCAAGAATATTGAAAAATATAGGAATTTTCTTTTAGTATTCTATGTGTATCAAATCAATTAATATTCGGTAATTTGTTTTATTTGACTATTAATTAAGTATAATAGGATTTATTGCTACTGTACTATTGCCTTTATAAAGCCATCTTGTAATTCAATTGATATTATGTCATTTTTTTGTAGCTTTTTGACACTACTGATATGTTGATGATTTTTATCATATATCACAGCATAGCCTAATTCTAAATTCTTTTCTTTATTATATTTACTTATTTTATAATATAAATCATTTAGGTATTGCCTTTTGTTTAATAATATTACCTTTAATAAAATTTCTACTTTATTTTTGTGTTTGAACAGCTGTAATTTCAGTACTTTTATTTTATGTCTGGTTATTTCTAATTGATTATGAAAATATAATAACTTATTTCTTTTTGTATTCACAGTATAGTGCAATGCTGCTTTTATTTTATTGAACTTGCTGTTTATATATTCTGTTACTTGGATTTTTGTTGGTAAAATAATCTCTACTGCAGCTGTAGGAGTAGGAGCTCTTACATCTGCTGCATAATCGACTAGTGTAAAATCAGTTTCATGCCCAATTGCAGAGACTATGGGAATTCTAGATTTAGCTATTGCTCTTACTATCAGTTCATCATTAAAAATCCATAAATCTTCTACACTGCCTCCTCCTCTGGCAATAATGAGAACATCAGGACAGTCAGTTTCTGTGTTATTTGATTTATGTATTGCATTTACAATTTGTGTTACTGCATCATTACCTTGCACAAGTACTGGGAATATGACTATATGACTTGGAAAACGACTTTTTACTCTGTTTAATATGTCGTTGATAGCAGCACCAGTGGTAGATGTAATCACACCTATAGTTTTTGGTAATAAAGGTAATGTTTTTTTTCGAGACTGATCAAACAGACCTTCCTTTTCTAGTTTTGCTTTTCTTTGCTGAAGCATAATTTCTAAGTTTCCTATACCAGATAATAACATACTTTCTATTATTATTTGATATTTTGACTGGTAAGTTGTGAGAAAACCAATACATATCACCTCTAGTCCATTTTTAAGGTCTATCTCAATTTTGGTATTATTCCAACATACTGCATTAAGTACTGCTTGATGATCTTTTAATGTGAAATACGTATGTCCAGATTTTGGTTGTGATAGGTTACTGATTTCTCCTCTAACTTTTATATGATTAAACGTTTCATGTACTAAATTTTGAAAAATTTTTGTGATTTCACTAACGGTAAATTCTAATATCATAAGAAAACGACTTCAAATTTTATGTTATTCCAGCATACCGCATTAAATACTGCTTGATGATCTTTTAATGTGAAATACGTATGTCCAGATTTTGGTTGTGATAGGTTACTGATTTCTCCTCTAACTTTTATATGATTAAATGTTTCATGTACTAAATTTTGAAAAATTTTTGTGATTTCACTAACGGTAAATTCTAATATCATAAAACAACGACTTCAAATTTTATATTATTCCAGCATACTGCATTAAGTACTGCTTGATGATCTTTTAATGTAAAATATGTATGTCCAGATTTTGGTTGTGATAGGTTACTGATTTCTCCTCTAACTTTTATATGATTAAACGTTTCATGTACTAAATTTTGAAAAATTTTTGTGATTTCACTAACGGTAAATTTTAATTTCATAAGAAAGCAACTTCAAATATATTTCCTATTTTTATTTGAATACTATCTGTATTCTTTGGTGCATAGTATATGATGTGTTCAAACTTATATTGCTGGTTACTTAGAATTATTTCTCTAGATTCATTTAATCTCTCTGACGCAATGACTTTTTTATTTTTATTGTAGAGTACAAAATGTATTCCTGGTACAAATCTTTCTTGATCAGATTCATTTTTAATGATTCCTTCAACTTTTATTGCAATATTATCACCATTATTTTTAATAATTTGAATATGAGAGTCTATTAACTGCATCTGTGTTGTATCATACATTTCTATAATACGATATATCTTCCTTATGTTATATGGCATACTATTTTGAAATGTAGCAGATAAGAAAAATGTTAGTATTAACATCACCAATACGGATGATATTTTTTTTAATAAAGAATGCTGTTTTTTAGAAGATTTATTATTGCTTGCTTTAGCATTACTATTTTGTAAATTAGGGTTTGTAGTAGATCCTATTACTAATTGTTTTTCTTCTTCAGGTATTGCTTTATCTTGAGTTGGTATGTGCATCCATGTAGTATTACAGTTTGTGCATTTAACTTTTTTACCATTAATGGGAATTTTGCTATTGTCTATTCTATAAACTGCTTTGCAATTTTTGCATTCTATTCTCATTAAACACAAACTTATTGACTATACATCTTAACATTATATAGTGCATTATTACAGATATGTCTATAAATGTATGTATCTTAAGGACTTTAAGATTATACATATTAGCATTTAAAGATATGTCATTATGTCTTTAAATAATATAAACTTATGGTTTAGTATCATTATATCATACGTATATTAGATACCAAATTTATCTGATTCATAGTGTGTATCTTGTTATTTATTTAATAGTGTTTATAATAATAAATCTGTGTTGTTAAGTTGAGGTATGTGAATATGGTAAATACTTCTGATTTTAAAGAAATTATTGAAAATGCTTGGTGTGATATAGCTAATATTTCTACTAATACCTCAATTACAGGGGTTATTGATGAGATTATGGATCTTTTGGATCAAGGGAAAGTTCGTGTCTCTGAGAAAATAAATGGACAGTGGATAGTTAATGAATGGATAAAAAAAGCAATATTATTATCTTTTCGTATATATGATATGAAATTTGTATATACAAATTGTCATGATTCAATTATTGGGAATTTTTCCTGGTTTGATAAAATACCTTTGAAATTTGGTCAATGGAATGCTGATAATTTTAAACAAGCGAAAATTAGAGTTGTTCCTGGTGCAATTGTTCGTAAGTCTGCTTATATTGCACCTGGTGCAGTTTTGATGCCTAGTTTTGTTAATGTTGGTGCATATGTAGGTGAAGGTACAATGGTAGATACTTGGGCTTCTGTTGGAAGTTGTGCTCAAGTTGGGAAAAATTGTCATATTTCTGGAGGAGCTGGTATAGGAGGAGTATTAGAACCCTTAACTGCTAGTCCTGTAATAATAGAAGATAACTGTTTTATTGGTGCGCGTAGTGAAATTGTAGAAGGAGTAATAGTAGAAGAGGGGGCAGTAGTTTCTATGGGGGTATATATTGGTGCATCTACTAAAATTATTGATAGAACATCTGGTGAAGTATTCTTTGGAAGAGTTCCTGCCTATTCTGTAGTTGTACCAGGTTCTTATAGTAGTGGTAATGTATCTATTTACTGTGCTATAATTGTGAAAAAAGTTGATCAAAATACTAGAAATAAGGTATCTATAAATGAGCTTTTAAGAGATAATTATGCTGCTACAAGCATTTAATAACGTTTAAAATGTTATATTTGATTATGAATTTCAAAATTTGTAAGGATACTTATGTTGTAACGATTACAACATACCTATAAGGAAAATTTTTAGATAATTGTTATAGATTTATAAACCTTTTTTAATAACATTTTGAGTGTTATTTATAAGTTTATGTATTCTTGATCTGTATAGGTGCTTATTTTATATCAGTTATGATTCATCTATCAAGAGAACTTTTAGTAGTTGTTATGTATTTGCAGCTATAGCATTTAATATTTTGTTTTTATGGATTTAATATATTATCTTTTTTGTATGTAGGATAATGTTAAGTTGATATTAGTAATGTGTTTTTGTCATGGTATTATATAAATAATAACTCAAGAATTTACGTAGGTTTTTGTTGATAATGTAGTTATACTTTCATAATGTAATCTAGTTTTCTAGATAATTGTAAAAGTAAGTTTTTAGATGCTAAATTATGAGTACAATTTTTGCTTTATGTACTCCTTGGGGGAAGTCTGGGGTTGCTGTAATTAGAGTTTCTGGTCAAGATGCTGTAAAAACTTTTATGCATTTTAAAATTAGTAATGCTATTAAGCCAAGGGTTGCTACATTTACTCCATTATATAATGCTGCGCATGAAGTAATAGATGAAGTTATAGTAGTTTATTTTTCTGCTCCTAATAGTTTTACTGGAGAAGATGTTGTTGAATTACATACTCATGGTAGTATTGCTGTTATTAGAATGATTTTGTGTGAACTTGGGAAAATATTTATTCCTGCTGGACCAGGTGAATTTTCATTACGTGCATTTTTAAATAATAAAGTAGATTTAACTAGAGCTGAAGCAATAGTTGATCTTATTAATGCTGAAACAGAAATGCAAGCCAAGCAGGCTATTCGGCAAATGTCTGGGTCTTTGGAAAAATTGTATCAAAGTTGGCGACAACAGTTGATTGATGTATTGTCCAATATGGAGGCCTATATTGATTTTCCAGAAGAAGTGACAAGTTCTGCTGTAGAGAATATAAGTTTTTTATTGGATAAAATTAAAGAATCTTTAGAAAATCATCTTAATGATGGTCGTAAAGGTGAAATATTACGTCAGGGGATTTATGTTGCTATTTTAGGTGAACCTAATTCTGGTAAATCTACATTATTTAACCACTTAGCTAAAAGAGATATTGCAATTGTTTCTGAATATGCTGGTACTACACGAGATGTTTTAGAAACACACATAGATATAGCTGGTTATCCTATTGTGATTATTGATACAGCTGGTATTAGGGATAGTAATGATCCTGTAGAACAAGAAGGAATAAGACGTGCAAAATTAAAAGCTGAAAGTGCTGATTTTAAAATAATTATGTTACCTTATGAGAAAAAAGATGCTTTAAATAATGAAATTATAGATTTAATAGATGATAGATCAATATGTGTTTTGAGTAAGTCTGATAGCATTATTACACAGAATTTGATAAATATTAATAATATAAATTTTATTCCAGTTTCAGTATGTTGCAACTTAGGTATAGAACATCTTTTAAGTGCGATACAAAAAAAAGTAGAAGCAGATTTTAAGTTTTGTAGTACTAGCCCATTTATTACATCTGAAAGGCAAAGAGTGCATATTCAAAATGCTGTGAATATTCTAAAAAATATTAGTTTTGAATTGCCTATGGAATTGATATCGGAAGATTTAAGATTAAGTGTGCGAGAATTGGAAAAGGTAGTAGGAGTAATTAGTAATGAGGAAATATTGGATAATGTATTTGGGAAATTTTGTATAGGGAAATAGCATTTTTTATGAATTATACTGATAAAATTACTAATAATATTAAATACATATAGTTATTTTCAATAGTTGAAAAATAGATAAGTTATATGATATTTTTATTTTCTCTTATAAAAAAAAATGTGTTTATTTTATAATATTGACTTATATGAAATAAAGTATGGAAAACAGATATTCAAAAAACTATTTTGTTTATTAAAAAAGTATATGAATAGTTAGTTAAACTTTATCATATGGTTTTTATACTAGTACATAATCATACGCACTTTCTGTATTGATTAGCAATACAGAAGGCTATGTTGCTTCAAAGTATTAGTATCACAATAATTAAAATTGAATCATAGCAAAACAAATAACTTAAATTTTCCTACCAGAGAATATGTATTTGTGGTGTAAATTACAATAAGATTGAAGTGTACTGTTATGTGATTTCAATAAATTACTTTGGTTATGTAGTCTATGGAACGTTGTGAAAAAGAATAGAACAAATATTATATAGATAAGTTTTAGTGTTTTATAAATACTGCAAGATATTTTGGAATAATGTATTGAGTTATTGTGCATAAGTAATGCGGAATGTGTTGTCGAATGATTGAGATTATAATTTTCTGTTATGTAAAAATAATAAAGACTATTGTAGATGAATATTTGCAATATAGTTCTCAAATTCAATGGTGTTATCATAAGTGAATCTTTTTAAGTATTAATGATCCTGTAGAACAAGAAAGAATAAGATGTGCAAAATTAAAAGCTGAAAGTGCTGATTTTAAAATAATTATGTTACCTTATGAGAAAATTTATTAGTTTATAATAACAATGTTATTGTTGAAACAAGTTATGTGATTAAAATTACTTGTTTTTTTAATATCTAATTTGAGGTTAGTTATTTTAGATGTAGTAGTATAATAGTTAAAATACAAGTTAATTCTAAGTGTTACATTTTTTAGTCAGGCTCGTATATTTTATGAGTGATCTTCTTGAGAATTAAATCATGTAATAAAATTGCTAAGTAAAAAGTAAATCCTTATTGTTACGTTATGTATATGATATGAGAGAAGAAAATTATAATAAATGACTAAGTTCTCACTGATTATAATAGTGTAAAAAACATAAACTGTTTTTATCATGTGTTAAATTATTGGGCATTTAATGCTGACTGTATCAACAATATGATATAATTTTTTTTTTACTTAATTATGTAATAAATAAATCTCTATTGAATATTAAGCATGTCTTTAAAATCAAATTTATGAGTAATCTTAACTTTTTGTGATGTTATATAATAAAATATAAAAGAGTATTATTAATTGTATTTTTTAAAATAATGCCTTGTCATTTTTTGATTTATATACTGAAAATACAACTATTCTTTTCCCAACAAAATAAGATAATTTTACATATTTAACTTTTTTCTAAGAATGGGACATTGGAAGATAAATTAAGAAAAGTTATAAGTGATAATTATTTAATAAGGTTATTTGTGGATTATACGTGTAAGTGTGTATGATTAGTTTGATTATTGTTAATTTAGCGTTTTTGATCAGCAATGTTACATGGTATTTTCAATATTGAGTGTCAGGCAATATATTATCTTATCAAATAATAATTATGATATTTTGAATATGGAAATAAGTACAAAAAATTAAGTTAAATAAGGATAAAAATCACAAGGTAATTTAAAAAAAGCTATAAGTGATGAGTATTTGATAAGGTTATTTGTGGATTATCCGTGTAAGTGTATATGATTAGTTTGATTATTGTTAATTTAGCATTTTTAATCAGCAATGTTACATGGTATTTTCAATATTGGGTGTTAGGCAATATATTCTCTAAATATCAAATAATAATTATGATATTTTGAATATGGAAATAAGTACAAAAAATAAGTTAAATAAGGATAAAAATCACAAGGTAATTTAAAAAAAGCTATAAGTGATGAGTATTTGATAAGGTTATTTGTGGATTATCCGTGTAAGTGTATGTGATTAGTTTGATTATTGTTAATTTAGCGTTTTTAATCAGCAATGTTACATGGTATTTTCAATATTGGGTGTTAGGCAATATATTCTCTAAATATCAAATAGTAATTATGATATTTTGAATATGGAAATAAGTAGAATATAGTCTAGAATTAAATTTATATTTTCTAATTTTTAGTGTTAATTTTTTTAAAATTTTCTATAAATGAAACTATATTTTGAATTTCTGCCATTTTTCCATATCCATATTCATTGCATGCTGCAAACCCTTCTGTTGGTTCTATTATTGTAATATTATCTTCTTTTAGAAGGTTGATATTACGTTGATTTGATTTTGAATTCCACATAGTGGGATTCATAGCAGGTACCATAACTATAGGAATATTGGAAGCAATTAATATAGTTGTAGCTAATTCATCAGCAATTCCACAAGCTGTTTTTGCGATAATGTCTAATGTTGCTGGTGCTACTAGTACTATATCTGAATTTCTTGTGAGTGAGATGTGGTGCATACTATTGTGAATGTTAAAGAAATCTGCATTCGTATATGCATAATTTTGAGATAATGATGCTACTGATAATGGAGTTATAAATTTTTCTCCTGATTTACTGATTACTCCAATAACTGTGTGCTTATTTTCCTGTAATTTTCTAATTAGATCTAGAGATTTATATGCTGCTATGCTTCCTGAAATAACGAGTAGTATTTTCATAATCAAGTTAAGTAAATATTTGTTGTGATATATTTTTGCATATTTAAAGTTTAATGTTTATAGTAATGTTTAGATATTAATAAGTATAGAATTTAATGCAAAATTTGCACCTATTTTCTAGCATATATATGTTGCCAGGAATTAGTAGTGTAATAGGTGGTTTGTTAAAAAAATTGTGTGGTGGTGATAGGATTATAGATTTACTATTACATATTCCACAGAGTTATATAGATAGAAGAACTCAGTTATCTGAAGATTCAGTAGGTAAAATTGTTACGTTTGTTGGTATTGTGAAATGTCATGGTTTTGTTGGTGGACGAAATAAATCGCAATACAAAGTGATATTAGAGACGAATATAGGTGAAATATCTTTAATTTTTTTTAATTATTCACTTAAATATTTGAAGAGCATTTTAAATGTTGGATCAGCTTATGTTATAAGTGGAACTTTGATTAGGTTTTGTGGATGTTTACAAATTATGCATCCAGATTACATTGTAAGGGATATAAAGAAATTTCAAGATATTAGCATAATAGAGCCTGTATACCCATTAGTAAAAGGTTTAACTTCTCGGAAAATTTCAAAATTTGTAAAATTAGGAATAAACCTATTACCTGATTTTCCAGAGTGGATAGATGATGAACTATTGGTAAGTAATCAGTGGTACAGTTTTAAAGAAAGTTTAATAAAAATACATTATCCAGATACACTTGAAACATTATCATTATATAGAACTAGATTAGTATATGATGAATTATTTAGTCATCAAATTGCTATGAAGGTTATAAGACAATCTAGTTGTAAGGAAGGTATCTCTATTGTGAGTAAGCAGATATATTACAATCATGTTTTAAATAAGCTACCTTTTAAATTAACTGCTGGACAGGAAATGGTTATATCTGAAATTACACATAGTCAAAAATCAAAACAACGAATGGTGAAACTATTAATAGGAGATGTTGGTAGTGGGAAAACAGTGGTAGCATTGTTTGCTATTTTAAATGTGGTAGAAAACGGTGGACAAGCTGCTCTTATGGTACCTACTGAGATATTAGCTGAACAACATTATCGTTGGATACAGAGTATATTGTCTGATCTTAAAATTAGTGTTGAATTGTTGACTAGTAAAGTTAAGGGTAAAAAATCTATAAAGAAGAAATTACAACTTGGTGAGTGTCAAGTAGTTATTGGTACTCATGCGTTATTTCAAGATAGTGTTAATTTCTATAATCTTAATTTAATTGTAATTGATGAACAACATAGGTTTGGTGTATTGCAAAGAATGAAATTAATAAAGAAAGGAAATATTGCTGATGTTCTTTTTATGACAGCAACACCTATTCCTAGAACATTGGAACAGGTAGTATATGGTGATATGGATTGTTTGAGGCTTAAAGATAAGCCACATAACAGGTTGTCTATACAAACAAGTCTTGTAAATATTGAAAGGTTATCAGAAGTAGTATCAAAGCTACATATTGCTCTAGAAGAAGGTAATAAAGCGTATTGGATTTGTCCTTATATTGAGGAATCTGAATTGTTAAATATTGCAGCAGCTGAAAAACGGTTTTTTGCTCTAAAAGATATATTTAATGAAAAAGTTGGTTTGATACATAGTCGTTTATCCAAAATTGAAAAAGATGAAATAATGAATTCTTTTTATAATGGAGATATCAAGTTATTGATAGCTACGACTGTAATAGAGGTGGGAGTGGATGTTCCTGATGCTACTATTATAATTATAGAAAATGCTGAACAGTTTGGTTTATCACAACTTCATCAATTGCGTGGTAGAGTAGGTCGTAGCAATAAACCTTCATTTTGTATTTTATTGCATAGTAAAGTTTTAAGTAAGATTGCTTATAAGAAGTTATGTATATTACGCCAGTTTCAAGATGGATTTTATATAGCAGAACAAGATTTACTATTACGTGGTAGTGGAGATATATTAGGGATAAGGCAATCAGGTTTGTCTAACTTTAAATTTGCAGATATTTATAGGGATTATGAACTTATTTCTGTTGCAAATAAGTATGCAGATAAAATTTATTGTGAAGGGGAATTAAGTGAGCACTTAAGACAATTACTTACTATATTTGGTCATAATTCCTCTATGATAAATTACTAATAAATATAGTAATAAACATTAAATGCTATTATCTCTTAGTGAATTTCAGAATTTTCAATAATAAATTCAAAGTAATTGGATGGAAATTTATTACTATAACTCATTTTTGTTATAGATACTTGTTTCTAAAAATATCACAGTGAGAGTTTCTTTGATATGTAATGATAAAAGAAGAGTATAAATATACATTATATCGGATTCTTAAATTAATATAATATAGTTATGATGTACGTATAGTAAAGTTTCTTTATTACTTTTAAATGGTAAAAGATAAAAATTATATCTAAAAATTTTGTAGTAATTCTGTTACCATCTAATGTGAATTATGAGTTAAATATGAGCATAAATATAAATGTATTTAATATGTTATTTTCATCTTAGATAAATTATATGTTACTAGTTAATAAATTTGATCAGCATAAAATAATTTTGATATAAATACTTGCTTAGGTTTGTTTTGCGAATTAGGTCTTTATTACATCTGTAATGTAAGTATTAGTAACAACATCTCCTTTTATTTAAGCGATTAGTTAGTGAGTAGGTAGAGTAGTTTTAGCAAAAAAAACTAGTATTAATACGTGTATTTAGTTTGTTATCTGATGGATTGTTGTGAATATGTATAATGTGGTTATTTCACCCTTAAGTGATATTACTAGTAATAAGTCTTAATAAGATCAAGTAATTTTATATAAATTTTGCTATGGATTTGTTTCTTTAACTAGGTCTTTATTGCAGCTGTAATGTAAGTATTAGTAACAACATCTCCTTTTATTTAAGTGATTAGTTAGTGAATAGGTAGAGTAGTTTTAGCAAAAAAAAACTAGTATTAATACGTGTATTTAGTTTGTTATCTGATGGATTGTTGTGAATATGTATAATGTGGTTATTTCACCCTTAAGTGATATTACTAGTAATAAGTCTTAATAAGATCAAGTAGTTTCATATAAATGTGTGCTTGAATTTGTTTTTCTAGATAGGTCTTTATTATATTTGTAATGTAAAGTACTAATGATAACAATGACTTCTGCTTAAGTGATTAGTGAATAGATAAACTAATTTTAGTGAAAATTGAGCAAAAAATTTATATTGTTTTTTTTATTATCTAATAAGTTATTAGTGAATGTAAACATGTATCATATATTATTCTGATTTCGAATAAATGGTTACTTTTAATAAATTTTAGTAGAATAAAATTATTTTTATTCTAATCAAGTGGATTTTATTTTATACAGAAATAGTAGGTAAGTATTTAAGAGGTTAATATTATTGTAAAATAGAATTTGATTAAAATACTTTAATGAATAAAAATTCAGAATATTATTTAATATTAACTAGTTATATACTTTTGTGATAGATGAAAAAAATTTAAAATAATAGTTTATTAGTATTACAGTTATGATCTCATTGTTGAATGACTTATACTCTTTTTGAATATTAGAATTATCTTTAATAAACAATGCATATGATAGTTGTGACATGAGATATAGCTTATGCTTTAATATAAATAGTGTTTTAAATAGTTTATTTATAATAAATAGAAAAGTGGTCAAAATCATAATTTATTATTATAAAGCCCTTATTAGGTAATTTATATTTACTTTAAATGTTAAAATTTTATTAAATAAATAATTGTGAACAAGAATAGCAAATTGTTGTTGAGGTATTAAATATCTATATAGTAGAGTATTAGAATTAGGTAAAGATTTCATATTATACATGACTGTAGATTTTCTGTGTAAATTATTACTATATACTTGAAAAGGTACGTGCTATTTAATAAATAGTGTTTTGACTAAAATAAAGATGTTTTATATATGTACGTTATTAACTGTCTAATGATTGTATTAGAACTCTTCTATAGTGATTTTAATTGTAAGTATATGTTTGCATATAGTTATCACTCAAATTAGTCATTTAATATAGCTATTGAAATATTAAACTCTGTGATAAATTATTGTATGTATACTCAAATAGGTGTAACTTTATATTCTATTTTAGTATTCTTAAAAATAAAATTTTTTTAGGTATAGCTGATAACAAAAATATTATTACGTGTAAAAGTATCCTATTGATATTTAAAAATGTCTATTTTCAATACATTTATTACATGAGTTTTGGCTATGATGATAAATAATATGTATATTAATGCATAATTGCTAATATGACTAATTTATATATGAATATAAGGTTACTTAATAATACTGTATAGTTAAAGTTATTGATTGTATAATGTTTCTTATAGTGTAATTATCATATTAAAGAAATTTTGAATGGAAGTAAGCTTATTTCAGCCTTATATATGTAATTTTTTGAAGATGGTATGGTTGTTGTTGGTAACACAGCGTTAAAATTGAGGTATTCAAATGTCTATTAGGCGTATTATCATATTTGGAGGAAGTGGTTTTATAGGTAAGTATTTAGTTAGGTATTTTTCTAATGCTGGATATATAATTAAAGTCTTTACCCGATGTCCAGAGAAAGCAAAACAGTTGAGATTATGTGGACTTTTAGGACAAATAGAAATTGTCAGTGGTGATATTAATAATAATAAGGAGCTAGTAGAGCATATATCTGGTTGTTATGGTGTTATTAATTTAATTGGTACTTTATATAATACAAAGAAAACAACTTTTTATAATGTACATGCTCATGTTGCAGAAAATATAGCAAAAATAGCAAAACAGTTAAATGTGGAATTAATGGTGCATTTTTCTGCTATGGGAATTGATAATATATGTAACTCTGATTATGCTAAAAGTAAGTTAATAGGGGAAAGGCTTGTTAAAGAATCTTTTCCTGACGCAGTTATTGTTAGACCAAATCTAGTTTTTGGTCCTGAAGATAAGTTCTTCAATAAATTTGCTAGGTTATTAATGATTTTACCCTTCCTACCTGTTGTAGGTGGTGGGAAATTTGTTTTTCAGCCTGTGTATGTTGATGATGTAGCTAAGTTAGTATTTCATATTATTGATTATAAAATTAAAGATAAATTGTATAATGTGTGTGGTCCTAGTACTTATTCTTTTAAAGAATTATTAAATCTTATTTTAAGTATTACACATAGGAAGAGTAAGCTGTTTAATATTTCTTTTTGTTTAGCAAGTATTTTAGCATTTGTCTTTGAAATTAAAATAATTTCTATTTTTTCTAAACTTATTACTGGAAGTACAGATCCAATATTAACTCGAGATCAGGTGAAGTTTATGATGGGTATGACTCAATTACATGATATGTATCCTATTGATGATTTAAAAGAAATGGGGATAAATTTTGCAACTGTTGAAGATATTGTGCCTCAATATTTAGAAATCTATAAAAAATCTTAGTTTCCTCAACATAGTATATATTATCAATATGAGATAATAATGCAAATAGATTACATGTCCTGTTTCTTTAGAGTAGCATATGACCCATTCTCTATTTTTTGTAGAGCCTTATTTATCTACTATTGTTAATATTTCATTTCTTTGTCTGGTTTTCAAGATTAACTCAGTATTATCTTCTTTATATATTTCTAATAATAAATATGACCTATTAATCGTTGGAATGGGATGAAAATAAATTTTTTAGTTATAACTAGCCTCAATAATATAAAAAACTATAAAAATCTTAGTTTCCTCAACATAGTATATATTATCAATATGAGATAATAATGCGAATAGATTACATGTCCTGTTTCTTTAGAGTAGCATATGACCCATTCTCTATTCTTTGTAGAGCCTTATTTATCTCTATTGTTAATATTTCGTTTTGTCTGATTTTCAAAATTAATTCAGTATTATCTTCTTTATATATTTCTAATAATAAATATGACCTATTAATCGTTGGAATGGGATGAAAATAAATTTTTTAGTTATAACTAGCCTCAATAATATAAAAAACTATAAAAATCTTAGTTTCCTCAACATAGTATATTTATCAATATGAGATAATAATGCAAATAGATTACATGTCCTATTTCTTTGAGTAGCATATGACCCATTCTCTATTCTTTGTAGAGCCTTATTTATCTCTATTGTTAATATTTCGTTTTGTCTGGTTTTCAAGATTAACTCAGTATTATATTCTTTATATATTTCTAATAATAAATATGACCTATTAATCGTTGGAATGGGATGAAAATAAATTTTTTAGTTATAACTAGTCTCAAATATATAAAAAACTATAAAGATCTTAGTTTTCTTAAATATATACTTTATAAATAATTGTATTATCTACATTTGTACTTCAGTACTAATCTAGTTTGAATAGTGTACTTGTATTTTTAATGTGTATTTAAGTATGCCAGATTTTAACAATATCCTAAAAATTAAATATATATTTGATTATAGTATATCAAAAACTTATTAAATTATGATTAAGAATTTACGCAAAATATTATTTTTGATTAGATGATATTTATAGTCTTATTATACATAGTGACAAGATTATGTTAGTATATTGTTCACGATAGCTATTAACAAGAAGTGCTTGTGATTTTATTGTGACAGGCTTCATAGTTATTATTGTATAATAGTGTTATTCTTAGTAGGTATTAAATAGGATAGTCCTAGTGTGTATGTATCACATAATTTTTTCTTAGTTGTAGTAAAAAGTATGTGAAAAATAAGTATTATTATTTTGTTAGTGGTTATTAGTATTGTTTGTAAGATTCAAGATTATTGTGATTATATAACTAACAAATTTATATTATTATTACTATAAATTGCTGTTAATTAAATGTTATATATGTTTGTGTTATGAATTTCTTGTATGATGCAAGAATAATTAATCATACGGTGTAAAACAGACAATGTTATATTTTATTATAGAAAATATAAATAAATCCAGTATGTTGTAATTCTATTGATTTGTAAGTTCTTTATATTAGTTGTACAAAAAATACTATGGTCAGAGCAAATATAATAATGATGAATTTTATATTATTATCTAAATAGGTGTAAGTGTGAAATAGCTTTGTATAGTAGAATATAATTTTTTTATATGCTTATTGCTGTATATTTTTGAACTTATTAATTTTGTGATTTTTATGTATTAATTACAGTCTTGAGATAGGATGTTGACTATACAGTAATGTTGTTTTCTATACAAGTGTAGAATGACCTTATATACATGTTTTGCTTTATAAATAACTATAATAAACCTTATAAATTAGAAATTAACCTATCTAAGCTAATGTTATTGTTAGCTATTGTCTAGTCATGATAAATATTATCTATAATATACAATAGCTATACATCTTGGTTTATATGGTACAATACTCATCAATAATATGTTGTGTAGTTTAATTAATGAACATAGTACCATGGTATATTAATATGCTATATATGTTATCAGTAAATTGACACAATATATGATATTTTGTTTTAGTTGTTATTTAGTAACTTCCAATTATGTGCTATTTATATAGCACATAAAGTGTAAAGTTATTTTTTAATATATGTGTATGTTAGATAGGTTATAAAAAGGTTTTCTTAATTATCATTTAGGAAATTATGATTATCTTCAAGTTCTGTATCATTATAGAGCTGTTGTTGTTTTTCTCTTCTTTCTTGTTCCTCAATGCAGTATAACGTTATTGGGTTTGCTTTGAGTCGTGCTATACCAATTTCCTCTCCTGTTTCTTCACAGTAGCCATATGATCCATTCTCTATTCTTTGTAGAGCCTTATTTATCTCTATTGTTAATATTTCATTTCTTTGTCTGGTTTTCAAGATTAACTCAGTATTATATTCTTTTATTGCCATGTCTGTTAGGTCTGTATCAGCTTGTGGTTGTAAAACCTCAATAGTCTGTTCTTGAGATTCTTTTTGTAAAGCTTCATGCCATTTGATTAGTTTATCCCTAAAATATTCTAATTGTTTGTGGCTCATATAATGACTATCATTTTCTGGTTCATCAGATTTGATAGTATAGTTTTTTTGCAACATTATGTATTTCCTCGTTGTGATACAATCAACTAATAATTTAAATATAGTTAATTAACAATTTGTGTATTATATATGATATAATTGCAGTGTTTTTATCGTTGATGGAATAGAAATGAGCAATGGTAGGGTATTAGTTAATGAATTGAAATTATTACTAAGTGGCGTAGATAATTTATTAAATACACTTATTCTTTTTATTTTAATGATTAGTGTTGCATTATTTACTATAAAGGATACTGAAATGATTAAGATATTACCAACTATTTTATGGATTTGTGGTATATCTACTGTGCATATGTCTATGTGTCATTTATTGGGAAATGATTATGGAAATGGTTCTTTAGAACAGATACTAATACAGAATTGTATTCCAGAATTGGTTATATTTTTTAAAATACTATTGCACTGGGTTTATGTTGGAATACCTGTAAGCCTTATTTCTGTATTTATAGATTTTATAATTTTAGATAATGATCTATATTCTACTCTTGGTTTAGGTTTTTCTTTAGGAATTAGTCTATTAGTAATAAGTTTTATATCTGCTGTAGGTCATGCATTGGCTTTAGGGAAAAATGGTGGTGTAATAATAGCACAGGTTTTAACATTGCCTATAATGATACCAATTTTAATATATTTTAATCTGCTATTTGACCACTTTAAAGGTGGTGTATATGATGAATATATCATGTTATTAGGTATTCTTGTTATTAGTGTGATACCTGTAAGTTTAGTTTTTATATTATATGCTATTAGATTGGCTGTTGAGCATGATTGACTTTAATAAGATATTCCTTATTATGTTTACATAGAAATAGAGGGTGATTAGCTCATTTGGTTAGAGCGCTTGCTTGACGTGCAAGAGGTGACTGGTTCGAATCCAGTATTGCCCACTGTGTTTGGGTATAAAGTTTGGTTATGGTCATGTCGCTTATTCACAAAGATAAGCCTTCCTGTCATGAAAATAAATTAGTATATGCTATTTTTATTATCATAATTACTATGGTGATAGAAGTAATTGGGGGAATAGCGTCAAATTCTCTAGCATTACTTTCAGATGCTGGACATATGTTTACTGACTTTGTTTCCTTATTGTTAAGTTGGTTTGCATATAAAGTTGCTATGAAAAAGTCTGACTCTTGGCGTTCTTATGGTTACCATCGATTTCAAGTTGTTGCTGCTTTTACTAATGGTTTAACTTTATTAGGTATAGCTCTTCTGATTATTCTAGAATCTGTAAAACGTTTTTTTGCTCCAGAACAGGTACGTTGGGAGATTATGATTTCTGTTGCTATTTTGGGGTTAATAGCTAATATTGCATCTTTTTTTCTCTTATATAGAAAAAATGAGAGTAATTTAAATATAAAGAGTGCGGTATTGCATGTTATTGGTGATTTATTAGGGTCAGTTACAGCAATTGCAGCTTCAATTATAATTATGTTTACTTCATGGCAAGTAGTTGATCCTTTATTATCAGTATTAGTGAGTATTATAATACTTGGAAGTGCGTATAAGATTATTAAGAATTCTGGTCATATTTTGCTTGAAGGTACCCCAGATAATATAAATCCGTCTGAAATTAGAGATGTAATATATAAAAACATTCCTGAAATTTTAGATGTTCATCATATTCACATTTGGTCTTTAACTACTGATCATCCAATTATGACAATGCATGTCAAGCTAAGTGAAGTAACAGTTACTGATAGTTCTGAGTATAGTAGAATATTAATATCTGTAAAAAAATTAATAAGTCAGAGGTTTGGAATAATTCATGTTACAATTGAAGCTGAATATGATAGTTGTGCTGATGATAGTGTTATGATAGAAACCGCTCATAATTAAAATGGTTGTCATATTTAATTGTATGATATAGTTATATGTTGTAGGTATTAGAATAATTGGTAAATGTCAGGAATTATATATTTGTTAACGTAACGTAAAGGGTTTATTACAAGAATAGTTAATAAGATCATAGAATATTAATAAATTATTGGTAAGTATTTATCAATTCATTAGAGATAACAGTACTAATAATAAACTACATAATGTAAAATGTTTTATAAATTAATATTAATTAGTAGTAACAACATTATAAGTATGTGTTTTATGTTGTTAATATGTTTACATAGTAATCTTATTTGATATTAGGTATAATTTACTAATTTGTTTATCTATATTGTATATAATAACTTGTTTATTGTAATGATTGTTTATATAAAGTGCATTTAATATTAGTTATTGTTAATGGTTATCAATACTATGGTGATAGTTTTATAATGTAATTATATGTAAGAATTTGAGATAGTGATGATGAATTTTGTTTTGAGATTATTTTTTTTAATATGTACGTTTTTTGTTTTTAATAATGCTTTTGGATATAATAATGTTGAAGCTTGTAGAGAATATATAAAACCTTGCTATTTTTTGGTTACGTTAAAGGATCAAATTGAAATTACTGTAGAAGATGCACAGGATAGGGTAAATGCTTATTCTGGTATTCAGTCAATAGTAGAAAGAGTTCTTGATATCAGAGATATTGCAAAGTTTGTCATGGGATCCTATTGGAATACTATGTCTGATGATGAACATGCAAGATTTGTTGATGAGTATAATAAGTATATCAGGCGAATATATACTAAGCAGTTATATAAATATGCTGTATATGATATGAGTATCCTCTCTGTTAAAAATCCAAGAAAAGATATATATTTAATAAATACCAGGTTGTCTGATACGAGAAATGTTCATAATTTTGTAATAGTAGAATTTAAGTTATTGGTAGTTGATGATAGAGTATTATTATCTGATATAAAGGTCAATAATGCAATTAGCTTTTCTATAAATCAACGTACTGTTATAAGAAATATGGTTAGTAAAAATGGTATTGAAGGTACTATATCTTACTTTAAAGAGCAAAATAATATTGCTAAGTAATTAATTGTTTGTGAAATTTTTAGTTTCTAGAAGGCTTGATTATTATATTTGTCTGTGTATTATATAGCTTTTAAACTACGTAATAGTTGATTTAACGTATTACTATAGACCTACCTATTTGTATGTAAGACTTGTCAAAGTTTTATGTATTAATAAAATTTTAATTGTGATCTTATCAATATTATATAGTCTTTTTGATATGTTAAGTACCATAACAGCTTATGTATGTTTTATAGATAAAGCAGATACAGCTATGTTTTTTTAAATATTAAAGTTATTCTGTTTTAATATACGATAGTAAACCAGCACCACTAGTTTACATATTTGTGAAGCTATGACACTATATCTCTGTAGGAAAATTGTTGAATATTATTTTATATCTAAGATAAACTTTTTAATCTGACAAATGATAAAGTACTGTGACATACTAACAAACTACTATACCTTCCTACGACATGTAAGAATGATACTATCAAAAAATAAACATTATCATATAAATAAGGTATTAGTGTTATTATTCTCTCTAATTGAGTATTACTTATATACTTAAGATATTAACAACATAAACTAGAAAAAAACACTCAACCTTACATGAAATAGACATACTAACAAAACATACACACAGCCTCTTAATATGACTAAGAAGCTTTTTCTTGTTGCTGTAAGTCAAAAGTTTTCAATTTTAAAGCTAAACGACTAATTTTTCTTGCTGCTGTATTTCGATGTATGATTTTCTTATTAACACATCTGTGTAGATTTGATTCAGCTTTTTTAAAGTTCTCAAGCATTAGCTCCTTATTCCCTGCTGCTAAAGCGGCCATAAACTTTTTTATATAATTATGTGCTCTACTCTTTCGCATGCGATTAATCATAGTGCGTTTTTTTATTACTTTTATCATCTTTTTAGCACTTGGATGATTTGCCATATCTTAATAACCTATCTTATCATTCAGCATATAACTGTATAAGTAATTGCTAATCAATGCAAGAGGTTTTGTATGAAGTGTATTTATGTAAGGAATAGTAAGTTATATTTGATTAATGGATATGTGGGGACATATTGGTTATAAATTTTTTTGTGATCAAAAAATGGCAATGTTGTTGAGGGTGTTGTTATACATATGTTGTCTCCAATATTCGTTATAGGATATACTACAATTGCATTTAACACAGACCTTGAAAAACATTGTTTATAAAAAGATATGTAAGTTATTATTACAGGATAAATCTACTTTATATTGTTTTGTTATAGTGAGTTAGTTATTTGGGCTGTAAGTTAACTGTATTGGAAAAATATACTATAAATTCTCTTATACACTTTATTGTTATTTATGAAAATTTGAGGTAATTGATGTGTTATGTAATGATAGTGTATTAATATACTTTCCTTTTTTAACCAAGATTCCAATATATACAAATATTAAAAGAATTTTAGTGTTAGTAACGATAAATAAGAAAAAAAGTAAGAAGTATTTTTTTAATTGGTAATATGAAATATGTTGTGAGGGTAGTTATTTGACTTCTAAATATATGGAATAATAAAATCCTATAGACTTGAAATTTGTTATGTGAGATTGTGATATTTTAGTTATAAGTGCAGTCATAATAAATATATGATATTATTTATTTAGTAATGGTAATAGGGAGAGTAATTATTACTGAGAAATGAAAAAAGTAGTATATGTTTATAAAAAAGCAACGTCTTTATTTTATGTATTTGAATTTACTGTTAGCTTTCTTTAGGTAAACATGTACAGTATGTATATGCTGTTACCATGATAGTCTTGTTTATATTATGCGATTTAAGTGTCAGTTCAAATAATATATTTTTTGCAAATATTTGTTGGTTGGTATTTTTGTTAATTAGTAGATATGCATTTTTTTTATATCTAATGTGTTAGATCAAGATGGTTTAAGAGTATATTTTCACGCACTTAAAACACTATTGACTTCTGTATCCTAATTGATAGTGCATGTATATGTTTTACAATTAATAGTCTTGTATATATGATGTATTAAAAGGTAAATTCAAAAAATAAATATATTATTCACAAATGTTTAAGTTGGTAAGTGCTGTTGTGTTAAGTATAGGATATCTATTTTTCTTAGAATAATTTAATGTACAGATAAGTTATATATGTTTGATTAAAATATGTTACTTAATTTTATATTGTGTATTATATGTAATATTGAGTTAATAAGTGTAACGTGTGTCTTTTATTATTCGATATTCTAAATGTTGTTATATTGATTACTATAAAGTTCTTAAGTTATGTGTATTAATATGGCATTAAATTACCCCAGTTGTCACCTATAGTTATATCTACCTTGAGTAGTCTGATAATTTACAATACCTTCCATAACCTTTTTGATGAGTTTTACTGTATTATCAACGTGATCTTCTGGTACTTCAAATAATAGCTTGTCATGTACTTGTAATATCATATATCCAATGGAGTTCTTAAGTTATGTGTATTAATATGGCACTAAATTACTCCAGTTGTCACCTATAGTGATGTCTACCTTGAGTGGTACTGATAATTTTACAATACCTTCCATAACTTCTTTGATGAGTTTTACTGTATTGTCAACATGATCTTCTGGTACTTCAAATAATAGCTCGTCATGTACTTGTAATATCATATATCCAATGGAGTTCTTAGGTTATATGTATTAATATGGCACTAAATTACCCCAGTTGTCACCTATAGTGATGTCTACCTTGAGTGGTACTGATAATTTTACAATACCTTCCATAACTTCTTTGATGAGTTTTACTGTATTGTCAACATGATCTTCTGGTACTTCAAATAATAGCTCGTCATGTACTTGTAATATCATATATCCAGTTTTTAATCTATCGAATAGGTGTATCATTGACATTTTGATTATGTCAGCGGATGTTCCTTGGAGTGGAGCATTAACTGCTGCTCTTTCAGAAAAATTTCTTAATGCGTGGTTATTACTATTAATATCTTTTATAAAACACTTTCTACCAAATACAGTCCTTGTATACCCATGAGTTCTTGCGTAAACTTTTATGTCTTCTATATAGGATTTTATCTCTGGATAAGACTTAAAATAGTTTTCGATGTGTTTACTTGCTTCTGATCGTGTAATACCAAGTTGTTTAGCCAATCCAAATGGACTGATACCATAGATTATTCCAAAATTAATTGATTTTGCTTTTCTACGTAATTTCTTATCTATATTTTGTGTATTAAAGATCTGTTGTGCTGTAATTAAATGTATATCTTGGTCCAAAGAAAATGCATCTCTGAATGCTTGTACACTAGCAATATGTGCCATTATACGTAACTCTATTTGTGAATAATCAGCGGAAATTAATTTATATCCACTTTTTGCTATAAATGCATTTCTAATAGCATTTCCTTCTTCACTTCTAATAGGAATATTTTGCAGGTTAGGATTACTTGAACTTAACCTACCAGTTACAGTAGATGTCATCGAGTAAAACGTATGTACTCTGCTGGTATTATTATCTATTTGTTTTGCCAAGACATCAGTATAAGTATTTTTCAGTTTTGTAAAGTGACGCCATTTTAGTATCTCATCAGCTATTTCAACCCCATTAAATGCAAGTTCGTGTAACACTTCTGCATCTGTACTATAAGTACCTGAACTTAGCTTTTTACCTTTTTTTATACCCATTTTGTCAAACAATATGGTGCTTAGTTGTCTTGAAGAAGCTATGTTGAATTCTTCTCCTGACAATTTATATATTTTTTCTTCTAACACACTAATCTTATCTGAAAAAGTGGATGATAGCTTATCTAGAATACTACCATCAATCATTATTCCTATTTTTTCCATATTATGTAAAACATTAATTAGTGGTTTTTCTATCCTGTAATAAATAGTACACAACTGGTTTGTAAATAAATTTCTTCTTAATGCTGTGTGTAATGATAATAAAGTAGATGCTGTGATGTTTTCATTAGTAATATCATGTTTGTCAATGTTACGGATAATGATGTTTTTTAATGTATGGTCATGTAATCCTGCATCTAGGCTATATGACATTATTAATATATCATCAAAAGCTGTTATATTGGTGTCTTCTTGAATAATTTTGAATAGAGTTTTTACATCGTACATCACTTTTAGTATATGATCTAAACTGAAGAGTGGCTTAATTAAATCCAAAGCGTGAGTTATATGTTCCTTATTGATGTAGAGTATAGTACCTTCCTTATAGGATAAAGACATACTATTGATTGTGTTATCAGTTATATCAATATATAAGGCTATTGTTCCTTCGTTTTTACAATTCTCAATAAAAGTTTTGAGTTCCTCAGAGGAATATGGTATTACGTTAGTTTTTATACTATTCTCATTATTATATCCCGATTTTTGATATACAGTAAAAGCATCTGTTTTAAAAATCTTACCAATTTTATTAATTAAGGATTGAAGTTCGTACTTTTTTAAGAATTTCACTAACTTTTGCGTATCAGGAATACGAGATCTGTACTTTTCTATGTTATTATCTAAGTTTACTGTATCACATAATGTTAAAAGCTGACGAGATAATATTGCCTGATCTTGATATTTAATAATTGATTCGCGACACTTATTTTTTTCAATGGCATGTGGTTGTGATAGTAAATTATCTAGTGATCCGAAATTGTTCAATAATTTTGCAGCGGTTTTGATACCTATACCAGGTACACCTGGAATATTATCTGATGTGTCACCAGTCAGAGATAAGAAGTCTAGCAATTTACTTGATGATATACCAAACTTATCTTGTACGTCATCTTCTACGATGTATTTATTTTTGACAGGATCGAAAATATGAATATTATGTTCTAAAAGCTGTAGTAAGTCTTTATCTGATGTAACAACTGTGACTTTTATACCATCAAATTTACTATAGTTTTTACTCAAAGTTGCTATTACGTCATCAGCTTCATATCCAGCAACTTCTTCATATGATATATTAAGTGCATTAACAGCTTCTCTAAGTAGTGGAAATTGAGATATCAAATCTTCAGGGAGCTTAATACGATTGCTTTTATATTGTGGGTATATATCATGACGAAAATTTTTACCACCAGTGTCAAATGCGACAACTAGGTAATTTGCAGTATGAACTTCTATATATTTCAGTAACATATTAATAAAGCCATATACTCCACCAATAGGTACACCATTAGATGTACTAAGATGAGGTAAAGCGTAATATGCTCTAAAAAGTAGACCATAAGCATCTATAATTGTAAAAATACTCATTAATGTTAAATGCAATAAATAATCTTATCCTAGTAGATTGTACACTTTTACATATTATTAGTACACTGCATATATAAAAAACTATAGAATATATTCAATAACTTTTGTAGACTTGGGTTGAACGTAGTAATTAGGATAGTATATTACAACTGTTGTATGATTTCTTTTATGTACTCAGCACATATGAAAAATTTGTAGATGTTGGTAGACTTGCTTTGTTTATTCGATTACACGTAATATTATTAATTTTAATGTATGAAAAAAATATCACTGTGAATTATGTAATGTATCCATATGCTGCATAGTATGGAAGATCTTCAGATATTGTATTTGTGTATTTCTTGATTATCATGTTATGAGTTGCTTGATAATATGAAAAAATGTAACGCAGAATCATGTAGTTTATTCAGTACTGTTAGTAGTGCTGGAAACCTGTAATGGTTGAGAATAAGCTTAATTATTATGATATTATTTTTGTGATTCATCCGTCTGAAGGTAGTTTATAATAATTTATTAATTGTGAACATATATAAAAAGCTTGTAAGAGTTAGTAGAATCATTTTTATCTGATTAAATACAATATTATGAATTAGTGAATAACCTTTTAAGAAATATCACAATAAAATTACACTATCTATTAATATATTATGAATGTAATAAATCTTGTAGGTATTAAGAGAAGCTTTATAATATGTGATTAAACAATGTATTGTATGATTTGTTCATAATACATAATATGAAAACTCTGACAATGTTTACAGAATAATTTGTATAAGTTTGGTGAACGCAATTTTGTTGGTGTTAATATACAGAAAATATTACGTAAAATTCTCTGGTTTTTTCAGAATCTATGGAGCTGCACTTGTTATGCACAATCTTTGTTTTTGGTAGTATAAATTTATAATTTATGATGTATGTTTAAACAATAAACGTATTTATCAATTCTCATACATTTTAGTGAATTAAAAGCATATTGTCTCAAATACGTTGTATTTGTAGTAAGATTGCTAGTAGTTTTGTAGATCCTTAATTTTTGTAATGCTATATGATTGGATATTCTTAATTTTCATTCTAGTAAAGCTAGTTTAATATAACATATCAAAGCATGTGTATAGTTATTGATAAAGGGTATGCTTTTTTTGAGCGCTTAAGTTATCTTTTCGTTAATAAAATAACATTAATATTTTTAAATACACACTTATAGGTATACCAATATGGAAAGCATAAAAAAAACTTCGTCAAATGATGAAATATCAAAAAGTGATAAGACTAAGAAAAGTGTAACGAGGAAAAGGAATACCTATAATACATCTACCCAGCGTACAACAGCTAAGGCTAATAAATCTGTTGCAGATGATAAATCACAAGATATCAAAGAGAACATAGAATCAATAAATCTTAAGAGTATAGAATCTAATGATGAAGTAATATATGATACAAAACTCAATAATGAAACATCTGAAACAAAACAGCATGGTTTTCTAAAAGACTTATGGTACTCTCTTAGAGAATATTTTTCATAATCATACTCGGAATGTATAAACAATTGTTTATAAGTAGTTCTAATAAATTCTTATTTTGTATGTAGTATAAATATTGTTACAACTAATAAAGCTTACGTGAGATAAATTTGCATCTTATTAAGTAATAATGCTTGTTGACATTAGATGTATTTTATGGTGAAATACGTAACTGTAGTTATCTATTTTACATAAGTATTTATCAGTGAGCATATCAAAAGGCAAAAGAAATAAGAACTATATCTTATTAATTATGTTAGTAGCGTTAGTAGTTATCTTATTTTTTACGTCAATGATAAGGGTAAAGTTCTAGAGTAGGTTAGTAAGGGTTTCATGTATACGGGGTACAAGAGCATTAATTCTTTTATTGATCTAGATTTGCACACGTATGAAGAGTTGAGAAAAATTTTGGATTATGGGTCTCTAATAAAAAAACATCCTGATAAGTATAATAAGCATCTATCGAATAAAAATGTCGCATTAATATTTATGCAGCCTTCCACTCGTACCAGAATATCATTTGAAGTGGGAGTAAATCAATTGGGAGGAAGTGCTATCGTACTTGATTGGCAGAATTCTCAATTAACAAGAGGTGAATCTATTTACGATACAGCTAAAGTTCTTTCCCGATATGTCAACTTAGTTGTAATTAGAATACTTGATCATAGTTCTTTGCTTGAATTTAGAAAGCATAGTAGTGTTCCAATAATTAATAGTTTAACTCAGTACAGTCATCCATGTCAGGTATTAGCTGATATTATGACTTATGAAGAGAAAATAGGTTCTATAGAACATGCTACTGTTAGTTGGATTGGTGATTTTAATAACATGTTAGTATCATGGATACATGCTGCAACAATGTTAAATTTCAAGTTAAATGTATCAACTTTAGAACATTCAAAAGATCTTGAATTATTACTTGAATCGGCTAAGAAGCAAGGAGCAAATATAGTATACGATAGAAATCCAAATAATATTATTCAAGATGCTAATGTGATTACTACAGATTCTTGGGTTTCAATGGGTGATAAAAATAACATAAAATCTGAGTTTTTTAATTATCAGGTAAATGCTACTCTTCTTAAAAATGCAAGACCTGACTATATGTTTTTACATTGTTTACCTGCACATAGAGGAGAAGAAGTAACATCTGAAATAATAGATGGGCCAAATTCTTATATATTTGATGAAGCAGAAAACAGGTTGCATATTCAGAAATCAATTATGTTGTGGTGCTTGAATTTATTATAAACTATATAATTTTTGTAAGCTCTTTGAGCTTCTTATGAATGTATGTATTTCTTGATTGATTATAAAATATTTTTTAAGATAGCACTTATGAAGTGTTTTTTACAGATAATATGCTAATATAGCCCATATAATCTTTGCAAAAGCTATAATTATAAGGATTAGTTAATTCTCGTAAGAAATTTAAGTTCCTATGGTGTATTTGTTATTAGTTAAGTGGTAGTTTTAACTTACTATTCAAATGTTTCTGTGGCAAATTATGGATATTGTTATTTTTTGTAAATAAATAGGCTTATTATTTGATATGGTGTATTGTATACAACTTATTTATACGTATATCTAATGATTTACTAGTAATATTTATTATATTTCTTAATTAAAATCATGATTTAAACTTATCATGATAATATAACTGGTAAGAATAATTATAAGTCTTTAAAATATTTCTAAAAGAAAAGGTTATGGGTATTTTTGTTTTTTATAATTGTGTACTCTATGGTTTGTATAATATATATTAAATGATTATACAATGTATACAGTTGATAATTCTATCAGGCTATAGATCTAGTATTGATAGTGGGTTTAATCCTTTTAGATAAGTTTTTATGTCTTTAAGATCCAACATACATATTTTGATATTGTATAATAATGTGGTTAAGTTTGACTATTTACGTCTATAGTATTTTGATTTTATTGTTGAGTAAGTGATTGCATAAATGATATGTTAAAACACTATGTGTAAAAAGTTGTTATTTTTTTACATAGTATTGTATATTGTAAGGTTATTAGATTCAAATGTTTCAAATATAAAAGTTATATTTACTATAATGTTAACCTTGGAGAAGAGAGTACTTCTTGCAGAACAAAAGAATATAAGTATACAATCCAATATTATAATAGAAGGGAGCAGTTATTAAATGTTATGTACATATGGATCTTATATACAGAACTTACGTTTAATAAACTTCCGAAACTACTTAAATATTGAGCTAGATACTTCTGGTAAATCAGTTGTATTACTTGGAAAAAATGGAGCAGGGAAAACTAATATCTTAGAAGCTATTTCATTGTTGTCTAAAGGGACAGGCATTAGAGGAGTAAATATGGAAAGTATGCAGAATAGCTCATCAGACTTACCGTGGAGTATTTCATACCATATACATAACCAAAATAGTATTTATCCAATTGTTATTGCAAAAGGGAATAACAAACGTTCTATATTGATTAGCAATAAGAGCCATAATTATATTACTTTACACAAAATTATCAGTGTTGTATGGCTAATTCCACAGCTAGATCATATTTTTTTAAAATCACAAAGCGAACGACTTAAATTTTTTGATAGAGTGGTACATATTTTTGATACAAACTATACTTCATATATTATAAAATATAATAAAGCAAAACAAGACCGAAATAAGCTGTTACGTAGTAATTCTGTAGATAATTTTTGGTTATCCAGCCTAGAAAGTATTATGGCAGAGAATGGAATAAAGATTGCACAGATACGTTTGAATGTTGTTCAGATACTACAAAATGTCTTATCTAAAAATAATTTATCTAATTCTTTTTTTAAGGCGGTTATAGAAATAAAAAGCCAAGTGTTTCCTTTACTGGATAATGAAAATTCTATTGAGAATTATAAAGAAAACTTGCAAAAAAGCAGAGCTAGGGATTCATCAACTAATTTGGTTAATTTTGGTGTTCACAACGACAATGTACAAATATTTCATTTAGAGAAGAATCTAATAGCTAGTTGTTGTTCAACAGGAGAACAAAAAATTTTATTATTGTCATTAGTTTTATCATCCGTATTAGCCAAGCAAGATACTGGGGAATATCCAATACTGTTATTGGATGATATAATGTCTCATTTGGATGTATATCATCAAGAAAAATTATTAGAAACTATAGTAAGTATAAAATGTCAGGTGTGGATCACGGATATTGACCTAAAACAACAGAATTTTACAAAATATAAAGAGCATTTCAAGTTTTTTCATGTTGGAGATAACAACATTAATTCTATATATTAAGTTCTTAGATAAATCATTAGTATATACTGTTAATTAAATAAGTGATGTTTTGTAGTGACATTTATATATTTCTGATAAAGCTAATACTGATGTTATACACTGTTAATAAGTGTTTTCATTGATTAATAATATACTTAATTAGTAATACTCTTATCTATGATTAGGTGTTTATCAATATGTGATACTCAGGGTGATAGTATAATTGTTTGTAATTACTGGTTTTAGATAAATTTATTAACTGATTATTTTGAAGTGTAAGTGTGGTTATAACCTGTCAATACTAGTATAATTTATTATAGCATTCTTTCTTAATATTACTAATGATCAGCAGTGTTATATTGAATATAGGTCTAAAAAGTCATTGTTTAAAATCTACAAAGCTTTTTGTATTTTTCCTTATAAAGGGGGTATCTAATGATTAGTTACTGATAATATTATTATGTGCTACTGCAATATATATTTAAAATAACTGGTTCATAAATTAATTAAAAAGTGACTAACTATATATGAAGGCAATCTAATATGGTCAGCATATCGATGGGTAGAAAGATTGTTATTTATGTGGAGCCTACAAAGTATTAAAGCAATCCCTGATTTGTTTTAGATCTTCCCAGGCAATACGTTTTTGCATAGGTTGTCGTAATAAGTATGATGGATGAAATATAATACCTGTGGTAATGCTATGCTGTAAAAATCTATTATTGTACATATGAAACCTACCTCTGAGCTTAGATATAGGATTTTTAGAGTCAAGTATAGCATAACATGCAGTACTTCCAACTAATACCAGCATTTTAGGCATAACTAAGGCAATATGTTTTTCTACAAAAGGCCTACATACTGCTATTTCAAAATCAGTTGGTCTGCGATTTCCAGGAGGCCTCCAAAATACACTGTTACTAATATATACGGTATTTCTATTGAATCCTATTGCTTCTAACATTTTATTTAATAACATACCGCTAGTGCCACAAAATGGTATTCCGTGTATGTCTTCATTTGCTCCTGGTGCTTCTCCTATTAACATCATTTTTGCATTAGGATTACCATCAGAAAATACGGTATTGGTTGCTAAGTTTTTAATATCACATCCGTCAAAATATTCTATGGCGCTTCTCAGTTCTTCCAAAGTGCTGCACTGTTCAGCAGCACTTTGTGCTTTCAGTAGGTAATAAGCTTCAGCATCTTCTTTTAGACTGCTTCTTTCCATGTTGTATTCTTCCACATCATTATTTCCACCCTTTAAGTTTAAGTATGTATCTTGATTTGATATACTCACTTGATTTTCAGTTTCTAGTATACAATCTACCCCGTTTTCATAAAAAAACTTTAGTGCTTCAAGTAAATCTGAATCTGACACATTTTACCGCTGCTTTTAATTAATTAATTAATTAATAGGCTGTCTCTTTCTAATTTTCTCTACTATAAGATCACGCTTAAACTTAGATAGATATTTCAAAAAGACTATCCCGTTTAAATGGTCAAGCTCATGTTCGAGACATCTGGCAAGCCAGCCTTGAGCTTTTATTATACACTTATTCCCATTATAGTCTAGATACTGCATTGTAACATATTTAGGACGCATTACATATTCTAGACAATCTGGCACAGATAAGCATCCTTCTTGCATTTTTACTTTTTCTTGAGACATGTCCACAATTTTTGGATTAATCATGCAATATGGTCCACCATGTGATTTATAACCATCGGTTTTTATTGTTTCATGATCTTTGTAATCTACTGGTACATCAGCAACAAAAATTCGTTTGTGGATTCCAACTTGTACGGCAGCTAATCCTATTCCGTTATTGGTGTGCATAACTTCAAACATATCATCAACTAATTTCTTAATCTCTTGAGTTACTTCTGTAACTTCTTCAGAGCATAGTGATAATCTGTGATCAGGAATGGTAACAAGTGATAGAGTAGACATTCGATCCCCCGAAATTAAAAACTATTTGTTATTTTGTAATATTAACATATATATAAGGCATTAATATATAACGACTGTAGCAATGTTATTTTACATACTATCACTATTTTTCGCAATACTGTATACAATAACGGTTTTTCCGTTTTGCTTAATATTGCCAATGTCGTTAAAGATAAAATATTCAGTATATGGAATTAAAGTTATACTGTTTATTCAGGAAATTACCAATGGGATAAGTTACGAAATACGTGGTTATGAACATTTACCTAAGGACTCACCCTATATTGTTGCATCTGAACATCAGTCTCCTTTAGAGACTCTTATACTCTTTACTATATTTAAAGATCCTGCATATATTCTAAAAAGAGAATTAATGTATTTTCCAATTTTTGGTATTTATTTTATACTACTTAAGATGATATTTATTGATCGTAATAACGGAGTTCAGGCTCTAAAACATATACTAGCTTTAACAGCATCGCACGTTAAAGCAGGGAGAACAGTAATTATTTTTCCTCAAGGATCTAGAGTGGTACCTGGAACAAAGATTTCTATTAAACCTGGTATTACAGCTATATATAACAAGCTTTCAATACCTGTTGTTCCAATAGCAGTTAATACAGGCCTATTTTGGCCTGCTAATATTTTAGCTTTCAAGAAGACTCCTGGTAAAGCTATAATACAAATATTACCACCGATTTATCCTGGTTTGACAAAGCAAGAATTTACAAATGAGCTAGAAACAAGAATGTCAATAGCAAGTAAATCTCTAATGAAGGAAGCGTTAGAATGTAGTAGTTCTAAATAATGATGTATATGGTATATATAGTACTATCTTTATTAGTATTACTTAGTGTAAACTTATATTATACGAAACAACTACATAGTTTACTATTTAAGAGTATGTTTATTATGGTTATTTTCTTAAAATAATATATCTGGTCTTGTTTCACATAAGCTTATATGAAAAGTATTAGAAAATTTTATTTAATAAGCTAGTACCTTGCTAACATCTTGTGCTATTAGGTAAAACGTTATTTTTTTGAATTGATAATGTTTATATAGCATCATTATTATTTTGTTGTAATAGTATTTATGTATTTGTTTAATACGGACTTTAAATAAATATCAAACTTATATATTTATAATGTTCTGCTGTGACTGGTAAAAAACTACTATAGTTCGGTAATAACAAGCACCACTATTTATTGTTAAATCTATTTATTAGTGATATTTTTTGTATCATGTTGTGCTTGTATTAAGTATATAAAGTACAATAATCTTGTTTTATTTTTAAGGTAAAAATTTATGTGTTTAGTTAGGTAATGTTGTATTTGTTGATACTCATTTTATCGTAAATTCCTAACTATATAAAAAAATAGTGATATAAATATTATATCTTCTATAAAACTAAATAATTTTTTGTTTTAAGTAAATGTTATATTTGTTTATATTGGGGTAATAAATTGTCTGTTATATAGAAAGCCTAATTTGTCATTAGGTTAAGGTTGGTTCTTTTATTATTGTTATAGTATTTAGTTGTTCTATATTGAAAAATATGGGAAATTTAATAGAATTCAAAATATATATTTATTATTAATATACTAAGTTAAAAGATAATTCTAGGTAACAAAAATGGTAGAAATATCTGGTTCTATCTTATCAGCAGATTTTGCCAATTTAGGTAAATCAGTAGAAATGCTTACAGTAGCTGGTGTTGATTATATTCATGTAGATGTAATGGATGGTAGTTTTGTTTCTAATATAACTATAGGTCCAGTTGTTATATCTGCGATTAGACAATATACGAAAATACCATTTGATGTACATTTAATGATTAATGCTTCTAGTAATTATATTGAAAACTTTGTTGATGCTGGGGCAGATATTATTACTATTCATGCAGAATCTGAAGTGCATTTAGATGGTGTGATCAAAAAAATTAAAGCTTACGGTAAGAGTGCTGGGATATCTCTTGTGCCGACATCTCATCATAATATTTTGGAGTATATCATATGTGATCTTGATCTTGTATTAGTAATGACAGTAAACCCTGGTTTTGGAGGGCAGCGGTTTATTACCTCTCAATTGAATAAAATTTCGTCCATTCGTAATATTATACAAAAATATTCCTTAAATACTAAGATAGCGGTAGATGGTGGTGTTAATATTGAAAATGCTAAAGATATAATTGACGCAGGAGCTGATATTTTGGTAATTGGTTCTGCTCTTTTTAAATCAAATAATATGTCAGAATATATTAAGCAGCTAAAGTCTTTGTAGAGTTATAATAAATATCAAGTATATCCTATCAGTGTATCGTAATAATAGATTTTATTATGTATGGTATGAGATATTTAGTTTTATTATGCATATAAAGGAAATTTTTAATGTATATTTAGTAATATGTTGCCAATTGGTACACTAAGTTTTATTATAGTTTTTTCAAAAGTGTCAAATTTACTAAAGCATTGAATTATATTAAGTATATTACATTGTGATGTTGTTTTGTATAGTAAAAAATGATCTACTGTTCTTAATAAGATTTGTATTATTAAGTAAAGTCTAAAAAATAGCTATACAGGTAAATTTCAGGATAGATGATGAGTAGTTTAAATTTTGGACTATTACTTTTTGTGTATATAGTTAACTATAATTGTTATGGTATAGTATTTAATTGATAATTAAAAATACGAAGATTTATGTATTTTGTTGTATGAAATTTAAATAAATTCAAAAGGTAATTTAATAAAAGTTGTGATGTCGTATTAATTGAATATTGGTATGTTAAAGATAAGATGGTTATTGAGTAGTAAGGATATTAATGTAATAGCATAATAATATACTATAAGTTATTTTGTAAATTCAATACTAGTTTTATTATATGGAATTAATTTGAATTATTATTTTTCATTACATGATGTTGCTAAATTAATATACTGATGATTTGATAGTTATTATAATGTAATAACAATTACAGGTTTTTTTGGTAGTGTAATAGTTTTTAAAGAATGTGAAACTTATCTAAAATTGCTATTTTGCTACATAATATCATTAAATACTTATTGATAATCTCGTTATTAATAATGCATGAAAATTTTAAAAGCTTGATAAATCCTGAGAAATTTTAAATTTTGTACTTATATATAGAATAAGATGATAGTCCTATACTTGTATAAAATGTATTTGATTATTTTTATAAATGTATCTAAAAAAACAGGTTTGTTTAGTGTATTGATAATGTTACATGTTATAGTTTATATATTTCATGTTTAAAAATTTTACTTATTTAGATGGTAGTATTGAGTTAGTTTATTAATGTTGGAGATTTTATAAAATGTTAAATTTTTTATATTAACATGTGGTTATGATGTCTATCGTAAAATAATGAAATATTTTTTAAAGTTCTAATGAACTTGGAATTTTTGTTAAGAATTATATGGAATTAATGTGACTATAATTCTAGTATAAAGATATTATATTTGGTTTTAAGATTATAATTATTAAAAAATTGTTGAAAAAATACTATATGTTTATAGTATTTATTGAAGTTTTAAAATATAGTTTTGGCTTTTATCATATATTAATGAATTTTAATGTTTATTATAATAACAAATATTTTATACATAGATAATATGTTTTTAGGCTAGAAACTTTATTATTTAAATAGAATGAATATTTTAATACATTAACTCTATTAATTATTATAAATTGGTTGTAGGTCAAGTTATGTTTATTGTATTAATAGGTGTTTAAATTGGTTATGTTTAATTTAGTGTAAGGTTTATTTTGTATTAGTAATTAAAAGAATTTGGTATAGTATGTGGTTTCTACCTTTATATAATAAGTTATGTTGGTTATTTCAAAGTATTGGTAAATATGCAATTGTTTTGGTATTTAACATTGGAGATGCTTTTATCTTTTTTATAAGGTTTGTTTATCATTGTTTGTGTCCTCCTTATTACTATTGTGTTATATGGAAACAGTTTATAGAAATATTCTTTTTTTCCTTACCTATTGTAGGTGTAACAGCTATATTTACTGGTGCGGTTTTAATCTTGCAAAATGCGTTAATAATTAATACTAATGTGTCTAATGATTTTATTGCTGGTGTAGTGGTAGTTGCTATTGTTAGAGAATTAGGGCCAGTGTTAATTGGTCTTATTATTGCGGGAAGAGTAGGAGCATCTATAGCTGCTGAAATAGGAACGATGCGCATTACTGAACAAATTGACGCCTTATTTACTTTAAACACTAATCCATTTAAATATTTAGTAGTACCTCGTGTTATTGCTGCAATGATTAGCATGCCTATATTAATTTTATGTGCTGATTTAATTGGTTCTTATGGTGGTTATATAGTTGGTTCATTTCAGTTGGGATGTACTCCAGAAATATATATTAGGGGAGTAATGAAATTTTTACATACTAGAGATGTTGTATTAGGATTAATTAAAGCTACTGTATTTGGTTTTATTATATCTTTTATGGGTTGCTATAATGGTTATTATTGTAGTGGAGGAGCTAGAGGTGTAGGGATAGCTACAACTTACGTTGTTGTAATATCATCTATGCTTATTATCTTCTTGAACTATATTGTTACTGTATTTTATTCGTAGTATTAATTTATGTATTGTATTTCTTTATCTGATTTGCATATAGCATTTCATGATCATAAAATTTTAAATGGAATAAATCTTAATGTTGCATATGGGGAATCACTAGTTATTTTGGGTGAATCAGGTAGTGGAAAATCTGTATTGACAAAGACAATTTTAGGGCTGATCAGTCCTGTATCTGGTAAAGTTATTGTTGATGGAATTGATGTTAAACATAATAAGAGTTTAAGTAAGAATTTTGGAGTATTATTTCAAAATTGTGCGTTGTTTGACAGTTTAACAGTATGTGAAAATATTACCTTTAATTTTCATTATAGATTTAATTGTAATAAGAATTCAGCAAGAGAAATTGCTGCTTCTGGGTTAAACTTAGTTGGTTTAAGTAATGATGTGCTTGATAGATACCCCATTGAACTATCAGGTGGTATGAAAAAAAGAATAGCACTAGCTCGTGCTATTGTTAGCGAGCCTAAAATTATAATACTTGATGAACCGACTTCAGGATTGGATCCTATTATGTCAGATATTGTGAATGACATAATTGTTAAATGTCATAAGAAATTTAAATTGACAATAATTACTATTACACATGATATTAGTAGTGCATTTAAAATTGCTAGCAAAATAGCTGTGTTATATGCAGGAAAAATTATTGTTTGCGAATCTGTACAAGAAATTAAGAATACAGATAACCAGTATGTAAGGAATTTTATACATCGTAATTATTAAGGTTAATACCTAGTTTCTAGATTATAATGATCGAATTTAATTTAATAGATTTATATAGCTAGAACAGTATTGTAAGTTGTAGATAAAGCTGTAATCTTTAATCAAGAAATATATTAATCTTAATTAAGAAAATAATAATTGCATATGAAAAATACTTTGGATAAATTAATAAAGGTATTAACATATAAAACTAATAACACATGAGAAATTTAATATAATGCTTATATTCTAAAATTTCTTAATGACATAGTGGTTTATTACTTTTTAGTAGAATTTTTATCCAAAAATGTGATACCTTTGATAGTAAGTGAAGTGTTGTGAAAGAGGTATTATATTCGTATACTCAATTTCTAGTGGTGAAATAAATAGTATTATAATTGGAAAAATTGTATTTTATAAGTCTGTCTAGAAAAAGACAGGTATGTAATGTGTAGTTGCTAATATTACATAGATCAGTTGTTTCTCACATTTTTAGTTAGAGTAATACTACTTCTGTAATTAAATTCTATCTTAGGGTTATTAACATGTTGATAGTGCGTAAGTCTATTTTGGAGAGATATACAAGGCCTTTATTGTTTAGTAAGATAGTAATGTGTGACGTGTCATTTCTTGAGACGATACGATCTTTGGAATGTAATGACATATTGTTAATGAAAGATTCTCTAGGTACGGTATTTTATTACTTGATAATGTCACTATATGATATGTCTGGAGTACATAGTGCTAATTCTCAGCGTGCTATGAAACAACAGCTAAGAAAATTACTATCAGATGCGATTCAATCACCTGTTAAAGAACAACCCACAAGTTTAGTACCTAAACCTCCTGAGGCTAGAGAAACTTTCGGTACGTTAAAATCTAAGTGTAAATCTGTTTCTAATAGATTATTTCAGGCTTTATTAGATGTAATAACTACTGAAGATCCTGCTCAAGAAATAACGAGCAATGAAGAATTGCAACAAAATCAAAAAGAAGACAGATCTAAAATGTTTGTAGCTGTAATACAAGCTATAGAAATATTGTTTAGCAAAATTAATACTGCTGTTAAGCAAGGAGAAGTATCTATTGAAACAGTTTCTGCATTTTTAGCATATTCTGATGAGCCTTGTGATCCTTTAACTCCTGATGCTATTAGTGCTTTAAGTAACTTATATTTTCTAATAGATGATCCAGAGCTTTGTAATCTGTCATATTTATTAGTTAAAACATTTTTACTAAATAGTGCTCAATATACTCTTGATAGTCACGATCGTACTGCTTTACATTATGCTGTTAATATACCAAACCAACTGGATCAGAAAAAATTTTTCACTGATATTATACAGAAAATTATGCAGATGTATCCTCTGATAATTTATAAGCTGGATAAATTTGGCAATAATGTTATGCATTATGTAACTTCTGCTCCATATATGAATACTCAGATTGCAAAGTATTTTTCTGAAAAATTTCCTATTATGAATACACACAAAAATGTGCATGGGGATCTTCCATTGCATGTTATGGTTTCTGTTAATTTTGTTTTTTTTGCAAAAGTGTTTTCATTTTTTAGTTTGGCCCGTGTAAATAATATGAAGCAATTAAGACATTGTTTAGATGGTCAAACTCTTTCTCGTATGAGAATGGGTGTTACATCTTTAAGAGAGAAAAATACTGAATTATCTGTTCAAAGTGATTATTATGTAAGAGAGTGTATTAAATATTTTCAATATTTATTGACTAGTGTACCTTTGTACTATGTGTTTCAAGTAAGAAATAGTGAAGGTTTAACAGTATATGAAATATTAAAAAATAATATTTCATATGTAGATCAGGGTAGGACTGATTTACTATTAAGGGATTTTGCACAAGTAAGTAAGAAACTTCCTGTATATGATAACAGGATTGATTTGCAACATCAAAGATGTGTTAAGCTATTTTTTTCTGGTGGTCATGATAGAATTGTAAGTAAAAAAACATTTGAAAGATCATTATATCTGTATACAAAGTATACATATGAATTGATTACTAAAAAATTCAATAAGGTGTCTCATCATAAGAAAGAGCGTAAAAATTTTATAAATATGAGTAACAAACAAATTAATATATCACTTATAAGTTTTGTGGCTGTGACATTTTTTATATTGGCAGGTGTGAATGAATTTATTGCTTGTATGTATAATAATATTTATAAAAGCGTAATATGTGGAGTTATTTCAATTAATGTTTTTGCGATAGTATGTATATTTTATATTGTATATAACAATTCTATTAATAATGATAATGCTAGATTAGCACAACAAGAGGCACAAGAGATTGAAGATATATTATTATCATGCGTAGATATTAAAGCAATAGCTATTGATAACCAAAGTGTTCGTAGTTAAGAGATATTTGCTTGAATGTTTATATATTGCTAGTGATAGGTGTTAGTTTTTAATAATATTGTTAGATTTCTGTTTGTTGTGAAAGTTTTATTAAATGAACTTGATAATTTTCCTGTGCTTGCACTTTCCTTTTAGTTGATGTTTTATTCCTTAATTTAATAGCTATGTTAAGTTTATTAGTAAGTTAGTGATGTTTTTGGTCTTTTTTACATTTATTATGGTAAAAATTTTATATTAGTTGTATTGGTATTTATTAAAAAATAATAGTGATTTTTTAGCAATGGTATCTGTTATTTGTGTTGATTAAATAACATAAAATTAGTTTTTATAGTACTTCTTGTTGTAATATTCTGCACTTACTGAAACATTAAATTTAAATTAATTGTTTTAGATGTGTATTACATAGTAATTTGAGTTTCTATTTATTATTATGTATCTGTTTTATGTATTGATTTACATGTAATATACTGAAAAATTAGAGATAAGGAATTTTAAGATTTTTTTATCAACCTATTAGTACACTGACTTGTGATTATTTGTATAATGCATAACTAGACTCTATGGTTTATATTTAGGTTGTGTTAATTAGGATATTGTTTAGTTAAAAATTTCTATATAAGATGGAATTAAGTAATTTATCTAATATTTGTTTGTAATCTGAATTTGCAAAAATATTTAAACTGGATTTTGCTTTGTCTATATATGTTGATGCTATGTTGAGTGCTTGTTCAATTGCAGAATGGGATTTTATATAAAACATTGCTTTATTTATATCTGGATTAGTAGATAGTTGAGTCCAAAATTTTTTTTCTTGATGATTTGCATTTTGATATGCGATAATGATTGGTAAAGTAATTTTACCTGTTAATAGATCGTTGCCTAATTTTTTTCCAAACTGTGTTTCTGATGCTGTGTAATCTAAAATATCATCTAAAATTTGGAATGATATACCCAAATTATAGCCAAATTGTTTTAATGCATGTATTTTTTCGTTATTTACTTCAGCTAGATTTGCAGCAGATTCACATGTTGCTTCAAAAAGAGATGCTGTTTTGGCAGAAATGATGTCTATATATTTTTCTTGTGATATGTTTATGTTATAACTAGCGACCATTTGTTCGACTTCTCCTATTATAATTGTGTTGGATGTTTTAGATAATATGGAGAGTATAGTAAGATTTTTACATTGTATGAGCCATTGAAAAGATACAGCAAGTAAGAAATCTCCAACTAGGATGCTTGCTTTATTGCCCCAAAGGAAATTGGATGTCTTTTCTCCTCTTCTTAATTCACTCTCATCTATCACATCATCATGTAACAGTGTTGCATTATGTATGAACTCAATAGCTGCGGCAATGTATACTTTGTCATTTTTATTGTAATTTAACATTTTGCATATAATAAAGAAAATTATAGGACGTATTCTTTTCCCTCCAGATTTGATTAGATGCTGTATAATTTCTGTAATTAAAGTAATATTTTTGTTATCTTGATATAAAATTAAATGTTCCATTTCATCTAAATCTTGTTGTATAAGAGATTTTAGTTCTGTTAGTGTTGTATAAAAATCATTTGCCATATAAGAACCATGTTGTTATTAAATTACTTTAATACCTAGTATCAGTGTGATAATCCTTCTAATCAAGTTTTTCTCAATTTTTGTTACCTGTTGTATATAAATTGATGAATACAAAATCTTCTATAAGTTGGAGAATTTTTATCTTGTTAAAAAACATAAAAACCTTTCTAGAGTGCTAATAATCATCAACTTATTTTTAAAATGTTATTTCTATGATGTCTATGATAGAGTTGAAAGATTTTTTATAGTATGTAATCTCATTATTTGTAGTAATTTTAGTGAAATGTATGCATCATTTGACTATTAGTAAATACATTCCCTTCCACTAAAAACTCTATATTGTTGTCTATCATACCTAAAAATTCTTCTGTGAGAATTTTATCATTAAAATTTAAAATAAGTTTGTATCCAACATATTTTTTGTATATCGAAAGTCTAAGAACTATAATAATTTATGAATTCAATAGGATGTGGATGTAAATGTAAGTCTCTTACTTCTGATGATTTTAATTTAATATATGTGTCAATTTGATCATTTGTAAATACATCTCCTTCTAACAAGAACTCTCTATTATTGTCTAAGGCATCTAAAGATTCTTCTAGAGAATTTGCAACAGAAATAAAACTTTGAAGTTCTTTTTTATCTAATGTATATAAATTTTTATCTATTGAAGGTCCTGGGTGAATTTTGTTTTTTATTCCATATAAACCAGCCATTAATTGTGCGGAAAAGCATAGATATGGATTTGCAAGCGGGTCTGGAAAACGTACTTCTATTCTTTTTGCATTAAGATCAGTATTTGGTACATATGGGATACGAATTGCAGATGACCTATTCTCGTAAGAGTATGTTAGCCAAGTTGGTGCCTCAAAATTAGGAACTAAACGTTTATAGCTATTTGTTGATGGATTTGTGAAGGCATTAATAGCTTTTCCATATTTAATAATCCCACCTATGTAATATAAACATATTTCTGACATACTCCCATCTGAGTTGACAAAAATGTTAATGTTATCTTTCCATAGGGACTGATGACAATGCATTCCACTTCCATTATCTCCTATAACAGGTTTTGGCATAAAAGTTGCAGTTTTTCCATAAGATGATGCTACTCCGTGGATTATATATTTGCACTTTTGTACATTATCTGCACTGCGTATTAACTCATCATGCTGGAATCCAACTTCACATTGTGAAGCTGCAACTTCATGATGATGTATTAAAGGCGTAATACCCACTTCCTTAAGCATTGTTAGTATTTCTGATCTGAGATCATGTAATGAGTCAACAGGAGGTGTTGGCATATAACCACCTTTGATTTTTGGACAGTGACTATTATTAATATGTTCTCTTTTTTGAAATTGAGAAATATGTTCTGAAGATTCTATTTTAAAATAGGAATGATACATTCCATTATAAAATGTTGCATTATCAAACACAAAAAATTCTACTTCTGGTCCAAAGTAACATTTGTCAGCAATTCCAGTAGATAACATATATTGTGATGCTTTATGTGCTGTATAACGTGGATCTTTAGGATATTCAGATTTGTCATATGGGTTTATTACATTACAGATTATTACTAATGTTGGTTGTGCTGTAAATGGGTCAACAAAAGCAGTACTAACATCTGGTAGAAGTATCATATCCGATTTCTCTACTGATTGCCATCCTGGAATTGATGAACTGTCAAAATTAACTCCAGATGATAAAACATATGTATTTATTGTTTCTGCATTACGTGTTATATGATGCCACCTACTAGTAGAATCCGTAAACCTTAAATCAACAAAATTTATTGTATTTTTCTTTATGTAGTTTAGAGTATCCTCTGCTGAAAGGAACATGATTAAATTACCAACTTAAAAACCCTTAGAATATCAAGTTTCTTACTATTTTGCAACATGCAATGTAATAATGGTATCCTTAAAGAGAAGTTCATCTTTTTTACGGTTATTAATAAATGGTTTTGTCTAATTTAATGTGTTTATAAATATAAAAAAATTTTTGATTAATTACAAAAAATAGTGTTATTGTAGAACTGATGAGATGTTATCAGAAAAATCTTTACTTAATTTAGGTAAAATGATAAAAAAAATAGTTATGGTCTTTATTGAGATCCTGTAGCTCAGTCGGTAGAGCAACTGACTTTTAATCAGTAGGTCGCGCGTTCAACCCGCGCCAGGATCACTTTGTTCAACAATATGTTTTCAACATGAAGTTAAAATCTGATTTTTTAGGTTTATTGTATTCCCGTGGTTACTTTAATCAATGTACTGATTTAGCTGAACTAGATCAGTTAATGAGTAAAGAATGTGTTATTGCGTACATAGGATTTGATTGTACTGCTAGGAGTTTGCATATTGGTAGTTTAATGCAAATTATGATCCTAAGATATTTACAGAAGTGTGGTCATAAGCCAATAGTGTTATTGGGGAATGGTACGACAAAAATAGGTGATCCTTCAGGAAAGGATAAGTCTAGAACTCTGTTGTCTAGTAGTGATATTCAGGAAAATACATTAGGCATACGTAAAGTATTAGAAAAATTTATTGTTTGTGGTGGTGGGGTTAGTGATGCATTGCTGGTCTATAATGCAGAATGGTTAGATAAATTGAATTATATAGACTTTTTGAGAAACATAGGTAGACATTTTTCTGTAAATAATATGTTAACTTTTGATAGTGTAAAACTGCGCTTAGAAAGAGAACAAAATCTCAGCTTCCTAGAATTTAATTATATGTTACTACAAGCATATGATTTTATAGAGCTTAATCAACGTTATAATTGTTTATTGCAAATAGGAGGATCTGATCAGTGGGGAAATATTGTTAATGGTGTAGAATTAGGAAGAAAGTTAAAATTACCACAGCTTTTTGGATTGACTACTCATTTATTGCTTACAAGTACTGGTGAGAAGATGGGTAAAACTGCTGATGGAGCAATATGGCTTGATGGGGAAATGTATAGTCCTGCTGATTATTGGCAGTATTTTCGTAATGTGAAAGATGAAGATGTAGGGCGTTTTTTGAGATTATTTACGGAGTTACCTCTTACTGAAATAGAAAAATTAGAAAATTTGAAAGGTTATGAAATTAATGAGGCGAAGAAGATCCTAGCTACTGAAGCTACTAGAATATGTCATGGAGAAAAAATTGCACAGGATATTGCTTATGATGCACTTAAAGTGTTTGAGTGTAATGATCATTCTGGATTGCCGGTGTTTTATGTATGTAAGTCTGAAATAGAGTTAGGTTTGTCTGTGGTAAAATTACTGCAGGTTTCTGGTATGGAAAAAAGTAATAGTAGTGCTAAAAGATTGATTAATGATAAAGGGTGTAAAATAAATGATATAATAATATTGGATGTAAATTATAAATTATCGTTACAAGATTTTTGTGGCATGTCCTATATTAAGCTCAGTTGCGGAAAGAAGCGTCATTTAAAAGTAGTTTTAGAAAGTGATCTTTAATCAAATTATGTATTTATAAAAGTGTATGGTAGAAAAGTCATGATAGATTATGAAGAAATATTTTATGATAAAATTAAGCATATAAAAGAAGAAGGTAGGTATAGAGAGTTTACAGGATTCTCACGTGTTCCAGGCCAATTTCCCTATGCTATCGAATGTTCTATCAATGATAAGGTTACCTTATGGTGTAGTAATGATTATTTAGGTATGGGGCAAAATGAACAAGTGATTCTTGCAATTAAGAATTTTAGTAGCAATATAGGTGCTGGTGGAACTAGAAATATTTCTGGTACTACAAAGGAGATTCTTGAACTTGAAGAATCACTAGCGGATTTGCATAAAAAACCAGCTGCATTAACCTTTGTATGTGGTTATGTTGCTAATCAAACTACAATTAGTACATTACTTACTATTGTACCTAATATTGTTGTGTTTTCAGATGAGAAAAATCATTCTTCTATGATTGAAGGAATAAGAGGAAGTAAAAGAGAAAAATATATATTCAAGCATAATGATGTAAACCATCTTGAGGATTTATTAAAATCCGTTGATAAATCTTTACCTAAAATAATAATATTTGAATCTTTATATTCTATGGATGGTAATATTGCTCCAATTGCAGAGATTTGTTACTTAGCAAATAAGTATGGTGCTATGACTTATCTTGATGAAGTACATGCTGTTGGAATGTATGGAGAACGTGGTGGTGGTATATCAGAGCAAGAAAATTTGTCTGATAAAATTACAATAATTCAAGGTACTCTTTCTAAAGCTTATGGAGTAATGGGTGGGTATATTGCTGGGTCAAAAAGTCTAGTAGATGTTATTAGGAGCTTTGCTCCAGGTTTTATTTTTACTACTGCATTATCTCCTCTAATTGCTTCATCTGCTAGAATAAGCGTTGAGTATTTAAAAAAGAGTTCTTCTGAAAGAGAAAAACAGCGTGAGGTTGTAAATAAAGTAAAATCATCTTTCACCAAGGCTGGTATTAACTTTGTCAAGACAGACACTCATATTATCCCAATAATAATAGGTGATTCTGTAATATGTAAAGATATTTCACGTACATTATTGAGAGATTATAAGATATATATACAGTCTATTAACTATCCTACTGTACCAGTTGGTACTGAGAGACTGAGAATTACTCCTACTCCGTATCATACTGATGAAATGATAGAGATACTAACTCGAGCTTTAGTTGATATTTTGAGAAAATTTAAAATAATGAATTAATATACAGGGTATTGTGTGAAGATTTGTTATTGATGTTTTGTTATAGTTAGTAAATATTTACTCAATTGTATAGAAATATACATTCTGTAATTTTGTAGCTTGTTAAAATTGTTAGTTGGTAGTATGTGTTATATCAGTTTAAAAATATGTATTTTATAATTATGTTCCATGGTTAATATTTTAATATTAAACTTTAAAAAACCTACTTTTTGTAGTCATAGAAATAATTATATTTCTGCACTTGTGAGATTGATTTACCATATATTTGTTAACTCTACTGTACTTGGAGAACTACGTATATATAAATATGTGTCATTTAAATCTAAGATTACTATTTATATACTACTTAAGATTCTTGCCAAGCATTAGGAATATGTATCAGCCCTGTTGAGAGAGAGAAAAAGTATAAATCAAATCTGATGCTATAATTTGCGAATTTTCTATGAAAGGCAATAAAATATTTTGCAGATTTAAGGATAGATTTTTGTTGTTTATATGTTATTGGAATATTTTTATTGAATAGACTGGTTTTTACTTCTACAAAAACTAGTTGTTTATTTTTATGAGCAATTATATCTATTTCACCTAATGGACATCTATATCTGTGTTTTATAATGTGGTATAGCTTGCATTTTAGGAATAGTATTATTAATACTTCTCCTAGATATCCTAAAGTATTATAAGCTGAACGTTTGTAGTTTTTCTTATATGGCATTTGTATGTATATTATATAAAAAATTAATATAACTGTTTTATGGAGAAACTATGTAGACTTAAAAAATATAGTTTAAATGATTTATTCTTAATGAATATATATTTAATGCTTAGCATTTTACATGCATTATAGATATGTGCTTCATACAATATAGTATGTAAAGTTAATATTCTTCTAACATAGAACTTATGTTCATGATGAATACATGTAAACATTCAAGTACTTATTACTTAAGTCTTGGTGTATGTATTGTAAGAGAGATAGTTAAAAATGTATAGGTATCTTATATATAGGTAAGTGTATGTGTAAGGAATTTTTAACGATTTATATAGGTATGTACTTATGATTATTGTTTTAATAATATACTGTTTATTTAAATTTTTATTCTTTTGTAACTTATTAAAAGTAAAAATGAAATATGCAAAGCATGTAATAAACTATGATTAACGAATGCATTTTATATTATTGTATAATGTCAATTTATATGTATGTCTAGATTTATACCGTAATGAATTTTTTTAATTTTTACATAACTTAGTAAAATTAAGGCAGTTTGTTTAGTCTAATGATTCATTCAATATATAAATAGATAGTAAAAGTTCTATAAATTTAGTTATATTGTATGATATTGAAGATTTTTATCATGTGTGTAACTTTTGTATATATTTAATATACTCTTATGTTATAGTGATGATATATAAGTGATATGAAATGTCTATATTTTGTCAAATTAAGATGAAAAGATTTTTTCTTGAATAAGAATCAGAAATAACATAGGCTTAAGTAATTAATTGATCATTTCTTATAGTGACTTTTCTTCGTGGTATAAATGTAGATTTCTTTAGATATAGAGTATATGCTATATCTTGTAGTAGTCTTCTAGTTATTTTATCAGTTTTACTTGTTTTATTTAAGGGTATATGTTTTGGTACAGATTTTGCTGGTGGTATAATTATTGAACTGCGTGTAAATCAAGTAGATATTAAAGATATTAATTTAAAACTACAGGAGAGGGGATTTGTAGGATTTTCTGTGCAGAGTTTTAACAATAATAATAAGGAATTAATGATTCGTTTTAAAAATGAACAAAACTTAGGTAAAACTGATAGCATTGAAAAAATCAAGGAAATATTGAAAGAAATATTAGGTGATGTTACTTATTTAAAAATAGACTATGTTGGTCCACAAGTAGGGTATAAGCAAATATTTGAAGGTATATATGCAATACTTTTTTCTTTATTAGGAATGTTTTTATATTTATGGATAAGATTTCAATGGAGATTTGCTTTAGGAGGTATTATAGCTTTATTACATGATGTTGTGTTAACATTGGGCCTTATTAGCTTGCTTGGTATTGAATTTAATCTTTCTTCAACTGCTGCAATTCTTACAGTTATTGGGTATTCAGTAAATGATTCGGTAGTAATATATGATAGGATTAGGGAATTACTTAGAAAGATGCTCAAAGAGAAAATTACTGAAATTATTAACATTAGTATTAATGCAACGTTATCAAGAACTATATTGACATCTGGTACTACTATGATAGCAGCTATACCTTTAATGTTATTATGTAGTGGTACAGTTCGTGATTTAAGTATAATAATATTTTTTGGTATAGCTGTTGGTACATATTCTTCAATATTTATAGCTACAACATCTTTATCTAAGAATTAGTTTTTGCACCATACAGAATATTGGTAATGTAATAGAGTCTTATTATATTTAGTTTGTAATTATTAAATGGTATAATCGCATATTGTCCAGTTTTGTATTAATTTTAAAGATTTCTTTTTTTAAACATTTAAGAATATTCTTTATAATTGATTTTATAAAAATAATTTTCACTTCTGCTTTTTGCCTTGATTTAGTTTATGATTTCTGTAGTGTTAAGATTAGAAAATGATTGTGTCTAGTTATTAGATCATTTTCTATTTAAATACTATATACATAAGATCTACAATATTCTTAAATTGATATTTAAGAATATTATTTGATATTTGTTGAAGTTTAATAGTTAAATACAACGCATGTAATATCTGGCTGTTTCGTTTATAAAATCATATCTATTTTATTATAAATACAGTGGTTTTTTAATGTATAAGCTACGACACTATTATTCTAGTATGTTAAAAGAAGTATAAAAAGAATTTAACAGTATTTTATGTTGTATTAGAAATTTCTATTTGTTAGGATACAGTATTAGGATATATTATTTATATATTTGAGGCTTTATATGAAAGAACAGTTTGCATATCTATAGTTTTGTTTTGGAATATGGGGCTTATATATCTAGATATGCAAAGTCAAAATGAAATTGTTATATATTATGAGCTATTAAAAATTCTAATATCAGTCAATGTAAATATTGGCAGTATTGTTATATATTTGAAACATGACATAAAATATGCAAGCCTACAATATAAATCTGATGTTTTGGTTTTGATATATAACATTGGATATAAAATACTTTAATAGTCTTTTCTACTGCTAGCAAATTCTAGTTGAGGGTAAGATTAAATATTAAGGAGTTTTGTTATATAATGTAAGGGTTAAAAAAGTTATAATTCTATAATTATGGCTTTGTCATGAATACAGTTGTATATGTTATGTGAATATGAAAGCTAATTTGTATAGCACCTTATGTATGAATGACTAAGTTATATAGATTAAGGTAACACTTAAAAATAGTGTTGTTATATGTTAAGGAGTAATGTAAGAGATACAACATGTATAGGTTATCTCTTAAAGGTGGTTATAATACTCTAAATATAATATAGCAAAAATATCAAAATGGTTTAATAGTTATGTTGGATTATTAGAAGGTTCTAGTCTTGATAAGGTAAACGTTAAATAAACGTTGTGGTATATTTACAAGTTAAAATAGCAGGTATAATCTGTATAATTATAACTTTGTTTTGAACTAAGAATTATTGTTTAGTATGTAAAACTGATTAACATGAAAATAGTATTTTATTAAATCTTAGAAAGTTTTAGTTTGTTAAAATAGTTCTCTTACATGTTTAAACTTAGAATAAGCGACTCAAAATATATTTTAGCTAAAAAAAAGAGGCCGGGACCGGAATTGAACCGGTATAGGGGGATTTGCAGTCCCCTGCATAAAACCACTCTGCCACCCAGCCTTAATTAACTGTTATAAATTTGTGCAATTTTGTCTACCATTGATATAGCATCATTTTTAGATCTTTGGAAGGAATTACGTCCTATAATTGACCCATTTCCTTTACCTAACTTTATTGATTGTATTTCTTGGAATAATTCCTCATCGCTTTTTGATTCACCTCCTGAAAATACAACTATTCTTCTCCCAGCAAAACAAGATAACTTTACGTACTCAACTCTTTGTTCTAAAGATGAGACATCGCAAGGTACTGGATCTTTTTCTATATGACTTGTTGGAAGTTTTACCTTAATTATATGTGCTCCAAGTGATGCTGCAATATGAGCAGCATATGCTACTGTATCTATTGCTGTTTCTCCTTGTTTTGATAGGTCTTCCCCACGTGGGTAGGACCATATTACAACTGCTAAACCAGAAGATTTTGCTTCAGTTATTAAGGATCTAACTTCTCTTACCATAGAGAAGAAATTGTGAGATCCTGGGTATATAGTTAACCCTATGGCTACACATCCCAGCCTCAAAGCATCCTTTATACAAGATGTCACTACTTGATCAGGAAAACTGCTTCTTGGAGAAAGTGCTATAGAACTATTTATTTTGAGTATAAGTGGTATTGAACCAGCATAAGTAGACGCTCCTGCTTCAAGCATCCCAATTGGTGCTGCAAATGCACTAAAACCACCATCTATAGCTAATTGAAAATGATAATGTGGATCATACGAATCAGGATTTCTTGCAAAGCTTCTTGTTGGTCCATGTTCTAAACCTTGATCAACAGGTAGTACCAATAATCTACCAGTTCCGCCAACCTTACCATGTGACAATATTCGTATAAGATTTGTCTTAACGCCTGGATTTTCACTTTCGTAAAACCTTATAATGTCTTTAATATGGTTGCTGATAATCACAAAATTTCTTAATGCTCAAACAAAATTATTTCCTTATATTAGCAAATTTTTTTGTCACTACAAGTACAAAATATTGTATTTATTTTCTTTTGAAATTTAATATCTAGTAAGTGTTTTTCTTATATTTTTTAATATTGTAGAATACAAAATTTATTTTGGTTTGTGTAGGCAATATTGTTCTTTGTTATTAGCTTTTGTTATGAACAATCATTGTTCATTTTGGAATGTATTTTATTGACTTAAAAAATGATAAATCCATATTAATAAATATGAAATTATGGATTTTACTTGTAAAAAAGTTTAATTTTTCTTATCATAATATTAGAACATTAAAAAAGATAGTAAATAAATAATTAATATTAAAAATAATATTAATAAATTGAATATTCATTAATTTTTTGAGTAATACACATGCTAAATCAAAAACTTGATATGGCATACATAGAACGGTTAATTAACCAACAACCTCGATTAAAAGTTGTTAATGCTGAGACTGTTTCATTGTCATATTCTACTGTATGGGATTATATATTTAATATAGGACTTGTTCAATCCATAGGGTATAACGCGTATGTTAAGAATATTAGAGCATACCATCCAGATTACAATGTTTTTCATGGGGTGATACTTTGTAATCCTCAAGTATTTCTTGAAGAAATTAAAATACCTGGGTATGGTGGAATATTAAGTAAAATTCAAAAAGATTATCCTGATTGTGAATCGTTAGAATTGTATATATTAAATGGTTATGTTCTTTCTGTACTAGTTAATGATCCGCTATTTGAGCAATTCAAATCGAAAATTACTAGTATAAAAATGGGAGATATAGATTTATTTCAGCAAGTATATGATGATTTAAAACAGAATCCAAATGGTCATTCTGAAGAGGATATAGATTTTTTGGTAAGGGGTGTTATGACTGACACTCATATTAGAAAATATATAAGCTTATTTCCATCATTAAAAGAGCTTGATTGTGTTATTAGTGAGCCAAAATGTTGTGAAACTTTAGTAGATGTTTTAAATAATGTACCTATATTATCCCAATTAAGTTTAAGATGTGCTAGAACTTCAACATCTGTAGAACATGTTAGTAAAAAAGATATAAAAGTTAGACAACAAGTAGAAAAACTACTTTTAATAAATTGTCCTATGGAAACACTCCTATATTTTCATGGTATAAGGTTTTTATTTATTACTGCACCACAAAATGTGTCTGACAGTAAAGTTATTTTATTGGAAAAATATTGTGATAATCCGAGTTTATTGGAAGTTTTGCTAGTATCTACTAATACTTATCATCAAATGCAAGATGGTAGGATAGACTTTTTAAGTATAGATTATGATATATCAGTTTTCAATAATCTGAAACTATTAATTATAAATCCATGTCAAGATATTAGAGCAATTTTATCTGTAGATGGTTTATTTGATAGTAAAGCAGGTTTAGATTTTTGTAATGAATTAGTAACTCCTAGGAAATATAGTACGTTATTTAATAATGGGAAACCATATCCTAAGTCTATAGAGCAAGTGATGATACTGTCGTCTTCATTACATCAATTTTCATTACTGACAGATTCTGAAAAATTGTTAATTCCTGGATTAACTTCTTTGTTTGTTAGTACTACAGTAATAAGACCATGTTTAGATATTAACACATTAGTTCCTTACCTGATGTATGCTGTAGATTCTATACAAGATGGTATTATTAATCCGCATCTTAATGAGCAAGAGAATGTGCTACTAATTTCATTAATTAATCAGGTGAAAAGAAAAGTAGATGATTTGTTACTTACATTGCTGGAAGATAGCAGATTATGTGATGATCTAGCATCATATTTAAAACGTGTAGAATTTGACAACATGGTGTTGACTAATGCAAGTTCTGTATATTCATTATCCTATGAACCTTCGCTACTTTTTGCAATTAATATAGATATACCTAGGATAAGTATAGAGTTTTTAAAGAAAATTAGTAATATTAATCTTGCTATCTTATGTAAAATTAATTTGTCAGATGATGTTAACTCTTCTACATACCTAGCATTAACTACTTTTAGTGCTATAAGGTCTATTATTCGATACACTGTTGGCATGTCTAAATTTTATGTTGCAACAACAATGAGGGCATGGGATTATTTCATTAATAGCATGGCTATTGGTGATAGAGATTTAGATCTTGCTCGTGTAATATCTGCTATTTTTGTTCAGCCATATGATACAGATTCTGTAAGAAATCTGTGTCGGCAAACTGTTGTTGGTATAAAAGAACATTCTGAAATAACATATAAAAGGTTAGAAGCAGAAAATGTTGATATGTTTTCTCAAGAACAACAAGTTGTTGAATTTATAGCTAGTTCTGTTGTTTTTCATTCTATGTATTTAATAATCACTAATTCTGCAGAGGGACTTGAAACACAAAGCTGTGCCCCTAGTCTTTTTATAGAGACACTACGTGATAATATTGTTAATGTGCGCAATAATTCTTTATTTGATATTCTAGAATTTGATGATTGTCTGCTTCAAATTCATTACATTATTAAAAAGTCATTTAATCATAGGCCTGCTTTAACTAGTAATGAGGTGTACACTTTTGCAAGTCAGTGTATGATAAATGAAGAAATGTTGTTGCAAGATGTAAAGAATCAGGGTTTTAATAAAATAGATATACGAATACTTAAAAGTTCTTTGTTTCTTATTAAAGTACTTGATTATATTGGTCATTGTCCTGATGTTCTCTTCGATCAATTACAGTCTTATCAACTACAAACTCCAATGATGATTTTCAATGTGATATTTAAAGCTGTATGTGATCTTATTAAAATACGTTGTGAATATATGCAAGCGAATGAATATACAATTTTCACTTTGTGTTATATTATTAATAAGGCTATTAGTAATGGAAGTATCTCAGAAAGACAATTACATAAGCTGTTATTTTCTGTAATTGTTGATGCTGTTCCACAGATTGCTTCTGATGTAAGATACATTAAGACAGATATACATGTCTTGATTGGTAATATGATTAAATTATGTTATTTTGATCAAAACTGTATAGAAGATAAAATTTATCAAAAGGTGTTGCTCCATATCGCTTGTTTTATAGTTAATTTCTCTATTACAGCTGCTAGATATGAGGCACAATCTGATTGTTTTATTGATGAGACTTTGTTTCTGGGGTTTCCAGATGATGTAATTGATGAGATAAGATTATTAGGTGGTATACCTCATAGAAGTATACTTCAAGTATTGGCCCGGTTATTATTGAAAAATTACGTTTGGCGGGTTGTGGAAGGTGTGTCAGGACTGAACAATTCTGATTATAGCTGGGTGTGTTTACAAAATATGATGCGATATAAATCACCATATAATATTCAATATATCAGTTTCCTCCCTACTATAAGAGACTTTGAGTTCCTATATTCTGGAATAGTATGTAATACATATTTGCCTTCTAAGATTGAATTTGAATTTGCTATAAAATGTTTATATCCAGTAATTAGTTCTGGGACAAAATATATTTGTGAAAGTATGTCTGTTGTAATGGCAGACTTGTTGTTAAAGAGAATGATATGTTCTTATGCTAATGCGTATACTATAGAAGAGAAAAAATTGATGAGGAAATTGCTCTTGAGAGCTCTCTATAAGTTTCAAGAATATGAGGTCCCTAATTTTATAGAATACATGATAAAGGTCTCTAATGTTTTTGATTATGAAATTGAGCAATTTATTTATGAAGAGCCTCTGCTGCATGACTTAAATTTTGTATGGATATTAAAAAATATTAAACCTTCTGAAATCATTAATGTGATCGATGAAAACATAGCTGAATATAGGGAAACCAATGACCATATGAAGCTATATGATATGATTGAAGTATCTATAAGACAATCGTATAAAGTGCCTAACTTACCTTCTATGTTTACTGATACGCAATTTATTAAATGCTGTGGTAAAATATTGAATGTAATAAGCGAAGTACATTCTCAACAAGATCACTTATCTAATAATCATTTTATAGAAATTATGCAAGTAGTTATGACTACTTATAAAATTTCTATGCAAAAGCCAGGGTATCTTGGTAATTGTATATTGAATGTAAAATATTGCCGTGATAAAGTAGGAGGGGTGTTAGAAGAATGTCAAGATGGGCTTGATAAAGTTGTAAGTTGTTTATCAAATGATAATAAAGTTATTGATATAATTGCAATAAAAGATGATTTGTTAAGTAAATGTCAAGATGTTAAATTTATTAAAACACTAAATTATAGGACTGTTGCTCTTTATCTCAAACCTTATATGGTGCCTCCTGTACAATATTCTAGTGATATAGTAAGTCATATCATATTCTGTGTTGTTGGAGAGATTATAGAGCAACATAATAAACGTGAGATATTTTTTTCACAACTGACTAGTGCTTTGATGTTGAAAAAAAAGTTAAATACTATGCAGAGTGTTAGTGAGGTTGTTTTAGAAGTTTTCATAAAATCTTTAGAGAGTAACGAAGAAGTAACTCAAGGAAAAGAGGTTAGTTCTACAAAACAATCAAAACAGAAGAAAATAAGTTTTGATGCATATATTAATGATTTATTGAATAAATATTTCTGTAAATGGTGGTATACCATATTAGACAATATGTTAGCTGGTGAAAGTTTAAATCATAGTATAGATTTATATACACTAAAATTATTTATATCTGAAGAAAATTTGCCAGTAAAAGTTGAATTAGCATTGCAAAATAAAATAGAAAACGAGGAAACAAATCAGTATTTAGTGCTGATTAATAAATTCAAATCAATCTGTTTTTATCAGGGAAGTGCTACAAGTTATTTTAGTGATTGCTCCTTTCAAAAAAGAGTATTACATAATATTATTACTAAGATTAGATATCCGGCAACATCTTCTGATAAAATTAGTGTATTATCAAACCGTGTTATTGAGCAAGGTAGCATTTTACTTCCAGAAGAATTAGATCATGGAAAATTACAGTTAAGTGGAAAGTTGTATTGTGCTACTGGAACAAATGACTGTCATATCAAGTATATACATTTACTACAAGTACGGTTATTTAGTGAATTCTTTTATCATAATCATAGTACTCTTGATATTGATGTTCTAGATGAAAAAGCATATGAGGTACTTAGTATATCTAATGCTAGTCGTGAGTTTGATTGTAATGATGTGGTGGGTTTTTTTGTTAATATACCATCTTATCTACAAGACGGGCAACTTGATGGATTAGATCCTTGTTCTCCAAAGGTGATCAATGTTTTAGGACTGAGTTTAGTTTGGGAAACAGTGAGTATGTTATTACATGATTTAGTATTTGGAAACTATCTAAATGATATAAGTCGTATTTTGTGTTATGTAGAAGATCGTTTTAGAATTGAAAATCAGATTGATAGTAGTGTGGTATTACTCATAAAATTTCACTATAAAGCGATATTATTCAGATATGAAAAAGGAAATTACAAGGATAATCATCCTATTATTTTTCTTCATAAATTTTTGCAGTCTTTTAATTATGATTTATTAGAGCACTATGCTCCTGGATGTCGTGTTAGTCTCCAACCAGTAAAGAAACAATCAGAAGTAGTAACTACTGAAGCGAGTTCTGAATTGGTGAAAAAGGCAAATAAGAAAAAAAGTCATAGTAAAAAAGGTAAAGATAAAGAAGTGAAACAAGCTGTTCCAGAAACACAAGATGAAAAACTAGTTTCTGGTGAAGATGATAAAAAATCTCAGGCTGTAGTTGAAAAGCAGTTATGTGTTGTACATGAAACAGTTGGTGCTGATGGTGTACATCTTAACCCTAAAGATCAAGATGAATGTTATGAAGGTGTAGTAGGTGATAGTGTAAAGTTAGGTGATACTACAGCTAGATTATTAATAACTACTGTACCAAATAATGAATGTTTGGAACAACAAGATAAACCTAAAGTGAAAAAATCTGTATCACATAATAAGAAGAAGTCTAAGAAAAGTACTGCGGGGTGTAGCACTAAAACTATCACATCACAACAAGATAAGGTGAATAAAAGTGCTGTAGTAGAGGATGTAGCTAGTACTGTGTTATTAACGGGTGATGATATTAAGGTTTCTGAGCCAAGTCAAGAACAGTGTGTTGATGAAAAAGGCAAGGGTAAATTATGTGTTGTTGATACTAGTGGACTTGTGGTTTCTGGGCAGCAAGGTAAAGATGAAGAAAGTTCTATTATCAATAAAGCAGTAAAAGAAGTTGTTCCAGATACAAAAGATGAAAAGCTAGCTTCTAGTGGTAAGAAGTCTAAAGCTGTGTCTACTGAAGGGCAGCTATGTGTTGTACCTGAAACAGCTGATGTTGATCATGTACCTCTTAATCCTAAAGGTCAAGATGAATATTATGAAGGAGTAGTAACTGATAGTGTCAAGTTAGATGATTTTACTGCAGGTCAATTATTAATAACTACTGTATTAAATGATGAGTATTATGAAGCAGTAGAATGTGATGGTATAAAGGTAAATGATTCTACTGTGAGTCGATCATTAGTAGATCCTGTATCAGATGATCAATATGTAAAACAAGGAGCTAAGCCGAAAGTAAAAGGGTCTTTGTCACATAACAAGAGGAAAAAATCTAAGAAAAGTACTGAAATATGTGCTACAAGTACTGTAAAGTCACAAAAAGATGATCTAGACAAAAGTGCTGTAGTGACAACAGAGAAAGTAGATAATACTGCATTGTTGGCAAGTGTAGATGTTGGAGTTTCTGAATTAGAGCAAGAAAAATTTACCTGTGAGAAGGATGAGTATAAATTCCAAATTATGGAAGATACTAATGCACCAGCAGTTCTTGATAAACAGCAAGATAGTGAAGAAAAATATACTATAGATGATACAAGTAAAGTATTATTAGAGAGTAGTCATATTACAGAGCAAGATTATGGTCTTTTCATATCTGAAGAAAGTATCACTCAGTTGTGTACTAGTGATGATACTTTAAATCTAGTTGATGGGAGTAGTCAGTCTTTAGAGGCTTGTAAGGATGAACAGACTGTAGATGATGTTGCTGGTAATATTTTACAAGGGAAAGAGAAGAAACAAAGCCAGTTAACTAAGTCTCAACGTCAGAGGGCAAATAAAAAAGCAAGGAAGATTAAAGAACAAAAGGAGATGGTTGATGTACAGAAAGATAAACCAGAGCTAGTAGAATGTTCTGAATTAAAAACTGAAGAAGAGGATACAATTAACTTGTTATCTTGTTTTGATGCTAGAGTAGAACCTGTTATTGCCTATCATCCAATGAGTTTAGAGTATGTATTAAATAAGTATCGTGTTACTAATGATTCAATGTCTAAGACACGGTTTTCACATTTGTTATATTATTTGAGGCTTACTCGCAGTTTGTTTATGCCTGTTAAGGGACAGGAAACATCAGTTTTAGTGGTAACAGAATCTGCTGAAAAAGTATTACATGATTTTTTCCCTGAAAAAGGAGATTATGATTTTTTCCTTTCTATTATCAAATTATCCATACTAACTAATTTTCTCATGATTATAAGACCACATAGTAAGTTTGAAGCAATGACAGCGCTTTTTAAGCACTGCTATAAGATATTTACTATGGATTTAGACGCTTTTTTGTGTGATCTTATACAAGAAATGTATTGTATTAGTTTTCAAGATGTTTCTTTAGAAAAATTAAGAAATCATGTTTTAAAGGTTTTTGAAAAATATGAAAGCCAATTTTGTTGGAATAGGTCTTCTGCTGTTACAAAATACCCACTTTACTTTTTATCAAGAGTACTAAGTATTTGTCCACTAATTTTTCAAGCGCAACATACTAGCGTATCGGAATTACAACATGTTATTTGTAATGCTGGTATAATTTGTATTGTTACTCATATTGGACATATGGTGCAACAAATTGGACATATGGTAGAACAGTCTGATGGCATATTATATAATAACTTAAAGCTGCTTAGGAGAAGTGGTAGGTCATCTGGTACTGTATTTGATTTTATACAACAATGTTATTATTTTAGAAATGCATCGTGTCACTTATATGATGGTAAGGGTGCTAGTTCAAATTTAAATTTCTTTAGAACAACTTCAATTATTGTGGATCAATTTCAAGTGTTTATACAGAATAACAATGGTAGTTTTATTGATGTGATATATGATTTTTTTAGACAATATGATGATGTCATATCAAAGAAAAGTGAAATCTGTAGTAAGCAACAAAGTAGTATTAGTGTTATAGAAGTAGATGCAACAAAATTAGCGCCTAGAGTAATTAATCATGAGGAATCAACAGAGGGATTGTTTACTGAATTATCTAATAGTGGTTCTAGTTTGCAGATGCAAGAGTGCTTTCCTGAAATTAGCAAATCATTAAGTTTAGGTAGTAATGATGTTATTAGGGATACTAGTGAAGAAGATGTTAGTTCTAAGGGAACAGAACATCAAGGTGATGCTTTGGCGTTGATGGAAACAAGGGGAAGTACTAGTACTGATCAGGTTATTGATAGTGTTGCTGTTCAGGAACAAGAATATCAGTATAGTTATTTATTACAAAATTTAGCTTTACAGGAAAAGAGAGAAGCAAGTTCATCTTATTTAGCTCAGAGTGCTAGTGGTGTGGGTGATAGTTCTGCTGTGCAGTATGAGAGTGTTAGTGGTATGTTTTCACAGTTTTCAGAAGATGATTTGCAAAATATGCGTGTAGTAAATTCAACATCTCAATCAAAGATACCAGCTACTGTAGGTGCTTATTCATGTTGTGATGAAACAGTACCTATAAATCCATCAAGTGAGTTATATGATAACATGTGTATGGGGAGTCAACGCTACTCTAATGATAGTATGGATTCTACTGATCGGTGGTTGGCTGGTCAAGGTAATAACTATAGTATGGGGGCTAATAGTGATTATCGTATTAATCCTGAATCTCAAAAGAGTACTTCTAGTATTATGTCAGCAAGTACAAGTAGTAGTGGGTTCAGTTTGCAGCAAGGTAGTGCAAATGAGGAAAAGAGTGGTGTTGAAAGTTTTGGTCAAGATTTACAACTTCATCATATGGATTCTCAGGGTGAATGTGGGCTGCTTGATTCTGCGTGGTATGGCGGCGGTACTGACTATCTTGCTTCAACAAATAGTGGTGTATTTAATTTTCAAGAAAGTAGTGCTGATGAAGGAAGTAGTGAAATGCTTATGAAACATTATGATCAGAGTTTAGAGCATAGACAGCATAGTGAATATAGATTATTTGATTCTACACATCAAGATAGTGTTGATGATGGTAATATATTTAGTTTGCGACGAAATAATTTTGATGAAATAAGTAATCGAGTTGTAGGAGGTCGTTTTGAGAATTTGCCAGATACTCGTATGGATTTTTCTTATGAAGAGAGATTACGTAATCTCTCATTACATCAAGGAGATGGTTACAATGATGTTGCTTTAGCAAGTAATGATGTGCTAGGTTTACGACAAGAAGGGCCTTATAGAATGGATAGACCTGTTGCAGGAGCTTTTGCTCGAAACTTGTCAGGTACTCAATTAGATCAAAGTAGTGACCGCGATATTGCTTTAGCAAGTAGTAATGTGCGAAGTTTACAACAAGAGCTGCCTCATAGAATGGATAGGCTGGTTGCAGGAGATCGTTCTGAGAATTTACCACATACTCATATGGATTTTTCTTATGAAGAGAGATTACGTAATCTTTCGTTGCATCAAGGAGGTGGTTACAATGATGTTGCTTTAGCAAGTAATGATGTGCCAGGTTTACCACAAGAAGGGCCTTATAGAATGGATAGACCGGTTGCAGGAGCTTTTGCTCGAAACTTGTCAGGTACTCAATTAGATCAAAGTAGTGACCGCGATATTGCTTTAGCAAGTAGTAATGTGCGAAGTTTACAACAAGAGCTGCCTCATAGAATGGATAGGCTGGTTGCAGGAGGTTGTTCTGAGAATTTGCCACATACTCATATGGATTTTTCTTACGAGGAGAGATTACGTAATCTTTCGTTGCATCAAGGAGGTGGTTACAATGATGTTGCTTTAGCAAGTAGTAATGTGCCAGGTTTACGACAAGAAGGGCCTTATAGAATGGATAGACCGGTTGCAGGAGGTTGTTCTGAGAATTTGCCACATACTCATATGGATTTTTCTTACGAGGAGAGATTACGTAATCTTTCGTTGCATCAAGGAGGTGGTTACAATGATGTTGCTTTAGCAAGTAGTAATGTGCCAGGTCTACAACAAGAGCTGTCTCATAGGATGGATAGACCTGTTGCAGGAGCTTTTGCTCGAAACTTGTCAGGTACTCAATTAGATCAAAGTAGTGACCGCGATATTGCTTTAGCAAGTAGTAATGTGCGAAGTTTACAACAAGAGCTGCCTCATAGAATGGATAGGCTGGTTGCAGGAGGTCGTTCTGAGAATTTGCCACATACTCATATGGATTTTTCTTATGAAGAGAGATTACGTGATCTCTCATTACATCGAGGAGATGGTTACAATGATGTTGCTTTAGCAAGTAATGATGTGCGAAGTTTACAACAAGAGCTGCCTCATAGAATGGATAGGCTGGTTGCAGGAGATCGTTCTGAGAATTTGCCAGATACTCGTATGGATTTTTCTTATGAAGAGAGATTACGTAATCTTTCGTTGCATCAAGGAGGTGGTTACAATGATGTTGCTTTAGCAAGTAGTAATGTGCCAGGTTTACAACAAGAGCTGTCTCATAGGATGGATAGACCTGTTGCAGGAGCTTTTGCTCGAAACTTGTCAGGTACTCAATTAGATCAAAGTAGTGACCGTGATGTTGCTTTAGCAAGTAATGATGTGCTAAGTCCTAGTATGGTAAGTGATCTAATTACACAAGTTTTTGCTAGAAACTTGCAACGTAACCGCGTAGATCATTCTTCTCGTGAATACAGAGTACATAGTCCCTTGTTATACCAAAGTGATGATAGCAATGTTGCTTCTGTGAGTGATAATATGTCAAGTTTGCAACAAAATAGTCCTGATAGAGTAAATAATCCAGACTTGCCAAGTAGTTATATGCATTCTTCTCGTGAATACAGAGTACATAGTCCCTTGTTATACCAAAGTGATGATAGCAATGTTGCTTATGTGAGTGATAATATATCAAGTTTGCAACAAAATAGTTCTGATAGAGTAGATAGTTTATTTGTAGAAGGTTGTACTCCAAGTTTAGAGCATGGTCTAGTAGGTGATCATGATGAATTACATAATCCTTCGTTATGTGAAAAAAGAGTGGGTAATAGTTTTTCATCAAGTGTTGGAAGTAGAGGACCTAGATTTTATAAGGAAAGAAGTCATCAATTACCTAGAGGACCTAGATTTTGTAAAGCAAGAAGTCATCTTACAACACATCTTGCTTCTACCGAATTATCTGATGTTGATTATCAAAGTGGTCAGCATCCAGTAACAGGTAATCTAATACAAAATAATCCTAATAACCCTAGTAATAGACGATCTCGTATTCCATTGAGTTTACAAAATACACGTGTTTCTAAGACTTCTTCAAGACGCTATGTATCAAACTGAATGGATATTCTGGTAGTGATGCTAATATAAACAATGGATTGTAAATGCATATTTAGTTATGGATAAGAGGTGTGTATTTATTATAAAATTACTAGTTCAAAGTATTAGTACTTCTGGATTTATGAATATAGCTATATGTGGCATTAGCTAAGATATGAGTTAGCAAGTATAAGATATACTAATATAAGTTATGAGAATGAATTACAAAATAAAATGTTAATAATATTAGTATAGTTCTGTTATTGGCACAGTTAAAAAATGATATATAGTTATTAAGTTTTTGAAAGTTTGTTAGGTTATTAGTTAGGCATAATTAATATCCATAATCACTTAAATTACTTGATGGTTGTTAAAATTATGGTATCTCAAGATATGTATATTAGTGTGTGATATTGAGTTCAGAATTTTAGTTGTGTTTTTCTATCCATGTTATTGATAATATCTGTAGTTTATTGATAAGTTATTTAACCTGTTGTAGGGTAAAGTTGCCTATAATTGGATTGACAATGCATATCTAATACTGTAATGACTTGTGTAGATATTTTTTGTTTTTTTAATTATGTTTATAGAAGTATTGATGCCTGCACTTTCACCGACTATGACCAGTGGGATTATCAGGAAGTGGTATAAATCTGAAGGGGAGGAAATAAAATCAGGTGATATTATAGCTGATATAGAAACTGACAAAGCTGTTATGGAATTTGAGTACACTGATGAAGATGGTATCATGGGAAAGATTATTGTTGCAGAAGGCACAAAGAATGTTTTAGTGAATCAGCTGATAGCATTAATTGTTACTGATAAGCTGGATTTAAAGGAAGTTGATGCGTATGTATCAAGTAGTACTGCTTCTAAAACTGAAAAAGCATCAGTAGTATTGCAAGGTGAAGAAGAAATTAAAAATGATGTAGTTACAATATCTGAACCTAAGCGAATTAAGATAAGCCCGTTAGCAAAAAAAATAGCTTCAGATTTTGCTATTGATATAAATTCCATTCAAGGAACAGGTCCTTATGGAAGAATTGTTAAAGCAGATGTTTTAGATGCAGCAAGTAAGAAAGAGAATAATGTAGAAATTATTCCTACTTCTAATGGAGAGAATACTTTTATTGAAGTTAGTAGTATGAGAAAAGTAATAGCGGAACGTTTGGTATATTCAAAACAAATGATCCCGCATTTTTATGTTTCAGTTGACTGTAAAGTAGATGACTTACTGAAAGTTAGATTGGAAATTAATGCTGAAAATTTTGGTACTAAAATTACTATAAATGATTTTATTATCAAAGCTGTTTCTATGAGTATTAAGAAATTTCCTGAAATTAATGTTTCTTGGGATGATAATGATAAAATTATTGCATTTGCTAATGTTGATATTTCAGTTGCTGTGTCAATTGATGATGGTTTAATTACTCCAATTATTAGGAATGCAGATAAGAAGTCTTTGTTGGAAATCTCGAATGAAGTCAAGATGTTAGCTAGTAAAGCTAAAACTGGAAAGCTTAAGCCTGAAGAATTTCAAGGTGGTGGTTTTACTATTTCTAATCTTGGCATGTTTGGAATTAAAGAGTTTAATGCAATTATTAACCCACCACAGTCTTGTATAATGGCTGTTGGGTGTTCTGATAAAAGAGCCATAATTGTTGATGATCAAATTTGTATTTCAAATGTTATGACAGTTACATTATCTGTAGACCATAGGGTAATAGATGGTGTATTGGCTGCAAAGTTTTTGAATTGTTTTAAATCTTATATTGAAAAACCTTATTTAATGTTAATATAGTTGAAAAAAGTAGCAATTATTGGTTTAGTGTATTTTTTAAAGAGTATCATTAATCAAATCATGCTATTAGTTTTCTGTGCTTATGTTGTTGCAATATTGTAGAATATTTTTACAGTTGATAAATTTTGTTTCTATAAAACGTTATCATGTTATTGTGTAATGAATAAATAACTATATTGTATGGTTATTGTAATATGTAAAAAATATAAATATGTGAAGGTGGAATAGTTAAGTTTGTGTTGGTAGCTTGTTTGCTTGTAATATTAAATATATATATTGTTTAGGATAGATATATAGAAATAGTATTAAAATATAGTACTTATATTGATTTGTGAATTATCTTGATAATATGTTAAACATATAAACTAGTAATTAAGTTTATAAAATGTAGCTAGTTTATTTGTAATATCAAATAAATATATTATCTGAAGTTCAAGTCTATAAAACTTTGTAATGCTGTTTATATAGTGCTGATACTAACTAAGTTATCATGATTAATATGTTAAAAGTATGAAAATATAAATAATAACCTTTATAGGTTTTTCATCTTTTTTATTTGTATATTAAGTAGATATATTATGTGTAGTTTCTATAGGTTACAATAATGAATATACAAGCATTATTTGTAATTTTATTGTATTTATGTTAGTCAAATCAATTGTGTATAACTTATTAGTAGAAAGTAATATGTGATTTTAAAGATTATATAATAATATTATTATTGTTTATATTTATATCTTATTATAAACATATTAGAGATATGGTATCCTTGAATATAGTAAGTACTTATATTATAGCTTTTTATAATCTATGAAAGATAAGCTAAGTGATGGGTTATAATATTAAAATATTTTAGGTATATAAGTAAGTAGATTTTGTAAATGTATATTACTATAATTTATTTACAATAGTAATTTATGTTGTTTGTATTGCTTCTTCTTGCTAATAAATGTGATCTTAACTAATTCTAATGTGGTGATGTTACAATAAAGATTGAAATCTTTGTATTATTTTAGCAATCAATAGTTAATTTATGTATGTTGTTGATCATTTTGATTAAAATATTATATAAGTCTATTAATATACTATCCTTAAAAAACGTATTATATAAATATAGGTAAAAGCCATTATCTATATTGATTAGTTAAGGTAATTATTAAGAATAAATATATTTGATTTTATATTTAATACATAAAAGTAATTAATATTTAATAAGGTTTGTTCATAATTTTTATCATATTCTAAATCTGCTTAATAAGTAGAATAATAATGTGTAATATAAGTGTCAACTGAAGGAGACTTTATATGATTAATAGCAATGCGTTTTTTATTTAAATCTTAAATAGAAGTATTGTTGTACTAGGTTGTAGATCATTGAAATGAATATGTTGAATAAATTGATAAGTATATGTAAAAAGCGTGAATAGTGAAATAGTAGTTTTATGTTTTATTGTACTTTAAATTTGTTTAGTTAATAAAATTAATAATGTAATGTAAATACTAAAGTAGCAAGATCTTGGTTGGTATATAGATTTATATATTTAAAAGAATCTTTTAAATATATATAACGTTGTATCAAATTAGCAATCATTATAGTAAGCGTATTAGTAAGTATATGCAAAAAATGGATAGTTAGGAATCTATACGAATTTCATGTTTATTATATAATTATAAACTGCTGAATAAATAGAATAGTAGCTTACAATATGAATAATAAACTAAGAAAGTGTTTTGATTGATAAATTATGTGTTATTGAGTGCAAATAGTGTTGTATTAAATATTAAATTATCTTTTGCAATTTGTGAGATGGTTCAGCTTAGATCTGTTGTTGAAAAAGATATATATATGTGTAAATTCTATGTCTTTTAGAAGGTAGTATTCTGTAGTCTTGAGATTGTATAAGATATTACTTACAGTGGTTTTTTGCTAACAGTATCATGTTAATATTTTCTCTAGTACATTAATATGAGTCTATTATAACGAAATTATTTACTGTATAAATCCTGGGATTGTTAATTATATTGGTAAAATAATAAGTAAGTAATTTGTTTTTATATAAACTAAATGTATTAAAAAAAATAGTATTTAATGATTTTTTGTGTTATAATTCTTGAAAGTGTGTTAATAAGTTTTTCATATGTTACCTGGATTTGTGAATAGCTCTGATGAAGAAGAACAAAAGAAAAAATCATCTCATAATCGGAAAAAAAGTAAAAAATCGAGAAAAAAAAGAAAGTATTGTAATACAGAAGCTCAAGTATCTGATTTAACAGCACAGGTGTGCCAAGATAATATTTCAATGATGGTAGGTAATATAGGTGTTGTTGGTGATCAAGAAAATATTGTTAGTGATGAAAAGAAATTAAGTAGCCTACCTGAAGAAATGTATTTAGCACAAGGTGCTAAACCAAAAAAACTAGTAGATGTGCATAAAATTCCTACTGAGCAACAGCATGTTGGTGGTGCTGATAGTTCTGTATTAGGTAATACACTTAGCGAAATATGTTTAATACAAGGTGCTAAACCGAAAAAGTCATATGACAGTAGTTTTTTTCAGAAATATATTATGCAGAAATATAATACTGATATTGTAAGGAATATTCTTGTTAATTACGATGTAAGTGGTGGTACCGCTGTATTTCCAGAGCATAACAACAGAGTACCTGATAGTGAGGATAGTAATATCCCTTTGCAGGAGATGACTACTCAATTTCAAAAATTAAATTTTAGTAATATATTTGGTGAAAATACTAGGGGTGATGTTACTAATGTGAGTAATGATCCTTTAAAACGTGTACGAAATGCTCATATAGGACATATATGTAATCTTTGTCGCAAAATGTTTTATCACGCTGGTAATAATTGTTACCAAATGAAAGATGAGATTATACAAGAATTATCAAGTAGTATTACAAATGTTGATTATCTGATTGATTTAATAAAAATAGAGCTTGTAACACAGTTGGCGATTACATTAGGTTTTAACGAATTATCTTGTGCTATGATATGTTATCAAATTGACAGTTTGAATATGTATGCATTTAATATGATATTTGATGAATTAATGAATGTTGTATCTTGTGATTCACGATCTTCAATATTGATGGGTAGGTTATACAATGTATTTATGATTTATGCAGATACTGAGGTTGTTAATTCAGGGTATACACTTAGCAATGGAGCAGAGCAATATTCTGCATTAGTTGGAATGTTATCTGAATTAGTGACTGCAAAAAGGAGTACAAGATTTAGTTCCGATGTTGTTCATTATGTAAATTTTGCAGTAGTATCCTGTTATTATAGATTAGGTTGTATGTATTATGCAATGGAACAGTATTCTTCGTCTTTACAAAGTTTTTTTCTACAAAATCCGTTGGGGGGGGGGGGAGATATGAAACAGAGGTGTGTCGATACATGTTGTGGTATAGTATATATGTATTATATAGGTCCAGAGTATAATAATGCAGTTAAATATATCAAAGGTGTAAGATTCCCAAGCCTATTGTTAGATATATGTAATAATGATATTGAGCGTCATTTTGCGAAAAGTATTAAACAAGCTGGGAAGCTAAATTTTTCTTGTGTAACGACAGATATTGCGAATTATGTAATGGATAATCTGGGAGAAGATGTTTTATTGAGTATAGAAGATGATATAGTAAAGTATGCAAATATACTTAAAGTTATTGCTGGTACTACTGCTGATCAAGGGGAAGAAGAGTGTGTATTTCAAGTGAGTGAATTTGGGTATGGTAGATAATGAGTATATGGATGTTTTTGTTTTTTATATATTATGTACAAACTGAAATATATTAGAAGAGATTGTTTTCCTAATTTTGGGTACAGCTACTTTTGTAGTTTTGTTATGTATTATATATCACTTTGTGGTATTGGTAAGTTCTGATATTAGATGAGCTTGCAAGAAGTGAAGGTAACATATATTGATTTATTATATGAAACAGATAAGTCATAAGTGTAATATAATTTTAAGGTATCTTGCTATTGATGTATAAATTGATTAATGTAATGGTCTTATATTAATGTTCACTTAATGATAATCTGTGTAGTGTTCTGTATATTTATAATTACATGAGGTGTAATAATTTTTATCAAAATGTGGAGTAATCATTAATTTTAGTGCATGTAGTTTGGATCAGGCTTGTTTGAATATGAGAATTGATGTGTTTTAAAAATGGTCAGCATATTTTGTTATATTATGTAAGTAATGATTAGTAGTAAGTTATAGTTTTTATATTTGTATGTTAGGTGGTAAATAAGATTGTACATATAATTTAATTATCAATATTGGTTAGGTTGAAGTTAATTTATGCAAGAGATTGGCAAGTAACTTTGCTATGTTGATGGGAGTACGATTAGCTTATATATTAATTGGTTGAAGATTAGATTTTTTATATTGTGTAACAATTAATACGTGATGGTATAGTGTTTCTAATAGTGTAAACATAATCAACATTTAGGGTCTTTATCGTCTTAGTATTGTTAAAAATATTATCAGTTGCATAATAACTCAAACACTGTGTAACTCGTATAAAGTTGAATTATAAAGATTTTTTATCCTTAAAAAAATAAGGTTAGTGTTTTAATGTTTTTTTATTAGTAGTTACATTTAGTACCAAACAATCTTAAATGAATAGTATTGACCTTATGGTTATTGTATATTAGATAATGATTTTATTAAGTCTAATTTTTACTAAGAGAAGTATTAAGCTAAGATATTTTTTTAATATAAATATATAATTTTCATGAAATTACTTATCAGCTTTAATTAAAATTTTATTTATCAATTATAAGTTATTTTCTTTATAAGATTTATAAAATTATTAATATTAATGTCATATATTATGTTGTTTGGATTTGTAGGTGATTTTAATGGGGAAAGGAAAAATAAGCAGTTGTATATTAATCAAGCAGAATATAATGGCTAGAATATGAAAGCTAGAAAGGATAATCAGCAGTATACAGATGACATACAGCAGTTAAATTCGAGGACTGCTAGATTGAATATCGGTAGTGTCGGTACAAGTCATATGACTTCTACTAATGTTCCAAGAGATATTATGGCTACTATGGATGGAGTTGCAAGGGAATTGACAGGTGTTATGCAGTCGAACGTTCGACTTGAAAATGTGCATTTAATGCAAGGTGCTAGACCGAAAAATAGCCAATATAAAAATGTTTTTCAAACCCCAAGATTTAATCAAGATCTGGTACTTAATGTACAAAATAAGCAACTTGTTTTAAAGAGACCTTGTCGGGTTTCTTATAAAATGCCAATGACAGTACCTAATGAACATAAATTGTCATATGAAAAATATTATGATCCTCAGGAATATGCTGACAAGCAATTATCTGAAAGTGTTTCTGGAATAATATTTAGAGTACAGCAGCATACTCATTTAGCATACATCTGTTATATAACAAAGAATATATTTTGTATAGATACAGATCGGAATTATACTATAAATGAGAGGTTTCGAGATTTTTTTAATGTTACTTCGTATCATGAATTAATTCTATATCTTTCTAAGTTAAATGTATTATCACAACTTGCTTCAGTATTGGGTTTTTATGACTTTAGTAAGTTTCTTCTGTACAATTATGAGTTACAGTATTTAGATTATTATGTTATGGATAATATATTGATAAGTGTAATTGACATTATTAAGAATAGTGAAAGATTGGGACGTTGTCGTTATTGCTTAAGTTCTCAGTTGGAGTGTTATGCTGATTCTAAAGTTTTTAAATTACAAGAAAATTATTGTTCTAGAGATATCACATTTTATATTGCAGTATTACAATTATTACAAAATCTTATGTGTGTAAGAAAACAAATGAAGCGTAGGGGAAATGTTGAGCATAGATTAACTAGTAATATTTTAGATTTTCTTATAATAAGTTGTTGTATTCAAGTTGGTATTGGTCATAGAGATGTTATGCTGTTGAGTAATACAACATTTGATGTTAACAAAGACCAAAAATTTATAATGCTTCTACATGAAATATCTAGTACATTTTTAGATTTGTATAATTTATCTCTCCATTCTGGTAATAAACCAGAAACAATATGTGGAGTGAATTTTTCATCTGCATTGCTTAATATTTGTTCTCAGGATATTAGGGCAACTATAACATGTGCAATATTAACTGATGAACTCAGATTGAATATTATATATAGAAGTATTGTTGACAACATTTGTGCATCAAGTACATCAGAAGCTTTGCAAGATATTTATATGCAAATGATGCAATATAAAGAGATGCAGGAAAGTGCTAAATCTGAAAATATACAGCGAGATTATGGAGAAAACTATCATATGTCACAATGTGGATATAGTAAATGATCTATTGTTTTTTATAAAAAGAACCTAGCATTATAAGTTGTACATATTTATATGGTGCAATATCAATATTAATAAATATCTAATATTGTTAATATAACGAGTTATTGTCTTCTATGTACTTTGGTTACATAATAACTTCTCGGCTTTAGATTATAGTAATAGTGAGTAACAAGTTTATGGTAGTACTTGATAGTAAAAAATTTTCTATAACTAAAAAAGCTAATATACATGTTGTATTAAATAGTACAGATTAATTAGATATAGTATTACTCATGTCTCTGAGTTACTCGAATGACTTAAAAGAATGTGGTGATTCTAATTTAATACAGTGTGTTTTACCGATATATAAGATATTACATTAACAGTTTTTGTACTCTGTGAAAAAATTGGGTAATGTTATGGGTATTTTATAAGTATAATGGAGAGATTTTGGATAGTACACTTATAAGATTTAGATATATTTATTGTGTGAATCAAAACTATTATTATCTATTGTCGTATAATATGTTGTTGTATGTATTTTTTAATATTTTTTGCTGTGATAAGAGACTTATATGGATGTTTTTTATTACTTTATGGGAGAAGTGAGTTTTAGTAGGTGTAATAGCGAAACTTTTTAGTTATATATCAAATCAAGTAATCTATCTTTAAAAAATATTCTCAGAATTTTTGTTAGCTAATCCTGTATTAGAATTAATCATGTATAGTACATAGTGATATAATTGTAATATTTTTATGAGATCAATTTAGTGTATTATGTATAATCGTTCTATTAAATAATCTTATGTTACTAAGTAAGCATAATACTACCTTATACACATATGTGAGTATATGTTTTTAATCAAGTGTAAAATTTAATATATTATTAATACTTTATGTAACTGTTCTTTAACATATACATGATATGAATTAAATATGTTTAATATTGGTCCTATTTCTAATATATTGGTGTAGTATTTTCAGAAAAAATTACTAACAAAGATCAGAACTTAATAGTCTGTAGAGTTGTTATAATACATGCTAATTTAGCATGTTTGATTCTTAAATGATTATTACAAATTTAAATTATTGATATAGTAGTCTAAGTTAATAGTATCCTGATAAAATATCATGCTTAAGTATGGTTTTATTTCATGGTAATTACTATACTGATATAAGTCTGATTGAAAAAGATCCTTGATGTATTCTATAATTTTAGCTTAGATATTATTAAATATCTATTGCTTCTTAATAAGTGATTGTATTATCATACAGTTTTAGGTTGTGTTTTTTATACAACTTAAGATTTGATAGTACTGACTATTTGTTGATGATTTTTCTGGTATTACCTGTGTTGGGTATCTATGTTATTTTATTAAGATCTAATACTTTGTAAAAGTTGAGAACCTAATAAATATCGTTAAATATAACAAGTCTGTTGTTTAATAATAGTACTTATCATTTTGGATTTATGAGTGGAATCTAATGGTAGCAGTATCTTTTGTAGAAATTACATTTATTAGGGTTATTAGATATGATTGGAATAATAGCAGGTGTTGTTAGTGTTGTTGCTATATCAACAACATTATTAGGAGTAATTGATAATGCTCAAAAAAAGAAAAAAGATGAAGAGGATAAGAACCTTAGTAAAAGATCTGATAGGAACTCAAAACGTAAAGGTAGAAAGCATCGTGTATTAACTAAATCAGTAGATGATCAAAAAACTCAAAATATTACGGTAGGAGATTTGACTTCTGCATTAACTGAGTTAAATATTGAAAGTCCAGATGTCACATATGCAATGCCTATTGTAAGTGACGATCAATCTGTTTCTACTCAAAGTTATAAGGAATTAGGTGCAAGGCCCAAAGTACTATTGAAAGGGGATGCCGCAGTTACATGTAATAAAACACCTGATGTACAAAGTGGAAAAGCTAATTATTCTGATAAGTTACTGATGCAAGATACAGATCCTTATTTGATGTTAGGTGCAAGACCAAAAACTACGCGATCTAGAAAGGTAACCAAACATCCTATAGTTCGACAAGTAACACAACCTCAAGCTGGTGATGAAAGCTGTGTTCAAAGTGTGAGTTCAGATTTAAGATCGAAGGATAAAATGAGTCGTCGTTCTAAAAGATATGAATCTGATCATAAAGATAACATTGGTTATATAACTACTGATACTAATATGTTAGTACATGGGGAATTACAGTTAAAAGCTGCTAATTCTGATTTTGATGTATGTAAGTCATCAAAATCTGTGTTATTTCAAATAGATGTAGATTCTTGTAGTGTAAGCTCAACTTCTAGTTCTTATGGATCATGTGGGTTAAGTAGTGTATCGAATGTTTGTCAGACATCTTCTACAGTAGATTCAATGGTGTTTGAAAGTGTAGAATGTGCTCCAGTCTCTTATCAGATAAATAATCAAAATTATGCTCCTGTAGAAGTGCGTATGTCAACACTAAGAACTTTACATTTTATATTTTGTCGTACTATGTTATCTCAAATGTTCACAATGTCATATGGAAATAGAATTATTATTAATGCTCATACTGATTCTGTAATAACAGATATTACACCTGATGTAAAAGTAGCTAGGTTGTTATTGAAAGCTAATGTACTAATGCACTGTGGATTTGCTACATGTAAGCATTATATGCGTAGGCAACTTATGATATTTATGAAGATGATGTTTTATGGGAGCCAGGTTAATCCATTATTATTACGCATGACTAATCTTAATAATTATGAGCTAAATCCTATTCAGTGCTATCGAATAGCTTGTTACATATTCAATAAACGTTGTAAAAGTCAGGATGCTACCCTACCACATGTTCTATATAATCAATCAAGTGGTTATTTTTCGCACATGCTTGATTTATTATATCGTTGTATATATGCTAAATTAACAGTAGTGCATAATAAATATGAGATTACTGTACTTAATAACCTTATTTTTTCTTCTGTCTTAGCATTGGGGTCAATGTACTATACTATGATATCTAGTAGTTCGGATGGTGCATGTCAAGATACTAGTGTACCTTCAACAGGTCAATTAATATTTTATAGTGTAGTTAGGAGGAAGTGTAAAGTACCTCTTCTTGGATATGACTTAGGATATATATGTTATCGTATGTGGCTGGCCATGTTCTACATGTATAATGGTGTATAATGGTGAATTAGTGGGTGTTATAGCAGCTAGTTTGGCTGCATTGCTTTCTGAACATGGTATGAGTCAAATGCAGGAATCTTATAATCAAGGTTGTTTCGATTTTGGGGTGATCATTGATGATTTATGTTCCCAAGTAGCTAAATATGCTGACCGTAGAAATTTTGATCTTGTTTCTTGCGACATTCTTAAATATGGTGAGTGTGTTCAGGTGAATGATCAAAATAGTGATAAGGATGTTGATAAAAGAAGTAAGCAAATAATTTGTGAAATTGACCGTCTACTTGATGTTCAGGAGGAGGAAAATGTTGATTGGAAAAAGCAAGACTCTTCACAAAAGAATAATCAATCTAAATCTAGATGAAAGAAGGTAATATGTATTTTCATTATTAATAGAGTACTTAGAAAGTTAAATTTTTGTTGTTAAGTTATAGAATATTTTTATTAATATTAAAGACTAGACTTTATTACATATGTATTAGTTAAATAATTTGTTTGTATGTATTAAAATTCACAAAGGATGTAATATCTAGTCTTATTTCATATGTTTCAAATTTATTATGTTATATAGCTTTGATACAATAAATATTATTTTTATAAATTATGTTAAAAAAGATATATATATTTTTGTTTTTTTATTATTAACAATGAAAATTTTTACAATATAATTGTAACAATTAGTTGTATTATAGAGTTGTGTGTTATGGGTATATTAAAATTATTAATGGGTATTATTGGTACTGGTATGGTGTTAACGGGGTCTACAGGAGGCTCTGAACAACAGGAAGATAAAGAAAATACTGATAATCAGTCTGGCAAGGATCAAGATAATAGTAATTCAGATGTAGCAAATGCATCAGGTGATAATACATCTACTCAGTCAAGTCAGCATGTAGGTAACTCTGAAGGTAGTATTGCAGCTGGTGAGGTCAGCAATGCTCATTCTGCATCAAAAGGGTTAGTAGATAGTCGAAAAGTTAAAAACTTGGAATACCAAAATTTTAGGAAGAAGCATGCTATGTATTGTTATGATATGTTACAAGCTGCTTTTAATTGGCAAGGTGGTTATGCTTATGTTACACATGATTTTCACAATTTTTTAGATTGTATTGCTGGGAATGATCAAGAAATAAGAGGATTGTGCTTTTTAGTTTTGAAAGCATCTGTGTTATTTCAATATTGTATGTTACATTGCCGTCATGAAGTTGCTAGACTGCTTGTTTTTGACCAAAGATCTCTTAGAGATCCAATGCTGCTTAATAATTTATTGAGTAAGGCATTAAGTATTTTGAGTAATACAGATGATCCTGATAGGAGAATGTATTTTTCTTATCTGGCTTTATGTCACATATCTTATAGTCAACTAGATATGAAAGAGATGATATCACCTCAATTTTATAGAGATATACAAGGGTTATTATGTAGGATATTTGAATATAAGATAACTAATGGTTTTGATCCGTATATAAAGTTTACACATGAACTATTGATTGGATGTGCCTTATTTTTAGGAGGTATGTATAATCAAATTCATACAAGAGAAGCTACTACTGAAGTTACTGTTCCAGATACTGTAAATGTATTATGCCGAAATACTGATATTTTTAGAGAGAGGATAAATTCGAATAGGCGTTCTGTAATGGCATGGCAAGATTTAGGTTACCGGTGTTATAGACTATTCATATCTATGTTATATATGTATACAGATGATACACGATTGTTTAGACGTGGTGTACAAGCTATTCCACAAAAGTTAATACGTCAGTGTTCGGAAGATATTGTAACATTAATTGATAGTTACTATCTTCAAGATGAGATGCCATATAGTGTTATTGCTGGAAATATAGCAGGTAGTCTTAGTAGGTTAATTAATAGAAATAATATCAGCATAGTACAAGAAGATATTACTTTATATGAACAGCACTGTATTAGGCAATGTTCAATGAGTGTTAAAACTAGTACGGATTTAGAAAGTCAAGACATAGAACAACTCAATGTTAGCATGTCTATTGTGGATATAAATGAAGAACGAGAAGGAATACATGCTGCTCAACAACCACCTAGTAGTTCTTTAGGTGAAGGGGCTGTAGGGGAAGTAGCAGGTTCAAGTTATGATTATACAAGATTAGGTGCTAGACCGAAAGTACGTTCAAGAAAATCTTCTGATAAAACATTAAAACAAGGTGAATCACATACTAGTGTAAAGATATCACAAGTGAGTACTGGAATGTCTAGTACATTTGTAGATAAAAAATCAAAAGGATTAGTCGGTATTATAAAGTCACCTGACAGTTTTTCATCTCAGGAAACTAAACTGTCTCAGGTACATCATAAGCAAGCTCAAGTTGCTGATGGTGTGACTACAACAGATAAGCTATCTAATATTGATTTACAGGAAAATGTTATACAACCAGTTCATATAAGCGAAGTTGATGATAACTTACCTAAACAATCACCTATTTCTAGACAAGGTACTTGTGTAAGTATGCCACCCGACCACATACGCAAGTTTAGGCGTTTACATGTTATATATCTTTATGATATTTGTCGACGTTTAATATTTTCTACGCACGGAGAAATTAAAGCCACTGTTGAATGTGCTCATGTAATGTCGGATATCTTTAAAAGTAATAAAGCTGAGCAGAAATTCTTCTTATTGATGTTAAAAGTATCTATGTTATTACAATTTTGTGGTGCACATTTTTCTAGGGAACGAATTAGATACATAATATTTGATGCAAGACCTTGGGCTAAAGAAAGCAAAAATATCGATTATATATTGTGTGAGATTTTAGGGGTGATAAATACTTCATCATCATTATCTCATACTATAATGTCAATAAGTAGGTTATTACGACAAAAATACGATGTTGACGGGAAAATGTTGACTAAAATGCGTCATATGCCAGATTTTTATAGGAAAGTAATGAATTTATTGTGTAGAGTATATCAATATAAAAGAGAGTGTTCTAATTTTGGTCAGGATAATATACATACTATTGTAATTAGTCAGGTAATCATATGTTGTGCTATGCTAATGGGAAGTATGTATTGTAGTAAGGAAGGCATCGGAATTCGAGGTACTCGTAGAACATTGGATGTTGAATTTTATCACTTGGTGCTAGCATTTATGTATCTGTATGAGGTACAAGCTCAAGGTGCTGCAAAGGTTGATTACATAGATCATAGTCCTGTGGTTATACCACCAGGATTATCTAGGTTGTGTTCAAAAAATTTTGTTAAGTTTCTTAAGAAAAATTATCCTGGTGGTGAAGTGCCTTTTTCTATACATGTTGAACATTTAATTGAACGTTTAGATAGATTGATCACTGGTCAAAATGTAGCATGGATATTTTCTGATATAGAAATATATGAACACAGTTTTATGCAAAATAGAAGGAGAAGTGGGAGTGACTACTCACGAGGGGATGGTACTGGAGGTGAAAATGATAATTTTCCTGATCAACAACGTGCTAGTGGTGATGGACGTGGCTTATAATTTTTGGTTATGTTATAATGTTGAATTTTATGGAATATATTAACTAGTTTGTATATTTACGTAGTTAAGTATTACTTCTGTTACAACATAATCTTAGTTTAAATATTAAGTTAATAGCGTTATCATACTATAAGCATTATAAAATACATTAGCTTTTTTTATAATGCTTATAGAACCACATATTAATAAATTTAGATTTTTTTGTTTCTAAATATCTGTATATTTGCGTGCTAGATTATGTAGAATATTAACAATTATAATTCGGATGATTGCATAATTTTTTGCATATGTGGCATCATTATTTTCATAAAGCTTTTAATCAAGTCTTCCTGTTGATCTTTTGATAATGTGTTCTGTTTTGCATTAATAGCTGAGCTGATTAACGGTTCTAATGCTTTATTTAATTCTGGAATTGCTGATTTTATTTCACTTTTTATTGATGCTTTTGTTTTATCGTCTATTTTTGTTTTATATTCTTTTTCAACACATCTAATAACATCTTCTAAGCTTTGATCTACAGATAATTCTTCACTCATGTATTTGTCCCTAAATTGTTGTGATATTTGATTCTATTGTATATTTATTAATAAAATAATAATTTTTCTTGGAAAATCAACTTGTATGATGGGTATATTTAATTATATTCAAAATGAGTTTTGTAATCTTAATATGAATTATATTTACTATAAATGGAAATAAAGACTTATTTTATAATAAGTTTATTATTTATATATTGAGTTAAGTTAGATAAGTTTATGGTAGTACTTAGTTTGATATTAAATACCATAGCATTTTAACAAATAACAGAATTTTATTCAGTAAAAAATGTTCTGTACAAATTGAAAAATAATTATAGTCTTACTGACTACTGACTACTGACTACTGACTACTGACTACTGACTACTGACTACTGACTACTGACTACTGACTACTGACTACTGACTACTGACTACTGACTACTGACTACTGACTACTGACTACTGACTACTGACTACTGACTACTGACTACTGACTACTGACTACTGACTACTGACTACTGACTACTGACTACTGACTACTGACTACTGACTACTGACTACTGACTACTGACTACTGACTACTGTAATTGTGTTTAGCACATATCTCAAAATTTAAAAACTATTTATTATGTAATAACTGTTACACTAATTATTAATTGATTACTTTTAGCTGTTATTGAGTTTTATCTATGAAAGTAGATACCTATATTTTTAATGAATATATTTATTAGTAGTCTGCTAATATTATAGGTAATAATTCTAGTTGGAAAATATTTTGGATTAATTGTGAAAAAGTAGTTAACATAATATATCATAGATCTATCAAAAATAGAGTTTTATTGTTTGTTTAATTATACGAGGTATAAATGTCAAAGGTAGCTATTATTGATTTTGGGTCGCAATTTACACAATTGCTTGCTAGAAGAATAAGGGACTTAAATATTTATTCTGAGATATTTCTACCTAATGTGGCATTTGATCTTATTAAAGGTGTTGATGCATTTATTCTGTCTGGTGGGCCTAGGTCAGTACCTAATTCAGATGGAATTCCTAAAATTGTACATGATATTCTTCAGTTTAATGAAAAGACGTCTATTCCAGTATTAGGTATATGCTATGGATTACAGATTCTCAGTAACTATTTTGAATCTGATGTTGTATCTAATTGTAATAAGGAATTTGGAAAAACCATTCTCAATATAATAAAAAATTCAAAGATAATAGAAAATATTTGGGAATCAGGGGACCAAGCTTGTGTGTGGATGAGTCATGCAGATAGTGTTTATAATATACCACGTGGTTTTGAGGTTATTGCATATAGTGTATTGAATAATTCCATTGCTATGGTAGCGAATGAACAGCGTAGGATTTATGGTATGCAATTTCATCCTGAGGTCTATCATACTCCAGATGGTATAAATTTACTTGCGAACTTTCTGGATATTGCAGGTTGCCAAAAGGATTGGACTGTAACATCTTTTATAGACGATCAGCAAGATGCTATTAAGAAACAAATTGGAAATAAAAAAGTAATAGCAGCACTTAGTGGAGGTGTTGATTCAAGTGTGGCTGCAGCGTTGACGTATAAGGCGATAGGTGACCAACTTCATTGTGTATTTATTGACAATGGGTTATTGCGTTATAATGAAGTGGAAAAAGTAAAGCAGCTATTTATTAATGAGCTAAAAATTCCTGTAACAATTGTTGATAAATCAGCAGTGTTTCTAAATAGGTTGAAATCTATAACTGATCCAGAACGGAAGCGTAAAATAATTGGGGAGACTTTTATTGAAATATTTGAAGAAGAGGCTAATAAGCTTGAAGGAGTAGAGTTTTTAATGCAGGGGACTATATATCCTGATGTTGTGGAATCTGGAGGTAGTGGTTCTATTGCGAAAGAAAGTGTGGTTATTAAGTCTCATCACAATGTTGGTGGCTTACCTAAAACCATGAAATTTAAGCTTGTTGAGCCATTAAAGTACTTATTTAAAGATGAGGTAAGAATATTAGGTAGGAATCTTGGTATCTCAACTGAAATATTAATGCGTCATCCATTTCCTGGACCAGGTTTAGCAGTTAGGATAATAGGTGAAATTACTGAAGAGAAAGTAAAAATGTTACAAGCTGCTGATGATATATATATTAATCTAATCAAAAAATACGAGTTATATGATGTTATGTGGCAAGCATTTGTAGTATTGTTGCCAGTGAAAACAGTAGGTGTGATGGGTGACAGAAGGACATATGGTCATGCTTGTGTTTTAAGAGCAGTAAATTCACATGATGGTATGACAGCAGAAAGTTTCCCATTCTGTATGGATGAGGAAACTCAATGGAAATTTTTTAAATGTATACAGGAAGCTAGTAATGCTATCATTAATAGTGTTAATGGAATTAATAGAGTAGCGTATGATATTACATCTAAACCTCCTGCTACAATTGAATGGGAGTAATATTAAGTGACTAGTTTTGATTATGGAAGAATTACATTTTTGAGTTTTATAATTTAAAAAGTCAGTAAATGTATGTTAAATACAAAGTCTACCCTAATAGTGTTAATGGAATTAATAGAGTAGCGTATGATATTACATCTAAACCTCCTGCTGCAATTGAATGGGAGTAATATTAAGTGACTAGTTTTGATTATGGAAGAATTACATTTTTGAGTTTTATAATTTAAGAAATCAGTAAATGCATGTTAAATACAAAGTCTACCATAATAGTGTTAATGGAATTAATAGAGTAGCATGATATTACATCTAAACCTCCTGCTACAATTGAATGTGAGTAATGTTAAGTGACTAGTTTTGATTATGGAAGTAATAATTACATTTTTGAGTATATAATTTAAGAAATCAGTAAATGTATGTTAAATACAAAGTCTACCCTAATGGTGTTAATGGAATTAATAAAGTAGTGTATGATATTACATCTAAACCTCCTGCTGCAATTGAATGTGAGTAATATTAAGTGACTAGTTTTGATTATGGAAGTAATAATTACATTTTTGAGTGTTATAATTTAAGAAATCAGTAAATGCATGTTAAATACAAAGTCTACCCTGCGTGTTTCGCTATATATGTTTTTTAATAATTGAAATATAGTTATTTAATAAGGCTGTGTAAGTAGAAGTGTGCTTAATTTATCAAGCTTGAAGTATTACATTTTATTATACCTAAAGTAAAAAAATTGTTAATACAGTATTGTAAAAAATAGTATAACTGATGCGTTTTATTAAATAGTATGGTGAATTTTATTAGAAATTATAGTTGTACTATTCTTAGATTTATAGATTTAGCCTATTGTACTGTGTGATACTTGGAGTGTTTAAAAGATTATTAAGTTATATCATAAACAGTCATGATAATATTACTTGATTGTTGTTAAAATTTGTAAAATATCATTTCTATATATAGTAAACATTTTTTTTGTATCTCAATAGCATTATTTGTTGGGGTTGAAGCTTTTTATAAATTAGAAAATTAGGCAGTAAAATATATCAATAGGATACTAATTTGAGTGTGCTAAACTTATCATATTATTTAGTGATATTTAAATTTTTGTGGTGTATATGTTTAGGTAAGTATGGTGTTGATCAATAAGTAGAGTTGTATTATATTCTTGTGCGGAGAATATAAATTATGATTCTTTATAAATAATATGAGTTATTTATAATATGTATTATTTTGTAGAATAAGGGTAGTGCATTTTGTTGTTTTCAAAATTATATTCATGGTAAATATGTGGATTTCCCTATCTTTAAATGTTTTTTAGTATTATGAAGTATAGGATTGTACATAAAGAAATTTTATATTTTTTTTTGTAATTAAGAATATTTAGATAGTTTGAATTTGGCAATGTGTTTCCTTGTAAGTGTTTTTAATATGTACTATTCAAAAATTGCTTATTTATTGAATCTTGAAATTATTTTAGGAGCAATATTTTGAAATTGTATAAGAATAAAGAATACTTGAAAATAAAGATATGAGGTACAAAATTTAATATTTGGATTATTAACTGTAATAAATTCAGTATTATAGTACGCATTTTAAATTTTTAAATATTGATATGCTATTTATAGCATAAAATGTTTTATATGTGATAATGTATAAGTATTGAGTGTTAATTTTTAATTGTTTATGTTATATAAAAAATAATACGCTTTGTTGTTATTGTATTAGGTAGAATTATGATCAAAAAGGCAGCAGTAGAGTTAGATGATCAAAAAATAACTTTGCCAATTTTGTATGATACTGAAGGGAATGAAGTATTAGATATTACTTCTTTATATAAAAATACAGGGGTATTAACTTATGATCCAGGATTTATGTCTACTGCTGCTTGTGAGTCTAAAATTACGTTTATTGATGGAAATAAAGGTATATTGCGTTATAGAGGATATGATATAGCAGATTTGGTTTATAATAATAAAAGCTTCATTGAAGTAGTGTATTTATTATTTTATGGGGTTTTCCCTAATGCTGAGCAACTTCAGGAATTTATATTACATATTTCTCAAGAATATGTATTGCCACAGATGGTTAGAGATGTGATAACGTCGTTTCCACAAAATTCTCACCCTATGGCTATATTAATTGCTAGTTTTTCTTCGTTAGCTGCATATTATTGTGATCAGAAAACTGATGGTGAGTTAGAGTGTAAACTTGCTGTTGCTAAGGTGGCAAGTATAGTTGCTCTAATTTATAGGCATATTACTAATCAAGACTTCATTCAAGCTGATGTAGGCTTATCTTATAGTAAAAATTTTATCCATATGATGTTTGACATTTCTTCTTATAAATTTACTGAAATTGTAGATAAAGCTTTAGATGTTATTTTTGTATTACATGCTGATCATGAACAAAATGCTTCTACTGCAACTGTACGAATGACAGGTTCTTCTGGTCCTAATTTGTTTGCTTGTTTAGCAGCGGGTGCCGCGACTTTATGGGGACCAGCTCATGGTGGGGCCAATGAAGCAGTGATCAATATGCTGATGAATATTGGAAAACCAGAGAATGTAAAACAATTTATTCAGAAAGTAAAGGATAGTAATAAAAGCACAAAATTAATGGGTTTTGGTCATAGGGTATATAAGAACTATGATCCACGAGCGCGAATAATGTGTACAATTTGTAAAGAAATATTAAAGGATTTTGGTCTAAATGATCCACTACTTGAAGTAGCTGTGGAATTAGAAAATATTGCTTTACAGGATGACTATTTTATAGCACGTAATTTATATCCTAATGTTGATTTTTATTCTGGCATTGTGTTAAAGACTATAGGGATTCCAGTTAAAATGTTTACGACATTATTTGCGTTAGCAAGAACATCTGGGTGGTCTGCTCAGTGGTATGAGATGGTATCTAGTAAAAATTATAAGATATCACGTCCTCGTCAATTATATACTGGTAATCCAGTTCAAAAAGTTTAGTAGTGAAGGTATTTGCTTTTGTAGAATTTTTACATAGTAAGTAACAAGGTTTTTAACAAGTTAGTGTAGTTTGTTGATCACTTTTAGGTTATTAAAATATATTGATGTTTTGCTACATAATATGATTAAGAGTTAGTAGTAAGTATTATAAATTTGTCATTCTAATAGCTATATACTAATAATTCTATAAATACGGATAGTAGTACTTGTTGCATTATAAATATTTGCTGAATTTTAGTTCTGCAGTTATGATAAGCAAGGTGTTTGTAAAATATATTTTATATATGTTTAAGAAAGCTATAGGTGATAATTGAACATTAAAATACTTGCTGTGTTTTTAGTTATTGATAATGAAGTATTCGATAATATATATTGTACATAATTATTTTTATATATAGAAAGAGATAATAAGAGTCAAAAAGTTGCTCAAGAAAAATTAAAAAAGGCTATTATGGCGGTTTTAATATTATTTGCTATTAAAGTAGCTCTTAGTGGAATACAAAGTCCAGCTGAATTATATATTAAAGTGAAACTTTAAAAATTTTTATCTGTTTAAATTGTTAAGTTATTAATAATAGAATACTTTATACGTAAATATTTATCATATGTAACAATATGGTTTATAGGCTGTTCTTAAGAGTTAAATTTTGGTAGATATGTTGTAATTTTAGTTTTTAAGTACTGACGGCAAAGTGTTTATAAAAATATCTGCAGCATAGTTAATGGTAAAATGTTGTTTAAAGTTATGATGTGATAAATATCTATTTATTTGAGTTATTATGTAATGATAATAAGGTTTATGAGTAAGCTGTGACTGTAGTTTGCTATGCTACTTATAGAAATTTTGTGTAAGTAAGATGTTAACAAGTATTGTTGAATTTGTGTTTTTAGTTATTGATAACACAGTGTTTTATAATATATATAGAAAGAGATAATAAGAGTCAAAAAGTTGCTCAAGAAAAATTAAAAAAGGCTGTTATGGCGGTTTTAATATTATTTGCTATTAAAGCAGCTCTTAGTGGAATACAAGGTCCAGCTGAATTATATATTGAAGTGAAACTTTAAAAATTTTTGTCTATTTAAGTTATTAATAATAGAATACTTTGTACATAAGTATTTATCATATGTGACAATGTGATTTATAGACCATTCTTAAGAGTTGAATTTTGATAAATGTTTTGTAATTTTAGTTTTTAAGTACTGATTGCAAAGTATTTGTAGAAAGATATAGGAATACATAGTTCTATTTGTGATAAAGTGTTTTTAGGAGTAGAATTATATATCTATTTGTTTGAGTTGTTACCATCAGTATGGTATTTATGAAAGTAAGTTATGCATAATTGTATTAGCATGAAATAATGATTGATATGCTTAGTTTTCATTAGCTATATATTAAGGTTGTTAGAGAGTTTTGCTATTGTGTGTATAGTAGAGTTATGTGATTTATATAATAACTTTAAAGTACTTTTTGGTAGTATTTGTTGTATCTAATGATGATATAAACTATCGGACATTTGAGTATTTATTCAGGATATATTAATGTTATAGAATAAAACTAAAAATATAAGTGATATTTTTAAGTATTTTAAAAGATAGTTGTATTATTTAAAATGTGTTAAGTTGTCTATCAGTAGGTTGTTTTTTTTGAAATTGTTGTATAGCTTGTGAAATGTAGTTGCCATAGTTATAATACTCGTATTATTTGTAGCTCATTAAGGTAAGTATTAAGTTATCTAAAATGGATATTATTAAATATAGAAGTATATGCTACTTTATAAGAATTCGATAACAGGTAAATAGATGATCTTTTCTTACTTACAAATGTAAATTTATAATCATTAATATATTAAAAAATATGTATTACTGATGTATTTTATTCTTAATGTTAATGGTAAGAAATTATATTATTTGTCTAAATATTCTACATATTTAATTTTTCTATATTATATATAGCAATTAATCAAAATGGATCAATGTTACCTAACAATTACGAATCGTTATGCTTTTTGACATCGGTATATCTAACATTGGTAAGGCTGAATTGGTGTAATGTTTAATATTAATTAGTGGGAGAACATAATATGTTGTTGAAATATATTTTAAGTGATGTGAGAAAATGATTTATTAGATTAATATATAAAAACTTGAAATCTGTGTTAATATATTGGAATAGGGTTATCTGTTGTGTATTGGGATGGTCTAGAAAATTGGTAACACTATAGGTATGGGGTAGAATTTAATAGCAGTTCATAGTGTGAGTATTCAAGATACAAAATTGAGTTTAGCATTTTTATAATAAGAAGAAATGAAGTATAAACTACTTCAATAAGAGTTTTTATCCTATACAATTTGCTTACATTGTTTTATTAATACAAATGACAAAAATTATTAATACATTAGGTAATATATTAAAAAAACATAGACTGGATATAGAAAATTGGTTTCTTAATAAATTTAATCAATACCATGGAATTTTAAATGTTTCTGTAGATCTAAGAGTATCTAAATATAAAATTGCTCCTGTAGATACTAATGTTTTTCCTGCAGGTTATAATAATTTTTCAGAACAATCACGAATTTATACAGCAGAACTGTTAAAGCGATATATAACGCGTCATTTAAATTGTGATAAGATACTGATAGTAGGAGAGAGTCATACCAGAAATATCAAATATATTGATAGTTTAGTTACTTTAAAAAATATAGTAAGTGCAGCAGGGTTTATTGCTGAAATAGGAGTTTGTGACACTGATCAAAATGTTCAACTTATTTCTTCTAATGGTGTTGTAGTTAATAGTTTATGTTTGACTAATTGTGATGGTGTATTGCGGTCTGGATGTGGATTTATTCCTGATCTAATTTTAGTTAACAATGATCTAACATCTGGTATACCTAAGGTGTTACAGAGTCTAAAATATCAAAGTGTTATGCCAGCTTTAAGTTTAGGTTGGTATAATAGAAGTAAGTTTAATCATTTTTCAATTTATCAGAAATTATCTGTAGAATTTTGTAACACTTTTAATATTGATCCTTGGTTGATTTCTACATTATTTTCTAGTTGTGATAACATCTGTTTTTTAAGTAATTATGGAGTAGAACACATTGCTGATAAAGTTGATGTTATGATTCAAGAAATACGTAATAAATTTCAATTATACAGTATTACAGAACAACCGTATGTGTTTGTAAAAGCAGATAATGGAACATATGGAATGGGAATTATTGTAGCATATTGTGGTGATGACATATTGAAGTTAAATAAAAAAAATCGCAATAAGATGAAAAGAATTAAGGATAGGAAAATAGTTGAGCGTGTAATAATACAAGAAGGTATAATGACTGAAGAGTTGTTTAATGGTTATACTGCAGAACCATTAGTATATTTCATAGGGGATACTCCTTCGTGTTATTTATATAGGTATAATACTGTTAAAGATAAATTCTCTAACCTAAATTCTGTAGGTTGTGATTTTGTAGATGTAAGTTTTAGAGAGCAAGAAGGTAAAATATTCTGTTGGAGTATGGTTGCTAAGATGGCCGCATTGGCTGCTGCAGTTGAAGTTTTTGATCGGTAGTAGCTTATTATTAAAATTTATTGATATTATTTTACCTTATTTTCTCTTTGAAGTTATGTATAAACTATGTTTCCGTAGAGATTAGTTTTTAACTGTAGTTGAGTTTTTATCAGTATGGTAGGCAGATATTATATAATGAATCAAGATTAAACTTTGGTAGCTAATGTTAATGAATAACTCAGTTATGTAGCTTTTGGTTTGTTATTAGTATTTTGTCTATATAGGTTTTATGGTTTTATTTGTGGGAGGGAGTTTTTAGTTGTAGTTAAATTTTTATTTATTAGATGAGCTTTGAGTTGTAGGTATGAATTGCATAATTGAATCTAATTTTGTGTGATAAGTATTAATGAGTAATTTGATCTTTAATTGATGATTTACACTTTCCTTAATCTAGATTTATAATTTTATATATAGATATAGTGTTTATCAGTAGTTAGGCTTTTGTTGGTATAGTTGGCAGAATTATATAATCTTAGCGAATAATTGGTTGTATAACTTTTGATTTATTGTGGTATTTTTCTCTCTAGTTTATAATTTTATATGTGTGTAGTATTACTCTAAATACAATTAGTATACGATAGAATTAGCATTAAACTTCAGTTGTTGATATTAACAGTAATTCAAATATTTTGGTGTTATAAATTGTAAGTGAAAGGTGATAAGTTTATTATTTAAAATCTGCCTTTTTATAATTAATTAAGACTAGTAACATTATCATAATCATGTAAGTAGTATATAACAAAATACAGCTTAGCATTATTTAATATGAGTTAAATGAGGATAACACGAACTTTTTATGAAATTTTTGTGTTGTAATTTAGCTTACATATTTTAAATTGCTGATGTTGTAGTGCGTATTGGTATAAAGTTATGTTCTAAGAGAAAAATAATAAAAGCTTAGAAGGTTTGAAATAAAAAAACAGTATATATTAATCTCTTGCTAGATGATGATCATTTAAGTCGATTAATAATAAGATTTTAAATCATAGATAATGATTGAGTAATGAGTTCAGAGGAATATGTAATATAGTACAAATGTATGTTTCAAGCTATCTAATGATGTAAAAAGATAACTAAATAATTAAATATTATCATTTACAAGGTAAAAAGAGTAGTCTGATAAGAAAGGAAACAATGACATGGGAGTTAGAATAAAGAAACAAGTCATATATTTGTAGTAATGAACTTAATTTGATAAGGTCTCAAGTTAAAATAATAGCTGAATAATGTGCTAAGGAAAAAATTGCATAATATAAGACAAATATATATTTTAAACTGTGGAATATTTTAATAATGGACAAGATGCTTAAAACTAAGATTATCCTTGTAAAAGATATAAGGTAATTCTACAATGTATCTAGTATTAGTGCATAGTTTAAGTGATAATTAAGAAGAAAGCGTTTTGTTTGTCATAGTACAATTGTAAGATTTTTATTGTTTTTAAGTGTTGTCTTTATATTTTAATTATAAATATAGTTCTGCTGTGAAACAGTTAATAAGTGTAATATTATGAATCTAGAGTATTTTTGAGTTATGACTATACTAAAAAAGTTGTTTATTAATTTTAAATAATGTAATTTGTAGAGTTTTTGTTCTTATAAGATGTTACTGATATATCTTCTAATTCTAGTAGATGCATATCATATATGCTGATGTGAAACAATTAAATAGTAGTGTTATGTTATTTAGTATAAGTATTATGAACTAAACAAGCTGGTGTAGGGTTTTTGTTCTTATAAGATGTTACTGATATATCTTCTAATTCTAGTAGATGCATATCATATATGCTGATGTGAAACAATTGAATAGTAGTGTTATGTTTTTAGTATAAGTATTATGAACTAAACAAGCTTGTGTAGAGTTTTTGTTCTTATAAGATGTTACTGATATATCTTCTAATTCTAGTAGATGCATATCATATATGCTGATGTGAAACAATTGAATAGTAGTGTTATGTTATTTAGTATAAGTATTATGAACTAAACAAGCTTTGCATGAGTTATACATGATACAACTTATAAAGGTTTTGTTATTGTGTAATATGATTTTATATCCCTAATTATAGGTTTTTTTATTTAATATAACGAATGTTATAGTGAGTTTTTATATAAGACCATTAAAGAATTGTATATTGATATTACTTAGCAAAAATGTTTCATATGTGAAATATAAAATGACATATTATGACTTATGTTATAAATATAACTAATAGAACTTTTATTATCTCAAGTTTCTTTCTATAAGTATTATTAATATCGTAGTTAAATATGGATAATGATACAATAGTAAACTGGTTCTATACTACTGAAAATACATTGTATATCACTATGGATAATATGATGTTATTCTTAATGTAATACAATTTGTAAAATTATCATTGTTTCAATTATAGCAATTTTCTATACTTAAAGAAGAAAGCAAATAAATCATTGATAATGCAGTCTCTTTTTAGTAATAAATACAAGTTCAAAGATACAGAAGAAAAACTTAATGCCTATTGGGATAAAATAAAATTATATAAATGGAAGAATTTACAAGGTAAACAGTTTATTATTGATACTCCTCCTCCGACAATATCAGGGCAACTACATATAGGACATGTTTTTAGCTACTGTCATACGGATTTTATTGCAAGATATCAACGTATGTTAGGAAAAGATGTATTATATCCAATAGGATTTGATGACAATGGATTGCCAACAGAACGTTTAGTTGAAAAGATAAAAAAAGTACGTGCGGCAGATATTGATCGTAAAGAATTTAAGGCGTTATGTAATGAAGTATCTGCAAAATTCAGAATGGAATTTAAAATATTGTTTCAATCTCTTGGTATTAGTTATGATTGGGATCTGGAATATCATACTATAAGTGAAGAGATTCAAAAGTTATCTCAAATGTCATTTATAGCACTATATAATATGGGTAAAATATATAGGAAGTTACAGCCTATATTTTGGGATTGTGCTGATAGAACGGCGATAGCGAGAGTTGAGGTTGAGGAAAAGGAAATGTCATCGTTTATGAGTACGATAGCCTTTTCTACTGAGGCTGGAGAGCTAATAAATATTGCAACGACGCGTCCAGAATTAATGCCAGCTTGTGTTGCTTTATTTTTTAATCCATTGGATATAAGATATCAGCATCTTCAAGGTCAGTATGCTATAGTACCTATATTTGGGAATAAAGTACCGATTTTATCAGATGAACAAGTAAAAATAGATAAGGGTACTGGTCTTGTAATGTGTTGTACATTTGGTGATGAATTAGATGTATATTGGTGGAATAAACATAATTTAAATACGCAGATTATAATAAGTAAATCAGGTACTCTTGATCTTAAACATAACATTGCAGAGACAGATACTTTATCTGGTAAATTACATGGAGTATCAATAGTAGAAGCAAGAAAGCTGGTACTTGAAACCTTAAGTAAATGTAATTTACTAATAAAAAAAGAGGAAATATTACACAATGTGAAATGTGCTGAGCGATCAGGAATGCCTATTGAAATATTGTTAAGTAACCAATGGTTTATTAAGGTTGTAGAGATAAAACATGAGCTATTAGAACAGGTCCGTAAGATTAATTGGTATCCACAGTCTATGCGTAAGCAAATAGAAATGTGGATAGATGGGTTAAACTGGGACTGGTGCATATCGCGACAAAGGTATTTTGGAATCCCGTTTCCGGTATGGTATTCGAAAAGAGATAATGAAGAGATTATTATTCCAGATGTGAATGAACTACCAATAGATCCAACAGAAACCTTACCTCAAGGATACTCAAAAGAAGAAGTTGAAGCAGATGTTGATGTTATGGATACGTGGGCTACTAGTTCATTATCTCCACAGTTCAACAGTATACATACTGGAATTAATAGTATACCACTAATACCAGCAAGTCTTAGAGCTCAAAGTCATGAAATTATAAGATCATGGGCATTCTATACAATTCTGCAAGCATATTATCATCATAATAGTATTCCATGGGAAAATATTATGGTCAGTGGATGGTGTTTGGCTGCAGATAAAAGTAAGATGAGTAAGTCCAAAGGAAATGCATTGATACCAAATCAACTGTTACAAGAATATGGAGCTGATGTAATACGTTATTGGGCTGCAAATTCTAGGTTGGGTTCTGATACTGTATTTTCTGATGAGGTTTTACAGCTTGGCAAAAGATTGGTTACTAAACTATGGAATGCAAGTAAGTTTGTATCTATGTTTGTTAGTCAATGTCAAATACCAGATCTAAATTGTGTTACGGAAACAATGGATAAGTGGGTATTAACAAAACTCTATAAGGTAATTGTTAAAGCTACAGAAAGTTTTAACGTTTTTGAATATTGTGTTGCACTTGATTACATAGAGTCTTTCTTTTGGAAGGACTTTTGTGATAACTATCTAGAGTTGGTTAAAAAAAGAGCATATGGAGAATCTGTAACGAATAAAGAAAATCTAAGTGCTGTAAATACACTATCCTTTGTATTAATGGCACTGCTAAAAATGTTAGCACCTTTTATGCCATATATTACGGAGGAAATATACAGTACACTTTATAATAATGGTTCAATTCATGATCATGATAACTGGCCAGTTGTAAATACAAGTTTATGTAATGAAATGGATGAACAATTGGGTGAAGACTTTATAGAAATACTTAACCAAGTGAGGAAAATAAAAGCTAATGCGCAGTTATCAGTAAAATGTAAAATTTATAAGTTGATTATCAATAGTGAAAATTACGATTTTCCTACTTCATGGGAAAATGATTTAAAAGCTGTATGCAATGCTGAACATATTGTGCAAGACAAAAGAACAAGTTATTACAATGATAAGTTTCTTATTTCTGTGCAATTTGCAAATTAATGGATTTTTATCAATTCAAAACAATATAAATTTGATGTTATAGAAATATTGTATTACTGTACCTTTGTGAATACAAGTTTATGTAATGAAATGGATGAACAATTGGGTGAAGACTTTATAGAAATACTTAACCAAGTGAGGAAAATAAAAGCTAATGCGCAGTTATCAGTAAAATGTAAAATTTATAAGTTGATTATCAATAGTGAAAATTATGATTTTCCTACTTTGTGGGAAAATGATTTAAAAGCTGTATGCAATGCTGAACATATTGTGCGAGACAAAAGAACAAGTTATTACGATGATAAATTTCTTGTTTCTGTGCAATTTGCAAATTAATGGATTTTTATCAATTCAAAACAATATAAATTTGATGTTATAGAAATATTGTATTACTGTACCTTTGTGAATACAAGTTTATGTAATGAAATGGATGAACAATTGGGTGAAGACTTTATAGAAATACTTAACCAAGTGAGGAAAATAAAAGCTAATGCGCAGTTATCAGTAAAATGTAAAATTTATAAGTTGATTATCAATAGTGAAAATTATGATTTTCCTACTTTGTGGGAAAATGATTTAAAAGCTGTATGCAATGCTGAACATATTGTGCGAGACAAAAGAACAAGTTATTACAATGATAAGTTTCTTGTTTCTGTACAATTTGCAAATTGATGTATTTTTACCAATTCAAAAATATAAATTTTATGTTGCCAAATATTGTATTGATAATTCACTGTGCCTTTAAATAATAACTCAGTAAATTATTATGAGCATTTTTATATTTATACATTATGCTAAACTTGGAATGTGAATAAATTGTTTAGTATTGATGGTAGTATAAATTTACTCATCATTTAATAATGGAATTATCTAACTTTTAATATAAGACCTTATTAAAGGGTCTGAGTTTTCTATGTAAATTTTTTGCTATATATAATATGTATTTCTTATTCATGGCATAATATATTTGATGTTATGCCTGTAGTATTCAGAGTCTAGGTTATGTTTTTTATCATGGTAATTATAAAAGGTATTAAATATAGGATGCAGTATATTTTTAATATATAGAATACATTGGTACTGGTATGTAAATTACCATTTTGAGAGATTACTATAGCTATATATTATGAATTAGATATTTATTGGTAGTGTGAAATGTTTTATCATATTTATAGTTTTATAGTTGTAATTGCAAAAGTTATATAAATAAGTAATATATAGTTTTATATATGGAACTGATTGTTAGTATTTTGTTAGACAAGTTACCATATTGAAAAACTTGAATTTCTAAATAATGTGTAGTTATGTATTTTTCACACATGTACTGATTCATTGTATTATATATTGTGGCTATATTATATCTATCTGATTAATCTCAATAAACTTTTTTTAATTCTATATACAAAAACAAGATAAACGTAAAAATGCGTATTTAGTATTGAAACATTTTACGGGATAAATAAGTTAAATACTTTCTGAAAAAGATATAGTTTATTAGTGGTGGTTTTTTTGTTTAAATTATATATTTTTACAAAAAATGTTAAACTATATTCTGTATTATTGATTTCTGTTAAAATTTTATGTAAATCTCCTTCTAAGTATTGTGACATAGGGTATTCTATCAAAATATAAATTTGGTATTGTCAGTTTTGTTATATTTTGTAATGATTTTGATGTAGAATAAATGTAAACTATAGTAATGCTACACTTAATTATAGGAAGGTTTTCAGTATATTAACATTACTCAAATGATGTAGAGAGTAAAAAATGCAATATTATTTGTGAAAAGTGATGTAGCAGCATGGTTACTAATGGATGTTTTCTATTTAATAGTATTAGTATTAGTCTTGTTATAATATGAGCGTTCTATTAGGTTTATTATTTGGTTTTTAATTGTAAGAAGTGTGATTAAATCAAATTAGCTATCACATAATAAATATATAACTTTTTTCTCTATTCAACTCTATGTTTATTGTTTCTCTCTTGTCGTGTAATTTTTTACTTTTTACAATAATAATCTTAGCTATTCTTTTTCATTATTGAAGTGTTTTATAGTTTTAAATAGTTACATATGAGTAGAGTTTTTTGGACTTTACTGTTAGTGCTATCTCGCACTATATAGCAAACCTACATTATCATACAATAAGACTTTATTAGTAGAAATATAAAATACTCTATTTATTTCATAATTAAGTATTTACTTTTTTTGAAGTTGATTAGATAAAACTATCCACCACGTAATATACGGTTTTTCTCTCTTATTGTGCAATTTTTTACTTTTTACAATAATAGTCTTAGCTATTCTTTTTCATTATTGAAGTGTTTTATAGTTTTAAATAGTTACATATAAGTAGAGTTTTTTTATGGACTTTACTGTTAGTGCTATCTCGCACTATATAGCAAACCTACATTATCATACAATAAGACTTTATTAGTAGAAATATAAAATACTCTATTTATTTCATAATTAAGTATTTGCTTTCTTGGAAGTTGATTAGATAAAACTATCCACCACGTAATATACGGCTTTTCTCTCTATTCCAATCTCGGGCCTTTATTGTTTCTCTCTTGTCGTGCAATTTTTTACCTTTTACAATAACAATCTTAGCTTTGGCTATTCCTTTGTCATTAAAATATAGGAATAACGGTACAACAGTGAATCCGTCATTCTTCATATTACCTGAAATCTTATATATTTGCTTTTTCTTTAATAGTAGTTTCCTTGGTCTGGTAGGATTGTGATTTTTAGTGTTTGCTTGAGTATATTCTGAAATATGTAAGTTACATAGCCATAACTCCATATTCCGTTCAGTAACATATGATTCTGCTATACTTACTTTTCTTTGACGTAAAGATTTGACCTCACTACCAATTAAAACAATTCCTGCATCAAATTCCTGTATAATAAAGTAATTAAATCTTACTTTACGATTTTCTATTATGATATCCACAGCAAGTTTAACCCCTGTACAGTTTAGTGTGTATTTATATATTCAACCAGTTTAGCAATAGTAGTAACTTTAATATCATAACGTTGGGAAAATTCTATAATGTCAGATAATCTTGACATTGTACCATCTGGATTCATTAATTCACATACTACAGCTGCAGGTGTTAATCCAGCAATCTTTGCAATATCAACACTTGCTTCTGTATGTCCCAGTCTTTCTAAAACACCACCTTTTTTAGATACGATAGGAAAAATATGACCTGGTGTTACAAGATCATCCATAGTAACATTTTTACTAACAGCAGTTAGTATAGTACGAACTCTATCATGCACAGAGACACCTGTTGTAATACCATAACGTGCATCTATAGAAGTAGCAAAAGATGCACTATTATTGTTAATATTTCTTCTTGGTATCAGTTCTAAGCCTAATTTATACATTAAGTCTTCTGTAATAGATAAACATACAATACCACTTCCATGTGTGACCATAAGATTAATTGCATCAGTAGTGACTTTTTCTGCTAAAACTACTAAATCACCTTCATTTTCCCTTTGCTCATCATCAATTAAAACAAATACTTTACCTGCTTTAGCATCTTCAATTATATCTTCTATAGAAGATATAAAACTTGGATTTTCTGATACAATGATACCCATTCATTCCTCTACTTTTCTCTTATATAAACTCAATCTTGATAATTTTGTATATTCTGTAATCACCTTTTGGAGTTTTTACCTCTACAACATCGCCTTCTTTTTTACCAAGTAGCGATATAACTAAAGGAGACTTGATTGAAATCATACGCTTAGAAATGTCAGATTCATATTCACCAACAATCTGATATATAACTTCATCGGTACTACCAGTCTGCTCATCATATATAGACATTGTTACAGTTGCACCGAACATTACGGTATCACCAGATAGGTTAGCAACATCTATAACTTCTGCTCTGGATTTTTTTGATTCCAGTTCCATTATTTTACTTTCTACTAACCCTTGTCTTTCACGAGCAGCATGATACTCTGCGTTTTCAGATAAATCCCCTAATTCCCGTGCTTCAGAAATAGACTTAATAATTTGAGGTCTTTCATATTTCAATGACTCCAGCTCTAGTTCAAGCTTTTCAAATCCAGCCTTTGTAATAGGGAATCTTTCATTCATATAGTCATTCATAATCCATACCTAAATTCTAAAATTATAAAGAATTACTTTAAGCTAGAAGCAATCTTACTTATAACTTTTGACAATAAAGACCTGATGTCATCAGTAAAATTATTATTAGATATACTACTTAAAATATCTGGATAATTGCTATTTAATTCACTTAAAAGTCTCTCTTCAAACTTACTAATATCATTAACACTAATGTCATCTAAATAGCCACTTGTCCCGGCAAATATAACGGCTACTTGTTCTCCTACAGATAATGGAGAGTATTGTTTTTGTTTTAATAGCTCCATCATTCTTCTACCACGATCAAGAATTTTTTGAGAATGCACATCAACATCAGAACCAAATTTTGCAAAATCTTCTAATTCTCTGTACTGTGCTAAACTTAGTTTTATAGAACCTGCAACTTTTTTTACAGATTTAATTTGAGCAGAAGAACCTACACGAGAAACAGATAAACCAACATTTACAGCAGGACGTAGACCTTTATAAAAAATTTCAGATTCAAGAAAAATTTGCCCATCAGTAATTGAAATTACATTGGTTGGTACATATGCTGAAACATCACCTGCTTGAGTTTCAATAATTGGCAAAGCAGTTAATGAGCCACCCCCTTTCTTATCTGACATTTTTGCTGCTCTTTCTAATAGTCGAGAGTGTAGAAAGAACACATCACCTGGATATGCTTCACGACCTGGAGGACGTCTTAATAATAAGGACATTTGCCTGTATGCAGCGGCATGCTTTGATAAATCATCATATACAATTAAACAATGCATACCATTATCTCGAAAAAATTCTCCCATAGCACATGCAGTATATGGAGCTAAATATTGTAGTGATGCAGAATCTGATGCTCCTGCAACAACAACAATTGTGTACTCTAGTGCACCACTTTCACGTAATTTGTTGATTATCCTTGCTACAGAAGAATTCTTCTGTCCAATTGCAACATAAATACAATAAACCTTTTCTTTATCTATTACTTCGTTGTTATGGGATTTCTGATTGATAATAGTATCAATAGCTATAGCAGTTTTTCCAGTTTTTCTATCTCCGATAATCAACTCACGCTGCCCACGTCCTATTGGTATTAACATATCTATTACTTTAATACCAGTTTGTAATGGTTCAGTTACAGATTGCCTATCTATGATACCTGGTGCTTTAATTTCTACAGGTAATCTAGTTTTAGTGTCAAAATTCTCAAGCCCATCAATAGGATTACCTAATGCGTCAACTACCCGTCCTAAAAGCTCTAACCCAACAGGAACATCCATTAATTGATTAGTACATTTTACAATGTCACCTTCTCCAACACTATTTTCACTTCCAAAAATTACTATACTTACAGTATCGCAGTCTAAATTTAATACTACTCCTATTGTACCATTAGCAAAAGCTACTACTTCTCCAAACTTGGCTTTTTCCAGGCCATATACTAATGCTATACCATCTTTGACAGATATAACTTCGCCAACACTTTCACATTTTACCTGACCATCAAAATTCTCGATACGTTCCTTAATAACCTTTAACACTTCACCCGCAGATATCATTATTACACCTTGCTATTCACCATACTACGTACCGCTATTTTACTGAGTTCCTGTAAACTTTGTAAATAACTATTTAATGATACGTCAATTATGTCAAAACCTACTCTGATAATAAAACCACCTAAAATGCTTGGATCTACAGTATTTGTTATACTAACTACCTTACCATATTTTTCAAGTAATGCATTGCAGATACCTTGTTTTTCTTGAGTAGTGAGTTTACTACATGAAGTAACAGATATACTAACTTCTTTGTTGTGTTTTCTTACATATTCAAGAAAAGTATTGAAGATTTGCAATAACATATTTCCCCTATTGTTTGTAACCACAACTAGTATAAACCTACTTAATGTTGTATCAATATGGTTTGTGATGAGTTCTATCACACTTATTTTATCCTTAAGGTTTGCAGTAGGGTTAGCAAGGAATGAAAGAAACTGGTTATTGCCATTTTCAGAAAGATTAAAAATAAACTTTATCCCTTTACAAATGTCATTCAACTTACTAACTGATGCGTTGAATAATGCTTGAGCATAACAAGACGTTACATAGCCACCTCTATACTGAGTCATACAACTTGAAAGGAAACATAAAACAGCAAAATGTTATACATTATACTAAACCCAGTCAAGTATTTTGTGCTGTGATGTATAAGCTAAAACAGCAAATTTGTTAAATAAGAGTATCAAGAAATACATATTTGGCATAGCTATAAAAATTAGATCTATAACTTTACAATGCAATTATTGTAGTGTTTAAACATGGTCAATAATGCTATAAAATTAGCTTATTATTCCGATAGATTTTGAAAATATAAGTAAGTGAACAACATTACTTTTAATATTGATTAATTAATGATTGTATAAAATTTATGGAGATACTAAGGTCATTTGTGAGAAGATTGCTGTGATGTTACTTACTATGAGCTTATTAAGGAAAATTGGATTAGTATTTTAAGTATGTGTTAATTTTTTATAGAGTAAAAAGATCTTTATATATACCTTAACAATATTTTTGTATGATGAGAGTACTGTAGTAATTTTATTAGAGTATTGACTATTCTATGAATGATATGCATGCATATTTATAATTGTAGTGTTATACAGAATTGCAAAGGTATTTTTTTGCAGTAGATTTTTTATATGGTTAATACATTGATATAATATTGTGAGGATGCAATTGTTATATTATATAGCCTAATTTATGGAAGTTAAATTTATACACAGGCTGTGTAGGAGAGTAATTTATAAATTAAGTAAGTATTATAATAAAAAAATATGAATATAGTCAGAATATCCTATTAGAGGAAAATCACTGTTACCTAATTTAATGATCTTAATAAATACACCATTACTAATATAATTACTCCATATTAAGTAAACAAACTTCACAGATAAAATGTACTGATTCATATATTAAGAATAGGGATTACATTTTTTATAATGAGGTATATTTTTTTTATTTAATGAGAACTAAATTGTTATAAAATTACTTATATAAAATCTATTAGATCATATATACGTTCAAAATCTATATAGCCTTTTGCTTTTAAATAAATATATAATACTGTCAATAATATAGATGTTACAGTTGCAATAATTGTTTTAATCAATAAGTAGGATTTAATTGGAGCACTGCTTGCAATGCCAATTTCTGGGTTATCAGGCACTTCAACTTTTATAGGTAATATTAAAAATAATATAATCCACCATGATACAATAAAAAATATTACATCTCCAATACCCATGATCTTTAAACCCAAACTATAGTGTTAAACCCTTTACAATTATCGCACTCATAATTCCAATGTATAGGTATACACTTACACTTTTTACATTGCCAATGTTGATCTGTTATAGCATCTTTGCTGGCTTTGTCTGTCCAATATAAAAGTTCAGTATAATCTTGTACCAATACTTTTAATTTTAGCATCAGAAAGTATAAAGAAAGATAAGTCCTGCTCTTGAAAACATTATTTAAATGTTTCATAGCTACATCGTATTCTCCAAGATTTAGTGCATCCTGCACTATAAGATATATGCTGAAGTAATAATCACTATTAATATTGTATAACTTATGTATTGCTTGACTGTCATGGTGCATGATTTCTAAATAGAGGTGAGCAATGTCAGGATGTGGACTGATACGATATTCAGATTCAAGTAGCTGAATAGCTTTACGCTTCTTATTAGTATTTATATAAAGTTGGGCTCTTAGTAGTGTAATAACAGTTCTATGTTTAGAGTAATGTTTCATATTATCAAATACGTATAGCCCATCATCATATTTTTGGTAGGTATAATATTGTTTTGCTAACGCATAATACAAAATACAAAGTGTTTCTTGAGTGTCGTATGGAACATTGATCTTTAATTTTATTATCTTATGCATTTCTTCAATTGCGCTATTCCAGTCTCTGGATATACAACATATCTCTAACTTAAAAATAGGTGACCACGCTTGTTTATAAAAAATTTCAAGCATTTTTCTAAATAAGCTTAGCTGTTTAGACTGATCTTCTATTTGTTTTATGTGATTTAATATATGTATGCCTAATGTAGCATCTATTATTGGAACAACTTTGCTAAATTGTATAAAATATTTTTCTGCCAAAGTATATTTATTACTGTCAAAATAGAATCTTCCTTTTAATAGAAATAAGGATGGATGATCAAAATCATGTAATTTTGTAATACATTTATCAGCTTTTTCTATATTACCACAATTCAAATGCATATACCCTTGATCTAGGAGTATGATTCTTTTATCTTGTCTACGTTTTTTACAACCATAAAAACACTGACAAACATAGAAGACTAATCTAATCAGGAGAATAACAAAAAGAAAAATAACAGCAATAATACACAGTGCAAACAGAATATTTATTTCAATATTATAATTCAGCCATTCTATCCTTACAATACCGTCACAATCTATTGCCCATAACCCTACGGTTAATGCTATGACTAAAAATATTAAAACACTTGTAATCATGAAACACCAGGTGATTTAATTATATATTTTGATAACTGATCGTATATTACTGATATATTTCTCTCCATAGAAACTATATCTTCAAGTTGTTGGATCCATAATTGTAACTCTATGACAGATGATAACTCTTTGTGAGCAATATCTAATGCATCACTCCAAAGATTATTGTCAAGATAATTTTCTACTTCTTTTAAACTGTGTAGTAAAATATCTTGTTGGTTTTTTACTACAATCCATTTGAAGAAGACTTTTTGTATCATATTAGAACGAGAGTAATGTAAATCACGAGCAATTTTCTTAAATGATAATTTTATCCTGTTAAATGTGCTTAATTTCCTACTATCCAGTTTTTCTATTTCATTGATTGCTTCATTTATTTTGTAATCATCTAGCTTGAGTAACGTAGGTTTTATTGAATAAATCAAATGTTTTACTGATATATCTGCGAGGAATGCCTCTTTTAAATTTATAATAGATAACAGAAGCTTTGCAAAACATTCTTCCTGAGTACAGCTTATATTTTCGTTATTTTCTGACATAACAATGCGCTGTGCTGGACAATTTTCTTTCTGTTTACTAATATATGAGTTAAGTAGACTCTTATTAACTTCTACTATAGTGGACCGAATATTATTTTCTATAACCTGTTTATATCCGTCATGCAATGAAATAAGATCTTTCTTAATATCAAGGTAGGAGAAAATTGCAATCACGGAACAGGAAGCAGTTATTAACATCATAAAGAACCACCCCCATACTTCTCTTGCCACCATATAATTACCTATTCATGTCGTAGAATATCTGCTGGATCTTGACAGGCAGCTTTCCTAGCAGGAAGAATAGCTGCAACTAATGATAAAAACAATGATAATAATGATATCTTTACTATGTCCTTTACCAGTAAGATGGAGGGTAAGGTATCAAAAAAATAAACTATAGGATCAAAAATATTATTGTGACTGATACTCTCTAGTATGTTTTTAATTCCATTAATATTTAAGGAAAATACTACACCTAGTATGCAACCTACTAATGTACCAATCAATCCTATAAAAAACCCACACATACAAAATATTCTCAGTATACTACCGCGTGTGACACCTAATGTACGCATTATAGCAATTGCTCCTTTTTTATCTTGTACCAATATAGACAAACTTGAAATAATATTAAATGTTGCAACTATTATAATTAAAGTCAATATAAAAAACATAACATTACTTTCAACTTTTAGGGCATTGAAATAACTACCTTGTTGCATTTTCCAGTCTTCTCCCTTCATGGATGTTTTATCTTCTATTAATTTTAATATTTCTGATGATCTATTTATATCGTCAATTGAGACTTCAATATTATGAACTCTATTGCCATAATGAAAAAGTAGTTGCGAAGAATGTAAAGGCATATACACGAGAGTACTATCATATTCGTACATTCCTAAATCGAATACTGCAATAACTTTGTAGCTCTTCATGCGTGGGATACTACCTATTACTGTAGGAATACTATCTGATGAGAGAATGGTTATTTTATCTCCATAATTCACATTCAGAATTTCTGCCAATTTTATACCTATTACTATACCATTGTCTAGGTCAGATATATTACCTCTTACGATGTTGTCAGCGATTATGTTTTTTCTTAGTAGATCTTGTTTACTGATTCCTCTTACTATGATTCCGGAAACACTTTGTTCGGATTTTGCCATAGCTTGGTTTTCAGTTATGGGAATTGCATCTATTACACCAGGAATATCTTTAATTAATTTTGCAACGTCATGATAATTAGTATCTTTCTCATTATTGTTGAAGTAAATTGCTACTTGACCATTAACTCCTACAATACAATTTAACAACTTTTCGCCAAATCCGTTCATTACGGACATCACTATAATTAGTGTGGCGACTCCTAATGTAATCCCAATAAATGATAACATAGTAATCATAGAACATAAAAATTGACTTCTGTTAGATTGTAAGTAACGCAATGCTAGCATCAACTCAAACTTAAATAACATGCAAATACATCCGATTAAATTATAGAAAAGAATAATATTATTTACTCATTGTTACTAGTAATGATATTCAAGAATTTTATTACTGAAATGTTAATATCTGTTTATTATTTTTTATAATTTCTGCTAAACAACATGCTATACACTTTAATAATATAAATAGCTAATAGAAATTAATAGGTCAAAGCTGTTTGTGAAGATGAATTTTGTAAGTACTTTAACTATTACATAGAATGTAATTCACGATTACATCATTCATATTTTTGAATTCAGTAGATCTAATAAAGTCATAATAGTATGTGGTTTTATTGTTATTATATGAAATGTATTTCTTATTTTATCTCTGTTGTAATATTCAATGTATTGTTTCTATTGTGGTGAATTTTGTGTCGATTATCTTTGTTAGTAGCCTACATTTTTTGAATGATGTTACTAGTATGTAAATTAGTGGCAAATTTAAAACGTGTTGTCAATTCATTAAATAATATTCACGTTTATAGTATCAAATGTATGTTGCTTTTTTTTTTACTTTGTAGTGATGTTCAATAATTATTACTTGTAATAAAGTAATTTTGTATACATTGCCTTTATTTAGTACATATATTTTAGATAGTATTATTATTCTCAAGTTAGTGATAGTTAAAATATATTGTCATCTGTAGTATATGCACTTTAGTGTTATGAGGTACATATTACTTTTTGTATTTTGTTAAATTGTCTATTATCAAATACATCTGTTTTAAATGTTATCTTCAAGTCAGTGGTAGTTAAGAATATGTTATTACCTGTATTGTATGCACTTTAGCGCTGTGAGGTACATATTAATTTTGTATTTTGTGTAGATTATCTATTATCAAATACATCTGTTTTAAATAGTATTGTTATCTTTAAGTTCATGATACATTAAGAATATATTGTCAGTTAGTGTATCTATTATAGTATATGTACCTTAGTGCTATGAGGTACATATTATTTTTGTATTTTGTGTAGGTTATCTATTATCAAATACATCTGTTTTCAATAGTATTGTTATCTTTAAGTTCATGATACATTAAAAATATATTGTCAGTTAGTATATCTATTATAGTATATATACCTTAGTGCTATGAAGTACATATTATTTTTGTATTTTGTGTGGGTTATCTATTATCAATACATCTGTTTTAAATGTTATCTTCAAGTCAGTGGTAGTTAAGAATATGTTATTACCTTAGTGCTATGAGGTACATATTACTTTTTGTATTTTGTGTATGTTATCTATTATCAATACATCTGTTTTAAATAGTATTGTTATCTTTAAGTTAGTGATACATTAAGAATATAGTTATCAAGTGCTATGTCTTTAATGTGTGTATTTTAGTATTATCAAGTACGTATTATTCTTTTTTTATTTTGTGATTATGTTCAATATGATTGTTTATAGTAGAACAAATTTTTGGAGACTACTTTGTCAATAGCATATAATTTGTGATACAGGTATGTAAATTAGTAGTACATTAACACATTGTCAAATTGCTTGTCTTCTAATATCCTAAACTGTTCTCTTATCTAAATAAGTATTATGAAGATTACATCATCAAAATTACGTACATTCTTGAGTGATCCACAGTCTGTCAGTAACATTTTAATTTATGGTAATGATTATGGGAAAATTAGTATGTACAGGGATAAGATCATTAGTAGTATAAGATCTAATGTGGACTTTACCATTACCAATATTGATTTTCCTAGCATAAATAAAAATCCAGGTACATTATTTGTAGAACTTAGCACTGTACCTATGTTTTGTACACGTAAACTGCTGATATTAACAAATGGAGAGAAAGTTTTGTCTAATGAACTAAGAGATATCTTAGAACATAATATAGGTAATAACTATGTTATTATTATTGCAGGAGAATTACCAAATGATTCTACATTAAGGCAGTACTATGATTCTTCATCAAGTGCTGTATCTATAGGATGTTATAAAGATGATAATAATAATCTAGCATTTATAGTATCAGATTTTCTTACGGAGAATAACGTACAGTTTAACAATGAAATATTGCAATATTTATGTCATTCTCTCTCTAAAAATCCTCATGCTCTACAATCAGAACTTGAAAAACTTATCTTATACATAGGGAATAGTAAAAACTTGACAATCCAAAGCATTCAAGAGGGATTACTTACAGAATTAGATCCAGTATCAGATGACTTATATATATCTATTGTAGAGCGAGATATAGAAAATTTTACAAAATTTTCTAATATTTTATTGAAAAATAAGTTTACACCGATATTGCTAATACGTGTACTGTTAAAATACTTTCTAAGATTAGAATATATAATAAGAACAATAACAAGTGGAATACCAATAGATCAGGTGTTAAAACTTATTCAACCTCCTGTATTTTTTAAATTGGTGCCTATTATAAAAAAACATGTTGTAAATGTTTCTTATGATGAAGTTAATTATATAATAAGAAAACTGCTGGAAATAGAAATACAGTGTAAAAAATCAGATTCAAATCACGAGATAATATTCAAGCATTATGTTACTGCAATGATGAAAAGTAGACAGAACGTAAGAAAATAAGTTTCTCTTAATATATAAATTAATATTGATACTAATATGGAATATTAATAATTAAAAGTATAAAAATCTATAATAATCAATTCTTAAAGGAAATAAAATATGTAATATACTACTTGTTTGATAGAATTTTATTGCTATTTGAAAATGTATATATAGTTTTGTGAAGGAGATATATAAAAATTTATACATAATTGCGTTGTAAGTTTTTGTTCAGTATAACTAAGGGTATTCTACATTATAAGTTTATGAGATGAAAGATATATACAGTTTGTAAAGTATTGTATAGCTAAATAATTTGTAGGTTTTCAATATCTATGTATCTGTCCTAATAAACAATAATTATCACTATTTAGCGACTCATCATGTATTTATTTGATAGATCTTATCAAGCAAATTACTAACTTATATATTTTATAAGTTTATTGTCTATTTTTAATAAATATTATCCTAAATTATGCTATCTCAAAACTTAAGTTTAGTAGTATGACAAATAGTTTATAATTCTACTAAAATATTATAACAGAGAAAGTTATGAGTGTGATTGTATATGGAGTTGTTAGAATTACTTTCTATTGAGTTTAATGAAAATTATTCTTAATAATAATGAGGACATAATTTAAAAAGGTTGATAAAAGTTCAGATTTATCACTTAAATATTTTTCTATACTAAATAAGTTGTGAACATTTTTTCAATAAAGTAACATTAGTATACAGTACAACTATTTGTTAGCCATCTAATGGTTTGATAAAAATTATTTTCTACCATTTAAATATTACTAATTAAGTAGGTTATCAATATTCTTTTGGTGATATAATAACTATTTTTAATATCATTGTAGTTGTTTTATTGTTATATTGTTGTTAGTAAGAGTAGTATTTATTATTTGAAATCATTATTAGTTAAAAAAATTGTATATATTTTACTATTATTATTGTGATCATTAATATCTGTGGTAGTTGTTTGTTAACCATGGTATTTACACTTAAGTATTTTACCAAACTAAATAAATTGTTAATAGTACTTGTAGTGAAATAGTAGTTGTTATTAACACATACAACTATTTGTCAAATAACTATAGTTTGATAAAAATTTATAATTCAGTATTACATGTTATAGCTTTTATTTTGTAATACTTCTCTTAATGTTAGAATATGTAGGTTAAAACGTAATTATTCAAATTTTCAATAATGTAATTATGATTTATTTAATATAAGTAAAGCTATACTTTGCAAGTCTTTATTAAAGTCTTATAATAAATAATTCTTATTTTTAAGTATTTTTAAGAATTTCTAATGATTCATTTAATAGATCTTCCTATTTTAATTGCTTGTATATTGTCTATAAGTTATCCATTTGTAAGTCTTGTATCTTATCGTTATTTGAAAATACTGACAATATTGATTTTTGCATCTACAAGTTATGCAATGGGATTGTTGTTATATATACACATTACTAATGATTTTTCATTTTATAATGTGTATTATAATTCGCATACAACTAAGCCGTTACTATATAAAATATCTGGTATTTGGGGTAATCATGAAGGGTCGATTTTATTGTGGGTATGGATAATAAGTTTCTATAATTTTTTATTGGAAATAATCCTTGATAAAGGAGATTTGAAGAAAGTAACTATATCGATACAACATATAATTAATTTTGGGTTTTTATTGTTTACTATATTAGTATCCAATCCTTTTGTTAAGATGCCTACTGTAGAGCACGAGGGATTAGGCTTTAACCCTATGTTGCAGGATGTGGGGTTAATGGTTCATCCACCTATTTTATATTTAGGTTATGTGGGATTTAGTGTTGTATTCTCTCTTGCGATTGCTGGGATTGTTGTACAAAGTGACAACGTAAAATGGGCAGTAATTATAAATAAATGGGCTCTACTTGCTTGGTCTTTTTTGACATTAGGGATAGGATTAGGTAGCTGGTGGGCTTATAGAGAACTAGGCTGGGGTGGATTTTGGTTTTGGGATCCAGTTGAGAATGCTTCACTTATGCCTTGGTTACTGGGTACTGCTCTGATTCATCTATTGCCTGTGGTAAAAAGATTTAATATCTGTTATAACTTTGCTACTTTGTTGTCAATCTCAACATTTACTATGAGCCTTATTGGAACTTTTTTAGTAAGGTCTGGTGTATTAATTTCAGTACATGCTTTTGCAAATGATCCAGAGCGTGGTATGTATTTGTTGATGTTAGTTAGCATAATAATTAGTAGCGGGATTCTTAGTTTTATTCTATTTGAAAATAAGGTTCAAATAAAACAGTATAACTTTGTTCTTATGTCGAGAGTGACAATGTTATTGTTCAATAATGTTTTATTATTGACGGCTTTTACTATAGTGCTTATTGGAACTATTTATCCTATTGTACTGGAATTTATAACTGGAGATATTATTGCTGTAGGTGCTCCATATTATAATTCTTTGTTTAACTATCTAATATTCTGTACTTTATTACTTATGGTTATTGTTTTGGGACTAAGTTGGAATGGAAATAAATTTATTATAGAAAATTTAAAATTTTCTGGTCTTATTACTTTGCTTATGTTGCCTTTTATTATAAATAATAATTTCTTTGTCATTGTGATAATACTGTTATCTATTCTCTTGTGTTTGTCAGTATTGGAGGGATATTGTTACAAAATAAAGCTATTTTTAGTACCATTATATAGTACCATTGAGTTAGTAAAATCATGTTCTGCAAAGTATTATTCTATGATGTTTGCTCATATAGGTGTTGCAGTTTTTATATTGGGTATTGTTTTTTCTAGCATATGGGGTGAGACATATGAGCTTTATATGAAAGAGAATAGCTCTGTTAATGTTAACAGTTTTCGAGTAGTTTTGTCGAAATTAGATTTAGTGTATAAGGAAAACTATAATGCTATTCGTGGAAAATTCTCAATATTAAAGTCTAACATTGTTGTAAGTGAAATATTTCCTGAAAATAGATTTTATCTGGTTGAAGGTGTAAGAAATGCAGAAAGTGCAATATTTAGAAATTGGTTATCTGATATTTATGTTGTAATTGGTGATATAGATAAAGTAAGAGGTATTGCTGTTAAGATATATTATAAGCCATTTTTAAATTTAATATGGATAGGATTTCTATTGATAACATGCGGTGGTATTGTGGGTTTGTTTTCTAGTAAGGATAAAAATAACAAACAATTTTTATTTCAAGAAAGTTATTAACTCTATTTATATGTAAATTTGTGTATTTTATTGTAAATAATAATATATCTTAGTTAAATTATAAACTGTAATATAGTGTACTAAATTTGCTTATGGATAATAATTAAATTTTGTAGTGTGTTATAAATTAGTTATTGTGTAATGTATGAACTGAAATTTTAAGTATATAAAAATATGAATCAATTTGTTATTCTACCTAATAGAAGCGTTATTATGTTTCATGGTTTAGATTGTAAGCAATTATTAAATCGTACTACAACAAATAATATATTAAATTTAGCTAATAATAAAGCTATCTACTCTTTGTTGTTAACACCTAATGGTAGGTATCTTTATGACTTCTTTGTTATTCAGGGTTCAAAATATATATTACTAGATTGTCATAGTTCAGATAGGGAAGGTATTATTGAAAAATTTTTATTATATAAATTACAAGCAAAGGTAGTTATTAAAAAGAAGACACAATATAAGGTTGGAGTGTTTGTTGGAGAGCAATATAATAAATATAAGGCCGGATATACTTATTATGAAAATGATACTGTGTTTTTTCAGGATCCTCGGTTATCAAAATTAGGATTGCGCGTAATATTTCATGAATCTAATGAATTATTCAGTTTAGAAGAAGAAGCTTTAGGTAACTATGAGAATTATGAGATGTTAAGAATTAGTAATACTGTTCCGGATTGTAACAAAGATATGATAAGGGGTACGTCATTCCCTTTACATTTTAGAATGCAACAATTAAATGGTATTGATTTTAATAAAGGTTGTTATATAGGACAAGAAGTTGTTGCACGTATGTATCGTGCTGGGATAAAAAAAAATATATATACTATAATCTCAGAACAAGAACTTTTCGAAAATGCTAAGGTTATGAGTAACCAGCAAGAAGTAGGAACTGTGTTATCCTATATTGGAAACATAGGATTATGTTTATTAAATACCAGTTCAATTAATAATTTATCTGATTTAAGAGTTGAAGGTTCTCAAGTAAAAATACTATCAGATGATCTATAATAGCTTTAAAAATTATTTGTTTTGTGTGTACTGTTATAAATATGTAGTTTTCAAAATGAATGTGTTGTAAATATATACATCAGGTTTGAAGCTCTTTGCTAGTTTATAGAATAAATGCTGAGTTTTATTTAGGTACTTTAATAAATACACACTATGTATAACCGATCAACATAAGTATATCAGCTACAGTACCATATCTAAGCATAGTATTTTTAATGTATTGTTATCTGATTTTACTCAGGATAAAATGGTTATTACAGAAGTATCTCTAGAATAATAATATCAGTGATTTTCATATCTATAAAAAACTTATTAAATTTGTAAAATTGCTTTTGATTAATATTTGTGCATATCTCTATTGATAACTAGGGTGTGTATTACATAATAAATGATTATTGATCTAAGAGTCTTAACTTATATAAAAATTGGTAATCTTATGTTATGTAAAATATTACTAGATTAATTATTTAAATACATAATATATAGTGTAGTTTCATATAGACTTACATGTAATGAATAATGAGATATTAGTTTTACATTTTTAATCTTATCTATTGCTTGGTATCTTAACGTGCTATTTAGCATTATTTTATAGTGATTAATTGATCTTATTGTAGCGTTGTATATCCAAAAGTAGTAATGCTTTTAATGTATAAGTGATTATTTGTTAATTAATAATATTGTGTGGTATTCTGAGTAAATATTACTAAGATAAGTGTATTGCAATGTAATGTTTTACTATGTTTATAAACTAAAATGTATTTGTAAAGTAGGTCAACTTTAGCTAGTAATATTAATAGAATGATAAGTATCTGTTTTGTCAATTAGTACTTATAAATTACTGAAGTAGTAAAAGATATCTATATGAGCTTACAGAAGGCAGGAGCATTTTGGGGTTTATAATACCGATTTATACTGAAATAGATAGTTTTATTTTGTCAATTAGTACTTATAAAGTACTGAAATAGTAAAATGATATCTATATGAGTTTACAGAAAGCAGGAGCATCTTTGAGTTTATAATATCCATTTATGCTGAAATAGATAGTTTTATTTTGTCAATTAATACTTATAAAGTACTGAAATAGTAAAATGATATCTATGTGAGTTTACAGAAAGCAGGAGCATTTTTGAGTTTATAATATCCATTTATACTGAAATAGATAGTTTTATTTTGTCAATTAGTACTGATAAATTACTGAAGTAGTAAAAGATATCTATATGGGCTTACAGAAGGCAGGAGCATTTTGGGGTTTATAATACCGATTTATACTGAAATAGATAGTTCTTAGCACTTTTTCTGGGAAGCAGTTTTCCTGGTCAATAAGGAAAAATAAGACAATGGATGATAATTTGCAAGAAAACTATAGTTTACAATAGATATAATATTTTAACATAGTATATTATGCTTATACATAGCTTGTATTTATAAAGTGTCTCAGGAGATTCAATATGTATTATAAACTAGGAATTATATGTATTTTATTTACAACATACTCATTTTGAAGACTATGTATTCATCAATTACAGTATATAAAAAACCAGAAGATCAGAAATTAAGTTGTAAAAAAATTGGTTAAAGTGTTAGGTGAAGCTTGTATTTGATATTATTATTCTAATTACAGTGAAATAAAAAATTACTATAGTAGATATGATAAATTATGAATTTAATTTTGAGGAAATAATAGAATAATTTCTTATGTAAAAGTACATGGTATTTTAATCGATAGATAGGTTGATAATTTTGATTTAATAAAAATATTATCAGACTTGTAGCAATCTCTTTTAGCAAAAATATTAATTTTACCTTGTATTAATACAGCTTTTATAGAGTAGATATAAAATCATAATGAGATTTTTATCATAGTAAGAGTAAATTATTAATTCCATAACTTTTATTACATAATGACTTTTGTCAAGTATTGTATGATTAAGATTATCCTATAGAAGTATGTCTAAAGATATGTTTGTATACATAAAGATTATGGTGTAGATAGCAAGTATGAGAATATTTTTGTACTAATATGTTACTCAAAATAGTCTTAAATATGTTTATAAATATAAATAAGTAATAGTCATGTTTTGTTATGTAGAAATTGGATGTATTTTACTGTTCTTATGTTAGTACAAATTTACATATGACTTTGTAGTTTAACGCGTAATGCTAATGAAATGTCATTACTTTCTAATTAATAGAAGCTGTAGAAGAAGTACTACTGTAGGGAGGTAATTTAGTAAACATTATTTGTATCTATTTTACCAATTGGGTAATCTCCAGTGAAGCATGCATCACAATATTGTGGGACATTATTGCGTTTTGTATTGCATATTGCCTTGTAAAGCCCATTTATGCTTAAGAAATGTAAGCTATCACATCCTAATAATTTTATAATGTCTGCTTTTGATAAATTGTTGGCTATCAATTTTGATTCTTCTGGTGTGTCTATTCCGTAGAAGCAAGAATGTATAGTAGGAGGACTTGAGATTCTTAAGTGTATCTGTTTGACACCTGCTTTATGGAGTAATGCTATTATATTTTTTAAAGTTGTTCCTCGTACAATACTATCATCTATTAAAACTATATTTTTACCTTTTAATATTGAAGAATTGGGATTATGCTTAAGCTTTACTCCTATATTACGAATATGGTCGTGAGGTTGTATAAAAGTTCTTCCTATATAATGATTCCTAATAATGCCGAACTCAAAAGGTATATTAGTATATTCTGCAAACCCTAATGCAGCTGGTACTCCAGAATCAGGTATAGGTATTACCATATTTGTATCTTTTGGTACAGGATTCTCTATTGCTAGTTCTCTTCCTATGTTTTTACGTATTTCATATACAGACTTATTTTCCATTATACTGTCTGGTCGTGCAAAATATACGTATTCAAAAATACAAAAACTTGATTTTTGTTTTTCAAATGGGAAATAACTTGTTAAGGTATTACTTTGATTAATTGTTATTAATTCTCCTGGTAAAATATCTCTGACAAATTGTGCTCCAACTATATCTAAAGCACATGTTTCTGAAGCTATTACATATACATTGTCTAACATGCCTAGTACTAATGGTCTAATACCATATGGATCTCGACAACATACTAAAGTATTGTTTATCAAAATTACTAAAGAATAAGCACCCTTAATATTTTGTAGGGCGTATATTATATTGTCCAATATAGTATCTTGTGTATTCATAGCAATAAGATGTGCTATTACTTCTGTATCAATGTCTGATGAAAATATACGTCCTTTTTTAATGAGTGATTCTCTAATTTGTAATGCATTAATAAGGTTACCATTATGTGCTATTGCTAATTTTCCAAATTGGCAATCTAAAATTATAGGTTGCATACCAGTTTTGCTTCCGCTTGTAGAGTAACGTACGTGTCCAATAGCAATATTTCCTAATAGGTGGTCTATTTTTGATTGTTGAGTGAAGATAGTATTCACTTGTTCATTAGAGTAATAGGAGTAAAAATTAGTATTATCAGATGTTACTATACCAAATGATTCTTGTCCTCTATGTTGAATAGCGTGTAATCCTAAAATACAATTGATAGCTGCATAATTGTTATTATATATGGCAAATACTCCACATTCCTCATATATTTCATTAAATTGCATGGTTAATTTAATGGTTAGAATTTTATTGTCAATATTCTAGCATAGAAAGGCACAAAGTTTAATAAGTTATATTGAAATATATAGATTATCTATATTGTTATAATTAGTATAAATAGGAAAAATTTATTCTTACTGTGATTTTATGTTTGCTAGATAGAAGTTGTATTAATAGAAGATAAATTAATATTTTTGCCAAAAAAGTTTGCTATGAGATTGATAATGTTTTTATGTAGATCAAAATTATCAATCCTAATTATTGATAAAAAGCTATTTTGTGTATATGTTTATTGTGGAAGTATATATGTGCTTAAACACATATATGTGAGACAATTATTTTATAAATTGATAAATTTTACTTACGGTAACAATAGTATTTATTAGTGGTAAAAGAAGTAATAATTATATCATATGTATTATGTACATTGAACTACTTAGTTAGTTATTAATACTTCAATAAGTATGTGATAATGATCTTTTCGTATTGTTTGTAGTGATTATAATATGTTGTTATAGAATTCTGTATTTTAATAACGATAGTTTAATCTCAAAAAGGTATATTTCTTTCTGGTGATAATGTATATTAACTAGAGATATCTGTATATTTTATTAGGTCTTTGACTTTATTTTTAAATATAGATTTGTCATTTTCGAATAGTAATGAAATATGTTCTATAATGTTTGATATAGTGTTATTTACAGCATTAAGATTATTAAATTGTGATAAAACATGGTACGATAAGTCATAACCGTTACTTGGATGTCCTATACCAAATCTAATTCTCCAATAGTCTCTTCCAAGTAGTGTATCTATTGATTTTAATCCATTATGTCCAGCATTACCTCCACCTTTTTTTATTCTTATGGTACAAAAGTCTATATCAGTTTCATCGTGAAATACAATAATGTTATCTAATGGAATTTTATACAGTTTTACTATACTTGAAATAGGTGTGCCTGAATTATTCATAAATGTATAAGGTTTAGCAAGAATAACCTTGTGAGACCGTATACTACCACTTGATATTAATGCATTATGTTTTTTTTTGAAATCAGGAAAAAGAAAATGATGCATTATTGCATCTATAATCATAAACCCAACATTATGACGCGTTAACTCATACTCTTTGCCAGGATTTCCTAAACCTACTAATAAATGCAGCATGGAAAAACTGATAATAAAAAAACTATTAATCTTCTGATGTTGTGGTACCTGAAGATTCTCCTCCACTAGTATCTTGGTCAGAACTTGTACCAGAGATAGTTACTAATGTTGGATTATGTTCTTTCATTACAACAGTCACCTCAGAAGGAAGGTTTAAATCACTTACGTGTATAGAATGTCCTATAGTTAGATTGGCTAAATCTACTTCTATACTTTGCAATATAGCATTAGGTAAACATTTGATGTGTAATGTACGATGCAGAATATTTAATACTCCTCCTTTCTTAACACCTACGCATCTTTGTTCGTTAACAAATACTAATGGTACCTCTATTTTTATTTCTGTTCCGTGATCGATAAACTGAAAATCAACATGTTGTATTCTATCAGTTACTGGATGTTTTTGTATATCACGCATCAGAACGTATTCTTTCTTTTCACCTATTTCTAACTCAATTAAATGGGTTGACAGTGCAGCAGACCTATATTTGCTTAAGAATTCCCTGTCAGACAAATATATACTTAGTGGACTGCGATGTTTTCCGTAGACTACTGCTGGTATTGCACCATTACGCCTTAAAGTACGAGAAGGACCAGTTCCTACACTATTCCTTAGTTCTGCATTCATTTTTACTATAGTTTGATCTGTCATTAAACGCCCTTTGAAAATTTTCCCTGATTGCATCTCCTGAATCTTATATTCTTACCATATTAAGATTAGATTGCAATATAAAATTTTAGGTATCAACTTCTTCACGTGTCATAGATAAGATCATGTTTTATTTACAATGATGTGATAGAAAATTTAGATAGTTAATATACCTATTTGTGAAATAATAAGTGAAAATTATATATATTTGGTTTACATTAAAAAATATTGCTTAGATTATAATAAATGTAAGAGTCTGTTTTCTATTATAGATAAATATGTTTTTTTTTGCAAATGGCGTAGTAGAAAGTTTAAATAGTTAATATACCTAATTTACGAAAGTAATAAGTGAAAATTATATATATTTGGTTTACGTTAAAAAATATTGCTTAGATTGTAATAAATGTAATGATCTGTTTCCTATTATAGATAAGATATGTTTTTTTGCAAATGGCATAGTAGAAAGTTTAAATAGTTAATATACCTAATTTACGAAAGTAATAAGTGAAAATTATATATATTTGGTTTACATTAAAAAATATTACTTAGATTGTAAAAAATGTAAGAGTCTGTTTCCTATTATAGATAAGATATGTTTTTTTGCAAATGGCGTAGTAGAAAGTTTAAATAGTTAATATACCTAATTTACGAAAGTAATAAGTGAAAATTATATATATTTGGTTTACATTAAAAAATATTACTTAGATTGTAAAAAATGTAAGAGTCTGTTTCTTGTTATAGATAAATATGTTTTTTTTTGCAAATGGCGTAGTAAAAAGTTTAAATAGTTAATATACCTAATTTACGAAAGTAATAAGTGAAAATTATATATATTTGGTTTACATTAAAAAATATTGCTGAGATTGTAATAAATGTAAGAGTGTGTTTCCTGTTATAGATAAATATGTTTTTTTCTGCAAATGGCGTAGTAAAAAGTTTAAATGACTAATATACCTATTTATAAACTAAAAATAGTCACCACAAATTTATTTATACTATCAGGACTATTAAGGAAAATTATAGATGATTTATATTTATTGTATTTGACAAGCTTAATTAAATAATATGATACCTGATATAAGTAAGATAGTTTATATTATTACCTGTAATAATGGTAGTAGTAGTTAGTCTATATCTATTGATGATTTTATTCCATAAATAGTGTTTTCAGTATTTAAGTTAGGAAATCTATGTATCATACATTAAAAATATCTTTCTATAGATGTAGTATTTATTATGCTTTCATTTATATGTTATATGAAGAACAATCTAGTATTATTATTGACAGTAAGAAATATTTTTAATCTATAATTTCATTATTAATAGAGATGTTTAATAGTGATTTTTAGATTGAATCATGTAAATTATCAAAACATAGTATGTTGTTACTTTATAGATACCTCACTACTACTTATTCTGTACACTTTTGTGACTATATACTATAGGCAAATATATTACTCATGTTATTAATTTATCCAGATACTGAAAATGAAGTAGTAATTGTTTATAACATTATATTGTGAAAAATATTGCTTATAATAACTATGAGATGCATATATACAATTAAAACTTACATAAAAGTCAAAATGTTTTTTTCTGCTTATATACATGATGTACCAGAAGTTTAGGAGAAGAGCTTATCAACTAGTTTATTGGAAGTGTTATTGATAGTTACAATTTTGTTTATATCTTGGTAATTTTTAGTAGGAAGACTATTTAATAGTAACGCAATTTTGTTGAGTTTGCTTGACTTATTGTATCCATCTTTGATAGATATTAAAATTTGAATCTTATCGTGCATTTTGTATTTTAAGAATTTGTTGTATGTAGGATTATAGATTTTTTTGAATTTTGTGCTGCTTAATTGTGACTATGTTGAATTGTATTTTTTTGTATAGCTTCTGATTCTGATATCAAGTGTAATTTAAATTATCAAAGGATAAGGTATCTGATTAGAGAGTTGTATTAATAAATAGCTTGCTTATTTAATGTTACATTTGATAATTTATTTGTTGTTATACTATTTTCTGGAATCTGTAAGGTGATAATTGTAGTGTAAAGTTTTAGGGTAGGTTATTTATTGTAATATCATTTTTTTTAATGATGAAATTTATTTATAGAAAATTTTTGTAAATTTGATGAGTATTTTTAGATAGATATGTATAGTGCTATTTTATAATGTTCTGCCTAATGTAATAACTCGTATTTCTTTTGCTCCTGATTCGATAAGTTTTTGAGAGCATGTTCTAACTGTAATGCCGGTTGTAACCACATCATCTACAAGTAATATTGTTTTATTATAAATCCTGTGTTGGTTTTTTATTATAAAAGATTGCATTATGTTTTCCTTTCTCATTTTACTAGATAGACTGTATTGTGGTATTGTATTTATAATTCTTACTAGTACGGAAATTTCTAAAGGTATGTTGCAATATTTACTTAAAGCTCTGGCAAGTAATGTAGCTTGATTATATTTTCTTTGGCGTAACCTTTTTTTATGTATTGGTACTGGTATAATAGTAGTTACATTGTTAAATAAAGATGGGTTTTTATTATACATCCACTTTGCATAAGTTTTAATGTGTAATGTGTTATCAAAAAACTTAAAGTTTAAAATTATATTTTTACTATACTTATCGTATGAAAATATAGATTCTAATTTTGTGAACATTGGTTTATTAGCTATACATTTTCCACATATTGATATCCCTTCTGAAAGCTTGAAACCACAAGAGATACAATAGTTTCCATGTAGAAAGTCTATGTTATTACTGCATATGCTACATAAATCACAACATTCAGGGATAATACACTCACAGCCTGCACATGTTTTAGGGAAAATATGATTTATAATTTTACTAAACACTTATGTTGTTGATAAATTAAAGAATTGCTTAATGAATTCTGTATATATATCAGCTAACTGATAAATTTCTTTTACAGGCACATGCTCGTCAATTTTATGTGCTGTTTCATTCTTTAAGCCAAATTCAATTACAGGACAAACATTTTTTATAAATCTTGAATCTGAAACACCACCAGATGTACTTGCTATTGCATCTTGTCCTGTTACTTTTTTTATAGCTGAAGATAACATATCAGAATATTGATTAGGCTGATTAAAAAATGGTTCACCACTTACTGACTGTAGTAATTGATATTTTGGTGTTACTTGAGCACAAATATTATTAATAATGTCAAATAGTGATTCAGCGGTATGTATATTATTATACCTGATATTAATGTGTGCAACTATTGTATCTGGAATTACATTTTTTGATGTATTTCCAGTGTCAACTGATACAATTTCACAATTTGATGGTTGAAAATACTCATTTCCAGTATCAAATGTTGTATTACATATTTTATAAAGAATGCTCACCATATTATCTATTGGATTTTCTGCAAAATGTGGATATGCAACATGTCCCTGTATGCCATTGCATATTATTTTAAAGTGTACAGAACCTCTACGGCCTACTTTTATTGTGTCTCCAAGGAACGACTTGCTAGTTGGTTCTCCAATTATACAGTAATCTATTTTATGATTATTTTCATTTAACCATTTTAATACTGATGGTGTACCATATTGAAAATGGTCTCCTTCTTCATCTCCAGAAATCAGGAAACTAATGGAACCTGGAACTTCATTGAAATTTATCCTAGATACTGCTGCTATAAATGCACATATTGCTGATTTCATATCAACAGCACCACGGCCATATAAGATATCATCTTCTATATGACCAGAAAAAGGATCAAATTTCCATTTTGTTAAATCCCCAGTTTTTACTACATCTGTATGTCCAGCAAAACATAGGTTTGGACCTTCTTCTGTTCCTCGGTATGCGTACAAGTTACGTACTGTAACCGTATCATCACCAAAATCTAGAATATGACATGTAAAACCATATTGTGATAATATATCTGATAGAAAACTTATTGCACCATTATCTGTTGGTGTAATACTAGGGAATGATATTAATTCTTGTGATAATGTAACTGGATCAATAACCATAGGTAATAATAAAATATAATATTAATAATTTACTATGGTATAATTTCTAATGGTTGTCAAGATTGGTAATGTAGTACAATTATAATGAATTTAGATGAAATAAAAATTGTTATATTACTAAATTTTATATTTTATTGGTGATAACATGATGTATTTATTTCTTGAATATGTAGTCACGTTTTGCTAAGAGAATTAGTTTAATAATATTTAGTTATTAAGTAAATTGGGTAGTTTGCTAAATCCAGTATTTCAACATAACCAATGGATTGTTATTAATAACCATGTAATGTTTTGTTTGAAATAGATGTTCTAGTAATTCTGGACTATGTAATATCATTATGGCCTTTATATAACTTAATATGCAGGTTTCTTATATAAAAAAACTACATTATCTCAATGTATTCATATAATGTTTCTAAAAAGTACAAAGTGTTTATGACAATTGAATAAAAAGGTAATACTCAATAATGTATAAGTTATTTGTTAATTTTTATACAGCATATTTTGTACATGTATATTATTCAAAATCAAGTGATTATAATTGTCGAGGTTGATACTTACTGTTTTTGTAGTGAGTTAGAATTATAAAAAGTTGTATGACTTAATAATGACAGAATTTTATTGATGTGTGTAGTAAAAGAATTTCTATCTTAATATAATCAGTCTAGTAATATTCAATGGTAATAATAATTTTCTAAGTGTTGTTGAGTTTATCATGTTATTATTTAAACAACCAATATTCTGATAGTAAATTTAGGTTTTGTGTACACCATTATTACATTTTAAGAATCTAGTAGTAATTAAATTTTAAGACTTAATAGTGAATGAATCAATAAATATAACTATGGTCAGTAGATTATTATCAGATTTTTTTATATTTTATAAGACATGATTACTTTATTAAACTTCTTGTATTACTGTCATAATTGATCTCAGAATAATGTATTTAATAAATCATATGGGTTTTATACTGTTGAATTGAGTTTATTATTAGACAAGAATTTATGCATAATAAATGTTGAAAATAAAGAATTTCTATTACTTCATTTAACAATAACAACTTACTGAATTTATGGTGCTAAAGTGTCATTTTATCACGATCAGATTATTATTGAAAATCAATATTCTGATGATGGATTTGGAGCTTATGTAAATTGCTGTTACCTTTAATAGAACTTATTTAGTAATTAATGTTAGAAACACATATTGGCTTTGAGTTATAGAATGATATAAATAACTATCTTAAATAAATTATTTTTGTTTTTATTACAGCATACTTTATGTTATTGGAATTATTATATCAGTATTGTTAAAATAAATTTTCTTACATACTCTTAAACCATATTGATTTGATCAGTACACTCTATAGTAAAATTACACTGTTATATTTGTTTTATTGGTAAATTTTATTTATCATCAATATTTAAATGTGTTATAGAAATTATGATATCAGTATTGTTAAAATAAGTCTTCTTATACCCTGTTAAACTATGCTAATTTTATTAGCACATTCTGTAGTAAAATTACACGGTTATGTTTGTTTTATTGGTGGATTTTATTTATTATCATCAATATTTAAATGTGTTATAGAAATTATTATATCAGTATTGTTAAAATAAATTTTCTTACATACTCTTAAACCATATTAATTTGATTAGTACATTCTCTAGTAAAATTACACGGTTATGTTTGTTTTATTGGTGGATTTTATTTATTATCATCAATATTTAAATGTGTTATAGAAATTATGATATCAATATTGTTAAAGTAAATCTTCTTACAACACCTTGTAACTATGCTAATTAGCACATTCTGTAATAAAATTATAGGTTACATTTGTTTTATTAGAGGATTTTATTGTTATCAATATTCAAAACAGCAATACTTTTCTTTAATGTTAAATCAACTTATAACAATTATAAAAAATAGTTTACTCATTTGCTTCTTTGTTTTTTACTGCAGCGTAATTTACTGTTCTAAACCTGTCTTTTAGTAAAGAAATGGCATGATTGCTGAACCCAGTGTTGCTTAACGCTATTGCACCTAATTGTAATCCAACTTCATATGTTTCAGGAATTAAATAATGTGCACCAAGTTCTTTATATACTTCTGCATTATTTAAATCAGGTAACCTGACAATGATTATGATATTTGGGAAGCGTTGAGCAACTAAAGATATAATCTTTTTGATAGTGACCTCATTATTGATTGCTATGATTATCATTTTAGCTCGTGATATTGCCATAGACTCTAAAGTTGCTAATTTTGTTAAATCGCCAAGGTATACTGGAAAACCTGCATCTCTTCCATCTTTTACTGTTTTTGGTTGTATGTCAGATGCAATGTAATTTACATGTTCTGCTACTAGCACTTTAGCAACCATACGTCCTACTCTTCCAAATCCTACAACTATCACGTGTTGATCAAGGTCTTTTGTGTCTAAAGTAAGTTCTTGAGAATTGAGAGATATTTTCTTTTTTGTGATTAATTTTGCTATCCAATCACCAAGTGCTGCTAATGGTGGAGTAAAAGCCATTGTTACAGTTGTGATCATCATTAGAGTTTGTGCTAAATCACTTGGTAATACATTCTTTTCTGCTGCAAGGCCAAATAAGATAAAAGCAAATTCGCCGCCTTGTGAAAGTAATAATCCTGCTTGTATGGCTGCAGCTACGTGAAATTTGAAAAACCTACATAATATAAAAATGATGAGTGATTTTAATGTTATTAAAGAGAAAGAAATCAAACCTATTATTGGTAATTTATTTACTACAAACTTAATGTCAATTGACATTCCTACTGTCATAAAAAATAGGCCTAATAACAGCTTTTTAAATGGAAGTACTACTTGTTCTACGTCATGCCTGTATTCAGTTTCTGCAACAAGGAGTCCTGAAACAAATGCACCAAGTGCCATTGATAAGTTAAAATTTTCTGTAATAAATGCTGATCCTAAAACAATTAACAATGTGGTTGCTATAAAAATCTCACTACTTTTTATTGCTGCAATGGTGTTAAAAAGTGGCCTTAATAATAACCTACCTGTAATAAAAATTAAAGTCAACGCAACAGCTGCTTTTATAAAAGAGTATAATAATGATATAGGAATACTGTGATGGGATTCTCCACTTAGTAGCGGAAGAAGTACAATTAATGGGACTACTGCAAGGTCTTGTAATAGCAGGATAGCAATTGAAAGCCTTCCTACTTGTGTTGATTGGCAGCCTTTTTCTTGTAATACTTGTAGTACAATAGCTGTTGAGGATAATGCTAATGCTCCTCCGATTATTATAGATCCTTTGGAATCTATGCCAAACTTGTTTGCAATATACCATATGGCTAGTGTTGTAACTATAACTTGTAGTGTACCGAAACCAAATACATGCAGTCGCATTGCAATCAATCTTTCAAATGTCAACTCAATTCCTATTAAGAACAAGAGGAAAACCACTCCAAATTCACCTAAGTTCTGTATTATTACAGATGATTCTACTAAATTTAAGCCATGAGCACCGATAAGAGTTCCAGCAACGAAGTACCCTAATACAGGACTGATATTTAGTTTCCAGAATAGAACAACTATTAGTATAGCAGCTGAAAGAAGTGTAATTATATCCAATAAATACTTAGAATCATGCATAATAGATCTATAATTAAGAAGAAAAACTGTAATTTTTTGATTTCCATTTTATGGAGCACCCAATACTTGGTTTTTGATTTTCAGGTACCATACCTGTATCTGAAATAAACTTCATAGCATTAAATAAATCTCTATCTTCCTGCTTACTATTTACTTGATTCATTCCTGAGGCATCGAACCTTCCTCTGTAACATAGTTCTAATTTGTTATTGAATCCAAAAAAATCAGGTGTACATACAGCACCATAGCTTGAAGCTACTGTTTGGTCTTCGTCTATTAGATATGGAAAATTTATATTATGTTCCTGTGCAAACTTTATCATATTGTTATATGAATCTTCTGGATAAGATATAGTATCATTTGGCATGATTGCTACAGCGTACATATTATAAACACTTTTTAATGTATTTATATCATATACTAAATTTTTTATTATTGCTTTAACATATGGACAATGGTTACATATAAACATAATTAATAAACTAACACCTTTATGACAATTGCTAAGATTATACAACTTGCCATCTACAGATTTTAGTGAAAAATCTATTGCAGTGAACCCTTTTTTTATTGGAGGAGTATTAAGCGCTACCATTCTGTACCTCTTCAATCTTATCAAGTAACAAACTACTACCACAGTACTCTAATTCTAGAGCACAATGCATTAAAGTCAAATAATAAGTAACTACAAGAAAGGTTTCACTACTACCATAATTACTATAATTGTTATTAATAATGTTATTAATTCATTAATGAATTTAAAATATAGTACAGATTGTGTATTATTCTTTATTAAAAAATCTTTTCTATGTTTATATAGTATTGTGTAAATAATACACATTAATATGACACATGTAAGTTTTATTTTAAACCATATAAAATGATGGGCTCCTGTCATTATAGATAGAATTGCTCCAAATATTATACTGGACACCATTGCTGGAGTGGTTATATATAGGAGTAATTTTTTCTCCATAGTGTTAAAAATTATATAGCTATCAGAATCGTGTCCTACTTGCGCATGATATACATATAACCTAGGTAAATAAAGCATCCCTGCCATCCACATAATTACTGATATTATGTGAAATGCTTCTACCCAATGTTCATAATCTATCATTGTATAACCCACCTTATCTAACAAATATTTCATGAAATTATATAATAAAAACACCCATAAGTATAATTTTTTATTATCTAAATAATTAGTCTTTTGTAGAATTAACAGTTTTACTTTCAAGAATATACTGGTATTTAACTGTTTACAACTTATAAGAGAATGTGTTCTGATAAAACTTATAGGTTAAGTTATTATGAATATATACTAGATGTATATTTGCTATTGTTCGATAATTAATTTTTTATAAAAAATGTATTTTATTTATGGGAATGTGTACTAGAACACACGTTAATGTTAAACTGTTATAGTTAATAGGAATGTAGCTTTTAAATAAAACTGGTACTAGGTTTATTGGCTATGGATACTAAAAATATTGATAGAACAAAGTGTTACAACTAAGGTCTAGATTAGAGATTTTATCATGAGTGTTTGTAGTACCTGTAATGTAATTTACAGAGAAAGATTGATGTATAATACGTATAATCAATCCTAAAAAAGTTAAGCTAATGTTTCATTCACTAATCTGATATTTATGATAGTTGAATCAGTAAAATATTAATTATGTGATTACTGTAAATTAAGTATGTATCTAGTAATTTTTATAACAATTTGTATATAATTGTCTATATTGATTGTGAAGAACATACTGTAAGTTTATCCTGATCATTTATTAAATAGGATCAAGCATAATAGTTATTATAGAAAGTCATCTTGTAATAGTAATTGTGATATAAAATTTGTATTACAATGAAGTGTATATATGAAATCATGAGTATTGATTGTATAGTAATGTAATTGCAATGTGAGAATATTTATAGTGTAAATTATAAAAGCACTTTATTTGTGTTAATTGAGTATTGTTAAAAAATGTTTTTCAATTGTACATACTACAACAATAACCTGGTTATTAGATGTGATAAGATTTTTGTAATGATATTCAAATATGGGATTAATCTAGGAAGAATATGCATCGAGGGTTTTCTTCTGTAATTGTATGTTTATGTGCAGGATATTTACGGCAATATAGTGGGATATGTTTCCGTATTTCTATTGTGAAAGTAATAATGAATTGTACTTCATAATACTTGTTTTTATGTAATAAGAATATGGGCTTGGTAATTTTGTACTTAGTTTATCATCATACATCAATTAATGCTATATTAAGGTATTTGTCATTATATAGGAATAGTACTTTATTAATTTAATTTTCTTATTCAGTTTATAGTGATATATCAAAAATACTAGCATTCAGCTGATTAAATTTAAGGTTCCTATTTGTATATATAATAATCTCTTGATTGTACATTTATATATAAATCTTGATTAGTAGTAATGTGTATTTAGTTATCTGTATTACTGAATGTATAGAATCATGATCAATAATAATTATATGAGATTTTTTGTGGAAGGTTTTATATAATAAAAAAATTGGTAAAAGCTATGTTATTGTAGTATAAGAAAATGTCAAAAATCTGAAAAAGATATACATTTTCAATTTTCAAGAGATATCTTGACTAATGGTGAATGTACTAGTAGTTCTAGATCTTCTGGTACAGGTCATATTAGTGCTGGTGATGTACATTATGATGCAAATCCTTTATTAGTGTAAAGATGAAATTTATAGTAAAGGTATGTGTTTAGCATCTTATGTTAAAAGAAATATGTGTTATTTATAGGTGTCGTAATAATTAATTTTTTGTTTAGGTGATGAAATATTAACTGAAGTGATACTGATATTTATTTTATGTGCAGTATGACTTCTCAAGTAATAGTGTTACAACTTGATGAAAAATTACCCATATGAAATGTCTTTAGCTATGGGTAAGAAAGGCTGATAAATTTACATATGTTACAAGTGTATTGTAGCATTACTTATAATTACGAATACATAAAGTACGTGCTGCTTCTAATATATCTTGAATTTGTGGTAAGGCTAGTTTTTCAAGATTTGCTGCATAAGGTAGAGGAATATCTTTTGCTGTGATTCTGATCATTGGAGCATCTAAGTAATCAAAGGCATGCTCCATGGTTAATGCAGCAATCTCAGATCCTATACCAGAATATGGCCATCCTTCTTCTATACTGATGATTCTATTTGTCTTCTTTATGGAGTTTAATATTTGCTCTACGTCAAGGGGGCGTAAAGTTCTTAAATCTATAACTTCTGCATTTATACCTTCCTTTTCAAGAAGTTCAGCTGCTTCTAATGCAGACTTTACTTGTAGAGAAAATGCTGTGATTGTAATATCCGTACCTTCTTTAACAATAGCTGCTTTACCTATTTCTGATATATAATCTTTAGTTAATACTGCATCTGGTACTTCATGTGTATGTCCATATGTAATTTCATTTTCAAGAAATATAATGGGGTTTGGATCTCTGATTGCTGCTTTTAATAACCCCTTACAATCTGCTGCGAAATATGGTGCAATTACTTTCAATCCAGGGATGTGTGCATACCATGATGCATAGCATTGGGAATGTTGTGCACCCACTCTTGCTGCTGCTCCGTTTGGGCCTCTAAATACAATAGGACAGCTAAGTTGTCCACCAGACATATAGCTAGTTTTTGCTGCAGAGTTAATAATCTGATCAATTGCTTGCATAGCAAAGTTGAATGTCATAAACTCAACTATAGGTCTTAAACCAGAAAATGCAGCTCCTATTCCAATCCCTGCAAATCCATGTTCAGTTATAGGTGTATCTATAACTCTATCAGGACCAAATTGTTCAAGTAACCCCTGAGTTACCTTATATGCTCCTTGATATTCGCCTACTTCTTCTCCCATTATTAATACTGTATGGTCACGTTCCATTTCTTCACGTATTGCTGCACATAATGCTTCTCGTACGGTTAGATTTTTCATATTTAAGTACCTTACGGTTAATTTTGCTAATTATATGTAAGAAATATAAATACATGCAAATAGATTTGCATCATGTTTAATATTACTAAGGTATTGTTAATAATAGAATATTTAACTTAATTATTTATGGAATAATATTTTTTAGAACTTGAGTATTAAAATCTGTATAAGTCAAGAATATAGAATAGTCTAGTCGAATTTATCTTAATTACTTTAATTTACTAAAATGTGATAAATAAAGAAATGGAGTTGTAATAAAGAAACAGTGTTGTGCAGTTTCTATTGTGGGTATATATTTTAATTAATAAAATTTATGAAAATTTGTATTAATTATTCAAGCTGTAGTACAAGTAGTTTAGTTATATGGTGTGCTTAAGTATGATAATATAGTTAAAAATTACTACTAATATTTACATTATTTAATGTGTAATCAACAGAAGGTATAAGTTTTCTATCTGGATGAATGTGATTTATTTTTATGTATGCTTAACAATTGAAAAGACTTTATATAGAAATAATTTTACTGTAATTAATAAGGATAGATAAAGTATCTGCTTTTAGTGTCTGTAGTGTGAGAAGTTATATATTTAAAAGTGTGATACATATGTTAAAAATTCATATTCTTAATTGAGTGTATAAATTATGTAACATTTATGTGTGATGTTTATTTTTAGTAGTATGGGTTAGGTGGTACATTAAAAATGTAGGGTACATATAATTAGATATTTATATTTTAAATTTGAGAGTGAATAAATGTTAAGTAATGTATTAGCAACTTTATGAATAGTATAACTCTTAAGTCTGTATAGGTTATCAGTGGCATGCTTGAGAATGTGCATTACATTTGAAAATTCTTATTTTTTAATGTATGGAAACTAATACTAATGTAAGGTATTTTATTGTTTGTATATGTAAAATATTAGAATTGATATTCCTGTAATTTACTAAATAGGTATTTGTTTTTGTAATGTGTAAAAATCTGTATGTATAAATGATATTAAAACTTAAAAGTATATAAATAATAGTTGGAAAAGTTAGGAAATGTGACCATGTGATTGGCAACTAAAGTACTATCTGATATTAGTCTTTTATGACTAACTTATTATTTAATTTTTATTTTTAAATTTATTGCTTGATGAGAATTGTAGTATTGTTTACTGAGGGAAAAAATATAATCAAAGTGCCTTATAATTGGGAATTAATAAGATGTTTGTTTTGCTAATATAGCATTAGGTTAGTGTTTTTAATATTACAAGTAATATAAGTACATAAGCTTGTGATTATATTTTCTATATCTAAATCATAGTTTAATTAATGTATGGAGTAGAAATACTAATTGATAAATTTGCATTTTCAGTATTGGTAGATGGGCGAACTATACCAATATGGTTATATAATGTACTTCCTATTATTGCTATGGTAGTGAAACTAAATATACCACCAATAACAACTAAGTTAATTTTTGTAATATCTGGAATATGATTAAGTAATGTTTCTGCTATTGAGTAATATACGACAATGCTTATTATAGCTATTGTTACTATACAAGAAACAAAAACTTTATTTTTTTGTGTTTTACTACTTATTATATTGTGAATATGTTTTTGATAGTAACCTACTTTAGATCGTTTTCTACGATATGATGGTTGTGGTATATGTGTAATAGGTTCTGTAAATGTTGTACGTGAAGTTTTTGTATGTTGTATAGATAATTCGTCTTGAAGTGATTTGCTATCATGGATAACATGTTCTTCTGTTGACAATGGTATGCTAGAGTTAGATGCTGATGTGTGCTTTTCTATTATTATGGGATCTGTAGTATGTGTTTCAAGTAATGCTGCGCTGTCACTTAATAATGTTGTAATTTCTTGTGATATGTTATTTATTACTTGTGCTTGGATGCTTATATTGTATTTTTGCAAAACTTCCTGAGCTATGTTTTCAGGTGGTAATATGTTTTGTTCTAAAAATTTTCTAAATTGTGTTAATTTCTTATTCTGAAAGTATATACTTGATATTATTACTTTTATACTAGTATTAATGTCAACATCATATGAATAATGTGTTGTGTAATTATCTGCATCTTCTATAAATTCATCCTTTAATGAGAACTCAAGCGATAGTTTTATATTGTCTGAGTTGTGTAATATTATACAAAAATATATGTAATTATATAGTTGATTACAGGTAGTGATGTTGTCTAAGTCACCACAGAGTAATTGGTAAGTTACTGTGTACTGCGCAGCATTATAGTAATGTTGATACTGGAAAGCATTTTCTGTAAGGTTAGGGAGTTGTGATAATATTTGAGGATTAATCTTATATATTTCTATCCCTACTGCTTCAGATAATAAGCATGTTTCAGATATAGCTCTAAAAAAATGTTTCTTAATAGGTGTAGGTGTGTTAGTAGGTTGGCTTGGAAGTGATTTTATTATACCAAGTGCAACCTGGGGAGTTAGTGTTTGGTAAGTGGTATTAATATTGAATATGTTAAGATCAAAATGTCCTGTTCGATCTGCCAAATTGGTTATAAATAATTCTTTGTAAATCTTTAAAATATGATAAAAGCTTACTGCTGTTTTGGTTAATGGTTCGTTAGTTTCTAGGACTTTTTTTAGTTGTGTTGTGTAAATTTGATTTTTAAGTAGTACTTTACAGGATATATTTAAGGGAATATCACCTGCTATTGAACGTGTATTTAACAAAGATGATATAAATGTTTTTAATGTGTGTGTAAGTGGTGAGATAATGGTGACTAAAGGTAAAGACAATATCTGTAAGACTTTACTTGGATCAATGGTGATACTGTCTATGTCATTAAGACTTATTTTTAATTGTGTAATCCTATTTGATAATGCAAGTTCACTAGTGTATGGTGTATCATAATCAGAGAAAATAAAGTTCTGACAAATATGAAATTTTAAAAAAGTACATATGGCTTCAGTTATAGAGTCTATAGATATATCATTAGTATTATTGTAAGTTAATGTATAACATATAGTTGGCTCTGCTGCTTCAGTATCATGTGTTACAATATGTGTACATGTTGGTAAGATAGCTTTGCAGAAGTTGATAATAGCTGTGCTATCATCTAGGAGAGTGATGTGTTTGTTGTTACTGTCTAACATAGTGTATAGAATGGTTTAATTGCAATAAGTGCCCGAAAGAAGACTTGAACTTCCACAATATCTTATTTATTACTAACACCTGAAGCTAGCGCGTCTACCAAATTCCGCCATTCGGGCATATAATTGGTTGATCTACTGTCAATTGTACTGTAAAATGAGAACCTTGTCAAATTACCTATTATAACTTATGAATTCATCTGATATAGCAAGTATGTTTTTTACATGTAATCAAATAGACGAAAATCGCTTAAATAAAATTGTTACTGATTGTTTGCATATAGCTGATGGTGGGGAATTGTTTTTAGAGATGTGTGTTTCAGAAGCTTTGGGTTTTGAGGATACTATTCTTAAGTATGCAGATTTTAATTCATATCAAGGATTTGGATTAAGGTCTTTTTGTAATGAATTAACAGCTTTTGTATCTTCTTCTGAGATTACAGAACAAGCAATTGCTAAAGCTGCAGCATTAGTAAGGTCAATTAATAGTAATGGGAATAGCAGTACTGTTAGTTTAACTCCACCGAAACGACTTTTATATCCAAATATTAATCCTCTGCAAGATATGACATTTGATATTAAAGTTCAAATTTTACAGAAGGTTGATGCTTATTTACGTAGTAAAAGTCCATATATTAAACAAATTAAAACTTCTCTTAATGGCCAATGGCAAGTAGTACAACTTATATTACCTGATGGAAGTAAGGTAAATGATGTTAGACCTCTTGTTAAGTTTAATGTATGTGTTATTCTAGAAAAAAATGGAAGAAAAGAAAGTGGTGTTTCTGGTTATGGTGGTAGAGCGTCATATGAAGAATTTATTGGAGATAATAAATGGCAGGTAGTAGCTGATGAGGCATTGCGTCAAGCGTTAGTCAATTTAGAGTCTATTGATGCTCCTGCTGGTGAAATGACGGTTGTCTTAGGTCCTGGATGGCCTGGAGTTCTGTTACATGAAGCTGTAGGTCATGGATTAGAAGGAGATTTTAACAGGAAGAAAGTATCTGCTTTTTCCGATTCTATAGGAAAGAAAGTAGCAGCTAATGGAGTAACTGTTGTTGATGATGGAACTATGTTAGGATGTCGTGGATCTCTTAATATAGATGACGAAGGTGTACCTTCAGGTTATAATGTGTTGATAGAAAATGGGATTCTAGTTGGTTATATGCAGGATAAAATGAATGCTCATCTTATGGGTACTTCTTCTACTGGTAATGCTCGTAGACAAAGTTATCAAGATGTAGTTATGCCACGTATGACAAATACCTATATGTTGCCAGGAGAGTATGATCCAAATGAAATCATTGCTAGTGTGAAGAAAGGAATTTATGCTGTGAATTTTGCTGGTGGTCAGGTAGATATTACATCTGGTAAATTTGTTTTTTCAGCTTCTGAAAGCTACTTAATAGAAGATGGGAAAGTTACATCTCCTATTAAAGGTGCTACTATTATAGGTAATGGTCCTGATGTTCTTACTAAGGTATCAATGATTGGAAATGATTTAAAGCTTGATCCTGGAGTTGGCACTTGTTCTAAGAATGGGCAAGACGTACCTGTTGGTGTAGGTCAACCAACTCTTAAAATAGATAGTATTGTTGTTGGTGGAACTAAAATTTGACTTCAATGAAATATTGCAAGTAAATTGTACTTATAGTACGAGCATTTAAGCTGGAAAGAGTGTGTTAGTAGGTTTATGTTTTTGAGTTATAAAGACTGCTTAACATAGGAAGGGTGTATATGTATTTTTGGCTTATGTTGTTGATACTTCAGTAAAATATCATAGTTAGAAATTGCGTAAAACTTAATCCTCAAATTATCGCCTCTTCTAAGAAAGGAGCAACATATGCATATTGATTTTAATTAGCCAATTTTAAAATAGGATAATGTTGTTGGTATGATATTTAAATTAAAAAAAAATTATAAATTAGATTATATAAAAATATCAACTACAGTACATTGTTCTAATCAAGTTAAATTTTCAGTATTTGCAAGCTAATTAACATTAAATTGTTGAAATAGGTACTGTATTAATTAAATGATCAACCATTAAAAGTAATTAAAGTGGAATTCATTTCATTTAATAAAATATTGTTGTTGGGTAATAGATCAGAGATATTTAAGTGGTGTATGATAAATAATTTTATAGATAACCAATTGGTAACTTAATTACTATGTCTGAAGTGTATTATGTCACCATCTTGTACTATATAATCTCTGCCTTCAAATCTGACTTTTCCAGCTTCTTTACATTTTGCCTCTCCGTTATATTTAATATAATCATCAAAGCTAATTAACTCTGCTTTTATAAAGCCTTTTTCAAAGTCGGTATGAATTACTCCAGCTGCAGTACTTGCTGTGGATAACCTTTTTATAGGCCAAGCACGTGCTTCTTGTGGTCCTAGTGTAAAGAAAGTAATCATGTCAAGTAATTCATACATAGTCTTTACTACTGATGTTGTACCTGCCTCTTTTAGGTTAAACTCAGCTAAAAAGGATAGTTTTTCTTCTTCTGTATCTAAGCTTGCAACGTCTGCTTCTAATTTAGCTGATATGCAACAGAATTTGTTATTGTTATTTTTTGCCATTATCTTTACTTTTTCTGATAGAGTGTTTCCACTTATAACATTTGATTCTTCTACATTGCACACATACATCATAGGTTTTGTAGTGATGAGATTCAATTGTTTTAATTCATTATTATCTATATGTTGTGCATTTTTTGCTAAATTTCCAGCTTCTAGAATACTAAGTACTTCTAACATATTATCTAGCTTTTTTTTGGGTTCTTTATTCGCTTTTACTGCTTTTTCCATAGTAATTAGACGACGTTTTAAACTCTCAATATCTGCTAAAATGAGTTCCATTTCTACAATTTCTGCATCACCTATTGGATCTATAGATTGATTTACATGACTAATATTTTGATCACTAAAACAACGTAGTACATGAATAATGGCATCTACTTCTCTTATGTGACTTAAAAATTTGTTACCTAACCCTTCACCATTGCTTGCTCCGCTGACTAATCCTGCAATATCAACGCATTCAACCTGATTATATATGATTTTTTTGGATGATGCCATTTGTGCTAAGGTCTTCAATCTATCATCTTTTACTAGTGCTTTACCTATATTAGGTTCTATTGTACAAAATGGATAATTTGCAACTTCTGCTACTGTAGTACATGTTAATGCATTAAATAAAGTTGATTTTCCTACATTAGGCAGACCAACAATTCCGCAATTTAATCCCATAGTGATAGTTAAATGAATTATAAAATGAAGATTGTATCATTAATCATTTAGCAATGGTACTGATAAATTACAAGGTATGAAAATTACTTATAACAGGTAAAATGTCGAATACTATTCGGCTATTTTTTAATATAAATTGCAATTTATATTGGATCACAATTGTTTTAATGGTGTAATATATGTTGGTGTTAAGTAGAAATTATTCATTTTATGTTCTGAATAGAATAAAAAAGGTCTATTGTTCAAGTCTTCAGTCAGTTAATTATTAATATAGTTTTTTAGTACCTTATATTAGGTTCATTAGTGAGTAAATTATTTGAAGAATGTAACATTAATATTGTTGACTGCAAAAATTATTCATTTTATGTTCTGAACAGAATAAAAAAGGTCTATTATTCAAGTCTTCAGTCAGTTAATTATTAATATAGTTTTTTAGTACCTTGTGTTAGGTTCATTAGTAAGTAAATTATTTGAAGGATGTAACATTAATATTGTTGACTGCAGAAATTATTCATTTTATGTTCTGGATAGAGTAAAAAAGGTCTATTGTTCAAGTCTTTAGTCAGTTAATTATTAATATAGTTTTTTAGTACCTTATATTAGGTTCATTAGTGAGTAAATTATTTGAAGAATGTAACATTAATATTGTTGACTGCAGAAATTATTCATTTTATGTTCTGAATAGAATAAAAAAGGTCTATTATTCAAGTCTTCAGTCAGTTAATTATTAATATAGTTTTTTAGTACCTTATATTAGGTTCATTAGTGAGTAAATTATTTGAAGAATGTAACATTAATATTGTTGACTGCAAAAATTATTCATTTTATGTCCTGAATAGAATAAAAAAGGTCTATTGTTTAAGTCTTCAGTCAGTTAATTATTAGTATAGTTTTTTAGTACCTTGTGTTAGGTTCATTAGTAAGTAAATTATTTAAGGATGTAACATTAATATTGTTGACTGCATAAAACTATTGCTTGTGCAGCTATTCCTTCATTTCTACCAATGGCTCCTAGTTTTTCTGTGGTTGTAGCTTTAATGTTAATAAATGATGGATCTATACTTGTAAATTGAGCAATATAATGTTGCATTTCTAGTGCATAAGGCATTATTTTTGGTTGTTCACATATAATTATAATATCTGCATTTGAGATGATATATCCTCTTTCTTGTGCTTTCTTTTGTGCCTCTATTACAAAATGACTAGATTCTGCATTTTTCCACTTTTTATCTGTATTAGGAAAGTGTTGTCCTATGCTTCCACATCCTACTGCTCCTAGTATTGCATCTGCTAGAGCATGTAATCCTACATCTCCATCTGAATGCGCTATAATTTTTTTGTGATAATTAATTTTTATCCCACATATTGTGATAGATGTATTACTATCGTCATTATTTATATTATCAAATCTATGTACATCATACCCTATTCCAATTCTAAACATTGGTATGTTTGTGTGTTTACTCATAAAGCATTTATATATTGGTGACATTGGCAACACTTATATAAGTTTTTATCATATGATATTTTAAATAAATAGAAAACATTTTGTTTATATACCTTAAAGTTATCTGTCTCTATACATTTTAATTAAATAATGTTGTTGATGTACTTATATTGATTTTATGATATTTGATTGGTAGTTCTATTATGTGAAAACTAACTGTACAAAAATAGCAAAATTATCCCTTATAATTTTTAATATATGATGTTATTTAATTATAGAAAGTTATCTAGTATTCGATATTACCCTAGTTTGGGATACTCTGTTAACATATGGGTTTTTGTAAATATGATGAAGATTGCATTTTAAATTTTTTGTAGTGTAAAAAGTGTTATCTAAAATAACATGAATGTAATGAACTAAACAATATTAAGATATATTGAATATACATTGTTTTGTAAGCTTATATTTATTATCTTAATTACGACATATAGATCTTAAAAAAGATAAATAACTCAGCCAAAATTTTATTTGTATACCAAGCTATAGAAATTGTGGTAATGGATAAAATATTTGTTATCAATTATTAAAATTTCAACACGGTGAGAACAGAAAAAAGAATTATTTCTTTAAAAATTACAGACCATCATGATAGAAAGTTTCAACTAAGATGCTTTAGTGACTGTTCATGCTACTTACAGTGGAAAACAACAGCAACTGAATGTAATGATGGTGATTGTTGAATAATTATGTTTGAGTGAAAGTGTAAGCATGTGAATTCTTTTTTTTTTTTTTTTTTGAGATTAAGTTGTGGGGGATATCTTCATTAGATAAAAATATTATGTACCTGGTTTAATATACTGTTAATATTTTTAGGTTTTGTATATTTTATTTAGTATAATTTGTTAATATAAATCTATGTGAAAAACAATTACAGTTTATGCAATATTATTTTGCACATTTCTATAATTTGTGGTGAATGATTGTAGGATTTATTATAAAGGTGCTAAACTTACTAAGAAATATTATTATATATATTTAATCTTTTGCTGTTAAAAGTTGAAAGTTAATGATTTTAATAGCGATTCTTGGGTGATTATGATGTCAAATGAAAATATTAGAAATAGCATTGTGAATTTTAGAAAATATTATGGATTATTTGATGATGGTGGTATTACCCTCAGTTAAGGGTATGATTAGGAACTTTAGTATTCATAGATTTATATAATAAGGTTGCTATATGTAAATCGTCATTTGTTGTAATTTTCAAATTATAGTTACTACCTTCAATTGTTGCTATTGGAAAATTGTAGTGTATCATTAGAGATGATTCATCTGGAAATTCTTTAGTGGGGTCGGTGGTATAGGAAAGCATATGAGACGATAGTATATCAGTGTACCTATATATTTGAGGAGTCTGTACTAATTTTAATGTGTTTCGATTTATATTTTTAATAATAGTATGGTTTTCGTTTATCATATGGATAGTTTCAGTAATCGATAATACTGGAATTACTCCTACATAGTTGGTTAATTGCGGTAACATTTTATCTAATAGCGTGGTACTAATAAAAGGACGGCATGCGTCATGTATTATTACAAAATCCGGATTAAGGTATTTTATACTTTCTAATCCAATGCGAACGGAATCCTGCCTTCTTGTTCCTCCATATGAGAATGGTAAAAGCTTACTACTATGTATTTTTTTTATACAGCTATTATATAAGTATTCATGTTCTTGTCTGATAACTACTTTCACATAGCCAATATAAGGGGTAGTAATTACGTTGTTGATTGTGTGATATAGTATAGGATAATGACCTAATTCCATATATTGTTTAGGTTTTTCACTGCCTTTGAGTCTCTTACTATTGCCAGCTGCAACAATTAGTAATACAAACTGATACATAGTTTTTTTTATTTTGTGGATTTTTTCTATTCATTTACTAGTCTGTAAATTTTAAAGTATTGACTATAATTATGCAATAGTTATTAAGTTGTATAAGTTTAATGTGATGAGTACTCTTAAATAAAGTTAAGATATGGTGAATGTAATATTAATGATATATCATAAATCTTTACAAATCTTAATATTTGCTGTATAATGTAAAGAATTTAATAAACATATTCTAAAAATACATTTAATAATTTTATAATTTTAAGTAGTGTATCTCCATTATGACAGATCAACCTGATCAATCTATACAAGATCAAATTGTGAATACTATAAATAGGTATCGGATTGCCTATGATCATAAAATCATATATGGGAAATATCGTACCGTATTAACACTGAGTTTTTATTCTACTATTATAGTAAATCTTGTATCGATAGCTATATTTGTTAACACTATGTGTTCAAAACATGTAAGTGATAAACATTATGGTATTACTATTGCTCCTACAGCAATTGTAGTTGTACTGTCTTCTATTCTATTATTGTACTTATCTTATAAAACTTATATGCAATATAAAGTAGATGCTGAGATCGCTGGTAATTTTAGTAACATAGCAAATACCATAGGATCTTACCTTCAAGATACTACAAAACAATACAATGATAGTCTTATTAGTCTTATGAAGTTAAGTCAAGCAATAAGTGAACATGCGAAACGTCATATGCAGTTCGAAAAATTTGCCCGAGAAGATTTTAGTCAAGCTGCACGTATTTACTCAAATGATAAGAGATTAGTAGATATGTATGAAGAATTTGACAGGGTTTTTCCCTTTTATGAGACTAAAATGTCTAAAATATCTGCAATATTACGAGAAATACATGATAATATAAGTACTCTTGTACATGAGGATTATTTTACTAAAGGACTTGCGAATTTAGCTTCTAGTAAGTTAGCAGAATTGACTCAGCAAAATTTTTGTATGACGAGTTTTGATGATAATATTGCATTAGAAAGTAAGTTACATCTAGATTTTATAGACTTATTATACAAGACTATCTTGATAGTAAAATCCTATAATTGGCCTACTAAAGGGAATTTTATTAGTAAATCAGCAAAAGAAAGAGCGGATAAATTATGTGATGTTTTGGAGCGTGTTAAAAGATCATTCAGGTATTCGTCAGCTGAAAGATTTCAACATTATTCTTCGGTTGATATGCTATATGATATGATAGGAGAAATTGATGAGTTTATATCTAGTGTGGTGAAACAGGATGTTCCTACAGTAACCAAAGCAAATAAAGTTACTGTGAGTGAGGAATTGCCTTTGTTTTTAGAAGGTGGCTCTGATACTGAATGTCTTACTGCTGATGGTAAAAAGACAGTTGTTTCGAGTACAGAGGAGCCTGAAGGATTTCATGAAGATGGAAATGAGTTACAAAAAAGTAGTGTAGCAGATATTAAGGATCAAGATGTAGTTTCTAGTACTGAAAATGATGATTCTAAAGTGAATATTGAAAGTCATGTACAGGATAGTACTACTGGTAGTAGAGGTAATTTTTTTACTCAAATGAAAGGGAAAATAAATGGTTTATTGAAGAATGAGGCTAAATTTCCCGATGATAGTTCTGATACTAAATGTCTTACTGCTGATGGTAAAAAGACAGTTGTTTCGAGTACAGAGGAGCCTGAAGGATTTCATGAAGATGGAAATGAGTTACAAAAAAGTAGTGTAGCAGATATTAAGGATCAAGATGTAGTTTCTAGTACTGAAAATGATGATTCTAAAGTGAATATTGAAAGTCATGTACAGGATAGTACTACTGGTAGTAGAGGTAATTTTTTTACTCAAATGAAAGGGAAAATAAATGGAAAAATAAATGGTTTATTGAAGAATGAGGCTAAATTTCCTGATAATAGTTCTGATACTAAATGTCTTACTGCTGATGATAAAAAAACAGTTGCTTCGAGTACAGAGGAGCCTGAAGGGTTTCATGAGGATGGAAATGGGTTACAAGAAAGTAGTGTAGCAGATATTAAGGATCAAGATGTAGTTTCTAATACTGAAAATGATGATTCTAAAGGGAATGTTGAAAGTCATATACAGGATAGTACTACTGGTAATGAAGGTAAATTTTTTACTCGAGTAATAGGGTCGGCAAATGGGTTGATTAATAAGTTTAGTGATTTTAAAAAAGCAAAGATTGTTTCACATAATTCTCTAGCTGTTGATCAACAAATTGCACATGAACAAGAAGTGAAAATTCCAGTTGTAGTTCATGCATGTGATAAATTGAAAACTAATTGTCAAATATCAAGTAGCGATATTCAATTATCTCAAGGTGGGTTAGTTAACGTTGATAGTCCTGTGAGTAGTACAGATAGCTCTTCTAAATTTGCTGATGATGAGCATAGATCTGAAAATGATAATTTATCATTTGGAGATGATGTAACTAATGGTGTGTTTGTTGAGTTTTGTGAAGAGGCTGTTGATTATGTAATACCGGATAGTGAAAGTCCACCTTCTATGGTTACTGAATTTGATTTAAATGTTATTGATACTACAAATGGTATGAGCAATGCCTCTCAGCCTACTGATAATGTTTTGCCTTCTGTTGTATGTGGAGATATGCCTGAAGTGAAAGATGTATCAGAATCAGATTCATATGAAGGAAATTCTTGTAATGGCATAAGTAGCGATGAAGATAATCCTTCTCAGGAGGTTAAAGGTTTAATAGATGATCATCAAGTGAGTACTGATCATCATTCTTCTGATAGTGTTAGTCAAGATTTATATGGTTTACCTGTTCTGCATGAAGTATCTATAGAAAATGATGATGCAGAAAATTCTTGTGTAGATAAGAAAGATTTAACACATGATCCTAATAATGATTCAACAAGTAAGTTATTAGATTTGAAATCTGGTGATATATCTGAAGTAAGTACGGATAGTTTGGATAGAGTTTCTCAAAATGAGCCAAGTAATGATACAGTTAATTCAGGTGATGTAGTACTGCATCAGGATGTACATGATTTGTTAGAAAACGAGAGTACTATGGAACATACAACTGTTGATCCAGATGATACTGTTAAACACAAGGATAATGAAAGTATATTAAGCATGTTCAAAAGAAAATTACTTGGGCATACTGAAAAAAGCTCTAGTGGTGAAGTAAAAAAGTGTGAAGGTGATTTGAGTAAAGATACTACTCCAAACATTATTGATGAGCCTGAAATATCTAATGATACAGTGACATTATCTATTCGTAAGAAGGAGATCGAAGAAACATCTCCTTGTGTAGATGATAGTTCTGGTGGGATAGTATCAGAAAGTGTATGTGCTACTCATAGTGAAACAGATTTTGAAGTGGATACAACTGATGTCTCTCAATGTCAAGAGAAAAAATCTTATTTTTCTGGTGTTGGTGATGTATTTCAGAAAGCTGTATATAATATTAAAGATACTTTTTCCAGTAGTAAAAAAGATGATTCTTCTGAAGTAGCTAAAAAAACTGAAGAAGCAGATTCTACCACTACAGAAGGTATTCCTCAAGTAAATAATGATCAAGAGAGAATTAATGGTATTTTATTATCATTAGTATCATTAGAAATGATCGTATTAGAATTTTTATGTGTTACGCATGTTAATCATATTGCAAATAGTCATTCAAAGTTTCAAAAAAGTGTAGACGGCTCTGTATCTGACTGTGGTGATCAACATGTGATTAGTAATGTGCATCATGTGAAAAGTTTGCAAAATTCTCATGATATGGTAAAATAATGTTATATATCCAAGGTAGTGTAGTGGTGAGTCCTATATTAAATTTTAAGTGTTGTTTTTGTATTAATTACTTAATTATATGCTAGATGGTGACAAATCTCGATTAATAGAGCGTACAGTTAATGAGTATGATGAATTATATAAACGTAATAAAGGAAGTTTTAGTGTCAAAGACAATATGCTTCTTGACGTTTTTTTATATATGTTTCTTATAATGAATATATGTTGTATTGTCATATTAAGCAATCATTCTTCATTTTTTGTTCCTGTATTTAGTGGGAAGTTAGGTTTATTTAATAAAAATATTCCATTATGTTTTTCAATAGCACTAGTAGCTATTGTTCCAATTACCATCTTATTTTTAGTATTGCTTTGTCGAAAGTATAAGGTTCAAAGTGTAAAACATAGTTTAGTGGATAAGGGAGTTATCTTTACAAAACATCTTGCAGATTATGTTAGAGATTTAGAGATTAATTCGAGGAGGATTGATTCAGTTATAGCTAGTCTTCGTAGGGAATTAGATACCCTAATTATTAAGCAAAATGAATTGAGCGAGATGTGTGAAAGTCGTGTTAATGGATTTGATCTACAATTGCAGAAGCTTACAGAAGATACGAAGTGTGCAGTAGCAGGTGTGGCAGCACGTTTTGCAAACAGTGATAGTCAAATACAGGAGTTATCTTCTAGACTACAGAGGTTATGTGCTGATAGTAAGAATAGCTCTGAGTCTATAGAGAGATATGTTTCTGCTGTAGGTAATCTTGTTCAACAACAAGTTGACCGTTTTACTGAGAAGGCTGAATTTCTTAAACAGCTTTACCGTCACTTAACAGTTGAAGTATCTAGCCTTAATGAATTGAAAGATGTAATGAGGAAATGCGTTGAGTATGTTGAAAACAAACCTCATTTAAAGAAATCAGCTAGGAGATTTTTATCTAATTCTAAAATATGGAATATATGTAGCAACTTAAAAGAGCTCTTATCTAGAGCTGAACAAGGGCTTACCTCTGAAGATTTGATTATTAATTGGGCTCAGGATATTGTAAAGATATTAGATAAATATAAGTTAAATGAATTTAATGAAGAAGACTTAAGCTCTTGTAAGGATGATGAAGAAAGATCTTTCGTGAAGAACTTACTATTTGTTGAGTTCCCTATATTACAAATAAATACTTTACGCTTAGTGGTTAACATGAGACAAGAGATACTTAAAAGATCTTGTGCTGCTGCACAAGGGTTTGCTGAAAGTATTATTAGTAGTTGTACTACAGATGATAGTGTTGTAGGGAGTGGTAGGTTAATGCCTGCATTAAGTGTACATACTGCTGGTATTGATGATCATTCTGTTACAGAAGGGGACGATGATTATTCATCACGTGAGGTTATGGTGGAACATATGACATCAAAAACACATAAATCATCTCGTCCTACATCTTCTTTATAGGATATGCTTTAATATATTTCAAAATGTCATAACAATTTGTTGTAATATTATTTTATAATTTACTCTGTATCAAGTTAATAACTAAGTAATAAAAAGTACTAAATAATAAAAGGTATATATTTGGTTATGCACTTTATGTAATAACTTCTATTTTTGGAGTGATGTAGAACTTATATTTATAAATGGTATTCAGTTATCAAATATTACTTATTTAGTGTTTTTACTTGCGAAAGGGGGGGGGGGGAATGTAAGTTGTTATTGTGTAATTGATGCTTACGTTAAATAAGCATTTTGTTAAAGTGATGAGCGTGTTTAGTACTTATTATTTATTTAGTAATTAGACAAAAAGGTTTTTGTGAGTTTGGACTAGAATTTGTAGTTAATTGTGTAATTACTTAGTAAAATTTATAATGTTTGTTATGTAATAATATATTGAAATAATTTGCAGAACTTGCATGATAATTGTATTGTAGACACAGGTAATTACTCTCCATTACTTTTTTAGATACAACTAAAGTGTGTATATATCATACTCATAATAAACAAACACAGTATATATAACTGTAGTAAATTTCCTATATGTTTTTTATTATCTTTTATGTGACTTTATTAGTAAATATACTAACCATTAACTTATGAAGTCTGCAAAGATGTATCTGGTAATAGTTTTACAGAAGCAGATAAGTTATCTCTCCATATTTGTAAGTTTGTTTTTATTATGTTATTCGATAAAGCTAGAATAGAAGCTGCCATTATTGCTGCATTATATCCTCCTGAAGATCCTATTGACATTGTTGCTACAGGTATTCCTTTTGGCATCTGTACTATTGATAGTAAACTATCTATTCCATTAAGATTGCTGCTTTTTATTGGAACTCCTATTACGGGAAGATATGTTAAAGACGCTACTAATCCTGGTAGATGAGCTGCGCCTCCTGCTCCAGCGATAATTATTTTGAATCCATTTGTTTCTGCTGATTTTGCAAATGTATAGAGTCTTTCTGGTGTTCTATGAGCAGATATGATCATTGTTTTATAGCTGATGTTTAATTCTTCCAGTATTGATATTGAATTATTCATTGTTGGAAAATCTGATTGGCTTCCCATAATTACTGCAACATCGGCAATATCTTCGTTAATCGACATTGTATTTCTCTCTGATTTCTTGAATAATTGATTTTAATTGGTTTATATTTTTGATGTTCATTATGCGTACATCTTTGTATAAAACTGCTATATAAGGGATATTGTTGTTAAAATTTATTCCTTGTTTAGATAATTGTAATATTAACTTTGCCATGTGACGTGGATGTATATTATATGGAGTAAAGTGAATAGTACCTTGCCTAGCTAAAAAAGAAAGTAACTTATTTTTATTTTCATCTAGTGATATAATAATTGGATTGATGTCTTTATTATTAGCAATAATTTTATTAATTTCTGGGATTTTTTTTACACAACTGCTACACCAAGATGTATAAATTGCTACTATGCTTATTTTTGATTCTGTTGTGTTAAATATATCAGATAAAATATTATCTGAACTAATTTCATGAATTTTGAGTTGTATATCAGAAGTACTGTAGTCTTCTTGATTATAGGAAGATATTTTGTTTACAAAGAACATGATAGATATACAAATGATGCAAATAAAAAATATAAAGTGCTTATTATTCATTCAAATTAATATCTCATAAAGTATGTTCGTATTATGGGTTGTCTATCAATATTTCTCAAGCATTTTAATAATTATCTATCTTGTGTTATTATGTTTTTTAAGAGTAATTTTAGTTAAATTTTTGAGAAGTGTTTATAATATGTTGTTGCTGTATAAGGAAATATATAGTACTAGAGAATTATAGTGCTGGTATTTTTTTTGTAAGTGACATATATAGTAACACATTTAATGGGATATTATGGTTATAATACTATAATTTAGTCATGAGTTATTAATTAAATATGGTGTTGTAGCTATTATTTATTGTAATTGTAAGAGTTGGATTGATAATCTCAGTTGTCTATTTTAGAATATAAGCTTGAACTTTTTATATGATAATATAGAATAACAAAAGTATTAAGTTTGAAGCTATGAAATATGACTGAGACGCTTACAAAATCCAAGATAGCAGAGGTTATCAATAGAGATATAGGTTTATCTCGAGAGGATGCTGCTTCTATTGTTGGTGAGATTTTAGACGAAATGATCAATGCGTTAGCAAAAGATCGTATATTAAAGATATCTTCTTTTGGTACATTTAAGTCTTATAAAAAGAAAGCTCGTATTGGTCGCAACCCAAAAACTGCTGAAGAGTTTATTATTAAAGAACATAATACTGTATCATTTTATCCATCAATACTTGTAAAGCATTCTATAAATGATGATTCAGGGGAATAAAGGTGTAAATTGATGACTAAAAAAGTAGTGTGTCAAAACAGTAATGTTAGGCTTCAAACAATAAGTGAAGTCGCGAAAAGTTTAAATGTTGAACAATATGTCTTACGATTTTGGGAGGAGAAATTTCCTCAAATTAACCCAATAAAGCGCCGTGGTAGGAGATTATATAGTCAAGTAGATATAGATACTTTAAAATATATTAAATATTTGTTATATGATAGAGGGTATAAAATTAAAGGTGTGCAACAAGAATTAAGTAAGACTAATTCTGCTAATAGTAATAGTGATCAACAGGAAGTGAATGTACAAGTGTTAACTAAGTTATTGAGTGATATGTTAGATTTAAGAGATAGTTTACTAAAAAAGATAAACGGAGTGTAGCGCAGCCTGGTTTAGCGTGTCAGTCTGGGGGACTGGAGGTCATGGGTTCAAATCCCATCATTCCGACCATTTTATGTAAATAGTAGGGTTTAATACTATGTTTTGTTACTTGATTATCAGTAATGTTTTCGGTGTGTAAAATATTTTAAATTTGTAATGTATTAAATAAGACTTCAGTTTTTTTGTGCGAAAATGATTAACTGGGGTATATATACTGTATTCATCTTGACGTTTTTAATTTCTATGGACTAAAGAGTAGATATGGTAATAATTTTAAGGATGGGGTAAAGTAATTTTTACTAGTAAGATATAATGTGTATTTTTGTTGGGTTTAAATACCTTTTTATTAACATATTAGTGATATGATACGGTTTTTGTATTTCGTTTTACAAAATGTTTTTTGATTAATTAGCAGAATTTCTTCCATTAATTTTTTAATTAGTATTTTTTGTATGCTAGATCAATAAATACGGCAATATTTATCAGAAATAAAACAAAATTATCTAGATTTGATGGTTAGGTTAACATAAATATTATAACATTTTTCAGTTTATAATTTATGTAGATTTTTTTGTCACCTATAATAACTTACGAGATGTGCTTTATAGTTAGTAGGTTTTTAATGGTTGAGTTTAATCTAATTATAACTAAAGACTTGTTACATTAAAATATTTCTAAACAAGGCCTATGTTATTTTTATATTTCTAGTTTGAAGAATATATTTAAATGATACTAGGATGTAACATCAGTTGATTAACTATGTTAGTGCGGATGGAGTGGGATTCGAACCCACGGTACGCTATTAACGTACGTCAGTTTTCAAGACTGGTGCCTTAAACCGCTCGGCCATCCATCCACTTAACTTTTAACATAATATTTTGTATAGTGCAATAGCTGTTTATTTTTATAAGTTATGCGTAGATATTAATAACTTATAATTTATAAATACAATTATTTAATATCAAGAGGACTAAAATTACAATTTTAAGATTGTAGAAATTATAGATGTAACTTATTTGTTATACAAGGTTGTTCTTAAAACAAAATTAACACACTAAAATATATAATAAATATATGCATTGTACTAATAGGTAATTGTATGGTTCATTCAACAACAGAAGATTGTATGCTTCATTTAACAACAAGAATTGACAATATTGATTTTGGTCATGATTTAAGTGTTTATGGTAATGATCAATTTTCCGTTTCAAGTGGTGGTTTGACAATGAAGGTTGGGTATCATGCTCATGAGCATGGAGAAAATCATGATGAAGATCATGACGAAGATCATGGGGAATATCATGTTATGTTTATAAATAATGGTCATGTACTTTCAGATTTTCATGGTGTTACTGGTAAACATATTGCACTTGATGTATTAAATCACAGCTTACAAGCTTCTTTTGTAGTAAATTTAATGGAACCTTTTTCAGAGTTTTTACAACAAGGTTCTAATTTTTCTCTTAATCTTCATCCATTAACAGAAGATTGCCGCAATCATAATGTTGATTGTGTAAGTGCTAATTTAGTATCTGTTACTGATACGGCTTCTCAAAATAGCGAATCTACATCTGTATCTTCGTAATTGTAGAGATTGAAAAGTAGTGTGACTTATTTACTACACAAAGTTGTACTTAAAACAAAATTAACACACTAAAATATATAATATAAATATGCATTGTACTAATAGGTTACTGTATGGTTCATTCAACAGCAGAAGATTGTATGCTTCATTTAACAACAAGAATTGACAATATTGATTTTGGAAATGATTTAAATATCTATAGTAATAATCAATTCTCTGTTTCAAATGGTGATATTACAATGGAGATTGGCTATCATCCTCATGAGCATGAAGAAGGTCATGAAGAGGGTCATGAAAATCATCATGGCGAATATCATGTTATGTTTACGAGTAATGGTCACGTACTTTCAGATTTTCATGGTGTTACTGGTAAACATATTGCACTCGATGTATTAAATCACAGCTTACAAGCTTCTTTTGTAGTAAATTTAATGGAACCTTTCTCAGAGTTTTTACAACAAGGTTCTAATTTTTCTCTTAATCTTCATCCATTAAATGTGTGCTATGATAAGGTGATCTCAGGTGTTGATACAACTGTAACAAGTAGCCCAGAAGGATCAGTTGTAACAAGTAGCCCAGAAGGAGCAGCTGTAACAAGTAGCCCAGAAGGAGCAGCTGTAACAAGTAGCCCAGAAGGATCAGTTGTAACAAGTAGCCCAGAAGGAGCAGCTATAACAAGTAGCCCAGAAGGAGCAGCTATAACAAGTAGCCCAGAAGGATCAGTTGTAACAAGTAGCCCAGAAGGATCAGTTGTAACAAGTAGCCCAGAAGGAGCAGCTGTAACAAGTAGCCCAGAAGGATCAGTTGTAACAAGTAGCCCAGAAGGATCAGTTGTAACAAGTAGCCCAGAAGGAGCAGCTGTAACAAGTAGCCCAGAAGGAGCAGCTGTAACAAGTAGCCCAGAAGGAGCAGCTGTAACAAGTAGCCCAGAAGGATCAGTTGTAACAAGTAGCCCAGAAGGAGCAGCTGTAACAAGTAGCCCAGAAGGATCAGTTGTAACAAGTAGCCCAGAAGGAGCAGCTGTAACAAGTAGCCCAGAAGGAGCAGCTGTAACAAGTAGCCCAGAAGGATCAGTTGTAACAAGTAGCCCAGAAGGAGCAGCTATAACAAGTAGCCCAGAAGGAGCAGCTATAACAAGTAGCCCAGAAGGATCAGTTGTAACAAGTAGCCCAGAAGGATCAGTTGTAACAAGTAGCCCAGAAGGAGCAGCTGTAACAAGTAGCCCAGAAGGATCAGTTGTAACAAGTAGCCCAGAAGGATCAGTTGTAACAAGTAGCCCAGAAGGAGCAGCTGTAACAAGTAGCCCAGAAGGAGCAGCTGTAACAAGTAGCCCAGAAGGAGCAGCTGTAACAAGTAGCCCAGAAGGATCAGTTGTAACAAGTAGCCCAGAAGGAGCAGCTGTAACAAGTAGCCCAGAAGGATCAGTTGTAACAAGTAGCCCAGAAGGAGCAGCTGTAACAAGTAGCCCAGAAGGATCAGCTGTAACAAGTAGCCCAGAAGGAGCAGCTGTAACAAGTAGCCCAGAAGGATCAGTTGTAACAAGTAGCCCAGAAGGAGCAGCTGTAACAAGTAGCCCAGAAGGATCAGTTGTAACAAGTAGCCCAGAAGGAGCAGCTGTAACAAGTAGCCCAGAAGGAGCAGCTGTAACAAGTAGCCCAGAAGGAGCAGCTGTAACAAGTAGCCCAGAAGGAGCAGCTGTAACAAGTAGCCCAGAAGGAGCAGCTGTAACAAGTAGCCCAGAAGGATCAGTTGTAACAAGTAGCCCAGAAGGATCAGTTGTAACAAGTAGCCCAGAAGGATCAGTTGTAACAAGTAGCCCAGAAGGAGCAGCTGTAACAAGTAGCCCAGAAGGATCAGTTGTAACAAGTAGCCCAGAAGGAGCAGCTGTAACAAGTAGCCCAGAAGGATCAGTTGTAACAAGTAGCCCAGAAGGATCAGTTGTAACAAGTAGCCCAGAAGGATCAGTTGTAACAAGTAGCCCAGAAGGAGCAGCTGTAACAAGTAGCCCAGAAGGAGCAGCTGTAACAAGTAGCCCAGAAGTAGCAAAAGGATTTACATTTGGTGGTCGTAGTGGTGAAAGAGTATTTACTGGCATCTAATGAAAACCATATAAATAATATTAAGATGAATTAGTTGTTTTATTTAATTGTGGTATCTGTACAAGGATTTATCTCCTATAAATACAGGAGGTAAATCCTTTCGTGTGTTAATTACAGCATATTATTACTATATTTTTCTCACAAAATATAGTATTTTTTATTATTAAAATAGCATAATCAGAAAGAATTTACTCATGTATGTAAAGTTGATTATTTGTTAGCCTTTTATAATAGTAAATTTTTTTATTATATATAATTTTTATTGTTGTTTTGTGTAAAGTAAAATTAAGCAAGTATAAACCTTTGGATGGCTATAGTTCGATCTTTATAGTAATCAGATTTATAATGGTATAGTATAGATAAATTATGTTCAGATAAACTTAGATGGTAATAATTGCTTATAGTTTATTTTTGAAAAATAAATATAATGAGATATTGTTACTTAAGTTTATGAAGAGTATGCATAGGTTATGTGGTGATATTTATTGTTTTTATTGATAAGTAAGAAAAATATTATTTAGATTTTACACTAGGGTATAAATAGGATTATAGAGCATTAATAATCACTTTAAATTCTATACTATTTTTCATTTTCTATAATTGAAGTTAAAGTAATACAACAGTGTCTACTGTTTATTATAAAAATGATTAATAGCATCTAATGTTATATTGTCCTATAGATTTTCGTTAATATTCAATAGTATTGAAATAAATAACTTATTTTATTATGAGTATTGGATTTGATGAGTGTGTAAAAAGGATATTAAAATGAGATTTGTGATATACTATGTATATAGATAATGCTGAAGTGAATAGAATCACTATATGGAATAGTAAATTCTGAATTATATTTAGCAAAAAAATTGTGTAATTTTTTTAATGAAACTGAATGGTATATTGGTAAGTGAACTCTTCAAGTGCTAACTTTTTTCTCTTTACTGTGTACTAACTCTTGTGAGAATGTGTATTTTATGGGCTTGAGTAAATATATATTGAGCTATATGTTTATAACAGTTAGTAGCTGATATAAAATATAACTATTCCTCTATGTCTCTTTTTGTTTATTATTATTGTACTTTTATTTAGTGGATATCTTTGGTAGTACTATAATTGGGTATTTAATTTTCTAGTAATATTGTTAATTTTATAGGCATTAACACTACATGTTTTGTTATACAGTGTTAATTTATAGTATTATAGATACGGACTAGATATGGATAGTGAATTTAGTATAGATATTTTGATGCTATGGATTCTTTATTTTGCTATAGATGTATTGTGGTAGTTATTTTGTAGTAGCTCTTTTAATATTTAGATATTAATGAGTAGGATTTCTTTTCTTTTTTTTGTATATAGAATGGCCTAATATATGAAGATGATAGTCAAGAAGGTTATAGTTTAATTAAATAAATATGAATCTCTCAACATACTGAGACTATCGATATTAATATATTGTAATAATTTCCTTGATCTTTACATATTGGTAATAAAAACTATTTTATGTTTTTAAACACCATGACACATACAATAATAACCAAAGGATATGACTTTGAGTATTAATGAATTTTGTATAATTATTACCAATATCCTGCAATCTTTTTAATTTCTATTATGTGCTTATGTGCAATAGATGCAGCCTTGTTATTTCCTGTCATTAATATGCTTCGTAAATATTCTATGTCTTCTAATAACTCTCTTAATTTTTGTCGTATTGGTGCAATGTTATTAATAATTAATTCTGTTAGTTCTTCTTTAAATTGTTTAGTAGTGAAGCTTGCAATGTTAGTACATGTTTGTTCTATACTAATATTTGAAAGTGTAGCATAAATATTAACAAGATTCTTTACTGCAGGCCTATTGTTTAAACTTGTAAAGTCAAAACCTACAATAGAGTCAGTGGTTGCTTTGTTAATTTTTTGAGCAATTAAGTCGTTACTATCTTCTAAATTAATTCGTGAATAATCTGATACATCAGATTTACTCATTTTCTTTTTACCGTCTCTTAAACTCATAATTTTTGCTGATTCCTGTACAATTAATGGTTCTGGCAGTTGAAAGTATTGCGTATTGTATTTTGTATTAAAAGCTTGAGCAATGTCTCGTGCTAATTCTAGGTGTTGTTTTTGATCAATGCCTACAGGCACTATATTTGCTTGGTAAAGTAATATATCAGCTGCCATTAATACAGGATAACTGTACAATCCTAAAGAAGCTGTAGAAACTTTATTGCGGCTTTTTTCTTTAAATTGAGTCATTCTATTTAGTTGACCTGTTGAAGTAATGCAGCTGAATATCCATAGTAACTCTGTATGTGCTGGAATAAAAGACTGTGAAAATAGCACTGAATTTTCTGGATCTATTCCGCATGCTAGGTATGTTGCTAGCGTGTTTATCGAATTTTTCTTAAGTTCATCTGGATTGTAAGTTTCAGATGTTAGAGTATGTAAATCAGCAAGAAAAAAGAAACATTTATATGAATTTTGTAAAGACACACCATTACGTATGAAGCCTAGATAATTCCCTAAATGTATACTACCAGTGGGTTGTATACCAGATAAAACAACAGGTATGGACATAACTTTACCCATTATAAACAAGCAACTAAGTTTACAGTATATTTATAAAATATACAACAAATAATGTAATCAACTTATTAAATATGTGTAATAAATAGCTACTTAATCAAACGTGTAGATAGACAAAACGTGTGTTTTAATACACACATATAAAAATATTATATGGGAATTATTGTATTGTAGACACAGATAATTACTCTCCATTACTTTTTTTAGATACAACTACTGATGCTGGGCGTAATAATTTATCTTTTATTATATAACCTGGTTGTACTACATGTAAAATCGTTCCATCTTCTTTTTCAGTATCCATCATTTGTGATACAGCTTTGTGAAATTGTGGATTAAACTGTTCCCCAATTGGATCTATTCTACTAATATTATGGCGCTCCAGGGTATTTAATAATTCTTTATAAGTCATTAGTACTCCAGCGTGAATACTGTCATCTTTGTTTAAATTTTCTAATGATGTTTCTAAATTATCGCAAGAAGTTAATATATCTCGAGCAAAGTTGGAAATTGCATAAATAGATGCCTCATCTATATTTTTTTGCATGATGCGCTTAACGTTTTCTTTATCAGCAACTGCTAAGCGGAACTGATGTTGAAAATGTGCTAATTGTTGTCTTAATTTTTCTAGTTCCGATAGATCTTCATTAAGCTTTTCTTTCTTTTTATTTAATTCTGAAGCAAATTTTCTTTGTGGATTTGCTTTGGGAGGTATTTGTTGTTCAGTAGGTTTAGGAGTATCATTTTCTGGGCTTTGTGTATTGTTATTAGTATTATCAGTCATACTTATCAAACATTATTTATAGAATCTAAGCAATATATAGTAGTATTATAGGAAAATATCAAGGGTGATGAGCTTGTTATGTATAGTTTTTCTGTAGTTATTAGTTGATTAATAATTTTATGACGTATTGTGATAAAAAATTTATGTCCTTAGCACTAAGACTTGCAAGACGTGGATTAGGAAATGTATTTCCTAATCCTGCAGTGGGCTGTATAATAGTAAATGATGGGGTGGTAGTAGGTCGTGGATGGACACAAGTAGGTGGTAGACCTCATGCAGAGATTGTAGCATTAGATAATGTAAAACATCTTGCAAAGGGTGCTACTGCATATGTTACTCTTGAACCATGTTCTCATTATGGAAAGACTGGACCATGTGTGTTAAATTTGATTAATGCTGGTATAAAACGAGTAGTTATTGCTACTAATGATCCTGATATGCGAGTGTCAGGTAATGGGATAAAATTATTACGTGATGCAAATGTAGAAGTAAGATGTGGTGTTATGGATAATGAAGCACGGGCATTAAACATTGGTTTTTTTTATAGTAAGATTAAAAACAGACCTTTTATTACAGTTAAGATAGCATCTACTTTAGATGGGAAAATAGCTTTAAATAGTGGTGAAAGTAAGTGGATTACAAGTGAATTGACTCGTACCTGGGTTCATAAGCAACGATCAATGTATGATGCGGTTATGGTTGGTAGTAATACTATTATGCAGGATAATCCTATGCTAAATACTAGAATTCCTGGTTTAGAATGTTATTCTCCAGTGAGAATTGTTATAGATCGTTATGGTAAGGTGTCTAATTATCATAATATAATCAAAACTGCTGATGTTATTCCGACATATATTCTGACAAATAGTATTGAAGAAACGAAATTAGGAGCTGCAAATTACTTGTGTATTGATTCTGAGGATAATTTTTTATCAGAATCAATGAAAGTCCTTGTTAAAAAAGTTGGGATTACAAGATTGTTTGTTGAAGGTGGTAGTATTTTAATTACAGAATTATTGAAAAATAATTTAGTTGATCAGATTATATGGTGTAGATCTAATAAAATTTTTGGTAATGATTCAATACCAGCAATTGGTGGGTTAAATATTCGTGAGTTACAATCTAGTTATAATTTTAAAAGAGTGGATACATTGTATTTTGACGGAGATGTAGTAGATATTTTAAACTATAGTGAAAATCAGTTAATTGATAATTAAAGATATTTAATATTGATATTTCAGTATTTAGTTATAACAAGCAACTTATTAAGTTAGGTAGTGGTATAATCATGATTTTAAGAAGATAAGTTAAATTGTGTTTTGTAATATAGTAATAATCAACTTAATTGAATATACTTTACTGATACATACCTTAATGGTAAAACTCTAAAAATATTATTCAAAAATAATTATTGGTACTAATCATGATTTTAAGAAGGTAAGTTAAATTGTGTTTTGTAATGTAGTAACAATCAACTTAATTGAATATACTTTACTGATACATACCTTAATGGTAAAACTCTAAAAAAGTATTATTCAAAAATAATTATTGGTACTAATCATGATTTTAAGAAGGTAAGTTAAATTGTGTTTTGTAATATAGTAACAATCAACTTAATTGAATATACTTTACTGATACATACCTTAATAGTAAAACTCTAAAAAATATTATTCAAAAATAATTATTGGTACTAATCATGATTTTAAGAAGGTAAGTTAAATTGTGTTTTGTAATGTAGTAACAATCAACTTAACTGAATATACTTTACTGATACATACCTTAATGGTAAAACTCTAAAAAAATATTATTCAAAAATAATTATTAGTACTAATCATATCGATTCTACCCATGTGATTGCTTTAGTTGTTATTTTGTATGGCATTGATATAAAAATATAATTGATTGTGTGACATAGAGTCTTGTATTGAGGGAATACTAAATTATGCAAGGTATTGACATTCAATTCGGAAATATGGGAAATCTAAATATATTATCAAATATTATAGTAATGTGCTTTAATATTAAACTTTGAGATATTGATTTTGCTTAGTTAATAAATAAATTGTGTATCTATATACTTGTTAATGAGATATTTAAAGCACATTAGGAAATATGGAAAATCTATAAGGTAATATTATTGATAAAACTATAGTTATATTTTTAAGATTTTAATAAAATAATTAGTTTATGATAATAAGAAATGATGTGTAGGTATTTATAGTAGTATGTTTTAAATATGTAGTGGTATTAGTGTTTAATTTAGAGAATATAAAAATCTCAAAGGCATTGTAGTTATATGTTTTAGGATTTTATGAGAAAGTTAATTTGTGTTTGGTAAGTGTAGGAGAGGTTGTAAGTATTTATTATACAATTGGAACATATATTCTTTAATACAATGGTACTAGTACTCAATTTAGGAACCATAAAAAATTTGAAAAGTAGTATTATTAGTAAATTAAGATTTAGTGTAAAGGTGTTATTAAGATATATAGGTGATATATTTTTTAAAGTATATATAGGAAGATTAAGAACCTTTTAAATATTTATTTAATACTAATTGTGAAAGAGTGATAATTTGGAAATATTTAAGTTATATGAGTAAATATGCTATAAATATGTTGTGCGTATTTATTTATATAAAGTCAAGTTATGTACTAGCTTATATCTTATAAGAGTAGGTGTTTCAATTCTACTAACATAGTTAAAAGACTTACAGTTTTGTAACAATGTATTTTAGTAGTTATGCTATAATACAATGTTGTTTTTTATTAATTAGTGTATTAATACTAACTATTTTATAGTAGATTTTTTTGCTAAATTTGTTGGGATAAAAAAAGCAATAGTTTTATTTATCTAGTAATTGCATTGTTTTAGTACCATTATTACATAGTAACACTAAATGTCTGAACTAATGCATTAGTTTATATCTCATACTTTTTAAATTTCAGTGTAGTTTTTACAAACTTGAAAACTTAATATATATGTTTATGTATATTTAGAATTGAAATATCCAATGTATATATTATTAATTTATCATGTAAATTTAAAATAAGAAATTTTTATATTTGTATCATTTGAGAATAGTTTGTTAGATGTATGTATTGTTTTTGAAAATTATTAAATACTTATTTTAATGCTATAAAAAAAATTGTGTGTGTGAGTTTTCTTTTTTTTAAAGACTTTAGAGCAGGAAAGATATCTTACTTTTGTTGTTATAATGTAATTTGATAATAAGGTTTATCAAGTGTGTATATTATAACTATTTGTGTATAGTCATAGTATGTATAACAAGTCAAATTTTGCTCTTTAAATTTAGATATCTGATGTTGTGTTTTGATATGATTGGAGTTTATCAAATATATGTATATATAGTGTATTCCTAAGTGTAACTTTAAATAAAAGTTCTTTACTCCTAGTATGGTATTAAATATACTAAAAGTGGTTATGTTGATTTTGATAGTATATTTATAGATATTGCTATCTTTAAATATGGTGAGGTGTAAAGTGTATGTTAAGTGTTGAAGTACCTATTTCTTTATCTGAGGAATTTGAAGGCGAAACACCTGTGGGTGTTGGCTTATATGATTATGATGTTGATACTTTAGACAACTATGATCAAGTAGAAGTAATTGCTAATGAGGTGGATGTATCAGAATCTGTAGAGAGTACACAACAGGATAGTGTTGACGCATCAGTAAATGATGGTCCAGTAAAAATGGATAGTATGTTTATAGATCTTTCTCATGGTACAGAGGATCTTGCTGAATTTCTCAAAAGTATTAGTAGTGATTCTGTTGATGTACCACTAGATGTTTCTAATGATGGTGATCAACTTGCTGATATTTTAAATGTGTCTGATAGCGATATGGATCAGCCTTTTCAAAAAGAAGAAATGAGTGATACTCATGATAATAATAATGGTATCAATGATGAAGATTTAGGTGGTATGTATGGCCTTTTATTGTTAGGTGGTTTCTTTAGTGTTATGGGTTCTTCCATGCATGGTCATTATTATCCATGTTGCTGTGAATCTGGTTTTTTTAGTTAGTCTTCTATATTGTGGACTAAATAGTACTTAGTTGTTATCTATATGTATTTAAATATAATGTATATGTTGTAGGTAGCTGCTATTTTAAATGTAAAGGGTGTTACTCAGTAGGTTACTTATTGGTTTTATCTTATACTTAGCATATTTTTAGTGTGCTATTTGGTATTGTTTAATCTTTATAGTAACCTATGTACATTGTGCTGCTTTATGTTATATGAAGAATTGGTAGGAGTATGGGTATTAATAGAATAATGGGGTTATAAGTATTTCTCATGTTTGTTATGATTAATGAGAGGTTTTATATATTTCATTTACGTTTATAACAAAAAAGCAAGTTTGTTTTTATCTGTGCTCAGTTGTTTTATTAATAGTATTGCCGCCTAACTGTTGTATAATGTTTTAGATGATATTTATATACAGTTTTCTTTTATGTTTGTAATATGTAAGTTATGTTGTATGGATTATCATCTTAAAATTTAGTTAATATACAATAATTATTAGGTTTTTTATACTGTTTCTTCGTGCCTATTATGGTATTCATATCTTTATTTGCATTTTAGATTTCTAATAAATTTATATGCTTTGTAAGTGAGGTTGCAAATAGTTTTCAGTTCACTTATATCATGAGCACGTTTTAGTAAGTTGTATGTAATTTAAATGTGATATTGTGATAAGATTGACTTATATCTTATAGTAGTCTTACTTTTTAAGTTCTTGTATGTTATTTTATTTCTTCTTAGTAGTTGTAATAGTAAACTCTTTACAGGGAAGCTATATTTTTTGATAGTCTAGTTGGCTTATAAGTGATATGAATTGAATAATAGGTAGTTCTGTCCTGAATTTTAAATTTTTGTATCAGAATTTTAATGGTCTAATAACTGGTATATGATTTTTTATGTAATAATCTACGATAAGTTATCATGATTATTTAATTTCCAATATTATGGATATTATTTTGAATAAACCGTAAAGTTATATAGTAACATATTTCATCTGAAGGTGAGAAAAGTATACATGATAATTTTATACTTTTTTATTTTTGTAGTTTTGTGAAAATTATGTTAAATGGTGCAGATAATCTTCTGTAATATTAAAAAATCTCAATTAAACCTTGTGGTAAGATTATACTCTCAGTAATCTAGGTGACTTTTTAATTCTTAATATATATTGAGTTATCATTATAATATGGTTCTCAATTAATTATCACGTATTTTCAATAAAGTGTTGTGTCAAAAATAAGATAATATGCCATATTTTTATAGGAAAAAGGATATATTTATGAAATTTTATGCTTTTTTTGTTTCTTGATAATTTAGAGAAGCTTGTACAAATGACATAAATAATGGGTGAGATTGAAAAGGATCTGATTTAAACTCTGGGTGAAATTGCACTCCAATAAACCATGGATGATTTTTTAGCTCTATTACCTCTGCTAAGCTATCATTGTTGTTATGGTGTGAGTGTCCAGTAAAAATTAAACCATGACTTTCTAATAAATCTTTGTATTGTAAGTTGACAGTATATCTATGTCTTCTCCTTTCATTAATTACTTGTTCTTTATATATAGAAAAAATTTTTGAATCTACTTTTAAATAACACGGGTGAGACCCTAATTTCATGCTTCCGCCAAGATTTTGTTGTAATTCTGGTAATTGATGTATAACAGGATTTTTACAATAAAAGTTAAATTCTGTAGAATTAGCATCCTCAAGATGTATAACATTGCGTACAAATTCAATTATAGCAAGCTGCATACCCATACAAATTCCTAGAAATGGTATGTTGTTGATACGTGCATACTTAATAGCAATTATTTTCCCTTCCACTCCATCGTCACCAAAACCTCCTGGTATTAAAATAGCATGGACATTATCAAATGTATTAGTAATTTCATTATTTAATGAGCGTGAATCTATCCAGTGTATAGATAGTTTAGTTTTATTATGAATTGCTGCGTGTTCTAACGCTTCAATTAGTGATTTATATGCATCTAATAATTTGATATATTTTCCTATGATTGCAATAGTAATTGTTTTTGTTGATATATGAGAGATATTTAATATATTTTCCCATTTATCTAAATTTGGTTCAGGAGAAGTAATATTAAAATGTTTTAATATTTGTGTATCTAGATTATATTGATGATAAGAGATAGGTAGCTCATATATATTTTTAACATCCAATGCAGGGATAATATTTGTTGGAGAAACATTGCATAGGTTAGCTATTTTATCTCGTTGTTCTTGTGATAAAGGTATTTTACTACGATAAAGTATTATATCTGGTTGTATTCCTACAGAACTTAATTCTTTTACCGAATGTTGTGTAGGTTTAGTTTTTAATTCCATAGTTGCACTAATATATGGAACTAAAGTTAGATGTACAAATACTGTATTATTTTTACTAAGCTTATAACCAATTTGTCTAATAGACTCAAGAAATGGCTGGCTTTCAATGTCACCTACAGTTCCACCTATCTCACAGATTACAAAATCTAGTGCATCAGTATTATATAATATAAATGAGTTAATCAGGTCTGTGACATGAGGAATAATTTGTACTGTTTGTCCTAAATAATCTCCTTTTCTTTCTTTGCTTAATAAATTGTGATATACTTTTCCAGTGGTTATATTATCATTTTTTGTCGTTTTAACGCCAGTAAAACGCTCATAGTGACCTAAGTCTAAATCAGTTTCTGCTCCATCATCAGTTACGAATACTTCACCATGCTGAATTGGGCTCATTGTACCTGGATCTATGTTCAAGTAAGGATCTAATTTTCTTAAGCAAATCTTAAATCCTCTTGCCTGTAATAATGCTCCTATACTAGCTGCTGCTAGTCCTTTCCCCAGAGATGACACTACACCCCCAGTCACAAAAATAAACTTAGTTGAAGTTAGATTGTTCATACAACCTTATTGATTAAATGGTATGTTATCTTCATTATGGTCTACAGCGGGATGATCAGTAGGTACCTTGCTCATTTCAGCAATCTTTTTCACAACAGACTCTTTATGTATACTTTTAGCATTAACCCCTACAAGGAGTACTGTGTTTATAATAAAAGCAGTTGCAATGATTACGGTAAGTTTTGTAATAAAGTTTGAAGGTGAACCACTTGTAAACATTGCATCTAAATTGTTTTGTGTATTGCCAAAACCGCTTAAGTTATCAGATTCTGGGGGTTGTAATAACACTAAAATTACTAATAAGAATACTAACACTAATTGTATCACTGTTAAAAACATATAAGTACAATAACACTATTACTAAATATATATGTTAGCTTATACATTGTTTATTATGTTAAGTCAATGATTGTAGAATCTGTACAAAGTACATTGTATAAATGATAATGTACTATATATACTTTTTAATTCATTTATTTTTTATTTTTAATAATACGCTTTTTTACCACTTTGCTATTCTGAAATATATTATACATTATATGATATAATATACCATGCTTAATTTGTACAGATGTTAATTCAGTATCTGTATATCTTTCCTTTATACAGATTTATATTATATTACCATTAGTTTTAATATTGGAATAAATATGATTCACTAATACCTACATTGTGGTATTTTTATATATGTATGTGAAAGTTTTCAATGAAGATTATTTTTTGAATGAAATTTGCTGTATTTTTACGAGTGGTAGTGTTTTTTATATTCTGGTAAATTTGTCATATTCTTCTTGCTATTATCAAGTTTCTATAGTGTATTGTGGTTTATTTATATGAATAGAAATTTTAAATTGATACATAATAACTGAGTAATTTAAGTAAAAATGTATTGCATAGTTACAGTTAATACTATTTTTTGTACTAAAAAGTTTGACTATATAATTATAATTTTATCTTAAGGTATATAATGTGCTACTTTATTTATGTGACTCAAGTTAAAATACCTGAAGACTATATTACACTGTATTATTGTATATTAATTGAGAGTAACATTTGAGTATATTAAATGTTAAAAGTAGGACTGCTGTATTTGGTTATATTAAGATTGTTATTCATTATATGATACAAATATATCTTAAGTAACATTTTTTAACATATATTAAAAATATTTAAGAAAATTTATTATTTATGTATAGTTCAGTATAATTATTCGTAACCATATTCTAATTTAATGTTAGGAAGTATAATTATAAATTTCTATTAATATATTATTATTTTATTACTATGGTAAAATTTAGGAGTATCTGTATTGATAGATTATCTTCTGTAGGACTTAATATGATTGTTTATAATTGATATTCTATATATTGATATAGAATGTAAATTATAATCTTAACATATATAGTTTAGTAGTTGTCTTATATAAGTATCCTACAATGATGTTTTTGATGTATATGTGAGATCTTAATATGTAAAGTGACACATATTATTGATAATATCTATCCTCTACATATTGAAACTGTGAAGGTAGAATAATTATGTGTCGTAGTGTATTTAATATGGCGTTTATTAACAGCTATCTATATGATGTTTTTTACTGTTATCTTTTTTATTGTATATGTTAAAGAGAGTGTTAATTATGTGTATGGTAAAAGATATTAATTAAGTAATGTCTTGAGACATAATGATGATTTTTTTATAAAATACGAAAATGTATAAATATGATGAGTAATGAAAAATATGTTAATGAGTTTCTTACAGCAATAGCAGCAGAAAAACATATATCTTATAATACTTATCAAAGTTATATGAGTGACTTGTTAGACTTGTGCAAATTTTTTGATTGTAAAAACCTTGCATTGATAGAAGTATCTCGTGATGATTTAAAAGATTATGTACGATTGATGCATAAAAGAGAGTATAAGTCTAGTACTATATCAAGAAAGATATCAGCTATTAAAAATTTATATAAGTTTTTTTGTAAAGATAACATAATAGCATATGATCCAGCATTATCTATTGATTTTCCTAGGTTATCACGTACTCTCCCCAAAGCTTTGAATATTGAAGAAGTTAGTAGGTTACTTGATACAGCAGCATTAGATTCATCTCCAGATGGGCTAAGAACTAATGCAATTATTAACATTCTGTATTCTTCTGGTATACGAGTTTCTGAATTGATTTATTTGAAATTGAACTCAATAAAAGAGGCTCTTAATAATGACAATATTGAGATATCCTATATAACAATCCGAGGGAAAGCAAATAGAGAAAGAATAGTTTTATTGAATTCATCTGCAATAGTAAGTATACAAAAATATCTTGAGGTATATATGCATTTTGTTCCTAATGGATATGAAATATCTCAGTGGTTATTTCCTGGTACAAAATTTGATAATCCAATCACTAGGCAAAGAATTGGTCAATTGTTAAAAGATCTCAGTATAAGTGCTGGGGTTGATATGACTAGAATTTCTCCACATAAACTTCGACATTCTTTTGCAACTCATTTGTTAAATAATGGGTCAGATATTATTTTTATTCAAAAAATGTTAGGACATACTAGCTTATCTACTACACAAATATATACTTATGTTGCTAATGAAAAATTAAAGAATGTATTATTTAAATATCATCCTTTGAGGGATAGAAGTATATAACGCTAATCGCCTATAGTTTTAGAAAGTATGTAATAAATTATAGGAAAATTTAATAATAAAATTGGTAATTTGGGTATTTATGTGTTGTTCTGCCAGAAGATATAATCTAAGTGTATAATTGTAATAAAAAAATAGTGATATATAGTATATTTATAGTAATAGAAAAATTGTGTAGTAAAGTTGATCTGTGTGTATTTAGTACAATATTCAAAGCTTGTGATATAAGATCCAGTAATTAAGTATGTTTTATAGTAGTTGAGTTGTGGATAAGAGTTATGTTTGCAATGTGTAGTGATTATAAATTGTGAAAAAATATTAGCAGGTTGTTGTAGATGAAATTGAATATTGAGGCTGATGTGAACGAATATTTGAAAATGAACTTAAAGAGTAAAATTGATATTTGGCATTTTGGTACTTATTAGAATATAGTTAGACTTGTTTTTTCTATATATTAAAGATACTTGTAGTTGTAATGGATGTTTAGCAGTATCATAGAAGCTGCATAAAATTGGTATCTTAAGAGTTTAAAATATTTAAATTGTATGTCTTGCTGGACCAAGTAATTGAGTATAGATAAAGATCATATTTATAAATATGTAGTTATTATAAATTATAAAGAAAAATTAACAGATTATGTTGCAGAAATTGAATAATAAGATGAATATAGGAGAGTATTTTAAAATAAATTTGAACAGTATAATTAAATATGGTTCAATATTATTATTTTTATAAAGTGATTGAGCTTGTTTTTTTTACAATGTGTAATAATGGAATAAATAGTTTGAATATTCAATTAATAGAACAGTAAAAATAGATAGTTTGCTAGTTTTATGATGCAAAGAATTATAATTGCTTAGTAGGAAGAATTGTATTTTTGGAAACATTTGTAATGGTGTTAACATTATTAATAGAAATTTTTATAGTAATGTTTTTCTATTTTAGAAATAGATAAAATTACCTTTATAACTTAAAAAGTATTAAAACATCGTTAGTTTTTAATACAAATGTGTTGAAAGAAAACTTATATACCATACCAATATTTTAAATAAATCATGTATATTAACAAGCCTGTTATAGATATTGTTATAATTTAATAGTCTGTATAGTTTTGTAGGGTTCCTGAATTTATCTGTACTATTTTGTCTGCTTTTTTTGCTAAAATATGATTATGTGTTGCTAAAAATACAGATATATTTTTTTCTTTTGCATATTTATGTAGTAGTGAAAATACTTCAAGAGCTGTGTCATTATCTAAACTACCAGTTGGCTCATCTGCCAAGATTATAGAGGGATAATTAATTAAACTTCTTGCTATTGCGACCCGTTGTCTTTCTCCTCCAGAAAGTTGTGATATTGACATTAAAAGCTTATCTTGTAATTTTACCAATGATAAGAGTTCTATAGCATTTTTTCTTGCTACTTCATTGCTTTTACCTATGATGATTTGTGGTAACATTACATTTTCTAATACAGAAAATTCTTGTAATAAATGATGAAATTGGTAAACAAATCCTAAAAAATTACGTCGTAAATAGGTTTTTTCTCGATCTGAAGTTGTAGCTGAACATTCTATATTGTTAATAAAGACACTACCTGAAGATGGGGTATCTAATAAACCTGCAATATGTAATAATGTGCTTTTACCGGATCCTGAGGGGCCTATCAATGCAACGATTTCTCCTTTTTTTATTTGTAAATTTGCATTAATTATAATGTTTACTTGATTATTTTTGCCAAAACTTTTGCTAATGGCAGATAAAGCAAAAACAATAGACATTCTTTTAAAGATTGCATTACAAATTATCCCAGATTTTACTATTAAGTGTAGGGTGATTGTCAAGGTTATTATGTTGATGTAGGATTTTGTTATGGCTTTTGTATACTGATGATTTATGTTGTACTGTGTATTAATCTAATTATTTAATGAACAACTGCCTGTAAATAGGGGTTTCTAAATTTATATCACATATTTTGTATAATAATACTGATGATATAAAGATATTATATAAATTTTGAACTAAATATTAGTTTAGTAACTTTAGATTATTCTATATTCACGTAATCATTTTGTTGATTTTTGATATGATGTTTATAAATTAGGTATTCTAGTATATAAAATTGCTAGTTATATAGGTAAAATGTTGTAAATTAATAATAGGTTTATATTGTAACTGATAATTATAGCATTTATGTGTGTTATTTAGTAGCATATGATATTGGGTTATCAATTAATTATAATGTAGACATTTTTAATACTGGATATATACATTATTTAAATTATGATATAGAAAGTACTAGTAATTTAATTATATAAGCTATTTACCATTAGTATTGTTTTTCCTACATTATCTAATAAAAATTATCGTGTATTGTATTAGAGTAATAAACATGAGATTTCAAGGTAGAAAGATTGTTTAATGATATTATAGCGAATGTACTATATTATATATAAGATCTAATCGCACTGAACTATGAAGTGAATATTACTGAACTTGTAGAATACAAAGCATTTAATAAGTTCAAATAATGTGTATGATTTGTCTACCATAAGTTTTGTGTAAAATAGATATTAGATGGTTAGTTATAATGAATGATGTGTTTGATATATTAATAGATTAATTCTTAAAGAATCTGTTAATGTTTAAGTAACATTTTGTTAAAACTTGACATGTTATGCTGTATAGCAGTATACAAATTAGGCTTTAGAATAAGTGTTAACGAGTATGTTCTATGGGTGATCTTGAAAATAATGGGTTTGATGCAAAGAAAAGGGAAGCGCTGGAATTTCATTGTAAGGGTTTAAAGCCTGGTAAAGTGTCTCTTATGCCTACTAAACCTTTGTTAACTCAAAGGGATCTATCCTTGGCCTATTCTCCTGGGGTTGCAGTGCCTTGTTTAGAAATAGCTGAAAATCCTGATTTGGTATATAAATATACTGCACGGGGAAATTATGTTGCTGTAATTTCAAATGGTACTGCTGTACTTGGTTTAGGAAATATAGGGCCTTTAGCTTCTAAGCCTGTTATGGAAGGTAAAGCTGTTTTATTTAAACGTTTTGCGGATATTGATGCGATAGATTTGGAAGTTGATACTTCAGATGTTGATGAGTTTGTTAATGCAATAAAATACTTAGGTTTAAGTTGGGGTGGAATAAATCTAGAAGATATAAGAGCTCCAGAGTGTTTTATTATTGAAGAAAAATTAAGTAAAATAATGGATATCCCTGTATTCCATGATGATCAACATGGAACTGCTATTATTGTGTCAGCTGGTCTTATTAATGCACTTGATATTACAGGCAAGAATATTAAAGATATTAAAATTGTTGTTAATGGTGCTGGGGCTGCAGGTATTGCATGTCTTGAAATGATAAAATTAATTGGTGTACCTGCTGAAAATATTACATTGTGTGATCAAAATGGGGTTATATATAAGGATAGACAGCTTGGAATGAATGAATGGAAAGCTAAGCATGCTATTGATACGAAGAATAGATCTTTAAAAGATGCTTTGGTAATGGCTGATGTATTTCTTGGTTTATCAGTGAAGGATGTACTAAGTGAAAATATGCTTTTGTCTATGAATAAAGATCCTATAATCTTTGCTTTGGCAAATCCTGATCCTGAAATTAATCCTGATATTGCACGTAAAATACGACCTGATGCTATAATAGCTACTGGTAGGTCAGATTATAATAATCAGATTAATAATGTGATGGGATTTCCATATATATTTCGTGGTGCACTAGATGTTCAAGCAAGGTGTGTTAATAGTGCAATGAAAGTTGCAGCTGCTAATGCTATTGCTATGTTAGCTCGTGAGTATGTTAGTGATGAGGTATCAGATGCTTATGGTGGTAGGAAAATGAATTATGGAAAAGATTATATTATTCCTACTCCATTTGATCCACGCTTAATTACTGTAGTTGCTCCTGCAGTTGCAAAGTCTGCCATTGAATCTGGTGTTGCGAGAAGAAATATAGAAAATTGGGATGAATATGTAAAACAATTAGAATCAAGATTATCTTCTACTTCTAATGTACTTAATATGATGTATAGCTCTGTTAAACGTGATCCTAAAAAGGTAATTTTTTCAGAAGGTGAAGAAGAAAAGATTATTCAGGCTGCTGTACAATGGCGTAATCAAGGATATGGAGTACCTATACTTGTTGGACGTATTGATAAGGTACATGAGGGCTTTGAACGACTAGGTATTAAAGATATGAAAGGAATAGAAATTGCTAATGCAGCAATTTCTGAGAATAATAATAAATATACGGATTATTTGTATAAACAATTACAGCGTGAAGGGTATTTATATAGAAGTTGTGTACGTGATGTAAAAACAGATCGTAATGTTTTTGCTGCATGTATGCTTGCGTGTGGTGATGGAGATATTTTAATTACTGGCTTAACAAGAGGATATACTGTTTCTATACATGATGTACAAAAAGTAATAAAGCCTAAAGGGGTTATGTTTGGTTTGTCAATTATTGTAATGAAAGAGCGTACCATATTTATTGCTGATACTGCAATACATGAATCTCCTACTCCAGAACAAGTTGCTGAAATAGCAATTCAAGCGTCTATGCAAGCTAGAAAAATGGGTCATGAACCTCGTGTAGCATTTATTTCTTCTTCAAATTTTGGTAGTCACTCTCAAAAGGATGCTAGAAGGATGAGAAAGGCTATAGAAATTTTGGACAATTGTAACGTCAATTTTGAATATGATGGGGAAATGTCTATTGATGTTGCACTGAATCCAGAATTGTTAACATTATATCCTTTTTGTCGACTTACCAGCTCAGCTAATGTTTTAATCATGCCAACTTTGCACAGTGCTAGTATATCTTCTAAGTTATTGAGAGAGGCAACTGGTGTTCCAGTTATAGGTCCTATTTTAGTAGGGATGGAAAAGCCTGTACAAATTGTACAAATGTCTTCTTCTGTTTCTGAAATTCTTAATTTAACTGTTCTTGCTCCTTCAATTAATAACTAATTCTTAGTTTATGTGTTTTATGATCTAGTATAATGGAATCTGTAACTCGTAATTTTTAAGATATTAATTTATAAAGTGTAAAATACATATATATTTTCATTAATTTATAAGAAGTATATGCTACTTCTTATATATATTATGCTTTCCATAGTATTTTTATATATTATTAATATTATTTGTGATAAATAAAATGTGAATGTTTTATTGGTACATTGATGAAATTCTTAGTGTATTTTGGTTCAGCCATTTTAATATTTTTGCTATTTTTAGTAGTTTCTCCATTTTTTATTAACTGGAATTCTTATTATGCATCTCATGTGCTTAAGCAGATAGAAAATATATCTAGTGATATAAGTGTTAAGGGTGTGAACAACGTTACCGGTAGTTTAGTTCTGCCTAAAATTGTAGTAAATAATTTACATGTAGAAAGTGGCAGTGATTCATCAGATTATAAATCGACAATATTGATTGAACGTCTTGAGTTAAAAATATCTTTATTATCATTACTTTTATTTTCTCCTAAGGTCTATGCTGTTACTGTAGATGGATTGAGTATGCCTTTAGGTAGTCTTGTGGATATATTATCTTCCTTTAAAAAAGGTAGTTTTCAGATTGGTACTTTTAATATTCGTAATAGTGTTATTAATACTCATTATGATAGAACATCTTTTAGTAGTAAACCTATATATATTAAGGAAGGTAATATTAAAACAATAAATGATACAAAAGTTATAAGTGGTTTGTTAGATATTGGTAAGAATAGTTATACTATGACTGCTGATGTATCTTTGGATAAAACACAATATAGAATAGCTGGAAGTGTTTCTTCTGAATTAACAAAAGTTACTTTATCTGGTGTATCTTATGAAAATAAATTTGATGGTGTAATAGTTGCTAAAGGAAGTAATTTTGCACAATTTATTAATGATCTTTCTGAAACAAATAAGACTTCTGTTTTCTCTTTTATTAATTCACAAGAAGAGTTTTCATTATCTAGTAACATTAAGTTAACGGATAAAAGATTTGAATTAACTGATTTTAAGGTTGCTACTGGGAGTCTAAATGGACTAGGAAATATTACCTGTTTAAGTTATAGCTCATGTAATATTGATATTGATTTTTCAAATATTGATTTAGATTATTTGTCTAATAATAATGACAATAATTATAGCAATAAGGAATCTCGTACTCTTGATTATTTTAGTACATTGATATCTAAGGATTTAGACTATGATGTTAAGGTGAATGTTAAAGAAATAAAGTATAGTGGCCAAGTATCAAATAACTTGGCGGTGGATTTAAGTGTATCGGGTGGGAAAATCAATGTTAATAAAATGATAATGATGTTACCTGGAAATAATAATGTACTACAAGTTGAAGGTAATGTTAGTAGTAATGATTTAGTGTCTAGTTTCAGTGGTAGGATAAAGATTAATGGTAATGATTTTGAATCTTTTGCTGGATGGTTATTTCCTGTGGAATTTGAGTCAAAATCAAACAATAGTGAGTTTTCTTTACAAAGTGATGTATATATAGCTCCTAGGATATTTTCTTTATCTAATGTTAGAGTGTTAACTAGTGGCCTAGGAGATGCTAAAGGGCAATTGAAGATAAAATATGATAAGAAGAATAGTTTTATATCCGGTAATGTTGATTTATATCATGTTGATTTTGATAGATATAATATCAATACAAAATTAAGCATAGAAAATTTCATGAGGATGAAATGGTTAAAGGATATTAATTATAAAGTAAAATTTGGTACTAATATTAATGATTCTGTAATTAATAAACAACATGTTAATGATTTAAGTTTTTCAATTGATATTGTACAAGGTAAATTTAATCTTGATAAGATACGATTTAATGCAACTGATGGGTCTAATTTGGAAGGGTTTGTTAAAGTATCTATTAAACCCCAGGATATAAGACCTAAAATGTCAGTTCAACTAAAAAGTAGTAAGTATAATTCTGATTTTATAGTTTTTCCTTCTTTATTGCGTAGTATAGTTGATGATTCACAAAAAGTGGTGAATATCAAATGGTCAGATAAGGATTTAAATTTTTATGGATTAGAACATGTAGATGGTGATATTAGTATTGATATTCAAGATTTTTTCTCTCAAGATAATAATTTAATAGATTTTGTATTTTTAGCTAGTTTGAAAGATAGTTTGATGTCTATCAATAAACTCATGTTTAAAATGGATGAGGGGTTTGTTTCAATTAGTGGTAAGATTGGTATGGGACCTAGTTCTTCACTATCTGCTGTGATGTCTATAGCAAATATTGGACTAGATAAATTACTTAAGAATATAAATATTAGTGGTATTACAGGTAATGTTAGTATAAGTGGTAGTGTTCAAACTCAAGGAAAAACTATAACTGATTGGGTCAGCTTTTTAGATGGGAAAATAGAATTTGTTGCCAAAGGAGTTAATGTTGTAGGGATAGATTTTAATAAATTTATTGTGGATTTATTAGAAACTAAAAGTAAATCTGATATTGCAGCACTAACTCAGATATCATTGTATGATAATAATACTGTTTTTAACTTTGTTAATGCTGGAGCTAATATTAAAAGGGGTACTGTTGCATCTTCAATGCAGTTTGCAATTGATAATGCAGGTGGGGTTGCGTCAGCAAATATTTCATTATTACAATTTGCTTTAGTTTCTATGTTAAGGCTTTCTTTCATACCTCCAGGTATGTCTTCTCCAGCTCATATAGATATGTCTTTGCAAGGTCAGTTATGGCAACCTAAAATTACTTTTGATATTAATAATCTATATGATATGGTCAAGCAAAGTGTTGTTAATGTAGTTGAGACAGAAGATCATGCAGAATAAATTAAATTGGAAATGTTATAACAACATTAAGTATGTATGATGTTGTACTAAATTATGTAAGCTGATGTTCTCTGTGTAATATTATGAATCTTAATTATTAAAGAATTTTGTATTGTCAATTATTAGTAAATATAATTTAAATAATCCAAGTAATGTATTATCAAAGCTTTTAGTCTTACATTGTGATCTGGTAGATTTAGTATAATTATTGTTATTTGTATAGCTAATGTTTATGAAAGTAAAATTTAGAATCTTATAATATAAAAACTTTAGGATTATTTGTTTATTAATCAATATACTAAGATAGAATAAGCCTGCATGTTATGGTTGGGAAAGATGTATAATTAGGGTTAGTGTTCTATAGCTTAGTTATTATGTGGTAGAATGTTGTGTGGTGTTGTTATTTGTATAGCTAATGCTGATAAAAGTAAAATTTAGAATCTTATATATATAAAAACTTTAGGATTATTTGTTTATTAATCAATATACTAAGATAGAATAAGCTTGCATGTTATGGTTGGGAAAGATGTATAATTATGATTAGTGTTCTATAGCTTAGTTATTATGTGGTAGAATGTTGTGTGGTGTTGTTATTTGTATAGCTAGTGCTTATTAAGAATCTTGTAAACACATAATTATTGTGAATGTATAAACTAGTATTGTTGTGTGTTTTTTTTGAACATAGAAAATATAGCAATGAGTCATCTAAAATATTAGGATAGTATTAGTGTTATAGTGTAGTAAGAATTTGACAGTTATTTGTATATTGAAAGATATAAATCATTACTGTTTTTACAAAAGATAAGCGTATTTTTATGTATTAGTTGATTATATGAATAGTAGTATTTAACTCTAATTTATAGATGGAGTATGTAATGAATGATATATAGTGTAATGAGGGTGTATTTCTATCATTATTTATATATTAGGAACAAAGTAATACTTATTTGCAAAAAGTAAACATGTTTTAGTATGTTAGTATAAATACTTATATAGTAAGTGAAATATTGTATAATAAGAGGGTATTTGGTAATTGTTTAGTGTACTGAAATAAATAGATAATTACTATTTTTTTTTAATGAATATGTTGTTATAGATTACCATTAATTAGGGTATACAGTTATAGTGTAAAATCTGTAGAATATTTAGCAATATTGCAAATATAGTAGAATTATATTGGTTTCGAAAATTGACGTACTAAAAAATGTGCTAATAATTATTGTCTCTATAGAAGATCAATGTATTTCTATACATTAGTAGGTATATTATGGGATAATTATAATGGGTTGATATTTTTAAAGTAACAATGTGCTTTTTGTACTTTAACAATGAATATGAACCTATTCTTTTGATAATGGAAAATAAGAGATAATACTAAGTGTTAATTATAGTTCTGTATCTGTGGAATATAATCTTCCATAATAATATAGCTATTATTATTAACCCAAATAATGGAATAATAAACTTGCTAATATACCTAGAATAGAGAGTGCCATTATTGATATGGTAAGGTAAATATGAGTCAATAATACCTTCTGTTATTATAGGTAAAGAGTGGATTATTCTTCCATAGCTATCTATTACAGCTGATATACCAGTATTAGCTGCGCGGATAGTGGGCAACCCATTTTCTATGCTTCTCATGCGACTCATTTCAAAATGTTGGTAAGGTTGTGAACTTATTCCAAACCATCCATCATTTGTTAAATTAATTATCCATTTTCCATTAATACATTTATTTGCCATTTCGTTACTGAAAATGGATTCATAGCATATTGAAGGTACAAAAGGCATTCTATTGTTATTTAATGATATTAATTTTTTTTGTTCTGTCCCTGAATTATAGCTAAAACCAGCTGTTATAGATCGTGGTACAATACTTCGTAATATTGATGGTATGAATTCGCCAAATGGTACTAAATGGTATTTATCGTAGTAATCAATTATCTTGCCATTATCATTGATTGCAAACAGCGTATTATGGAATTTTTGACTTTCCTTATCATATCTTGTACCACTAGCAATTAAAAACTTTGGAATTGTAAATTTAATACTGTTTGTGATTAAATTATTGTTTTTATCTGTTAACAACGGGAAAGAACCTTCACCCCAGATTATATGTGTTCTTGAATTCAAACCGTACTTACTAGTCAGTCCTAGATATGTTTGAAAGGTATTATACTCTTGTTCTTCGTTTTCGTCCCATTGGTGATCTATATTACCTTGAACTATACGTAAAGCTATGTCATTGTGGTATTTATATTCTTGATTTAATAATCTATTGCTCCCATAGATATACATACTAACCAATGTTATTAGTGTAATAATACATGATAGAATACACTTGTCTTGTATAGATACTCCAACTGCTGCACTGCATAGCACAGCAAGAAATGTCATCCCATGTGGTCCTATTAGTGAAGCAGTTTGTAACATTTCTGTTGAGAAAGACCAGGAATATGCTAACAAATTCCATGGTAATATGATTTCAATACATATTCCAGCTATAGTAAACGACAAGGATAGAATTATTAACCCGTACAGTTTTTTACAGTTTATAAAATGTACAATAGAAGATGCCATACCAAAAAACAATGATAAAATTGCTGGAATTATAGTTATGGCGAATGGTACTAAAGGCCAAAAGATACGACTTTGAGCTATTAATGGTACGGCAAGCCAGTATAAACTAGTTGTAAAATACCCAAAACCAAACCACCATCCAGAGTAAAATGCCTGCTTTATATTTTGTGCATGTGATAAGGTAATGTAAAACCCAGAAAATCCTATCAATAGTGCAATAAACATATAAAATGGTGGCATTGATATAGTAGACATTGCACCTAATATCACTGCGAACGTATAATTATGTTTCTTATACGGAGATAATTCCATTAATTTTTTACCTTATTAATATCTAATGCTAAGAATACTAGCGTGATAGCTATTGTAAGCATTTTTTATATTATGTAAAGCATAAGGCTTTAGTATTTTGTGTATATATTCAAAATGTTTACCTCAAAATATCTTATTTATAGTATTGGTAAGTTATAGTTGTGTTGTATATTAATATAAGTGAGAACTATGAGTTATCTTGATGTAGTACTTAATACTTAGTTTGTTACAATTGTTGTGTACCTTTATAACAAGGTATTGTAATTTTGTAAGTTATCTTTTCTATAAATTTTTTCTAATAAGAATTAGTAATGTTAAATAATATAATTATTCAATCATATTAGTATATCTTTAATTTAAATTTCAATATTTATATAAATATTGAAAGTATATTGTGGTATGCTACCTAAATAGTATGTAAAGAGTACTATTGTATATTTTAAGATATTGTTGTGAATTATCATGCTATTTATGGCTTCTATGATAGGTTAGTAGTGTTGGATATGGATATCTTATGTAGTAAATGGTTTAGAATCTCTCATTATTTTGATATTGAGAGTAATCTTATTTTAAATATAGTTAGTTAGATGGTATACTATATTTTTGATGTTTTGCTCTCTAGAGTGTTATGTAAAAAAGTATTGATTATTAAAAAGTGCGTTTTTAGATAGGTTAATCAAATATTGGTGTATCTATATATTTAATCAAGATCAATTATTCCTTGTTTTTTATATATAATAATTTTTTAAGTCTTTAATTTTTAGAAAAATATGTATAGGTACTTGATATATGGAATAGTAAGTTGATGATTCCCTATAAAGACAATAATTTTTTAGTTTTTTGGATATTGTGATTTGTTATCTTTGAAATGTGTTATATATATCAATATATTATCAGTTAATGTACTTATGGATTAAAGATTATTGGGTCATATAAGCAATGTTTGGTTTTTTATGCAATATGGTATCTGCTTAAATTAAAAGTAAGTGTTAATATTATTACATTTAAGGAAATAATTAGTATCTTAGAAATTAACAACTATGGCATGCTGTATCTTTTGATATAAGAGTGTGTTTTTAATGTAGAATTAGTGATTAAATAGTAAAGAATTTATGATCTAGTAAGAGTTTTAATTCGTTGTTAGATCATTGGTGATATACTTAATTATTACTCGAAACTTTGTTTATGCAGGTATTAATATCTTTAATTCTTTGAAATTGTGGTAAATCTGTAAAAATATTGTACAAAATAATTTTCTCTATTTTATAAGTTTATTATTAACTGGATATAAAATATGAACATATGCAGATGAAACGTATATAGTTAACTTTACAATAATAGATTGGTAAAAGTAAATTTGACAAATTGATCAATATCTTAAAATGAGTTGAGTGGAAAAGTATAAGAGTAATACTGGTATTTCTTATTTTATAAGGATTAGAGCACTTAATATATACATAACTATTGAGATTGTTTAGTAGATGAAAGAGTAAAAATATATTTTCTAGGTCTCTATAACTACCTATAAGGCATGATGATCTACAAATGAAAAGTGTATGGTTAACTTTACAATAATGGATTGGTGAAAGTAATTTTGACAAATTGATTAATATCTTAAAATGAGTTGAGTGGAAAAGTATAAGAGTAATACTGGTATTTCTTATTTTATAAGGATTAGAGCACTTAATATATACATAACTATTAAGATTGTTTAGTAGATGAGAGAGTAAAAATATATTTTGTAGGTCTCTATAACTACCTATAAGGCATGATGATCTGCAAATGAAAAGTGTATGGTTAACTTTACAATAATGGATTGGTGAAAGTAAATTTGACAAATTGATTAATATCTTAAAATGAGTTGAGTGGAAAAGTATAAAAATAATGTAGGTGTTTTTTTTTGTTTATAATTGAATTAAAGTGCTTAAAGATATTTATATAGTTATTACTCAGATTAAAGATTTATTGTTAAATAACGCATCTTTTAAAGATTATGGTCATATTAATACTATAAAGTTTGACCCTCAAGATACAGTAATTAGAAATTTAATTAAATTAAGCTAGTGAACAAAGAATTTGTATTATATTATTTTAGGTATCTATTATCTTTACAGTTTAAATAAGAAAGCAAGGGTTTATTAATTATATAGTGAATGAAATATATTATTACTGAGTATATCATGTTTATTATATACATTATTCACTATTCACAAATTCAGTGTATGTGATAAACCTAAATAATTATCAGATATTAGGGGGTATATTTTTTCGTAAGAGCTTACATTAATGTAATTATTAATAGTATTTTTTGTTTTTAAAAGATATAAATTCTACTGTTGTTTGTTACTGCATAACAATATTCAGTGATAAACAAGGATTTACAATAAATACACTTGCCTTTTTAAGAATATTTTAGTAGTTTTGAGAATCATATGATACTTTATGATGAGTATACCTAATGAGTAGTTCGTTACCTGTTTTACAGGTTATTATACCTTTACTTTCTGCAGTAATATGTGCTTTATTAAAAAATAGTACATTGGTGAAAATTATATCATCTATTGTTGTAGTAGTATCTTTTTCCATTGCGTTGGTATTGTTCTCTCAGGTTTGTTCTGCTGATGTAATCAAATACAGCCTAGGGGGGTGGATCGTTCCTTATGGCATAGAACTTAAAGTGAACATATTTAGTGCTACTATGCTTGTTTTAGTAAATTTTATTGCTGTAATGAGTATATTGTATGGCATATATCCTAGCATCAGAGAAATAGGTGTTAACAAGATACCAAGTTTCTATTCTGTATTTTTGCTATGTTTAGGTGGTTTTTTGGGGATATTAGTATCAAATGATGTTTTTAATATCTATGTTTTTCTTGAGATTTCGTCTATTTCTTCTTATATTTTGGTTGCAATGGGAAAAGATAAAGCTGCTTTAATAGCAGCATTTGATTATTTAGTAATTGGTACAATTGGGGCAACTTTTTATTTAATAGGTATAGGCTTTTTGTATGCTATTACTGGTACATTGAATATTGGAGATTTGTTTCTAATAATTCATGATAATTTGCTGGTAACAAATAGAGTTACACAGATTGCAATGTTATTTATTATGGTAGGTTTGTTTATAAAGACAGCGCTATTCCCATTTCATAAATGGTTAATACAGGCTTATAGTTTTGCTCCTTCTTTTATTTCTGTGTTTTTTTCCGGTACTTCTACTAAAGTTATGATATATCTCATTATAAAGATGATATATGACGTTTTTAAAGCTGATTTTGTTTTTGTGACTTTACCTTTTAATATTGTTTTTATGTGTTTTGCTGTCTTGTCAATAGTTTGTGGATCTTTACTTGCAATTTTTACTAGCAATATTAAAAAGATATTTGCTTATTCAAGTATTGCACATTTAGGATATATTGTATTTGCAGTTAGTTTAAATACTAATTATGGTTTGGTTGCAGCTATAGCTTATATTATTAGTCATAGCTTGGTTAAGTCAGCATTATTTATGATTGTAGGTAGCATTGATTATGGTTGTGGTAACACACATCTGAAAGATTGTGCAAACATGTGGGAAACCATGCCAAAAATTACATTGCCATTTATTATATTATGTTTAAGTTTAATTGGTATGCCAGTTACTTCAGGGTTTATTGCTAAATGGTATATTGTTGATGCAGTTATAAAGTCTAATTTTTGGGCTGGTATTTTTGTGTTGCTTATAGGTTCTGGGTTATCTATAGTGTATGTTTGGAAAATAGTTGAAGCAGTGTGTCTTCGTTCACCTGATAATAAGGTAGTTATATCGTCGTTTAAAACGCCAAATGTTATGGTATTATGTATTTGGATAATGGTAATTGCTTCTATTATTGTGGGAATATATCCAATTCCTTTAACATTGATTTCTAATAAAATAGCGACATTGCTATTATATTGAGATATCTATTTGAATTTTATTATTACTAAATGACTTATTTGGATGGTGAGTTACACTCAAGTAATGATAAAAAATGTAAATTAACTACCCATTTCTAGTTAATTTATACCTAACTGTTAACTAAATCATTCTTATGAGGAAAATGTAGTAAATCTTACTACCTTATATAATAACTATGTAAAAATCTAAAGAAATACCAAGATAGTACCTCCTCTTAATATAAAGAAGTTATCTACTTCTACTTTGTTCTTTACTTTCAAATACTTGAGATACTGAGTCAATAGTAAAAGTTGTGCTGTGTGCAACATGATGTTCTGGAGTATAATTCTTATCAAATGGTTTATCCATACTACCTATATTTTCTTGAGTACTTACAGATGATTGATCTTTAGGTTGAAGTTTTTTCTTGAGTTTTTTATTGTACTTAAAGAAATAAGTACTACCTATCACTAATAGAAGTATTAGTAACGCTATCGACTTTGGGTTACTAACTATATGTAATAATAAGTTATAAAAATCATTTAGCATAACATTATCTTAAATAACCATCACACAACTATCATTATATTCCAAAAATGCATATAAGCATAGTAAATAATTAATGCTATAGCATGTTTTTTGTTTTGCCTATAAAGTTAAGTTGTAATCATTAAATAAGTTTATTTTCACTTTGTAATATATTACTGTATTTGTTTAGTTTTCGTATAATTCTACCACTTACTTCAATCAGCCTTATATTTACTGGTAATAATGCAATTCTTCCTTAGTATTAATAGTTAATATAAATAAATTAATACTTAATTATAACATAAGTTTAAGAATATTACTAGTAATGTATTGCTGTTGTTTGATTTTTATGTCTGTTATTAGTTTAGCATATTATGCTGTTAAAAATATATGTTAATAACACTATTGAGTAAATGAAACTATTATCTATGTAATAAAATTATGTTGATGCTTAAATCTAATGTGTATCTTATAATTGAGCTTTTATTGATGGTAATTCCTTAAATTTTATTTAAACTCAATAATGTCAAATATTTATATTATCTTTATTTAGTTGTTCATCCTATTGGTTAGTTATAATATGCTTGTTGTCAAATTTGTATTTAACAATTGATATTGACTACTTAATAAGTGAATCTATTATTTTAGCAATAATTGCATTGAAACTTAAATCTGAATGTGTATGTTCTATTAAACCTTCACTTACGATGACTTCTTGATCTGATCCAAGTTCGATATCAATGTGCTTTTTTCCTAACATATTGCTGTTTAATATAGATGCTGAACTATCTGAAGGTAGTAAGATATTTTTCTGTATGCACATTGTGACTATAGGAGTATAGCTTTCATTCAATGATATTGAAGTTACTGTACCTATTTTTACTCCTGATATTGTTACTTCATCTCCTATGTCTAACCCATCTACATTTGAGAAAAATGCTTTAACTGTGTAACAATTACGTAAGGTATTTTTATATGGTAATTTGTTAAATGCTATTATCCCAATAGATATTGCTCCTGCTAACACTAGGAATCCTATAAAAATTTCAATAATATTTGATCTATGCATAAAATACCGATGTTAATATGTTTTGTGTTATTTAAAAGACTTTTGAGGATGGTAGGCGTACTTAGTTCCGGTTAAATTTGGTACATGTAGATTTTTTTCTGCAAGTTTTGGTAATTGATTATCTGTATAATGTAACCATATATGCCATAATGCAGGAACTTTTGTTGGATCAACTTTACCGTTGTATATTACCCATCTTTTTTCACCAGTTTTTGTTAAAGAGTTGTAATAACGATTACCTAATATATCTTTGCCAACTAATTGTTTGTTTTTTCTTAGCATAAGCCGTAAATTACTAAAAAGCTGCATATTTAATGATAAATTGTAACTATAATTCTATACTAATATAATACTGATGATGATATAATACAATTATTAACTATGTATGTCGTTAATTATTTTATATACTAAATTAACTTGATAAAGTTGTGTATTTAGAAATTACTTATGAAATGTCCTTTCTGTAATAATATCAGTACTAATGTTAAAGACTCAAGGTCAATAGAAGATGATATGTTAATCAGAAGGCGTAGGGTTTGTCCTGTATGTAATTCTAGATTTACTACTACTGAAAAGCTTCTACTTAGGTCATTGATGGTAATTAAAAAAAATGGAGGATTAGAGCAATTTGATAAAAAGAAACTACTTTCTTCGATTCTTATAGCTACAAAGAAACGTCCAGTAAGTCATGATAAAATAAATATGATGGTAAATAATATTTTTTATGAGCTTGAAGGCAAAAAAGATAATGCTATTCCAACTGATGTTATTGGTAAAATGGTTATGGATAATCTTTTTAAATTAGATAAAGTTGCATATGTTAGATTTGCTTCTGTATATATGAACTTTAAGAATATTAATGATTTTAGTAATATAATAGCAAAAATAATTAATGAAAATAACCTATGATATAAGTTAGTGGAAATTTGTTATTGCTGATACATTAATTCTTGAATTGTTTGTAAGGTTGTGTTATTTAATTGGCAATAGCCTAGGGCATTGCTATCAATTGTAATCTTATGGGGGTATAGCTCACTTGGTAGAGCGTCTGCTTTGCACGCAGAAGGTCAGCGGTTCGATTCCGCTTACCTCCACATTTTTTATATAATAACACTTTATCTTACTGTACCTTATAACTACAAAGAAATACCAGAGTTGTGACAGAATAAATATGGTTATGGGTAATATTTTTTATTCACTAGAGGGCAGAAATAGTACTATTTTGACTGGTATTATATGGTATTTATAAAATGCTTATGGATAATCTTTTTGATGGATTTAAACTTATAATAGATAAGAACAGTTTTTATGTGTTATTTTATATCTTGTGTTTGATGTGTATCTGCATATGTGTAAGTTATTATAAAAATGTTAAAGTAATTACTGTCTTATATTAGAAAAGTATGTAGTAGTTATGTGGCCATTATTATGAGTTAATATATCTAAGTCTATAACTTATTGATTATATAAATTAGCCTTTTGTGATTATTATTAATTTATCAATATATAGTTTTCAATATCATATACTAGAATCATATAAATAATGTGTAATGAGAATTTATTCTGTGAATTAGTTGTTTGTGATAAGTAATTTTATATATGTAAAACTTATGGTGAGTAATTTATTTACTATTGATTCATGTCTTCTAATTTTTCATAGTCATATATAAAGTACTGTAAGATTTTGTAGTAGGTTGTGATTGATAAGAGCATGTAGTATTAGCTTAGTTATTATTGAATTATAAGCAAAATGCTATGTGTTTCTATAGCTGGGATTTATTGTAATAAGTATTTGCTATAATTAGTTACTTAACATCAAGAAGTAGTGATTAGTAGGGCTATATAATTGCTACTAATTTGAAATCTTGTGATTTTTCAGATCACATACTAATGATTATAGGATTGTATAATTAGTATATGTAATAGGAACCTGTTATGTATAATTAAATACTTGTAAATGCATGGTTACTTATATTAAAAAATAACAATTACTTGATTAATTAGAGTGATAATTTTTTTTTCAATAATGTATAAGTTGCAAAGTTCTTTAGTTATCCTGTACAGCAATTTACATATATTGTGCATATTGTATAGTTTATTTTGTACTGTTATATACTTATCAGTATTGTTGGTTTTATAGAGTTATGTTATATCTATGTGCGGTTTATGGTAAAATGTGTATCTTACTATTCTATTATTTACTTGTCTTATTATTTTGATTTATTTTGTAAGTTGTGAATATTCATACACAGTACTGTTAAATACTTAAAATGTATAATGAAATTAAATCAATAATTGCTATTGTAATAGCCCAAAGTCAAGATTATCAATAAATATATGACCATGCTTATTGATATATACATTGTTTTCGTGAGGTGTTTGTAGTCCATAGTATTTAATTACATTATTGAACGCACTTAATGTGTAATCATAATTGTAAGTTTTTTGTATAGTTTTATAGAAATCTAGCATTTCGTCATATGCCAGGTTAAACGATATCTTATATCTACCGTCTCCAATATCATCTCCTATAATAACTTTTTCTTTTTTGAGTGGAAAGTATGTAATATTAGGGAGTGTATCTCCAATTGAATGGATTATACTGTCTTGATTTGTTATTGATAAGTTGTTATCTTCTTGGTTTTTTTGTGGTATTAACTGTTTTTCATCCTGTAATTCATTATGTGGTTTAAAGTTATCTATTGTGGTATTAGCTAAGGATTTTGTGTAATTAATTTGTATATTGTTTTGAGTGTTATCCATATGGAAAAGAGATGATATGTGTTTTGTCAGTGCAGTGTTTGATAAATCAAAAATTGGATTACCTGCTTGATCAGAAAAAAATGTTTTTGTCTGATAGTTTTTATTCTCTTCGATGGAGAGATATGTATTGTGTGAATCTAGTATTTCATGTACTGTGTTGAAAAAATGTTTAGTAAATCCTGATATTGGAGCATCTTCTCTATTAACTTCTCTTACATTATTACAATACTGAAAAGAGTTATCTCCATCAAAAAAGAGGTGAGTATTATTATCTTTAGGAATTAGTGATATTTGTTTATCTTTTAATTCTACATTAACTATGTTCTTATTGGTATTTGGGTCTAAATTGCCTTTTACGATTTTAAAAATAAATTGTTTGTTCATATCTATATCGTTTGAGCAGTCTGGATGTGGATTTATGTAAAAATTAGTATGCCGTAAGATTTTTACTGCTGTATTGTAATCATCTATTAATTCTCCATCATATTTTTTATCTGTGAAAAAAAAGTTACCATTGTGTACAATGAGAAATATAGGATTATCTTCTATTATTTTTTGTGTAATATCATTTTTAATATTGTGAAGTTTTATACTTCCATCTTTGTTAATTTTGTGTTTTGTTATGTCAGAATAACTGAAAATGAACTTGTCATTTGTTGTAGAATGATAATGTTTATATTGTAGTGATTCAGGACTTAATTTTGCAAATTGTTTATTAGTATTATGTAATTCTGTGATTACAGCACAATTTATTGGTATGTTATGATTATGTGATTCTGGAGTGATTTTAAATAGTGGAATATTGTTGTATTCTTGTTGGATTTTATAGTACTTTTCAAGATTTATTTCTTTTGATTTTTCAATAATGTTTTCTGGTTGGATGTAAAATGGATGATAATTATATGAGTATTCTTTGCCGTATTCATTACAGATAACTAGTAAGTAAGATTCTTCTGTTTGACTATTAGTGTTCTGTATTCGATCTATTTTTATGTATCGGTATTCATCTGGAATTTCCATATATTCGTCATTGACATAGTTATTGTATGGTATGTAAAACTTATTACCTACAAAAAAATAGTTTTTTGATGGCATGATTATTTCAGTGTTATTATCATTTCTGACTATTGTTTGATATATGTTATGATTACAAAAAGAATTTAGTTTTTTTCCTACTTCTAGTTTTAACAAGAAATTTTTTTGTATAGGAAGTTCTATATTTTCTTTCATATTTTTTATCGTAAATTTATTGTTATTTGTTTTATGTATATGTTTTATATTATGAAGAAAATATTAATTTATTAATATATAGGGTTTTTTTTATTAAAAAAACAAAGTATTAATTTAAGATAATAAATCAAATAATTAATTTATTAATTTTTTAAGTTGACATTTTAAGCATTATATATATGATGCTATTCCAAATTATATTTAGAAGGATGAGGCTTATGACAGGTTCTTTTGGTGATAATACTGCCATTAAAACACATACTAATGACTATTTAGGTCTGAAACATGATGTGTTAAACAAGGCGTATTATATAAAAATACAAGATTTGAATTTGGATATAGGAGTACATACTAAAGATGTTCTTTCTACTATAGAAGCTGGAAAGATTGAAAATGATATACGTAATGCAGTTAGTAATTTTAAAGAACATTTTTATAACATTGACGTTGATCATGGGCCAAGTAAAGTTGAGATATATCTTGTTGATGATATAAATCAGTACAAACAGTATTCTGCTCAATATGGCTTGTCGAACGGTAATGACTCAAAGGGTATTACATATATTGAAGATAAGCATGCGCCTTATCGTGTATATTTGTATAAGGAAAAAGTGTCTGAGAATGGTATAGAAAAGGATAATATTGTTGGGTTGAGGCATGAATTAAGTTATGTATTACAAGATCATGTGTCGGGACATAAGTTAGCTGACTATACTGAGCGGAGTTTTATTGCGAATTTCTTTAAAGAAGGTATAGCTGACTTTTGTGAACATCATGACTCTATATTACATAATATGTCTATGGATAAAGAAGTACTTGATGAATTTTTTAAGGATAATAATTTAAGTTCGTCTAAGATTAGTGAGATATTAAGGGAACGAGTTCATGAATATGATATGTCTGGTAAAACTATAAATGCTGCTCTTAGAAATTTAGGGTTTGTAGCTGTAAAGGTAGTTTCAAGTTTTTCACCACGTATATTTGAGCAATATTTTGATGATATTAAGGATGAACAGAGCAGGTTTATAAGAATAGATCTAGATAAGATGGATGAACAGTTAGATCATGTTGTTAAGAATTGGATACAGTCAGATCTAAAATCCTTAGAAATGCAGTATAGGGTGCAACATAATATACCGGAAGATGTAAAGTTGCAGTATGTTCCGGATGATTATCATATATATCAAGACATGCAGAATCCTAAGGTACATTTTATAAAGTATGCTCATCTTGGTAATAAGGCAGAAGAACTTTCATCGAATACTATGGATTATGAAAGGCAACAGCTTTCTGAGAAAGAAGTTAATACTTATAATCATGGTACACATTTAGAACATGCTAGAATGAATTATGATCTTCCACCTAGTGTTATAGCTGATGCACCTACTTCTTCTGGAGGTGGTGATAGTACCATGGTTATTGGTAGTAGCCAGGATTTTAAAAATAATGTCTTTAATAGTGTGCGTGATATAAAAGATAATGATTTAATGTTAACTTTGAAGGTACATACTCTACAACGACTATCTGATGATAGGATAAATGAGATAAGACAAGGATTTTATGATACCGTAGAAAAATTCAAAAGTAATTTTGGGTTAGAAAGTAATGGTAAGGAAACTACCTTTGAACTATATTTATTTGATACTAAAGATCAATATGAACACTATGGTAAGCTTTATAATCTAGGAATAAGTGGAGCTGGTGGTGTAACTTTCTATGGGAATGACCGTGTTCCATCGAGAATTTATGTACATAAGTTTGGAGACATTTTAAATTTAAAGCATGAATTAACTCATGCTCTAGAAAATTATGCATCTGGGTATGCTTTACTTGGATCTAAGATAAATCATGATATCTTTTCAGAAGGATTAGCAGAATATATAGAGAATGATGATAGTTTTATTATTAAAGGTTTAAAAAATAAAGCAAGGACATTAGATGTTTTAAAAATGAATCCTGATGATAATCAGGATATATCAAATAGTAAGGTAATGACAGAAGATGTACGCTTAAAATATAATGTAGGGCATGCATTTGTAACCTTCCTACAAGAAAAACATGCTGATATTATTCCAGAATATTTCAAAGCATTGAAGGAACACAATTTTAGTCATGCTCAAGAGCTAGTTCAAATAAGTAGTTATGCGGATTTTAAGGATTGGTTAGAAAATAAGGATATTTCCTTATATTTACACAATATGAATGTGTTAAAATTAGATATGTCAGAGAAAATGTTTTCTCAAAATAATGCTAATGTATTTGAAAGGCCAGGATTAAATCACGAATATTACTATGAAAGTATCTATGATATGGCAGGAAAAGAAGTAGGTAGTATATCTCCAATTGTACATTATGCAGCAAAAAACACTATTCGTACTTGGAATATTGCAAGCTCTGATATAATAGAAATAAATCCAGAATATCATTTTTTAAAGTTAGTAGATTCTCCACTAGGAAAACCTGCCTATGTTTATGCTGATAAAGATGGTAATGAGTATGTTAACAGTAAACATTATGTTGAGTATGTATTTAATATACTTAAAAAATATAATCCAAATCTTAGTCTTAGAGAAAGTGAACTTGATTTAAAGGGAAATTATACTAGTGAAAATGTTAGTAGTGCCTTTGCTAAGATTCCTAATGCTGATCAATTAATGGATAAGTACTTAGATAATATGGGCTCTCATTATAAGGAATTTGTAGCTAATAATCCAAGTCAGCTTAATATTGCAAAAATATATTTTATACAAGATTTTCTTCAAACTTTCAAAGAAGAGCAAGTTAAACAAGTATTGTATGGTGGCCCTAATGTTGATGGTGAGATAAGAAAATTAATTGCAGAGTTGACATATATTGATTTGAAAGATGTAATATCGACAAATAATGTTGATATAAATAGCATTGTATCTAATCCAGATGTAATGTTACATGTAGGTGTATTAGGTCAAGGTGATATAAGTGGGATATCAGTCTACTTGAATGATCAAAAGATCGGTGAGTTATCAACTGAAGGTGGTTATTGTATTAAAGATGTTAAAACTGGTGATATAGATTTCGTATTCCGTGATGCTACTAAGATGATATCAAGCAGTTATCAGGATAAAGCGTATATGGTAGTATCGGAAAATGATGGTGAGTTCTATACTGCACTTATTAATGATATACAAACAACAAAAGATGGTAATATTATCTGGGATAATCAGTTTCATCATCCTAGTATTAGCCATTTTTATCCAGGATATAAAGATTTATTGTTAAATAACGCATCTTTTAAAGATTATGGTCATATTAATACTATAAAGTTTGACCCTCAAGATACAGTAATTAGAAAAGGTGAGTTGTTAGATAATAAAGGTACTGTTAGAACAGATGATGATATTTATCGAGCAGATATTACGCATAATAATCAAATATTGCATCAATTTAAAAGTATGTCCTTTTATATTAATGAACCATCAACTGATAGTTTAGGGAATTATGGTAGTAATTTCTTTATTACTGATGAAGGGAAGAATGTTAGGTTTCAACTTCCTAAGCAAATTACTCATTTAAAATTAGTTAAAGTTAATGGGAATCATAAGTTAGTTCCATGTACTGCAGATGGCAATGAACATCCAGATGGTATGCCGGTTAATTTAACAGATGAATACAGGTATATAGATCCTATTTTTGCTCATACTTTTGAAATTCAGTCCTATTCAAATAAGAGTAAAAGTATTGGTTTAGTAAATTTTGATCAGTATAAGGAAGGATCTTTGTTTAAATTGCAGCATTATAGTGATGATTATCATATTGTTAAAGATGAACATGGTAATGTGATAAAATCTCCTAATTCTCATCATGCAACTAAAGTAGATTTAGTATATGATGGAAAAGTTATTGGTATGCTTTCTGATAATATTAACCAATTTCAAGGTGATGTTTTTATTGCTGTAAGTCGTAATTATAGTCATAGTGATTTTCTTGCATCTAAATATTTTCAAAAAGTAGATGTTCATGAATTAGAGCCTGGAGTATATTATGGACAATATCAAAGAGATGGAATAGGTGATCTTGGTACTGATAGAGGATATACTGATCATACTGTTTTTTATTTTACTGGTAATGACTCATCTGCTATGCAACATAGTGATTCGACAGTGCATAATTCTTCTAGTATTACTCCATATCATAATGATTTTTAATATAGTAAAAGAAGACAGCTGCAACTATATGCTGTCTTCTTTTTAATTAGTTTGTTATAGCTAAAAGTTTTTTATGTATAAAAGATGATAATAAATATTTATTTCAGGGCTTTCGGTAGTTGTATTATTTAGCATTATCCTAAAAAATAATTTTCCCATTTATAGAAACTTCAAGTTATTTATTATAGTTAGAATGTAAATCGGTACTATTAACTCAAGTTTTGTATAATACATATGGGCTAGGTTTGTGTAATTAATATTCTATTTTTGGGTAATAAAAATACATAGGACTATTGATAGTTTGTGTCATATAGTTTGTTTAGTATAGATAAAACTATTCTGATGTACTTTAATGGTTTTTTTATTGCGTAGTATTGTAGCATACGATTCCTAAATTTATGGGAAATGACAGCTATTTATACGTTAGAAGCTAGTATTATTTGTACAGTTTTTTATATGTAATATAATATGCATTAATGGAAACAATATTAATGATTGTTTTTTTAGATGATAGATAATACATACTAAGTATTTTTCATAAGTTTCTAATATAACCTTAGTATTTGGTGTATAGATAAATACTAATACTGATATTAAGTAGAGAACTATGTATTATCTAATAAATCTTAAATATGTAATTTAAGACTACTTCTTAAATGATGATATATATAATTTGGAAATAGTAATAAACTTGTGAATCAATTACTTCTTGTGGTTTTTAATATAAAATCATCATTAATATTAACTTTAAATTTTTATTATCTAGTGTAAGGGTATAAGTGATAGATTTGTTAATTGCAGATATAAGTTAAATATTTTTTATAACGAAAATAACAATTATTTATTTGTAATATTGATGTTAAAAGTCTGCTATTAATGGCTATTTGATACATTATTAATGTAATAGTAATTGACGTTGCATTTGTTTTTTGACATTGTATAATTACTTGCGTTTTTTACATTTTTACTATGGTAAAATTATGAAGAAATTACTAGGTAGTATTATTATTATTGTAGCCGTTATTTTAGGATTTAATTTTCTTAATAGGCAAGATAAAGACTTTAAGGATTCTTTACAAGAAGTACATGTTTATTCCTCTCGTAAAGAAGAGCTACTGCAAGATTTATTTGAAAAATTTACTAAGGAAACTGGTATAAAGGTAAAATATATTATTGATGAAGCTGCTCAACTAATTAATAGAATGGAGAATGAGGGGGAAGCTACATCAGCAGATGTGTTTTTAACTGCTGATGCTGTAAATCTAATTTTAGCAAAAAAGAAGGGACTTTTACAACCTATACAGTCAGATGTTTTAACTAGAGCAATCCCGAGTAAATACAGAGACCATGATGGATTTTGGTTTGGGTTGACTAAACGTGCAAGAGTTATAGTTTATAATAAGAACTTAGTTGAAGATAAAGAACTAAGTACGTATGAGCATCTTGCAAATAGGAAATGGAAAGATAAGATTTTAGTTCGATCTTCTAGTAGTCCATATAATCAGTCATTGATTGCTTTTATGATAGCAAATGATGGTATAGAAAATGCGAAAATTTGGATTAGAGGACTTGTTGATAATATGGCAAGAAAGCCTAGTGGAGGAGATACAGATCAAATCTATGCAGTTGCTGCTGGTGAAGGTAGTGTAGCTATAGTTAATAGTTATTATTTTGGTCGGATTATTGCATCTACTAAAAAGAGAGATCAGGCTATTGTTGAAGATATTGGTATATTTTTTCCTAATCAAGAGACTACTGGTACTATGATAAATATTAGTGGTGGTGCTGTTACTAAAAATGCAAAAAATAAACTAAATGCTATAAAATTATTAGAGTTCTTATCTAGTAAAGAGGCCCAGAAGGTTTATGCTCAAGTAAATCAAGAATACCCTGTCGTGCAAGGTGTAGAGCTTTCAGAAGTATTAAAGGGTTTTGGTCCATTTAAAGAGAGTAATCTACCATTACAAGAATTAGAAAAGCATCTAGCTGATTCTGTTAAAATTGCTGATGAAGAAGGTTGGAAGTAATTTATTAGTTGAGTTGTTATTTAGATATTGTGATCAGTTTGCCTATTGTTATGGTTTAGTGATCATAATTATAAGGTTTATGATATGTTTTTTGATGTTGTCTTTAAGTAGATTGATCATATAAGAATGTAAAAAATTTGTTTTATCTAGTGCTAATACAGGGTAATGTTTATTATTTAAATTAATGGTGTTTTATATTATTGTGTAATAACTTTGTGTATTTATATAAATGCAATATGTGCTGAGATAGTAGTTTATCATGAGTATGCTTTATGTTATTTAAGTGTATTTAGTTATGAGTAAGTTTTTATGGTTTTGATAGAGCAAAATTATTTGTATAATTATAGTAGAACTATCTGTAGTTAATAAGATAAAAGAGGTGTATGTAGGTCCAATACACTTTAAATATGCTTTATTGTAATAATAACATTAAATTAACGTGGCACTATAATTATATTGATTCAAAAATACCTGATATACATTAGGAGAAATACCTTATATTTTTTAAATTAATTAGTATTCTTTAAATTTAGAACACATGAAAAAAAGTAACATTCTAAGATTTTTTTTGAATTATAGAATATTATTAACTGTAATACTAATAACAAACTACCTGTTTTAATTCAATAGGTGAACAACATAAAGACAACAACAGCTTACTACAAACACCAAGAAGACATTAAGTCAACATGAAACGTATATAACAAACTACAAAAATACCTGAACCTAAATAGGGCTTATAAATTATTATCCAGCTGGAAAAATCACGCAGCTTCAGTACTGATAAGACCCTTTTTGATAAACCAAGAAATTCTTTCAGTTGGTTGTGCTCCTACACTGAGCCAATATTTTAACCTATCAACTTTTACTTTTAAGAATGATGGATGCTCTTTAGGAAGCATTGGGTTATAAAAACCTAATAGCTCAATAAACCTGCCATCTCTTGCTACCCTAGAATCAGCAACAACTACCCTATAAAAGGGGCGCTTCTTAGCTCCAAATCTTGCTAGTCTTATCTTTACAGACATGAAAATATAACCTTAAAAAGTTTTAGCATGGCATACATTTTACATGTAATAAAACTGAGAGTCAAATTGAAAATATATTTGTCATTAATATAATTAAGAACTTCCTTTAAATCTTTTTGAAAAGGATAAGAGAATTTGCAATATTCTATTAAAAATAATATGATTAGCAATATAAGGCTTGTAAACATATATATAAATAATAGAAAAATGTCCTGTAAGCAGGAGAATATATCATCAGTGAGGAGGATAGTTAAGTAGAATGAAATTGAAAAAAGCGGTATTGACTACAATTATGTGTAATACCTTGGTATGGTATGATTATGTGTTATTTGGTAATTTAGTAAGTGTTATCAGTAAGTTATTTTTTCCAGCAGAAGATAGATATTTAAGTCTTGTGATGACATTTAGTATTTTTGCGATAGGGTTTTTAATGAGACCTTTTGGTGCAAGTGTTTTTGGTTATATTGGAGATAAATACGGAAGAAGAGCAGCTCTGACTTTGTCAATTATAGCTATATCTGTTCCTATTGCTTTCATTTCTATTTTGCCTACTTATCAAGAAATAGGTATATTATCCCCAATATTACTAGTTGTTTGCAGGTTAATACAAGGTATATCTTTAGGTGGGGAGTCTGGTAATGCTACTTTTTTAATTGAGCATTCTAAAAATGGAAGAAATATTGGATTTTTAGGTAGTTTTGAGACATTAAGTGCTGTTTTAGGGTCTATAATAGCATTATTTGTGACTTTAATATGTCAATATTTTACGCAAGATAATTTTGAAGTATGGGGTTGGAGGATACCTTTTGTTGTTGGATTATTGTTAGGTTTGATTAGTATTTATGTAAGGCGTGTTACTGGTGAAAGTCCAGCATATGATACTCATAAAGAGAATGATAATTTATCTCAATCACCTTTTATAGAATTGTTTAAAAGTTATAGAAGACCTTTAGTACTGGCTACGTGTATAGATTGTATAGAAAATTGTTCTTTCCATATTTTTATGGTCTTTTTTATTACATTTATTAGAGAATTTTCTGATATTCATTTAAATTTGGATGCTAGCAGTGTTAGTATTATTGAAAGTGTCAATATAATCATTTTGGGAATTTTAAATGTATTTTTTGGCTACATTTCTGATTATGTAGGGCGTAAAAAAGTTATGTTGTATGCATCTATAACATTGTTTTGTGTGGCAGTACCAGTATTTTGGTTATTAAGTCAAAGCAGTTATGTTAGTTTAGCAATAGCATATTTGATATTTGTCATTCCATTTGCTGCTTCTCTTGGTCCTGCAAGTGGGGCTATGTCTGAATTGTTTCCTACGAAGGTGAGATATACTGGGTTTGGATTATCTCGTAATATGGCTTCAGCTATAGCTGGTGGTATGGCTCCTGTGATATGTACATGGCTTATAAGGTTTACTGGATTAAAATTTGTTCCAGGACTTTATATTATGTTTTGGGCAATAGTTGCAATTATTGCTTTATGTAAAATAAACAAAAAAGATATACATGTTGACTGGTAATAGTATAGTATATTATATTATATTAATATTTTAATATTATTCTGTGGTTAGTATATGTTACGTCGGTTTTTATGTAAGCTATGTTTTATTATTTTTGATATGGTATCTACTATTATTGCTGTAGTTTGGCGTTAATAAGCTAACTTAATTAATTATATATAGGTTATTTGGATAATCTTTAAGTTTAGGGTGTTTGTTCTATAGTTATAGGTTTTTAGGGTTGGTGTATCTATAGAAGGTAGGTTTTATCAAGTGTTAGTTTTAATGTCGGATTGTTTTTTTTAATCATCATACTGTATGTTAATAAATATATAGTTTTAGGTAGAAGTTATATTTTTTAATTTTTAATGTTTACATAAGTAATTTTGTGTATCTGTACTTATTTTATGTAAAGTACCTATTGTTCTACTTGCTATTTTCTAGCATTATCAGAGCTATTAATTGATATTAGTGGTTCTGGATGGTTGTTTATTTTAATTATTTATCTATCATGTAGGAAAGTTTTGTGTTGTGTAAACTGTACTTATGTTTTTCCTATATTGCATGAATGAGTATTAATAGTAGTAAAATATTATTAATCTATTTTCCTTTCTTGTAATTTATTTTTTTATTTCTAAGCATTATTAAGTCTTAATTGTTAATATCATTTTTTTTCTAATTGTTTATTTATAATTAAAACAGAAGGATTATGTCTTAATGAACTTTAAGCGTTTTTTTTATATTGTGATAATTGTTATTAATTTTATCTTGCCAATGTAATTTGAATTTTTTGTTTACTATGCCTTATTTATTAATGTTTTTTAAAATAGAATGTTAATTCTTCCTAATACTTTGTTTGTATAATTCGCAAAGAAATGTTTTATTTTATAGATTCTAATGAAATTTTTGTGTTTCAGTAGTAATGCAATATGGTAATGAAAATATTATTAGTGCAATTTATTAATATATTTAAATAATTTCCTGTAAAATATTTTGCTATTATAGAATATTAACTTGTTGATTGTTGTTTATTATAGTGATGGTATAAAAAATGCTTTTTATATTATGTGTATAATGTAAAATGTATGCGACCCACTATTCTAGTTTTCTTGCTTCATCTACTAGCATGATTGGAATGCCGTTACGTATTGGAAATGCTAACTTAGCTTTTTGACTAATTAGTTCATTAGTGTCTTTGTTGTATTCTAGTTTCTCTTTTGTTAGTGGACATACAAGTATCTCAAGTAATTTTTTGTCAATCATGTGTATTTTGATAAATTAATTTTGCCTATATGAAAGATTATAACATTTGAATTGTAATAGGACTAATTAAATTAGTTATTGTACGATAAAAAATATAATTTTAATCTTAAATACAAGGTTTTAATTATATTGATACTAGTTGATATTGTGGGGTCTGTGTTATTTTTAGTATTTGTTATAGATATATATTGATGTTAAAAAATTATGACATTAAAAAGGAATATAACTACTAAAGAAATGTTCTATGGTATAGTAAAGTTTTTTAACAAAATATTTGTATTAAATAATGTAACATATATATATTTAGTAATAGTTTCTGTAATAGTATTAATTAAATTGTAATTTTAGTAGTTATAATGTTAAATTATATTATATAAATGAGGTTGATAATTGTATCTTAACTATTGAATGAAAACTTTGTGTTAAAAATAAATGTTAGAGCTTATCGTTGTTGATTGGTATGTATAAGTTATTTTATGCTTAAATACTATATGTTTATTAGTGATATTTATTTTATAGTAGCAAACTATACAAGTTTAAAATAAATTTGAACATTTTTTATTATTTTAAAATATAGTTATCATAATGTGTTATCTGAAATCTCTTATTATCTAATGTCTTTTATATTAAATTAATTATATACTTGTGGTTAGTAATTTGTGAGTATTTTAGGAATATATTATGTTTATACAAAGTTAATAGTGCCAGTGTAGTTATTATTTACGTCAAGTAATTGTTCCAATTTAATCAAAACTTCTACTACTTCTTTGTTATTCATCATATTATAATAGTCAATATTATTTAAAAAGTCATTTGAGATTATTCTAGGACCTATAGCATTAACTTTGATCTGTGGTGATAATACTCCTGCAGCTGCTTTTGTAAAATCTGATAGTGATTTTTTTGATAATGTGTATGTGAAGTATTTTATAGGATTTCTTATAACCATTTCATCAATCATATTGATGACATGCCCTATGGTACTACACTTCTGTGCGAAATATTGAGTTAGAAATAATGGTGCCTGTACATGAAGATTGTAATTTTGCGTAAAAGTTTCAACTGTGGTGTTGATAAAAGTCTGTGGGTAAAAGACAGAAGCATTATTAATTAAACAATTACAATAAGGCATGAATTGAAACGTCTCATTTATCACATAACTTAATGATTCAAATTTTGTTAAATTGGCTTGTATTAAAATACACTTTTGATTGCAAAGATTTTCAATAATATCTTTAAGCTGTAAAGCATGTTCTTTAGAGCTATTGTAGTGTACAGCAATATCATATCCTTTTGTGGCTAGAAATATCGCCATAGCTCTACCTAGCCTTCGTGCACTACCTGTGATTAATGCTCCATTTTTATTAGGTTGAGTGAACATGTTATATAGTTAAATGAGTGAAGTGAAACCCGTAATGATCTAACCATTGCAGATTATTAGTGTAAAACTTACGTAAGTCACTAATATTATATTTTAACATAGTAATTCTTTCTATACCAATCCCAAAAGCAAAACCACTATATTGATTTGGGTCAATATTAACGTTTGTCAAGACATTACTATGAACCATACCACAACCTAAAATTTCTATCCAATCATTCTGATTGCATTTTATGTCAACTTCAGCTGATGGTTCAGTAAAGGGGAAATAACTGTTTCGGAATCTTATTTGAACATTTTTTCCAAAGAATTTATTCAGGAAATAATTAATACAATATTTTAAATGCCCCATATTAATATTTTTATCAATATATAATCCTTCAATTTGATGAAACATAGGACTGTGTGTTGCATCCCAATCATTTCTATAAACTTTTCCTGGAGCAATAACCTTAATTGGATAAATTCCATCATTATTTTCCATTGTCCTAATTTGTACAGAAGATGTATGTGTACGTAGTACAACCCTTTTGTTATTCACTAATGTTTTTAAATAGAAAGTATCATTTTCTTCTCTTGCTGGATGGTTTTTATTGGTATTGAGTGCATCAAAAACATGGAATTCATCTTCTAGTTCTGGTCCATCATATAGTTTAAATCCTAAAGAAAGGAATATACGTTTTACCTCATTTAAAACATTCGAAATAGGATGTAACTTTCCTATTTTTTGAGGACGAATTGGTAGGCTAATATCAACTTTATCTTGAAGTAATTGGTTATCGATCTGTATCTGATGTAATTTTGTTCTATGTGAATTAATTAAGGATTTTAGCTCAGAGTAAATCGTATTAACAACATTTCCTACAGATTTTCTCTCTTCTAGGTTTTTGATTGTTGAAATATTCCTTAAATATACTGTTATAAAACCTGATTTTCCAAAGTAAGCTGACCTGATATTTTCTAACTCCTCAAGAGAAGAAGTAGACAATATCTTATCGGTAGCTTCTTTATGTAAGTTATGTATATTATCCAACACGAGACTTAGTTAAAGCTTCCTTAGTTAAATCTACAATCTGCTTAAAGTTATCTTTATTATGCACTGCCATATCTGCTAAAATTTTTCTATTTAGCGTTATATTTGCTAAAGATAACCCATAAATAAAATCTGAGTACAAAAGCCCATACTGTCTTACAGCAGCATTAATACGCATAATCCATAAGCTTCTAAAAAACCTTTTACGATTACGTCTATCACGATAAGCATACTGTAAAGCTTTTTCTACCCTCTGTAGAGCAACTCTATAACAATTCTTAGAACGTCCTCTATAGCCTTTTGCTAATTTAATAACTTTTTTATGCCGTGCTCTTGTTGTAACACCACGCTTAACTCTAGCCATCTATAACCCCTAAGTTCACATACTTTATCTGCTATATGGCATAAAGAGCTTGATTATACGTGAATCAGACTGATTCATTACGGTAGTACCACGTTGAACACGAATACTTCTTTTACTTCTTTTTGTCATACCATGTCTTTTTGCAGATTGAGTAGACTTTATTTTACCCGTTGCTGTAACACTAAACCTTTTTTTTACAGAAGATTTAGTTTTTAATTTTGGCATCTCTATCCTAAAACTGTCGCAGAAAGCTACATCTTAATCTATTCATATGTATGAGTCAAGTATATTTTCTAGGTTCTATACTGAGAATTTTATGTGATATTATTAATAAAGTTTTAAAAGTATTGTAGTTTAATACGTAGAAACTATTGGTTGACTAATAGTTTACTAATTTATTTAAATTGATTATCAGAATAGAGGTCAGTTTTTACATAATTATTGCAAAATGCACGTCAATAATTTATAAGTGTAGGTATTATATTTTGTGATGTACTTTATTATTAAGGTGTATAGCTTTTGTTTTACAGTAGGAAATTGGAGATAGTATATATGTCAGGTAGTAATAATTCTTTAGCTTCTAATAATAAAGAATCTTCTATGCTGGAGGAGTCTGGTCCTTTAATGCCTAGAGCTGTTGCAGTGTGGTTAGTAGATAATACTATATTGACTTTTGAACAGATAGCTAAGTTTTGTAACTTACATATACTAGAAGTTAAAGGTATTGCTGATGGTGAGGTTGCAAAAGGTGTAGTTGGGTGTAATCCAATTACAATGGGGCAGGTCACAAAGGAAGAAATTGAGTATTGTCAAAATGATCCTACTAGGGTGCCTAAATTAATAAGTTATAGAAACTTTAAGAAAAATAAGAAACGTACAGTAAGATATACACCTGTTGCACGTCGTAGAGACAAACCTGATGCTGTATCTTGGATTTTAAAATATTGTCCAGAAATGCAAGATGCATGTATAGCAAAACTTATAGGTACCACAAAATCTACCATTGCTGCTATTAGAAGTAAAGAGCATTGGAATTCTAGTAATATTAAGCCTAGAGATCCTGTGTTATTGGGATTATGTACTCAAGTGGATCTTGATGAAGCGATTATGAAAGCTCAAATAGTTGCGGAAAGGGAAAGAAGAGTGAAAAATATTAATGAATTTTCTACATCTGAACCGCTGTAATTATTTAAGGTTTATACAGAACATTTTCTATGTGTATAATGTGCTTATGATTGTTACTGTTTTCTAGATAGTATAATGTATTATATTGAGAATAAGTGGATTTTATGTTATATAATAATGTATAATATTCTATTGTAGAATAATGTATGTTATTTTACTATCTTTTTCTTTGTATTTTATGAGTAATTAATACGAGCTTAATGTAATGTAGGGTGCTTCTTAAGTAAAATGTGAAGTTAAGTTCTATAAGTTACTTAGATTGAGCACATTAATTCTTAATTAAGAGAGATATGAAGATTTTGTAACTAGTGTGACATGTTACTGATTAGAAGTAGTAAAACTTAAATCTTAGTTTTCTGTCAATAATTAGAAATAAAGTATGTTTGGTATTTATAATTTTATTTATGTAGTGATAGGTTTGTAGTGTTAAGTGATAGAAAGAGACGTGTAAGACGTACTGGTAGTAGGAAAAGTAATAAAAGTGCTACTACTGAATCTTCTGTTGTTTTAGTGAAGGAAGAGGAAGTAATAGAGGGTATACAAAGTGAAGAAGAGGTTAAGGTACCTGAGGATAAAGGAGGAGAGGTTAAGGTATTAGATTTAAGTGAATTAAAGAAGAAGAGTATAGAGGATCTGCTAAAGATAGCAGAAGAGCTGGGTGTGGTCAGTAATGGAAGGATGCTAAAACAGGAAATAATATTTCACTTAATGAAAAAAGTGGTAAATGATGGAGGAGCTGCAATAGGAGGTGGGGTAGTAGAGATATTATCCGATGGCTTTGGATTTTTAAGATCTCCTGAAGCAAATTATGCTGCTAGTAGTGATGATGTATATATTTCAGCAGGACAAATAAAGAAATTTAATTTAAGGACTGGTGATATAGTAAGTGGGGAGATTAGAGCTCCAAGTGAGAAAGAAAGATATTTTACATTAGTAAAGGCACATAGCATTAACTTTACAGATATGGGGAAGCTACAGAGATATGTGCATTTTGATGACCTAATACCTTTATATCCAGAAGAAAGGATACTATTAGAGTGCAATGACCCTATAAGCTTAAGTAAGAAAGATATAAGCATGAGAGTAATAGATATAGTAGCACCGTTAGGTAAAGGACAGAGGGCATTGATAGTTGCGCCGCCAAGGGCTGGGAAAACAATAATATTACAGCAAATAGCGCATTCAATATCTGTAAATCATCCAGATATTGAATTAATAGTATTATTAATCGGTGAAAGGCCGGAAGAAGTGACAGATATGTGTAGATCAGTGAAGGGTGAAGTAGTGAGTTCAACATTTGATGAGCCTGGATATAGACATGTACAGCTTGCAGAGATTGTAATAGAAAAGGCAAAGAGAATGGTGGAGCATAGGAAAAATGTTGTAATATTATTAGATTCAATTACAAGATTAGCAAGAGCATATAACTCTGTAATACCTTCATCTGGGAAGGTATTAACAGGTGGGGTAGATTCTAATGCCTTACAAAGACCTAAGAGATTTTTTGGTGCTGCAAGAAATATAGAGAATGGAGGGTCATTAACAATAATAGCAACTGCACTGATTGAGACAGGATCAAAGATGGATGAAGTAATCTTTGAGGAATTTAAGGGTACTGGAAATTGTGAAATAATATTAGATAGGAAAATATCAGATAAGAGAGTGTATCCTGCGATAGACATTTCAAAATCTGGTACAAGAAAAGAAGATATGTTAATAGATCATGTGTGTTTAAAGAAAGTATGGTTATTGAGAAGATTATTATCATCTATGGGTTCTGTTGAAGCTATGGAGTTTTTAAGAGATAAGTTATCAATAACGAAAGATAACAATGAGTTTTTTGATATGATGAATAGCTAGTTAGCAGATAGTAAAGTATAGTTTTATATACCTGTAATTTAGGTTATATTTATCTATAGATATGTTAGCGTATAACAATTAAATTATATAAATTTTTTATTATAAGATTTGTGTTAAGTAATAATATGTTATCTTGATTAAAAAACATACTATTCTGTCATTTGATATGTGAATTGCATGATTTGTAGTTTTGGTCATACATGAGCTATGTTCTATTATATTCTTAATGTGTAAGTAGTAATTATTTAAATATGGTAAATATATATACTGATTAATATGGTTTTGAATGTAATAGATCTTCTAGTTTGTTATTTTATATTTAATATGTGAATTATATAATTTGTAGATTAAATTATATTAATAACTGATATATAATCTAGAACTACGATAATGGAGTTCTAATATTAATGGGTACTGCTTACAAGAATATGTATTTAATTAGCTATAGGTTTGTGTATTGAGCTATATACAATGTTCTAATGCTAATTTGCGATTGAAATTTTTTACTTAACTTACCTGAAATGGATTTGTAATACTGATATTGTTAAAATTACATATAGTAATTACCTGAAGCTCAAAAATTTATAGCAACTACTATATTTTTAACTAGTTATAAATTAATGATATTTGAAATCATGTTATTTTTTATACATAAACTATATCCTTGTTATATTCTTGGTATGTGAGTATTGCGATTGGTAGCTATATAACTATGGCTATGCTGTTTTGTATGTAGTACTACTTAATTTATCAATACTGTATTATGTATAAATTATATAATTGTTAGCTTTGGTTATGTGTATCTGTTAGGTAATATCTAGATAATGATTATTTAACATTAGAACTTAATTAGAGAAAATAACTTTCTTTAAGTGTAGTTTAATAATATGAGCATTTGTATATAGATTGCGTAGTTTACTCAGAGTGGAAAACAGTTATTTGATAGGTATGTATTATTGATTATATCTTATGTATGAATTATATTAGTGAATATATAACTATGTATCTATTAGCTAATCTCTAAATAATGATTATTTAACATTAGAACTTAGTTAGAGAAAGTAATTTTATTTAAGTGTAGTTTATAATACTGTAAGCATTTATGTGTGTACTGTATATTTACGTAGAATAAAAAACAGTTATTTGGTAGGTGTGTATTATTGATTATATCTTATGTATGAATTGTATTAGTTATATATAACTATGTATATATTAGCTAATCTCTAAATAATGATTATTTAACATTGGAACTTAGTTAGAGAAAATAATTTTATTTAAGTGTAGTTTATAATATAAGCATTTATATATAGATTGCGTAGTTTACTCAGAGTAGAAAACAGTTATTTGATAGGTATGTATTACTGTTTTAGTAGTGTATCACGAGCTTCATTTAATTTTTGAGCTAGGTAAGGAGAACCACCTCTGTCAGGATGTATCGATTTCATTAATTTGTGGTATGCTGCATTAATTTGTTCGTGAGTTACACCATTTTGTAGTCCTAATATTTCAAGTGCTTCCTGTCTTGATAGCTTGCTGCCTGTACTTTTAATGTTAGTGTAAGTATTTGCTTCATTTAGTACTTTTATCAAGTGAGGAAACACTATGTCATTTGTTCTTAGATATTATTATAAAAAATTACCTGTATAACAGTAAGTATGATAGAGAATATGGTACTATCAATTTTAAGTGCCTATTTAAACATCTCTTACTATGTATAAAATGTATGTGTGCTAACTATTCAGTGATTCATTATTTGATGCAAGTACTGCTTCGTGAATCATTTCTGATAATGTTGGATGTGGAAAAATAGATGAAATGATATCACGATCTGTTGCTTCTAATTGTTTGCCTATAATGTATCCATTAATCATTTCTGTTACTTCTGCTCCAATCATATGTGCACCTAATAATTCTCCAGTGGTTTTGTTAATTATAACTTTTACGAACCCTTCTGTTTCATCTATAGCTATAGCTTTCCCACTACAATTTGCATTGAATTTTCCTATTTTGATATCATATCCCATACTCTTTGCTTGATGTTCAGTTAATCCAATACTAGCTATCTGAGGTATTGAGAATATACAACTGGGTATGTTCTCTTTATTGATATGATGTATATTACGATCTGTTATTTTTTTTTCTTGTGCTGCTATATTTTCAACACATAGTATTGCTTCATGGCTTGCTTTGTGTGCTAAACATGGTGGACCTGCAACGTCACCGATAGCATAAACTCCTGATTCAGAAGTACAACAGTATTTATCTGTAATAATGAATCCTGCTTGATCGATTTGTATTTTTGTGTTATCCAGGCCAAGATTATCAGTATTAGGTTGTATGCCAACTGCTAATATGACTTTATCTACTTCTAAATCTATTGTATTTGATATTTGAATTCTGGCATTATTATTGGATTTTTCTAGTTTTGTTACAGAACTTTTTGTGTAAATTTTTATTCCTTTTTGATTTAAAATTTGATGCATTGATTTAGATACTTCGTGATCTTCAAGTGGTAGTATATTATCTCTGAGTTCTATCATTGTTACTTGAGTACCGAATGTGTTGTAGAAACTTGCAAATTCTATACCAATAGCTCCAGTTCCTATTATTGCTAATGACTTAGGAAGGATATTTGGTGTCATTGCATTTTTAGCATTCCATATTATGTTATTATCAAAATTTATGTTCGGTAAATTTCTAGGATGAGATCCTGTTGCAATAATTATGTGTTTTGATGTGATATTAATTTTATCATTATTATTATCTAAAACCTCTACTGTTCCTTCTCCTAGTAATTTTGCAGTTCCAGAGTAAACTTTTATATTGTTTTTTTTCATTAGCCCACTAATTCCATTTGATAGTTTTTCTACAACATTACGTGAGCGTTCTATTATTTTAGTAAAATTACATGTTACATTTGTTACATTGATACCAAAAACATCTGCTTTTTTTATGTTATGATAAATTAGTGCAGAATGTAATAGAGATTTTGTAGGAATACATCCCCAATTTAAACATACTCCTCCTAACGTATTCTCTTTTTCTATAATAGCAACATTATATCCTAGTTGTGCTGCTCGAATAGCTGCTATGTACCCACCTGGTCCACTTCCGATTATGAGAAACTCATGTTTGTTCATGTTTATTACTTTAAATGAGAATTCTGTAATGATAAAGAACAGAACTGTTGTTTGCAAGTGTAACATTTTTATGTAATCACTATATGATGTGATTTGTTTATTTATGAAATATTTAATAATAATTATTGATTTGTTAATTATTTGTAATAGTATTAATAATTATTAATTTTTTTTGCATAAAATCATGCTTACATCACTTAAAACTACAGTTACTGATAATAAACTAAGATCTAGTATTATTAATGGATCTAGTGTTAATTTTTTTAAAAAAGGCAACATTATTTTTTCTGTATATTATACAAGAAATAATGTTAATGGATATGATGTAATATGTGAGATTCAACATGGTGCTTCTATTTATTATATGAAAATTAATGATCATGCAATTATTGATCGTCGGACAACAAATTATCCACCAGAGATGTTATTTGTAAAGAATAGTAATGATGATTTGATATTTATTGTTATTCCTGAAGAAAGTAAAGGTCGTAAAGCTTTAGTTATCAAAATATATAAGATAAATTATAATCCTAATGTGTCTTTATCCAAATTACATGACTTACAATTAATTAGTTGCAATAACTATCTCAAAGAAGAAGTGAAATATCCTATTATTTTACATCAGGATACGGGTGGTAGGATTGTTGTTATTGCAAGAGTAGATAATGACTATCGAGGTGATGTTACAGATAGATTGTATGTGATGTGGCAATTGAGATATCATAATAATAGATTTGAAATTATAGGTTTAAGTAATGGGTATAGGCAATTTAATGCTGCCTATTTATTTAAGCATTCTGGTTATATTAATCGTGGTAAATGTCATGATAGACTAATTGTTAAATTAGGATCGGATAGTTTTATAAATTTTCTTTATGTTGGGAAACATATTTCTAGAGATTACAATTTTTTTTCTAGTATATATGATTTATCTATAAATTATAATATGCATCTTGATCCAGAAGAATGTTTGGTGGGTTCTTTTTATGGTTGTAATGCTAGTAGTGGTAGGAAATATAATATTCCTAATAGCTGTATTCATGTTATTGATATTTTTCGTGATGATGGGAATGTATATATAGCATATATTGGTACTGTATTTAATAGTACATTTAAGAATAAAAAGCAGTTGGTTATTGTTTATACTATGGGTGATGAACAATCGCCTGTGTATGATTTTATGCAGATTACAGAAGATATTAGTGCCATATATATAAATTCTACTGAAAATATTTTAGCAATAACGACTATGGGAAGTGATTATCTTGTAAAATATGAGATTTCAAAATTACAGTTAAAATTAGGGATTGTTGATCATGTTGATGTTATAAAAATTCCACGTAATGTAGTGAAAAATATTGCTAATTTTACATATGTTGTTGATACAGTTTTAGGGTTTGATAGTGTTGAACATATTAATATTCGTAATGTATTAGCTACAAAATCAACTGTTAATGATAAAGTATCTCAGTTTTTTTTAAATATTAGAGAAATGGAATTTGGTGATTTATTTAAGAGTTGGAGTGGTGAATATAATGACTTGTTAATAGGTTATACTATGCCTGCTAGTTATGGTGTAAATTATACTACAGAATATTTAAGCGATGTTATAACTGTTTCAGGTAATGCAGGTTTTGTAGAGAAGTTCATATCAACTAGTAAAATGGGTGATGTATTTAAGATTACAGATAACTTAATTAATTATACTAGTGTAAACCCTACTAATCATATGGCACATGTGACATTGCAATCAAAATTATCAGATGGTGAGGGTATTACAGAGCGTGCGGGTAATAGATCAGATAATTCTGTAAGTGAAAGTTTAGCTACAGGATTGGTTCTTACTAGTAAAAGTGATGATTTGTTTAAAAGTACGGCTAGTCCTATTAATCATGCTTTTGGTTATGTAATAAAGCCTACTATCCACGTAACGCATGTTACATTGCAACCGAAGTCACCATATGGTAAAGAGGTTGTGAGGCATATAAATCCTAAAACGGATAATTCTATACATACAAGTTCAATACCAAGATCAATACTGACTAATAGAAGCGATGGTGTATTTAAAAGTACAGCTAGTCCTATTAATCATGCTTTTGGTTATGTAATAAAGCCTACTCGCCATGTAACGCATGTTACATTGCAACCGAAGTCACCATATGGTAAAGAGGTTGTGAGGCATATAAATCCTAAAACGGATAATTCTATACATACAAGTTCAATACCAAGATCAGTACTGACTAGTAAAAGCTATGATGTATTTAAAAGTACGGCTAGTCCTATTAATCATGCTTTTGGTTATATGAAACCTGCTAGTTCTGTTGTAGTGCCATTAGGTGATACTGATGTTTCAAAGCAAGTGGAAAGTGTTAGTAATGTTCCAGTACATCTTACTCCTACAGTAAGATCAGTATTAGTAGGTGATGCGTATCATGTATCTGGCAGTGAAAAAGATAGTGTTGGACATGAACAAGATCTGGGTCATGGTGATGTTAGTACTGATGTTGTATTGAAACTAATGAGTGATAATGTATCCAACAATATTAGTAGGCATGTGAATAATTCTTTAGCTATAAAACATAAGATATTAGGTAGAAAAGTAAAGTATAATATAAGGCGTAGTACTGTTAGATCTGGTGTTAATATTCGCAATAAAAGTACAGTGAGTACAAGATATACATCTCATGGCATACAAGAGGCTAATAATATGAATGTTACATTGTTTAATCCTACACAGCATAATATTAGTAGTTATAATGGTAGTTTATTAAATAGTAATTCTGCTTTTAATACTGAAAGTTCTGTTGATTATAAAGTAGTAATTGCAGTAATATCTAGTATACTGCTTATCTTTTTATTATTAGGTGGATTTAAATGTATAAAGTGGTATTTAGCAAAGTTGAATAGAAGAAGGATGTCTAATAATGAACAGGGATTTGTGATTTTTAATTTGGATAGTATTCAAAGTAGTGTTTCTGGTGTGCAAGTGACAAAAGGTACCACATCTCGAATAGAGAGTCTATTCTAGTTATGTATGTGTTGTTTGTTTATAAAAATAGTGTTAATTTAAAAATTATTTCATGTTGTGTGTCATATTTTTGATTAATGTTTCTTTATTGATTGTTGTTTAATATTGACTGATTAGATTATTCTAACTACTGTTCATCCTGTGTTTTATGTAAAAAATCATGTTGTTTTTTTCTAAAGTGCCTAAGAATAAGATAATTATATCCGTAGGAGATCATGGCGCAATAGTGTTGAACATTGTAGATGCTATAGTGCAGGATAAATATTTTATTGAAGGAATACATGATGTGGCTATGTCAAAAATTATTTCATGTATTACTGAATATAAAAAGTCATCGATATATCTTGTGTTAAATCATTCTGATCAAGTTTATACTGAACATAAATTACCGGCAAGTAATAAGATTACTGCAAAGTCTTTAATGAAGATCAATCTTAACAAGATAATGAGTGATTATGATGTTGGGACTGCATTTTTGTTAACAGAACCAAATTCTACAAATAAGAATTGGCATTATATGTATGCAACAAGTAGACTAAATGAATTGTCTAAAAGTATACTAGATACTATTCTTAGTAATTCAGGAAATTTTTGTGGTATACTATTATTACCAATTGAAATGGCATCACTTTGCAATAAGTTGTTAACAGTTCAATGTAAGAGTTGTGATGGATGGACAGTATTTGTAGCTTATACTAAGACTAATGATTTTAAGCACATTGTTTTATATAAAGGGAAAATAGTTTATGTTGGTAATATTATGCTTTCTGATGATGATACATCACCAGGCATTATTGCAGGCAAAATTTATCAGGAAGTACATGATATACTTTTATCACTTACTAAGCTTGGAGACACTAAAGAGTCAGTAATTAACCTATATATTATAACATCTAGTAGTATCAAGACTAGTTTATTATCTTGTGATTTTAAGAATATGGATAGTAATATTTTAACACCATATGAATTATCCAAGATTTTAATGGTAAATCAATCTGCGAATATCATGAGTGAGTTTTGTGATACTGTGGTATTATCTGCTGTTATGGAACAATGTTCATTTATGATTCTTCATACTAAGTATACTCGTCTATTGTGTAAGATTGGTTTTATCAACACATATTTGATCCCATTTTTACTATGTTTTATTACTGTAATATCCTTGTTGAATGTTGGGTATATGCTTAGGATAGATAGTCATTATGATGAAAGAGTGAGTATGCTTCTTCATCATGAACAACTAATATCTAATATTGAAAAAATTGACAAGGATACTAGCCTTAGGCAAGTTAATGAGATGTATGAGACAATGGATGTATATAAGTCGCTTTTAGCTAGCGATTTTTTTTCTCTTGATTTGATATTTAAATTGCACAATGTAGATTTAACAGGATTTGTTATTAACTATATATCATTACATGTAACGGATAATGGTCTTAAAGTTAAATTATTACTTAAGTTTAATAAGGAAAAAGAATTTTTAGACTATTATAATAACTTGCAACTTAATATAAAGAATGAATTTAAAGAATATAAGGTAGAAGTCATAGATTCGCTACCTGATGTTTTAGATAATCATAAGATTGTTGTAGTTAAATTGGAGAAATAATTAGGTGAGTAGCAAATTATTAAAATGGTTGTGTGCAATAAAAGTTTCAATATGTTTAGTTTTGTTATGTATTTTATCTATTACATTATACTATCTGTATCACTCTAATGCTTCAGTAGTACGGTACAATACCAGTATTATGAATGAAAATCGTAAGTTAAGCTTTAAAATTGTAGATGTACATAAGCATGAAGCAATGCTGAATAATAGTGGAAGTTTATGGCAAGAGATATCGAATTCAAATATATATAGTACTTCTTATGAAGAAAATTTAGGTGCGTTAATTAGTAATTTATGTAAGAAATATTATTTGTTTAATTCTCAAATCAGCATGTCTACTCCTGAGGTAATTAACAATGTTTTTGATAAACAGTATATAAGTGTGATTAAAAATCGTATTAAGATTAAATTTTCCTCTATAAGTGATGAGCAAGTATTTTTGTTTATTAATGCTATACGTCATGATATTTCAGGATATGTTAAAATTATTAATGTTAGTATTGGAAAGAATACAGATATTACAAATGAAGTATTACAATCTGCCTTAAAAGGTGAGCCTGTATCTACTGTAAGAGGTAGAATTGTATTTGATTTGTATAGTATAATGGGTAAATTTATTGATGAAAATTAGTATATTGTTAGTGATAATTTTATTTACTATACATAATGTATGTCAAGCTAGTCAGCATGACTGTATTGGTCTTATATATGCTTTAAATCATTGTGAAAGTTATACTTGTGATATAGATTTTATTGATGATAAGATTCAATATACAGTGTTTGGTATGCGTAATGGTCGTTGTAAATTTTTTGAGCAGGATAGTTCTAGTGTTATGTTGTGTCATTTACCTAAAGAAAAGTTGGAATACATGTCTGAGTATTTAGTCAAGGTAGTTACTAATAATGTAAATGTGGATATTGATAAAGTTGGTAATATGTTGTCTAGTGTATGTGAATTTTATTCTGTAGTACAAGAAAGTGTAATACCAGAAAATGAAGAAGTGACTGAGGAAAATGCGTTAGAAATTGAGCGTACTGCTGGATTAAAAAAGAGAGAATCTGATATTAGGAAAATTAAGAGTATATTTTTTCCTAATAAGGATGTAGAAGCATTACATAGTATATATATGCAAAATACTAGAAAGAGCGAGCATCATTAAGATTATAAGTCAGATAAGGGTTTATGGATTATATCGGTAGTTTTATATTTTTGTTAGATTTAAAGTCACCTGTTATCTCTATATATTATATATATTTGACATAATAACATATTAATCTGATGTTGAATATGCTGTACTCATCTTTCTATATGATAAAGTTTATAAATGATTCTAGAAATTTATATTTTTGTAATAATAGGTAACAAGTAATAAAAAGTTAAGTATATAAATTTTAATATATTAGTTCAATAAAGTGTAGTTTTATAATTTTACTACGAGCTTATGTATCATATAGTAGATGTGCTAGTTTATAATGTGATCCTTGTTAACTTTATATGCAATTTAATCTAAATAATAAGATGAGTTATATAGTGCTGTAGTAAATATAATGACTTTTTTGATTAAATAAAATAAATTTTAAAGACTTACAAACAGAGTCATAGTACAATCAGTCTAAGAAGTGATATTAAACTTTTAGTATTATTAATTCTTAATGTTAAATAAGTAAAGCAACAGCATGTCCATTAAGATAAATGATAATAAGACCTTACAAAACTACTGTAGCTGTTTAGTTTGTTTTTTGTAATATGAGGTACTTTTGTCTCTTTATGTTCTTTATACAGATAGCATACTTCAAATATAAATGTATCAAATAAGTATATATATGTTCATAATACTTTAGACATAGTCTATTAAGTAAAAAGTGAATTATGCTCATTTTAGTATCATATGTGATATAATAATCTGATTTTGTGGTAGGAAAAAAGTCAAGCTGATAGTTGATAATTTATGTACTTGACTAATAATAAGACAAATGATATTGATCACATATAAGGGTATAAGTGTTTTATGAAGATAACAATTCTTGGTTCTGGTTCATCTAGTGGCGTGCCAATTATAGGATGTGATTGTAGTGCATGTAAGTCGCATTTACAATATAATAAACGTACAAGAGCTTCAGCACTTTTTGAGAATAATGGAACTAAGCTGCTAGTTGATACTACTCCTGATTTAAGGATTCAAGCATTACAACATAATTTATCATCTGTTGATGGTATACTTTATACTCATTTTCACTCAGATCATTGTGATGGTATCTCAGATCTTCAACCTTTTGTGCCTACTAACGAATTAAATACCGTACATATATATAGTGATGTAATGACTTTATGTTCACTTGTTGCAAGTAATTCGTATTTCTTTATTCGAGGAATTGTTTCTAAATGGAAAAAATGTCATTATTTAACTCCTAACATTATGTATTATTATCAGGAATATAATATCGGAAGCTTTCGTATATTGATGATAAAGCAAGACCATGGTGTTGCTGATTGTAATGGATTTATATTTAATAATCAGGTGGCGTATTGTACAGATGTTAAGTCTTTTCCAAAAAAATCTTTTGACTTGCTATATAAGATAAAGGTCCTAATACTAGGATGTTTAAAATATGAAGAATCTTTTGCACATTCTAGTGTTAATACATGTTTAGAGTGGGTAGCAGAGCTCAAGCCAGAAACTACCATTTTTACCCATATGAGTCATGATTTGGAATACTATTCTTTAATTGATTATATAAAAAGTCGTATTGATGCTAATGTTATTGTTGGTTATGATGGCTTACAGTTTGTAATATGATGTTAAATTGAAGTTATTATCTGTGTTGTATTATCTCATAATATTTATTAGTTGACACTCTATAATACGTATTTATTGTATGTATGTTATTAATTCTGCTTTATATCTAGTATAAGAGCGGAAATATTGTCAAGTTACTAAAGACCATATAATTGTGTATATGTGTTGTTATTAGGTTTCTCTGATATGATGATATTGTTTAGTTGAAAGTTTTATAGTGGATATTTGCACATAATTATTATTTCAGTTATATTTTCCTTGTAATATGTGGTGTTCCTTAATCATTGATATATTGATATTGTTTAATATTAATTATGTTAACCAAAAATCAATTTGTATAACTATAATTTGTTTGTAACGTGATTACATAGTGAATATTGGTAATAATATCATTATTACTACTTATATATTAGGATATTTTTATTGTGTTGATCTAATATCAATTTATCTGACTCTTTGTAGTACAGTTTATGTATTATTGTTTGAATTATATTATTGATATGATCATCATGTGAGAAGTATTAATGGTGGTAAAACAGTATTTATTGGTTAATTAATATAACTTTGTTTGTAACGTGATGACATAGTGAATATTGGTAATAATATCATTATTACTACTTGTATATTAGAATGATTTTTATTGTGTTGATCTAATATCAATTTATCTGACTCTTTGTAGTACAGTTTATATATTATTGTTTGAATTATATTCTTGATATGATCATCATGTGAGAAGTATTAGTGGTGGTAAAACAGTATTTATTGGTTAATTAATATAACTTTGTTTGTAATGTGAGATTATATAGCCAATATTGATAGTACTATGAATTATAGTTACTTAATGTGTTTAGGTATTATTTAATTATGTTGAACTAATGTCTATGAGGAAATTATCTGACTAGCCAAGACTTGTGTGTGATCATCACTTGGTTAGTATTAATTATGGTAAACTATATTTATGGTAGTTTCACCTAATTAATAGCTTATTTATAATAGCATTAATTAATATTGATAATAATGTAATGTTGTTCCTTATATGTTTATACGTGATTTTTTGATTATATTTTTAACTAAATATCTATTAATAAATTTATATCACTGACTCTCGTTGTTGTGTTATGTATGTATACTAATAACTTGTTGTATTGTGTAATAGTATAACAATTAATATTAGGTGAATTCTAGTGGTGATTGGTGATTGAAATTTGTGTGATGGATTTAGAATTATTATTGATGCTTTTATTTAATTATGTAGTGTAAAAAAAAAAATGAACAAGTATATACTTGATAATACTAGAAGCACATCTTTTTTATCAGATTCTAATAAACAATAGCCGTTTAAATACTATGAGATTTTAGATTGTATAGTGATTAAATATTAAATTTAATTCTGTTAATATGGTATTAATTTAATGTTTATAACTTATTAGTATATTTTCTTGGTAAAAATTTACACATAAATAGTTGTTAGAATTTTGAATCGAAAGTAATAAGAATGCATGATGAAATCTAAAATTATATATATTTATAGGTGTAGAACTTGTAATAGGAAATGTTAATATATAAGACCAAGAATTTTTATGTGAGCTTGTAATAAATGTTTAACTAATTTATTGGATTTTGATAAAAAATAGCAAAAATATGACTAGAGATCTGATTAATATATATGGCAGTGAAATTTATCAAAAGGATATTGTGTATATAAACTCAAAAAAATCCTTGTGTTGGTTTATGAGGGTATTTAATAGAAAGTAATAAGAATATGATGATAGCTATATTATTTTATGGATAATAATATAAGCTTCAAAGTTCTTATTGTAAGTCTGTAATGAAGTATTTGATTGATTCATCTAAACTTAATGGTAATTTTTCTAGGTTATATTGTAAATCTGATGCAATTCCATAGGTTCTAGGAATAGGTTGTATTTTGTTTTGTATTCCATGAATTAATCCCTGTAAAATAGAAGTGATTACTTGTTTATGATTGCAATCTGAACCAGCTACTCTGTGTTCTATTCTACATCTATTAGGATTGTTTGTAGTGTTTGGTATCCTTATAGCAGTGCTTCTATTATTTCCTCCCCAGCTGATAGTTGTAGGAGTATCTATATCAGCATGTATATATCTTAAATATGAATCACTATATGGTGCAAAAAATATCATATGTTTTTTCATTAATGTGCATAAACCTCCTATGCTGTATAACAAATATGTACTTACTTCGTTATTTTGTTGGAAAAATAGATTGTTTGCATTTTTATCAAGTAAGTTTATGTGCACATGAAATGCACTCCCTGGTTTATCTAAATATGGTTTTGCAGAAAAATTAATGGTTCCTTTATGGTTTTGTGCTGTATTATGCAAAATTTCTTTGATTGTATTAATTTCAGATATAAGTCTAGAAATATTAGTGGTATATGATGTTTGTATTTCATATTGTAATTTGCTTTTTTCTTGTATTATATTACAGTTAAAGCAAGATAGTTTATTTTTTATGTTATTAATAACTAATTTCAAATTGTCTAATGATATATGGTCAAAGTAAAACTCTAGTTCTATACCTATTACTGGAGTTATATTTAGATTATTAGTAAGATAATTTAGTGTATACTCTAACATATGTACTAATTAACTTTAATTGGTTTTACTGTCTTTTTTGTGATATGTAATGCAAGTATATTGAGAAACCATGTAATTATGAATAGGGTAAGTCCTAAAGCATATGCAGATGATGTTTGAATGCTATTGAAATTTTGATCACCTGTTAAGATTGTTGCAATCTGTACTGTAATAGTCGTGACGGTTTGCAATGGGTTAAAAGTTAGATGTGCTGTGATTCCAGCAGCCATTAATACAATCATTGTTTCTCCTATTATTCGTGAGATTGATAATATAATTGCACTAATGATATTGGGTAAAGCATATGGAATTATAATATTCCATATGGTATCTGCTCTTGTTGCTCCCAGTGCCATAGAGCCATATTTTATAGTTTTTGGTACAGATCGTATAGCATTTTCCATTAAAGATGTTATTAATGGTAAAATCATGATACCTATGACTAATCCAGCAACTAGTGCATTTTCTGATTGAGCATTAAGGTTATAATATTTTGCTAAGCTTCTAATTGATGGTGATAAAAATACTACTGCAAAGTATCCATATACTACTGTAGGGATACCTGCTAATATTTCGAGAATTGTATTAATAGTATATCTTATTCTTTTATTTGCATATTCACTAATGTAAATTGCAGATAATAATCCTAAAGGTACTGCTATCGTAATAGCAACAATAACAATTAGTAATGTGCCACTCAATAGTGGTAATATGCCAAATGATCCTGCTAGTTTTTCATTGATTATTTCTGGATTTGGTTGCCAAGTAACACCGAATAGGAAGTCTGTTAGTGGTATTTTACTGAAAAATAATGCTGAGTTATAACCTAGGCATACTACTATACATATTACGATAAGGAATAATATTCCTACAGACAAAAACATAATGAATTTCAATAATAAGAATTCTTTATCTACATATGTTACTATTAATATAACAGCTAATGTGATGAATATAATGCCAATAAATATCATGCTAAAGTTTTGTAGATACAATGAATAGCAGATGATTACTGGAGAGATAACATTCAAGGAAGTTATAATATGAAACTTATCTTCAAAAATGAGTGTAATTTTGTAGTAATTTCCTATTAGTAAAGCAATAAATAATAATATTGTAAATAGTATCATAATTATTTAAAAAATAGATTTCACAAGTTTTTACATTATATAAATTAAAAATTATACCTTTATAGTATAAGTTAATATATATGATTTTATCACTTTTATAGTGCTTTGTAATATCAAATGTGTATTTTTATTATATAGCCTGTATTTAAAAAGAATTAATGTATGATTAAACATAACTTAGTTAGTGATCTTAGAAGACTATTTATAGATTTTTTTGTTAAAAATGGTCATCAGTTTTTTCCATCTTCTCAGCTAGTAATAAAGGATGATCCTTCGTTGCTATTTACTAATGCTGGTATGGTACAGTTTAAACAGAGATTTACTAGTGTTGATGATAGAAGTATCAATACTGCCGTATCAAGTCAAAAATGCTTAAGAGTTGGTGGTAAGCATAATGACTTAGAGAATGTTGGACATACAAATAGGCATCATACATTTTTTGAAATGCTTGGTAATTTTAGTTTTGGTAGTTATTTTAAAGAACGTGCAATAGAATTAGCTTGGGATTTTGTAACTAAAGAACTGGCTTTGGATAAAAAAAGACTCTATATTACTGTGTATCATGATGATCAAGATGCATTTAATTTGTGGAAAAAGATTAGTAGTTTTTCTGACGATAAAATAATTAAGATTAAAACTAATGATAATTTTTGGAGTATGGGAAATGTTGGTCCATGTGGTCCTTGCTCTGAAATTTTCTATGATTATGGTGAATCTGTAAAAGGTGGTTTACCTGGTACTCCAGAAGAAGATGGAGCAAGGTTTACAGAAATTTGGAATTTAGTGTTCATGGAATATAATAGAACAGAAGAAGGTGAATTATCTGTATTACCAAGGAAATGTATAGATACTGGTATGGGGCTTGAAAGAATTGCTGCTGTTATGCAGGGTGTGCATGATAATTATGACATAAATTTATTTAAAGCATTAATTGCTATGTCAAAAAAAGAATCAGGTAATAGTTCTTGTGAAATTGCGCATAGAGTAATAGCAGATCATGTACGTTCAGCTGCATTTTTAATAGCAGAAGGCTTGACTCCTGGTAATGAAGGACGTGATTATATCTTACGTCGTATTATTAGGAGAGCTGCGCGTTATGTATATATGCTGAAATACACAGATTCTTTAATGTATAAAATTTTCCCTGTATTAATTGATGAAACAAGTAACGCATATATGGCGGATTATTATCCAGAGTTATTTAAAGCGAAGGATCTGATAATATCGATTTTAAAGACTGAAGAAGAAAATTTTAAAGATACTTTAGTTAGAGCATTACCATTGCTTGAAAAGGAATTAACGTATTTGTCTACTGGTGATGTATTATCAGGTGATATTATTTTTAGATTATATGATACTTATGGATTCCCAGTAGATATTACCTTAGATATTATCAAAGAAAGAGGTATTAGATTTGATGAGAAAGGCTTTTATGATAATATGGAACAACAAAAAACTAGGTCCAGACTCAGTCATTTGATAAAGTCTACAGAGCAACTGAATGGGAAAATATGGGAAGATATTAGACAAAATTATAATAATACAAGGTTTGTTGGATATGATAATTTCCAAGTTCAGTCGAAGATATTATCAATGGTTATGAATAATGATAGAAATGTTACAGTAGCTAATGTTGGAGATAAGGTTAGTATACTAATGGATATTACTCCATTTTATGCTGAAGCTGGAGGACAGCAAGCGGATACAGGACTACTTAGTGTTGTTAGAAGAGATGGGAAAGATTTATTTGGCTCTAGTAATATTGCTGATGTTACGAATACGAAAAATATTTTTGACGGACTGTATATTCATGAGTGTATTGTAAAAAGTGGGTCTTTGATTATAGGAGATATTGTTTCTGCAGAAATAAATTCTCACAGAAGAAAAGATTTATGTGCTAATCATTCAGCTACACATTTATTGCATTATATTTTGAGAATGGAAATTGATAATAATATTATGCAGAAAGGATCGCTAGTGGGCAATGATAAGCTACGTTTTGATTTTAGTTACAATATGGCATTGACTGAAAAACAAATTAAATTAATTGAGAATAGAATGTGTGATTTAATTAGACAGAATCACCCTGTAGAAACTAATATATGTAATTTGCAAAATGCAATGGATAATGGTGCTATAGCATTGTTTACTGAAAAATATGATAATCATGAAGTTAGAGTAGTGAATATAGGAAATTCAAAAGAATTATGTTGTGGTACTCACGTTAAATATACTGGTGAAATAGGATGTTTTAAAATAATATCAGAATCTAGTATTGCGTGTGGAATACGTAGAATAGAAGCTGTAACTGGTCAATATGCTATAGATTATTTTAGACAACAAGAAAAGGTTTTATATCAAGTTGCTGAAAGTGTTAAGTCTCCTGTAGAAGATGTATTAGTGCAGATAGATAAAATCAATAGAGAAAATCAAGAGTTAAAGCAGAAATTATGGGCTGCTTATTTTGATATTATTGATATGCAAGGTGTTAATATTGAAAAAATAGGAAATATAAATTTTTTACATGGTACATTGAGTAGTGTACCAATTGATGTTGTGAGAAAGTTTATTATGAAACGTCTTGTTAAAGATATGATTATGTTATTTTCTAACGTTGTGAATCATAATAAAATATATGTCGTAGGTGTTGGAAATAGTCTACATAGTAAAGTTAAGGCTGCAGATTTTGTGAAAATCATCGGTTGTGTTGTAAAGAGTAAAGGTGGAGGGAATGCTCAACTTGCTCAAATTAGTACGGAATATATAGCAGAGGTTGATGTGATACAGCACATAAAAGATGAATTAGTAAGTATTTTTAATGCCTAATCTTAATATTATGTAGACTTAATAGTTATTTTATTGTGAATTTTAAATAAGTTTTATTAGTGAGTTGTGTGTAAATATATAAAAGGTTTTTTATTATATATATTAGTTTATAAAAGTAACTTTAATGTGTTATGTGTTGTGCTGATGTTAGTATATATAACTAAGTTGTAACTTACTGTATTTTTTGTTTAAAGTGTGATTATTATATTATGATAATACTGAGTTGAAATTAATAAATGGGTGAAGATATAATATGCTCTGTGTAATTTTTTCTATTAATTAAGTATTAATATATAAAAATTATTAGTTTAAGAGTTAATAAGTATAGCATGCAATTTTTCTGCAGTTTTAACTTTACATTGTATGTTTCAGTATAAATAAAAAACTGAGTTTTTAAGCGTTATAAATGTTAGTTGCTGATCTTTATTAGTAAGTACTGGAATAATTAATTTCCATTTAGAATTTGTAATAATGTAATTAAATTATACGATAGTCTTGATTTTTTTATTAATAGTATAAGTAAAGAATTGTGTTATTGTAATAATGGGGTCTTTTTTTATTCTTTTTAACAGATCTAGATAATTAATAAAGCTTAGTTCAATGTTTTTGGTTTACTTCTTTTTATAAATTAGTATTAATTTCTCTTGTTCATTCTGAATCTAATATGAGAAATTAATGTTTATTTGGTATTTTGTATTATTAACAATGTTTGCTTTGTGGTTTGTTATAATTTATTTACTTTATATGAATTGGCATTTTTTTTTGTTCAATATGAATCTGTGAATAGTAGTTATTACTTTTATTGGTAATGCATATTTTTAGTTAATTATATTTATCACTTACATTTACGATTAGTTTTGATGCAACGCAAAAAACCTTATTGCTTTTTTACATGAAGGCTGTATCCCTCTTAACATAGGAAGTCAGTTGGCAGGACCTTGTGTATGTACTGCAATGAAGACTGTTTATTTAAAATAAACCTAATGTGAAAAATAGATGTCTATTTTTTATATTCTATGATTAAGAACACCTAATTAGATATTAAACTACAAATTTTTTGTATAAATTAGTATGTGTCTGTATTCAAATAAATTTAATATAGTAATAGTTACTGTTATTATAACTTATATTCTTTTACTACTCTTTAGAAGGTAAAAATTTAGGATGTTTAATATGAGCCTACATAAGTAATAATCATATCTATTTTTGGTAGTATGTTGTTAGCAAAACTTGTATAGAAATTAATTATAACTTATTTATGTTTTTGTTTATAGCTAATCTTATCATCTGTATTATGTTGTGAAATTTTAGTATATGTTATCTGAATCCTGAAAGAGCAATGTTAGGATAATTATTATTATAATGTTTAAATCTAAGTATTAATATACGTTGTGGTTAATGGTTTAAGCCTGTTATGGTTATTATGTTGATCATGTATAAATTACTTTATAGTCAAATTGTGCTTGACATAAATATTATGGTGAAAATTAAATTTGTATGTTTAATTAGAAACATGAGATTACATTTGTTAGTTTAGTATGTAGAAACTTTTTACTAAGTTTATATAAATTGAGCATTTCCTCTATGTTTGCCTTTCTATAGAATTTGTGATTTTACTTTTAATGTGTAGATTATTTTCAATATCTGCAATATATATTGTTTATAGCCTAACTATTAAGGAAACAATATAATCACTAAGGTATTTGTAGTCAGCTTTTTTACAACATCAACTGATATATTACAGTGTAACATGTGAAAAAATTTATAATAGATTTTGTTTCCTCAATAATAACACCTTGCATATCAGTACTGAACAGTAAATAATTGCTACTTTAATTCTTGATTGTCCATATTTATTTATGCTGTAATAATTGATTTTTTATATTAGAGCATTTTATTACATTTATCTGGTATCAATTTTGTTTATCAGAATATGCAACTTAAACTGAACTTGTTGAATAATACATTAAGTGAAAAATAATCATGAACGGACAAGCTTTATGCGAATAAGATAAGTACTAGGTAATAATAATTACATCATATTTGTTAGTAAGTGCTATTGTACATAATAATGTTATGTGTACATTTAAATATAGATACTAAAAAACTATTAATTTTTTGTAATATTACTCATGGCTTCAAACATTGTTTTACCTATTACTGCTGGAGTTTCAGCAATGATAATACCGGCACTTTTCATGATTTGTATCTTGCTTTCAGCACTACCTGAGCTACCTGATGAGATTGCTCCAGCATGTCCCATACGCCTGCCAGGAGGTGCGGTTTTTCCAGCAACAAAACCAACAATAGGTTTAGTTGTTCCTGATAATTTAATAAATTCTGCTGCCTCTTCTTCTTCTGAACCACCAATTTCTCCAATCATGATGATACCATGTGTATCTGGATCATTGATAAATAATTTTAAACAGTCTGTAAAAGACATACCGTGTATAGGATCTCCACCAATACCAATACATGTTGATTGTCCTAATCCTGCTTCTGTAGTTTGTGCTACTGCTTCATATGTTAATGTACCAGATCGTGAAATTACACCTATATGACCACGTTTGTGTATATATCCAGGCATAATACCAATTTTACACTCTTCTGGAGTAATAATTCCTGGGCAGTTAGGTCCTATTAAGATACTCTTGGAATTGCATAAAGCACGCTTTACTTGTACCATATCTAAAGTAGGGATACCTTCTGTAATACAAATAATAAGTTCAATTTCAGCCTCAATTGCTTCTAATATAGCATCAGCTGCGTACGGAGCAGGGACATAAATTACTGTAGCATTAGCTCCGACTTGTAATTTTGCCTGTTTCACAGTGTTAAAAACTGGTAAGTTAAGGTGATATGTCCCACCTTTACCAGGAGTTACTCCACCAACCATTTTTGTTCCATAAGCAATAGCTTGTTCTGAATGAAATGTACCATGAGCACCAGTAAACCCCTGGCAGATAACTTTTGTATTACTATTTACTAAAATGGACATGCTGCCTCTATTTCTTAACTATATTAACTATATTATATGCTGCTTCACTTAAATCATGTGCTGTTATGATATTTAACTTGGAATTATCAAGTAATTTTTTACCAAGCTCAAAGTTTGTTCCTGATAACCTTACAACAAGTGGAACGTTAATACCTATTTCTTGTATGGCAGCAATAATACCATTAGCAATTATATCACAACGCATTATTCCACCAAATATATTAACTAATATCCCATCAACATTGTCTGATAAGATAATTTTAAATGCTTCAGTTACAGTTTGTTGACTTGCTCCACCACCTACATCTAGAAAATTTGCAGGTTCAGCTCCATAATATTTGATAATGTCCATGGTAGCCATAGCAAGTCCTGCTCCATTAACCATACATCCAATATTACCATCCATCTTAATATAACTTAAGCCATGTTTTGAAGCTTCTATTTCTTCTGGAATTTCTTCATCATAATCTCGCAACTCTAAAATTTCAGGATGACGATATATTGCATTATCATCAAAATTCATCTTTGCATCGAGTGCAATAAAATCTCCAGATGATGTTTCTATTAATGGATTAATTTCTATTTGACTTGCATCTGTTTCCAGCATTGTTTTGTATATTTTTTCAGCTATAGAAGTAATTTTACGTGTCTGATCTACACTTAAATTGCTATCAAAACATAAATTACGTCCATGAAATCCTTGAAACCCAAATATTGGATCAATATTACATGTAACAACCTTTTCTGGAGAGTTTGCAGCTACTTCTTCTATATCAACACCACCTTCTGTTGAAAATATAATACTAATTTGTCCATGTTTACGGTTAACAATAGCACTGATGTAATATTCTTTTTTTATATCACATCCTTCTTCTAAATATACTTTTCTTACTTTTTGTCCATCTTTTGAGGTTTGATGTGTGACTAGAGTTGACCCCAACATATTTTTTATTGCAGTTTTTGCTTCATCTAATGTACGTGAAACTATAACTCCTCCTGCTTTTCCTCTACCTCCTGCATGGATTTGTGCTTTGACTACAATAACCTTTGAGTTGATCTTATTTATTGCATCATTAACTTCATTTAATGAGTGTACTATAACTCCTTCTGGAACACTTATACCAAACCTTTTTAATATTTGTTTTGCTTGATATTCATGAATATTCATACAGTATACCTTCCTGTCATAATTATTAATTTTAACATATACTTCACAGAGGAATTATAACAAACGATAGAGTGGTTGTTATCACACATTATTTTCAGTGCTCTCATTAGATTGATTAGCTTGAGAAGGTCTCTTTACTTGAAAATGCCTAGCATTGACTTGAAATTTTGTAAACAAAGGTTCATAAGGTACCTTATGTAATTTTTTTCTCCTTCTTTCACAATCATCTTTTTTCCTCGCACGTTTTTCTGAAGGTTTTTCATGATGTGTAATTTTCATTTGCCTAGGCTTGCCTTCACGTTGTAATTTCTTTTTCAGGGTACGTATACCTTGTTCTATATCTCCGTGATAAACTATAACTTCAACCAAAGAAAATCCTCCTATATAGATAAATAGAGCAGCAATAATAACAATAAGCAATTAATTATGTCAAATCCTTTTTAAGAAATTATGATTGTTATATGCCACTTACACTTGGCAATTCAATGATATCGTATTTAGCTAGCATTGTCTAATATATTAGTGATTCTGGTTCTAGTATTTTCTAGATCTTTATCTGATAAGGGTATAAACCCTAAGCTAATTAAATATCCGTTTTTACCAATAGATTCTTGTTTTAAAATTACTTTAATAAATTCTTTTAATCCAGGAGAGTTATTAAGATGTTTTTGTTTTATATATACATATATAGGTCTTGATAAAATATATTTTCCAGAGGAAATAGTTTCATATGTAGGTTCCACACCTGCAATTTTATTTCCATGTATTTTATCTTGATTTTGTATTAAAAAGCTAAAACTAAAAATACCAAAAGCAGCATTATTTTTTGCAATTTTTTGTATAATAATGTTTTCATTAGCTGCAACTTCAATGTACTTGCCATCATTGCGAATCATACTGCATGCGTGTTGTCTTTTTTTTAAGTCTGGGTATACTTCAATGAAATTTTTATGATTCATACAGGAATCCTGCATTATTTCTTCGATTAGTATATTATAAGTACCTGTGTTTTTGTATGGTCCGTAAACTTCAATATCAATATTGGGGAACCTATTATTAATTTCTGACCAATACTTAAAATCATTTGCTGGTATACTATGTGTATATTCTTCTGACGTTGCATACTTGCTTAAAGCTTTGAATAGATCTTTTTTTGTAAAATCAAGCTTATTACTATTGTTAGAGTTTGCAATAACAATACCATCATACCCTATAATGATTTCAATAATGTCATGAACGTCATTACTTTTACATAATTCTACCTCTGCATCCTTTATCTTACGAGATGACATGGCTATATCTGGTGTACTGTTTTCTACACCTTGACAAAACATACTAAAACCCATACCACTCCCCACAGACTCTATTATAGGTGTTCCATAATCTGAAAACCTCCCAAATTCTTCTGCTATTGCTGCAATAAATGGAAATGCTGTAGATGATCCAACAACATGTATATGTTCCGCATTAGAATCTTTGGGTAACATTACAAGCAGTAAAAATAAGACTAAAAGAAACTTCTTCATTAGATATATATCCTAAAGGTTAGATTCTATATAAAAGTCTGTACTATTCTATTTAATTAAGTATTAAATTAAAGATACTGCTTAATTAAAGAAAGTAATTTATCTACTTGAGGCTCTTTTGACTTTAAATCTGGTACAAAATGTGCTAAATATTCTCCTTTCTTATCTACAATATACATTATTCCAGAATGGTTAATTTGGTTATCATTGTCTGGTTGACCTACATATACTTTATACCCTTGTACTATTTGATTAATAGCTTCAATGTTTCCTGTTAACATTTGAATCCGTGAGTCAAAATTTTTGTGAAACTCTTTTAGTGTTTCTACAGTATCTTTTGTTGGATCAATAGTTATAAAGACTACTTGTAACTTGTCAGCTTCGTTGCCAAGTTGATCTAGAATTGTGGATGCTAACCCTAGTTCCATGGGGCAAATAGTTTTACAAGAAGAAAACCCAAAAAGGACTAACATATGTTTTCCAAGGAAGTCTTTACTAGATATCGTGATACCATCCTGATTAATTAAGCTAAAGCTAGTATTTATATCCGCTTTGTTCGATATATTAACATCAGGAGAGTCGTGTAACTTTGGTTGGAATATACCTTGTTTTGTTATGTAAGAATATCCCAAAAAAATTGCTGCAAATAGTAAACATAGATTAAGTATAAACTTGATAGCCTTCATGATGTGCTCCATTGTATAAAATTAGAGTTTTTTATAAAAACACGTATCATATATGCTATAACAATGTTGTGTTATGTCAAGTTACTAAAAATTTTTATAGTATGTTTTATCTTTGTAGTATTTAAATATGCAAATTGTGAATCTAAAATTTCTATATTTTGGTTAGTATTGTTTAGTTAAATAAAATTTAAACTTCTATGCTTTTTCTTTTAGTTATGTAGTAAAATTGTATATACTTACGCTATAAAAAATGATATTTTTAGTGTATAAGTAATTATATTTCAGAGTTGATTATGAATCTATTGTATATGTATTATTACAATGACTAGCATAAAATGTAGCAAGTAAATAATTTCTAGTGTAGTAGGTATTATTCTAAAAATGCTGTAGAGGAGTTTCGTTATTTATAAATTTAAACAGCTTATTATTTATATATATTAGTATAATATGTTTTAATTGTCTTTATTTATGTATTTGATTTTGTAGTAGATTTCTGGAACATGCATTGATGTTTTTTATACTAATGTTATGTAGAATAGTATGTACTTATAAATTTTTCTTTAAGTAATCATTTAATATAGATGTTGGTATTTTGTACTGAATTCTTGAAGAATTAATTTGTACTAATGTTTATTATTTTAATTATAATACTAATAATCACTATTAGATAGCTTATACCTTTTCTCTTAAATGTATGTTGTTTAATATATTACATTATAGGATTTTGTAATGAATTTTTAATATGTTAGTTGATATTTATGTGAGAGTTAGATAGGTATGATACTTGAGAATAGTTCTACTTGTTTTAAGTATATTTTATAGATGCTTTACTACGTAATAATCTTAAATTTTTTTTATCTATCAATATTTATGTAGTATGAAAGAACTTTATTAAGTTAAATATTACATATTTATATAGTATAATTTAATTCATATAATTAATTACTAAACTTGATAATTAATACAGGTATGTAACATAATGGTAAGTTTTGAAATTGCATAATGTATTAAATGAATAACTAAAAAATTACTTTACTTGTTTGTATATTATATAGGCATTAAAGCTTTAAAATTAATTATTATTATCTATTGGTATTTTAGTAAGAGTTTATAAGTTATCAAAACTATAGTGAGGTAGTTATCATATCAAGTTGGATCTGATATTTTGATATTTTTTACGGAAGTTATATATTGGCAAGCTTGTGATATAAGATTACTAATTACCTGTGCTGTAGTTTCTATATTATTTACCATTCCTACACTCTGTCCAGCCATAAGAGAGCCATTAGCAATATCTCCATCTATTACTGCTTTTCTCAATGCTCCTGCCCAAAACTTTTCAATACGAAGTTGCCCGTCTTGTTTTGAAATTTTTCCTTGATTGTATAACCTAATAATATCTTGTTGTAGCTCTAAGAATTTTACACTAGCGTCATTTTCTATAGCTCTTACTGGAATTACAGGGAAATCTTTGCTTAATTGTATAGATGAAACAGCATCTCTGGAAGAAGATTTAATGAATATTTCTTTAAAGTTCTCATGTATGCATGATTCATACGTACATACAAAAAGAGTGCCAATCTGGCAACCACTTGCACCCATTATGAGGTAATGTGCTATCATTTCACCACGTCCTATTCCACCTGCAATAAAAATGGGAATTTTCTTTAAAGATTCTTCTTGGCGAAAATACGGTAGAATTTCTTGTGCAAGTACAGACGTACTAACAGGACCTATATGTCCTCCAGCTTCCATTCCTTCTATTATTAGCGCATCTACTCCAGACCTAACTAAACGTTTTGCTATAGATAATGATGGTGCAAAACACATAGTCTTAATTTTTGCGTTCTTAATATAGTTTATCATTTTACTATTGGGAATGCCACCAGCAAGTACTATATGTGTTATTCCAGTTTCTATACAAACGTCAATTAAGTTAGTTAGATCTGGATGCATTGTGATTAAATTTACACCAAAAGGATGGTTAGTTAATTGTTTAGTAAGTATTATTTCTTTTTTTAATGTATCAGGATCCATAGAACCACATGCTAAAACACCGAAACCACCTGCATTTGATATTGCAGATACTAAATTATGATCTGATACCCAACTCATTGCTCCACCCATAATGGCAAAGCGACTCCCTAAAAATTCTGTACCTAACTTCCATAACTCTGATAGCATGATGACTCTAATTTATACTATACGATTAAAAATATTATCTTTATCTATAAACTTATGCTTTAGTGCTGCTAATATGTGTAAGATTATAATGCTAGAAAGCATATATGCACAAATATTATGACATTGTTTCGCAATGATAGCTGTATTTTTATTAATGTCAATCAGTAGAGGTATATTTAAAGATAAAATGTGTATAGCTTTACCTGAAGCTGAAGACATGATATACCCGGATATTGTCATTGTTAGTGATGCTATATACAGGCTAGCATGTATGACTTTGGATATGATAATTAGATAATTTGGGAAACTCTTAGGATATTGGGGTATTACCGATAAACATCTGCATATGAGACGTAATAGTAGTAATAGTAATAATGTTATGCCGATTGATTTGTGTACTGTATATATATTTGATAGTATTGGATAAGTATTAGCTAATAACTTCATCGAAAACCCCATTATTAGCATGAGTATAATTGGTATACCAGTTAACCAGTGCATTATTCTAAGAGAGTAGTGATATTTTTCTTTCATTAACTTAATTCAAGGTGTAAAACTTACCTATATCATATATAAGATGATATTATCAATATAAAATATATGTTTCTTAAGCATATCTGCTATGATAAAAACTATAATATATGTAGTGTATATAAAGAATAACAGTATGGTTATTTAGTATATATAGCTAAATCCTTGTATTCTAGAAAATCTTATGTAACTTTTTTATGCTTGTATTATGATTGATATACAAATAAGTAATGATGTGTTTGATAGTTATAGTCATGAGAGACTTTGTATAACAGGTAATTACAGAAAAAGTGGATAATTTGTAATAGTGTTTTAAAAAGGTGAATATTATTTATGGTTTTAGATTTTATAATTATCTCTCTCTTTATTTCTGTATTATCAAATCTAGTTAATTTTTTGAATAGTGATGTAAGATGAAGAGTAAGTTTGCGTAGTATTTAAAGGATAGATATTACATAATATCATACTTTTTACACCTATATTATTCTCTATTATAGCTATGTTATAAGGTGTAATTGAGTGTTGTGATAGTCATAATTAATAGATTTATAATAGTGTTTTTTATAGAACTAGTATGATAATTTATTATGTTGTAAATGTTATATAACAAAAATTGCTAGTGTAAAATATTGTAGAGGAATATCTAAGGCATATAGTTGTGGGTTCTTTTTAAAATTATTTCTGTATATGAAAATTGATTTATTGTAAGTGATTATAGTAATATAGTACCTAAGCGTATATTTTTTATATATTAAAATTAGTTATAGTTGTGTTTATAAGTTGCAAAAGGTAATGTGATATAATATAAATTAATATTTAAGAGATTAGTATTTTAAAATCATTGGATTAATAATAAATTACATTTTATTGGCGTATGTTTTTAATGTTGGATATTTTAATATGGAAAGGTTTTAAGTGACTGATGGAATTGTTTCTGTATAATAAAATTAAAATTAAATTTAGTTCTCTGAAACAAAGATAGTGTCGTTTATCAGTCTTGCAAGAAATGTTTTTGTATATATATCAATTGGGTTATTTGTAGCTCCAATATTTTCGTTAGTATCGATTATATTTACTGAAAGCCAAGTAGTAGATTTATTTGCGTATATTTTTTCTGAATATACAGTTAATACTGTAATTTTAATGTTAGGTGTTGGGGTTATAACGTTAATTGTTGGGATAGCAACAGCTTGGTTTGTAACTTATTATTCTTTTCCTGGACGTAAGTTTTTTGAGATAGCACTTTTCTTACCACTTTCAATACCAGGGTATATAGTTGCATATGTATATGTAAATATTTTTGAATTTTCAGGTCCTGTACAGAGTTTTTTAAGAGTGATATTTCATTGGAATAAAGGTGATTATTACTTTCCTAGTGTGAAATCATTAGCATGTGGAATTATCATTATAAGTTTTAATTTGTACCCATATGTATATATGTTAGTTAGAACTAGTCTGATAACAATTCGTAGTACTATTGCAGTTGCTACTACGTTATGTGCTTCTAAATACAAAATATTAACATCTATTGGGTTACCAACAATTCGTCCAGCTATTGCTGCAGGTATGTCATTTGTATTAATGGAAGTAATTTCTGATTTTGGGACTCCACAATTTCTAGCAATAGATACTTTTACTCGTGGTATATATAGAAGTTGGTTTCTGTTACATGATAAATATTCAGCGTGCCTTTTTGCATTAGTTGCATTGTTTTTTATATTTCTACTCATTGTGTTAGAGAAATTGTTTCGTGGTAAAGGGATATCTTATTCAACTATAAAAATGAATACCGATTACTACCATACTTGGCAAGTTAAAGGTAAAATTGCACTTGTAATGATATATTTGATATGTTTAGTTCCAATATTGATAGGGTTTGTGATACCGGTTCTTCCATTGTTATATTGGAGTCTTGAAAGAATCGATACCTTTATTACGCATACTAAATTTTATGTATCTATATTTAATAGTGTTAGTGTAGCATTTTTTACTGCTATTATTACTGTTATAATATCGATTATTATGTCATATATTGTTAGAAAGAAGGAATCCTTATCTTATGCGATTAAATTTGTTGTTATGGGTTATGCTATTCCTAATACGATAGTTGCTATGAGTGTAATGGTTTTACTTGGTAGTTTATCTAGTTTTTATTTTTCAATTGCTCTTATTGGTACAATATTTGGTTTAATGTATTCTTATGTTTTTAAGTTTCTTGCTGTATCTCTAGGTCCTATAGAATCTGGCTTAAATAAAGTACCTCGCGAGATAGATTGGTCTTCTTCTTTGATGGGACATAATGTTATCTCTACATGCATTAATGTTCATATTCCAATGATTCAGAAAAGTGTAGTAGTAGGATTTTTATTAGTATTTGTTGATGTAATAAAGGAATTAGCAGCTACGTTAATTATAAGACCTTTTAATTTTGATACGATGACTACCAGAATGTATGAACTTGTCAGTGATGAAAGATATACTGATGCAGCACCATATGCATTAATAATAGTATTAATTGGATTAATATCAGTAGTAATATTATGTAAAATATTTCAGTATGATAGAAATAAATACAATAAAGTTATTGTATAGGTTTTTATTAGTATTTATTTAAAAAAGTTTTATGTTAATCACATTTTAATAATATGTATATTGTGTTAAAAGTATGTAGTAATTATCCTTATTCCTAGAAAATGTCTTGTGTAATAAAAGTTGACTTTAATTATTATCATGTTTTTATTATAACTAATATTGTTCAATATTGTGTATGTTGGTTTGTTAGTAGTAGTGCATATATAAAACTTTAATTATATTACAATTTATAATCAAGAACGAATGATAAAAAGTACCAATTCTTTATAAGATAATTTGTTACGACATATACATGTTTGTAAAAAGAGTTATTTACTAGAGTTACATTTATCTTTTATTTAACACTTTTTCAAAGGTACTTGTAATATAAGTAAATAAATACGTAATTATGTAACAGTAAAAAAATCTCTGCTGGAATTCTAAGAGATTACCTTAGTTTATAAATTTGAACTGTATTGTATATGTGTTGATGTATTGATCAGAGTATTACAAATAGCAAAACTTTAACTGTGTTATTGTGTACTAATAAAGATAAATAAGAGTATATTACCCAATAGTGAAGAGCTAATAGATAAGTATATACAGTTTGTAAATTTGAACTGTATAATATATGTGTTGACGTATTGATCAGAGTATTACACATGAAAAACTTTAACTGTATTATTGTGTACTAATAAAGATAAATAAGAGTATATTACCCAATAGTGAAGAGCTAATAGATAGGTATATACAGTTTGTAAATTTGAACTGTATTGTATATGTGTTGACGTATTGATCAGAGTATTACAAACAGCAAAACTTTAACTGTGTTATTGTGTACTAATAAGGATAAATAAGAGTATACTACCCAATAGTAAAGAGCTAATAGATAGGTATATACAGGCGACTGTTTTGCTACGATTACATCTATCTTTCGTTAAAGGCTTTTTCAAAAGTACTTGTGATAGGAGTAAATAAGTAGTTAAGTAGAGTACGTGATTGTGTAATAATAAAAACCTCTGCTGGCATTCCAGGGTATAGTCTGAGGTTTTTAAGTTTCTTAGACTGTTCCTTTGGAATTATTACTTGTATTTTATAATAACGCATCCCGTTTGCTTCAGTTAATGCATCAGCTGATACTTGGGTGACTATTCCATTTGCTAATCCGACTTTACGTATGTTATAAGCACTAAGACGTACTTTTGCTTTTAAACCTTTGTAGTTTTCATATGATACCATATTTACTTCTTTTGTTTGTGCTGACAGTATTTCTTCTATATTTCTTGTTTGTATTTTTGCATCTACAATTAAATTATCGTTTGATGGTACAACGTTTGTAATAGGTGCTCCTGGTGGTATTACACCTCCTTCTGTATGATACTTTAATCCTGTAATAATACCAGATTGAGGAGACCTAATCACGGTACGATCTAATACGTCTTGGGCAGTTTTCATTCTTTCTTTTAGATCTGCAATTGCAGAAATTGTATCTTTGAGTTCAATACTGATCTTATTTTGTACGTTATTAGTTATATTAATTATTTCTAATTTATTTTCTCCGATTTTTTGATTTACTGATGCAATAGCAGACTCTATTTGTCCTATTTTTCCTTGAGATTCAGCATACTGTCGTTCAAGAGCAATAATGTAAGGTTTGCTAATATATCCATCTGCTAGTAAGCTTTTTTTGGCTGCTAATTCTTCATTAATCAATTGATGTTGAGTTGTTGCTGAAGTTAGTTGTGCAGATAATCCTGATAATTCTTGATGTAATTGCTTAGTACGTTGTTGTAAGATATTAATTTGACCAGATATATTTTTCTGATGGGACTCAAAGAGTTGTTGCTGGTTCTTTATAATTTGATCCCGTATTTCTTTGTTAGATAAATTGTTTATAGAATTTGGAAATTTTATGTGGTTGTAGTTATATTTTATAGCTGTTAGCCTAGCTTCTGTTGCTAGCATATCTAACATACGTTCTTTTATAATATCTAGATTAGCTTGGGCTGTAGTGTTATGTAGGTATATTATGGGTTGGTTTTTTTCTACAAATTCTCCTTCCTTAACTAGGATTTTCTCTATAATACCACCTTCTAGGTGTTGTACTATTTGTTTTTCTGACGAAGATATTACTTCTCCTTGTGCAACTACAGATCCATCTAATGGAGCAACTGCTGCCCATATTCCAAATACACCAAAAAATAACAAAATTACTATGAATCCAGTAAATAGTGGACCCCATGATATTTTTAGTACTTCATTAGATGTGTCTTTTTTATTATATTTAAATAAGAAATTTATAATACTGTCTATTATGAGTAGTGTTTTTTGTAAAACATGTAATTTTCTTGGTGCTTCATTGTTTGTTATGTGGAGTGTATTATGACCTAAAAGTTTTGGAAGAGAAAACCCAGTCTTTACTAATTCTTTGAGTTTCTTATACATATATGTGTTATCAAGTAGTTTTAACATCTAGGTTATAACATATCTCGCAAATAATTATAAGATACAATTTGTTAAATAAATGTTTTAAAATACATTAACTTATATAAAATTTTAATAAAATTCAAATTTAAACCCAATATCTTTATCGGATACACTAAGAACAACTGCTAGTTTATTCTCTAAATATTGTGATTAGTTGTTTAATAATTTTCTTAAATAAAATTGATGGTACATTAAGTAAGTCAACTTCATTAGAAAAATTCAAGATTCGTAACCTTGTGGTGTTAATGTTAATCGTTAAACTTAACTTTAAAGATATTAAACTTTTCTAATTTATCTGCTATTAAAGATTTAGCATTATGTATTTGTATTATGTTATTAATACGTCTTTCTAGAAAAAGTGTAGTATAGTTATGGTTTTCAGAAAAGTCATTAATAAAGTACATGAGAGTGCTAACATATATAGCTGCTAGTGTAGTTCTTTTTGTATAGTAATTAAAATCAGTAGACGTATCTCCTGCTAAGTTCCAGATAGCGTCTGTTATTTTGTATAAAGATGTGATAGAAAAACACATATTATATGGTGTTGCAGATAATATGTTCTTTAATAATTCTCTATAGTTTGATAAAGATGAGTAGTATATTAAACATAGTTGTACAGCGTATTGTATTTTTTCACGAACTTTAAAATTATTAATATTATCTATTTCGTTGAACTTTATGGTGATAAAATTGATTAAATCGTCATTAATATGGTTTAGTATATCATATATTCCATTATGAAATTTGCAGAAATCTTCATATAAATTTAAATCTATACATGCTTTTAATAAGGTTTCATCTGATACTCCATAAAATGGTATTAATGCAATTGTTGCTTTTATTATTGTGGAGCGACTATCCATTTATTTATGTCTTTGTATTAAACTATATGATATATTATCAAAATATCTAATAATTAGGTAAAACATTTTTTTAATATATAAAAAATACTGAAATTGTTTAATAATATTAAGTAGATGAAAAAGCATAATTGTATTTTTACATTGATGGTAGATTAGTATTGTATTGAATTAATATTTTTCATGTATAATAAGATGACAATTTTGTTGAATGATCTTCGTAAAAAGAGATTATCTGTTTTTACATTGAGTGATGTGTTTAAATTGTGGTTAAGTTAACATTTGTGTGTCATTAAGTGGTTATATTGCTAAATAGTATAAAGAGGGTATAAGACCATAATTGTTTTGATGATATCAAGTACCATAAGTGAGTAAGGTATTTTTTAATATATAACGGAATTGTATGTTTGTTATATGGTATTCAAATTAAGTAAAGTTCCTTGATACTATTTTGACGTTGTATTATATATGAATATGTGAAGATATTGTAGTTAGTAAACATTTTTATATGGTGTGCATAAACAGATTGATTTTGTTAATCTTAAAAAGATTATTATCTAATTGAAATTATATCATTTTTCAATGTTACTTAATGTATATAGTGTGTACCTAATATTAGTAGGTGTTAAACTAGTTCAAGTATGGTTAGCAGTTTAAAATACTACTTTAGTCTACATTAGTATAAGATTTAATTGGTTGAGTATAGATAAATATCTATATTATAAATGTTAAAATATACTACATTTATGATGCCTTAATTATAACATTTTGACAGCATTTCTATGTATTACATGAATAAGATCAGTACAATATTTAGCATTTTATATCGATGATTTGTCTATAATGTAATTACTAGTTAGTAATCTACATATTCTATTTGTACTTCAATAAATGGTTTGTTTTTGATATCATACCTTAATGAGTCAAACACTATGCTCTCTATGTGATGCTTAATTTTATTTTCTTTCTTAGTATGGAGTTGAGAACTGATTTTAGATGTAATTTTTTTTATTAGGAAATTATTGCTAGTTGAGTTATCTAGAACTCCTGGTGCGAAAATTCTTGGTGTCTTTAGCAATTCTTTTCTTCTATTAAGGATTAGTGTTACTATTATTATTCCTGCATCTCTCATCTTTTTTCGCATGAAAATAACATTACTTTGTGGATGATGTAGAAAATTACCATCAACACCAAAATAACCAGATTTTACAGAATTAACTTTTTTCCCGTGTACTAAGTCTATTACATCTCCTGGGTGAACTATAATTGCTTTTTCTACATTACATTGTTGAGCAACCTTTGCATGTTCATGCATATGTATATATTCTCCATGTACAGGAATAGATAGCTTAGGTCTTACTAAAGAATACATTGTACATACTTCAGGTCTAGATGGGTGACCGGATACATGTACATGTTCCATAAATTCTGTTATGACATTAACTCCCATATTAACAAATTTATTAAATATATTGTATATGCGCTTTTCATTACCTGGAATGATTTTAGAAGAGAAAATGATAGTATCTTCATTTTCTAATTTTGTTAAAGAATGAGAATTATTTGCAAGTTTAGCAGTAGCTGCTAATGGTTCACCTTGGCATCCGGTACATAGGAGCAATATTTGATTTTTTGGTAATTTGTTTGCTTGGTTAATATCAATGAATTCTGGGATATCTGTAAGATATCCACTATCTTTTGCTGCCTGTATTATCCTTATAAGGGATTTACCCAGTATTGCTATTTTTCTGCCTAGTTTCTTTGCTACACATCCTATAGTGTTGATTCTTGCAATATTAGAAGCGAATAGGGATATAGCAACTCTGTTATTACAAGTTTTGAGTATGTTAAATAAACTTTCTTCTAAATCACCTTCTGAGCCTGATTTTTTTTTGGTGAAAATGTTCGTTGAATCACATACAAGTGCTAATACTCCTTGATTTCCTAGTTCCTGTAGTCTTTTTGTATTAGATAAAGGGCTGATTACAGGATTATTGTCTAATTTCCAATCTCCTGTATGTATTACCGTTCCTTTTTCGGTGTGTAATGCTATTGCATTCATTTCTGGTATAGAATGCGTCATGTTTATGAATTCAAGAGTAAATGGTCCTAATATAAGCTTCTGAGAAGGATCTATTTGGGTAATATTAGCGTTTAGTGAGCATTCTTTCAATTTTGAGTCTAACAGTGAAGCAGTAAACTTAGTAGCGTATATTGGGCACTGTAAGTCATGCCATAAATATTGTATACCTCCTATGTGATCTTCATGAGCATGTGTTAATACTATTCCTAGTAGATCTTTTTTGTTTTGCTTAATGAAACTAATATCAGCAACAATCATGTCTATTCCTGGCATGTTGTCATCAGCAAAACCTGCTCCAAAGTCAATTATAACCCACTTGCCTTTAAAGTGGTATAAATTAACATTCATACCTATTTGTCCAACTCCACCCAATGGTATGAACAATAAATTATCTATATTCATTTATTATTACATCATAAAACTTCAAGAAGTAGCATACCTTATTTAATACTTAAAGAAAAGTATTAGGATAATTATAATTAATTTCTTAAACCTAAGTATTAAAACACATTTAGGTTAATAAAGCTAATACAAATGTAATACAACTTAATTAATAGTACATAAGCTACTTGATAAGTGATTGTATTTGAAATAACTATATAATGCAAGTTAGGAGTGTGGTTTTGATTGGAAATATGAAAAAAAATTGTATTTTGTTTAGTTTATTATGTAAAAGTCTATTATGGACTTTATATTTTAAGTGATACTTACTATAAGGTGTGGTGTGAATGAAAGTACAGGTAATGCATTTACTTGAACAAATACGGGTTATGTGCCTGTTAATGTATACTATAGGGGCAATGTTATTCATATTAAAGTACTGTAGTTTAATCAATCAGGACTTTAAGTTAGTATCTAATTGGTTGGTTGGTATATCAGTAGTTTTATTCTTAACATTATCTTTTGCTAAGTTAATGTGTGATTATTTCTGTAAATTTCAGAATCGTGAAGGAAAAGAATTATTAAATAGGAATCAAGTGAAAAATTTGATTAGCCATAAATCAACTAATAGTATAACAACTTTTAGGCATGTGGGTAACACTATACTTGTTTCTATTAGTATTTTTAGTGGTTGCTTATTGGTTATTAATAATTCTCTTAGCATGAATAAAGAGTTAATGGCTGATGTTTATGGTGTTTGGTTGATTATTGGAATTGTGTTTGTTGGATTATATATTGGATTTAGAGTGTTAGGTGCATGTTTAGGTATCTGTAGTAATTTTGCTGAGAATATGGACATGAAAAATATAGGAGGTATTACAACTGAGTTAGTAGTTCAGGAAATTGCTTCTCAATTATCATCATCATTTGATATTGTGTAAGTTTCATTGTGAATACACTGGTTATTGCATTGATAGATATGTGTTGATTGAGTTTATTTTTTTTTATAGTTATAAATTCTGTTGGTACTGGCTCATTATTTATTAGTTTTCATATTTATTATAAGCGAGTAGATAAATATCCTTTAAGCTATGGTTGTTATGATAAATGTTAATTGATAAAGTAAATAGGATTAGTGTTATTACTGTACTACTATGTTAGTATTTTAGTAATATGGTTTGCCTGTTAGTAGGATAGTACTTAAAGTGTAGTGTATACAGGAACTGATAAGATAGAATAAAAAAAATAATAATTAGTGATACTAGTTACAAAGTATTAAAAAAGTATCTATTTGATGAAATAAAATGTTCTCTGTATATTTTAATGTTAATAGCATTTAGGAATATATATGATTTTGTATTTTGGACTAGTAATCCTGTGTGTTAATTATGAAAAATATGGTGATGTTACTTATTAAGATTATTAAGTCCATTGAAGCTCTGACTGATAGGAGTATATGATTTTAATATTTGGCAAGTCAGGATTCTTGATTTTGTAATATAAGATTATGAAATTCATATAGATCTTATGTTATAGTTAGGATATTTTCTTATCCATATTTAACTCCTTACTTTTAGTATTGATGCTTTACAAATTTACAGATATTTGGCAAAAAAATTGTATCGATAATAGTGTAAGTTTCTATAGTTTATGGTGTTTTTTAAGTCATGAAAAATTTTGTAGTAATTTAAGTGTAAAAGATTTTATAAGAAATTCTTCTAATTTTTTACATAAGGTATTTATAAATTTGTATTTTATTAGTAATGTATTTCTTCAGGTGGGAGTTTTACATATTATGAGATAGATCACTGTAAGTTTTGGTATTTAGATGGGTTATTTGCTAGTAATGTTCTGTAATTTTATTTAAGACATATATATGTTATAAAAATCTTAAGTACCATAATTAAAAATGTTATGAGTAGTTGTGTTTGTAAGAACAAATTCTTAGAATAGTATTGAAATATAATGGTATTGTGATTATGGTAAGATAATAATTATAATACATACTGATGTATAGTTATTTAAGTCTATTACTCTTATCATTAATTAATAATGTTGTACTAACGTTTTATCATCAAATTCAATAAGAAATTGATTAGATAAATGTACATTAAATAGTTTATGTTATACTAGGTATTATTCGGATAGTAAACTTTATTGAGTAGAAGATATATTAGTGTATTATAAACTTTTCTGAATTGATGTGATATTAGTAATATCTGCTACTGATAGTATTATATGCTACAAATAAGGTATAATATTTTGCTAACAAAATAAGAATAGCTGAATATTAGAAAATTGATAAAAATATGTAGCTACAATTATTTTTTCATTATATATATAAAGGATACTTGCATTTTTGATAAGATTTTGTAATATTGCATTTACCAATATTGTAAAATCATTAAATTTCTATTGACTAGAATTTTTGATTCTTTTATATAGTAAAGCATGTTTCTGTAATTTAGAACATGAGATACTTTTATATCAATTTTAAACTGTCAGGTTGTTACATATATGCCAACGATAAATCAATTAGTTCGTAGTCCACGTAAGTCTCGTGCTTTATTGAATAAAGCACCTGCACTCCAACATAATCCGCAAAAAAGAGCGGTTTGTGTAAAAGTATACACTACTACTCCTAGAAAACCTAATTCAGCATTACGTAAAGTTGCACGTGTAAAAATTGCTGGTTATGGTAGTGAGGTTATAGCTTATATACCAGGTGAAGGTCATAATTTACAAGAGCACTCAGTAGTACTAATCAGAGGTGGACGTGTAAAAGATTTACCTGGGGTTAGATATCATATTATACGTGGTGCATTGGATTCTAGAGGGGTGCAAAACAGGAAAAAAGCACGCTCAAAATATGGTGTAAAGAAAAGTTAATTAATAGTGGTTATATATGTCTCGTCGTCGTAGGGCAAATAAGAGGGTTATTACTCCTGATTCAAAATATAATAGTGTATTATTGGCACGTTTTATCAACGTTATTATGCGTTCTGGTGAGAGGTCTATTGCTGAGAAAATAGTATATGGAGCACTAAGTAAGGCAGAAAATCGTATTGGTGAAAGTGCTATGTCAGTTTTTAGTTCTGCTCTGAATAATGTTATGCCACAGATGGAAGTACGTTCTCGTAGAATAGGTGGTGTCACGTATCAGGTGCCAGTTGAGGTAAAAGAAGATAGATCTGTTTCTTTGGCTTTGCGTTGGATTTCAAAGGCTGCTGCCACAGCTAGGAAGCGTAGTAATAAAATGTACATGGATTGTTTATGTAATGAATTATTAGAAGCGTACAATAAGCGTGGTGGTGCGTATAAGATTAGAGAAGAAAAATATAAAATGGCAGAAGCGAATAAGGCATTTTCTCATTTTCGCTTTAATTAGTATTAATTTTTGGAGATAAGTTAGTGAGCATAGATAATGAATTATCTAAGTGTAGAAATATAGGGATTATGGCGCATATAGATGCTGGAAAGACTACTACTACTGAACGTATACTTTTTTATACTGGTAAGCAGAATAGAATTGGTGAAGTCCATGAGGGTGCAGCATCTATGGATTGGATGGAACAAGAAAAGGAAAGAGGTATTACAATAACTTCTGCTGCAACTACATGTTTTTGGAACGATCATAGGATTAACATTATTGATACGCCAGGGCACGTTGATTTTACAATAGAAGTAGAAAGATCTTTGCGAGTTTTGGATGGTGCAGTTGCTGTGTTTGATGGTGTAGCTGGTGTTGAGCCGCAATCAGAAACAGTGTGGCGTCAAGCTGATAAATATAATGTTCCTAGAATTTGTTTTATGAATAAAATGGACAGAATGGGAGCAAATTTTTACCGTTGTGTTGACATGGTAATTGATCGATTGGGTGCTACGCCTTTGGTGTTGCAATTACCTATAGGGATTGAAAAAGATTTTGTAGGAGTTGTTGATCTTTTAGAAATGCGTTCTATTATATGGGATGAAGAATCTCTTGGTGCAAGTTTTCATTATGGAGAAATTCCAGGAGATATGATTGATATAGCTCATGAGTATAGACATAAGCTTTTGGAAAGTGCTGTTGAGTTGAATGATGATGCAATGAATTTGTATTTTGAAGGTAAGGAAGTACCTGTCTCTTTATTGAAAAATTGTATTCGTTTAGGTGTTATTCAGTCAAAGTTTGTACCTGTATTATGTGGATCTGCTTTTAAGAATAGAGGGGTACAACCTTTGTTAGATGCTGTGGTTGATTTTTTGCCTGCACCCAATGATGTTGCTATGATTGAAGGGATTGATGTTAAAACTTCTAATCCTGTGAGTATAAAGTCGTCTGTTAATGAGAAATTTGTTGCATTAGCTTTTAAAGTTATGACTGATAAGTTTGTAGGTAGTCTAACTTTTATAAGGATTTATTCTGGAAAATTATCTAGTAAGACTACAGTATTAAATGCTGTAAAAAATTCTACTGAATCTATAGGTAGAATTTTATTAATGCATGCAAATAATAGAGAAGATATAACTGAAGCTAAAGCAGGTGATATTGTTGCTTTGGCTGGATTAAAGAAAACGGTAACAGGTGATACATTATGTGCTTTAGATTATCCTGTAGTACTAGAGCGTATGGAGTTTCCTGATCCTGTTATGGAAATTGCAGTAGAACCCAAATCTACAGCAGATCAGGAAAAAATGGGGATAGCTTTAAGTAGGTTGGTGTCTGAGGATCCTTCACTTGGTATGTGTGTTAATCCTGAAAGTGGTCAAACTATTCTTAAGGGAATGGGTGAATTGCATCTTGAAGTAATTGTAGATAGGATGCGGCGTGAATTTAACGTTGAAGCTAATATCGGTGCTCCTCAGGTTGCATATAGGGAAACTATTACTAAGTCTGTAGAGATTGAATATATTCATAAAAAGCAAACAGGTGGTGCTGGACAGTTTGCTAAAGTTAATATATTGTTTGAACCATTACCTCCTGGTTCTGGTTTTCAGTTTGAGAGTAAAATTACTGGTGGTGCTATACCTAAGGAATATATTCCAGGAGTTCAGAATGGTTTAGAAGCTATTAGGGGTAGTGGTATGCTAGCAGGGTTTCCTGTTATTGATTTTAAGGCCACATTATTTGATGGTGCATTTCATGAAGTGGATTCTAGCCCTTTAGCATTTGAATTAGCTGCAAAAGGTGCTTTTAGAGATATGGTAAATAAAGCTGGTGCTATATTACTTGAACCTATCATGAAAGTTGAAATAGTTACTCCTGATGAGTATATGGGGGATGTTATAGGTGATGTTAATAGCAGAAGAGGTAGAGTTGCTGAGATGCAAGATCGCAACAATACTAAAGTGATATTAGCGTTTATTCCTCTAGCGAAAATGTTTGGTTATGTTAAAGATTTGCGATCTATGTCTCAAGGTAGAGCTCAATATAGCATGTATTTTTCTTGTTATGAGCAGGTACCTGATAATATATTGGCAAGTGAAATAAAGAAGTAAATAATGGGTGTAATATTATGGTAGATGGAAGGAAGCCGCATATAAATGTTGGAACGATAGGACATGTTGATCATGGTAAGACAACATTAACTGCTGCATTAACGACAGTATTAGCGAAGAGATTAAGTGGTGAAGGGAATAAGAGTGTCAAGTATGATGAGATAGATAAAGCACCGGAAGAGAAAGCGAGAGGGATTACCATTTCAACAGCACATGTAGAGTATGAGACAGAGAATAGGCATTATGCGCATGTAGATTGTCCGGGGCATGCTGATTATATAAAGAATATGATCACAGGGGCAGCTCAAATGGATGCTGCGATATTAGTAGTATCTGCTACTGATGGTGCGATGCCACAGACAAGGGAGCATATTTTGCTAGCGAAGCAGGTAGGGGTAAAGGACATAGTAGTATGGATGAATAAGTGTGATGTAGTAGATGATGAAGAGATGCTATCGTTAGTTGAGATGGAGATAAGAGAGTTATTAACAAAGTATGGATATCCTGGTGATGATATAGATGTAGTGAAAGGATCTGCAGTCAAGGCATTAGAAGAAGAATCGGCTGATGGTGTCTGGAGCGAGAAGATAATGGAATTGATGAATGCTTTAGAGAAGATAGATTTACCAATAAGAGAGAAAGACAAGCCATTTTTGATGTCTATAGAGGATGTATTTTCAATACCCGGGAGAGGGACAGTAGTAACAGGAAGGATAGAGAGAGGAGTAATAAAGGTAGGGGACAAGATAGATATAGTAGGATTAAGAGATATACAAAGTACAGTATGTACAGGTGTAGAAATGTTTCATAAGGCTTTGGATGCTGGTGAGGCGGGGGATAATGCTGGGATATTGTTAAGAGGTATAAAGAAAGAGGATGTAGAGAGGGGACAGGTATTAAGTGCACCTGGACAGATACATTCATATAAGGGGTTCAAGGCAGAGGTATATGTATTAAAGAAAGAGGAGGGTGGAAGGCACACTCCATTTTTTTCAAATTATCAGCCACAATTTTATGTTAGGACAACTGATGTAACAGGTAATATAAAATTACCTGATGGGGTAGAGATGGTAATGCCTGGAGATAATATAAGTATCGAAGTGAATTTAGATAAGCCAGTTGCGATTGATAAAGGGTTAAGATTTGCAATTCGTGAAGGTGGTAGAACTATTGGTTCTGGTATTATTACTGAAATTTTGGAGTAATCAATGTACGTTAGTCTTGTATAGGAGTGTAGCTCAATTTGGTAGAGCACCAGTCTCCAAAACTGGCGGTTATAGGTTCAAGTCCTATCACTCCTGCCATAGTTTTAATGGTGTTATGTGTAGGTGATTTTTATAATGAATAGTATTGCTAAATTTTTATTAAGTGTAAAACAAGAAGCTTTGCACGTCTCATGGGCTTCTAAAAATGAAGTTATTGGGTTTTTGTTTATAGTAGTATTAATAATTATTTTTATGTCTATTTTATTTTGCTGTGTGGATTTTTTGTTTTTGAGGTTAATAAAGATAGTACTTGGAGTAATTTATGAAGTATGAATGGTATATTATTCAGGTATCGTCTGGAAGTGAAGATAAGGTTTGTCAAACTATCTTAGATAGTTCTAAAGTATTAGGCATGGCAGAAAGTTTTCATGAAGTATTTGTTCCATATGAGGAAGTGACTCGCATAAAGCATAATAAGAAAGTATTAGTAAAAAGAAAGTTGTCACCTGGCTATGTTTTTTTACATATGAATTTAAATGAAGATTCAATAAACTTTGTTAGAAGCATACCTAAAGTATTAAATTTTTTAAATAATGATTTTGGGACACCTAAGGTTATTTCAGATAGTGAAATGGAGTCTATGCGCAAGAAAATGTGTCAAAGTGTAGTAGATGATACTAATGTTGTGAATTTTGACATTGGTGATGAGGTTGTTATAAATGATGGGTTGTTTCAGGACTTTAATGGTAAAGTTGAGTATATTAATGAAGACAAGAAAATTGCAGGGGTTAGTGTTATGATATTTGGTAGATTAACTAAAATAGAGTTTAAATTAGAGCATATACAGAAAGTAGAGGGATAAACGATGAGTGCTGTTTTAGTATCTAAAATAAATTTAATGATAGAAGCTGGCAAGGCTAATCCTGGACCTAAAATTGCTTCTGTATTGGGTCCTCGTGGTATACCAATGCCTAAGTTTTGTAAGGAGTTTAATGATATTACAAGTAGTGCAGGTAATCAATATAAAGTTGGCGATGTGGTTACTGCTAGGATATCGATTTATAATGATAAGTCTTATAGTTTTACAATTAGTGATTCTCCTGTACCTTATTTATTAAAAAAAGCTGCTGCAGTTGACAAAGGCTCAGTCAATCCAGGGAAAGACAGTGTGGGGAAAGTTAAAATGTCAGCTATTTATGAAATAGCAAAACGTAAGATGTCTGATATGAATGCTGATACAGTAGATGCTGCAGTTAAGATGGTGATTGGTACAGCGTCTTCTATGGGTATTATTGTAGAGAAGGATTAAGTATTAATTGGGGTTATATGAGTTTATTGGCAAATGATGAAGTTTATGATATTGTATCAGGTTTTAAGAAGGTTATAGAGTCTGCTAAAGCTAATTTTTGTGAATCTGTAGATGTTGCAATTAATCTTAATATTAATAGTTCAAAATCTGATGAGCAGGTTAGAGGTGCTGTTGTATTACCAAAAGGATTAGGTAGAGAAGTTAAAGTTGCAGTGTTTGCTAAGGGTGGACATTTAGATGCAGCGAAAGAAGCTATGGCTGATATTGTAGGTGATGAGGAGTTAATTGAAGAAATCAAGAGAAAGAAGTGTAAGTTAGATGTGGATTGGTGTCTTACTACACCAGATTTTATGTCTTCTGTCTCTTCTATTGCTAAGATTTTAGGACCAAGAGGATTAATGCCAAATCCTAAGTTTAATACAGTAACTTTTGAACTTTCTAAGGCTATTAAAGTGATAAAATCTGGTCAGATTAGATTTAAATCTGATAAAGCAGGGATTGTTCATGCAAAAATTGGGAATGTTAAATTTTCTATAGAAGATTTATTACAAAATTTTAATGCAGTAATTGGTGCTATTAAACAATCTAAACCTGCATCTGTTAAGGGTGTATATTTTAAGGATGTCTTCATTGTTTCAACTATGGGGAAATCTGTTAAAGTAGAAAGCTTAAATAATTAATTATCGGAGTAAAAGTAGTGAAGCGTAGTAGTAAGGAATTGCATCTTAGCAAAATTGAGGGGTTATTTGTAAAATTTAAGTATTTTATAGTAGCTAATTTTCAAGGTATGGTAGCTAATGATTTTTTTTCTTTGAGGAAAGAATTAAAAATGGCTAATAGTGGTTTAATGGTGACCAAAAATAGTCTTTCTCGTATTGCCTTAAAGAAAATAGGTAAGGAAGAATTATCTACTAAGTTTCATGGGTCTGTTTTTATAGCCTATTCAGATGATATAATAGTTATTTCAAAAATTCTTGCAAAATTTATGAAAAATAATAAAAGCAAGGTTAGTTTATTATGTGCATGTGATGGTGATGAAATATTAAGTAATGAGAAGGTTTTATATTTTGCTAGCTTGCCATCTTTGAGGGAGTTACATGCACAGATTATAAGTATGGTATCTTATAATATTCCTGTAAGGTTAGCGTTATGTTTAAAAGCTCTTGGTGCAAGAGAGTAATTAAGTTTGTTATTTTATGATTGGGGTTAATTATTATGAGTAATATTGATATAGATAGTTTAGTGGATCAAATTTGTAGTTTAGATTTATGTAGAGCAGCGGAACTAGTAGATAAGATGGAGCAAAAGTTAGGTTTTCCAAAAGGTGGATTGTTAACTGCAGTTCCAGCTACAGGTGGTAGTCAAGCTGAAAGTGCTGTAGAAGAAAAAACAGAGTTTTCTGTAATTTTTGATAGTTATGTAGCTGATAAGAAAATTGCTGTTATTAAGGCTGTTAGAGAATGTACTAGCTTAGGTTTAAAAGAAGCAAAAGAATTTGTTGAAAAGGAAGGTGCGAAAGAGTTGGTAGAAGGAAAGAAATATAAGAAAGAAGAAGCTGAGGAAATCAAGAAAAAGCTTGAGGATGCTGGTGCAAAAGTAACAATTAAGTAGGGAGTTTTATATCTTTGTTTGTAATTTATTAATCTTGAGGAATTTTAATGTCTTCTTCTGTAACTTCTAAATATGTATTAAATTCTTTTAGTTCAGTGCCTAGGTTATCTTATGCAAAGTCTATAGATATTAAAGATTCATTGACTGATTTAATAAAAATACAGAGAGATTCATATAATGCGTTTATTGGTATAGATCAGGATGTTGATAGTGGTATAAAAAATATTTTTCAATCTATGTTTCCTATACAAGATCTGTTAGGACGTGCTGTACTCCAATTTGTTAGTTATAGTATTGGTGAGCCACAATATGATGAATATGAGTGTATAAAAAGAGGTATTACTTATTCTGTACCTATACGTATAGTGTTGCGTTTTATAGTGTGGAAAGTTCAGGAGGTATCTTTTAAAGAAGTAAAATATGTAGTTGATGAAGAAACTTCAGAAAAGAGTATTAAATATATAAAAGAACAGGAAGTTTCTATAGGTGATCTTCCTACTATGACTTCTTATGGGACATTTATTATTAATGGAGTAGAGAGAGTAATAGTATCACAGATGCACCGTTCTCCTGGTGTGTTTTTTGATAGTGATAAGGGAAAAACTTACAGTTCTGGGAAATTGATTTACTTAGCTCGTATTATTCCTTATAGGGGATCCTGGCTAGATTTTGAGTTTGATATAAAAGATATATTATATTTCCGTATCGATAGAAAAAGAAAGTTGCCAGTTTCTTTGTTATTGAGAGCTTTAGGTTTATCTAATAGTGAAATTTTAGACACTTTTTACGATAAAATACGTTATGAGAGGTGTGAAAATGGATGGGTAGTACCATTTGTTGTAGATAGATTTAGAGGAGTTAGGTTATCTTACGATTTGGTTGATATAGATGGGAATGTGTTAGTGAAGGCTAATACGAGAATTACCTTAAGGCTGGCAAAAAAATTAGCTAGTGATGGATTAAAGAAATATTTAGTTCCATTTGCTGAGATTCAAGGATTATTTATTGCTAATGATTTAGTAGATCCTGCTAGTAATGTAATGATTATGTGTGCGGGTGAAAGTATTACTAGTGAGCATATAAATAAGTTGAAATTGTTTGATATTAATGAAATTTTTATTTTGAATATAGATTTCCTAACAGTTGGTCCATATATATTAAATACTTTATTTTTAGATAAGAATATATCGTATGAGGATGCTCTTTTTGAAATATATAAGGTCTTACGTTCTGGTGAATCGCCTAGCTTAGATACAATGAAAGCATTTTTTGATGGACTGTTTTTTGAAAAGGAAAGGTATGATTTATCTACTGTTGGAAGAATCAAATTAAATGATCATCTTGGATTAGATATTAGTGAAGATGTTACTGTGTTGACTAAAGATGATATAATTCATGTTATAAAAAAGTTAGTATTGCTAAGAGATGGGGAAGGTTTTGTTGATGATATAGATCATCTTGGTAATAGAAGAGTAAGATCTGTTGGTGAGTTTATTGAAAATCAATTTAGGATCGGTATATTAAGACTTGAAAGGATGATAATGGATTATATGTCTTCTGTAAATTTTGATAATGCGATGCCATGTGATTTTGTCAATCCTAAAGTATTAGCGACAGTGTTAAAAGATTTCTTTAGTTCTTCTCAGCTTTCTCAATTTATGGATCAAACAAATCCATTATCTGAAGTTACACATAAACGTAGATTATCTGCACTTGGGCCAGGTGGTTTAACAAGAGAAAGAGCTGGTTTTGAGGTTAGAGATGTTCATCCAACTCATTATGGTAGAATTTGTCCAATTGAAACTCCAGAAGGTCAAAATATTGGGTTAATAAGTAGTTTAGCTATATATGCTCGTATTAATAAACATGGGTTTATTGAGAGTCCATATAGGAAAGTAGATAATGGTGTTGTTACTGATAAAGTTGAGTACTTGTTAGCTATGCAAGAAAGTAATTATTATATTGCTGATGCGAGTGCTACTCTTGATGAGAATAACAGGTTTGTTGATGATATGTTATATTGTAGACATGATGGCAACTTTGTTATGGTTAAAAGGGAGCAAGTTGACTATATAGATGTGTCACCAAAGCAAATTGTATCTGTGGCTGCGTCTTTAATTCCTTTCTTGGAAAATAATGACGCAAATCGTGCTTTGATGGGATCTAATATGCAACGTCAGGCAGTACCGTTGTTAAAGGCAGATGCACCCTTGGTGGGTACGGGAATGGAATCAATAGTTGCTGCTGGTTCAGGTACTGTTGTTTTAGCAAAACGTAGTGGTATAGTTCATCGTGTGGATGGTTTATATATAGTTATTCGTGCGTTTGATAAGGAAAAAAATGAGTATTTAGGTGTTGATATTTATAATTTAAGAAAGTTTCAACGTTCTAACCATAATACTTGTATTAATCAAAAACCATTAGTAAAACCTGGGGATTATGTAAGGGAGAATGATGTAATTGCTGATGGATCTGCTATTGATCAAGGAGAGCTTGCTTTAGGGAAAAATGTGTTAGTTGCCTTTATGTCATGGCAAGGGTATAACTTTGAGGATTCAATAGTTATTTCAAGTGAAGTTGTAAAAAAGGATGTATTTACCTCGATACATATAGAGGAATTTGAATGTGTAGTAAGAGATACTGCACTTGGCCCAGAAAAGATTATGAGATCTATTCCTGATGTTAATGAGGATAGTTTGTCTCATTTGGATGATGTTGGTATTGTAAATGTTGGTGCTGAAGTTTCTGCGGGTGATATTTTAGTAGGGAAAGTAACTCCTAGACCTCCAGTCTCTCTACCTCCAGAAACAAAATTGTTGGTTACTATATTTGGTGAAAAAGTATTTGATTGTGTAGATTCATCTTTATATTTACCAATTGATGTTGAGGGAACAGTAGTTGATGTACATGTGTTTGTACGTCGTGGTGTTGAAGAAAATGATAGATCTCTTTTGATTAAGCAAAATGAAATTAATGGGTTTATCAAAGAAAGAGATTATGAAATTGATGTTGTAAGTGAGTACTTTTATGATGAGCTAAAAAGAGTTTTGGTAAATACTAATACGGAATATAATAATCAAAATATAGAAGATTATTTAAAATCTATTCCACAGAAGAGTTGGTGGGATATCAAATTATCTGATGAGTCTGTGTTGTCCCAAATTAGTGATTTAAAAGAAAAATTTGATTCAATGATTGAAAATGCTCATAGTAAGTTTGATCAAAAGATAGATAAACTTAATTATGGTTATGATCTTCCTCAAGGTGTTTTATGTATAGTAAAGGTTTTTGTTGCAGTTAAACATAACCTGCAACCTGGTGATAAGATGGCAGGTAGACATGGGAATAAGGGGGTTATTTCTCGTATTGTACCTGTTGAAGATATGCCATATTTAGAAGATGGTACTCCTGTTGATATTATACTTAATTCTTTAGGTGTCCCTTCTCGTATGAATGTTGGACAAATTTTAGAAACTCATTTAGGGTGGGCATCTGTTAATTTAGGTAAGAAGATAGGTAATATATTAGATAATATTGATGAATTAACAATTGCTCATCTTCGAAATTTCTTAGATCAAGTATATGATGGACAGGATTTGAAATATAGTATCCGCTCTATGAGTGATGATGATTTATTAGCTTTTGCTGAGAGGTTACGTGATGGTGTACCAATGGCAGCACCAGTATTTGAAGGGCCAAAAGATAATCAAATTTCTAACTTATTGAAATTAGCTGATCTGGATGTTTCTGGTCAAGTGGATCTTTATGATGGGCGTATAGGTGAGAAATTTGATCGTAAAGTAACTGTTGGATATATATATATGCTGAAGTTGCATCACTTAGTTGATGATAAGATACATGCAAGATCTGTAGGTCCATATGGATTAGTAACTCAACAACCATTAGGAGGGAAATCTCATTTTGGTGGTCAACGTTTTGGGGAGATGGAGTGTTGGGCATTGCAAGCTTATGGTGCTGCTTATACTTTACAAGAAATGTTGACAGTAAAATCTGATGATATTGTTGGAAGAGTTAAAATTTATGAGTCTATCATTAAGGGTGATAGTAATTTTGAGTGTGGTATACCAGAATCATTTAATGTGATGGTAAAAGAATTACGTTCATTGTGTTTGGATGTTGCTTTAAAGCAGGATAAAGATTTCTTGCATGATAGAAAGATTAACAATTGATAATTAAGGGTAGTAGTATATGAAGATGTTGGATTTATATGGCTATACTAGCATTGCACAGTCATTTGATAAGATTTGTATATCCATAGCTAGTCCTGAAAGTATTCGAGCAATGTCATATGGTGAGATTAAGGATATTTCTACCACTAATTATCGTACATTTAAGGTGGAAAAAGGTGGATTGTTTTGTCCTAAAATATTTGGACCAGTTAACGATGATGAATGTTTATGTGGTAAGTATAGAAAAAAACGTTATAGAGGTGTAATCTGTGAAAAGTGTGGTGTTGAAGTAACTTCATCAAAAGTGCGTAGGGAAAGAATGGGGCATATAGAACTTGTATCTCCTGTTGCTCATGTTTGGTTTCTGAAATCTCTGCCATCACGTATAGGGGCTTTGCTTGATATGCCACTTAAGTTAATAGAAAGTATTTTATACAGTGGTGATTTTGTAGTTATTGATCCTATTGCTACTCCATTGTCTAAAGGTGAGGTTATTAGTGAGAGTGCTTATAATCAAGCTAAAGATAATTATGGAGAAGATAGTTTTATTGCGTTGACTGGAGCTGAAGCTATTAGAGAGTTGCTAGTAAGGTTGGATTTGCATGCAATTAATGCAAACCTTAGGAGTGAGTTGGAATCTACAACTTCAGAGATGAAGAGAAAGAAAATAGTTAAAAGATTACGTATTGTAGAAAATTTTATTAATTCTGGTAATAAGCCAGAGTGGATGATATTAACAGTTATTCCTATTTTACCTCCTGATTTGAGACCGCTTGTTTCTTTGGAAAATGGTAGGCCTGCAGTTTCTGATTTGAATCATCATTATAGGACTATTATTAATCGTAATAATAGATTAGGTAAATTGTTAAAGCTTAATCCTCCTGCAATTATGATACGTAATGAAAAAAGAATGCTACAAGAAGCGGTTGATGCTCTGTTTGATAGTACACGTCGTAGTTATGTTTCTAATAAAGCTGGTAGTGTAGGTTATAAAAAGTCATTAAGTGATATGCTTAAAGGTAAGCAAGGGCGTTTTAGGCAGAATTTATTAGGAAAAAGAGTAGATTATTCTGGTAGATCAGTAATAGTTGTTGGGCCTAATTTAAAGTTGCATCAGTGTGGTTTACCTAAGAAAATGGCTTTGGAACTATTTAAGCCGTTTATTTGTTCTAAATTGAAAATGTACGGTATTGTCCCAACAGTAAAGTTAGCAAATAAGATGATACAAAATGAAAAACCAGAAGTTTGGGATATTTTGGATGAGGTTATACATGAGCATCCTATATTATTAAACAGAGCTCCTACTTTGCATAGGTTGGGTATACAGGCATTTGATCCAGTACTAATAGAAGGTAAAGCAATACAATTACATCCTTTAGTATGTAGTGCTTTTAATGCTGACTTTGATGGTGATCAGATGGCCGTTCATATACCATTATCACTTGAAGCACAGCTTGAAGCTAGAATATTGATGATGTCTACTAATAATATTTTGAGTCCTTCTAATGGTAAGCCAATAATTGTGCCTTCTAAAGATATAATACTTGGTATATATTATTTAACTTTACAGGATTATGTTGAGCCTGAAGAAATCTTGTTCTTTGGTGACTTTAGCCATGTAGAATATGCATTGCATAATAAGGATATACATATATGTAGTAAAATTAAATATAAGATGAATTATTGTACTGATTCATCAGATGGTAATGGTCCTACATATTATTCTAAAATTGTAGAAACTACTCCTGGTCGGTTAATGTTGTGGCAAATATTTCCAGAACATAAGAATTTAACTTTTGATTTAGTGAACCAAGTGTTAACTGTAAAGGAAATTACTGCTATAGTTGATTTAGTATATAGAAGTTGTGGTCAGAGTGAAACTGTTGAGTTCTCAGATAAATTGATGTCACTTGGATTTAGGTATGCTTCTCAATCTGGTATTTCATTTGGGCGTATGGATATGATTATCCCAGATACGAAAACAATGCATGTAGATAATGCAAGTGAGAAAATTAAAGAGTTTGCTGTACAATATCAGGATGGTTTAATTACAAAGAGTGAAAGATATAACAAAGTAATAGATGAATGGTCTAAGTGTACTGATCTTATTGCTAAGGATATGATGAAGGCAATTTCTGTATATGATGAAGAAAGTAAGTTAAATTCTATCTATATGATGGCTCATTCTGGTGCTAGAGGATCTGCATCTCAAATGAAGCAATTAGCTGGGATGAGAGGATTAATGGCAAAGCCTTCAGGTGAGATTATTGAAACTCCTATAATATCTAATTTCCGTGAAGGATTGAATGTATTTGAGTACTTCAATTCAACACATGGTGCAAGAAAAGGTTTAGCAGATACTGCTTTAAAAACAGCAAACTCTGGGTACTTGACTCGTAGGCTTGTTGATGTTGCTCAGGACTGTATAGTTGTTGAGTATGATTGTAAGACACATAATGGATTTGCTATGAGGTCTGTTATTGATGGTGGTACTGTTGTTGAAACTTTAGACAACATTATCCTAGGAAGGGTTGCTGCTGTTGATATCTATAATCCTATAACTAAGGAATTACTTGTCAATGCTGGAGAGCTTATAGATGAGGCTAAAGTAGAAAAAATTAGAATAGCAGGATTAGATGCAGTAAAAGTAAGGTCTCCTCTTACTTGTGAGGCTAAAAAAGGTATTTGTGCATTATGTTATGGTAGAGATCTTGCTATTGGTGATGTTGTATCTATAGGTGAGGCTGTTGGAGTAATTGCTGCACAATCTGTTGGTGAACCTGGTACTCAGTTAACTATGCGTACTTTCCACGTTGGAGGTACTGCTATGAGAGGTGTTGAAACTTCTAATTTAATAGCAATGTTGGATGCTAAGGTTAAATTAGTGAATAGCAATGTTGTTGAAGATAAGTATGGCAATAAGATTGTTATGAGTAGGTCTTGTGATGTAGTCTTACTTGATAGTGTTGGAAATGAGAAGATGCGTCATAGTGTTCCTTATGGTGCTAGGCTCTATGTAAATGATGGTCAACTTGTTAAGATTACTGAGAAGATTGCTGACTGGGATCCTTATACAATGCCTATTATTACTGAAAAAACTGGTATAATTAAGTATATGGATTTAATAGATGGTGTATCAATTAATGAAGTATTAGATGAATCTACTGGTATTTCTAATAGAGTAGTGGTTGACTGGAAATTGCATTTACAAGGTGCTAATTTAAGGCCTAGATTGGTTTTAGTTAATGATAATGGTGATATTATAACATTATCTAGTGGGTTAGAGGCTAATTATTTTATTCCGATAGGAGCGGTGTTGAGTGTACAAGATGGTCAGAAAGTTCACGCTGGTGATGTAATAACCAGGATTCCAAGGGAGTCCATCAAAACTAGGGATATTACAGGTGGGTTACCACGTGTAATTGAGTTATTTGAAGCGCGTCGTCCAAAAGAGCATGCTATAGTAAGTGATATTGATGGTTATGTTGAATTTGGAAAGGATTATTATAGATCTAAGAGACGTATATTTATTAAGCCGGTAGATGATAAATTGTCTCCTGTAGAATATTTAGTACCTAAGGGTAAGCATACTATTGTCAATGAAGGTGATTTTGTACATAAAGGTGATTTATTGATGGATGGAGATCCTGATCCTCATGATATATTACGTGTATTGGGAGTAGAAGCATTAGCAAATTATATGATTGCCGAAATTCAGCAAGTTTATAGATTGCAGGGTGTGCGTATTGATAATAAACACATAGAAGTGATTCTCAGACAAATGTTGCAAAAAGTTGAAATATTTGAACCAGGAGATACTATGTATCTAGTAGGGGAAAATGTAGATGTAGAGGAAGTTCTGAAAACCAATAGTAATATGGAAAAAATTGGTAAATCACCTGCTAAGTACATACCAATATTACAAGGTATTACTAGAGCAAGTCTTGATACTAACTCATTTGTTTCTGCAGCTTCATTTCAGGAGACTACAAAAGTATTAACAGAAGCAGCATTTTCTGGTAAAGAAGACTCTTTATATGGATTAAAAGAAAATGTGATTGTAGGTAGACTAATACCAGCAGGAACTGGATTTTTAATGAATAAAATCAAGAAGTTATCTTTACTAAATAAGGATGATTACTCTATGTATTATAATAGTGAATATCAAGATCTAGCATCTATTGAAGCTGGTCATGCATGTAGTGTTTCTCCTAGTCAAGGAGTATCTGACACTAGTGGTGCTGTTGATTACTAATGCATAGGTTGTAGTCTTATCTTATTTAGAATGTAGTTAAAGTTCGTGTATGTGTTTTAGCTTTGTTTATATTGGTGAATTTTTATTAGCCTGTTAACTTTAAAGGCCTCTACCGTTTTGTTTGTGTATATTCTACCTCTGTAATATTTTACATTGATAGTTACATTGTACTAAAAATATAGCTAATTTTGTATAGGGTTTACAATTTTTGATTTTCTAATATGCTTGTGCTAAGGTATATGAGCAAAGATGTTTATTATATTACTACTATACAAACTTTTAGAGATTTAGATATTTCAAAATAGATAGACTTGTTACAGGAATATAGTGTTTATTTCAAATTGAAAGTGTATGCTGATGTATTAAGCCTTTTATATGAGTTGTTATAACCTATGTTTTGATTTTCTAAGGTATAATAATATTTGGTAGTATTTAAATAATCTATGTTTATGTATAGACTTATTTGTAGTGTCGAATATTCTTCATATTATATTGCAAGGTAAATGTTTATTGTCAAACTATGTGTTTGGCTATTGTGACAGTAAATGGGTGTAGTTTTTATATTAGTATATCTGATGTGTTTTTTTTTATACAAAATTTTTTTGTGTTTATTGTAATTTTGAATACATATCTAAGTTTATATTGTATATATACTAGTGTGTAAAATGTTATGATATTCATAAGTATACGTCAATCATTTGGTGTATAGATTTATTTGTAGTGTCGAATATTCTTCATATTATATTGCAAGGTAAATGTTTATTGTCAAACTATGTGTTTGGCTATTGTGACAGTAAATGGGTGTAGTTTTTATATTAGTATATCTGATGTGTTTTTTTTATACGAAATTTTTTTGTGTTTATCGTAATCTTGAATACATATCTAAGTTTATATTGTATATATACTAGTGTGTAAAATGTTATGATATTCATATGTATACGTCAATCATTTGGTGTATAGACTTATTTGTAGTGTCGAATATTCCTCCTATTATATTGCAGAGTAAATGTTTATTATCAAACTGTATGTTTGGCTATTGTGACAGTAAATGGGTGTAGTTTTTATATTAGTATATCTGATGTGTTTTTTTATACGAAATTTTTTTGTGTTTATCGTAATCTTGAATACATATCTAAGTTTATATTGTATATATACTAGTGTGTAAAATGTTATGATATTCAATAACTGTAAAGTATAGTAGGTTATTATAAAACTAAGTGTTAAGATACTATGTTAGATCAAGTATTAGATAAAGAACTGATCGAATTAAGATATAGTGATATATATAGAGAGCTACCTAAAGTTACTAGATATGATGCTGGATATATGGTTTATCATGATGGTAAAAAGCTAATCTCTTTTTCATGTAATAATTATCTTGGGCTAATAGGTCATCCTCTATTAAAAAAGTCAGCTATAGATGCAATAAATCTTTATGGTGTGGGAGCTGGAGCTTCTAGAATGGTTACTGGTGATAATCTTCTATATTATTCTTTAGAATCTAAGTTAGCTAAATTATATGATAAAGAAAAGGCATTGGTATTTAGTAGTGGTTATTTGACTAACATAGGAATAATTTCTGCTTTAGTGAATAGACATGATATGATAATTTCTGATAAGTTGGTGCATTCTTCAATTATTGATGGAATCAAACTTTCTCAAGCTAAAAACTATAGATTTAAACATAATGATTATCTAGATTGTGAATATATTTTAAAAAAATATAGAAATTTACATAGGCGTTGTTTGATTATTGTTGAGCAAGTATACAGTATGGATGGTGATATAGCACCTACTAAACAATTAAAAATGTTGGCAGAAAAATATGATGCGTGGCTTGTTATAGATTGCGCACATAGTTTTGGATTAATGATGCATTGTGATGCTGATATATATATTGGTACTTTATCTAAAGCAGTTGGTGTTTTAGGTGGATATGTATGTGCATCTGAAATTGTGATAAAATATATACAGAATAAAGCAAGGACTTTTATATATACAACAGCATTACCACCAATGATAATTGCAGCTGCAAATTCTGCATTGGACATTATAGGTGAATCTGTTATAGATATTCCTATTAAATTAGCGAGGTTTTTCTGTAATAATTTAGATTTTCCTGAACCTAATAGTCATATAGTTCCGATAATTATGAAAGATGTAACTACTGTTTTGCATGCACAAAAAATTCTTAAGGAAGAAGGATTTTTAGTTATTGCAATACGTCCTCCTACTTCTCCTACGCCAAGATTGAGGTTTGTATTTAATGCATCTCATAAGTTGTCTGATGTAAAAAGATTATGTAAAGTTCTTAAACAAAAAGAAATAGTATAGCTTATCTTATGTGTTAAAGCATTATTAAGTAGTACTTTTTTTATAATATTATGGGTTTAAAAAAAGGTGATTTTTTAGTTATTATTGTGTTTTCTTTTATCTCTTTTAATAATATGTAGTTATTTATCTTATATCTTATCGATGGGGAGAAATTATATATATTGTAATAAAGTTTATTTATTTGATATTTATTCTAAATAAATAATTTTGATTATTGGTATTATGTTATTGTACTCTACAGTATTGATTAGTGCATAAGATATGTTCTGTTTTTAAACAGAATGTATTTATATATAGTGTTATATAAGTTTGAAAATTTATTTTACATTATATAGATAATAGATATGATTAGATCTTATATTGGGGCCGTAGCTCAGTAGGATAGAGCATTAGATTCCTAATCTGGAGGTCGTGCGTTCAAATCGCACCGGTCCCATTAAAATATAGATAGGATGTATTTATATATGCTAGAAATTTATAGCTTATTATTTGTTGATAGCTTTGTTGCTGCTCTTGTGCTTCCATTAAATAAGGTGTTGATATTTAAGATAATGAGTTATTTTGGAGGTTATAGTTATAGTTTAATGTTATTAGTTGCTACTTTAGGGGCAGTAGTTGGTAGCATTGTTAATTGGCTGCTTGGAAGGATGATAATTTTTGCACGTATGGAATATCATAAGACACAGGATGATTATGGGAAGTTAGGTCGTTATATACGTACAACTTTAATGTTGTTATCTTTAGGATGTTCATGGATTCCTGTATGGGGTGCTATTGTTAATATATTATCTGGATATTTTAAAATCAGAGTTGTAAATCTAGGTGTATTGGCTTGTTTGTCTTATTTAGGATATTTTGTTTATTGTTTAATAGTATTATGATTTATGATATTGCTAGTGTTGTAAGAAGCATTGTGATATCTAGTTAAGATATTGGTTGTAATAAAAAATTAGCAATTTCTAATATGATTACCATTAGAATATGGTAAATTATGGTTTAGTACTTAACTTTATTTGATAATTGGGTAAATGACCTTTATATTGTATTAAAAATGTTTTTATATTTTCTTATTATATAAATATTATAATTCTATGTGGCTAGTCTTTTGGAACTTGATTTTATAATATGTAATTATATTAGTGTTATAACAAAGAATTAATAATTTTTTAAAACTTATTTATAAATGTGTACCTCCATATTATATTGATCATGTATAATCCCATATTATTAGTCTTTTATAATTTTTAAATAGCCTTAAAAATACTAGTTGTCAGATGAAAAATTAACTATTTCTAAGATGCGTTTAAAAAGTGGGTTTTTTAGTATGTTGTTTCTATGATATAATGTATGGCAATTTATATACTAATACTTGGGTAGGCCTTATTTATAGGCTAATATATTGGTTATAGTAATAAAAATTATCCATTGAAAATGTATCTTTCTCAAAAGTTTCAATTGTGTTTAAGTGCTTTTATATAGAATTATGAGTTTTGAACATATAACTAATTTTTAATATTGGAGTAAATGTATTTCTGTGATATATAATTTTTCCGTATTTGTAATAGGAAGACTATGTAATATTTCATTCGATATAACCTTAATTATGTTGATTATTGTAGTGAGAAATAAGTCATTTAATGGTATGTATTTCTAAAATTTCAATTGTGTTTAGTTAGTTTTGTATAAAGTTATGAGTTTTTGAACATATAACTAATTTTTGATATTGGAGTAAATGTATTTCTGTTATGTATAATTTTTCCGTATTTGTAATAGGAATACTATGTAATATTTTATTCAATATAACCTTAATTATGTTGATTATTGTAGTGAGAAATAAGTCATTTAATGGTATGTGTTTCTAAAATTTCAATTGTGTTTAGTTAGTTTTGTATAAAATTATGAGTTTTTGAACATATAACTAATTTTTGATATTGGAGTAAATGTATTTCTGTTATGTATAATTTTTCCGTATTTGTAATAGGAAGACTATGTAATATTTCATTCGATATAACCTTAATTATATTGATTATTGTAGTAAGAAATAAGTCATTTAATGGTATGTATTTCTAAAATTTCAATTGTGTTTAGTTAGTTTTGTATAAAATTATGAGTTTTTGAACATATAACTAATTTTTGATATTGGAGTAAATGTATTTCTGTGATGTATAGTTTTTCCATATTTGTATAGAGATGTTATATGGTCTTTAGTACCGTACCCTTTGTTTTTGTTCCAATTATATTGTGGGTACTGTATATGAAGTGTTTCCATAAGTCTATCTCGTGTAACTTTTGCTATTATAGATGCTGCGGCAATTGATGTACTGATAGTATCACCTCCTATTATTGCTTGTGCATTCCAGGGTATGTTTGGTATTTTGTTGCCATCTATTATGACGTAATCTATATCTATGTGAGCATTTAGACCTGTAAGTGCTCGTTTCATTGCAATATGTGTAGCATTTAATATGTTATACTCATCTATTTCAAATATATGTGCAAATCCTATACTCCATTTTACTCTTGTAATAATTTTGTTATAGATTTTTTGTCGTGTTTTTGGTGTTAGTTTTTTTGAATCGTTAATATCTTGTGTTGTCTCATTATTATAGTTTGGGAAAAAAACTGCTGCTGATACTACAGGACCAGCTAATGAACCATATCCTACTTCGTCAACTCCCACAATTATACACTCTTTATTATTTTTTAATTTTAATATTTCATTTTCTATAGAAAAATCTGGCATAATATTATCTAAGTAATTATGCATCTATATGCATATCTTTGTAAGGCTAAACATCATTATATAATGTAATATCATTGATCAAGTAATATCAAGTGATATATGTATGCCTACATATATTGTTATCGAATTAGCATTTGATATTATTTGTAACTTTTATATGTGGATAAATGAATAATATAGTCAAGATTATTTATTTTATACTACTAAGCGGAACTATTTGATTTATGCTTAATTTCCTAAATCTGTGTTACATATTACTCAACTGTTTGGCATAAAAAATGTTAAATTATAGTAATTGATATTATATATTATTTATTAAAAAATTTATTTATTATATTAATTTTTTATATTGACTTATTATTTTTCTTACATATATTGTAAATGTTTATATATTAAATTGGTATAAATAATAAAAAAATTAATATTTATTAAGGATTGAAGATGAAGTTATTTTATACGAGGTAGGGAATGTTAATAATGTTGTAATAGTGAAGATATTCTTTTTGTATTATGCAAGTCTGTGGTGATAGGTTTATTAGGTAAGTACGTATGTTTTAACTCTATCAGGTAAATTTTGTTTTTTTTGCAATTAGTGCTGTTGCGTAGTTTTTGTGAACAGAATTGTTAGTTGAATCTGCAGTGATTAACAGATTACTTAGATAGTGTTAATAGTAATATGGGTTGTTTATGTAGGGGGTTTACAACAATGTTTTTTAAATTAACGTAAGCAGGGATTATTTATTGTAAATTAAATGATAGAATTACAGGTTAGCTTTATTTATATATTAATTTATTAAAAACATTAGTTAAGAATCAAAAAACTCAGTAATAGTATAAGATTAAATAGTATAATACTGTATTTGTCAAATATTAAAGTAATTTTGGTAAATTTTTGTGCTAGAAATTCTAGTGGTGAGGTATGCTATACTTACTATTACTACTTAACTTTTATTCTGTAATCCTCGTTACATAACATGCATCTTAGTATTTACTCCCATAGATGTAGTATATGCCAATATTAGCATATACTGTAGTTATTTTTATATATTAATACTAAGACTATATAAAGTTAAGAAAAATATTTATAAATTTAGGTATATTATCATGCTCAATAAATTTCAGGTTAAGAAATGTTCTAATTCTAGTAAAAGACGTTCTGAGCAATATAGTAAAGTAGTAGAATATACTGTACAAAGTAATACTAGTAGTTTAGATTCTAATAAAGAAGTTATTGCAAAATTAAATGAAAAGTTAAGAAAAATATACATAGTAATATACCATATTATTTCTAAACAATTTGACAAAAATGATGATTACAAAGGAACTTTTTTTAATGTAGTATGTTTGTCCTGTATTAAGGATATCTTGGATGGAGTAAATTATATTCAGAGTGTGTTGGATCTGTCTATTGGATGTCAGGTTACATCACTTAGTATACTATCTAATGAAGTGATTGTAAATCAAAGGGATGTATTTTGTACTACATGTGTAGATCGTATGATAAATTTAAGGGGTGTCTCATCTCAAGAAGAAAACAAAACAATAGTCACAAGTAAGCAAGGTATTAGTGTTGATACTACTCCAGCAATTCAGAAGAATATAATTGATCTTGGTGTTCCTTCTACATCAACTCAAGGGAATAGTAGTATAATAGAGAAGCAAGTTGTCACTTCTACTAAAGAATATGTGGTAAACAAGAAGAACAGTGAGCTTGTATTTGTTGTAAGACAGAGAAGAGTTGTTACTGACTTGGTAGGTAAGGTACAGGTTATTATAGGAAGCTTGTTACATATATTTAATTATACATCTAGTAGAAGGAATAAAGCAAAAAAAGAAAATATGATGAATCGTCCTGTGATTCTAGTAAGGTTATTTAGGCTGGATTTGGAAGTGAATAAGGTCATAACTCTGATGAGTAGGTTATGTATAATGTTAGCAGAATTGAGTAATCAATTAAATGTTACAGTATTAAATAGGGGTTCAAATCAGGCTACAGGAAGGGCTAATCTACCTTTTCATGATAGTGTAGAAAAGTTTGGTAGGGCATTTACATTAAATCGTGTTAGAGGTAAAAAAAAGAGAGCTATGCTAAAATCATCTAATAGTTTTAGTGGTGTTTGTACTCTATCTATGATTGCTGAAGAAGATAGTACTGATAAGTGTTGTGTTTTTGCACAAGAGAATATTCCTCAGAGTAATGAAGAGCATGTAAATGGAAATAGTGTTAGAGGTTCTGATACGTTTGACCCGTTTTCTCCTGATACTGCGAGTAAAATTAATGAGTTTTATATTTGGAATAGTATAGCATCAGATGCTGGTAAAGAAGCATTAATAAGAACCTTAATTTTAGAAGTAGGTAGTAAAGATCAATTACTTAGAATACTATCTACAGAGGTTGATATGGATAAATTAATTGAAATATTTCCTAAGACATTTGCATATCAGTCTAATAATATAAGGTCTACTAATCTTTGTACGGCAAAACGCCAGTTATTAAATAAAAGTTTAGATTATAGATTATATCCTACATTGCGGTCTTTTATATTCTATATCAATAATAATTACACTAAAAATTTACAACCTGTTATTCAGGATGTAAAGTCTGTAGGTAACATTGTTACTATACCATCTTCTGAAAGTAATGAAACAGTAGATCCTATATTAGTAGATAAAGGTCAGACATTAACTGATGATACTAATATAAATGATGTTATGGTTGGTACAATAGAAAGTATAAGTACTGTAAAATCTCTTGTTACTTTAGGTAATTTAAATAATATTGATGATGATACAATAGTTTTTATTGATGAAGAAGAATCTACTATTGTTCCAACTTTATCAAAAGAGATTTGTAGTACAGAAAGTACGCAAAATTATGAATCTATTTATGAAAAAAGTGGATCTGATAATGTAGAATTAAAATCATGCGTTAATGTAAAAACCGATAAAGCTAAAAAAGTTGTAAAATATGATGGTGTTATTAGTTCGGCTTCCGATGATAGTGCTGTAGAGTTATGTAATGGTGCAAAAGATGTTATTAGGCGTGTTAATAGTGGTAAAACCTCTACTAAGACTGAGAGCAGGCCAAATAATATATTATTTTCTGATATAAATACTTTAGTATTACCAAATACTTTGGACAATTTGGCTGCGAGTACAGATGATAATGTAGAATCTTTTAAGAAGTGTGTATCTAAAGTTGCTACAGATAGTAATAGTGTATCGTATGATTCTCATCGTGAACCTTGTTGTAATGATGAAGAAATTAGTACTAACTTAACAGATACTGCTTGTACAAGTTCTTGTCTAGTAGCTTCAAAAGCAGATGATCCTCAAGATTTTATTAGGAAGAAAAGTGAAGATTCTAAAAGTGTTTTTAACCTTTCTGTTGGTAGAATATCGATGGGAGTATGTAATTTTCTTGTTATACAATGTATGTTGCATAAAGAAAATAGAGAAGAATTATTAAACCGTTTGATTTCTAATGTTGGTAGTAAAGACCAGCTTATTAAAATATTAGTGGCAGAAATAGGTCGAAATATGTTACTAAAAATATTTCCTAGTATATCAGTATCTGATATTGACTCTAGTTTAAGTAATGAACTTCATGATGTTGTAGTGAAAGATAAAAATGGTATATTTGTTAGATATGATGATTCTCATAATGTTCAAATAGTTTACTTGTTACAGGTATTTATAGATTATGTTCTAAAGAATAAACAATATATTTGTGGGGAACAAGGACCCGAATCTACTAGTAAAGATGTAAAATTATCTAAGGATATGGATTGTGTTTCTTCAGATGAGATATTAGGTCCTGTAAAAAACAATTCATCTATGACTGAATTGTCTAAAGTTTTGGAACAAGATATTAGTTTTGATCATGATAAATGTTATCGTAGTAATACTTTACCGTATAAAAGAACAGGTAACACATTTGGGGTAATTAATAGGAATATTACGGAATCGAGTAAGTGTGATGATACTGGCCTACATTTAGAAGTTGTATCTCCTATTGAATATTGTGATGATAAGAATATGCCATCAACGAGTGCTATATGTAATACCGAATTATCTATGCAAAGTGTTACTGATCATGATAAATCAACTACTAAATCAAAAAGTATTAGTTCATTCCCTTACCAAGGTTTTGTATTAACAAAAACAGTAGCAAGATTATCATCATTTTCATCTATGATGGGAAAAAATAGAAGTTTTTCATCAGTTGTTACATTGGATAATAAACAAGATTCAATAGAAACTATTGGAAGTGAAGTGGTTGTTGATGGTAATGTTAGTGAAGGAGTAGGTAAGAATTTAGGTTCACATGCATGTGACATTACATCTAAACATTCTGAAAAAAATTCTTCTTCTATATTTAAAATATCAAATAGTTTCTTTCATAGAAATAAAGTTTCTAAAGATGAAGAGCTAGGAAAATTTGTGCAAGATTTAGTAATGCAACTACATAATACAGTTTATGGTATTGGCAGGTTGACTGATCATCTATCTTTACAAGGCAACTACATATTTTTTAATTGGATTATGTCATGTATAATCAGATCTTCAGATTTTGAAAAATGTGAAGCCATGATTATCAATGATATCAGGCCATGTTGTGCATATTACAAAACTATTATTTCAATTCCTAATGCTAAGATTTCAAGTTTATATATTAAAAGCTTGCATGATTTAAGTTGGATAGATTCTCAGGTAAGACCTCTACATAGTTTAGTGCATAAAGGAAAGATAGATGGTATATCTTTTTCTGTTAGTAAGGATCATGTAAGACGTGAAGCCAGAAAACATATGTCTACTATTAATGAAGAGTTGGTTATTAAATTGAGAGAATTATTTAGTGTGTTTGACATTGAATGTATAACTGAAGAAGATCTTAGTTTATTTTTGGTACAAGGTAGATTAGTCATTTCTGGAAAACATCTTTCATCTATACCTGATGGTGTTATATTACATATAATGTCTTATAAGGATATCGTAATAAAAGGTGATATTCCAAAGGGATTACAAATAGATTGTCAAAATATTAAGGTATATGGTACTGTTAAAGGTCGTCTCATATCAGCTGATGGCTTAATAGAAATTTATGGTCCAGTTTATGGGAGTATTATATGTAAAAGTGTGTGTAAGTCTGATCTAACAGGAGTGATGATTCAAGGTGATGTAGATAAATATGCAAGTATATTATGTACGAATGGTAGCATAGAAATCTATGGAAATAATGTTTGTGGGAATATTAGTGCGCAAGATACTGAAATGATAATAAAAAGTGATATGTTTATGGGTTCTATATTTAGTGATGGTGGTATATATTTATATTTCTCTTGTAAGGCTAATAATGTTTTATGGTTAAAGTTGAATAACATAAAAAATGTATTTGTTGATTGTAATCTTAAAGTTAAGTGTATGTTTGCTTTTGGTTCTAAATTTTATGTTAGAAAAGGTAAAGAATTTAGATTAAATGATAGGTGTAGAGATTGTGAGGTTTTTTCTTTATCAAGTAAGTTTTGGAGATTTGAACTCTCAGAACTAAAAAATTTGATTAAGATGAATGTTACTGGTGAAGTAGTGGATCCTTTAGCAATGGAGTTACAGCATGTTAATAATACTGTAGAAGGTGTAGTTGTAAATCCTGTAGATTCTGAAAGTGCTATTTTCAATTGTGCTCATAAATGAGGTGTATTTTTATGGGAATATATAACTATTCTTTTAATTACTTAATATGTGATGATTATGAAATGTTATAAATCTGTCGAATTAACTTCTCAAGTATTATTTAATGCTAATAAATAAAATATATATACGTGTAGAATGAAGATTATTACTATAGTAATAGTAGAATGTGTCAAAAGTTTTGAAATTATGCTTGGTTGGTTTTTATGTGATCATATTCTATGTTTTACTAATTCCTAGCAAGCATGTCTAATATTCATGATTTAAAAACATAATAGTTGCTTGTAAATAAAGAACATGGAAAAATATTCATATGTTAATATTGTATTTAGCATGGTGAGACTTATAAATTACTTATCTACCTTTTTTATAAATATTTATTATTAACTTCAGTTTGTCACTTGACCATTAGTAAATATATTACTAACTTTATTATCAATATCTGTAACACCAGACATAGATTCTTTATCTATAGCTAACACCATGATTTTATATGGTTTGTTGTTAAATTCTGGTACATCAACACTTACTGTACCTGGGGTTAATGTAATAGAATTTGCTAATAATGATATACCTACACTGCTTTTTTGTTTGGTTTGTACTAATCTAAAAACTGGTGCACCAATAGTTGCTTTAAAGTTCCATACCTTTTTGACTATATATAAGTTAGATAATGCTACCTGTAATATAATCCAAAAACAGTAGTTTATAAAGTGTAGGATAGTACCATTAAATTTTCTTGTTATTATGCTGTAAACATAGTATCGATCATGTGGTATAGCACTTTCTAGCCTTTTTGTAATAAATATTGTAAATATAGTACTAATAATACCAAGTGCTATAAAAAGTGGGTTAAAATATCCTGATAGTACTAACCATAACACGAATAAGATCAAAAACTGTTTCATTTTTTTTCAATACTTACTAAAATAATGTCTTTACTTTATATAATAACATTGGTGTAAGATACAATAATTACTTATTGCTAAATTAATATAGTATCTTATCATACATAATGAATTTTAATAAAATTATAATGTTTAAATTGTAATATGCAAGTAGTCTATATTGTTAATATAATATTAGTATTTTGTATTGGTGGGGTTTTGTTTCCATATCTTTATTATACTAATAGCAGTAAAGTTGCTAAGTTTTATGTTTTTGATAACGCTAAGTTTGTGCAAGATCAGGATAATGATGTTGTATTGGGTAATTTGACTAAAAAGGTGAAATTATTACAAATAAATGGTGAGTCAGTTTCTGTAATAGACTTAGAAAAGTCATATGATAGCTTATTAAAACAAAAAAAAGAATTGGAAGATAAAGAATTGAAATTAAAAGCAATTGAACAACATAATAAGAATCAAGCTTTACGTTTGGAAAAAATAAAAGAAGATATAGTAAAATTGATTACTCTTGATATACAGGATAATCTCCAAAAAATACGTGGTATAGCAGCAATATATCAAAATATGCCAATAGACTTAGCTGTTAAGATATTTGAACTGTCAGATATGAATACATTATTATTAATTGTCAGTTATCTTGATGAAGCAACTTTGTCACGTATATTATCACATGTAAATAAGAGTATTGCTGAAAAGATTCGAAAAGTATCTACTGAGATGTCTATTAAGTGTAATTGTTCTAATACTAGTCTATTGTCTTAGTTATATGAAGTTGATGAAGGTTTTGATAAATGACCTAGTATGAATATGTGAGTTATATAAGATAAGATGATAAAAGTTGTAGTGAATTTGTATAAAGAAAAATTAATGGCTTTTTAAATCCTAAAATGTAAACTTAGTATACTATTTATGTAAAAAAGTTAGTTGAGTTACTAGCTATATAATGATTAGTGTTGCCATATTATAATATGCGATGTTATTTAATTAAGTTTTTTACATGTAGTGCATGCAATGATTTATGTCGTGTAATTATAGTGTTATAGTATAAAAAAATTTTCTCATAATTTTAAAATATGTAATGTATTATTAAAATACTTTCTAGAAGTAATTTTACTATATGCTTTGAGACAATATAATTTAGATTATCGATTAACCTACTTATATATTTATTACATATAATATGTATAACCTTAAATATATTATTAAAGAGATAAAAAATATATGTTTCTTGTAAAGTTATTACAAATTTAGTGTATTTTGTTTAAATGTTATAAAATATGAAAAAACATAAATATACTTTATTTTAATATGAATGTTGAATGTATATTTACATTACTAAAACTATTAATAGAAAAAAATGTAAATAATTAAGGTATTATTTGTTAAATAGCATGTTATGTAAATATATCATGCCTTTCATTGTTAAATCTGGATCAATGTTCTTAATGAAATTTTTGTGATCAATAAATAAAATTGAATTTCCACCTGTTGCTACTATGTGTAAATCTTTGTTTTCCTCGTGTAATATTTGTTTTACAATCCCTTCGACCATAGCAATATATCCCCAGTATACGCCTGCTTCTATAGCGTAAAACAATGTATTATGTACTACTTTATTTACTTTAATTTGAGATATTTCTGGTAACAATGCTGTGTGTTGTCTCATACTTTGTGCCATAATATGTGCTCCAGGAGTTATGACTTGTCCGTAGATGGATCTCTCTTTACTTATTAAATTAAATACTGTTGCAGTTCCCATACTTATTACTAATAAATTTTTATTTGGGTATAGAGTAACTGCTCCTATGATACTTGCTAGTCTATCTGATCCTAATAATTTGTCGTTTAAATCTATCTTGATATTACAAATATCAGCGTGCTGATTATTGATTATTGTAGGAGTTATATTGAAATAATGTGTACTTAGCTCTATCATTGGTTTTGTTATGCTTGGAACAACACTTGAGATAATGATATGAGTAATTGTAAAATTATTAATATTTAACTGGTTTATTATTGTATTGAGAAAGAAGAAATATTCATCAGCTGTTCTTCTTGGTTGTGAAGATATCCTTAGCGTTTGTATTATTTGATTATTAATGCAAATTCCAAATTTAATATTTGTATTTCCTATATCTATTATTAACATTATTTTCTATATCAATTGTTGTGTCCTATTGCATGGCTTACTGTTGGAAAACCATCTGCAGATAATAGTTCTGCTAACTCGAGGCTAATTTTATTTGCTATATTAAATCCATGATATACTATAGCTGTATATAGCTGTATTAGTGATGCTCCAGCTTTTATTTTTTCGTATGCATGGTATCCACTACTCACTCCTCCACAGCCTATTAGTAAGAGTTTTTGTTGTGTAATTTTGTATACTTCAGATAAAACTTTGGTTGATAAATCAAATATTGGTTTTCCGCTTAGACCACCTTGTATATTTGTGTAAGAGTTTTCTAGTAATTTGTGATATTCAGATGAAGTATTACTTATTATTAGACCAGATACCTTGTATTTTAGTGAAAGATCTACAATATCTTGTTTTTCATTATCACTAATATCTGGTGAAATTTTTAACATTATTGGTACAGATTCTGCATAATCTGTAAGTTTTCTGACTTGTGATATTGCTGTTAACAGCTCTGATAGTAACTCTTGTTTTTGAAAGTTCCGTAATCCAGGAGTATTAGGAGATGATATATTTAGTGTTATGTAATTACTAAGTCCATATATTTTTTTTACTAATTCAAAATAATCTTGAACTGGATTATGTGACGTTTTATTATACCCTATATTGATGCCAAATATACAGTGATTAAGTTTTGCATCATTTACTTTTTTTATTACAAAATCTATTCCTTTATTATTGAATCCTAAACTATTAATGATTGCTTCTTCTTTTACTAGTCGAAATACACGTGGTTTCTTATTTCCTTTTTGTGGGTATCTTGTTACAGTACCTACTTCAACAAAACTAAAGCCAGTTGATAGTAAAGGCCTAATTACTTCAGCATTTTTATCAAAGCCAGCTGCTACTCCTATTGGTGTCTTAAGAGATTTGTTAAACAATGAAATGTTAAGTGATCTTGGAAGATCAACTTTTTTTATTGGAATAAAATTATTTTTTAATGCAAAGATTGCCATTTTGTGAGCAATCTCTGGAGGAATATAAAACAGTGCATTAGTAAACATGTACTATGGAACATAATATTAATGACTAGTTTATATGCTTGTACTTTTATTATGTCAATTTCTTATAAAATACTACTTGTATAACTGGTTAAATACGTATAACAACTGTTAAGATAATGAAATGTATAGAATTATACTGTAAATTGCTTATACTAAAAGTTGAGAGGAATATAATATGAATATCTTATCCGTTGATAATGTGCAAGACTTACGAAATCTACATGCTATATCTCATCCTATTGAAAAAATAGATCAAGATGTTATAGCACTAGCTGATGATATGATGAAAGTGATGGAAAATAGTAAAACTGTAGGATTATCTGCAGTACAGCTTGGCAGTCATAAGAGAATGTTTGTCATTAATATGTTTAGTGGATTATTTGATATGACACAGGATATTAAAGTATTGTCTGGGCATCACTCTTTACATGGTAAAAACATGGTATGTATCAATCCTGAGATCTTGAGTTTTTCTGCTGAAACTGTTGATTTGTTTGAAGGATGTTCATCAGCTAAATCTTATGGGTTGATTAATATTACAAGACCAAGACATATGGATTTTAGATATACAGACTTATTTGGGAATAAATGTATAATAAGAGTTTATGGATGGTTGTCTAGGTGTATACAACATGAAATGGATCATTTAAATGGCATATTACTTGCTAATGTTGTAGATAATATAAAAAATCATTGTGTACATAGTGTTTCTGAAGAAGAACATAGTGTAGTGCATATATTGCTTATGGCTAAAAAATGAAAATTATACAGATAGTGTTTATGATAGATAGTGTATTGCTGTTTGATGTTTTTACTCAGTATTGTCTGTTTAGATTAGATGGTAATCATCTATATAATCTTAATGTATGTTTTCTATTTATGATATGATTAGTTGTTATTCTGCTTATATTTTAGGCTGCAAGGCCTATTATGGGCTCTTAAGTTTTATTATGTGTGTGTTTACCATCGGCTATTTCAAGAAGCGTTTTTTGTGTTACATTCATAACTAATATAAGCAGTTTTACAATGATTTATTACTGCTAAGTTTTGTGTTGTATTCATACGTATTTTTAATAAGTATGAATATGAACCTATATAAATATTTGTTAGTTCTAATGGTGTTTAAATTCTATATATAGTGTGATGTTCTGGATCTGTAAGCTTTTTGTTAAATTATTATATGTAATAAACTATTATAAGAGTAAAGTTATTGTTAAATGTATATTTATTAAAGATACTTAATAATATCAATAATATTTGTTATGTAGCGTTATTAGTCAAAATCAGATTTAGTATTTTTAAGTTAAATAATTGATGTTAAGTTTTATATGGAAAATTTTGTCATAGTGTATGTTATTGGTTATAAATATGGACATTCTAATTTGACAATACATACTTGATAGTAGTAAGCTTTTATTTATCTATATACTTTGTAGTGAAAGTTTATGATTTTTTAATAAATTTGTATTGTTACATATGGTACTTGCATTAGGTTTTTTTGTTTAGAATGTTAAAGGTGTTTGAGGATAGCGACTAATTTAGAAAGTTTTTACTATGTATATAAATTTTTATAATATTGAAAAATTTCTTTTTGTAGTGCCTAAATAATTAATTGTGAGAAAAAATTTATAAGTATCTGATGTGTAATTTATATTAATTATTATTGTTTGATATGAATTAATGGATATTGAGTGAATGATTTTATATATAGTTGTAACTTTAGATATTTTATAATCTTAATAGTATTAGCATGTAGAATATTATTAATTTCTAATTACTTTTATTATGTTGGTAGTGAGTCAGTTATTATATGGGTAATGTGATACTAAATTATCATCAGAAATATAAATATATAAAATCATGTTTATATGTTTGTATTGTAATTTATACTATTGCTTTAATGAGTCTTATTGAAAATATTGTTTGTTAGTTGATATTACTTGTGCATTGGTAGGTATGTAATTCAATTAATACTACGGTTTGTGTTAATAGCTAGGTATTTGATAATATAGATAAGCTTATGACATTAACTTATAAAGTATAGGGTAATACCTAGTTAATGCTTTTAAATAATGTTTTTTAAGGCTCTCTTTATATAGTCAGTGTATGTGAGTAATTTTTAATGATAGGATTATTATTGATTATGTTATATATAACTAGTGTTTATATAGTATTTTTATTAATAATAATTTCCTGTTGTTCCAAGTGTATTGTGTAGTACTGTCTCTATAGATAATTCTATTAAAAATGGAATTTTTTGTTAGCATACTAAAATATATCTTTATTAATGGATAGGTTAATCTTTTTTGTTAAGTATAACAGATCATTTTATATTCTTTTTAGAGTTATTATATGTGAGAACAATGTTTCAATAAATGCTTCTACTAAATAAGGAGTAGCTTTTCATTGATGAGACTGAAAAATACGTTTTTGTTGTTGTGTTAGTTAATCTGTGTTTTCTAAGTATATCCTACCGTTTTTTATTGCTTGTAGAACGTTGATAGGAGCAGTACCTCCGTAACTAGTTCTGCTAGTAACAGAATTTTTTGCTGATAAAACTGAAAATACATCTTCGGTAATAGAAGGGATGATTTTCTGTAACTGTGTTAATGTTAGTTCATGTATTTTGCATTTATTATGTTCTGCTAGTTTTACTATTTGTCCAGTAATTTCATGGGACTCTCTAAATGATAAATTGATGTGCTTTACTAACCAATCTGCTAAATCTGTTGCTGTTGAATAATCGTGTTCTGCTGCTTTTAACATATTTTCACTGTTAATTGTGATATTATTTAGCATACTATTCATTGCTTCAATGCATAGTATTAGGTTTCTTTCTGCATCAAATAAAGGTTCTTTGTCTTCCTGCATATCTTTGCTATATGCTAATGGAAGGCCTTTCATTACAATTAGTATATGGTTAAGTGATGAAAAAATTCTTCCAGTTTTTCCTCTAATGAGTTCAGCAGCATCTGGGTTTTTTTTCTGTGGCATTATTGAGCTGCCAGTTGTTATATTGTCAGAGAGTGTTATGAATTTAAAGTTATAGCTGCACCATAGAATAATTTCCTCTGCTAATCTTGATAGATGCATTATACATATTGAAGCGTTAGATAGAAACTCTATAATGTAATCTCTATCTGAAACTGCATCTATAGAATTCTCAGTAGGACTGTCAAATCCTAGTTCTTGTGCAATAAAATGACGATCTATTGGAAAAGAAGTACCTGCTAGTGCTGCAGATCCAGCAGGACACTGATTCATCCGCTTATATAAATCTTGCCAACGTGAACGATCCCTTTTTAACATTTCAAAATATGCCATTAAGTGATGTCCTAATGTTACTGGTTGAGCGATTTGTAAATGTGTGAAACCTGGCATAATCGTATCATAATGGTTTTCAGCTATATTTAATAAGGTAGATTGTAGTTTGTGTAGTTGTTGCTCTAATTTTTTAATTGATTTTCTAATCCATAGTTTCAGATCTGTTGCTATTTGATCATTACGAGATCTTGCGGTATGTAATTTACCAGCAATGTTGCCTATCATTTTTTTTAAGCTATACTCTATATTCATATGTATATCTTCTAAGTCTGTACTGAACTCAAAATTACCAGATTCAATTTGTTTCTGTATTACTTCTAATCCATGAATGATAAGTTGACCTTCATATTTGCTAATAATTTTTTGATTTACTAGCATTTTACAGTGTGCAATTGATGTAAGTATATCTTCTTCATACAATGCTTGATCAAATGAGATTGATTCGTTAATTTTTTTCATAATATCGTTGGAGGATGTGGTAAACCTTCCTCCCCATAAAGGGTTTGTCATGTGGTTTATTATATATAAGTAACTGACGTATTATCTTGTAAATTATTAAAAATGACAATAGTATTTAATGATTTACTGTTATATGACTGAGTATCAGTTAGTTATAATTCTTTAATAAGGTGTGTTACTAAGTAAAACTTTATTCATTAATTATATCGTTGGAGGATGTAGTAAACCTTCCTCCCCATAAAGGATTTGTCATGTGGTTTATTATATATAAGTAACTGACGTATTATCTTGTAAATTATTAAAAATGACAATAGTATTTAATGATTTACTGTTATATGACTGAGTATCAGTTAGTTATAATTCTTTAATAAGGTGTGTTGCTAAGTAAAACTTTATTCATTAATTTTTTTTATATTATTGTTTTGATAAAATACATCGTATTTTCTAGAAGATATTTTATGTGGTTTATTGTACGAAATCATTGATGTATTGTCTTGTAAATTATTAAGAATGGCAATGTTATCTAGTATTTTACTATTATTATACTAGATATTGTTAGTTTAAGTGTAATCCTTTATTAGGTATTTTATTAAATAAAAATCTAATTAATTTTTTTTGTGTTGTTATTGGAAAATAAAATGCATTAGCCTTTTCTTAAAGGATTAGGTGTGTGATTTTGTATATGTAAATTATTGAAAATTATTATGATATTTAATACATTGTTATCTATATGACTTAATGTTCGTTATCTCAACTATAGTACTTTATATGGTATTCTGTTAGATGAGTTTAACACTAATTTTCCATAATTGTTATTATAAAAATATGACTGATATTAGCTTTATTTTATGTAGTAAGGATGGTCTTTATATATCATATGCTACTATTTAAATTAATATTATAAATTATTGAACATGACTGTAGCTACTTAGGTATCAATTGTTAGTATGTGCTTATAAGTATAGTGTGTTATTTTTTTATTATATTAAAAGTGGTGTTTTAGTTTAGTATGATATTTAGATATCATGTCTAATCTGTTATGTGATAGAGTTGTATTATTAATGGTATATTATAGTATGAATATGGTGATAATTATACTATAATAAATAGGCAAATAAATAAAAAATGCTCTACTGACCGTATTTCTTGAGTTTTATAATTATAATTAATAAATTAATAACAGATAAGTCTTATATCATAAAATACCTTAATAAAGTGTTTTGTCTATTTCTATCTTTAATATAACATTAATGGTATATTATAAAATGTAAGAGTGTAATTATTGCTCGATATATATTATCAATAGATGGTGGTGGAGTTAGAGGAATAATTGCAGCAACCATACTACAGGCAATACAAAAGAAAATAAATAAACCAATAGCTAACATATTTGATTTAATTGCTGGTAGTTCAGTAGGTAGTTTGATAGGGGCAGCATTATGTATTAAAGATCATAATGGGGAACATAAATATAATACTTCTGATATATTAGATATATTATTAAATAGTTCTGGAAGGATTTTTAATCAGTCAATGATCAACAAAGTTATTTCTGTGGTTGTTGGACCAATGTATTCTGATAAGAATTTAAACGCAGTTTTAAAGGAAGTATTTGGTGATTCTACAATGAATGACTTAATGGTAAACTTCATAGTGCCAAGTTATAATTTGTATTCAAATCAAACTGTAATGTTTAGGAGTTGGGTAAAAAAATATCAGAATATAAAAATACGTGATGTCGCAAGAGCTGCAGTAGCTGCTCCTACTTATTTTACACCTTATGAGTTAGTTATAGATAATAAAAAGGAGTTGTTGATTGATAGTTCTCTTGTTTCAAATAATCCTATAATAGAAGCGTATGCTGCAGCACAAGTGTTATATCCAAGTGACACTATATATTGTTTATCTATTGGATGTGGTACTGTGAATATGGATTTTTCGCATGTACAGAATTCATTGTTATATTGGGGATCCAAAATAATTTTTGTTATTATTGATGCTGGGTTAGATGCAGTAGACTATAAGATGGAAAGGCTTGTTAAGGAAGGAGATAAGTATTTTAGAATGTCAGGTGATGTGAAATATGCTACACATGATTTTAGTGATGCTACACCAATGAATATTAAAAATGTCCAAAAAGATGCTAAAAAGATTTTAGCAGATAATTTAGACAAAATAGATGAATTTTGTAAAATAGTTTTGAGAGATAAAGATGGCGAAGTGTAATATACCTTCATTGTTTGGGATTTTTCATATATTTTTATATATTAGTTATTCTATATAATTACTAATAAGAACTTATAAGTGTAAATAACGAATGCATAGTGAGAATTGATATAATATCAATCTAAAAGTAATAATGTTTGTTATTGTTACTATATGGTATAAATATTATATCCGACTATGTAAGAGTTTTATATGATTACGAAAGATCCTATTGATTTATTTAATATATGGTATCAAGAAGTGTTAAAGAACTATTCTAAAGATCCTACTGCTATGGTACTTGCTACTTGTAGTAAGGATCTTAAACCTTCAGCACGTGTTGTATTGTTAAAACAACATAGTGATGAAGGATTTGTATTTTTTACAAATATGAATAGTCGTAAAGGGAAAGAAATAAGTGAAAATCCTTTTGTTTCTTTGGTGTTTGATTGGAGACAGATTTCTAAACAGGTTAGAATTGAGGGGAAAATAGAAACTTTATCACCTGAAGATTCAGATAGGTATTATGCAACTAGGTCACGTGGTAGTCAAATAAGTGCTTGTTGTTCTAAACAATCTAACATTTTGGAAGATAAGCAAGAGTTTATTACAAATGTGCAAAAGATGACAAAAGAATTTATGGGTAAACCAGTCCCTAGACCAAGTTATTGGATGGGCCTTCGAGTTGTTCCAATGTTAATAGAATTTTGGCAGGAAGGTGTTGATAGAATTCATACTAGGTACCAGTATACCAGAACTGATAAGCATGGGTGGAGTATTGTAGAGTTGTATCCATAGTTTAAAAATGTTTATAGCGGAATTATATGATATAGGTATTGATTTTTTTCTTTGAAAGTATAAATAGATATAAAACTAGACCAACTAATATTAATGATTATATAAGCCTTGAAAGTTATTATTTGTCTGAATAAATGTTTAGGAAGGCATGTATTATAAATTTATATGATATGCTAATATATTATAGAAATAATGTGCATGAAGAGTGGGCATATTATAGCATTGTACTTATAGTGTGGAGATAATGTATTATAAGCAAGCAAATTAAGTAGTTAGGTGGTATTTGTTAATAAAGTATGAAAAGATATAGATAAAGTAAGCTAATATCTTGGTTGTATGTTTAATATGGTTTTAATTATTCAATATTAGTGGGATTTTAGAAGGTGTGGATAGGTATTACGATAGCAATATATTAGGGCTAAGAATTGATGTAATTAACATATGATGTATCATGATATGTTTGTAATGCTTGTTATTATGTATAATGATGTTTTATGACTTAAGATAAATAGAACAATAATTACGCTATATTGAAATGTTGTAGGTATTTAGAATTTTTTATATATATTCTAGTATAAACTTAATTATTTTTCTAACAAGTCTTATAAGGACTTTAAGTGTCTTATTATGTGGAAATGTACCGAATATCAATAAGTTATTTAGTGTGACACATTACATACAGCATTGTTTTATCAATAGAAGATTATTTACTAATTAAGTCGTAATATTGTTATGTTACTTAATATAAGCTAGATTATATACTGTTTAAGTAATAAATGCGTATTTTTTATTATGTTAATATATTAAGAAATTAATTATTAATGTGTTATTATATGAAATACATATTACTAACTAATAGTTTTATGCTAGGCATTATTATTATGTTCTTGTTGGGTATATAAGTAAAATGAAATTGAATGTGTAAGCTTCATTTCTGTTTCTAAGATCTGATGAAGTAGTTTTTGTCTGTTAATTTTTGTCATTTCTATGAAGTCATTTGATATTAATATGACTTTTATATGTGAAATATTGGATATAGAATGAAAATTATGTCCTTTATGTTTTATGGATTCATCAATTATTTCAAGACTTAATACGTTTAATACTGATGTAATTTTATCTTTAATTCTTTGAATTATATCCATGTTGTCTCTCAATTATCCTATAGTAGCTATTGTAACATTAATATTGTATTGTGAAAAGTTTCACTATGTTATTATATAAAGTTTTATTTGTGATACATTATTATGTAAGAAAGAAATGTTCTTATTTTGAGAAATAATTGATAGATCTTAATTTATTTACTAAATTTATTTTATTATTATAATAACATCAATATAGATACTATGTTAGTATTAGTATAATATCTAAGTAAAAATATTCTATTATATGGAGCAAAATTTATGAATTTTTACAGATGTATTTTTTATCTTTATATTTTTCTAGTGCCATTGCACTCTATAGCTGTAACTGTTAATAAAAATGCTAATGAATGTGTTGATAATGTATCTGGATTGAATTTCTTTTTTAAAAATACACAAGAAAGTAATTGTGATTTATTGGTTATGCCTGAAATGCACAAATTTGATAAAGCTATATTGGATATATGTGGTGATTGGGGACATAGGCCCAAAAGGGAAGACTTTAGAAATATGTTAGATAATGTTGAGTATAAAGAGTATGTTGATAAGATTTATGCAGCATTAGATCATCAGGTATTTACTCCAAATGCGGATCTTGACACATTTAAAAAAGAATTGGTAAAGCTCTGGTTTAAGAAACGTGGTTTTACTCATATAATGTGTGGAGAACCTAATAGAAAAAGACTAGGAGGAATGCATTTCTTTGGCCGTTATGTACAAGCTCAGCAAAATAATTGGGCTGGTAGATATTATAATTCTAGTGATGAAGTTAGTGATAGAATTTTTACAATTGGAGTTGTATATAAAAATCGTAGTAACCAGCTTGTTATTAACACGAAAAAAAGTTATGATTTATCACATGCTGATGATCTAATAATACATGCTACAAAAGCATATAAGGCATTAGCGAAAAATATCAATCTAACTAATAATAGATTCTGTCTTTATGATCATGATAATATTGCTTATGCACTAGTGGCTAGTAAGGATGCAGTTGTTACATTTTTTGCTGACTTAACACCTAATTGTAGGGCTGGTGAGGGCAAGTGTAATTGCATAAAGGATGTGGCATAAGCTTATTTAGTTAAACATTGTTTGTTATAGAAAATTGTAGAAATAAATTTGGTATTGATCTTTTATATATCTGCTAGTTTGGTATTTTGAGAATCTTCTTAGAAGTTATAAGGAGTCTGTTCTGTCTTTTTACTATAATTAGCAGGTTGTCTATATGTTTAGATTGATAAGTTTTTACTATTACTGATCTTATGGTACTACTTACTTAATTATGTTAGTACATTGTGTACTTACAAATTTTGTATATGAAATGGTCACAATGTAGTGGTTCTTAATTTTGTATATTTATTGATTAATTTGATATTTTAATGATGTACGTAATTATTGGTGATAATCATGTAATGTTTAGTTAGTAATTAGTATTAAGCAAAGCTGAAAAAGAAAAGTAATATAAATATGGTTATCTAGTAGTATTGTATGCTGTGATATACAGCTTTATTCTTAATATTATATCATTCGAATTCTATATGAATAGTTGTATGGGATTAACCTAAAAATTTTTATATATAGAATGGATTTTAGGAATATATAGTTGTTTTATATTATTAGTGTTCTAAGAATATAAATAGGGGTCTATATTGATATTTTTAATAAACATAATAGTTTTTTATCTTAATTTTATAAAAGCATATTTAGTAATGGTAGATTAATAGTTTTTTATATGAGAATAACTAGTTAAAGTAAGAATTTTATTTGTTATGTTTTAATTTTTTTTTTTACTATCCACATTGGAAATTGATGATACAAGGTTTAACAGCTCTATATCAGATATGATATTAGTCCTTAGTATATTAGAATAACCAATGGTTGATATAATCACTGTTATTGTATGTCAAGTATATGGAAGTTTTATATGTTGATGAAACAGGAATATAGAAAAATTACTGAAATTTAAATAAATCAACAATTTGGAGTGTAGTATTTGTAGCTATATTTTTTTATTAGTATCATTTGTGCTAATGACTGTTTGTACTAGGTATTTTTTTTGTGTAAATATGATTTAATGATTCGATGTCAAAGTACATAAGATCAGTTCTTAGTTATATTGAATAAGTAGATCTGAGCTTATGGTAGAAATTTCTTATATATATTATAGTTTTAAAAAGGAAATATAGAAATTTTCTGACAGCTTTAAATTGATAATACTTCCTAAAGTATATATGTTTTTTGATAATAACTAAAATTTTACTATGTTTAAGAAGTATATAACGTAATCAATATTTATTGTTATTGATATATCTACATACTATTGTAAAATTTTTTAATGTATTGTTATTAGTGTCAAACAAATATAGAAAAGTTGCTAAAAACTTAAAATAGTAGTGTAGTATATAGTTAAACAGTATTGGATAGTCTAAGTACTGCATTATCATTTCTTTTATTGGGAATAGTATTATAGTCTAATAACAGAAATATAGATGAATTTAGTATTTTGCTTATTATTGTGATTCTATCTATAAAGTAATAGTATTTTTTATACTACTGTAAATCTTTCTATTTATTATATTTAATTGTGTATATAGACATTATGATAATTTTATAAATATATTTCTAATGTTTTGACTAATATATTTACGAGTTTTTTATAGGCATATTAATTATAAATTTCTATACTTGTTAAGTTTGTATATGTGATAGTTGATGTGTGTAGTACAAAGTTTGTCTTTGAACAATTTCTATATATATCTATGATTATTTCTCGATTTTAAATTACTTATCTAATTCTAGATTTTCATTTCAATGGTATAAAAATGATTATCAATTTGTTGGATTGGTACTTTATTTATATAATTGTAGTATTAGTTATTGATCTGATAGAATTAGATTATTATTGTATGTCTATTTACGATTCGTAGTTAATATGGGTATATTTTATATATTAAAAGAGTTATGAATTATTGATTTATTAATGTATTAGGAACTTATTTTTATGTGCATGCATAGTATAGATTATTAACGTTCCTTTTTTTGGTTGGTAATTATGAATCAGATATTTGTTCATCTTAGATCTCATAGTGATTATTCATTACTTCGTGGAATGATAAAGATAGACACTTTGGTAAATTTGTGTGTTCAATATAATATGCCTGCAGTGGCACTTACAGATTCTGGAAATTTATTTGGATCTTTAGAATTTTCTGATCATGCTTCTAATGTTGGAGTACAGCCTATAATAGGTTGTAATATCATGGTGCATTATCATGGCAATAATATTGGAGAATTGGTATTGTTAGCTAAGGATCAAGCTGGATATAATAATATTATTGACCTTGTTAGTAATTCTTTTAAAGGTAATCAATCAGGCAAATTGAATAGAATTGATTTAAATAGACTGATCCAGTTAAAAGATGGTATTATTATATTAACGGGTGGGTATGAAGGATTATTAGCTCAGCTTTTATTGAGAGATGTTATACACTATAATGTTGTTAATAAATTGCTACTTGCGTTCGAAAATAATCTATACGTTGAGCTACAACGTCATGGTATTAAGGAAGAAAGTATTGTAGAGACCACACTTATTAAGTTTGCGTATGAAAAAAATTTACCATTAGTTGCTACTAATGATGTATTATTTGTGAAGAAAGAAGATTTTCCAGCATATGATGTATTGTCTTGTATATCAGATGGCCATTATGTTGCTCAGGAAGATAGAAAAATGTTTACAGCAGAACATTATTTTAAATCTTCACAAGAGATGTGTAGCTTGTTTCATGATATTCCAGAGGCAATTTACAACACATTATTAATAGCACAACGTTGTTCTTTTATGCCTGAGATTAGGAAGCCTATATTGCCGCATTTTCCATGTTCAAGTGGTAAAAATGAAAGTCAGGAGTTAATTACTCAAGCATTAGCAGGTTTGGAGAAACGTTTAAAATTAAAAAATTTGTCTGAAGAAGATATGGTTAAATACCATGAAAGACTACTGTATGAATTGGATGTTATTATTTCTATGGATTATGCTGGATATTTTTTAATAGTATCCGATTTTATTTGTTGGAGTAAGAGAAATGGTATCATGGTTGGTCCTGGTAGAGGATCTGGAGCTGGTTCTCTTGTTGCTTGGTCTTTACAGATTACTGATCTTGATCCCATAGAATTTGGTTTGATTTTTGAAAGATTTTTAAATCCTGACCGTATATCAATGCCAGATTTTGATATTGATTTCTGTCAAGAAAAAAGGGATCTTGTAATAGAATATGTAAGGAAAAAATATGGTTATGTTGCTCATATTATAACTTTTGGTAAATTACAAGCCAGGGCTGTATTACGTGATGTAGGCAGAGTAATGCAGATTCCTTATTTTCAAGTAGATAGAATTTGTAAGATGATCCCTCACAATCCTGTTAGGCCAGTTACTCTATCTGAAGCAATAGGGATGGATAAAAATTTACAAAAAGAACGCGATGATGATGAGACAGTTGCTAAATTATTAGAAATATCATTAAAACTTGAAGGCTTATATCGTCATGTTTCAATACATGCTGCTGGTATTGTAATCTGTGATAGAAAACTAGAGGAGCTAGTACCTCTATATTATGATAGTACAGCTTTTCTGCCTATTACACAGTATAATATGAAATATACAGAAAAGGCAGGATTAGTTAAATTTGATTTTTTAGGATTACGTACACTAACTGTAATAAATCAAATTTGTCAGTTAGTAAGGGAAAGGGGCTATGTTATTGATATAGTGTCTATTCCTTTGGATGATAGAAAGACATATGAGATGTTATCTAGTGGTGATTCTATTGGAGTATTTCAGCTTGAAAGTTCTGGTATGAGGGAGGTAATTAGTAAATTAAAGCCTGATAATATAAATGATATTATCGCATTGATTTCTTTATATAGGCCTGGTCCTATGGATAACATACCTGTATATATAGCACGCAAGCATGGGCTAGAAAAGCCTGATTATATACATTCAATTCTTGAAGGTGTTCTTAAAGAAACTTTTGGGGTGATTATTTATCAAGAACAAGTAATGGAAATTGCCAAAATTATGGCTGGATATAGTTTAGGTGAAGCAGATTTGTTAAGACGTGCTATGGGTAAAAAAATCAAAGAGGAAATGGATAACCAACGTAGGACTTTTATAAATGGTGCTGTTAATAATGGTATAAATCAAGAAAAAGCGAGTTATATTTTTGATTTGGTTGCAAAGTTTGCTGGGTATGGATTTAATAAATCACATGCTGCAGCTTATGCGTTAATTAGTTATCAAACTGCTTATTTGAAGGCTAATTATACTATTGAGTTTTTTACTGCTTCGATGAATCTTGATATAACTGATAAAGATAAGTTAGAGATGTTTTGTAATCAAGCTAAACTACATGGTATTAACATATTACCTCCTGATATTAATTATTCTAAGGTATTTTTTGTTATAGAAGGATCATCTATTAGGTATGCTCTTGGTGCGCTAAAAAATGTGGGACAGCATGCAGCTCATGAATTAATTAGTGATGTTAAATATAATGACATATGGGATTTTGTTGATCGAATAAGTACTAAATCTGTTCATAAGAGAATGTTAGAAAATATTATTAAAGCTGGAGTATTAGATAGTATTCATAGTAATAGAAAACAGCTTTTTGAATCAGTTATTCTTTTTCTAGATATTATTGAATATAATAAATATAATTCTAGTTTTAATCAAATTAGTTTATTTAATGATAAAAATCATTATAAACTCGTAGAAACTGATGATTGGACTAAGGAAGAAAAATTATATAATGAATTCTCTTCCATAGGCTTTTATCTTAATAATCATCCTATGCAAAGCTATCAAGATCTTTTAGATAAGTTAAATATAGGCTTTATTAATTATGATAATAAGTCAGCTTATAATAATAAGGTTGCTGGTGTAATTTCTAATATTAGAGTTCGTTCAGCAAATAGAGATAAATTTGCACTTGTGACTCTTTCTGATCCAAATAATATTCATGAGATAGCATTTTATAGTGGTAATGTAATAGAAGATAACAAAGATTTATTTAATAGTGGTGTTCCTGTCATTATTGAAATGGATAATACTTTTTATAGTACTTCAGTGAGATTATCAGGTAAAAACATATATAGTTTCGAAAGGAAAGTATCTTCAATGATCAAAAGTATGATAGTATATGTGAATGTTGAAAATAGTGTAATAGTAAAGGAATTATCTAGTTTACTAAAGGACAGTGGTAGTACTGTAATTTTTGTAGATTTATTACTTCCAGATGATCATGTTACTATTCAACTACCTGGTAGTTTTTTAGTAACCCCTGTGATTTTTATGCAAATTTTAAGACTAAATTGGGTTAGAGATATCAGTATTAATGATATTGTTACTTAAGGTAGTTGTTAAGGAAGTTTTATGTATAAAAAATTAAGAAACATATTACAGAGGGGACTATATACCTATGAATAAAGGTTAAGTCTGATTAGTATTAGTATTTGTAAATGTAAGGTAATAACATCCTAAGTGTGAATTTTAGTGATAAGTATAAAATAATATAAATATTTTTGTATTGTGTAATTATAAAATAGCATGTTATGGTAGTACATTTGAATGTTATAAATTGTTAATCTAGCCTATTAGGTCATATGTAATTGTCATGATATTGTGTAAACTTTACAGAGAAAGGATAAATGTCCTATAAAATGTAATATTACATTTTAATATAAAATGAGCTTTTATATTACATTATTTACATAAGAATTATTGTATCACACAAGAGTGTATCGTTTAGTTTTAGGTTTATTATAGCTAACATGTAACATTGGAATAATCTTTTAAGTTTTATATTTTTGGAGTATTAGGTTTTTATATGTAGTGTTATATCAAAATTTGAATTGATAAGTTTTGCAATCATTATATTCTATAGCATTATATTCCTTCTGTAATAGGATTGTGTATGTTGGTGACATCTGTGAAGATAGACCATATAAATGGTAATATTAACATGCTAAAAGATAGGTTTATATCCCATGCAGTATTGATATTAGCATCTCAGGTAGTTGGGATAACTAAAATTTATAACATTACGTATAGTGATGAAATTATGCTTACCATTAAGGCATTAAAGTCACTTGATGTGCAAATTAAATATGAGGATGGCATTTGTACTGTACAAGGGGTAGGAATAGGTGGTTTTACTTGCTCTAAAAGTATATTGTACCTAAATGATCCATCTATCTATATGATGGTAGGGAGTTTATCTACTTGTCCCTTTATATCTTTTTTTGATGGAGATTGTCATTTAAATATTAATGAAATAGTAAAACCATTGTCATTAATGGGTGCGAGATTTGTGTTAAATAATAATAGATTACCAATGGCTCTAATTGGTTGTATGGATATGTTACCTATAGAATATATAGTTGATAAAGATGAAATAAAAACTATGTTATTATTTGCAGCATTAAATGTATGTGGCACTAATACTATAGTTAATAATACTGTGGATTACGATAAGATTACTCCGATATTAAAACACTTTAATGTCTCTATAGAATGTTTTACTCCTAAGAGACATGTTAGTATATGTGGTCAGCAAGAGTTGTATTCTAAGGATATATATATACCAAGTGATTTTTTTTGTACATTAGCTGTTATAGCTGTGGCATTGATGGTAGAAAACTCAGAGATTGTGATACTAGATGTATTATTAAATGATGAGATAAAGAGTTTTTATCAGATTTTGATAAAAATGGGGGGAAATATTTTTTTTATCAATAAGAGACAAAATGTTCTTGGTGCAGAAATTGCAGATCTTTTAGTAAAAAGTAGCATATTAGTAGGGATTGATTATTTAATTAGTGAAGAGTTAAGTCTAGATGAGTGTTTGATAATAATAGTTGTTTCTTCCTATGCTCATGGTATTACTATGCTTAATGGTTTATTAAGGAGATTTATTGATAAGAGATTGAAAAATCTTATTAATGGTTTAATTAAGTGTGGGATTAGGACAGAAATAGAAGGTGATAATTTAATTATTCATGGTTGTTCTGGTAATATACTTGGTGGAGTTTTGATAGATGCATGTCATGATTTTAAAGTTGCAGTAATGGGTTTAGTTTTAGGTATGATTTCTGATAGCTTTATTGAGATAAAGAACATTAGAAAAACAAGTGATTTTATTGCAATAGTAGATTTTTTTAATAAACATGGAGCCAAGATCACATTTGCATAATTTTTTATTTGAAATTAATATTAAAAAATATATTGACATATGTATCATATTAACTGATAATCTAGCCCATGGCTAAGTGTCGTAATAATAAAGTTGTTTGAATAGTTTAATATTTATAGAATAGAAGTAAAGGCGGCGATGCATAATAGCTAATTTATTTTTTTATCATGCATTTACGTTTTTTATATTTGTTTTTTTGCATGAGTCCAAGCCATAAGTAATTATGGTTTTGTCAAACTTGAGAGTTTGATCCTGGCTCAGAACGAACGCTGGCGGCAAGCTTAACACATGCAAGTCGAACGGACAGTTATTTATAGCTTCGGCTATGAGTATCTGTTAGTGGCAGACGGGTGAGTAATGCGTAGGAATCTGCCTAGTAGTATGGAATAGCTATTAGAAATGATAGGTAATACTGTATAATCCCTGCGGGGGAAAGATTTATCGCTATTAGATGAGCCTACGTTAGATTAGCTAGTTGGTAAGGTAATGGCTTACCAAGGCAATGATCTATAGCTGGTCTGAGAGGACGATCAGCCACACTGGAACTGAGATACGGTCCAGACTCCTACGGGAGGCAGCAGTGGGGAATATTGGACAATGGGCGAAAGCCTGATCCAGCTATGCCGCGTGAGTGAAGAAGGCCTTCGGGTTGTAAAACTCTTTTAATAGGGAAGATAATGACGGTACCTATAGAAAAAGTCCCGGCAAACTCCGTGCCAGCAGCCGCGGTAATACGGAGGGGGCAAGCGTTGTTCGGAATTATTGGGCGTAAAGGGCACGTAGGTGGACTAGTAAGTTAAAAGTGAAATACCAAAGCTCAACTTTGGAGCTGCTTTTAATACTGCTAGACTAGAGGTCGAGAGAGGATAGCGGAATTCCTAGTGTAGAGGTGAAATTCGTAGATATTAGGAGGAACACCGGTGGCGAAGGCGGCTATCTGGCTCGATACTGACACTGAGGTGCGAAAGCGTGGGGAGCAAACAGGATTAGATACCCTGGTAGTCCACGCTGTAAACGATGAGTGCTAAATGTGAGGATTTTATCTTTGTATTGTAGCTAACGCGTTAAGCACTCCGCCTGGGGACTACGGTCGCAAGACTAAAACTCAAAGGAATTGACGGGGACCCGCACAAGCGGTGGAGCATGTGGTTTAATTCGATGCAACGCGAAAAACCTTACCACTTTTTGACATGAAGGTCGTATCCCTTTTAACCGAGGGAGTCAGTTCGGCTGGACCTTACACAGGTGCTGCATGGCTGTCGTCAGCTCGTGTCGTGAGATGTTGGGTTAAGTCCCGCAACGAGCGCAACCCTCATCCTTAGTTACCAACAGGTAATGCTGGGCACTCTAAGGAAACTGCCAGTGATAAACTGGAGGAAGGTGGGGATGATGTCAAGTCAGCACGGCCCTTATAGGGTGGGCTACACACGTGCTACAATGGCAACTACAATAGGTTGCGAGACCGCGAGGTTTAGCTAATCCAAAAAAGTTGTCTCAGTTCGGATTGTTCTCTGCAACTCGAGAGCATGAAGTCGGAATCGCTAGTAATCGTGGATCATCATGCCACGGTGAATACGTTCTCGGGTCTTGTACACACTGCCCGTCACGCCATGGGAATTGGCTTAACTCGAAGCTGGTGTGCTAACCGTAAGGAAGCAGCCATTTAAGGTTGGGTTAGTGACTAGGGTGAAGTCGTAACAAGGTAGCTGTAGGTGAACCTGCGGCTGGATTACCTCCTTTTAGGCTGTCTTATTTTATGTTATTTCTCAGTAACATTTATAAATAAGGTGCTGCGCCGTCTTTATTTCTATTTTGTTTAATTAAGCTACCTAGTTAATTAAAGGTTTTATTATTACTTAATTTAAGTTATTGCGGTTTTAGAGTTTTTTATTATATTAAGTTAATGTCAAAAGTTAGGCCTTTATCTCCTCATCTGCAGGTTTATAAGTTGCCGATGGCTGCAGTACTTTCTATTACTCATCGGTTTACTGGTATTTTACTATTTATTGGTTTATTACTTCTTGCATGGACTTTTATTGCTTGTGCTATATACCCTGAGCTGATACATAAAGCTTATCTTTTTTTTTCTACTTCTTATTTTGCACTTTATGGTTTCAAGTTATTTATTTTTGTTTGTTTAAATGTTTTGTGTTATCATTATTTAAATGGTGTAAGGCATATACTGTGGGATTTTGGACTAGGTTTAACTAAGTCTGCTGTTAAGATCAGTGGTATTGTAGTGTTAGTTTTGTCCTTATTATTTTCTTTTATTGTTTATAATGTTTTTTTAAATTTGTGGTAGAGGATTGTAGTGGGTAGCTCAGTTTATCATTGGTTATCTCAAAGACTTACAGCATTTATTATGTTACCTTTTTCTGTATGGTTTTTTTATAAGTTTTTACGTTTTCTTTCTATAGTGTGTAAATCTGTTTCAGAACTTGATTTAAGTTTTGTGGAACTAAATACTATTGATGTAATTGCGTCAGTATGTTTTTTTATTATTGCTTTTTATCATGCAATTTTAGGGTTACAAGTTATATTAGAAGATTATGTCCAATCTTCTGTATTAAGAGTATCTATTCTTTTATTAATAAAAGGGATTGTAACTGTAACTTTGTTATTTTTAATTTTTGCTATATTTAATATCTCGTTAAATTTCTAGAATTTGTTGTTATTTCTTGGTTCTTAACATATTATATTCTGATTATAAAAAAGTTTTATAGGTAGTTTATTGTTATTTATTATGATATAACCTCTATGGTATTACCTTTTTTATTATATATTCTTAATTTTAACGCTTTTAGTATTAATTTTTTTTACTATTTGATATATAATATTAACTAGTGATATTACGTAGTTAAATATGTTCGGTAATTTTTTTAAATCAATTGGTCGTGGTGCTAAGGCTGTAGCAGGTGCACCTATAAAATATGGGTTTGGTGCTTTACGAACACTGTATAGGAATATTGGTATTGTTCCTCTGTTAAGGACATTACCAGGGTTTGGTACTACTCAGCAGGTTACATGCAGAGCTCGTGTACCAGTCATACATAAAAACCAGGAATGTCAATATGTGTCTAGTAAATGTCATAAATCTGGTTTAGAAATTCAAGGGAAATATTTGTTGTATAAGGGTAAAAGATATCCTATTAGTCCGTTAGTGGGAAGTAATGGAGAACAAGTTTTAGATGTTAAAGGCAATAAATTATTTGCTATTAATACAGCAGGAACTAATAATTATTCAGATTTTGAGTCTAAAGTAGAAGAAAATAAGGTATTAGTTGTAGCATATGATGGAGAAAAGTGTGTTGATCCAATTCCAGGGAGAGGTAGTAGAAAAGTAATATCTGATTTTCAAGCTCAAGTTTATCCTTTTTCGTTTTCTGTTGTAAATCATGAAACTAAAAAAACAGATCTTGTATCATCTTTGTTAATGTTACCTTTTAATATGTCTGGTTTGGCAATTGGATGTGCAGGAAGATTACTAGCTAGTATCATAGATGCTTGTGCAAAATGTTGTAAAATTCCAGCTAGATATCTTGCTGATAAGGTGGACAAACAAATTATACATACTAGTTCAGGGGTATTACAAGGTCAAGGTACTCCTTATATTAGTGTAGCCTTGCTTTTTGTGCTATCTTTTATAGAAAATATATTGTCCGCTACATCTTGTATTGTAAGAAATTCTGCAAACTTTAGTGAAGCTGTTGTTAGATTTCCTAGTGCAATAATGAATGGTATTCATAATGAAAATATGCAGTGTTTAGCTGTAAAGGCAGGAATGGCAGCAATTGCGGATCCACTGAAACAGTGTGTATCTGATATGAAAGGATCAAGTTTAAGTTTATTAGAAACATGTGTAAATACTAAAGCTAGATTGTGTGCAAATGGTGATCATTTAAGAGCTGGTATTGAAGGTGCATCTGGTTTTATACGTGAGTCATCAGATAAGGGAGAACAAGAAAAACAAGGTAGTAAAAAGAAAATGAGCCGTGCTGACTTGGAAGCAGTGAGTCAATTAGGTCAAGATTTAGCATCACAAATAGCATATGGAACACGAGAAGATGTAAGTGCTGCATTAAAACGCAAAAGTGCATCTTCTAGTAAGGGTATGTAAGTTTACACTTATTATTTGTCTGTAATACTTTCTTTTTTTGTGGTTTGTATATTGTAGTATATGAATTGTTAGTAAAAAGAGAGATGTATAGATTGTATCTGTATAGGGTAGAATATGTTGTAAATATGTTATTAAGTTGATTATAGCTTCGTTATAATATGTGGTGTTTTAGCTTAAGTAATAGGGTTGATAACAGTATTAGTTAAAAGTGAGTAATAACTATACTTACATACATAGTATATGAAAAAGATTAGTTACTCATAATATTGTAATTGTGAAAAACTGGATTGTGACCTTTTCCTATTTTTGGTATTGTCTTGATAGTATTGAGAAGGTATTGTATTGCCAAGTCTATACTGTCTGATATAGGGATTTTTTGTGAAACAAAACTTGCAATAGCTGAAGATAAAGTGCATCCTGTTCCATGTAGTTCATTGTGTGGAATTCTGTGGTGAGAAAAATTGAATATTTGGTCATCTTCTGTTAAAAAAATATTATCAATAGTTTCACGGTTTAAGTGTCCACCTTTGATTAAAACAGATTTTGTACCAAGTGATTTAAGTATTTTACTTGCTTGTTTCATACAGTACTCATCTATGATTTTTGTGTTAGTTAAAATTTCTGCTTCCAATATGTTTGGTGTAATTACTGTTGCTTTTGGAAGTATGTGTTCTATAAAGTGAAATACTGAACTATCATTCATTAACTTAAAATTTGATGTTGATATCATTACTGGGTCTACGATTATAGGAATACCTGATGGAAGTGAATTTGCTACTGCTGTTATAACATCATGGGATTGTAACATACCAATTTTTATTGCATCTATTGTTATATCAGATAAAACAGCTTCTATTTGTCCTATTATGATATCCTGTGGTATATTGTGTACTTGATAAACCTGCATTGTATTTTGAACAGTTACAGATGTAATACAACTTGCAGCATAGCACCCTAGAGATGATATTGTCTTTATGTCTGCTTGAATACCTGCTCCTCCACTGGAGTCAGATCCTGCTATAGTTAATACTTTTCCTTTGTATTGACTCATTTTTCCCTATTATAGATTTTACAAATGGTATGGTTACTCCATTGTTGTAGTATGGTAATTCTCGGTATATGCATTTTACAATATTACTTAAACTTTGAAAAGAGCGCTCTGTATTATTTAGGATATAGTTTATAACTTTTAGTTCTATATGTATTTGTCTATCTACGAATAATTTTATTAACATAATTTTCAATAATTCTTCATCTGGATTTGCTAATTTTGCATTCATGGTATATAACATTCTGGATTTTAGATCTTTTATCTTGTAATTTAGGAATCTAGGTGCTATTGAAGAAGTCATTAGTAGTATTTTTTTGTTTTCTTTTATGTAGTTATAGTAATGTAAAGTCGACGATTCATTACTTATATTTTCTATGTTTTCAATTATAAAAGCATTACTACTTGATATTACATTTTCTATACCTTTGCCTGTGTTTATAAGATCGTGATTAATAAAAATAGCATTTTTAAGCTTTTGCCATATGTGTGCAAGGTGTGTTTTCCCTGAGCCTGATTTTCCATATAGGATAAAGGAACTCCACTGTTGGTTCATTAACATGTTATATGTTTCATGATTTTTTTCTAACAGTATGTAGTCATGGTAATTATAAGAATAACTTTCCTCAAGATCGAATAGTGTTAGCTGCATGTATCAATTACCGTTCATAAAATTTGTTGTTTTTATTATAATAGTAATAGGTCTGTTGATAAATTAGCATATTATATGTTTTTTGATAAATTATATTAATGAAATTTTACTAGTTACATTTTTATTGTGTGTTCATAGTATACTTATAAGTGATTTGGAAAGAGTTGATGTAATCTGTTGTTGTAGTTTGTAATGTTGAGTTGTATTTATTGTTTGTTATAACTATAAATAATAGGTTGTTATATACTGTAAATAATATGCTACAACATAGTTTATTACATTTTTTTGTAATGAAGTTATTTAGTGATAGTATGCATATTATCACGTATGTTGTGATTATATTTTATTAATAGAATTAATCATTTATAGCTTAAAACATGTCTGTATGTTGGTATTATGCTTTAAGATTATGGTATGTTGTATATTGTTCTGACAATAATGTAGTTGGGTATAGTTTTTTTAAAGTTATTGTTTAAGTAATAATGTATATTTTAGTTTTTGTGATGTAAAAGTTAAGTATGTTTTTTTCATATATTGAAATACTAGACATAGTATTACTTGTTTTAAAAAAACATATTCTGTCATTATAAATATTCTCTATGTATTTCTTATATAAATAATACTCTTTTTGGTTTTAGTTAGTATTATTGTAAAATTTGCTATTCATATATTGATTTATAATTGATTTTACAAATACTCCTACTACCGCAGTTATAGGAATTGATAATAATATACCGATAAATCCAATTTGTGATCCACATATTATCATACCAATAATTATCCATATAGGATGTATATCTATACGTTTTCCTATGAGTAATGGAGTTATCACATTTGATTCAACTAATTGGCCAATAATAAACATTGCAATTACTATACCACATGTTGTCCAATTATTAAATTGAAGCATTGTTATAATGCAACTTATTGTAGTACAAAATACTGGTCCTATATATGGAATAAAAGTCATCAAACCAGAGATGAGTCCTATTATCAAAAAATATTTTAAATTTATTATACAAAGGCATATAGTATAATATATAGCCATGATGAGGCATACGCTTAGTTGACCTCTTATATATGCGGAAATTATATTATCTATTTTTTCTGTGTATTCTATTACAGTCTTTTGATGTTTTATAGGTATTAATTCTGTTGCATGTTTGATAATTGATGGCCAGTTAGACAGTATGTAGAATAATAATATAAGAGTAATTAGTATTGTAGAAACTATGTAGCCAATATTTATACTTGAGTTTATTGCTCCGAGAAATATAGTATCTATATTTTTTAAACCAGTACCGAAGATATTAAATAAAGATTTTATATTATCGTAATTTAGTAAGCTTTCAAGTGATGATTCTGGTAATTTTATAGCTTTGATTATTTCTTCATATTCAGAAATATTATATTTCTGTAGAAAAGATGAAATATTATTCTTACTGACTATTGGTATTTTTTCTATAAGGAATTTTATTAATGATAGGAGTTGTGAATATGTGATTGGAATAAATATGATTAAGAAGGCTATGATGATATATAATGCAGATATTAGAATTATTAGTACAGATAATTGCCTTGGTAATCTAAGCTTTTCTAATTTATTGACAAGTGGATTGAGAAGATATGCTATTATTATAGCAGTACAGCATGGAATGAGTACAGGCTCCATAATGAATGCTGCTAGCAAAATTACGGCTACTGCAATACCATATGTTACATACTGATTAACTAATTTAGAAATATGATCACTCATTAGCTTTTGTACATATACTAACTAATGATATTATATCATTTTAGTACATTATGCTAGTTATTATATAGACTCCCACTTTTGTTAAACTTTGAGTAATAATTGTAGGTTAAATATACCTACAATTTTGTTAAATTATCCTTTATATAGAAAAGCTTAGCCTAGCTTACAATTATACTATCCATAAAAAACAAAACCAATTAAAACGTAAAAATCTAAACAGACACAGCTATAAAAATCACAGACAGAAAATGATTAAGCATACATTGAACTCTATGGTGCCCATGGGGAGAGTCGAACTCCCATGGCCATACGGCCAACGGATTTTAAGTCCGTCGTGTCTACCATTCCACCACATGGGCGTATGACTAACTATCTAGAATAAAATTCAATTACTAGATTTACTTCCATATTTGCTGGATATGGTACCTCATAATATTTAGGTACTCTTAAATATTTGACAGACCTTTCTTTAACGTCTACTTCTAAATAGTCAGGTACTTTTTGTTCTTGAGCATCAATTGCAGCAAGCACTGGAGGAAGATTTACTGCTTTTTCTCTTAATTTAATAGTATCACCTGGTTTAACACTATAGCTTGATATATTGACTACTTTTCCATTAACTAATACATGCTTATGCGATATTAACTGTCTTGCAGAAAAAATAGTTGGTACTAATCCTGAATTATATAAAACACTTGATAACATAGATTCTAATAACCCAACAAAATTATCACCAGTATCACCCTTTTTCTTATATGCTTTTAAGAACATATTACGCATTTGCTTACTACTGATAGCATAGTAAAATTTGAACTTTTTATGTGCTCCAAACTGCTTACCAAAATCAGATGGTTTTTTATAACCCATATTACCATGTTGACCAGGCGGATAATTTCTTGTATTAAATGGATCCTTGGATCTACCCCATAAACTTACGCCTAGTCTACGACTTGCCCTATATTTTCTCTGTATTACCATACACTCTTAATTTAATAAAAACCTAAAAAAAACAGAATTAAAAGCATGTTGATACTTTTAATAACGCAAAACAAACATCCAGTTATATCAATAAAAAACTGCATGAGTTCTAGTATTATGACTTTATTAATGCATGTCAATGTATTTTTATGCATTTATCGTAGAATAACTGTGCCGTTGTATTTGTATCTAATGAATAGGCAGTTTATTAATTTATAATGGTCATTTATTGTATGTGTGTATTGATTGGGTATCTTGTAAAACACATTAAAGACCATATTTCAAAAAAATTAAACTTTCGATCAATGAATTAAAATTACTGGAGATTTAAGCGTTTATTTGAGGATAATGCATGATGCTAGTATTTATTATGTGTAGCAAGATTTTTTTTAGATTTTAAAAAAATGATTATAGGATATGTTTAAAGAATTCCAAAAGCTGTAACATTTTGTTTGGTGTTTGTGTTAGTATGATATTATTTGAACTTAGAATGTTAATATAAGTGAGAAATTTAATTGTACTGAGTTATCAGTATTACCTCTTAATTATATTTGGGAGAGAATAATCAGTAGTAATACTAGTTACGGACATCTAATAGTGACCTGTATGCAAATTTTTGAAATTTGATCAAGTGTAATAGTAATTTTTGATGTTTATTTCGTAGTCTAAATAATGTTTGATAGATATTTTTGTATTCAATAAATTTGGTACTCACAATGTTATTAGTCTCTATTAAATCTCTGTGTATTTATTAAATAGGGTAGGTTGGAAATGTGATGTATAGTTTTAAGTAAATAGATAACAATTTATTATATACAATAGTGCTTGGCGTAATTTGAAAGTTTTTATGTATGTTGATGATGCAAAGAAATATAAGTCTAGAAAGTAAACCTTAAATAAAATATAGGAAAGGTAGATGTAATATATAATAAATTTATTTTATATCAAGTGTGTGTGTTAGTTATGTATATAATTATTGATAATAGAATAAGAAGAATATATTTAAGGTTAAGAGAAAAACATTTGTCTGGTATCCTAAATTAAGATTATATAGGTTCAAATGTGATGGTAAATGTATTTTAGTAATCTAAAAATAAGATATATATATTGTGATCTATTGATTTTATCAGTTGGTGGGTAATTAAGTATTGACTATGTAATTATAGATTTAAAAGTAGAAATAGAGATACTTATAAATAATGTGGGAAAAAATGTATATGATATTAGATATGTAAGCTATAATAAAAATAGCAATAAAGAGACTTCATATAATGTCAAAAAGGTAACATATGTAAGTAATTAATATATGATTATCAATATGAAAATTAAGTTAATATTATATAAACGTAAGTAAATATAGAGACTTTAATATTGTAGGGAAAATATATTGTATAATTAGGAAATATGTTAGTGTTAATAATATAAATTAAGGTAATAAGAAAAAGTACTTATGCAGTATGGTAGAATACATATTAATTATACAGATTTTTGTAATTTAATAACAATGTCTCTATCATAAGATATATTGGCATGTTATAAGATATTCTAAAATTCTATACTTTATTCTTACTATTAATCGTGTAAAAAAATAGGCTAATTTAACTTATGAAAATATATAATGTATTATAAGATGCAGATTAACTAGGGAAAATGCTGATAAAAATATAGTATTTTGAATTTATTTGTGAATAATTGTTTTAGTAGAAATTGGCTATAATTCTTCAGTAGATCATTATATGTAATGATTAAGATGTTCAATAAAATATGAAATGAAGGAGAGTATAACTGATAAAATAAAGAAGTCATGTAGTTTATTGATTGTGGGATAACATTTTTTTAGAATGGATTTAGGAAATGTTAGCAATGTTTATTCGTGGTGCCTATTTGTGTATGTAAAATGTAGCATGTGTTAGGTGTATATATTAAGGGCAAAATTATTAATTTATAGTAATGTTATATTGAATGGTAGCAATCTGAATTGGGTTCTAATGGACTAGAATTGCAAAAAAATGTACCTACAAATATCCTGTCACTGATGTATTAGATATTCTGTGAATTCCAATAAAGTTAGTATTAAAAAAAATATTAAACACAGATTTGCGATTAATGATTTTAAAATTATCTGGATTTGTGGTATTTATCTTTTTGTATAAGTAAGTAATATTATACCATTTTTTTAAGGCACAGCTAGTACAACTGCTATAGTAGATAGACTTTCCGTATTATTAGAAATGTGTTGTACAATGTTTTAGACAAGAGTGATGATGTTATAATTTTTGTGATCTTGTTCTTAAGTATTGTGATTGTAATGTTTTTTTCAATTATAAATATCTTGTATATTAGGGAGTTGTTCAAATTTAACAAATAAAGTGTTATGGTTACTAATTATTGTGTTTTTTGTTAATATTTACCTTAAAATAATTGCTCAATTATTATTGTTGAATTAAGTAATAATTTTGCTGGCAGTTATACTTCTTATTTATGTAATTATGCTAAATACTAATTAAGCTTTTTGGTAAATTAATGCTTGAAAATTTATATATATCATAATATTTAAAAAAGTGTATTTTCTATGGTAATATTTAGTTTTAGATCGTATTATTGGCAATTGTAATAATCTATAGTGTTATGTATTACATTTTGTATGTGTATTTAATATATGGTTTATTACTATATGTAATGTATGGGTGAGTTTTATTATGAAATGGACTGATATTGAAAGTATAGCTATTTCTTTAGAAGAAAATTATCCGGAACAGGATATATTTTATACTAGGTTTACAGATTTGCGATTAATGATTTTAAAATTACCTGGATTTGATGATGATGATCATGGGTGTAATGAAAAAATCCTTGAATCAATACAGCTTGCATGGAATGAAGAGCGTAATAAATAAATATATATATATATGCTCACTATTTATAATCATTATTTCTAAGTATTTTTTTGTGTATAAGTTAATTAAAACTTCTAAGTAGATGTTTGATTATATATAAAGGTTAGTTCTTGCTTAAAGTTGGGAATTACTATAACTTTTATAGTGGTATTATTCTTTAAAACCATTGTACCGTGATATGGTTCTGTAATCTGTTTAAAGATTTCATATTGTTCTTGTTTAATAAATTCGAATTTATCTTTATCTAAGAGTTTACTTTCTTTGTATATTTTATGAAAAATACTTAGGTAATTTGGGTGAGTGTCTAACCATGAAGGGTTTAGGTGCCAAAATTTTATGAATATTTCGTTATAGAATATAATCGAGCTATCTCTGTTATAAATAGCTATTGGATTGGGTAAGTTATTTAGTAAATTTTTCTGTAGTGTAGTATAATTGTTTAGTTCTTGGGTAAAGTAACTTATTCGTGTTATATCTTCTCCATATCCAATAAACTCTGTAGAATTTTTTATGGGTATTTCTACCATATTGTATAATTTTCTTTCATTATTAATTATAGCATATTGTACTTTTTGACTGATTTTGTTATTTTTTATATTAGAATTTTCGTTTTGCTGAATTTCTGAATTAATATTATTTTTTATCAATTCTATATACAATGAATTGTGAGCTTTTATTTTTAAATCTTTGTCTTTTTTCCATAGTGGATATGGTAAGTTATTTAATATATCTGTATAATTTATTAAATTTTCTTTTAGCCTTGCATTTTCGTACTCTAAGCTTACTATTGAAAGTTTATAATTTGTTATATTTTGTACCCAAAGTAATACACCAATTATTTGTCCATTATTGTCAACTATGCTTTGCCCATAGCATGAGCAATAAATTTCTGTTTCTTGTCCCTTAAGATCCATAGTAAACGATTTATTGACTTTTTTTGCTTCTGTGAACTCTTTTTGTAATTCTTGGGATTCTTCAAAAAAATCAGCAAATTCGTCGAAAGAATAAAAAACTGTATTTAGTAAAATTTGTAAATTGGTGGAGAATTTTTCAATACGTCGTTTTTCATCCCATAAGTAAAAACCATCTCCTAGTGTTGATAGTAAACTGTTAATAAGATTGTTATTGTGTTTTAAAGTACATATGTCAGCATTGGCCCTATAATATGCGTTAATTAATAATCCTAAAACAAATATTAATAGAAAAATAGTAATGTAAATAAACATAATACGTTATTGTTAGTATAATTTTGCAAATCTCTTAAATTAAGGATGTATATAACGACAAATTACCTAGCATTTTAAATCCTAATCTTCTGTAGAGATTTACAGAAGGTTTCATACACTGAGCAATGGCATATTTACAGGCATATTCTTTTTTTGCAATTTTAATTCTTTCTAATACCATTTGACTTGCTATTCCCTGATTACGATATTCTGGAAGTATACCATCGCTGTAAAACCCAACAACTTTATCTTGAACATACATACCACATATACCTACCTTAACATTATTATATTTTACTAAGAAAAATTTAATTCTAGGATCAATGATATCGTAATAGTTAGCCAATCCCTTAAAAAAGGTTCTAACTTCTCCAGGAGCACTGTGAAATACACGTAAGGCTATATTATCTAATTCAAGTAATTTTGCTTCATTATCTACTAAATCTAGTGTAATAGGTAAATTTGGTATGTTTGGTATAATGTAGTTTTCGATGTTGACTATGGCTTTTTTGGGAAAGCTAACACCTACCACTCCTAATTTTTCAAGTGTTGACTTAAGCTTTTTCATATGCGAATCTACTGCCCATGTAACTTCTGTCCTCCTTTGTTTTAGAAACTCTAAGACCTCTATTATAGCTTCTTCATTGCAGTCAGTTGTTGTAGTATCATGAAATGCGAAATTTAATAGCGAGCTGTGTTGATTATTTAGAATTAATATTATATTTTCAAAATTATGGCTTTCTAACTTAGATATTTTTACTACATATGTAAAATAGTTTTTCAAATTATCTATTACCAAAGAAGAAATATGAGAATTTTCCACCTAACTACCTACTTGAGTAATAATGAATATAGTACATACAGAAGACATGATACCTGCAAGTATATCATCTAGTATTATACCAAAAGTGCCAGGTATACGCTCAATAACATTTATAGGCCATATTTTTGTGATATCAAATGCTCTGAAGAATATAAAACTGATACTAAATATACTAAAATAATATAATATATACGAAGTACAAAATGTTGCAGGTATATAATTATAATACCTAAAAAAGATAATAGGAATGGTAAATGCTATGAGTTGCCCTATGACTTCATCAATAACAACTTCTTGTGGGTCAATAACATCAGGATAATCAACTAAATACCTTGAAGTTGCAAGTAATCCTATTATTAATACTAGTGTTAGTAGTAGCATACCAATTAAGTTGTTAAAAACTATAGCAGGAGCAAGTAATATTGTTGCTAAACTAGCAACAGTTCCAGGGGCTTTACTTATATTACCACAACCAAACCATGTAGCTATTATTGTATATACTTGCACATTACCTCTACGTAAACAAAATCACTTTAATCTTGTGATTATGGTTAATAAAGTGCATTACGAACTCATATATTAAATTATCAAATCCACTATTATAACCATGTGAATACTAATTAAATATTTACTTATGTTTTAACCAATAGTCATTTACATTGTACTTATAACAAGGGGCAGAGCTTTCTGTTGCATGAACACAAGGACTTCTTATTCTACGTTCTCTTTTTGAAAACATTGAACACCCAGACACAGCACACATTAACATTATAAGAAACAGTACTTGTAACAATCTCATGTAATACCCTTGACAGTTATAGTGTAAACCACATATTTGTGGTGCTACTAACCTAACAACTCTGTATTGTATGATTGATAGTATAAACAGTCAAGACCCACTATCTTAAAAAAATATGAAATATACTATATTTTTATATAATTAAAGAGATGAAGAAAAAAAAGACGATATATAATTGATGAATATCGCTCTAAAATAGTCAATCCTTATGTAGCAGCTTCTAAATGATTAAGTAAGTTATTATCCTAGATTTGAGTTTGACAACTTTTTAATAGAAGGTTAATCTTTGCTGTGTAAAGTCCCGTAGCTCAGTTGGGAGAGCAACTGACTCTTAATCAGTGGGTCGTGTGTTCGAATCACATCGGGACTACTTGAATTAAGAAACTGCTAATGTGATTATGAAAATAGTAGTTAGAAGAAGTCGTGTTTTATTTGTAAACCATGGCTTATTATACATATATATAATAATTTTATTCAATAATAAAGCCTTGAGTATTATGCCATTAATGCCTATAATTATAGCTAGTTGTTTTTTAATTTATTATACAGTGTTTTTTTTAGAGCGGATATGGCGAAATTGGTAGACGTACTAGGTTTAGGTCCTAGCGAGGCAGCTCATGGGGGTTCAAGTCCCTCTATCCGCACTTTGGTGGTCGTGCAGGGTATAGTGGTATGCTGAGTAATTATGTAGTTAAGGAAATTTTAAATGATAATAAGTTAAAACGTGAGTATGAATTTACTATTGATAATAAGTATTTTTTTAGTCAGTTAGATGCTAAGTTATTGGAAATTGCCAAAAATGTGAAAATACCTGGATTTAGAGCTGGTAAAGCTTCAATTGATTTAATTAAAAAGGAATATTTAAATAATGCGGTAAATACTTTAATTAGGAAAATCGTTGAAGATACATCTTCTGAATTTATAAAGAATGGTAAATTTGGAGAAATTATATCATCAAATGTTTCTATTATTTCCTGTCCTGATTATGGGATGGATGTTAGTAGTACAAGTGGTGATCCAGTAGGGGATAATCTTGTATATAAGCTTAGTTTTGAAGTAATGCCAGAAGCTCCATTAATAGCTCTTGATGATATAGTTCTTAGTGATATTGAGGCAGATATTCAGGATTCTGATATTAGTGAGTTTATAGAAAATTTGAAAAAGCAGTGTTCTGAATTTGTTGAAGTATCTGATTCAGAATATAGAGTTAAGATAGGTGATAAGGTAATTGTTGATTATCAGAATAGAATCAAAGGTAAGATGTTAAAAGGTGGTGATACTAAAGATCTTGCTGTAATTGTAGGGCGTGGTTTAGTTCTAAAAGATTTTGAAGATCAATTGATAGGAATGAAGATTGGAGAAAGTAAAAGTTTTCCTATACAGTTTCCTGATAATTATGGTGTTGCATATCTTGTAGGAAAGAGTGCTGATGTGTCAGTGACTGTGAAGAATATATTTATGATGAAAGCAGTTGAGGAAAATGAAAATGTCATAAAATATTATCAATTTAAGGATGAACAAGCATTAAAAGATTTTGCTAGAAATAAAATAAAACAACAATTTGATAAGATAAGTTTTGCGATAGTTAAAAAAGAATTATTTGATTATTTAGATAAAACTTATTCTATTGATGTTCCAGAGTGTGTTGTTACTCAGGAAATAAACAAGATTAATCAGGAAATACAAGATAGTGCTGGAACAGTACAAGTTGATGTAAAAGCTGAAGCAATGAAACGTGTAAAGCTTGGTATCCTATTGGTAAAGATGTCGCGTCATCATAACATTTCTATAAATAAGGATGATGTTTTTAGCTTTATAAATACTTATTATTCTGATTATGGAATTAATCTTAATGATGTGTTGAGAATGCTACAATCTAATAAGGATTTTGCGAATTATATTAGTGGGAAAGTACTTGAAGATAAGGTGATTAATTATATAATAAGGTTAGTCAAAAAAGATAAGAAAGTTATGACGACTCAAGAGCTTAACCTTATGCTTGAGAATATGTGATAAGTAGTATTAATTGACATAACGTTTATTGTAAGTTGTGGTATGAGTAAGGAGAAATCTATATGACTTTAGTACCTATGGTGGTTGAGCAGACAAGTCGTGGTGAGCGTGCCTATGATATATATTCTCGGTTGCTAAAAGAGCGTATTATTTTTATAACTGGGCCAATAGAAGACCAGATGGCAAGTCTAGTGGTTGCTCAGCTTATATTTTTGGAAGCAGAAAATCCAGAAAAAGATATATCTATGTATATTAATTCTCCAGGAGGTGTTGTTACTGCTGGTTTGTCTATATATGATACTATGCAATATGTAAAACCAAGAATTGCTACGTTGTGTTTAGGACAAGCAGCTTCTATGGGGTCATTATTATTAGCTGCTGGTGAAAAAGGAATGCGTTGCGCTCTTCCCAATTCTAGAATTATGATACATCAACCTTCAGGTGGTTTTCAAGGACAGGCAACTGATATAGAAATACATGCTAAGGAAATATTAAATATAAAAAGTAGGCTTAATTATATCTACGTAAAGCATACAGGTAGAGAGTTATCAGAAGTTGTAGCAAGTATGGAAAGGGATAATTTTATGTCTGCTGATAGCGCGCAAGATTTTGGTATTATTGATAAAGTTATAGAAAAACGTCTTGATATTGATGTGTAATAATTAGGATTGGGTAAATATGGCAGATAATGATAAAAATTCTTGTAGCTGTTCTTTCTGTGGGAAGGTACATAGTGAGGTACGTAAATTAATAGCTGGGCCATCAGTTTTTATTTGTAATGAGTGTATAGATTTATGTAGTGGTATATTACAAGAAGAAGGTAGCTCCTATAAGAAGGGTGATACTCTCGATTTAAAACCAAAAGAGATCAAGAAGGTACTTGATGAATATGTGATAGGCCAGGAACATTCGAAAAAGGTATTGTCGGTTGCTGTGTATAATCATTATAAGCGTTTATCTAATTCTGGTATTATCAGTGATGTTGAAATTTCAAAATCTAATGTCTTATTGATTGGTCCAACTGGATCGGGAAAGACATTGTTAGCTCGTACCTTAGCTAGAGTTTTACAAGTTCCTTTTGCTATGGCTGATGCTACCACTTTAACGGAAGCTGGATACGTTGGTGAAGATGTAGAGAGCATATTGTTAAAGTTATTACAAGCAGCTAATTTTAATGTAGAGGCTGCGCAACGTGGTATCATATATATTGATGAAGTAGACAAAATATCTAGAAAATCTGAGAATGCATCTATTACTCGTGATGTGTCAGGTGAAGGAGTGCAACAGGCTTTACTCAAAGTTATTGAAGGTACAGTCTCATCTGTTCCGCCTCAAGGTGGAAGGAAACATCCACATCAAGAATTTATACAGATAAATACTGATAATATTTTGTTTATATTTGGTGGAGCATTTGATGGTTTGGAAAAAATTATAGAGTCTCGTCATCAAGGTAGTAATATGGGATTTGAAGCTAATGTACAAAAAGCTTCAAAAGATAAAGATATTTTTTGCTATACTGAACCGGAAGATTTAGTTAAGTTTGGTCTAATACCAGAATTTGTTGGTAGGATACCTGTTATTACATCTTTGGGAGAATTAGATGAAGCTACTTTATGTCGTATTTTGGTTGAACCAAAAAATTCTTTGGTAAAACAGTATAAGAAACTTTTTGAAATGGATAATATAAATCTTGAATTTGATGATAGTGCATTATCAGAAATTGCGAGAAAAGCTGCTGTAAGAAAAGCTGGGGCTAGAGGGTTAAGAGCAATTTTAGAAAATTTACTACTTGATTTGATGTTTGAAACTCCAGGAACTTTTAATGTTGATCAGATAGTAATTAGTAAGCAAATGGTTGAAGAATCGATGGTGAATTCGCGGTTGTTTTTGAAACATTGAGGGTATTATATGAAAAATAAAGCTTTGCTACCAGTACTCACTTTACGTGATACTATAGTGTTTCCTCAAGTAGTGATACCATTGTTTGTTGGGAGAGAAAAGTCTATTAATGCGCTAGAATATGCTGCTCAGCATAATAATTATAAAATTTTATTATTAACTCAAATAGATGGTTCTGTTGATAACCCTACTGCTGATGAGTTATATAAGGTAGGTACAGTAGCAGATATTGTACAATTATTAAAACTTCCTGATGGTGCTGTAAAAATACTTATTAAAGGAGAAAGTAGAGCTAAAGTAGTAAAGCTTATTGATGATAAAATGTTTTTTAAAGCTCAAGTATCAATTGTCTGTAGAGATGCAGCTTTAGTTGTAGATGATAAACTTGAAGCTTTAAAAAGATCTGTCATAAGTGAGTTTGATTCTTGGAATAAGTTAAGTAAGAAAATACAAGCAGAAGCTGCATCATCTATTTACGATATGAAAGAATTAAGTAGTTTAGCAGATATTATAGCATCACATTTAGGTATAAAAGTTTCAGAAAAGCAACTTATTCTTGAAACTTTTAATATTGTTAAAAGATTGGAAAAAGTATACGACTTTTTAAAGTTAGAGATAAGTGTATTAAATGCACAGAAAAAAATTCGTAATCGTGTAAAGTCTCAAATTGAAACAACTCAAAGAGTTTATTATTTGAATGAACAACTGAAAGCTATACAAAAAGAATTAGAAGAAAGTGATGGTAGTACTGTTGATATAGATTCTGCTAGTGAATTTGAAAAGAAAATAAATGCAACAGCTTTGTCTGATGAAGCTAAGGATCGTCTTATGACAGACTTAAAGAGATATAAGAAGATGAATTTTATGTCTCCAGAAGCTAATATAATATCTAGTTATCTTCATTGGGTACTTGATCTTCCATGGGGAAAGTATTCAGATGCAAAGATTAATATGAATAGTTCTCTTAAGATTTTAGATAATAATCATTATGGAATGAGTAAAATTAAAGAGAGAATATTAGAGTTTTTAGCTGTCTTAAAACGTATTAAAAAACCCAAAGGTCCAATATTATGTTTGGTAGGACCTCCTGGTGTAGGTAAAACTTCGTTAGCTAGGTCAATTGCTGAAGCTACAGGTAGAAATTTTGTTCATGTTTCTTTGGGTGGGATACATGATGAATCAGAAATAAGAGGTCATCGTAGGACTTATGTTGGGGCGATGCCAGGTAAGATAATTAAGCAAATGAAAAAGGCAAAAACATCAAATCCTTTATTTCTTTTAGATGAGATAGATAAGATAGGTTCAGACTTTCGTGGTGATCCCACTGCTGCGTTACTTGAGGTTTTAGATTCGGAACATAATAAGCATTTTGTAGATCATTATATAGAAGTGGAATTTGATCTTTCAAATGTTATGTTTATTGCAACAGCTAATACTTTAAATTTAAGTAAGCCACTGATTGATCGTATGGAAATAATAAATATATCTGGATACACAGAAGATGAAAAATTGGAAATAGCTAGAGCACATTTAATCCCTAAATTATATAAGGATCATGGTTTACAGGAAAAAGAATGGAGTATTTCTGATGAAGCAATATATCATTTGATAAGGTTTTATACCAGGGAGAGTGGTGTTCGTAGTTTTAAGAGAGAACTTGCTAGTCTTATGAGAAAGGCAGTTAAAGAGGTTTTAGTTGAAAAAGTTAAAAGCATCCATATTGATATGGATAATATAGAAAAGTATGCTGGAGTACGTAAATTTAGTTTTGGTATAATTGAAAAAGAAGACTTAGTTGGTATGGTGACAGGGTTGGCATATACTGATACTGGAGGAGATATTTTAACTATAGAATCAGTATTAATGCCTGGAAAAGGAGAAGTAAAATATACTGGTAAATTAGGTGAAATAATGCAAGAATCTGTTAAAGCTGCATATAGTTATGTGCGTTCTAGGTGTACAAGTTTTGGCATAAATCCTAAGAGATTTATAGAAAATGATATACATGTGCATGTACCAGAAGGTGCAGTTCCTAAGGATGGTCCATCAGCTGGGATAGCTATGTGTACTTCAATTGTATCATTAATGACTAATATACCTGTTAAGAAAACTGTTGCTATGACTGGAGAAGTGACATTGAGAGGTAGAGTACTTGCTATTGGTGGTTTGCGTGAAAAATTATTAGCTGCATTGCGTAGCGGTATAAAGACTGTAGTGTTACCTTCTAGGAATGAAAAAGATATTGTGGAAATTCCAGATAACATTAAATCGGGATTGGAGTTAGTTTTTGTTTCTAATGTTGATGAAGTAATTAGTGCAGCATTGACTAGACAGATTGTAGATGTAATGAAACAAGATCATATTGTAACACAAGATATTGTTGAGGTTGATGATCTTGATGCAGTGCAACACTAAACTTATTTTTTTGTAGTGTGTTACTGTATTTTCTTAATATGGTTTTTTAGCATGTTATAGTATTAATATTTTTTTCTCAATGTAATTGTGTATGTAACATTACATTTTTAGAGATAACATATATACAAATAGTATTAATCAATATGGAAAGTAAATCATTATAAAAACATTTGTGGTAGCTTAATTTTTTGTTAACTATCGTTTTATATAATGACGGTTGTTTTATAATAGAAATATGTATAGCTATATATTGTTATAATTTGTATTCTTTATTACGTATCTTTTATTATCAAGAGTAGTATGATATTCCTACGTATTTTAATTTAATGGTATCTAGGTTAACGTATGTACTGTATTAAATTAATATAAGGTTTATATATATATAATATTTAGCTTATTTATATTTTATAAATAAGCACTTTATATATTAGTGTGTAATAGTGTAAAAGTAGCGTTTTTGTTGATTATTTTTTAGTATTTCCTTGTAATAAGACTATTTTACTTTAAGTAAACATTATTATGTACTTATAGTATCTCTTGGTGGAATTGTAATTCTGTATGACAAAAATCATAGAGCTATTGTAATATATATTATTACTCTAGGGTAGTATATGATGTTTATCATATATATGAATTATATGTAGTTTTTTTATTTTAATCATTATTGAATATAAATATCATAAGATTGGCTTATAATTATTTATGTGTTATCAGTATTTTTTCATAATAAAATTATTTTTTGCTCTTAGTTAAGATTGTATGTTGAATGCTTTTAGTATGTTCTTTTCAACTCTTGTTCAATATTATTAAAAAGCTATGTGGATAGTTGTATTAGTGATAATGTTTTGTTTTTATCTTCTAATAAATAAGCATTATGTTAATTAGTATGTGTTAATATTGAAACTGTATCTCTTTTTTGTGAAAGTTTTGTATAGATGATTTTAGTAAATATAGTAAGCTATGTATGTGTTTTCTATTATGCTGTTTAGTATATTGTGATGTTGTTTTATGAATAACTAATAATCTGATATTCAGTATAATGTTTGATAAAAATCACTCTGTAAATTTTGTTAATATTGTTTGCACTATAGTAGTCTTAACTTTTTATTGTAAATTGTTATTATGTGTGATACATAATATAACTTGTAATATGGTAATACCTGATGGGGCTGTAGCTCAGTTGGTTAGAGCAGGTCGCTCATAACGACAAGGTCGTAGGTTCAAGTCCTACCTGCCCCACTCTTACTCATGGTATCTTTGTGTAGTAATTATGTGTAAATATTAATACGTATAGTGGTGCTACTATTTTTAAATAGTATTTCTTATAAATTTGTTAAATAATTTAACTATAGAAAACGCTACGTTAGCATTGATTATATATATGTTTTCATTTTACTGTTATATATCATATAGTATTTGTGTAGCAATTTAAGATTATTCTAATATTAGTGATATGTTTAAAATTGTTCCTTGACTTTATAAGTTGTAGCATACGTATGTATTATAATACTTTCATCACCAATAAATACTAAGCAAATTATTACTGTATTGTTTTTGTGTTGTAGTAATATTATAGGTTTGAAGACAACAGTATCTTGAGCATACGTAATAAAATATGAGTTTTAGAATATTCATTATTTCCTTGTATGTTTAAGTATTTGATTACGAATTTTGTGTTATAACTCTCATAAATGTTTAAGCTTAGTGTTTATCTCATATAATCACTAAAGGTTATGTGTTTGTTTTAAGTGACTTTAAGCATATTTTTTTACCTTGTACTAATTAATATGTTATTAGTAAAATATGCATTTTAAATACGTAATATGGATACAATATTAATCAAACTTGAAAATGTAAGTTATTATTTATATATTCTAAATATTTAGTTACAAGTTTTATACTAAAAGTATTATAGGCTGATGTATATATATGTATACAACTTATACATTTTAAATATTATATATTTAGTATTTTGTAGTGATTGTTAAGGATATTATTCTATGTTGCTACAATCAAGAGTATTTCTTTTACTTGTGTATAAAATAGTACATACATTTTAAATGCATAATATAGGTATAATGTTAAACACTTGTTAAAATGTAAATTATATTAGGAATATTATAAATTCACAATAGTGCAGTATAATCTTAGTATATTATGTGAATTTAGTACTTTCTTAATAAATGTTTAGATGTAATTTCTTTTTTGGTAGAGATGAGTATCTTTTTTTACTTTATATAATTTTACTTTATATAAATGTAATGCTATAGGATTAATGGTATATATGTTTTAAATACTTAATTTAGATACAACATTAATCAATTTTAAAAATGAGAGATTCTTTTTATATTTTTATAGATATTTATAAAAAGTTATAAAGTAATTTTCTGTATTTAGCATATCAAAATTTATATAATGCTTTCAAATTTTCAATTTTATGTATTTAGATTTATTTATTGACAGATTAACAAGTATCAAGCTTGCTTTATTGGTAGATTTGGTATACATATGCTTATATGTAACTGAGGTATTTAGTTATTATGAGAATAATATTTATGGGGTCTCCAGAATTTTCTGTAGTTGCACTTTCATCTATTTTAAACAATACAGAACATAAGATAGTTGGTGTTTATACAAGAGTGCCTAAACCTGCTGGTAGGGGTAAAGTACTTACTAAAACTCCTATTCATACTGTTGCTGAGATGCATGGTTTAACAGTTTATACTCCGAAATCTTTAAAACGTATTGAAGAACAGGATAGGATTAAAGAGTTAAATCCTGATGTTATTGTTGTAGTTGCATATGGTTTAATTATTCCAAAGGAGGTATTATCTATACCTAAATACGGATGTATAAATATTCATCCTTCATTGTTGCCACGATGGCGTGGAGCAGCTCCAATACATTATGCAATTCTGCATGGTGATAGTCAAACTGGAGTGACGATTATGCAGATGAATGAAGGTTGGGATGAAGGTGATATTCTATTACAAAAAAAATTGTCAATAGATGAACAGGATAATATTGAAACTCTAAGTAGTAAGTTGTCTAATTTGGGTGGGGCAATGTTGGTAGAGGTATTAAATAATATAGATAATTTAGTACCTGTTGCACAAAATGAAGATAATGCAACTTATACAAACAAAATAGAGGATTTTCATATAGATATTAATGAAACTGCTGAAGTTGCTTGTAGACGAATTAGAGCTTTATACCCTAGGGCATTTGTATTTTTTAATGGTAAAAGATTAAGAATATTACAAGCAAGTTATTATTATGATGATAATATAAGTAGCCTAAAACCTAGTAGCATTCTTAACTCTGGTATGCATATAAAATGTAAAGGTAATACAATATTAGTTCCTCTTGTAGTACAGATGGAAGGTAAGACTTTATGTAGTATTAAAGATTTTGTTTGTGGTTATAATGTTAAGGATTATTCAATTACTTAATAGTTTATAAAAAATATAAGAAAATATTCTTGAATATACAATAAAGATATAGATGATTTATAGGTTTTAGTTTCTATAGTTTAATGTAGTGTTGTTTGTATTTTATAACAATAAATATGGTGTTCTATTATTTGGTAATTTATCTTAGTATCAGTTAATTATTAATCTTCTTAACAGTATCAATTAGAAGTATTTATAGCTTTATTACATGTCTTACTTAAATTTTGTATGTAAAAATATGTATATATCTTTCTATCTAGGTTTAACTGTTTTTATTCTAGAATAGTTGAGAATTATGTGGGTTTAGTTAACCGTGCTTAATTGACAGTATTGTTTTTATAAAATATATTAAAAATATTGGAAAACAAGAGAAATTCAGTATGGGATACGTTGTTTCAACTTTTTATCGTTTTGTACATTTGTCTAATTATTATGATATACGCCCTGTATTGAAAGAATTTTGTGTACAGAACAATATTAAAGGTACTATAATTTTAGCTGAACAAGGTATTAATGCTACAATAGCTGGTAGTCAAAATTCCTTAGATAAATTTTTTTCTTTTTTAGATTTGGATAGTAGGTTGTGTAATCTTCAGTATCATAAAAGCTTTTCTAGATGTAATCCATTTTCTAAAATGAAAGTAAAGTTGAGGAAAGAGTTAGTATGCTTAGGTATTGAAGATTTTGATGATTCTGTAGGTGGTGAATATATTGATCCAGAGAATTGGGATAATTTTATTTCTAGGTCTGATGTTTATACTATAGATACTAGAAATTCTTATGAAATTAATTTTGGAAAGTTTAAAAATTCGATAAATCCGGAAACAAATTGTTTTCGTGATTTTCCAGATTGGGCTATATCTTGGGCAAAGAATAAAATTGATGACGACCCTATTATAGCGATGTATTGTACTGGTGGTATACGGTGTGAAAAATCTACTGCCTTTATGAAAGATTTAGGATTTAGTAAAGTATATCATTTAAAAGGGGGAATTCTCGAATATTTTAAAAGTACTGGTAATATAAATAATCTTTGGGAAGGATACTGTTTTACTTTTGATGATAGAATTATCGTTGATGATAAATTAGTTCCCGGAGATGTAAAATGTATATTATGTGGTGCTCATGTAATGTTGGAAGATATGAAATCAATATCCCGAGGTCATGTATTATGTTTTAGCTGTAAGGATCATGTATAACTATTCGTTTAATACTCAGTCTGTTTTTAAATATGAGGAAATATTAGTAATGTTATGAATTGGCTTTTTAGCAAGGTGTGTTACATGAAGTAATGATGTTATTAGGATATATAAGTTGCTAGTTTGATATAATTTAATATTAATGGGTCTTTTTAATTATTAGATGTTATAGTGTTTTAAAATAAGTATAAATGTAAGATCATTTTTAGGGATAATGCTACTGTATTTAATAATGGCTATGAAATAATACTGATGTAGTATTTTTTGAATAAAGAATATGTAACTAATGAATATAATATCTACTCGTTATTTTTTGAGCCTCATAGAATAAAGTGTTATATATGTCAAACATTTTAGTAAAAAAATTTATCCTAAAATTTATTTATTTTATAAATTTTATGTGCATATACTTGAAGTAAAGCAATTTTTTGCAGATTTTATTTTGTATCATTCATATATATTTTATGAGCAATCCTGTTGTTTTAAATTTACATTTAATATCTGACTCTACGTGTGAAACTGTTGCTGCTGTTGCAAGATCTGCACTTGAGCATTTTAAGTCTGTAGAAGTTAATGAATTTGTGTGGTCTTGTATTAATAGTTACGAGCAAATAGATAAAATTATGTTAACAATTGAGAAGGATAAATATAATTTTATTATGTATACAATGTTTGATGATGATATCAGAAAATATTTAAAACAGAAAGCAGGAATACATGAAATACCATGTATTCCTATATTATCGCATGTTATTAGGGAAATTTCTTGTTATTTAAATATAAAAAAGGATCCATATATTAATACTAGTATTGGATTGGATGATGAATATTTTACTCGTATTGATGCGATTAATTATACTATTGCTCATGATGATGGACAGAATCTTTGGGATATAGATCAGGCTGATATAATTATTTTAGGTGTCTCTAGGACTTCAAAGTCTCCTACTAGTATATACTTAGCTTATCGTGGATATAGGGTAGTGAATATACCTTTAATAAATTCTATAGAATTATCTGTAGATTTGTCAAAAATGAAGAATAAGCTTATTGTAGGTTTAACAATTGACATTGATAGGTTAATAGAAATACGAAGAGCAAGACTAGTTTCAATGAAAAATCAGAATAATTATGGATATGTTGATTATGAACATGTATTAATGGAGATTAGAGAAACAAAAAAAATATGTGCTAAAAATGGATGGCCAATTATAGATGTGACACAAAAATCTGTTGAAGAAATAGCGGCAACGATTATACAATATTTCACTAAAATGCAACATTAAGAGGATATCTTCACCTAGATGATAGATGACCAATGTTTTTATACGTTATTGTTATAATACGTAGTTACTTTATAAGTAATGTTATCTTAAGCCTGTTATATGAAGAAGTTTGTTGTTGATATTTCTAATACAAAATGTTGTCATGTATATAGATGTATTATCAGAATATTATAACAGTTAATATGTTTGTAATGTTGTTGATGAGAATAATGAAAACCAGTGTACTATATAATATTATCTTTATTATATAAATAAATTTTGTGAACGTATTATTATGTTAATTTGCAAATACAATGTAAGTGTGTAAAGTAGTCTTTTGTAAGAAGGTGATATGACATCAGTTGAGATTTGTTATATGTGAATTAAGGTTCAATTAGTTTTTATGCATCAATGTAATTGTGATGAGATATATATTGTAGATCAAGCAGATCTCATAGAATTTTGTGCTATTCAATTGAAAGAACCTGCGGATGTGATAAATAGTGTAAATCTTTTGTATAATGTCAAGAAAAAGAACATATATGTAGTTGATGTGATCAATACAGATAGTAATTTGTGTAGGGATTATTATTTTGATGGGGAAAAAGGGTTTTGGTTATTTTATAATAGAATAGAATCTAATACTAAAACAGAATTTATTTCTATATATAAGAAGACTAATACATTAGCTAGTAAATGTTTAAGTTGCTGTGATATTCAAAAAGATTCGCTAGTATTAGCTAGAGCATTTATGAATCAAATTGTAAAACAATGTACTTCTTTTTTAGATGAAGAGTGTTTTCCAACTGTTGTATATGATAATCATAGTAATAATTTTGCAAAAATAAAATTCTCCTCTATCTTGGAACCTATAGGATTTTATCAAATAGTGCCAAATTTGTCATGGTTGAAATATGTAATTAATTGTGGCGTGAAAGTAATTCAATTGAGAATCAAAGATGAATCAATGGATAAGGTAATACAGGAAGTAGAAGAAGGTGTTTATATTGCAAATAAGTATGGTATAAAATTATTTATTAATGATTACTGGGAGCTTGCAATAAAATATAAGGCATATGGGGTTCACCTTGGGCAAGAAGACTTACAAAATGCCAATTTTCAGGAAATATTTAATGCAGGTTTAAGATTAGGTATTAGTACTCATTGTTATTATGAATTAGCAATAGCAAGATATTTATCACCTTCATATATTGCTTTTGGCCCTATTTTTCCTACAATGTTAAAAAATATGAATTTTATGTCACAAGGAGTAAGTTTATTAGCTAGTTGGGTTAAGCATTTACATTACCGTATTGTAGCTATCGGCGGCATTAATTTATCAAATTTAGATTCTATTATTAAAACAGGTGTAGATGGAATAGCAGTGGTTTCTGCAGTAATTAATAGTAAGTATCCTGATAAAGCTATTAGAGAGTTTCTAGACAAGTGTAGTTAGTAATAATATGTGTTTGACTATTATTTCTCATAACTTACTAAATTTAGATATTGTAGTGTATAATTTTGTATGTTAGCTAAGTTTACATTTATACGAGAGAAGTAATTAATAGCTACTTTTACATGTATAGTAAACTACAATATTTATATTAAGTTATTTTAGCATTTTATAATGATAATTTTATGTTGAATATCTATTATGTACTAAATTTTTTATGAAGTCTGTCTGTATATTCAGTATCATAAATTAGATAAAAGTAGTAAATGATCTTTAGTAAGAAAAGTATAATATTATATATTAAGTTTTTATTCTTTATGAATTTTGTCTATCTATTCTCATATTATAAGTTCAATATACTTGTGAGATAATGACTTAACAATATGGCCTATATTTTAATTGACTACACTTTGTATTTTATATTAATTTTATTGTATATATATTATTTAATATTATCAAAGTGTCAATGTTTTAATAGATAAAATATGTGTATATTATGTTGTTATTAAGGTTGTCTTTAGTGTTATGGTGTAAAAACATTTATAATTGTAATGAATATTGAATAATAGTAATCAACTTATGTATATTGAATTTCTTCATAAGGTTTTGTTATCATAGAGTTGTAGATTCGGCAGTGAAATTGTATATACTAGTTTGATTTTTTAACATAAGTTTTTAAATTTACTTGTATAATACAAACGATGTACACTAATTAGTAAATGTTTTAATTCTTATAATTTTTTAACAGAACATTCTGTAAACCAGATATATTGTATGAATTATTGTAAATATAAAGTTTTTGCTATAGCATTATAGAGTATGTAGAAACGTGTTTACAATTGATGCTGAACTTATACTGACAAGGTATACCATGAAATGAAGTATGTTATTTTTCATCTAGTTGTGTTATACTAGTATTTTCTGGTGATACATTTACTTGAATTAAAGAAATAGTATGTCCATTTTTCTTTAGTATTTTAAATAATAAACCGTATAGTGAAAATTCTTCTCCTTCTTCAGGTATACGCTCAACTTCGTATACAATTGCACCTGCCAGTGTAGATGCATCTTCATCTGGTAAATCCCAACGTAATTGTCTATTAATGTCCCTAATAGATGTATCACCGTTAATATGATATGTAGTATCAGAAATTTTTTTTATAGGAGCTTCTTTCGTAATGTCATGTTCATCAGTTATGTCTCCTACTATTTCTTCAATTACATCTTCTAATGTTACTATCCCTTGTAAAGCTCCATACTCATCTATGACTAAAGCAAGATGTTTCCTACTTCTTAGAAAGTTGTGTAATTGTACGCTTAATAGTGTGCTATCTGGTACAAACCATGGTTTTGTCATTACTATATGGAGATCTTCTTGAGTTATATTTTTGCCTTTTTCTCTGACTAATGTAATTACATCTTTAACATGTACTACTCCTACAACTTGATCTTCTTGATTTTTCCATAATGGTATTCTACTGTGGGGACTTGATAGTATTTTTTTTATTAAGTCATGTATATTTGTATCTATGTTGAAAGCTAATAAATTTTTTCTATGTGTCATAATTTGTGAAATTTCAGTTTCTGCAAGATCCAATATACTGCTTAGCATATCTAAATCTTGTTTAAGCATTGTTCCTTTACTATCATGTAGTGATATTAAATTACGCATAGCATCAGCTGCAGAAATGATTTCTTTATCTTTATGCATGTGCAATATTTTGAGAATACAGTCTATTATGTACTGTATAGATAAAGTTATTGGCGAAAGAATTAACACACAAAATGATAATGGGTATGATATTAGTAACGCAGTTTTTTCTGGATTGAGTATAGCATAGCTTTTTGGTAATGCTTCAGAGAAAATTAGTATGAAAAATGTCATAGCTACTGTTGAGAACAATATTCCTTGTGGTCCTAGAGCTTTTATTGAAATAGCTGTAGCTATTGAAGAAGCAGTGATGTTAATAATGGTATTACCTATTAATACGGTATTGATTACTACTTTCTTTTTTTGGCTAAGGTTATGAATAATTTTAGCTCTTTTATTTCCTTTTAACATTAACTTATGTACAAGAGAACTGCTCAGTGAAGTAATACTTGTTTCTGCAGCAGAAAAAAATGCTGATAAAATTAGTAGTATAAATATACTAAATGTTGCAATTACTAATAAACCCATCAAGGATCAAATATTAAAGTAAACTATATATAATAAATAACAATATTGTATTTTTCAAGTTCAAATTTTCTCTTTTAATTAACTGTGATTTTAGTGTATTATACCTTTTAAAGTTAGTTTTATAAGTAAAGAGCTATTAATTATGCATCCTATTGTGTATTTGCTTGATACATTATTGAGTATTTATAACTTTTCTTTAGTCTTGTGGGTAATACTTGGTTGGTTGATAGGATTAAATATTGTAAATAGGTATAATGAGTTTGTTAATAATGTTTTTTTATTTTTGTCAAAGGTTATGTTTCCAGCTGTAAATTTTGTCAGGAAGCTTTTTCCTTTTATTGTGTCGTATAATTTTGACTTATCTCCTCTTATACTATTAGTATTTATTAACTTTGTAAGGTATGCTTTGCGTTACTACTTTGGGTAAAGAGTTACTAATATGAGGCTTACATTTAATAAATTTATCTTCTTTTTTAGAGCTTCTTTATTATCTTTTATTGCAATATTTCTTTTTCTATCATTTATAACCTATTCTAGTGAAGATCTATCTTTCAATGTGGCAACTAGTGCTTCTGTAAAGAATTTATGTGGGATCATTGGATCACATATGGCTGATATCTTTTTACAATCACTTGGAGTGTCAAGTTTTATTATTGTATTATTGATAGTACTTCCTATATTGTTTCGTCGGAATATTTACTTGTATCTATTATATGGGTGTAGCATTGTAATTGGTATTAGTGGGATTACATCTAATATTTCCTTTAAATTTATGGATAGGTATTATCAAGGAGGTGTTTTAGGTATTTTTGTTCAGAAATTACCAGTGTCTGTGTTGTGTTGTGTGACAATATTGGGTTTTATAGGAATTATTGGATGGAAACGAGTTATTATGTATTTTTATAACACTATGCTTGTAGTGTATTATAAAATAATTTGTAGACTTAATAATAATGATACTACTATTCCTGTAGCAGCAATTTTGTATGATGCAGATCAATTACAAAATTCTTATAATGTGGAACATGTGAAATTAAGAGATCAGGATTTAGGTAATGAAGGTTTAGCAAACGAAAGCCGATTAAGTGAAGGTTTGACAAATGAAGGATTAGAACAAGGCTTGAAAAATGAGCTATTTGTTGTAAATGAGGATCTGTTAGATAAAGAATTAGAAACTGGGGATTTTGTAGATAAGGACTTATCAGATCAAGATTTTGAAGATGAAAGTTTTGCAGATGAAGATTTATCAGATCAGGATTTTGAAGATGAAAGTTTTATAGATGAAGATTTATCAGATCAAGATTTTGAAGATGATGGTTTTACAGATGAAGATTTATCAGATCAAGATTTTGAAGATGATGGTTTTACAGATGAAGACTTATTACATCAAAGGTTGAATGACGAAGAAGTGGTGTGTCCACATGTTGGAGATGCAAACTTAGTAAAAGAAGAAATACATGTTTCAAGACATGATAAAGAAGTTGTATCTTCTAGTAATGTTAATATGGTTAATAGAAGGCCTTCTAGTTATAAATTTGAGTTACCTAGTATTGAATATTTAGCTAAGCCTGTTTCAGTAAGTGGTAAGAAATATTGTCCAGATGATAGTACTGCTATTTTACTTAGCAAAGTACTAAAAGATTTTTCCATACATGGAAGGATTGTCAACATTAGGTATGGTCCAGTAGTTACATTATATGAATTTGAGCCGTCTGCTGGTACTAAATCGTCAAGGGTGATAGGTTTATCTGATGATATTGCTCGTTCAATGAGTGCTTTATCAGCACGTATATCAGTTATTCCTGGAAGAAATGTTATGGGAATAGAGTTGCCTAATCATTATAGAGAAATTGTAATGTTACGTGACTTATTAGAGAGTAATCAATATAAAGATTCTAATCTTAAATTACCTATAGCTTTGGGTAAGGGGATTGATGGTGAAGTGATTATAGCTGATTTAGTTAAGATGCCACATTTGTTGATTGCTGGTACTACAGGTTCTGGAAAATCTGTTGCAATTAATACTATGATCTTGTCGCTCGTTTATAGTTTAAGCCCTGATCAGTGTAAAATGATTATGATTGATCCAAAAGTGTTAGAGCTATCAGTTTATAATTCTATACCACATTTATTGACACCAGTAGTCACTGAACCTAAAAAAGCTGTTGCTGCTTTAAAATGGGTGGTTAGTGAAATGGAGAGTCGTTATCGATTAATGTCAGATATTGGAGCACGAAACATTATTGGTTATAATGACAAGATTAATGAAGCTATTTCTCAAAACAGACCATTAGAAAAAATATTACAGACTGGATTTGATAAAGAGACAGGTGAAGCAGTTTTTGAGAAAAGATTAGTAGAGCTTCGTCTTTTTCCGTATATTGTAGTTATAGTTGATGAGATGGCAGATTTGATGCTTGTTGCTGGTAAGGAAATTGAATCCTCAATACAAAGGTTATCTCAGATGGCTAGAGCTGCTGGTATTCATATAATTATGGCTACTCAACGTCCTTCTGTTGATGTGATTACAGGTGTAATAAAGGCAAATTTTCCTACTAGGATTAGTTTTGCTGTAACTTCAAAAATAGATAGTAGGACAATTTTAGGTGAACAAGGTGCTGAGCAATTACTTGGTATGGGTGACATGTTATATATGGTTTCTGGAGGAAAGATAATACGTGTTCATGGAGCTTTTGTAAGTGATGATGAAGTACAAAATATTGTTGCGTATTTAAAATCTCAAGGTATTCCTGAATATGTAGATGGTATTACACAGATTCAACAGGATTATGAAGATATTATAGATGATAGTGGTTTTGATAGAGATGATGATTTATATAGACAAGCTGTATTAATTGTAATGAGAGACCGTAAGGCTTCTATTAGTTATATACAAAGACAATTGAGAATAGGATACAATAGAGCTGCAAACTTAGTAGAGCGTATGGAAAGGGATGGTGTGATTGGTGTTGCAAGTACTGGTAAACGAGAAATATTGCTTGATTAGTTTACTAGTATTATTAGGATAATATTTTGTATTATAGTTTTTATTATGTTATTTGTCTGAATATTATTATATGTATTACGTTATGTTGTAAGATTTGTAACTTACTGTGTGGTTAGTTAAGTTTATATAGAAGTAGTCATAAGTTTCATTCCTTATTGTATTTTTATGATTGTATTCCTTTAATTTTTGTTTAATATTTAAGTCACATAAAAGTTATGCTGTTTTTTATTGTTTTAGCATAATATGATGTCATTACAAATGATATTTTAAGTTACATGTGAGGTCATATTAATTCCTTATTTATACTATTATTTTTTACACACAAAGGTAGTATTAGTTTATTGTTATACTACATAGTATCAAGGTAGGAGAAATTCTATTGATTGTATAAGTATTAAATGTGGTTAATACTGTAATAGTGAAATGTTAAATACATAAGTGTGTAATGGTGTTATAGATTCTTATTATGTAAATTAATAACTATAGTTTATCGGTTTAAAGAACATAAGTAGTTATTAAATTAAATTTTTTTATTATGGATTAAGCTAGAATTGTGTTTTAGTAATAGAAAGTACTCTATCATAAAACCAACATATCATTAATAATGGCGATATAGACCTCTAATAAAACGCAACTCTCATATGTTATGAGAGCTACATTGTGGATATTTTATACAGATTTACAATGCTGCATAGGCTTTAGAGTTTCAATTTCCTCTACTAAAGGTACAGTAACTGGAGAGCTAGATTTTTCAGCTTCTTCTTTGGAAGGCTTATTAAGACATTGTTCTACAATAAGTGCAAGTGCAAATGCAAATATTGTTGCCAATTCTATAGCAAGTACAGGTAAGTTTGAAAAATCATAAATATCTTGCATTCTTCCTTCTAGTGACATTGCTTCAATTATATGACATGCACAATGAGCTATTTCAAAACATAAAACAATACCATACAAGATTGAAAGCCACTTAGCATTCCTTTTCTGATCAAGTGGAGAATCTGGATTCTTATGTCTAATTGTAGAATCTGATAACCTTAAAACACAAGAAAGTACACCTAATAAAGGAGCTAAAACCGATATGTATAATAAAGCTTGTTCTAATTGTGAATTACTAGACATGTATAGCATTACTAACGATGATACACAAACTATAATCCATAATACCTGTGATATAATAGTTAAAGAATTTTCAGAAATTTGTAGATTATTTGAGTGCATTTCATAACTATTACATGAAATTTCTTTCTTATTTTTGCGTTTAATATCTACTGCTTGTTTTATTGCAAGTGCTGAATTTACAATTGCGCAAATAGTAAGTATAGTATGAATTATGTAGAAAGTAATAGCGAGTGTACGCTTAATATTTTCTGCTACACTGACTTGTGTTGATACTAAATTGAATATAGATGATGCTGCTTCTACTACAAGAGAAATAAAGGATATAGCAAGAAAGATTCTATCATAATCAATTGTTTGTATTGGAGAATCCCCATTTGATGATTGATTATCACTTTGGTCTTCTTGTAATTTTTTAAAACCAATAGATGAAGCATGTTGCTTTTTTGCATCATCTTCAAAACCTGAAGTTAACATAATATTACCCCCATAACTTTCAGATAAATAATAAGAACTTTTTCAAGCAAACTTAGTAAAGTATAAACCAATTACTTGCTGTCTACAATTTATTCTTATTTTCTTGTAGATAGCTTTCCAAAAGGCTAATACCTTCATCAATTTCTTGTTGGGTTATTATTAAAGGTGGCATTATTCTTAAAACATTGCCAGATGCGGTACTGAGTAATAACCCATAATTTAATAAATCTTTCATTAATGCTCTACTATCGGTATTAACTTTTACCCCGATTAGTAGCCCTTTTCCTTTTATTTGTTCAATTACCGAGAATTTGTTAGATAAGTCTTCTAGCTTTTTATGTAAGTACTGACCATTTTTCGTGACATTCTCTAAGAATCCATCCTTTAAGATTTCATCAACAACAGCTCCTGCAATAGTAGTAGCTAGAGGGTTTCCTCCAAATGTAGATCCATGCATTCCAGGTGTCATAAATTGAGAAGCATTATTAGTTGATAAACATGCTGATACTGGGAAACCGCCACCTAATCCTTTTGCAAGAGTACATATGTCAGGGGTTACATTGATATGTTCGTGGGCAAAAAACTTTCCTGTCCTTCCAGCTCCACATTGTACACAATCAAAAATTAATAATATATCATTTTGATCACAGATTGTGCGTAGCTCTTTAATAAATGAGGCATCAAGTACATTAATTCCTCCTTCTCCCTGAATGGGTTCTATTAATATTGCACCTGTATTCTCAGTCAGTGCATTTTTTATAGAGTTGATATCAGGTTCTGCACTATCAAACCATTCAACGTATGGTTTTAACAGAGGAGAGAAATTATTTGGCTCATTTGCTGAACATGCAGTATAAGTTCTACCATGAAAAGAACGCCTTAGTGTTATAAACCTGTAACGTTGAGTATTACCTTTACCACATTGGTATGATCGTGCTATTTTTAGTGCACACTCTACAGATTCGGCTCCTGAGTTATTGAAAAAAACCTTATCTGCAAAGCTGATATCTACTAGTTTTTGTGCTAGCTTTATAGCTTCAGGTATTGTGTGTAAATTTGATAGATGCCATAATTTTTCACCTTGTCTTTTTAAGGTTTCAACTAATACAGGATGTGCATGCCCTAAGGAACTTGTTGCAATTCCTGAATGAAAATCTATATATTTTTTCCCATCATGACCATATAAGTACACTCCCTTCCCATGTGAAAAAGTAACGGTTGAAGGATCATAAACCTGTAAGATTGGTGAATTATGCATAAAAACTACTCCTAAAAATTTTTGAAACCTGTGAGATAGTGTACTAAAATATCAGCTAACGCGTAATTTAGCATAATATTGTTATATGTCAACTAAGAAAAAGTTTATAAAAATACTATTATATAAATAGTATTATACTAATGATACAATTAGGTTTATGTATGAAGTCTTTGCGAATTCTATTGTTGATATGTCTATTGATTACTTTGTTTTCTGCGATTGGGTATACACATGTATATTTGAAAAATGATTACTTATATGAAGTTTCAAAAGAAATCAATGTTAATATTAAAGCAATATTAGTTAATTCTGTAATCAATAAATATGCTCAATTGTTGGCTAAGGCTCCAAGTCATGTAGGGACTAATGCGTATTATATGGATTTGCTAATTAGATTGCGTGCTGAATTTTTAAAAGCATTGGATGGGGTAGAAGATTTTCATGTGATTTTGTATAACGTTGATGGAAATGTGATATTTTCTAATAAAAGTAGCGATGAAATTTCAGAACAGGATTTGTTACTTCGTTCTAGTGATATGAATTCGTTATTAAGGGGGGAATATATAGACCATAAGGTTAAAAGTAGTGCAAATGTTGTATCTATATTTCCTATATTTCCGTTAGGTGATAAGAGTCATCATCCTTTGATGTTTTTAAAAATTATTAAAAACTCTGAGAACTTGTCTAGTTTTATTGTTGATTTCTATACTATCTTTTTAGTAATAGTTGTTTTAATTATTATCATATTTGTTGTTGTGACTTGGTGTATATATTATAGAAATACAAGAATGCTTAGTAAACAATATGATGTAAATCTTAAATTGAAAGAAGCAAAAGAAATGGCAGAGCAAGAAAATATAAGTAAATCGCAATTTCTTGCAAATGTTAGTCACGAGTTGCGTACTCCTTTGAACTCTATTATTGGATTTTCAGAAATGATAAAAAGTGAGTCTCTTGGACCTATAGAAAATTCTGATTATAAAGAATATATAAATGATATACATAGTTCTGGTGTACATTTATTAAGCTTAATTAATGACATTTTAGATTTTTCTAAAGCTGAAGCAAATAAATTAGTAATAGAGTTTATAAAATTTGATTTAGGTAAAATAGTATCATCGTGCTTTAACATGATGATACCAAGAGCTGAGCAAGCAAAGGTACATCTAGAAAAAGTTTTACCTTCTGATAAAGTAGTAATGGTAGCTGATCCTAAGAGGATAAAGCAAGTAATAATTAACTTGTTATCTAACTCAATAAAATTTACTCCTGAAAATGGAACAGTAAAGCTTGTTGTAAGATATAATCTTGAAGATAAGCTGATTATTATTGAAATTACTGATACTGGAATAGGTATAGCACAACAGGATTTATATAAAGTAATGTCTGTTTTTGGACAGGTGGATAGTAAACATTCGCGTAAGTATGAAGGTACAGGGTTAGGATTGCCTTTAAGTAAAAAATTAGTTGAGCTTATGAATGGTATTTTCAAAATAAAAAGTGAACCAAATTCTGGTACTGTAATTACATTAACTTTTCCTTATACTGAGGATTTGAAAGAACAGGGATTCTAGTATTATAAATTCATTAGTGGATTTTTTACATTATTTAGTTAGCTATAGTGGTATTTCATTAAAGATTATTTGTTAGGGTATTGATAGTGTTTTGTATTTTTTGTCCTAATAGTTCCTGGAGTATTATAGTAGATTTTAAATATATATGATTATTATCAATGAGATTATGATTCTTCTAAGGTTATTTAAGTAAGTTATGGTATTAACTAGGAATAATATATTGATTAATATATGCTGTGATAATTCTAGTTGTTTTTTATACTAAAAATTCTCTACAATATTGTATTGAGTTTAAATATATATCCAATAACGTTAATTGAATCGTGATTATCAGGTAAGCTATGATATTGGGTAAGGATTACTAAGTTGACAGTATATAGTAATTCTAGCTGTTTTTTATTCTGACGATTTTCTAGGATATTATGTTATATTTAAAATTATTGTGATGTTTATGTAAGTAAAACTATCATTTGCTTAAAGGTGTTTTTTATATACTCTAAACATGAATTCATGTTATTGATTAGACGATATACATAAGATTGTATCATTTATATGTTCATTAGAGTTGTTGCCAGTAATACATTCCAATTATGATAATAGTATATATATCCATGTAAGCAATGCAATGTATTAAATGATCTGGTTTTCTATATTAAATTGATTCACTAGTTCTTTGTTTTGTTATATTGAAATTTTATGTATGTTATGATGATAGTTTAGTATTGTAACTTATGAGATAATATTTTGTGTAGTATTATTAAATCAATAAGTAGCATATAATGCCATTCTTACATTGATAATATATTGTGTAATTTGAATACTGTTTCATAAAGTAAGTATTTTATAGTTGTGAAAATCGTGTGTTGTTGTTATTTCTTAATATATTGTAATTGTATTGAAATGTTAGCATATGTCTATTGTACTATTAGATTCTAGAACAATTAATAGAATTGCTGCAGGTGAAGTTATAGAATGTCCTGCTAGTGTAGTGAAAGAATTAGTTGAAAATTCAATAGATGCTAAAGCTACTACTGTTAGTATTACAATAGAACGTGGAGGACGTAACTTAATACTTGTTTGTGATGATGGTATTGGTATTAAAAAGGAAGATATGGAAATTGCATTTGTTCGTCATGCAACATCTAAACTTCCTGATGGTGATTTAACTAAAGTAAAATCTTTGGGATTTAGAGGTGAAGGTCTTACTTCTATTGCAGCTGTTAGTAAAGTGAAAATGGTATCGAGATGTCAGGGTTCTGATACAGCATGGTCAATAGAAATTGAAGGTGGGGAGAAGGTACAGGAATTGATACCAAATCCTCTTTCTTGTGGTACTTATATAGAAGTACGAGATTTATTTTTTGCTACTCCTAATCGACTAAAGTTTTTAAAAACTGAGAAAGCGGAAGTACAATCTATTATTGATATGGTGAATAAACTAGCAATGGTGAATCATGATATTAAATTTTCTTTATGTGTTGACGGTAAGCAAGTATTTAAATATTTAAAGCAACAATCAGAAATTGATAGATTAGCTGAAATTAAAATTTTAGGTACGGGGTTTTATGAGAATTCTTTACCAGTACATTTTGTTGAAAGTATGATCGCTTTGACAGGTTATATTGGTATTCCTACTATGAGTCGCGGTAAGTCTAGCCTTATATATACATTTGTAAATGGACGTCCTATTTACGATAATATGCTCGTGGGAGCTGTGAGATATGCTTACAGTGATTTTATAGAAAGAGATAAATATCCAATTGTTGTGTTATATATTAACATGCCATATGATCAAGTAGATACTAATGTTCATCCGAATAAATCTGAAGTAAGGTTTCAGGATAAAAGATTAATATATAAAGTTGTAGTAAATGCAATTAAAAATGCATTAGCTGTTAAAATGAATAACAAGTTTAGGTCTGATAATAATTTTAGTGAGGATCCTTTTGAAAAAGATAATATTGCTAAAGTGAAGAATTTAGGTGTTAATTCTCCTTCTTTTCAGTTTGTGGCACCTTCTTCACATGAACAATCTTCTAAGGATAATAAGGAACAATATTCATGCATTAGTGACTTTGGAATACCTAATTCAGATAAACAATTGTTTATTAGAAATAATTTATCTGTAAAAAGTGATCAAACGTTAAGCAATACATCTGATATCAGTGTTAATGATGATTTAAAAGAATTTTTTGTTCTGCAAGATAAAACTCAAATTGAAGATTATAAGATTGATACATCTATTCTGAATCAGGGTAATGAGTGTTTTAAATTAACTGGTAAAAGTCATGATATAATTTCTAATGTTGATAATAAAAGAGAACATGATACACATTTGAGTTTAAATGCTGTGCCAAAATCGATTAGTCATAAACAAGAGAATACTTTGGTTGATTGTTATCCGTTGGGATATGCAATATGTCAAGTACATAGTAGGTATATTGTAGCTCAAACAAAAGATGGAATCGTAATTGTTGATCAACATGCTGCTCATGAGAGATTAATTTATGAATATATGAAACAGGTTATGGAAAAAGAAGGTGTAAAACGTCAAATATTGCTTATACCTGAAGTTGTTGAAATGAATAATGGTTGTGATTTAGAGTTATTGATGGAGTATAAAAACAAGTTGTTAAAGCTTGGATTACTAATTGAGTCACTTGGTGATTTGTCAGTTATAGTTAGAGAAGTACCTGCAGTTTTTGGTAGTTTTGATGTAAAAGCATTGATTTTTCATATACTTGATAGTATTGCAGAAGTAGGAGATACTTTGTTTTTAAATAATAAAATTAAAGATATATGCGGTACAATAGCGTGTTATAGTTCTATTAGGAGTGGTAGAAAATTAAAAATTGAAGAGATGAATGCTCTTTTAAGAAATATGGAAAATACTTCATATTCTGGTCAGTGTAATCATGGTAGACCAACTTATATAAAACTAAGTTTACTTGAAATAGATAAGCTATTTTTGAGAAGATAATATCAGTGATTTTATGCATGCAGTTATAGTTTTGTATCATATGAGTTTATATAATATGCGTTGTTGTGGGGTTAGATATATTTCAAACATGTTATCATTAAGGATTTAAGGTGTTATATGTGTGTTTATTAATGGCGTAATCTTTATACACTTATAGCATTGTGGGGTTCTAGACTTTAGTTATATCTAAGATGTTGCTTGCTGATGAGTGTTTTGTCAGCACGTATATCAATTGTGAGTTTATATGATATACGTTGTATTGTGGGTTAGATATATTTCAAATATGTTATCATTAAGGATTTAAGGTATTATATGTGTGTTTATTAATGGCATAATCTTATACACTTATAGCATTATTGAGTTCTAAACTTTAGTTATATCTGGTGGATATTGCTTTCTGATTGGTGCTTTGTCAGCACGTATATCAATTGTGAGTTTATATGATATACGTTGTATTGTGGGTTAGATATATTTCAAACATGTTATCATTAAGGATTTAAGGTATTATATGTGTGTTTATTAATGGCGTAATCTTTATACACTTATAGCATTATTAAGTTCTAAACTTTAGTTATATCTAAGATGTTGCTTTCTGATGAGTGCTTTGTCAGCACGTATATCAGTTGCTCTTGAAAGAAATATTATGAGAATAGAGTTGCCTAATCATAATAGAGAAATTGTAATGTTATATGACTTATTAGAGAATGATTAATATAAAAATTCTAATCTTAAATTACCTATAGCCTTGCGTAAGGGGATCGATGGTGAAGTTATTATTAGTTAAGATTTTTTAATATATGTAAAATTATTATGGTATAAGTAAAATTGATATAGATGTTACATGATATAATAATCTTTTTAAATGCATATGATTATTTGGATATTCTAGTATATTTGTTTTTTTAATGATATGAACTTGTTATACTGTGAATTATGTAATTATATGTATTCTATTGTATTATGAACATTAAGTCGTTCTAAAATTTATACTTAGTTATGTATATTAGTTCCTTAGTATATATGAAGTTGCTACAATCTATGTAAAACTGATATCAATGTTTTGTTGGTTGGTAATTTTTTAAAAACATATGGTTTATTTAATATTTTACGTTTGTAAATATTTGATACAATATACATATTGTATTACTGTAAATTTTGTAGAGCATTTATTCTATATTATGTACTTATATAGTATTAACAAAATTATATTTAGTTATGTATAAGCATAACCTTATTGTTAGGTAGTCTTTCTATTTTATGTGACGTTTCGAGCTCCATTAGTGCTATTAAAGTAGTACTAATGCTTAGATTAGTTGAAGTAATAATCTCTTCGATTTTAACAGGACTATGAGTTATGTGTTGTAGAATAAGATTTTTTGCGTTGTCAATTTCTGTTGTGCTTTGATAATTTGTTATAATATTATCGAATAAGGAATGTTGTATATAATTATAAGTGTTGAACTGTAGACTTTCTATTATGTCATTTGTGTGTTCTATAAGTTTAGCTGATCCTGTTTTAATTAAGTAATTACTTCCTTTACATCTGTAGTCAAATGGTGATCCAGGTACTGCAAATACCTCTCTATTCTGATGGATTGCAAAGTTTGCTGTTATTAATGATCCTGATTTCATTGATGCTTCAACAATTACTACTCCTAGTGATAATCCAGAGATTATACGATTACGTTGAGGAAATAGTTGTGCTTTTGGTAACGTAGCGAATGGGAATTCTGTTGCGATTAAGCCTCCATTATCTGTTATTGCATTATATAATGTTGTGTTTTCTTCTGGGTATACTATGTTAATACCATTGCCCATTATAGCAATTGTAGGTAATTGTTTAAATATGATGCTGTGTGCAGACTTATCTATGCCTTTGGCTAGTCCTGATACAATTGTAAACCCTGAATTTGCTAATTCATAAGATAGCTTATAAGCAAAGTTTTTTCCGTTAATTGATGGATTCCTACTGCCTACTATAGCTATGATTTTTTGTTTGAGTAGTGATATATCTCCTAATATTGTCAATACAGGTGGATAATCATGAATGTTGCGTAGGTTTTCTGGATAATCTTCATCAAATACTGTAATTATTCTACCTCCTATTTTATAAGTATTTTCAATTTCTTGTTCTGCTGTTTCAATAGAACATATAGTATTGATTTTGTCATAAGCTTTAGATTTTTTTATTAATTCTGGTAGAGCTTCTAATACGTTATTACATGTTTTATATATTTTGATTAATGCAGAAAATGTTGATGGGCCAATATGTTGTGTTCTGATGAGTCTAAGACATGATACAAGTTCTTGATAAGACAGTTTATGTTGAATTTGCATAATTAATTTATTTTATACTTAAGATATAGGTTAAAATATTAATTAAAAACAATCAAACAATTAATAGACACATTGTAGAAAAACACTTAGGAACTACTGATTTGCTATACCAAAGATTATAACATTTTGATATTAATATAGCTTACTAAATACTAGTGATACATTTGTTCCACCAAAACCAAAAGAGTTGGATAACGCATAATTTATTGTATGCTCTTGTGCAGTTAATGGAACAAGATTTAGTTTTGGATCCTCAGATGAATCATATAAATTGAGAGTAGGTGGAACAATTCCTGTATTAATAGCAAGTATACAAAATATAGCCTCAACACTTCCAGCAGCTCCAAGTAAATGTCCTATGGAAGATTTTGTTGAAGATATTGGAATCTTATATGTACTATCTTTGAATACTTCTTTTATTGCGTGAATTTCAGTACTGTCTCCAATTGGAGTAGAAGTACCATGTGCATTTATGTAGTTTATAGAATCTGGACTTAATTGAGCACTACTTAATGCTAATTCCATAGATTTTTTTCCACCTTTCCCTTCTGGATGAGGTGCTGTTATATGATATGCATCTGCCGTCATACCATACCCTATTAACTCTGCGTATATTTTTGCATTACGCTTTTTAGCATGTTCGTAGTCTTCAAGTACAATTATTCCTGAACCTTCTCCCATAACAAAACCGTCACGTTGTTTATCCCAAGGGCGTGATGCTAATTCTGGAGTATCATTGAACTTTGTTGATAAAGCCTTTAATGCAGCAAACCCTGCAACACCCATACGACATATTGCACTTTCAGCTCCACCTGCTATTATAACATCTGCTTCTCCAGATTTGATTATTCTTGCTGCATTACCTATGGTTTGTGCACTTGTTGCACATGCAGTTACTCCTCCATCATTAACCCCTGCAAACCCATATTTTATAGATATGTGTCCAGGTAATAAATTAATCAAACTTGCAGGAATAAAAAATGGGCTAATTCTTTTTGGTCCACGATCTTGTAAACAAATAGATGTTTTCTCTATAAACGCTAATCCACCTATGCCAGATCCAACTATTACTCCTACTCTATTATAATCAAGATTACTATAAGCTAACAGGTTTGAGTCATTAACTGCTTGAATGGCAGCTGCTATACCAAAATGAATAAAAATGTCCATTTTTTTAAGTTCTTTTTCTTCTATCCAGTTTGCAGGATCAAATGTGTGTATTTCGGAATCTGACTTCATTATTATTTGACCACCGATCTTACAATCAAGGTCAGACGCATCAAACCTATTAATTTTCTTTATTCCTGAAGTTCCTTTACATAAAAGATCCCATACTGTTTTTATATCATTTCCTAGTGGAGTTACTAACCCTAACCCAGTAATAACGACCCTTTTTCCTGTCATAGATAAATAACCTTAGTTAGTTTTGTCTGATAATTTATTACGTATGTACTCCTCTATTTTATCTATAGTTTCAAGTTCTTGTGCTTCTTCATCAGAGATTTCTATAGAAAAATGATCTTCTAAGCACATGACAAGATCTACAAAATCAAGACTATCAAGATTTAAATCTTTTGCCAAGTTAGTGCTACCAGAAAGGGTAGCTTGTTGTTCATCTTTGAGTTTTAAACAATCAATTACAATTTTAATAACAGTATCTTTGATAGACTCTGACTGTGTATCGTTGTTTCCCATAATTTATCCATTAAAAATTGAAACCGCATATACTAAACATAAACCTGTAAGTAAATGAATATTACACACCACATTAACATACATCATGTTAAACTTACAAAAAATTAAATTCAGCAAAACAATAAAGTAAAATTTTTGCAATGCTTTTATCAGTTGAAACAAAAACCATACTTACTATTGTGTAATATATAGCATACGTCTATAAGAATCAACCTATTTGTTAAATATCAGGTAGTAGTGTATATAGAAACATTATGTCATTAATTTTACTTATGGTTAATGTTAATTTGCATTAGTATACGGGAATATATAACCATCTGAAAAGTTATATTAAGTTATATTAAATTAATAGTAATAAAGATATTATTATTAAGAATATACATAATGTTTTATTATGACGTATAATAATTGTTAAATCAGTATATATTATTTTTTAATCATGCCTCATGATTGTTGAGAATTATTTATTGTATAGTTTTCTCTAATTTTAGATTAATACTGACTTAAATAAGATAGTATGTATATTTTTAATATGTAGAAATATTGATTATATAAATTTGTGTTATTTAACAGTATAAAATTGCTGTTTAGAATGTTTATTATAAATGAATGTCATATAGGTAATGATTATTTGTTATTAAGAGTTGTTATTTATAATTTTTAGTAGTTAGTTATTACCTGTAAATATTTACTAAAAGTTGAATTTATAGTGTATTATTAATATTTATAGCCTAATATAAATTTTTAGCTCAATTTTAGAATTTGCAAATTGTTCCTGTTATTACACATAAGAATAGAATACATTGATGTCGAGAGAGTAAAGTTACTATATCAAAAATTAGTATAATCATCTTCTTAAAAGGTTTTGTTGTGTTGATCTGCTATATGGTGTTGTCGGCATCTTCTTATGTGAAATTCTCATTTTATAACTTGGAGAAGGAGGGCATGTTGTTCTAGGTATGTAGTTATTTGTCAAATCAAGCGGTGTGTTGCTTGATAATGAATCTTGAGGACTTGCATGATGATACACACTACTTATTTTAAGTGCTGTATTAGTAGTCATTGATTGGTGTTCCTCTATTGAACTACTTATTGGTTGATTAATGTCTTCTTGATCAAGGTAATTTTTTTTGAATTGTTCAATACTTGATGAGTTGATTAGTTGAAATTCATTTATTTGAGAGAAAGTTGGTTGACAAAGAGTCTGTTCAAAATATGTTGTAGTTGATGTGTTTGTCATATTAAAATTTATTGTGTCATCTTTTTTTGTATATGAATGGTCTGTTTGTTGATTTTCTTCATTTGTTGAGATGGTATCTAGTTGTAAGTCAGAGTCTTCTTCATCAAGATAAATCCTTATCAATTCTTCAACACTTAATGCATTAAGTGATTGAAATTCATTTGTTTGAGTGGAGGTTGGTCGACAAGGAATGTGTTGAAAGTATGTTGTTCTAGTTGTCTGTGAACTTATTACTCTATGTTCTGTTATTAATAAATTATTTGTTTGTTGTTTCCCTTGAAATGATTGTTTTGTTATATTTTCCCTGTTAGCTATACTAGGTGAATAATTTTTTGTTGTGGGAATAAAGCTTGAATTATAAGGATCTTCTGTAGATTGTGTATTATGTAATGAAGAAGCTGTACTTACATTACTTATTAGTAATTTTTCTACTTGTTGATGGTGTGCTATGTAAGCATTATTTTTTGTTGTGTTAGTTGGTAGTCTGTTTATTTTTTTCATGGAATTTTCTCTAGTAGTTGATTCTTGTTGTGGTATTGATATGTTACTAGAAATATTATCTAGTATTGTGTATTCTGGGGTACTAATTTCTATGTTGTAGGATATATGTGTAATATCAGGACTTTTTAGTACATAATTTGTAATTAAAGACAAATCAAGGTTTTGATCTTGTATGATTTGATTAACGTAGAATTCGACATTGCTATCTTCTTCAGGTAAATCTGTTGATGTACCTTCTGTAGTAGATAAACTGTCAAATGCAGTATCATTATCAGATGAGTCTGTTGACATGTTTTCTGTAATTGGTAAACTAAATTGATGAAAAGGGCTATAATCCTGATCGTCTGCTACATCCATACTAGTATCATATAGGTTTGTATTATTAGGATTACTGTAATTAAGTGTTAATATGGTAGGGAATCTTAATAAATTATCTGCTGTATCATGATCTGAGGTTTTATCAAATTTAAGATCACTTCTTATAATATCAGTATTGTGTGGACTTGTTCTATTGGAATCATTACCTGAAGCTTGTAATGTAGTAGTGTCTGTTGTTGCACTATGTGAAGCATGATCATCTTGAATATTAACATGTGCTTGTTGATGGTCAGGAGTAACGTTAGGCGAACTTACATTATTAGAACTGGATATATCAAGTGCTGATGTGGTGGAGGATGTTGCTAAATTGTGAGAATTATTATCTTGTGTGTTATGAAGATTATCTATGGTAATATCTGATTTAGCTTGAGGTAAGTTTATTCTACTGGAATCATTATCTGAAGCTTGTAATGTAGTAGTGCATGTTGTTGCACTATGTGAAGCATGATCATCTTGAATATTAACATGTGCTTGTTGATAGTCAGGAGTAACGTTAGGCGAACTTACATTATTAGAACTGGATATATCAAGTGCTGATGTGGTGGAGGATGTTGCTAAATTGTGAGAATTATTATCTTGTGTGTTATGAAGATTATCTATGGTAATATCTGATTTAGCTTGAGGTAAGTTTATTCTACTGGAATTATTATCTGAAGCTTGTAATGTAGTAGTGCATGTTGTTGCACTATGTGAAGCATGATTATCTTTAATATTAACATGTGCTTGTTGATGGTCAGGAGTAACGTTAGGTAAACTTACATTATTAGAATTGGATATATCAGGTGCTGATGTGGTGGAGGATGTTGTTATGTCATGAGAATGGCCATGTATAGTCTCGATTATGGGTTGAGCTTGATCTGTATTTCTACAATGATATTCGTTGAATTTATATGGTACTGTATTTAATTGAACATTGATTAGTGTATAATTTGGAACACTTTGAGTTATCTGTTTTATGGTTTCTGGGCTTTGTGACTTATCTAGTAATATTAAAGTAGTATTGTTATACTTTTGTAAGTGAATAGAATGTATGAATTGGTAAGCATAAGTATTTAATGATATGTTATCTAGAGTTGTGTTATAATGGGTTTGTAGTTTCACAGAATACATGTTATTAGTGATGCCACCTTTTTTTATTTTAATATTCCTTAAATTATATATCACTGTGAAATTGTGTTTTGGATGATGGTATATTGCATTATTACCTATTATTTTGGTGTTAATTAATGATAGAGTATTTAGAGTGATAGCATTAGGATGAAAGTACTTATGTAGATCTAGTGTATACTTTTGAATAGTTGAATCATAGATTTTGTTTGAAATTTGTAGAAACTTGAGTTTTGGGAAATATCGTATGATTCTAAGTGGATAACAGTTTAAAAATAAATATTCTATCTTAGAATTAGCAAAAACACCTGTAAACGATAGTGTTTCTTTTGTATTGGTATATGTTGACAGTTTAGGTTGTGTAATATTACTTAAGGATAATATCCTTAAGTTATCAAACATGTTAAGTTTTTCAATTAAGGGTTCTGGGCGATCTGTCCATTGTGCATTTGCATAAAATTGTAAGTATATTAAGTTTTTTAGAGTATTAGCCATACAACTTAGTTGTTGTAAAAATTTACTTTTGTAACGAAATTTAACATAATCATTGTATGACTCGTGGCATGCTAGAATAAAACTGAGGAACTCTTCTTGAGGATTTTTTGTAAGTTTACTGCATATGTAAAATAATAAGACAGCATGATCAACATGTGTAATTGTTACAGATTGGAGATTTGTATATTGTGCTATGATACGTTTGTAACGATTGTAAATTTGTGGCTTATTTACTCTGTGAAAAAAAACTTCTATATCTATTGTATTGTTAAAGTAAAATGAAGGAGTTTTTCCTAATATTTCTTTTAGTATTTTTTCTAAAGTTATGCTCATAGGTGTATTGATCATGTGGATTAAAGTTTTTTTATAAACGTAGTTATAAAATTAACTAATTAATCATCTTTAATAAAAAATTAATAATTGGAAGTAATATAATTATTATTAGTTTAGTTTGTCAATATTTTTATTCTTAATATTTGTTTATTACTATATAAAGTGGTTGATGTACTATGAAAAAGTTTACTTTTAATCACTTTAAGACTATATTATTAAGTATTATTATAAAATACTTAATAATATAGTTAATCGTATTATGGATAGGTATAAAGACATATTTTAAATATGTAATAAATTCTATAGTGATATACAAATAAAAAATTCCTTTTTTATTGTTTGGATACTGTTTGATTTATATCATATGTGGTTGGATCTATATAAATAATGCAAATAGCTGCAACTTAACTATTTATATAATATAAGTTTATATAAATATTCCTTAAATATTTATCAGATAAGTATAAAATTAAGGAGAATCTCACGTATTTGGTATTAATATTATTTAATACAAAAAACATAATTATCTAAAATATACTGTTTATACTTTAAATCTTAATACTATTAGTAGTATTTTTTATTTCTATTTTAGGTATATTTTGTTTAAAAATCTCTTTAAGAGTGTAAAATTAATCATATAACACAATTATTAATATATCTTTCATAGTATTGGCTTATGAATATCCTAAAACGAGTATAGAGATTCTAGTATGTTAGGAAATGATACTAAATTGACGCAGCGAGGAGGCAATCTGTTATCAAGAAATCTTAATTTATTAAATAATGAATGTGTACAAAATATAGTGTTATCAGAAAAAGATATTGAAGAATTAAGATCTGTAAGAACACATGGAATATCGTCTAAAAATTTTAAAATATTAAATGTATTATTAGCAAATTCTTCAAAAAGTGGAGATTTTTCTGTTTTTTTTGAGGAACTTTTATCACGTTTAGGACGTGGTAAAAGTAAGCGTATTAGACGTGAGAGTAGTTTTCTTATCTTACAAGATGCCGTAGGTAAATATAGTATAGAGCGCTCTATTAATGCAATATGTGAACGCTATAATGGTCAAGGTTTGTTATATATCTGTGATATTGGTACCTTACCTTTAGTATTTTCTCATGAATCTTCTGAACGTGCAGCATTTATATCATCTATTGCTAATAGTAATTTTGAGATACAAGAATCAAAGATAAGTAAAATATCAATAATATGTGCTAATGGCAAATTAAAGTATAAGCCAGTATTCTTTAAAGTTACACCGTTACAATATGCTGTAGAAAATGATGATATTCAAACAGTTGGAATGTTATGTAATGTACTAATGAAGTATGAAGATGGTAAACAGATAGTAAAAGAAGTAACAAGATATGTATTGTCTAAAATAAATAGGAAGCAAGATAATGTTACCGATAAAGTATTAGAGTGTATAGATTGTTTATTAGAGTTACAGGATGAATTTAATCTTAATTATGTACTAGATCTATTATTAGTAAAACAATTAAAGTCTTTTACTCATATTGTATGTACTAATAAGGAATTGTTAAAAAAAGTATGCAAAACACCTTATGAAAACATTGTCAAAATGATGTGCTTGCTTGAGTTAAACGAAGTTGAACAACGAGAGCCTATAAAGTCTATTAAAGAATGTACAAGAAATAATTCTCAAGTTATTAGTGATGATGATGTATTGGATCAGAATATAGTATACAAAGTGTATGGTCCTGATCAAGATAATATTATATTTCTGATGATGCAATCAGATAATATTGGTATTGTAGAGCAATTGTTTGTTAATTATAACATTGATGTTAATACGCAAAATATGTATGGCTATACAGCGCTACATTTTGCTGCAATGTATAATGCGAAAAGATGTGCAGAGTTTTTACTTAAATGTAATAGTGGTAAATCTGTAGTTTTAAGAAAACATGTTAAATCTTCTATAACACCATTTCATTTAGCTGCAGCAAGTGGTTCAATAGATGTTCTTAAGTTATTGGTAAAGTATAATCCAGATGATATAGAAAAGAGAGATGCTATGGGACGAAGTATAGTGCATCATGCTGCTATGAGTAATGATAGTAGTACTTTGTCGTTTTGTATTGATCTTGGTTTGAATGTTAATGATCAAGTAATGTTGCATGTTGATAACGACCTTGATGAAGGTATAAATGATAGTGAAGGCTGTACAGCATTACATTTTGCAGTGGAAGCTGGTAACTTACCAATAGTAGCATATTTATTATCGTGTAAAAATATTGATTTATCAATTAAAAATGCAGAAGGAGATACTCCTATTAATAGCACAATGAGAACTATGAATAGTAAAGGGAATACTCTACTGCATCAGTGTGTTGTTTGTGATGATGCTAAGTTGTTACAGAAGGCTATTAATGTAGGGTGGAAGAGTAGTATTTTAGTATGCAATGCTGTTGGTAAAACTGCACTTGATATTGCAATTGAAAGGCATAGGGTAGAATGTGCTGAAATACTATTAAAGTATTATAATGAAAAATATCAAGATGAATCAGGTAATACCGTTTTTACAATGTCAGATTGTGAAGGTAATACATTAATCCATCAAGCTGCAGCTTTTGGTAATAGCTCAATAGTAAAGTCCTTATTGCTTTATGATGCTATTAGTCTGGCACGTGTAAATTGTCATAATGAAACTCCATTAGATATTGCAATAAAAAATAATAATAGGTCTGTAATAAGTTGCCTACTTGCTGATAAGAGACAGAAATTATTTGATGTTTATGGTAGTAGTTATGTTATGAAATTAATCAGTAAAGGTTTAATTACGGAGGAAATGTGTAGAATTATTAACAATAGGTATTTCAATATCCAAAGAAGACAGTATGTTAGATCTTTTATGTTGTCTACATTAATATTCTTGTTACTTGTTGGTATAATAGTATATGTATTTGTGATCTTTAATGACAAAATCAGTCTCGTATTAGATACATTTAATGCTAATTTGTTAGTTGTTAAAATGTTTTTGTGTGGTTTATTAATCTTTTTAACAGCTGTTACTTGTACAGTATGTTGTTTATTGTGTCAACTAAATCATGATTTGGTAAAATATAAAAAACTTTTACCTATGAATACTAGTAATATGCATTTATTTGCTGCAAATATACCAACTGAAACCTCATCTTCTATTAGTAGTGATTATATACGGATGTACAACAAAAAAGAACCCACATTAGAAGGATCTTCACTAGAAGATGAAGAAACTATAGGACTAGACGAACACAGAACACTAGAAAATACAAACAATACCATAATTACGCAATTATCTATAGAAGACTACAGAACACTACAACTTACCTAAGCTTCTCTTCAGTAAACAACACATGCTTCCTTGCGACAGGATCATACTTACGAAAAGATAGCTTATTAATTAACTTTTTTGGATTACGTTTTTTTACATAAAAGTAACCAGTACCTGCACTGCTTGCCAATTTTACCAATAAAGTAGAGCCCCTTTTAGCCATAAATAACAAGTAACTTAAGTAATAACTGAGTAAGCATAATAATATATTTTATATCAGTCAAGAATTTAATATGAATCAATAAAGTATTTAAATCAGATAATTTTATGTGTGTATATTGAAAAAATACTTTTGAGTATCATATATATTAATATTATATGTTCATTTTATATAATTCGTAATATAATAATGATCTTATATATGCTTAACTTGTTTAAAAGATAATTTATATTTTTGTATTAGCGTATGTTAACTTCATGGTGTCAAATTTTAGTCAAACTAATTGGTAAGATATTACCTGTTAAATTAATTAGTACTTTTATGGGTACTGGGTATTTACCAGCATGGCAAAGTCATTGGGCAGCTCTTTTATCTCTAATATTGGGATATGTATTTTTTTACCTGGTTTATGGTATGTCTTATATGTCATATGGTTTAATGGTAATGGCTTCAATGATAGCTGCATTTTTTTTGAAGATATCATTAGTTCTGTTGATAATAGGATTAATATCAATATTTGTTTTTCAGTCTAATAGTTCTGCGGATGATAGAAGTGATACTATAGTAGCACAGATAGTAACAGGACAGTTTCTTGTTGTTGGATTAGCAATGCCTGCAATAGTTGCAATATATAATAGCTTATCGATATTATATAATAAAATATGTCATGGTGTCTTTATATGTCCTGCTTGGTTTAATGATTTTATGCATTTTTTGATGTTTTTTTTGGTACCATTTGTCTTTTTTAACATGATTGAAGTAATAAAACCTTGGCCAATTTCTAGTATGCAGATATTATATAATAATTGCTTCTCGATAATGTCTGAAGGGTTAATATTGGCCATATATACGTTAATAGTTATGTATCTTGCTGCATTTATATGTTTTGATTTAACTATTAATAATGCATTGATTTTTAACAAATATATTTTTACTTTGATGAAATTCAGGTAGAATGATGAGGGTACTTAGTAATTATAGTGTAACTTTCCTTTTTATAGCTAGTATTATTGCGTTAGCTGTTGCATATATTTCTCAATACTTATTTTTGATGCTTCCATGCAAGTTGTGTATGTATGAACGGGTACCATACTTTATTACAATAGGTTTATTTTTTGTATATTTATTGAAACCTTCTAAGGTTATTTTTTTCTGTATGTCTTTGTGTTATATATGTAATATTTTTATATCTGGTTATCATGTTGCTTTGGAGCATAGTTGGGTTGCAGATATTTTTGGATGTGCAGATACTCTACAATCTGTAACATTTGATGATATTAAGAATGCTTTGTTAGATAAAAATATAGTCGTATCCTGTAACCGTCCTACTTTTCTATTTATGGGATTATCTATGGCTACTTGTAATCTTATATATTGTTTATTGTGTTTAATTTTTAGTATTCATTTATTTTTTAAACAGTATGTTGCGAGAAAATAAATTTTTAGATCAAGTTATTAGAGTAAATCATGCTGGGGAGTATGGTGCAGTTTGTATATATCATGGTCAAGAGTTAGTCTTACGTAAGAAGTTGGTTGGTAGAAAGATTATGGAAATGAAAAAACAGGAACAAGGACATTTTGCTTACTTTGATTCTGTTATGAAAGAGAAAAAGGTACGTCCTACAGCTTTTATGCCTATATGGCATGTTATGGGAGTTATGTTAGGAATTACAACAGCTATGTTAGGGGAAGGTGCAGCTATGGCATGTACTGTTGCAGTTGAAGATGTAATAAGTGAACATTATCAAGATCAAATATCAGTTTTAGGAGATGGTGAATTGAAAGATAAAATAGTGCAGTTTCGTGATGAAGAGTTAGAACATCATGATATAGCTGCATCTTATAATTCTGAAAGCTCTCAGGAGTATAGGGTTTTATCGTATTTAATAAAAAATATGTGTAGAGTAGCTATTGGCATTTCTAAAGTGATATAATACAAAAAAATAGCTGAAAAAGTTTGCTATAGGTAGATTTTATATTTTAGTACATGAATTTGCTTATATTTGTTTAATTTGTTTTTGAATAGACCTGCTAAAGTGGGGAATAGGTTATATGTGTTGTGTAATAAGTAGTTACATGAGTTTTTATAGAATAAGTTAACTGTATTTTTATGGAATAGACCTACATATTAAATATACATGCTAGTTATTGTAAAATTCATAAGATATTATCCTGCGATTGTAGAATATTTAGTTGTTAGTTAGTTATGCAGTTTTTTTATCTAAGCAATTTGTTAGATATTTTTGCGATTGATTACTACCAGTTTTAGGTATTGTTTTTGATAATATGAGTGATTAATATACGACAAGCTACTTTCTCTATGTAATACTTTATCATCTTACATTATGTATATATATATTTATTAGTAATTTTTTCACAGAAATATTACTAATACTGATTATTGGTAATTCTGTATGCTTTTTAATTATGTTTTTTGATCAATTTAATATTCATCTTTTTCTTATCTGTATTTTTTTTAGTTTTATATAGTGTTTTAGAAATTAGTTTCTGTAGTTATTATTTGTGATAAACATACTTTATTAATACAAATTGTTGGTTATGTTTATTATTCTCTATTATATATGCTTGAGTTATATGTTGTTCATCAAATTCATTAACATATCCAGCCTCCACCTAGCATTCTGTCATGATCATATATTACACATGCTTGTCCAGGAGTAACAGTACAGTAACTGTCTTGTAATAATATGGTTGCTGTATTGTTATTGTTGGGGAAAATGGTAGCAGGACTACCTGAATGAGATGATCTTAATTTAACTTTAACATTTAACCCATTATGCGGAATTTTTTCTTTTGCTAACCAGTTAATTTCTCTGATATATAACTTATTTTGTAGCAATGCAGATTTTGGTCCAACTGTTACTTCATTAGTATCTGGATTTAGTTTTATAACATATAATGGGGCTTTAGAAGATATACCTATCCCTTTTCTTTGTCCAATGGTAAAATTAACTATACCATTATGCTGACTTAGTATATTTCCATTAATATCTATTATATTACCTTTTTTGATTGTATGTGGTCTTAATTCAGCAATTGTTTTTTTATATGTATCTGTGACAAAACATATATTTTGGCTATCTGGTTTATTAGCAACTTGTAAATTAAAGTATTTAGCTAGTTTTCTTATATCTTCTTTATGAAAATTGCCTAATGGAAATCTTAATAACCTTAATTGTTCAACTGTAGTTGCAAATAGGAAATAACTTTGATCTTTTTTTGTATCTTTACTTGAATATACGTATATGTCATCATCTTGTTCTATTTTTCTAATGTAATGTCCAGTTACTAATACATCAGCACCAAGTGATTTTGTTGCATTAAGTAGATCTCGAAACTTAATAACTTGATTGCATTTTATACATGGTATAGGTGTTTTACCTTGTGTATATGTATCTATAAAATCTTCTATAACTTCTTCTCTAAAAACTTTTTCATAGTTCAGAGTATAATGAGGGAATCCCATGCTTGATGCTACTTGTTTTGCATCTTGTGTATCTAAACTGCCGCAGCATGCACCTTTTGTATTACTATTGTTGTTGTTATTATATAGTTGTAAAGTTATCCCAATGACTTTATATCCTAATTTATGCAGTAGTGCTGCTGCTACTGAGCTATCAACTCCACCAGACATTGCAACAACTGCAGTTGTTGATGTAGGTGGTTTATTTTTAACTAATAAATCTATTTTAAAATCATCTAGCATTATTAGAATAAAGTGTATTTTTAGGATTATAACACGTAAATTTAATATATAAAATGTGTAATTATTTTGGTCTGATATTTGGGAGTAAAGTTTATTTGTTATTTTATGAATGGTGATATCTGTATAAATTAATAATGCATTTTTTTATAATATATACATGTTAATGACCTAGGTATTAACTGGTCTATTAGATCTGGTATTTTATGTGAAGCGCTGTTAATTTTTGTAAATGTAGATTAATTGTATTTATTGTATTAAAAGTTATATGATGTTAAAAAATAGATTCAATGGGTTTATAGTATTAAATTTAGTTATTACTCATCGCATAATGTAATACTGTAATTTTTTCTACTAAGAATTACCTAAACCTTTTGATTTAAGACTATAAAAAATGATTCAAGATAAATTAAAGAAATATTATCCTATAGGATTAGAGTATTATTTTTTGTAGTTTTATAACTATTCTATAAATTTTTTATGATTAAAAATTGTATATGCTATTTAAACTAAGAATCTGCTATATAGTTTATTATACCATAAGTATATTAAATATATTTATGGGGCGAAGTGCAGTTATTACTTCTTGTGATATGGATCTGTAATTTTTTGTTATTAGAAATTATCTATATTTCCCTTAAAATATACAGTATTGTAAGTAAGTTGCAGTATTTATAATATAAATGGAATTGCTATTCATTATATATAACTATGTTGTAAGTTTTTTTATGGTTAAGTATGATATATATTCTAGTTAAGATTATATAAGTAATTGTAAGTAGTTAATCATAAAAAATAATAGTACTATTTGTAGCATTATCAATTGCTTACATTAAAATGCTTGTATTTTATACAGAGGATACTATATGTTCTATAATGTATCAGGTTTTTGTCTTGAACAAGATCCACTACATGTTGTACTATCTAAATAAGTATGAGCATCTTCTTGAGCATAATATTCTGAGATTTTGTAATCTCCTTTACTTTGTAGGTATGCTGAATGAGGTGGTGACTTAAAATTAGACATTCTTAATATTACTTTATTTATACCGTTTTTTATTGATACAATAAACTTATGACCATTTTTTATATGTTCGCGTGTCCCAGTACTGAAATATTTTGATAAAGGTTTAGGTTTATTAAATTTTATCTGAACTTGACTGTACAAGATAGGACTTGTAATGTTGTTTGGTACTGATGACATTACAAAAGATATTTCAGGATTAATAGTATACTTTGGTTTATCTATTAGGTTGTAATCACTGTCAAAAGTCTTAACATTTAACTTTTGCTTTATATTTAATTGAATAGAATGACGGTTGAGTACTTTGATTGATACTATAGAATCTTTGCTTATTATGTGTTCGTTATGTTTAGCAATATGTTCTATAAGACTATCATATATTAATATAAGCGGTTGTCCTATGTATGCTCCTTGATGTAAGTAAGTAACTAATTCATGTATGAGATTTCTTTGAGGTATTTGTCCATGTTCTTTAAATATGTGTTCAAGATATGCAGCAGCTTTAATTCTATGATCTAAAGCTGAAATATCACTATCAGATCCTATTAAGCTATATACATATTGTTTATGAAGATGCTCAAGGCTACTAAATTTGTAAGAATTTTTGCATTGTACTTTTTCTATTGTATTAGTACCATCATTTTTTTCATCCTTGTTGTGAATTATGTGTCCATTAATTTCTATTTTGGTACGTGGGATATCTATAAAAGCAGACGTTCCACGTATAGTGTCTTGACTTAGCTTTTCAGAAATTATCATTTCTGGTAAGTGATTGAATTGAAGACTTGATATGTATTCCTGGAAGATAAGTTTCTTTTGATCAAGACTGCTTTTATCTTTACTAAAGTATATTACTCTGATAACTATTAACATGAGTAAAAGTAATGATATAAGTGTTACCATTGTGATAAAAAGATACTTGTATGTACTTTCAGATTTTAATAGGAATAAAAACATTATAGTGACCTTAGTAATCGGATTAATAAACTTACTAGTCTCTTTATATAATAATGCATTAATTATGTTAATTTTTCAAGTAAATTATTTAAGAAGAGATTAAAAACTTAATAATACTAATTATTCTGTGTATGAAATTTACTGTAAATTTATATAATACTAGTACTTATTACTTAAAAAGATAGTTTTTGTTAAAATACTATATAGTATTAATATTTTAATTATATTATGTTAAATCAAGATATATTATATACTTTGTAATGATAATATTTTATAGGAAAATCTATTAAATAGTACATAAACTACCTTGCCATTACTTTTTTTCCTATCAAAGAACACACTGAAGTAAAATCACTGTTCATTTTTATGATTTGTATGTAAAACATTTTATTGAATACTATTATTTAATAGTAAAGTATTGTTATTAATATATATCTTTTGTGTAAAGGAGTATGTACTAGCTATTGTGAAATTATGTTAGGTAAAGATTTTTATAAATTTTTTATTAGATAAGTGTAATTAATGTGATGTATGCTTTAAAACACACTTGATTCAAAAGCATATAATTAAAATTAATATACCAGTATATAAATATCTATTTATTTTTATAGTTTGTAGGTGAAGCATTAGTAGATTTTTAATACTTTGTTGAATAAAGTGTGGGTCATGTTATTCATTAATACTACTTATCTATTTTTATAATGCAATAAAGTGATTGCTAATTGTAGAATTATGTTATGTAAAGGTTTTGTGTAAGAATTTTGTATTATGATTATAGTGGCATTTACATGGGATATGTTAAAAAAAATTACATGTATGGTTATTGAAAATCGTACAATATTTTTTAACCAGTATATGTATTTTAGTAAGTTTAGTGAATTGTTATGTACTTACTATTAAGGTTTTGTAACTTTATGAAACTTTTTTTATAATTATATAACTAAATTATATTATCTAATATAGCTTACATTATGTTTAGAATGAAATTGTAGGAATTTGTATATACTAAAGATTGATATTAATTTAATTATATAATTAACCTATATAATTTCAATTGTAGTGAATTCCTTGAAAGTATGTATTATAAGTATATAGTATCAATTTTTCTTTTTTTGGGTATTAAACAAGATTACTTTGTTTGTAATACACAAAACTTGTATAATAAAAATATTATCTAATGTCTTAGTATGTGACTAGTGTTTTATTAATGCTAGTTGTAATAAAATGATCAGTTTTTACTTATTATGTAGAATGCAACGTTGTTTTTGGTGCTGATGAAGTTTATTATTATGTAGTTAGTATAGTTTTGTATTATTTATTATTAATAATGTATAAGCTAATATTGTAACTATCATTTCCTAAATCCTGATCTATTGATTTCATATGTTCCACATTATAAGAATTTTGTCATTGATCTGTCTTTATAATTATATAATATACTGTTGGTATTTATTGATAAAATAATAAATTTTTGCTTTTGATATAGAATTACAATTTTGTTTTTTATTTGGATAAGCTTAGGTTATAGATTCTTATATATTTTTTACTAATAGTGTAAATTTGTACTATAGGTAAGTAATTATAAGCTTATTGTATAATAACTATATAATACTGATATTTATTAAAAACTATTTTTATTATGTATAGAAATTTCTAATCTATATATGTAGCAGTATTATCTACACAATAAATAAAACAGGAATATATTTAACGTTGCCTTGTGCTGTTTTCTAGACTAGGTGTATTTGTTGTATTATGTGTTATCAACATATCTTCTGATATTTGTTCTATAGATGAGGTATGTTGAGTTGTAAAATCTGGTAAGTCGTATATTATTTCAATATCCTCTTTTGATATATTACATATTGCTGGTCTGTAAACAGCACGCGACATGACTCTATATGGTATGTTGGAAAAATTTAAAAAAATTTTTCCTCTTGAGTATTGTGCAGGTTCACTTATATCTTGTGGTAATGATATTATAAACCTTATTCCTGCAATAATTGGATATATGCGAGGTTTTTTCTCTATTGTTTTTAATGATCTTTCAAATATTACATTAAGTGAAAATTGATCTGGTTTTAAAGTATTATAAGAGATGATGATGTCTGGGCGAGCTGCAGTATTTATTAGTCTATATCTTGAGGGATCATTTAGTATATTGTTTATTATATTGGATAATGCATTAATATAACTTGTAGTATACATATAATTTATCATGTGATGTATTATATGTATATTTGGTTCTTGTCCTCCTGTATATAGACCGAAAGTATTGTCAAGAGATACTCCTAATATAGCCCTATCTATTTCGCAGAAGTAGGAATTGCAATGCGCTATTGATTCTTCTAAGTATGATACATGTGTTGTTAGCAGTGGATTGTGCTCTTGATTATCTACTATCGTTTTGTAACATTTAATAAGGTATTTTATTGTCTTGAAACTTACAGCCGTATTGTTTATATACAAGTACAGATTTCCATTATGAGGACTTATAGTGCTTTGTACTGTAGTATCTGCAGAAGAAATTATTTGTGATAAATTGCTTTGTGATAGACCTGGTATAACTTGAATGGTTGGTGGGATTGTTTTAGAACGTACTACACTTGAGAGTTTTTTATACATAAGTAACGTAAGATAAAAAACTGTGATCGCAATAATTACTATGGTGAATGAAGTAATAAATGCCCATATTGTTAAACAATATTTTTGGCTCATGCTATTATAAAGTTGTAATACTATGGGTAACATGTTATAAAAATTAATATGTTAATGCTTAATGTGTTAAAATACTTATTATATAAATAAACTCTCAATTATTATGTAATTTTTAATTAAAATAGTCAATAATTCTAGTATAGGTTAAATTAAAAAATTATAATATATTATTAATATATTCGTACAATTATTATTTTATTTAGAAAAGTAAATTCATATTTTATAAATTAATTATTATAAGATTATTACTTATTTAAGTTTTATGAGAAATATTTTGATAATAAAATTTCTTGTAATATGGTCGTTGTAAAATCGCTTGTATAGTGATAACATAAGCAAATACATAATTGGACTATAATATTATCTTTTATAGGGTAGTTTATAACCAAGTAATGTTATGATGGTAGTATTATAGGTAGGTTTATTTAATAGTCACTATTATATTTATGTTATCATCTAGTATAATTTGTTTAGTCTAAGTAGTGAAAATACCTATTAAGGTATCTATGATTTATTTAGTTGTGTATACAGTTCATAATTGAATTATGTGATTTTTTGTGAGTTTAATATTTGCAATTTCTATAATTCCTGCTTTAAAGTTTAAAAATTATAATTGTACGTGATTTGACTAATGATCAAATATGTTTGAATTTTCTATTTGTTACTAATTTATGAACTTTTATATTATTTTTTATAGATTAAAGCATGGTATTTATTAGTAATATAAATACATAGTTTTTGTATTTCTTACATACTGTAAGTTATTTGTAATATTTTTATGATACTCATGTAATAAATATAGAACTTGAAGATTTGTATTAATAATATATTTTACATAAAGAGTATCTATACTGTTTTTTTGTAAACTAAAGTTGTCTTTATTAAGAACATTAATATATACATATTATCAGTGTAGGTTATTTTATATTCATTAATACAAATTTTTTTACAGTAATTTTTGTTATATCAAATAATAAATATAATGAAAAATTTAATCTTAACTTTTAGTATTCAGCCTCCAGTCTTAATAAATATGTATGTATATTTATTAACGGATACGTTGTTGAGTATCACATAATTGCTGTATGTGAGACTCAGATGCATTGTGCTGAATTACAAAATTTGGTAGTATGTATTTTGCCTCTATAGTAGAGTATTTTGATATATTAGATGATGTTTCTTTAGTAGTAGTAATAGTAGTATGTATTGGTTGTGATGTATACGTGTCTATTACCCCTGATGAGTAATATAAAGTTGTATTGTCATTATGTGGTAATGATATTAGGAATCTAATATTTGCGTTAAGAGGTATAAGGAGTTCAGGATTCTTTTTTGAAGTTAATGTTTTTTCTAATGCTATATTGATGAGAAATTGATTTGGCATAGTGTCAGGTAAATTTTTAATTTGAATTTTTATAGGAGTTGTACTATGAGCTGTACAATAATCTGACTTTTTTTCTATTGTATCATCCAGCATATTATATAATGAATGTAAATAATCTGGTGCATAGATATAGCTTAACATATGATGTATTAGGCTTATATCTGGTACGTTAGATGTATGTCTTATGAAAATCTTTTCAAGGGCTACTCCTAGCTTTATTCTTTCTTGGATGTTCTGGTAAGTGGTTTTATTTTTACCAGTAGTGTTTTCTTCTAGATATTGTGTATGTTTTTTTATAAGTTCATTGTTTCCTTCACTATTGTTATCATTATATTCTTTTATTATATCTTGATCTGTAATAATAGTCTTACCTATACATATTTCTACATTCTTATATGCACTGGAGGTTTCTTTTATTGTACTATCTGTTAAAGTAAACTTTTGTCCTAATTTATCAAATGATAGGGTTGATATTTTTTTTACAAAAGGTGCAATGTCATATTTATTGTTGTAGTATAATCTTATGTAAAAAACAGCAACAGTGAATAAGATAGCAATTATGGCTATTGTTGATATTAAAATGTAAGTTAAAAGATTATTATTCATATGATTTTTTATATAAGTTTATATATAATAATTCAATTTTAACAGAAAAATTAATATATATAAATATATTTTTAAAAAAATTAAAATTTTTTTAATCTTTTATTACTTAATTGTATTTTTAAATGTTTTTTTATTCATTAAAAGGTAATTATCCACATGGACTTGTAACTATGAAAATTGATATCATTGATATTTATTACTGCTATTAGTGTAGATATTAAAGTACTACTGTAGAGAGGCTCATTAGTTGAAAATAGTTTAAAAAAAATTAATCATTAATGATAAAGTATTTTGTATATTAATATTATCTAATATATTGATTGTAGATTATATAAAATATTTTGATTATCTATAATAATATATTTGTTATAAAGAATTATTGTTTTTGTAAAATAACTTTTTAAGTGTTTTGATTACAAAAACAATAACCATTCTAGCATTAGTATTTAGTAGTCTATTGTATATTGGTGCATTTATAGTAGTAACACCAGATATTCTAGTTGAAGATATGTAAAGGATAAGTTGATAAGTGATATATTATATATGTAAAAGGTTAAAGTGAATTTGTATTTATGTAAGAAACTTTGCTTGTGTGAAATATTATAGGTTGTTTAGTTTATCGATAATGTTGAGTTATATACGTTGAGAGAGTACTTATTTATTAGGTTACATATAATACTTTAATGAAGACGTGTAAAAATATACTCAATGGAAACATTGTTATCATTTGAAATGGTAAACATTGAATGAATAAGACTATAAAAATTCTTTTTATATTTTTATTGTGCTGTTTTAATTAGTTTAAAAAAGTGTATCAATAACACTTTTCTAGTTAAAAGTTCTATAGCATATTGTGATGATGAATGTTTTTATTACCTTTTTTTGTGAGATGGATTAACAACAAAGTGCGAAATACCATCTGTTTCAACTTGTAAGTGTAATGCTTTTCTTTGTTGTTGAGAAGGTTTTGTTGTAGTACTAATGCTTTGTTTAGTAGATTCTCTATTTTCTGTCGAATTAAGCTGTAGTTTTGTTAATGAGTGTACTGTTATTGGACATGGTAGTTTATACTGTGTAATAAACTGGTTATTATAGTCTTGAGTGTGAAAAATGAGTATAGGATAATTTGCATTTTCTTGTAAAAATTTAGTGGAATTTTGTACTGTATAATGTCCTTCTATATTAATAAAGTGTCTCATTGTTTTCGGAAAAAATAATGTAAAATACATGTTAGTATATGATATGTCACTGTTATATGTTTGACCTAATTGTGAAATATTGAAAGAATATATAGTACTTACATTATATTTTATGTTAGGGTTACTACGTTTACAAATTGACATGTTTGTAGAAATATTAACTCCAAGTCTATTAGATGTATTAGTTAGTAGAAATTCTATATTTTTGTTAGTCATTGTTATTGTATATTTTTTGTTATCTTTTAATATATGTGTCAAAGTATTATAGCTTAAAGCTTCATATCCTGTGTGATGAAGATGAGTTACTAATTCATGTATTATGTTTAAACTTGGAGGGATAAACTTTGTAGATACAACTGTACAAAAAATTGAGAATGTTGTGCTTAAAAATGTAGCCAAATTAATTCTATTTGTATAATTATTAAACTTTTTAGTATTAGGTGCTATGTTTAATACTTGTGATAAGTATTGAGTGTGCATATTTCTTATAAAATGTAAAAGTTCTATATGGTTATTGTGTTGGTGATGTTGTTGTAATTTTTTTTCTAATGTAGTAAGGTCTATTGAGTTGATTAAGATATTTAAGTTAAGTGGATTGCTCTCTATGTTTTTTCCTGTAATGGTGTGTTCATTGTTTTGAGATAGCATTTTTTTTATACTGTCCTTTGATAAGGTATGTGGATATACTTTTAAAGTTATTGTATTAGCTCTATAACTGTTATCTTGATTAATAAGTAATGAAAATATGTGAAATAATACGATGTTTAATACGATAATAATGGTTAATATTGTAGTTACAGTAATAATTATATTAGTAATATCATGCATAATCTATAGTAAAAATTTATTAATATGTTAGTGATTTAAGTAAAATTATATACTCTTATAACGAGACGTAAAGTGTTAATATATATAATATTAGTATTTAGAGTAAAAGAAGTCAGGAGTGTGATTTTTTAGAATAATTGCTATTTAAACCTACGAGTTTATTAAATGTAATATATTTTATTATTACTTGTAGGTCATAGTATCTTTTATGTTATAGCATATGTACTTATATAATAAGTTGTGTGTTATCTATGTAAATTAAAGTAATATGTATTATAACACTGATGTTATATCAGATAATTGTACTAAATTGTGTATTTTATGGTTAGTTTGTTATTTTAATTTATGTTTATTATTGTTGAAAGAAATTAGGGTGTATGTTTTTTATCCTAAGTAATAGTGTTATTCTAAATTAAATATCATCTAGTATTTTTAAAACATTCGTTATAGGAAGTACATGTTTTAAATGTTGAGAATCTTATAAGCTAAGATCGTATTGTACTTTTATATTATGAATATACCTTTTTAATATGATATTTATGGTAGTATTCTTTATATTATTTATACATAACACAATGCGTAATACCTATACCATATAGGTTTTGTATAGTAGGTACATGTTTTAAGTATTGAGAGTCTTACAAGATAAGATTATATTGTACTTTTATATTATGAATATACCTTTTTAAGGTATGTTGTATTTATGGTAGTATTCTTTATATTATTTATACATAACACAATGCGTAATACCTATACCATATAGGTTTTTTTATAGTAGGTACATGTTTTAAGTATTGAGAGTCTTACAAGGTAAGATTATATTGTACTTTTATATTATGAATATACCTTTTTAAGGTATATTGTATTTATGGTAGTATTCTTTATATTATTTATACATAACACAATGCATAATACCTTATGTCATATCAGTTTTTTATAGTAGGTACATGTTTTAAGTATTGAGAGTCTTACAAGATAAGATTGTATTGTACTTTTTATGTTATGAATATACCTTTTTAATATGATATTTATGGTAGTATTCTTTATATTACTTAATATATAACACAATGCGTAATACCTATACCATATAGGTTTTTTTATAGTAGGTACATGTTTTAAGTATTGAGAGTCTTACAAGGTAAGATTATATTGTACTTTTATATTATGAATATACCTTTTTAAGGTATATTGTATTTATGGTAGTATTCTTTATATTACCTAATATATAACGCAATGCATAATACCTATGTCATATCAGTTTTTTTTATAGCATTATAGATTTATAGTAACTTGATATTTTGCAGTGTAGTCTTTTTAAAAAGACCTACTTAGTTGTACTAAAATGAGTAGTGTAAAATTCTATAAACGTACTCAGTTTTATACTGTGGCGGCTATTGATATTGCCTACTTATGATGTTGTAATATGTGATATTCTTAGAGAACTTAGTTAGTTATGTTGAACTCAATAGTTTATGGTTTGCATAACATACTTAGTTTTTATATTATGACGGTTATTGATGTTACCTACTTGTGAGGTAATGTTTATAATATAATATTTTAGAAAAAGACCTAATTAGTTATTGTGCATAGCATTCAATTTCTGTATGGGATAGTGTTATTTCATAGACTTATTGTATTTAAATATATTGATGATTACTAATGTATAAAGTAATGCTTGAAGTTATAATATTTTCTAAATAAAGATGAATTGTTCTGTTATGCTAAATCTAATAATAGTTTAAAATTTAATGTAGAATATTAAATTATGTTTTATAGATATATTCTATTTATTATAGAGTTATTGGTATTATCTTTGGAAAGTAATATTTTGACTATGTGATATTCTAGATGAATGGTTACTTAGTTGTGCTAAATTTAATGGAGTAGGATTTGGCATAGCATATTCAATTATATAAGGATATTGCTTGTTTGTACTAGATTTGCCTTTGTAATTTAATGTAGCAAATTTTAGTTCTGCTGGTATAGGATTGGTTGCCATGTCTATAGCAGTTCTTTTTTTGTTTGTCATATGATGTTTTATTTCCTTAGGAAGATTGAATGAAAACAGTGTTTGGGTATATGATAATTTGTTATTTTGAAGTAGTATGCAAAAAGATAAGTTAGTATTAAAAGAATATTTCTTTTTAGGATCTGTAATTTTATGTATAGATACATTATTTGTAATATGAATCACAGTTTCACATTGACTTGATGGGATGATATGTATTTTTTTATTATTATTTATTATACGGTAAGTTGGTTTAGAGTTTGGATTTAAAATATTATCTAAAATTTTGTCTTTAAAACCTGTATATCCGATATGGTTTATTATATCATGTGTTGTACGTGGATCGAGCGTTAAGTTTGGTTTTAGTGTTGCTATTGTTTTTTCAAAAGCTGCAGCTAAAATTATTCTTTCTTTATATATGTCAAATAGTTTTTCATAGGATGATATTTTTAAGTGGTGTGATAGGTATGTTAAATGTTTTGCTATAATTGGATTTGATATATTTTCTGATTTGTAATCTGCTAGTTGTTTTTCTAATTCTTGCTTAAATTGGGTATCTGTTGTTGGTGGTATATCAATATGTAAAGTGTGGATGTTGTTAAATGCTCTCTTCCCTGTAGATATTTGATTTTTTATGTTATCTGGTGGATATAACATATTTTGTACAATGTCATGCGAAAGATTTTTTAAATGATAGCTGAAAATTGGTTTTTCAGTCTTTTTATTAGTATATTTTGTATACAGGAGTAATAACAATGTAAGTAGTGTTAGTAGTGCTAATAACACTATTGCAATTATTTCAATAATAGTAGTACTATCTATCATATATTATAAAAGTATTTCATTTATAAATAAATATATAAAATTGTTTTAAATAGTATTAAAATAATTATTAATATTAATTATACTATTTACTTTATAGCTTTTTGTATATTCTGAATATTAGAGATATTTATTGCCGTATAATTGATTTATGAACTTGTGAGCTATATTTATTTTAAGTATACTGTTGGGTCCTATTATTAAGATTTATCATGGTGTAGTTTAGTATTAAGTGATCTTTTAGTAAATTAAATAATAAAAAAATTACTATACTACTTATGATTTTAAGAATTAGCTTTTAAAAAGATTAGTGTTGTTATGTAATAGCATATTTAATCCTTGAATTTCTTGATCACTTAATGAGGTAGATACAGGGTTTGGTAATTTGTATTTTAAATAGCAATATTCACAATTTTTTTTAATTAGGTTAGATTTTCTATTGTTTTTGAATACCATAGTAGCACACTTGATATCTTCATCCACTTTTGTTTTGTGTATGGATTTTTGTGTAATATAGTTTTTTATTTGATTGGGAATTCCTAGAGTTAGATTTGTATCTGTGTATAATACTGATGTGAAATTTGGTGTTAAATTTACTAACGATAAGTTAAATGTAGTATTTGTTTTAATTTTAGTATTATGAATAGGAGTATTTTCTGCAGATATCAGCATATCTGTATTGATGGATATCTGAACTTTGTTAGTATTGATAATAGTAAAATGTATAATATTACTAGTGATTTTTATATTTTCAGGGTGATATCCTTGTTCACGTAAGATTTTCTCTAAGAACTTGTGTCCTAACTTTTCATATCCTTGATTGTGTAAGTGATTTACTATTTCATATGTGATACTAGGATCTGGAATCATATTGTTGTAGTATTTAAAAAGTTCATCCAATGTTGCTGATATAATGATTCTTTTAGAATATGTTTTGTAACATTGATTAAGGCATCTTATATTTAATAGATCAGAAATATATTTTGTATGCTTCATTAGTTCTATGTTTGATAGATCTTGTAGGGTATAATCCCTTAGTTTTGTACGTATGAATGCATCAGCGATTACTCCTCCATCATGGAACATAATTTGTAGATTTGGAATATTATCAAATGCGTTAGTTGCTGTTAATATGTCTTGGTCTATATCGTCTGATATAGAAAATATCTTTGTTGTAGTTTTTTGTGATAAACCTGTTAAGTGTGTGTTGAAAATTGTTTTTTTATTGGATGTTAGAATATATCTTTTTCTTATGCAATGTATAATAGCAGTAAATAATACTACTAATATTATCATAACATAGTTAATAAGATGAAACATGCTACTGTTGATTTAGTGTTGTGTAGAGATACTAATCCATTGTAATATAAAGGATGATTAAATTATGATTTAATCATATAATATATTAATAAAATATTATTAATTTTTTATGTAAAATATATCTAGGTTACATTTATATATTTAGTATAACATAATATAAAGATAAAAGGTAAGGTATAAAAAAATATTAGGATTTTTATTATTTAAAAAATTTTGAAGATTCTTTTTTATATTAATATTTTAATATACTTATATATAAATTTTATAATATTATTGTTAATAGTATAAAGATTTACTAGGCGCACTATTTTGTTAGGAATGGTTAGAGTTATAAGCTTATGAATTTATTTTTAGCCGTTTATTATTTGTTATAGAATGTATGTTGTTGCTATATATTGCAGAAAAATTGCAATTCATTTTTTATTAGGTAATAAGGTTATATTATCTATCTATGATAAGAAGAGCCTGAATTTCTGGTATTTCTTAACTCTAATATCTCATCAGAATATTGTGTAGTGTTATCATTATATAATGATAGAGAATTAGAAGATTGCAAATCTGGAAAATCGTATAAAAAATGTATTCTGCTATTATATGTATCTATCTCACTTAATACGGCATGGTTTTTTGATTTTGTTCCTAAATTTCTATAATATGTTTTTATGGTATATTTCTTGAGATTAATAGGAGTGCTCAATTCAAAACTTATATTTTTATATGATATGTCATTTTTTTGTGATTCTGCATCTATTGTAAATGTGAGTGATGAAATAAATGACCTTGCTTTGTCTAATATAAAATATTTTTGGTATTTTTCTGGTATTTGTAGTTCTTCTGTAATATTACATACTATAGTGTTGCTATCTTGTGGTGTAAATAATATCGTATCTAGTGATATTTTAATTTTAGAGTATCCATGTTCTCTCAAAAATAAATGATGTTTTATATTGAGTATATTACCGGTAATATATTTAGGTGCGTTGAAGTAATTTTCTGTATTGCATCGTGTTATTATCTCATGAATAATTTTTGGATTAGGTTTAGGGTAAGGTATGTTATCAGTTGTTTCGTGTTTGTATTCTTCTATAAGTTCTTCAAGTATTAACGCTAAAATGATTCGATAAAAAAATTTCTTTTGAACTTGTTCATATGTCATATTACATTTTTTTGATATGTATTCTATATGAGTTAACATACGTCGTGGTACGTTTCTCATATTTCTATAATTGATATATTCGTTGAATTTTGTTTGTATATAATTGATATCAATTTCATAGCCATTTATTTCAATACTTATATTTTGAATGTCTATTAATGTTTGTAAGCCTGTTTTTATTGAATAACTAACATGTTTAGGTGTTAAAATTGCTTTTAAGTTTTTTATAGAAAAGGATTTAAAATGTTGTTTGAAAATATTGCTATCAAATATGTGGTTAAGTACACTATATAATGCTATAATTGGTATTAATAATATTGGAAATACAGAAATTATTAAAAAAGTGATAATTTTGACTATAGTAAAACTATTAGTTATTTTATTGTAACAAATTGATAACATTATTTAATAAATGTTAATTAGTGATAATTTAATTATATAGAATAATATAATAGATAGTATATTAATTAATATTACTTTAATTTTTTTTTTTTAGAAAGTTGTAGAGAATAACAATTATATATTAGTATAGTATATAGTTAATAGTATTACAAAATACTCTGATATTGCTATTAAAAAACTACTGTAGAAAATTATTATTTAATTAACCTAATATATATAGATATGATTGTTTGATATTTTTAACACAGTTTATATTTTTGTTTTATGTGATTAATTTGTCATTACTTTAGTTAAGTTTAGCTTTTATTTTTAATATATTGTGGTGGTATATACAATATAAAATTGGTAGTTAGATATCATGCTGTTTAGGAGATTACATTATTTATAAGAATGAAGGTATGGTACTATTTTATATAGTATAAGATTTTATCTATTATTTTAAATTTAATCATTAATATAAGTTTATAATAAAAAAATCTTTTATTTGTTAATATACTATGTTATACAAGGTTAACCATTGTTACTAGAAGTATAAAACAATGAAAAGTTCAAACATTGCATTGTTATGTTGTATAATTGTTGCTATTCTTTTAATAGCTATTGTTACTACTATTTGTGTAGTACCACATATTTTGGAGAAAAGGAGAAATGAGCGTTTATTACAAATTGAGCTATCAAAAATGGTGGATACAGCAGATACTACTATAAAAGAAGTAATATGTCGTGATAATAGTGTTTCTTTTTATATAAATGGTGTTAACAGTAAAGAGCTACTTACCGATAGGTTGGGTTATTATAAGCAGAGATTGGATGATGAATTGGTAAAAAAGCATCTTAAATATGTAAGGAGTCATGAGCTATATAAATGTCATGCTGACAGTGATAAAATGATAAGAGCTATGATAGGAGCATCTCTTGAAAGTGTTATTATGGAAAGTACAGTGGATAAACCAAATATCTGTTTGGTTTATCATGCTATGAATTATCTTTTTTCAGAAGGTTATAGGCGTTTATTGTTAAATATGGTGTCTAAGATAGTTGGAGAACATGAAATATCAGGGTTGAAGAAATATTTACCAGAATATAGTGATAGTAGTACTGATATAAAAATGGTTATAAAGTACGATAGTAAAATGTTGCCAAATCAGCTTTGTATTGAAGTAACATTGAGAGATTCTTTTGAAATAAATGTGTGCGGGGAGATACATTCTAATATATTGTCTTCAAATATGGAATTATTAATATCACCGACAAAGAGTGATGATAAAGTTTTACAATATTCCTTAAAAAAAGATATTACTTCTGTTGTATCAGATCTGTTTAACGTACATGCTATTGCGAATTTTGTGCAATCTTCATGTAGTATGCCAACTTTTTTTGTTAAACAACATGTATGTTCTTCAGAACGACCGTCTGAGGGCAAGTTATGCATCCCTGAAGAGGGAACAACACCATATTGCACATTTGACGGCATTACTCGTATGACACATTAATTAGTTAATTTGATGAAGTTTTTTATAAGAGGTTGAGAGTAATATACTTACTTTTGTTTATAAAGTTTTAGTTAGTATCTATGTATTGTTATTAGATTTTTATAACAAAAAGTTAATAGTAATTTATTTAGGATAGAATTTTTGTATTAATATTTCGCATGAATTAGAGATTTATTTTAGCTTATGTTGTGAAGATATGGAATTTATATCTATAGTAGTCACTTATCATTTATAATATGGATTAGTATTTTCTATGAAGGTAGTTGTTAATTATAAGGTTATCTGTCTTAGAATATGGTATGAAAAAATGTTGTACTATTTGTATATAGTATAGAATTTTAGCTATAATTATAAAATTGTTAATGAATCTTTTTAAAAAAAATAATAAATTTATTTAAATTAGAAAATATTTTATGGTATATTAGTTAAGTAATTATTTAATTAGAAAATAAAAATGAATAATTTAAATTTTTTACAAATGTGGTTATTGGCTGGTTTGGCTTGCATTTTAGTTGGTGCTCTTATTGCTCCTATAATTGCATATGTCATGTATAGATACCGTATGAATTTATGTCGTCGTGATTTATCAGGTATGATGAATGTGCTGGATACTAAATTGAAAGGAGAGTCCTATGATGATTGTAAAGTCTCTTTTTATATAAATGGTGTTCATGCTAAGGCAGTATTTGTAGAAAAATGTCTTTATTATAATGATGGTATGGCAGAATGTGAATTAGTACAAAAACATCTGGAATATGTCAAAAATAATAGCAATTATAAGAAAAATGGTGATGATAATAACTTAAGAAGAGCAATAGCGGGGGCAGCACTTGAAAGTATAATTAAAACAGCTGATACACATGGTAATATAAATATGTGTTTGATACATCATTTTGTAAGTTATCTCTATTCCGAAGATTATGAATGTATATTAAGACATGTTATGTCACACCTAATTAGAAAACAGGGGACTCAAGAAATAAAGAAGCATAGGAATGGTATGAGTATTCAAAAGGTAACGATTAATTATAATACTGAAGGACCATCACATAAACTTTGTCTTAGAGTTTCTCTTAGTAATAGTATTACAGCGGAGGATAGTGAATGTAATTCTGGTAAAGAAGAGTCAGACAACTTAAGCATGGAATTCTTAGTATTGCCTACAAAAAATAATAGTCATGTTTTGCAATATTCATCAAGAAAAGGTATCGTTCTAACAACTAGTTCATTTACTAAACGTGTTCTTAATGTACCAAGTTTCCTTGTTACAGGAAGAAAAGAATTACCATGTATTGAATATGACAGGAAATCTTCTCAAGAATTTATCGATACAGTAGTACGTCAAATGCAGGAAAAGCCTGTTGGACACATAAGATAGGAATAATTGATATTAATAGATTTGTAAGATTTACTTTGTTTGATAGTATGTTAATTAATGTTAGCTGTCAAATTCTTAAAGAATCTAAGTCATAGTTTTGGTAAGTTCTTATTAGAAATAACACGTATTTATTATTTAAATATAGTGCTTAGTGTAAATTAAAAGTTCTATTTGTTATGTTGAAGAAAAACAGGTGTTGTATCAATACTGTAATGAAGTTCATATTACACGTAAAAATGTGATATTAAATTAATCATATTAAAAATACTATTGTTTATGCAATCTAGAATTTTTTAATTATTATTAAAAATTATTAATAAATCTTAATAAAATAAAATTTTATTAAGATAAATCTATTATCTTATTAATACATATGTTATACAGTATTAGTTTATTAGTTTACTAAAAAATAAAAGTGGGTGATCTGGGTTTCTTATTATTGTGTTACATAGCAGTTATCTTTTTTTTATTGGCTGTTGTTATGATTTTTTACTCAATATTCCATATTTTATGGAAAAGAGACAATCCGAGTTTATTACAAACTAAATTATCACAAATTGTTAGTTCAGCAGATACTACTATGAAAAATGGTAAGTGTTCTTATAAAGGTAGAATAAGTTTTTATGTAAATGGTATGGATGTTGTAACATTACTTACAGACAGATTCTATTATTATAGGGGAAAACAAAGTGATAAGTTAGTAATGAAACATTTGAAATATGTTCAGAATACTATGAGTTATAATGGTTATAGTAAAAGTGATCAAACTATAAGGGCTATAATGGGAGCAGCTCTTGAAAGTATTCTTATACAAAATGTAAAAGAGAAACCAAATATGTGTTTAATACATCATACTATAAGCTATCTTTATGCTCAAGGCTATGACAACTTGTTGCTAAATATAATAGACAATGTAGTATCTCAAAAAGAATATATGAATGAAACTACATTGTATTCTTTACCACGTTATTACAGTAGTAAAACTTTGACGTCAGTAATTATTAAAATGTTTCCAAATCAGCTTTATGTTAATATGACACTTAATGATCCAATTATGAACGAAACAGCTTTGGGTATGGAACATAGTAATACGTTCTCTTCAATGATGGAGTTATTTATATTACCTAAAAAACATAGTAGTAGAGTTTTACAATATTCCGGAGAGTTTGTATCTCTAATTGCTCAGGATTCTGGATGTTCTATGAAAGTACATACTGTACAATATAGTATACCAACTTTTTTCGTTAAGGAGTGTATACCTACTGTAGAACAAGTGCAATACAGCATACCTTTACTTGACAATGTAACAGCAAATACTGCAACGCTTACAGCATAATAGTTGTATGTAAGTAAAAGCTTTAGCTAAATATATAAGTATCTTTACTTTTTTATGAGGTTTTGGTTGCTATATACTACTATTAAACTTTGAAAAATTTATCACAGTTTGAATGGTTATTTGAATTGAAGTACTTATTTGTAGTATTACTATATATATATTTTTTTTATCTATTATAAACAATCTTTAGTTAATAGAAATATTGCTTATGTTCATATAAAGATTATATTCTTTTAGAACAAGAACTTGATTTATCCGAATAGCATTAAATTTAATACTGTACTATGTATTGCAGAGTTTTTGTTGTTATTTTAAATTTTTAATAAATGTTATATAGTAAATCTTGTATAATAAAGATGTTTTATATTATTAATATTAATGTTATATTATTAATTAATGTTAAGATTAATCGGATAAAAGTATATGATAAAAGATGATAAGCTACTTATAATAGGAATAGGTGTCATAGGTATTATGGCGTTTATTATGATTGTTTTTAGAATTATGTATTTAATACAATGCATATCACGTATAAGACAAGGTATATCATTATTAAAAAATAATTTATTAACAATGGTTAATACAGCAGATACTACTATGAAGGAAGTTAAACCTTGTTGTAATGATAATGTATGTTTTGTAGTAAATGGTATTCATGTTGGAAATTTACTTATTAGCACATTCAATGATTATTGGAAGAAACAAGATGATCCATTAGTAAAAAAACACATGGATTATATAAGAGGTGATGTAAGCTATAATAGTAAGGATGAACATGATCAAATGATAAGAGCTACAATGGGAGCAGCTTTTGAAAGTATTGTTATACAAGATATAAATTCTCAACCAAATATGTCTTTAATACATCATACTATAAGTTACCTTTATGGAAAAGGATATCAAGATTTGTTGCGTAAAATGATCTGTGAAATAGTCACTAAGAAAGAGTGTATATATATGATGCTTAAGCCTTTTCGAGAAGATAATTGGGCTGATAGGGCTAATTTACATATGATGGTTAGGTATGATAGTCATAATGTAGGTGATGATCGAGTGTATATTGACACGTATCTTTTAGGTTTTGCAGGAAATGAGTCTGGTATTCCGTCAAGTATGAAGTTATTAATATCACCTGAAAGAAGTGATAGTAGGGTTTTAAAATATTCATCTTATGTATCTTGTATATTTATTCCAAAGGATGGTAAGGTAAAATCTTTAAAAAGGATACGTTGTGAAAGTACTCTGTTTAAGGAAGGAGATAATCCTGTGAAGGAGGTAATATATACATATGATATGCCAAGTTTTTCTATTGGACAAGATATACCTATAAAACCTGTAAGAGGATATCTTCAATCCTGTTGTGAAGAGACACAGATGCTTGCGCGTACCAATGGAATGGTATGAGTTGATATAGTATATAACTTTTAGCATATCATTTTTACTTTTATTTGTAAATTTTAGTTATGTGTTACTATAGGATTGTTAGAGAAGTTAAGACTAATTTGATTAGTACTTAAATGAAAATATTTATTTAATTGTAAGTATAAGTAGTAGAATAATTATTGGTTGAGCTTTAAAAACTTTAAACTAAAAGTTTTATTAATCTCATTGTTTATGAGATGGGTTTTGGTTAATATTAGTTATAAGTGGTATATCAAGTTACTAGAAATAAAAAAAGTAACTTATGATTTTGTAAATCTTTGATTTAAAATATTTATTCTTCAATATATTATGAGCAATATTCAAAAATGAAATGAAGTATTGTATGTGTGTAGGCTTATATATTTCTTGATAAAATTCTTAACTAATCATATTAAAAATTGTAATATAAGGTGAAAAATTACTGTTTTATATGTTATGATGTTTCAATTATTATTTTAAATCATTAATAAATATTATAAAGTAAATCCTATTTGATAAAAAAAATACTTTATGTCCTAATATTTATATTATATAGTATTTAGTATAAAAACTCTTTATTGGAGAGAATATGTTTACTAAGCGAGGTTTGATATTCCTTGGAGTGTGTTGTGCTACTATTGTAGTATACCTAATTCTTTACCGTGTTCTACGTTTAGTGTTCCATAAAGAAATAGTAGAAATCTCAACCTTTGAAAATAATTTATTAAAAATTATTAACTCTGCAGATACCACTATAAGAAAAGCTGGATCTTCAATTAATCCAGTATGTTTTGTTATCGATGATGTTGAAGTTGAAAAGCAACAACTTATTGATAAATTTAATTATTATCAACAGGGACAAGATGATCCATTAGTAAAAAAACACATGGATTATATAGAAGCTAACAAAAGCTATAATAATAAAGATGAAGATGATAAAACTATAAGAGCTATAATGGGAGCAGCTCTTGAGAGTATTATTATGCAGGATGTAGATGCTAAACCAAATATGTGTTTAATGCATCATGCTATAAACTATATTTATTCAGATGGTTATAAATGTTCGTTGCTACAGATAATAGATGAAGTGACAGCATATGTGAGAGACAAACAATGAGGATTGCCTACACCTTATTTATTAGATGATACCAATGAAATTATACCGAAGATACTTGTTAAGTATCGTTCTAAAGAATTACGGAATGAGCTTAATATTGAGCTAACATTTCAAGTTCCTATGTTATTGGCTGGAGCTGATGGTCAATATGGAAGGAAAGAAGTTTGCACGTGTATGAGGTTTGCAATTTTACCTAAGGGAAAGTATGGTACAAAGGTATTCTATTCATTAGCAAAAAGCTTGCCTTCTTCAAAAGTATCACATGTTCACACGGTAGATATGTTTTTTCCACTTGAACCAGAAGAAGATGCCTATTGTGTACAACAAGGGAAAGATATACCACTAGTTCAATACTGTAGAAACGAGTAATACATAGTTACATTAGTATAGTAAAAGTTAAGAGCTTTCACAGAACTTTATATACTTAAAATGAAATTTTGATTTTTTGTTTATTGATAGTTGATATGAGCTAGGTGCTGCTACCTAGTTCTTGTAATTAGTGGCCTTTTGATTATTTAATTAAATATTTGTTTCAATTACAGGTGATAGTGTAATCATTATGTTGGACTTAAAAAGTTTATATCGTTTTTGCTTTTTTCTGCTATCATATACTAGCTATATGCTATTGAATTATTAAAAAAAACTAGTAATAATGTTTACTACCATTGTAGATGGTGTAGTAATTGCTTTTTGAAATTGGAAAATTTTATACTCATGATTTATGTATGTGCTCTTACTTTTGTTTTAAAGTTTTATCTCACATTAACTACATACTTATTTATGTATAAAAAAATGAATCATAATTTGATTAGTTCTTAGTATATATGGATTTTTCTTAAAGGCTCATTTTATATTAAGGTAATATTGTTTGCTGACTCTTATTAGTGAAAGGGGTTTAATATTCTTTTTGAAAAAGCATACAGTAAAAAAATCCTAATTATAGCATGATAAAAAGCTTTTAATGAGTTATCAAGTAATGAGTTTGTTAAATTTTATAGTATTGTTTTAATAATGTTAATAGGTTTTTATTTGTAATAGGGTAGCTTATTTATTATGACTTAATATGAGAAAGATTGTATTTAATTATCTAGGAACAATATGTTGTGGTTGGTAATTATATTATAGCATTTCTATAGGAGCTTGTATTATTTGGGTATATGATATTTATACGTAAAAAATTCGCTATAAAATTTTTCTAAATTTTAATTTGTTGAGTGACGGTTCCTTTATCAGCTAATATGCGTTAATATTTATTCTAGTTATACTATAATAGTAGTATAGCACATAATTGATGGTGGGAGTGAAGTTGTTATATAAAAAACTTGGACCGATTTTTTATAACACTTATATATCAAGAATTGCTTACACGCTTTATAAATTTATAAGGAATTACATTGAGATTTACATTTGAATATAAGCTGGGTATATTTATTATACTATGTGCTATACTTGATGCTTTGTCGTTATAACCTATTTATAATAGTAAAAATTTTGCAGCTATTTTATAATTAGCTATTATTGTTATAATATTATACTATCAAACTAATGTTATAAATATTAATTATTATAATTATATCAATACCTGTAGTATTGTTGGTAGACTGAATAATTTTCTGTATTGTTTTAAATTGTATAAATAGCTCATAATATAATTTCTTGTGATTATTTTTGTACAGTGTATTTTTAATAGTACAATACATTATAAAAATGTTATCGAAATGTAATAGAATATTCAATAGGTTTAAATGTTGAAATAAATATACTAGTAAGATAATAATTTATTATATAAAATAAATTACTATGTGTAACTAAAGTTGTTATGTATTACATATCAAACTCTTGATATATGAATAATATTTTTATGTTATAAACTGATTTATTTATGCTTGAATATGTGTGAATTTATATAATAAATGTTTATACTTATTCTTGTTCTTAAAAAGTATCGGTTGAAAGAATGCTAAAATTGATAAGTAAAATCAGTTAGTGTATGTTTGATAGATTAGCTTTTTTGGTAATATCTTGCTAATTTGTAAGGTAAATATCTATATGTTTTACTAATACATTTGGCCTATATTAATATGAATTGTCTATTTACATTGCTGTATGTTGTTATCTTTGTGGTGATGATGATCTAGAATTAGGCTTTCCTTCTTTGTCTTCTTTTCCACCTACTATAGGTTCTGGTGCAAATGCATTATGTAATTCAGCAAATGTAGTGAAAGGAGAGAGTGGTATATTATCTTCTCCTGTACATTTCCTGTTATTGGGATCATCAGGTGTTTCGGAGTCAGATTTAGGATGTAATGTTGTACCGTCATTTGTTGGATCAACTCTAGATTCTAGTGTATCCACTCTGTTGTTTTCTGAAGATGTTTGCAAATTTAAAAAAGGATTATTAGAACTGAGTATAGCATCAATTTCAGATGATAAGCTTGACTCAGAACAAGGTTGTGATTTATTTTGGCTTGTTATTTGTTCTGTTTTAAATTTTTCAAAAGCTTGTCGAAAGTCACATATATGATGACTAATTTCTTCTTGAGATCTTTGTGCATTTACTGAAAAATCTTGTAAGCTACATTCCAATGTAGATGTTGATTGTGTGAATGCTGTTTTTTTGAATTTTGATTGTGGTGTATAGGTTCTTCTAGTAAAAAATGAAGTTACTTTATTTACAATATTCTGTATAGTTATTCTGCAATTTACTTTAAAAATATCCCAGTTACTCAAAAAACTACAGTTATTTATTGTTTTTGGTAAAGTCATTGTGAATTTGGTACGACTATAGTTAATAGTGCCATCAGGACAAGCTTCTACCATGAATCTGATTTGTATTTCTGTAGATGTAGATGGTTGCGAAGAATCATTTGCAAAACTTACATGTTGAGCAAAAGAAACATGCATTATGTTTGGTTGACCTGGATCACAATTAATATTAATGTTGTTATAACATTCTTGTGGAAAATTTGTATGATCTGAAGTGTTTTTTCTGATTATTGTAAGCAGACTAGAAGTAGTTTTGTTGCCTATGTTAAATAAGTTGTCGTTATTTAGTATGGTTGCTAGTTCATCAAATAGTACTGTATTAGGTGTGGTATGGGCATATTCAAAACAAAGCTGTGATAGTATGGATAGTAAAATTGCACGTTCTTTATGTTGAAATGGAAACCCTGAATATCGTGCTTTACGTTGTTTTATATTTGTTGATACATCAACATATATGCCATTTATACTTAATGACAGACATTTGTTGCACAATTCTGATATAGTGCCATGTGAAGTATTATTTATATCAGTTGTATTGCGTATGAAGTTAGCGGGTTTAAGTTGTTTTATAGATAATAAAAAAGGTAGAATGTTTGGCATATACTTAATTTTATTAGTAAAAGATATTTTAGTTGTATTAATTATAGTGAACGACTTTGTTGTTCTGGGAATCTAGTACTAACATCTTGAGTTGTCGTACTAGATAAGCAGTGCTGTGGTTGTTCTGGTGATTCATTTTGGTTATCATTTGATATGCCATAAGCACCTACTGCTTCTTTCTGTTGTAATATATCTTTGCTTGTTACAGTTGTAAATTCTGTGTTTGATGGTGTAGACAATAGGAGTACACCACCTTCTGAGGTATCTGCTATTCTACATATACCTTCTTCTTGGTTAGAGTGTCTAGTAAGGTCATTGCATTGCCTATGAACAAATGATCTAATTCTAGCGCAGATATTTGATAAGCGAATTAATACACGTTGTAATAGAACTCGTGCAAGTGATTGTGGTAGTAATACGTTTATGTTAGCATCATGGTATGAAACAACTCCTGTAGAATTAGAAGTTATATTAAATGAGATTTCTCCATTTATGCCATCATACATTATATTACTTTGAGATGCATCTTTTATACTTACTTGTTCTGAGTACTTTACGTATAGCTTATCTGGCGATAATACCACAATATGAGTTGAAAAATTATTAAGTGCTGCTATAGGATTCGTATTATGATTCTCTGGTATATCTTGTACATCTCTTGCAATATTAGACATTATTGATGTATATAATGTGCCGTGCAAGCATGCTTGATGTAGAAGGGTTATTAGCTCATCTATAAGTGATGGTTTTACAATTATACCAGAATTTTCAAAAATTGTTTGTTGTAATATTGTATGTAAAACATTACGATAATCATTATTTTGCAAGAATGGATTATGTAATTCATAATCTTGAATAACCTGGTCAAATTGAACAAGTGAATTGTTGATCCTTATAGTACTTCTAGGTAAGTCTAACCATGCTTGGTAACCGTTTCTGCATTCAGGATATAGTGTATTTCTCAGCTGAGAAAGAGAGAAGTTTTTTAATGCTAATATGCCATGAGACATGAAAAAGCAGCGTTTGAGCCTATATAACATAATAATTCTACTAATAATATATATTAATATGTGTAATTATATCACATGTGGTGTATTATAACAATTAAATTTTTCATGGTTAGTGAACATGTTTGGTGTAAATATATATTATTAGTGTAAATTTGTTACTAATTTGTCTATTTAACTTAAAGTATATGATTTATTTATTTATTATTTATAGTGATTAATATACTTAGATAATTGTCAATCTCAATTAGAGTGGATAGAAGTTATTGAGAAGTATCAGAAGCATAGAATAACATTATATAATAAGTTAATATTTAGAAATAAATACGTCTTATACATCTTAATGTAATTATATAGAAGATTGTAAGTTATGCTTAAAATTTTTTAGTGGTAATTTGATATATTTTTTATAACCTGTATATGTTCTATAGGTAATTCTTTTATAAAGCGTGATATTTCCATTTGTTGACGCCAATTGTTTATGTCTCTTACCGCTACACATGATATAAATAACTGTTCTCTTGCTCTTGTAATTCCAACATATGCTAATCTTCTTTCTTCTTCCAAAGCTTCTCCTGTTCTATCTTGTAAAGATTTTTCATGTGGAAAAACTCCTTCTTCCCATCCTGGTAAAAAAACCACAGGAAATTCTAGCCCTTTTGCTGCATGTAATGTCATTATACACGTATAATTGTCATCATCATTTGATATATCCACTTCTGTTACAAGACTAATATGTTCTAAAAATGCATTTACATCATTGAAATTTAGTAATGCAGAGAATAATTCTTTTATGTTTTCTATACGTGCTAATCCACTTTCTCCTTCATTCTCTAGCATATCTATGTATCCTGAATCATATGCTATCATCTTCACAGTATTTGATATTGAATCTGATAATAAGGATTCCTTCCAAGAATTGATCTTGTTTAGCAGGTTATTTAATGATCTTGATGTTTTTTCTGAGAGCTGATTATCTTCAATTAATATTTTTGTAGCATCTAAAAAGTGGGTATTATACTGCTTTGCATATGAGTATATTTTATTTAAAGTGGATGCTCCAACATTTCGTTTGGGTTTATTAATTATTCTATCAAAAGCAATGTCATGCTGAGGATTTACAGTAATTTTTAAGTATGCAATAATATCTCGAATTTCTTGCCGGTCATAAAATCTTGTACTTCCAATTATTCTATATGGTATATTGTACTTAATAAAATATTCTTCAAATATTCTAGTTTGAAATCCTGCTCTTACTAAAATAGCTGTTTCTTTAAATTGATAATCGTGTAAATTCTTTATATATTCGCATATATATTGTGCTTCTATTCTACTATCCCAAAACTTCATCAAATTAACTTTGTTTCCTTCTTGATTTGTTGTCCATAATTTTTTTCCTAACCTAGACTTATTATTATTTATTATTGCCGTAGCAACTTCTAGTATATTTGATGTTGACCTATAATTGCATTCTAGACGTATAGTTTTTGCATTAGGGAAATCATCTGAGAATTTTAATATATTTCCTACTTCTGCCCCACGCCAACTATATATTGATTGATCATCATCTCCAACACAACATAAGTTCTTATGTTTTTGTGCTAGTAATCTCAACCATAAATATTGAATCGTGTTGATATCTTGGTATTCATCAACCATGATGTATTTAAACTGTTCTTGATAATGTGATAAAATATTATGCTGTTTGGTAAATATTTCGATGTTATATAATAATAAATCCCCAAAATCAGCACAGTTAAGAAACTTTAGTCGTTCTTGATAAATGTTATAGGTACTTAATGCTATTGTATTGATGGGTTTGTTTAATTCTGTATCACTTATATTTGTAGGTACTAATCCTCTATCTTTCCATCTCTGTATTTTGTTTAAAATAATTTTATAAGCATCTGATGCATATTCAGGATGCATGTCATTAACTATAGTCTTGATTACTTGCAATTGATCATCTGTGCCAATGATGGTAAAATCACTTTTTAAGCCTACTGCTTCAGCATGTTGTCGAAGGATTTTTGTTGCTATTGCATGAAACGTACCCAGCCATATGTTTGATGCACAGGTTAATTCATTGATTCTTGAAAGCATTTCATTAGCAGCTTTGTTAGTAAATGTGACAGCTAAAATTTGACTAGGAAGTGCAAAATTGTTGTTAAGAATATATGCTATTCTTGATGTAATAGTTCTGGTTTTACCTGTTCCTGCTCCAGCTAATATTAAAATAGGTCCATTAATATTAGTAACGGCTTTCTTCTGATCTTCATTTAGTGAAGTAATGTAATCTTCCATAATGTAATAGGTTTATCATTATTAATATGTAGTATGTTATATTTTAGTAATACAGTCAAAAAAAGATAGAGATTTAGTCGAATACAAATTACTTCTTTATACATAATAATATTATTTTGTATAATTGGTATAAAACCATCATGTAGATTTGAGTTTTGTTCAGTAGATTCATTGTGAATGAATCTATAAAGATTGATAAATAGGTTTTTTATCAAGTAGCTATTCTATATTGTATATGTGACGATAGAAGTTTGTATTAAATTTGTGAAGATTTTAAAATTATAACGTATGGTCCTTATAGTCAGCATTTATATAATGAATGTTTAAGTAGGTTTTTAGCTTTATTTTCGTAAGTTTAGTGTATTAATGTCTAGGTTTTTCATAGTAAATAGATAATGGTATTAAAAAGTTTTTTATTAGCTATTTAAATAGTTTTTATATATAGCTATCGTTAAGGACTTATTAAGTATGTTATTACATTTTTTAGATGATATTTACTATTATGATTACAATTACTGAGTAGTACTTTGTTACAATAAAAGTAATGTTTTGTATTTATATCATTAGATAAGAATCTGTTTCTCTATTATGTAGTGTAGTTGTGGTAATTGTGTCAAGTTGAGGTATATTATCATGTATTTGTTCTGCAGCATGGGTATAAACAGTGAAACTTGGTAGAACTAATATTGTTCTATTACCTTGTTGTTGGGTATCTTCTTTTAGTTCATTTAATGTATTATCAGATGTGAGAAGTGTTTCTGCTTTTAGGTACTGTGATTTAGTGTCATCCTCTGATTGTGGTGTGAAAGTGTGTTGTGTTTCACTATCAGATTGTTTAGTATCTTTTTCTGGTTTATTTGATGTATTATTAGGGATGAATGATACTTCTCCTTCTGAGTATTCTAATAACTCAGGATTATCTTCTGATTGTGATACTAGGAAATGTATATTTCCAGTAAATGTAGAGTGAAATGTATTATCTTGTGTTGTTGTTAACTTTTTGTAAAACTCTACATCATCGATAAAAAATTTTTTTGGTGAGCTACTTATATACCGTAATGTAATTTTTGGCGAGAAACTAAGGGGTTTTACTGTGTATTTTTCTTTATCAGGTATACCTTGATCTACTATGTTAGATAATAAGTCCATGAAATCTTTAGTATATATGTGATTTATCATATGATGTATTAAAGCCATATCAGGCTTGTTCTTTCCAACATATTTAGAAAATATACCTTCAAGAGATGCTCCTAATATAGCTCTATTAATAGTGTCAGGAGTATTATCATTTCTATTTTTTTGTAAATATTGTATATGTTGTTTAACTAGTGGATTATTTTTTGCATCTTTTTTCAGTCCTTCGTATTTTAATTGTATTACTGAACCGACAACCATAGTGTTATCAATATGTAAGATTATGTTATATTTATAAGGACTATCTATTTCCTGTAGTTTAGTATCTGCTGAATTAAACATTTCTGATAAATTGTGTTCCGATAAATCTGATTTACTATATTCATAAGGACTATCTATTTCCTGTGGTTTAGTGTCTGCTGAATTAAGCATTTCTGATAAATTGTGTTCCGGTAAATTTGATCCACTTGTAGTAGCAGTAGTTGTACATAAACTTTTTTGTCTTGTAATATACTTAACAATGAAGTTAATGAACATGTATAATATTAGGCACGATACTATAAAAGCAATTAATAATGAAAACCTTAAATCGTACATTTCTTATCTAGTTAAAAATTATTTAAATCGATATAAATATATTAACACAAAAATTAATAAAATTCAACTAATATTAATAACTAAAGTAATATACTGATATTAAAAATTTTACTTTTTATATAATCTTTATAAGAATACTTAAAACTATATTTCATCATAAACTATATGTACGTATTTGTACGATTAATAAAATAATTTCATGGATATTAGATGAAGATATTTGGGAAATAAAATAGCTTATTTATAATGTTAGGGTATTATTTAATTTGATTCTAACTCAATATGGTTTTTAAGTAAAATTTGTGAATATTTACTTATTAACGATATGACATGTATTTTAATGTGAAGGTAGTTCTTGAGTTGGTGGTAAAATAGTAGTTGTGACTGTATCGAGTGTAGATGTGTTATCAGGTAGTTGTGCGGTAGAATGATTATTTACGGTAAAATTTGGTATAGTGTATTTTCTGACTGTAGACGGTATGGAATATGATTTTGTAAATTCATGACAGATTAATAATACTTTTCCTTCTGAATATTCAAGGATTTCAGGATTATCTTCTGATTGTGATATTAAAAAGCTTATATTCCCAGTGATTAGATTATGGATAGATGGGTTATCTTGTAATGCTACTTTTTTGTGGAAGTCTACATCAATAGAAAATTGCTTTTTTGAGTTAGTATTATAACATAATGTCATGCCTTTGTATAATATAGAAGTTGTTTCCATTATGTATTTTTCTTTATCAGGTATACTTTGGTCTAATATATTAGATAGTAAGTGCATGTAATCTTCAACATATATATGGTTTATCATGTGATGTATTAAAGGTATGCTAGGTGTGTTATCTAAGCATTTTTTTGAAAAAATGTTATGAAGGCATGCACCTAATATAGCACGGTTGATGTGATCATCAGTATTGTCGTTTCTATTGTTTTGTAAATATTCTATATGTTGGTCGATCAAAGACTCAGGTAATTCATCTTGTTGTTCATGATCATCACTTGTTTCTATTATTTGTGGGGAAATAGTAACGTTATTTATCTGTAATTTAGTGTTTATCTGATTTATATCAGGAGCATTTATTTCATCTATTGCAGTATTTATTGAGTTAAACATATGTGATAGATCATCTTGTGATAAATTTGGTATGTTTGTAAAGGGGATATGTGTTAGTTTGTTTTTCTTATTGATAATGTAACGTGCTATCAAAGCTATTATTGCAATCAACGTACTCACTATAATAAATATTGCTATAACAATTGTTGCTATACCTAGAAGATGCATTTTTATTCTCCTAACATCATAATGACACAGCATATTAACATAAAAGTTAATAAATTAATAGCTTTTTTTATTAAAAATTTAATCTTTATTATTTATTTTATAATGTTTTTAGTTTAAGAAAGTCCAAAATTGTATATGTATTGTAAAAAATAATAGCTTATTATTGGTTCTTCCTGATCTTATATCCAATATTAATATGTTCTGGTAAATGTATGAACTAGACATCAAAGTTGTGCAAAGTCAGTTATTACAACCAATTAAATTTAGGTATTGATGTTTAAAAAAAGCATAATTTATATATTTTTGTAATGCATGAAATATCCTTAAATACTTTAGTTTTATATTAGGAATTTGCTAAATTAGTATTTTTATAGCATGTAGCTGAATAATAGTATAGAATTTGCCCAAAAGACTTATAATTGTAATTTTCTGTAGAATTTATGATTTGAAATGTATAGTTATGAATTCTAAATAGTAATTATATAAAATTATCATAATAAAATTAAAGTAACACTAAAGTGATATTAAAAAAACTATATCAAGAAAAAAGAAGTTGATGATAATAAACATTACTTTAAAAAAACTAAATTGTATTACAAGTTTCTGTGGAGTATTTATTAATGAGTATTCAGTAGTAGTAATATTTAAATAGTTTATATCTTTGTGTATTTGTAATGTATTTATGGTTTGAATTAAACTTAACTAAAAATGAGAATTTTTACGTAATGTTTAGTTTTTTCTCGTATATTTGTCTAATTATTACTGAATTTTATGTGTTTGATTATTGTTGACTCTATTAGTCTTGATACCTTGTCAAGATCTTTAGATAATATGATATTAGTAGTAAAATTTAATAAATATATTTTAATTAGTATTGAATTCTTAATGAATCATATTTAATAGATTGGAATATAGTTAATAAGATTTTTCCTGCTAAATATATAGAATTTTACTATCTTAGTAATGATATTAAAAGTATGTATATCGTTATAGTTCGCTGATTTTATAAGGTTTATTTGTGTTTAAAATTTGTGTAATACCTATGAGCATGATTATAACTTTGTATTATTTAATATTTCTTGTATGTAGATTTTATGTGTATTTGTATAATATTGGAACAGTAGATTACTGTTACTATTGTTATAAAGAATACGAGAATAATATAGCAATATTGTGATAGTTTTTGGTGCTATATATTATAGATCTTCAGATGTTTGTTAAGTTACCTTTAACATATACTTATTATAGTACTTCGTTGTTGATTTCTAAGTATTAAAAGTTGATAATATTTTACTGATGTATTTCATATATTGTATTATATCACCAATCAAATGGTATTGTATTATCTAAAACATAAATAGTTACTTTTAAATATTCTGATCGACATAATCTAATACTGCTATATATAAATTTTATGTTATATTGCATAAGGGAAGCTAGCAACAATCTGTAAGGGTCTTTTTATATCTTAAAATTTTATTTCTGTTGTTATAAGTGTATTGATTTTATGTGATATAACTATATAGATGATACATTACTTAACTTATAGTCTTGATTTTTGATAAATATTTAATATTGCTAAGTAAACGATAGGAATTGAGGTTAATAAATTGAATGTTATAACTATGGTATTATTAGAGTTTTATAATGCTATGTAATTCATTTTTTGATTTTTAAAATATCAATTAATTAAATGTATTAAAATGAATAGGTCATCTAGTTAATAATTTTTTTAATTAGTGTAATATAAGTTAAGTGATTGAATCAATAATTATAAACACCTCATTCTATAGTTATGATGTTAGTAATATATCATCTTGTTGTATTCTGTTACCTGTTTTATAAACAATTACTTGACCTAGATGTGTCTGGTAATTAAGATGTATGGTATATTTTTAATGTTAATTAATAAGTGTTAGATGAGTAATCTGAATAATGTCATACCTGTTTCCATAGAACAAGAATTAGAAGATTCATATTTATCTTACGCAATGAGTGTTATAGTTAGTAGGGCAATACCTGATATACGTGATGGGTTAAAACCTGTACATAGAAGGATTTTATATTCTATGTACAAATCTGGTTATGATTACAGTAAGCCTTATAAAAAAGCAGCACGTGTTGTTGGTGATGTTATGGGTAAATATCATCCGCATGCGGATGCAGCTATTTATGATTCTTTAGTGAGAATGGCGCAAGATTTTTCTTTGTTATTACCATTAATTGATAGTCAGGGAAATTTTGGATCAATAGATGGTGATCCGCCAGCTTCTATGCGTTATACAGAGGCAAGGTTAGCAAGAGCAGCACACTTTTTATTAAATGATATAGATGAAGATACTGTTGATTTCCGTCCTAATTATGATGGTAATGAATCTGAACCAGTAGTTCTACCAGCAGAATTTCCTAATATATTAGTTAATGGAGCAGGTGGGGTTGCAGTTGGTATGTCAACTAATATCCCTTCTCATAATTTAGGTGAGGTAGTAGATGCTTGTATAGCATATATTGATAATCCTGATATTACTTTTGATGAACTAATTCAGATTGTACATGGTCCTGATTTTCCTACAGGAGGTACTATATTAGGTGATGCTGGTATACGTTCTGCATTTATGACTGGAAAAGGTACTATAATTGTTCAAGGAAAAACACATGTAGAAGATTTACCATCTGGAAAACAAGCAATAATTATTGATGAGATCCCTTATCAGGTTAATAAAGCAAAGCTTATTGAGCGTATTCATGAATTAGTAAAAGAGAAAAGAATAGAAGGTATATTGGATTTACGTGATGAATCTAACAAAATGGGGATACGTGTTGCTATAGAATTGAAAAAACAAGTATCTCATCAAGTAGTATTGAATCAAATTTTAGGGCTAACTCCTTTAAGGACAAGTTTTAGTATTAATACTCTTGTATTGGATAATAATAAGCCAAAAGTGATGTCATTGCTTGATATCATATCAACGTTTATTGAGTATAGAAAAGAAGTTCTAACACGCCGTACGCAATTTAGGTTAAGAAAAGTTCGTGAAAAGGCTCACTTATATATAGGCATGTACATTGCTGTATTAAATATTGATCAAGTGATATCTATTATTAGGTCATCTCGTGATACAGCAGAAGCTACTAAGAGGTTGTTGGAGTGTAAATGGAGTGCTTTAGCATCTGTTAAAGAGATGATAGAACTTGTTGCAGATAGTAAAAGTATAGTGGTGAATGATGTTTGTCAGCTTACGGGTGTCCAAGTCAAGTCTATATTAGAGATGAAATTGCAACGTCTAACAAGTCTGGAAAAAGAAAAGTTAGAACTTGATTTGAAGTCTATGGTATCCATGATAAAACAGTATACTGAACTTCTTGGTAATAAAGAATCTTTGCTTAAACTGGTAAAAAATGGGCTAGAAGAGATAAAAGCAAAATTAGCTGTTCCTAGAAAAACTACTATAGATTATTCACATTTTGAAACTGATGTTGAAGATCTTATACCAAAAGAAGATATGGTTGTTACTGTAACTATGAGTGGTTATATTAAGCGGGTTAAACTTTCTAATTACCGTGCTCAAAGAAGAGGTGGTAAAGGAAGGATTGGACAGGCTATCAGGGAGGAAGATGTAATAACTAATCTTTTTGTTGTAAATACTCATACTAGTGTACTTTTCTTTTCTAATATTGGTAGAGTATATAAGTTGAAGGTATATAAACTTCCGTTGGGTGATCCTACATCTCGCGGTAGATCTTTAGTTAATATTTTTCCTCTAAGTGAAAATGAAGTAATCACTAGTGTCATGCCATTACCTGAGAACCAGGAAGATACAGAACAACTAAATATTTTATTTGCAACTGCATCAGGCAATTTAAGGCGTAATGCATTATCAGATTTTCAATATGTGCCGAGTAATGGAAAAATAGCTATGGTACTAGATGAAGGTGATACCTTGATATCTGTTAAAGTATGTACAGCAGAGAATCATGTTCTTATATCTACAAAGTTAGGAAAAAGTATTCGATTTGCTGTTAGTAATATCCGTCAGTTTAAGGGTAGAATTTCTGATGGGGTACGAGCAATTAGATTATCTTCAGAGGAAGATCAAGTAATATCTATGTCGGTGTTGATTGCTATGGAGGTAGACTCTGAGACAAAAGATCTATATTTAAAAGTTCCTTTAGAAAAACGTCTTCTTGTAAAAGAGGATGGCGTTATAAATCAAGGTGTAGCTAATATGTTAGTTGATCTAGGACTTAGTCAAGATGTGTTTATGTCTATGGTACAGAATGAAGAATTTATTTTGACAGTTACTGAAAATGGTTTTGGTAAAAGAACTTCTGCATATGAATACCGTACTACATTAAGAGGTGGAGTAGGTGTTGTCAATATTTTGACAACTAGAAGGAATGGTAATGTTATAAGTAGTTTCTCAGTTGAATCTAATGATCATATAATGTTAATTACAAATAAAGGAAAACTAATACGTATTGCAGTTAACGATATTAGAATTGTTGGTAGAAGTACTCAAGGTGTAACTTTATTTAAAACTGATAAGCAAGAAAAGGTTGTATCGGTAGCAAAAGTAATTGACCATAAAGATGAGTCTGACATTGATGATGTATAAATTCTGATAATTTTGCGTGATGGATGAGAACAAAATAAATTTGTTATTTAGTAAGTTTCAAGAACATAATCATTATCCTAAAATAGAGCTTAAGTATTCTAATGAGTTTACATTGTTAGTGGCAATAGTTTTGTCTGCACGTACTACTGATGTTAGTGTTAATAAGATTACAAGTAAATTGTTTAAAATTGCTGATACTCCACAAAAAATGTTGAATCTCGGAGAGGAAGGGTTAAAAAAATATATTAATACAATAGGATTATATAATGCAAAATCTAAAAATATAATTGCGCTTAGTAGTATTATTATAAACCAATACCATGGTATGGTACCTTTAGAGTTTGATGCACTTGTTGCATTACCGGGTGTAGGTAGAAAAAGTGCTAATGTGTTTTTAAATACATGGTTAAATTTACCGACTGTTGCTGTTGATACTCATGTATTTAGGGTTAGTAATAGAGTAGGTCTTGTAAAGGAGAATAATGTGTTAAAAACAGAAAGTGCATTAGTTAATGTAATACCAGAACAATGGTTATTGTATGCACATCACTGGTTAGTATTGCATGGTCGATATATATGTAAATCAAGAAAGCCGCTATGTAGTAAGTGTATAGTACAAGATTTATGTGAATATGAAAGTAAAAGTATCTAGGATTTGTAAGATATTTATTATTATGTGAAGTACAAATGTTATTGGAATTAATATTAAAAGTATGACTATTTGTATAAATTATAACCGCGATATATATACTTTTTGTTAGTAATATCTAGATTAGTTTTGTGATTTATAAAATTCAGTACCATCTTTATTTATGTGAAAGCTATTAAATTTAATAATACATGAGTAAATCTTGTTAATTAAATATTTATGTAGTTGTATATTAGTAATGTATTTATTGTAGTTAGTTCCTAAAATGATTGACTATATGCATTTATTTTTTTACAGTACTGGTATCTGTAGGATTGTTTGGATGTTTTATGAAATTAAACATAGTTGAGACTATTGTCAAGTTAAAGTGGGTAGGGCTGTTAGTACTTTTATTGTTAGTGATATCTGCAGGGGTATTATCTTGGATAAACTTGCAGAATCAAAAGACATCACAGCGTGTTGGTGACATGATGTACAACATACTAATGAATGATGTTGGAAATGATGAAATGGTCAAGATTTTAAATGATATTATTAAAGGTGAGAAATCTAATTATCAATATCTTGCTAAATTTAAATTGGCTAGTATTTATAGTGAAGATAAAGTTGAAGAAGCACGTGTGATATATGCTGAATTAGCTAATGATGAAAAGCTCATGCCTGAATTGAGAGAATTTGCACGTTATTTAGAAATTATAACATTGCTTAAAATGGATGATTCTGGTTTATTAAAGGATAGGATACAAAAATTGCTATCTCAAAAGTCAAATGTATATAAATCTTCAGATAAGGAAATTGTAGCAATATCTATGATTAAAGATAATGATGTAGAAAAAGCTGTCGGTGTAATAAAAGAAATAATTGGTGCTTCAGATTCTGATGCAATGGTATATAAGAATGCTATAGATTTATTGCAAATTTATGATAATTAATATGAATAAGGGCTTGAAAATTATTAGTGTAATTATTACTTATTTTCCTATGGTAGTTTAAGAGGGGTTGAAATGCAAGGTACTGTAAATTCTGAAAGGTTGAAATTTGATGCTGAAGTGGGAAAGGTATTAAAGCTTGTTATTCACTCTCTTTATACTAATAAGGATATTTTTTTAAGGGAATTAATCTCTAATGCTTCAGATGCATGTGATAAACTACGTTATCAATCTTTATCTAATCAGGATTTAATGGATGCAGGCTCTGAATTAAAAATTGTTATAAGTGTAGATAAGGATAAGAATAGACTATACATTTCTGATAATGGTATTGGAATGAATAGAGAAGATCTTATCAATAATTTGGGAACTATAGCACATTCTGGTACACAAAAGTTCTTGGATGCGATAAATAGTGGTGCTTCTTCTCAGCAGGGTGTTGTTGAATTAATAGGAAAATTTGGTGTAGGTTTCTACTCGGCATTTATGGTAGCAAGTGAAGTTATAGTTGAATCATGTAAAGCTGGTGAGTCAGTAGGATATCAGTGGAAGTCTTCTGGTGATGGTGAGTTTGTTATTTCTCAATTAGAAAGTGATCAAGTATCTCGTGGTACTAGAATTACTTTGGCCTTAAAACCTGAAGAATGTGAGTTTGTTGATAAGTTCCGTATTGAACATATTGTAACTACATATTCTTACCATATTAATTATCCAGTTTATTTTCTTAATGATAAAGGAGAAGAAGAGAGATTAAATAGTGAGGCTGCTATATGGACAAAAGCTAAGGATGAAATATCTGCTGAAGAACATCAGAATTTCTTCCGTACAGTAGCTCATGTAGGTGGTGAGCCATGGATGATATTACATAATAAGAATGAAGGTGTAATAGAGTATACTAATTTATTATATATACCCTCCATTAAGCCGTTTGATTTGTTTCATCCTGATAGGAAATGTTCAGTTAAGTTATATGTAAATAAAGTATTTATTACTGAAGATAACGTGCAAATTATACCACAATATCTAAGGTTTTTAAAAGGTATTATAGATTCTTCAGATTTACCTTTGAATATTAGTCGTGAGACTCTACAAAATAATAAAATTATTGAAAAAATAAAGCGTTCGCTAGTTAAACGAGTGTTGTCTGAATTGAAGAAAAAAGCCGAAAGTAATATAGAAGATTATACAAAATTTTGGGATAATTTTGGTTCTGTATTAAAAGAAGGATTATGTGAATCTATGAATACAGAGTTTCGTGAAGAGTTGATATCTGTATGCCGTTTCTATAGTACACATAGTAATGACTCATTAATTAGTTTAGAGGATTATATTGAGAGGATGAAGCCAGAGCAGAATAATATCTATTATTTGACTGGTAATGATTTAGATTCTATAAAGAAGAGTCCACAATTGGAAGGTTTTGTTAGTCGTGGTATAGAAGTTTTGCTTTTGGTTGATCCAGTAGATGATTTCTGGACTAATGTTGTTACTGATTACCAGAAGGTACCATTAAGGTCTGTAATACGTGCAGATGAAGACTTAGAAAAGTTTTCAGATGTTGAAAAGGATGATGAATCTAAAGAGAGTCAGAATGAGGATGCTCAGTCTAAAGAAAAAGTAGATAAATTTATTAGCTATGCTGCTCAAGTTCTTACTAATTTGGTTAGTAATGTTCGTGTTTCAAAGAAATTAACAGATAGTCCAGTATGTTTGGCTGTAGCAGATGGTTCTATGGATATTAGAATGGAAAGGTTTTTAAGGGAACAGAAACAGTTGAATTATAAGAGTACAAAGATTTTAGAAATTAATTCAAAGCATCCTATTGTTAGTAAGATGATAGATCAATATGCTGAAAATGGTGAGAATGCTGTGTTATGTAACATGTTACATCTATTATTAGGTCAGGCATGTATTCTTGAAGGGGAAGAGTTACAAAATGTGAGTGATTTTGCTGAGAGAATGAATAATGTGCTAAGTCAAATTAATTAATGAGAAAAAATGTAGGACAGCACGTTATATTTAGTAATATTTTTCCTTATGTGGTGTGTTTATAAGTTTAAAATGAATGGTTATTCTATGTAGAAACTGATTGTAATTTCTTATAAGAAGTTATATAATTAACTATTAAGTGCCTTAAAATATTTGGCATTTTATATTAATGGAGGCCTTGTCTTACCTGTAAGATAAAGTGTGTGTTACCTAATGGTTATGCATTGATAGTAAGACAAGGCCATATTTATTAACATAATCAGTTAATAATACTAGTATTGTAATTAAAAAATAGTAAATAGTCAATAGTAATTATTTAATAATTTTAATATAAGTTATATTTTTTATAATTTTAGTTAATCTATACTTAATGTTATTTAATAAGTTTATTAATAAATAACTGATATTTTCCGATACTTAGTTAAATAATCTTATGTTTATTTTTAATTATTATCGTACAAAAATACAAGTTCAAATAATGTAAAAATTAGTTTTATTATATAAATATAATAAATATTGTTATCTCGTGGTATGTATATTATAAGATTTATTCATTGAATACTTTCTCGAATATTTTGTCTATATGTTTGGTATAGTAATTAAAATTAAATAGTGATTCTAATTCTTTATTGTCTATATATTTTGCTACTTGAGGATCATTTTTTAGTTCATCTAAAAAGTTACTGTTGTTATCCCATACTTGCAATGCTCTACTTTGAATAATTTCATATGCTTTTTCTCTTGTTAGTCCATGTTTCACTAGTTCTAATAGTATTCTTTGAGAAAATACTAAGCCTTTAGATAGATCTATATTTTTCTTCATATTGTCTGGAGATAAAATTATATTTTGAAGTAAATTTGCCAACCTAACTAATGCAAAATCCATAGTAATACAAGCATCTGGTGCAATACATCGTTCAACAGAAGAGTGAGATATGTCTCTTTCATGCCATAGTGCAACGTTTTCTAGTGCAGGGATTACATAACTGCGTATTATTCTAGAAAGTCCTGTCAAATTTTCACTAAATATAGGATTTTTTTTATGAGGCATTGCTGAGCTACCTTTTTGCCCTGATGAAAAATATTCTATTGCTTCCATTAGTTCAGTTCTTTGTAGGTGACGAATTTCTATTGCTAGGTTTTCTATAGAGGATGCAATTACTCCTAATGTTGAAAAAAATATTGCATGTCGATCTCTTGGTATGACTTGTGAAGATATGGACTCGGATTTTAAACCTAAGGAATTTGCTACATATTCTTCAACAAATGGATCAATATTAGCAAAGTTACCCATAGCTCCTGAAATTTTACATACTGATATTTCGTCTTTTGCGATTTTTAATCTGTTGTAGTTGCGTTTAAACTCTGCATAAAATCTTGCAAATTTTAAGCCAAATGTGATTGGTTCTGCATGTATGCCATGACTTCTTCCCATACATAGCATGTATTTTGTTTCTATGGATTTTTCCCTTAGAATATTTAGTATAACTTCTATGTTACGTAGTAGTAGGTCACAAGATTGTTTTAGTTGAATAGAGAGGCATGTATCTAATACGTCAGAACTTGTCATTCCATAGTGTAGATATCTGATGTCTGAATTGGTTGATTCTGCTATATATGTTAGAAATGCTATTACATCATGTTTTACTACAGATTCAATCTCATTAATTCGGTCTATATCAAAGTTTTCAATTTTATTTTTTAAATTCTCAAGTATATAACTTGGAATAATACCGAGTTTTACTTGTGCTTCACATGCATAATATTCTATATCCATCCATATTTTAAATTTATTGTTTTCTTCCCAGATTGCTGACATTTCAGGTCTGCTATAGCGTTTGATCATTATTTATCTCCAATATTTTTAATTATTTTGCGAACGTTAAAATATTATTGCTTGTGTAAAAATATATATAACATGTTATGTGTAAAGCATTATTATAATTGCTGAGTAAATTTGTACATCTTATACATTTTAAGCCTACAAACATTAAGAGTGTTTATAATTTTTGTATACTTTGCAATAGATTTATTTTTTATAATGAGCACGTAAGAGGATGATATAAATTTCTTGCACTAAGATAGTTATTGTTTTACAATCTAGCCTCAAGTACAGCTCTAGTATTAAGCGGGAATGGCTCAGTTGGTAGAGCGCTACCTTGCCAAGGTAGAGGTCGAGGGTTCGAACCCCTTTTCCCGCTCAGTTGCTTTGAATTTTCGTAAGTTTTACTAGTAGTATTTTTATTATTTTGTTTGTATGTCTTTATTTATATAGTATTTATATTGTAAAATTAATTATACTTTTTAGAGATATAGTGCTTTTAAATAGATGTAAAACTTAGTAATAATCGTGTTTTCTCATAAATGTAAAATATTGGTAATGCTTAGAAAGTTAATCTTTAATTTTTTTAAAAGAAAATTAATATAGTATCAGTACTTACTATTGTAGTAATTAATAGTAATAAACTATTTGTAAATATATTTTTTCATAAAATTAAGAAGAGAATTATATATGTTATTTGTTAGTGCTATATTAGATATGAGTTTTTTATATATAAAACATTAACTGGTATTTCTTTAACATTGTCTTATTTTTTTATTTTTAATAAATCATGCTATAAGTTAATGTCTGAATATTATTTTTTCTTTCAGTATTTTTATTGTTATGGTAAAAAACAGAAGATTGTTGCATTTTTTTATCTAATATTCATTTTTGATCTCTAATATATTATTTTCTACATAATATTTAGTTGTAGTTCTGTATTTAAAAAAAACGATGTTTTATAAAAAATATAATAATACATTTAGTCCAATCTCTTGATTTATTAGTGTGATGATTATTTCAAGATTATATTTATTTAATAGGGTCATTATACATTATAAGTTGGAAAGTACTTTTGTATTAAATATTTGATGTTTTTGTACTACAATGTTTGTAGAAGGTAGATTTTTTGTATGTTGCATTAGTATTACATAGGTGTAAAGAATTTTTTAGTAATATTAAAAAGGAATAGTACGCTTAAGTAATATAGAGCATGATGATCGAGCAAACTATAAAGATATGTAAGCAGAATCATTATGTGGTATTCAGTATGTGAATACAAATCTATCAATGTACAATTATAATATTATTAGTTGTTCTAATATTGGAATCAGTAATAAATTAGTTTAGTATTGTCAGTTGTGTAGAGTTTTTATTGTATGTAAACGTAAAAACAGGGTACATAAATATGTATGCTGTATACAGTTTATGTGATTCTTCTGTGTCCTATTATCTTACTCTTATAGAAATTATAAAAGATTTAGGTTTTTACTGCAATATGTGAGCTAGCATTATATGATTTAGTAAATAATATTAGATTTTATTGGCAATGCATTAAATACTTACTCTTAAATTATAAAATTAGGTAGTGTTTCTTCTTAGTAATTGCTATTAAGAGGTGTTCAATAAGGTTGTAAATACTGTTAATATTAATTTTTAAAGAAATATGTAAAAGTTTTTAAAATAAGTATTATATGTTAAATAAGATCAGAATTATTATAAATGAAATATAGCAAATTCTACTACGGGTAATAATGTTATGACTTATATTGATTAGTAATGATCATGAGTATGTAATACTATAAAGCAGTGTTATATGTCCTAAAGTGTACCAACTTACTTTGTCATCTTTAGTTATAGTACTATAATACTGGTGCGTATTAATATAACCTATCAAGATACTACATTTATATTTGAATAGTAATTTGAGTTATTTCATATTGGTTATGTTAAGTATTTTTATAAAACTTAGTTATATTTTTAAGTAGTTTAATATTTCTATTTATGAGTCAGTTTTAAAAAACTATTATACATGATTTGGGATATTATATAATGTCTAACCAAAATATTAGTAAAATAATGTTTGTTAAAAGTATTTGTCAATAAGTTCTGATATCTAGAACATAAGATTATCATGAATCATAACACAAGAGTATTTATTATGAAATGATCAACTAATAATATTATTATTAAAGTTTTTTAACTATTGTCAGTTAATTAAAAATAGTAAGTTCAAGAAGAGATTATATTTAGATTTATTAAGTTTCTATATAGACATTGATTTATATATATTAATATGTTAAATTATTTATTAATAGCTGGTATTGTGACACATTTTTATGTTGATTATTAATGAGTATGTTAGAAAAAAATTGATACCATATAAATCTTATATTGGATTATTTCCTGAAGCTAATAAGGTAAATAGTAGTTTGTGGTTATTTCAGAGAAGACAGAATATACTACTTGATATGTCTTATGGTATATACTCTTTTGCGATAGATTATGTGGATTATGTTTTTAAAAAACGTAGTAAGAAAGATCAAATTATTTGTGCTATAAAAACTAATATACATATTTTTATTTCTAATACTCTGTTTTTCATGATGATTTATCTATTGATTCATTCTAAGATTTTAGGAGTATTTATTAAAAATAATACAAATATTGTGCTTGATGCTTTCCTTACTTCAGTACTTTTGTCATCTATTTCTGTTATTTTAGGCTGTATTGTACACGCTATTGTTTTAAAAGCAGAAGGTAAACCTATTTCTGATTTTGCTTCTACAGGAGAATTGGAAGATAAGTTATTATGTACAGATTTTTTTATATGTTTATCGGCAATATCGCTGCGTATTTATAAATTATTATGTGATTTTGTTAGTAAATTCATATTTAATACGAGTAAAGTAAAAAATTCAGTATATTTAGAACGATCATGTCACACAATGTTATATTTGAGGTATGTATGTACGTCCTTGTATAATAACATTGTTTTATTAACAAAGTTCTGTGCTGATAAAGATTCACTACCACTTAGTGTGAGATCTTATTTTGAGAGTTGTATAGATGATGTAAAACACATTCAAGAACAGTTAAACAGTAGGTGTGAAAAATTTTCTTATTTAGTTGATGTATGTCAAAGAAATCCTGATCTATACGTAGGTGAGGAACTTTATTACATGCTTAATCAGATTGAATATGATATTCGGAATAATGAATTTTCTTCTTTGTGTATTTGTATAAAAAATATGATGGAGGCTTTACCTGATAATCTTACGTTACAGAAAATATTACTGGATATTCAGTATATAACTTGTGATTTAGGATACAAAGTACAGGAATGTATATATGAACCAAGAGTAAAACAGGTAAAAAGTAGCAGTGATAAGTATGTTTGTCAGTCAATTTCCTAGGTATTCAAAAGATCTGTTTTCTCTAATAGCGCTGCAAAGGTTTTTTATACTAGTGATAGTTATAGGATATTTTACTGTTAAATGATGAGTAAATGGGTAGAACATGAATTTCCTTATCGGTTAATTAGTATTTGATAGTGTTTTTAGTGTATATGATACGTTTTTAATGTGTAAGTTAATACATTTATAAAATAGTTTTTTGGTTATAAATAGTGTAGATGATAACAGTGTATAATAATGGGACTTTGATTCTATAAGGAAATAACTATATGTAGAATAAGTAAGAATTATTTAGTTATATGATAGTATCTGTGTTGTGAATATGCTGTTTTGTAGTTCATATTAATTGTTGTAGTACTATTTTATAGAAAAATTATATATTATTATGAATTATACATATTCTGATAGAATGTATTATTTTGAATATATAAAGTGAAAATTACTTTATAGTATTATTTTAATAAAATACAAGGATGAGTTATCAATATAGATTATTATTTATAATATATGAAAACTATGTAAATAAATTAGATATAAAATTGTTTTTCTAGTGTAATAGGTAATTTATATAAATTGTATTATCAATGAGATTTAATTAAGAAATCTATTATTAATATATATATATTAAATCAATAAAAACTGTATTGTAATTTTATGATATTTTGAATATTAGATAAGTCTGATTTTTTTTAGATGTAGGTTAAGTACTTACACAACTAACAATGTATTATTTTAATTAAAAAGTATCATGCAATATTAATTGTATGTTGTGAATGATAAGTTTGTAAGTGTTATATATCTAATTTACTTTACGTAACGAATAGTTATATTTCTTGAGGTATATATTATTTTGTATACTGTAAATGTAGTGGCTTACATAGTTAATAATTTTGTAGTAATGATATTAGTTAATTAAGTAGTTTACGTTATAAAATTGTATTTATATATGAAATTAAGTCCAGTACTAATAAGTAATGTGTTGTGTATTTTACTGTTATTAATATACAAGTAGTAGGAACTTTAATGATAGAAATTTAGTTATGATAATTAATTACAGTATGGCTTGCATGAGTGTTATGTTTAAGTAGGTACTTATGTGAATTCTCGTATGATTTATTTATATATTAAATAAGTATATATCCTTTATAAGATAAGTAATAAATAGTAGTATGTACATGATAAATAAGTCTTGATTAATAGTTAACTATTATGTTAATATTTTAATATATAGAATGTTTAATTTAAGTACTTGTTTATGATTACGTAGTTAGCTAATTTGGAGGATATAGTGGCTATTGTCAATGACTGTGTTAGGGATAAATTTTTATTATATAAGAAATTAATTTTAATTCCTTCAGTAATTGTTTTATCTACTATTATTCGTAATAAGCATGATAAATTTTATGTTGCTAGTAGTTATGTTAAGTATCTTTATGCTAATCGTAATGCAAAAAGTAAGGTAATCAGTATTGTTGCGGTTACTGTACATGTTTTTATTTCTAATATTGTTTTTTTCTTTGTAGTTTTTAATTGTACTGCTAAATTTTGGCAAACAGTATTTAGTAAACTAAAAATTAATACACTTATTCCATTACTTAATTTATTTATTGGAGCAGTCATTTTCTCAAGTGCATACCTTCTTATTGGATATATTATGCATGCTATTGTGTTGAAAAAACGTGGTTTGTCTTTTAAGGATTTTGTAGCAAATGGAGAATTAGAGGATGAGCTATTGTGTACAGGAATATTTTCATTACTTTTTGTGATATGTGTACGTATCTGTACGAAATTTCTTAGGATATTTAAAAAATTGATATTTAGTACATTGGAATTGGATACACGTATGCCATTACAATTGATAAAATTGAGGATATCGATGGTAAAAAATGTACTTGGTAAAATTGAAGAAATGTTATCAAGGTTTAATGATATATGTAATGATTTTCAAGAATTATCAGAATTAATGGGTAATGCCTTTGTCATGAGGTTGAATTTACAAAGAAATGCTATTATAGGGCAGTGTGGATATTATTATGAGCAATTTGAATTTTGGGAAGATGTATGTGATAGGTATGGTAAAAGATATATGGATAGATCTCATATGTTTGTAAAATGTGCTGATGATATTCTTCAAGATTTAAGAGGCATTGAAGATCAATTTCGTAGTATTATGGGAGATTTAGTAGATAGTCTAGAAATGCGTAGAAGTAAACGGTGTAGTATCTGTAGAAATTGTAAAGTATTATCGAAAAAAGAAAAAGAATTAAATAAATTTATCAATGGGATTAGAACTCTACTTGATGAACCAATGATAGGGGCTGTTAGAATAGATATTATTGTTGGATATAATTCAGGTAGTATGCCGTCTTTTATAGAAAAGTGCTATTATGGTTAAATAACTAAAGTTATATACTATTAATATTTATTACGTAAATCATTAAAATTGTATAGATAAACAATAAGTCATTAATAATATATTTTTATATATTGATATTTTTCTTAAAAAATCAAGTAAACTTTAAAATAGTAGGATAAGATATCCTAGTTAGTATAAAGTTAACAATATTTTTCTCTAATTATATTTAGGTTTACAGTTTTTGAAATATATGGATGATAATAAACAGTTTGAAAAGCATATAATAGAAGAATTAAGTTATTTTTTACAGCAGTGACATATATATAATTCTTGTCGAATTATTACAATTACGTTACGGTAGTCATGTCTTTCCTACTCATGATGAAGAAAAATCTTTAGAAGCAGACCCTCGCATTCCTATGTCATCAGAAGCTACAGAAGATACCCCTTTATCAGGTGTAATAGTAGAATCAAATTATGTGTTTGTTATATTCTTCAGGTTTTGTTGAAAGGTTTCATATATGGTTAGGTAATAAAAATACTGAACTATCCAGTATAACATCATATTTATGAAACTGATATAACAGAATAATATTTGTTATTATTGGTTTACATAGTGAATTGCTATATAAAAAATCCAAAGTAGATATTTTTATATAGCATGATAATAAAAAAACGAGAACAATACTATCAATTCTTTGATGACTATTAATCATCACGGTCTGTTAGTATAAAATATTATGTGGTTCTTGGTCTATCTCTTGCGGAACTGGTAGCTTGATTACAGATTATACTACTAAGATCTACACTACTTAGTTGTCTAGGGATAGTTTGTCCTTCTTGTCTTGATTCTACTACTACACTTGATAAAGGGGTACCTTCTGTAGTTTCTGATGATATAGGAATATTGTGATGGTCTTCTAAAGATCTTTCTTCATTATTATGACTAGAAAAGACATAACTACCGTAACGTAATTGTAATAATTCTGGAGTATTACGGGTGGATGATTTTTTACTTTTTGATTTAGTAGTACGGCTACTTGATTTTTTAGTGGATTGTGATTTAGTAAAACATAGTTCTATTGATGGGCAACAACTTCCTGTAGCTCCTTCTGGTTGCTCTGGTGCATTTAAGTCTGACCTCTGTTGTCTTCTTGATCTACATGCGTTTTGTTCACGTATTATTTGTTCTGCTTCTTCATCTGTAACTTCTCTAATAGAGGGGGAGCTAGATACTTCTTCTTCCATAACACGTACTTCTTCATTAAGTAATGCCATCATTTCTTCAACTGTTAGTTGAGACATATGCCTTAAATGTCCTCTTTCGGCTAGTGGCATAATAAAAATATGGCTTCTATTCTGTTGTATACTATCGTCTATTAGATCTTGAATTGTAGCTATATTAAGTTGTACAGTACTGATACTATCCATTACTTGACCACATACTATATCAGCATACACGCTTAGTACGACATCTATTCCAGTTGCTAAACTTAAGTAACGTAGTTTATCACCTAATAAGTCAAACATTGGTAACACTACAAGTGAAGATGTGAGCCTTGTTAAAGAAGCACATGTGTATCTTTCCATGGAACGAGAATATAATACTCTACCCCTATTATAGCATAATGCCATAAGTAGTGAAAGTGGCCTTAAAGCTTTTATCCCAGCAACAAGCAGTGTTTTGTTAAGAGATGCACCAACGTATTCTAGTACTAATGTTATTGCAAAACTAGTGTACATATAAGGAGGACGTAGAAGTACTTTCTTTCTTGAACGATAACTACTACGTGCAAGAGCATTTGCAACTGACTGAAGCTTTGCTGGTTCCTCAATGAATGAAGATGGTAAAAAGAACCTAAAAATACTGAATTTAAGGGCTGTATCTTTTATATCATGAGTAATTAGATCTGAAGGTTGTACAGCAACATTACCAACCCAGCGAAATATCATTGATCCCATTAGATGAAGATCCTCATGTCTTCCTCCTAATGTAAGGCTATTCTGTGATAATCTATCTAGTATGTATCGATTTCTCATTTCTCCACACATAGTAGCTGGCAGTGCACAAAATAACTGGGTAGCAGAGACTATAGTTGTTAACACTGCAGGTATGCCATTCATGATTCCTGCGTATTCTGGAAAATATTCAGATGAATGTTCAGGAGCAAAAACAACAGTTACATTAGTCCCATTATTAGATGAACTATTAGTATGTAGTTGTGCGAAAGTAGTAGCATTGTTACGGTATTGTGTAATGTATTGTTGGTAGAGAGTACGATTGTGTTTGATAGTAAAATTAGAGCCAGTAAAAGCCTTTACATCATTTCGTGATCTGTCAACAGCATATTCTGAATGAGTACGTGTTACAAAACCACATAAGATACCCATTACGTATCCAAATGAAAGAGCTAAGACATTTGCGTTAACAATACCTGCGAAATTAATAAACCTGTTTATATTTGGATGCTCTCTAGCAAAATCCTCTCGTAGTGTTGATAAAGTATTATCTCTATGATTTGTTGTCAAAGCAGTAAGAATTAGACTGACAGCAGTACAGTACTCTGTTTTAAGTTGTTCAGCTGCATTTTCAGTTAATGGAAAATCATATCCATTATTATTAGCTATACTAAGTATTGCAAGTGCTAACCCTCTGAGTAATACATTTTGAGGAGTAAGAAGAGATGTAGTATAAATAGTTTTAAGTGCTTCATTGCAAAGTACACGGGTATTACTATTGTTCAAATATCTTTGCACAAATAGTGTATAATCCTCTAGTAGTTGTGGATTGAATGTATGATTATTTGGTATACCTGAGAATGTACTATCTTCAGGATGAAATATATGTTCTTGACTTAGTGCTTGATTACTTTGATTTTGATGAGCAATTAAGGACACTAAGTTTAAAAATATCTTATACAGAAAAGACGTCTTATTGTTGTTACACTCAATTTGATCTGATACTATAACTAAATCGTCAAGTGATAATGAATTCTCAATTATATAAGAACGTACCTCTTCAGTTACAAGAAGAGATGCTTCACTGTCATTACCTTGTTTATTAAGAAATCTTCTAGAAAACTTATCAGAGAGATAAAGTATAGGATGATGAAAAAATGAAAAACGTTGTGGTCTATAACTTGCAATTAATGACTTAATATAATCAAGAAGTTGCTTTTGTCTGGTGTTTAATTTTACTTTATTCATAGCATGTTGCCCTCCTGTAAAAAGCATCTAACATGCCCAACCTTACTAAGGAAGTCATTATAATGACTATATTAATAATTCCTTAATAAAACCTGCATAACCAGTACAGCTTCTATATTAAAAAATTGACTTAGTCAACGAAAATTTTTGTATTCACACAATTTGCTGTAGAAAATTTGGATTATAACTCACTAATGTAGTGAAATATATATGTTAAAAAGTTATTATTTTTATTATCTATCTTATGTAATTCGTAATTAAAAAATGTGTATCACGTGTTTACAAGAACACGTTTATCCAATTACAAGAAAAATGTTTTGTAGTTATAAAACTAAGATCAATCCATGTAGATTTGTGCTTCCTAATGTAGCAGGTTAAGAGCAATATAATATGTAATAGTGTATCATATAATATTTCCTAACTTGTATTAAAAACAATATAAGCAGGTATATTACTTAAAGAGATATATTTAATCAATTAGTTTGTACATAATTTAATAAAGAATATTTACTGTATATACTATTATGCAGATTATAATATAATTACTATAAAATACTAATTAATATATCAATACACATCTTTAAAAAAATACTAAATACTATGTCTACGTTGTTGCGTTGGTGTAGTAGGTAAACCTTGATGTGTTGTAGAAGCAGATACATTTGAACTTGGAGCTCTATTTTGTAAAATGAAAGAACCAAGCAGCTGTATATTATTACTTAGCGCTGATGCTGTGTTATAGATAATACTTGTAATTGTTCCTGTAGTAGAACTACTGTTTTCTTCAGCAAAATCTTCTTGTAGTTCTGATAAAATACTACTTCTATAACTTGTTGTCAAAGAAGCAGTAATTAGACTGACAGCAGCACTGTACTCTATTTTAAGTTGTTTACCTGGATCATCACCTAATGAAGAATTACATTCATTACCAGTTATAATGATTACTGCACGTGCTATTCCCCTCAGTAACACATTTTGTGGAGTAAGAGGAAATACAGCATTAAGAATTATCATTGCTTCATCCTGAAGTACTTTAGCGTTACTCATGTTCACATATTTTGACACATATATTAAATAATTATTTAGTATACGTGGATTGAACTGATAACCATATATATTAAATTCTCCACCTATTACTAAATTACCTTGATTTTGATCAACAATTGAGGAAAGTAACTTAGAATGTATCATATTTAGAAAACACGTCTCATTGTTCAAATTATTGAAAGCATTTGATACTTTAATTAAATCATTATATGAAATTGAACACTTAATTATATAGTCATGTATATTTTGAGTTAGAAGAAGACATGCTTTATGGTGATCATTTTGTTTATTAAAAAGTAGTGCATTAAACTTATCATGAAGATAACGCATAGGATGACAAATGGGTGACAAATGTTTGGAATTATGACGTGCAACCAATAACCTCATATAATCGAAAAAAGCTTGTTGTCTTTCGTTTAATCCTACTCTATCCATAGCACGTTGCCCTCCTGTAAAAAGCATCTAACATGCCCAACCTTACTAAGGAAGTCATTATAATGACTATATTAATAATTCCTTAATAAAACCTGCATAACCAGTACAAATCCTATATTAAAAAATTGACCTAATCAACGAAAATTTTTGTATTTATACAATTTACTGTAGAAAATCTGGATTATCGTCACTAATGTAGTGAAATATATATTTAAGAAGTTATTGCTTTTATTATTTAATTCTAGTGTAATTCATAATAAAAATGTATATTGTGTGTTTACAAGAACACGTCTATCCAATTACAAGAAAAACATTTTATAATTATAATACTAAATCAATCCACGTAGGTTTGCAATTCTTATGTAACAGGTAGGATATGTAATAATGTGATTATTAGTATACTAATAGTATTTCATATGATATTTTCTAACTTGTATTAAATAACATATAAACGAGAGTATTATTTAAAGAGATATATTAAAATAAATTAATTTTTACATAACTCTTAATAAAGAATGTTTACTGCATATGCTATATACAAATCATAATATAGTGGCTATATGAGATACTATTAGTATAATATCAATACACATCTTTAAAAAATACTAAATACTGTGTCTACGTAATGTTAGTGCTGTAATACATGGGTTTTGATATACTGTAGGAGCAAATACATTTGAGCTTGGAGTTCTATCTTGTGCAGTACTTACTGTCGCTTGTGTCGTATTAGTAGTACTTATATCGTCTTTTTTAAGACAACTACTGCTTGAATATTGAGTCAATGATAATAATGCAACATTTTCATTACTGTTACTTGGTGGTAAATCTTTGTGTTTTCTGTGTTTTTTGGGTTTATGCTTGCATTTGTCTGTAAATTTTACTACCTTACACTGATGATTACCTTCTTCTTGTATAAATTCTATACTAACTTCTCCTGATGATGCATTTAAATCTGATCTACTTTGTTGTCTTGTTTGCTGTGTTGCTTTTTGTTCACGTATTATTTGTTCTGCTTCCTCGTCTGTAATTTCTACAATAGATGCACTATTTCTGCGTTGCTGTTGTTTTATTATCAAGTCAACTTGTGCTTCTAGTAATGCTGCGGCTTCTGCAATAGATTTCTCATATTTCTCCCTGTTCTGTCCTTGCTCAATAACAGGTAATAAAAGCATAATAGATCCATGATTTTGTGTAGCTGCTATAACCATAGGATTAATAATTGCTAAGTGTACTTCTACAGTATTTAATGTGTTCATAACAGCACCAATTTTTCTATCAGAATATACACTTGCTGCTTGTAAGAGTGCACTAGTTAGGCTTTCCCAGTGTAGCTGACCACGTGCGAAATCAAAAATTGGTAATAATGCGCCTGTTGCTCCAAGTCTTACCATACTAGCCAATGCTACTGTTTTGATGGCAGGAGAAAATTGTACTCTATTACGATTCAACACTAATGGAAGAATTAATGCTCCTGGCCTGATCAATTTTGTAACAATGGTAAGAGCTTGTGATGCAGGTAAGGATGCTGAGCTGATAGATATGCTTATATATTCTAATGCTAACGATATTGCACAACAAGAATATATTGTACTGATAGGTGTATGAAATCTTGGGGAACTGGTATTACGGTAGCTTAATTTATAATGGGAATTTGCAACAGTTTCAATTTTAATAGCTTCTTCAATAAATGTTGCTGGTACAATAAACCTTAAGACAGACCATTTAAAAAATTGATCATTTAATGTACTAGTGACTATTTTACCAGGTTGCATACTAGCGACACAAGCCCAACGCCATGCCATTGACAGTACTAAACTTCTATGTGCAAGCTTTTGTTGTGGTGTAAGTTCTATTGACTTATAATGTTGTAATATGTAATTTTTTCTTATTGGTGATAGAAAAGCTCTTGGTAATACAAAAAGTAATAGAGTCATGCGTAGAGCACATGGTATCCATTCAACCATACCATTAAACCATCCCTCATTTTCAGGAAAATATTGAGATACGTGATCTGGAGCATAAACAGTAATGTTATTATTATCAGTATTAAAAGTACTATTACCTGAATTAATAAATCTCTCATACATAGTACGATTTTGACAGATAGTTATATTTTGTGTATTGTTGAGTGCTCCTTTTATATCATTTCGTGCTTTTTCAACAGCATAGTCAGCGTGAATACGTGTTATAAAAATTGCAAATGCAGCTACCATTGATGCATATAAAACTGAATCACTGTACTTAGTATTAAAATGGTTAGATGTATTAAGAAGCCAGTTAATTATTGGATGGTCACCTGCAAATTGTTTTAAAATATTTCTTATTGTGTCTTCTCTAAGTGGCCTTGTAGATGCAGTTGTATTTAGGGAGATAGCAGTACAGAATTCGGTAAATTGTTCACTTTCTAGACTATTTACCGTGCGACTGTTGTAATTAACTATATTTATAACGGCACGTGCTAACCCTCTTAACAAGATGCTTTGAGGAGTGAGTAGACATGTGATTGAGAGTACTTTTTTTGCTTCTTGATATATTACCTTACTATTACTTTGATTTATATAACCGTGTATAAAGTCTGTATAATTCCCTAAAATTCCTGGGTTAAAGCTGTTGGTGGCGGTTAAGTAAGAAAATATCTCTTCTGTATCACCGAAAGCTTCTGTAGCTCTTCTATAGTTCTCCTTAGTTTCAGCACTAATGTTCTTTTCTAATTGTAAACATAGGTTAATAAGAAAAGATTTACCGCCAATTTTGTTTTTAACTTCCTGATCAATTGAATCAATTACTGCACTATAATCCTCAAGTGAGACCGAACTCATAATAATATGATTTCGTACTTCTTCAGTTACAATTGTAGATGCTTCATGTACAGTATTTTGTTTACCAAAGATCTTAGTATCTAGTTTGTGTGATATATAACTCAAACAATTGCGTAAAAAAGGACGAGGTTTAGGTGTATGAGTTGCTATTAATAAATTGATAGATCCAAGAAGAGTTGTTTGAGTGTTAGTTAATTTAATTTTGCGCATACTGCCCCCATAATAAATAGATAAAAGAGCTAGCTATCATGCTTATAAAGCAAATGGTAGTAGGAAAAAAATTATGTAAAAAAACAATTAACAGAATTTTAGGTAACTTCGTCATTGTTGCTTTAAAACTTGATCGAGTCAATAAAAAATTTGTGTTATTTTGTTTGAGTATAACTTTTTGATATATAGTAGTTTTTATAAGACAGTAGTTTTGTTATGTATAATTATTACATATAGATAGGTGTATTAATATAAATCATTATCAAACAATTAAAGTTTATTATACCACATATGTGACTTTATGTTTTGTATGTGTGTAATCAGTGACATTATGTGGGATTTTTATTTGTAGTTGTTACTTGGTAAATCATATATATCATGGTTTCAAATTTTCAAAGTATAATAGTAGGCTGTTTAATATGTTTTTATAATGATTGTGAGATGTGTTATGCTATTTAAATATTAAATATTTCGCCTGAAGTAATATGTACAGCTTGTCCATCTTGTTCTATAACAAGACTACCATTCAAGTCTAATGTTACAAAATTTCCTACATAAATGTTATTACAACTTTGGATGGTGATTTGGTCGTTAAAATTATGGTATGTATTCTTAAGCCATAAATTGCGTATATTTGAAAAACCATTGTTTAAGTAATCTTTTCGCAATTTATCAAAATTATAGATTATTTTTTCTAATAATTCCAAATTTGATAGACTAATATTTGGTATATTATTCTGTATAGTTGTAGCATATTCTGGAGCATGGTATATGTTTACTCCAATTCCAATTACTACCCATTCTTGAGATTTGTTATGCTCTATATTACTTTCTAATAATATTCCTGATATTTTTTTGCTATTCACTAATATATCATTAGGCCATTTATATTGTACTTTTGCATTCGTATTGTTTTCTTTATTGAGTATTTGTTCAAGTGTTGTACCAACAGATAATGCAGAGATAAATGGTAAATGAAATACTTCTGATAGCTCTCTTATTATAATACTAAAATATAGATTTCCTTGTGGAGAATACCATGTACGATTGTTTCTACCTTTTCCTTTTATTTGTTTATCAGATATGATAATTGTTCCATCATTACCACCACATTGTGCAAGTTTTATTGCTTCATAATTTGTGCTGTATAACACTTCATGATGTTCTAAGGAATATCCACTAGGTAGCTTTATGTGTTGTTGCATTGTTTTCATATGATGTACTAATAGTGAGAGTCTTCATATATTAAATGAATAATTTTTTATTACCCAGTTTATAATATGCTGTACACATATTTTTTTATATTACGTTTTAAAAATCTAATAGTTGGTAGTGTACTGGAGGTGTTATCTCAGTAACTTTGTCATTTAATATTTCGCTAAGTGATGGTCTAGATTTTACTAAAGAATATCATTTTTATTACCCAGTTTATAATATGCTGTACACATATTTTTTTATATTACGTTTTAAAAATCTAATAGTTGGTAGTGTACTGGAGGTGTTATTCCAGTAACTTTATCATTTAATATTTCGCTAAGTGATGGTCTAGATTTTACTAAAGAATATCATTTTTATTACCCAGTTTATAATATGCTGTACACATATTTTTTTATATTACGTTTTAAAAATCTAATAGTTGGTAGTGTACTGGAGGTGTTATTCCAGTAACTTTATCATTTAATATTTCGCTAAATGATGGCCTAGATTTTACTAAAGAATACCATTCTTTTAATGTAGGTAGTAAATGCCATGGTAAAATGTTTACATAATCTAATACTGAAATATGTGCTGCTAAAGTAATATCTGCTAGTGTAAATTCGTTACAGGCAACCCAACTGGTAGTTTTTAATAATTTTTCTATGTATCTAATATGAGGCAATAAATTTTGTCTTGCTGCTTGGATAAATCTAGAATCTGGACTTGCATTTTTTATATAAAGTTTTGATATTTTTTCATTTATTATATATCTTGTAACTTCATTATAAAACTTATAATCGATCCAAAATATTAATTTCCTTACTATAGCTCTGATATATAATGAACTGCTTAGCATAGGTATACTATCGTATAACTCTTCAATGTATTCACAAATTGCTTGACTATCTGCAATGACATATTGTCCACTAATTAATACAGGTACTTGGCAAACGGGGTTAATTTTAATAAAATCCTCACGCTTTTTCCAAGGATTCTCTTCTATTTGGTGAAAATTGAACTTTTTTTCTTTAAGGAAGATACGCACCTTCCTGGAAAATGGACAAAGTGGAAAATGATATAATGTATCCATAGTGAATTTGGTGCATACAAAGTAGTTTATGTGTATAACAAACTTTGCAATCCTATGCAATAGTAATATTTTTCAATATTTCTAAGATTTTGTATATATACTGTGGATTTGGTTTATAATGATGCTTTTAGGTAAGATTCTACATTTTAATGTAACGTGAATTGAGATATAATATATGTATATAGTTGTTTAGTATGTTTATGTTATATTAAATAAAATTGGTATCTTTTGAACAACACTTTTTATAAACATATGACCATGTTTTGTGTGTTTTATGGTTATTTTGATAATATTTTATAAGTGTATATTAATTATAAAGTGATTTACTATGAATTTGTAGATTAATTTTTTGGTATAGTGAATCATGTGTATGCATTATATAAAAATTAGTCAAAATATCATTATTATAGCTTTACTAACGTATTATACTATATAAATATACCGATAACGGTATTATTAACTCGTGAAAAATGTGAATGTTTTTTAGTGTAATGATTACACTATTAAATAATATAAAAATAGTTTTGTATAACTTGAAATTAAATAATGCTTCTAAGTATTTAGTAATTTAAGATGATTTACTTTAGGCTGATAAGTTAATTTTGAAGTAAAGTGTTCAATATGTACATATTGATTGAAAGGTCATTCCTAATATAACTTAAGTGAAATATACAAGTATTATTTGAGGTAAGTAAATTTTTGTTTCAGTATAATATGTTATAGTGATAGTCATATATTGTAGACATATATAATCTGTAATGCCTTTACTGGTGTGTTAGTAGTACTGGTTTTTGTAATCTCTATAAGTGATAGGATAATATTTTTAGCGAATATGTATACTTCTTTCAATATAGATAATACGGATAGAGTTGTTATTATAATATGAACTCTACTAGCATATTGGTATTGTTGGTATTTTATAAATATGTTCTTAAAAAATTGATATTTTTTAAGAAATATATATTTGCTTTGATAAATAGTGTTGTAGTTATGTTGTTGTTTTACTAAACGTATTGTGTGTAATTAGTCTTATTACTCTTTAGAGTGTTATTTTTTTTTCCAAAAATTTATTAATCCTAAATTTTCTTGATTAACGTAATCCTGTAAAAAACGATTTAATATAATAACTTTTTCTTGGGGAATACATACATCCTTGCATACTGCGTATTTGATACGTAAACTAATACTTAGTTCTTTAGTGTTTAGGTTGTCATGTTTGAGAGCAAATGAAATAGGGAACATTACAATGTCTTTGTAAACATTGCTATGGAAGATGTTGTTACTTGTTGTATCTGTATGTTGTATAGGTTGTGGCCAGTGTATTTGTACATCTTTAAAAATGTTCTCTTGCCATTGAAATACTGTTGGCAATCCAAGATCTCCTGGTGATTTATAATAAATATGCCATCCATCCTGAATTCTAAATTCAACTCCTATGTTGATAGTTCTATTTTTCATATCCATTGATCCTACTATTAGTTTTATGTTCACAGGATCAGGGGATTTTGCAGAATACCCATTCTGGTATGTAAGTAATGTGATTAACACTATAAATATAAAACTAAGTCTCAACATGATCTCCCTAAGATTACATGCTGTTATGATAACTCATATTATTATGTTCTTCAAGATCGAATCTATTGTGGTTTTTATTAATAGAGTTCTATATACCTAGTTAAGGTTTTTATATTCTTCTTATATTAATCTTGGTATTATGAGTTGCTCTTTTTGAAAAGAAAATGAAGTATATTAGTATGTTAATAGGATAAGTTGAAATGTAATGTTTATTAAGAATATGTGAAACCGTTTCTGATAAATTAAGTAATGTTTTATTGTATTGGAATTTAAAGAAAAAGAGCTTGATATTGTTGTGTTACTTGCAAGAAAACTAAAAAAAGGTTAACATATGAATTGGTGTACTTTATGTATCTCTGATATATCTTGTAAAATTTATTCATGCTTTACGTGGATTATACACACCTTTTTTGTATATATTGATTTCCTAAAGGTCTGTTATAATGATAGGTTTACAGTTGGAAAATGTTTCTTATAAATATAAAAAAGGTCAATTTTTATTAAGTGATGTTAATATAATTTGTAAAAAAGGAGAAGTAATCTGTCTTCTTGGCCCTTCTGGATGTGGTAAATCTACTGTATTAAAGCTTATTGCTGGGTTAGAAAATCTCAGCCAAGGTTCTATATATATTAATGATAAAGTTATCGTTAATAATGACTTTTATGTTCCAACAGAAAAACGAAATGTTGGATTAATATTTCAGCATCCTTCACTATTTCCACATCAGACAGTTATTGAAAATGTTATGTTTGCTATTAAAGAACCGCCTAAAATGCAAAAATTTCAGGTTGCATTAGATATATTACAGTCTGTCAATATGGGAGCTTATAAAGATATGTACCCTGATATGTTGTCTGGTGGGCAGCAACAATTGGTTACTATTGCTAGAGCAATTGCTCAGAAACCTGCTATTATATTATTGGATGAACCATTTTCTAATCTTGATACAGTGTTGAGACTTAATATCAGGAGAAATGTATTATCTCTGTTAAAATCTAAGGGAATTACTGTATTGCTTGTTACTCATGATCCTGAGGAAGCGTTAGAAGTTTCAGATGTGATATATGTTATGCGTGATGGACATGTAGTGCAGCATGGTACACCGCATGAGATTTATTATAACCCAAAGGATCACATGCTTGCTCGCTTTTTTGGTGAGGTAAATCATTTTGTAGGTATAGTACGAAATTCTTATATAACATTACCGATAGGAAAGATACCAGCACAATCTTTTAATGATGGTGAAGAAGTAGTGGTATGTATAAGACCTGAAGCTATTATTTCTGATCCTAATCGTGGAATTAAAGGTATAGTAGAACATATAAAATTTTTTAATAATATGATATCTGTATGTGTAGAAGGGCATTCATATTGGATGAGGTTTAATAATGTAATGTTACCACAAATTGGTGATACGATATTTATCTTGCTTGACTTAAATAAAATTTTATTATTTAAGATATAGTTTTATTATTTTATAACTTATACGGGGTTTTATTATGGCATTAGGTCCTTGGCAAATTTTTTTAATTTTGGTGATAATTTTAGTTCTATTTGGAGCAGGTAAATTACCAGATGTGATGAGTGATTTAGGAAAAGGTATTCGTAACTTAAAACAAGAGTTAAAAGATAATAAATTGGCATCAACGGAAGATGAGTCAAATCTTTAGCTCTGTATACTATTTTAATATGTCTAATTCCATAATGTATTTATCATGTTAATTTTGTGTTGCTCAGGTTTAAGTATAATTTTTTACTTCTTATTAATAATGTACTGTAGAAACTTATGTGTAAGTTTTAAAATATTGTGTATTTTTTGTAGGCTTATGTTAAATAATCTTGTAAGTAGTTCATGTATTTATTAATTTTACTAGTTATTCAGGGGAAATAGCATGGATATTAATAAATTAATTAATATGTTTGCAAAATTACCAAATTTAGGGTCATCTTCTTCTAGGAGGATAGTACTTTATTTACTTCGTAATAGAGAAGAAATAATGTTACCTTTAGCATCAAGTATTCAAGAGTTGGCGCTTAAAACCAAGGAGTGTTCTATATGTTTTAATATAGATGTAAAGTCTCCATGTAGTATTTGTTCTGATGTTAAGCGTGATCAGAAATTATTATGTATAGTTGAAGAATTAGGAGATTTATGGGCATTTGAAAAGGGTAAAATATATCAAGGGGTATATCATGTTCTAGGAGGTACTTTATCTGCTATTTATGGAATAGGTCCAGATCAATTGAACTTTAATAATATTATTGCAAGGATACAAAACTCTGGGGTTCAGGAAGTGATAATAGGTATTAGTAATACTATGGATGGGCAAGTTACTACACATTATATAACACAAATGATAAAAAAATTAGGAGTTAAAGTTACTAGGTTAGCATGTGGTATTCCTATGGGTGGAGAAATAGATTATTTAGATGAAGGTACATTAAGTGCTGCATTATCTTCTAGGTATGTTATTTCTTAGTGATGATAGATTGTGTTGTAAGTTGTTCAATTGTTATTTTAATTGTTTTAGAATTAAAAAATTATAAAATTTCTTGGTGTGCTTATTTAAGTTAAGATTCTAATTCATTTTTAATTTTATCAAGAAATTTTTAGATATAGTTTCATAAGCACTTAGCTTCTTATTGTTAATGTAATCACTATGTTTTATTCTAGCAAATGTATGTATATGAAAATTAGGAGTATTATATTTATTAGTATGAGCATCGTGTAATAATGATCTATAAAAACGATATGATTTTAATTATAAGAAGAGAAACATTTATAATGAATCCTATATTAAGCACATATAACTGTATTGTTTATTAAAGAAAGGTAATTACGAGAAGGTTACTAATTTGTATTTAATATATAATCAATATTGATTATATATTGTATGGTATTAACTCATGTTTACATGTAAAAGACTTAGATATATGTAAAAACTCAATTAATGGTAGAGATATATAATTAGATTTTAAGTAAACATAATAGTATATAATTTAAAAATGAATGATTGTAGAATATTCCCAACTATATATTGATACCAATATAAATTATTTGTAAGACTATTGAAGTTGTGTTTAGATGTAAAATTATGTAGTCTTAGAATACATAAAAACTCAGTTATATGGTATAAAAATATATAGTTAGATTTTAAGTAAACATAATAGTCTATAATTTAAAAATGAATGATTGTAGAATATTCCCAACTATATATTGATACCAATATAAATTATTTGTAAGACTATTGAAGTTATGTTTAGATATAAAATTTATGTAGTCTTAGAATACATAAAAACTCAGTTATATGGTAAAAATATATAATTAGATTTTAAATAAGTATAATATCTATCTAATTTAAAAATAAATCTACGTATCAATTATTTGTAATACTCATGAAGCTGGACTTAGATGTAGAAATCTATGTAGTATTAGAATCTATAATATCACAGTATATACTAAATATTCACACTATATACTGATATTATATAGTATGATTAAAATATACAGTATTGATTATTAATACTGATGATACATTCAGCATTACGACTACATTATCATTGGTAAAATATTATGATTTATTTAATTTTCAAAGTCTAGTTTATGTAGTTGATAGACAACTGAAAAAATTATTAGCAATGTTTTGCATAATGTCAAAGTACGATTCTTTTTGTGCAATATTCCCTATAGGATCCAGTATTTGAAATGTTACTTTATGTTGAGAAAATAAATTTCTAATTTTATCATTTTGAGACTCAGAAAAAATACATGATATATTGTTTTTAGTGATAACTTTTTGTATATGTGTTAACTTTTTAACACTAATATTTGTATTATGACTTGAAGAAAGTGATGTTATAAAATTAAGTCCAAAATACTTTTCAAAATATTGATATGCATCGTGGGTAACAACATAAGGTTTTGTTTTAACAGTATTAAGTAATTGCTTAATTTTCTCTGCTAGTTCTGTTATTCGTATTATTGTTAAACGAGCATTTTTATCATATACTTCTGCGTTCTCTGGATCTATTTTACATAGTACTAACTTTATGTGTTCTACTATTTTTTTTGCATTGTCTGGACTTAACCATATGTGTAAATCATTTGATGTTGTGTGAACTTTGTATGAGAAATGAGAGTCATATCTTGATGGTAGTAATGCTACTACATCAGATAACTTAATTAGAGTTTTATCTTTTATTTTGTTTATAAAAGTTTCTAGATGATCATCTACATAAAAAATTACATTACTACTTCTTATTTTTCTTTTATCTGAGGGTTTTAACATATAATCATGTATAGAAATTTGCTGATTGATTAATAAGACTGGTTTTGTTACACCTTCTGTTACTGCGTCAACTAATGAATATATTGGGTTTATAGTTGCTATAATTTTTGGTACAGAATATCCTGTAATAGGGTATAGTGATATGTAAAGAAATAAAAGAAAGATTATATGTTTCATAATTTACTCGGTAAAAATAAAATTTTTTCACATCATGATAGATACGTCAATGACTATATTATAAATGTTAAAGATTTGTCATTTGCTTATGCTAAGAAAAAAGTTATTGATAATGTCAGTTTTCAAGTTAAATTTGGTGAAATTATTACGATTTTAGGACCAAATGGCGGAGGAAAAACAACGTTGATTCGTATTTTGGTAGGAATATATAAAAATTATCTAGGAATAGTGGAATATGCAAAAAATTTTGTGATAGGATATTTGCCACAGAATTTTAGTGTAAACTCTCTTATTCCAATGACTGTTGAATATTTTTTAGTATCTAGTTATACAAAACAGAGAAAAAAATTAAATCTAAATAGTGTGTTGAAAGATGTGAATGTTGTAAAAATCTTGAATAGGCAAATGTCAGAAATATCTCATGGGGAATTACAATTAGTGTTACTTGCTAGATGTTTAATGCTTAATCCTGATATTATAATTTTAGATGAGCCTGTGAGTTGTATGGATATTAATGCAAAAGATAGTTTTTATAAGTTAATTAATCAGCTGATATTGAGATATAATCTAAGTGTGATTATGACCTCTCATGATTTGCATTTTGTTATGGCTAACTCTTATCGTGTGATATGTATCAATAAGAGTATCTATTGTGAAGGATCTCCTAGTGAAATTGTAAAAAATGAAAAATTTTTAAAAATGTTCTCATCTTATGCTTAATGTGTTTTCTCATATTTTTTCAATATTAGGTATATTCAGTGTTTTAGTACGGTATAATGTATTACCTTATACTTACCTATTAGCCAAAAGATCAGTTAGAAAAAGACCTAAAGGAGAGAAAATTACAATGGCTTTACAGAAGTTAGGTCCAATTTTTATTAAATTTGGTCAATCTATTTCTTCTAGAGGTGATATTATAGGTGAAGAAATTGCAAATCATCTTTTGTTTTTATGTGATAAGTTACCTGCTTTTTCTTATTCTGATGTTGTTAGAACGATAGAAGAAGATTTTAAGTGTGCAATAAGTGAAATATTTTGTGAATTTGATGAAGTTCCAATTGCTGCTGCTTCAATCTCACAAGTGCATAAAGCGAAAGATATTGATGGAAATATACGAGCTGTAAAGATTTTGAGACCGAAGATTGATCAAATCTTTGAAAAGAATATCAAATTGATGTTTTGGATAGCAAAAATAGCACAACATTTTCAAAGCTTACGGCGTTTTCAGTTATTGGAACTTGTTCAAACGTTTCATGAAATATGTAAAATGGAAATAGATTTGCGTTTTGAAGCAGCAAATGCTGATGAATTAAGGGGTAATATGCAAGATGATTCAGCTTGTTATATTCCTCAGGTAGATTGGAATAGGACTACCAGAAGGGTATTAACTTTAGAGTGGGTAGATGCTATTCCTATATATAATTTTTATAATTTGGAAAATAATGAAGCTCTAGTGAAAAATTTGATATTTTGTTTTTGTAATCAAGTCTATAGAGATAGATTATTTCATGCAGATATGCACCCAGGAAATCTTATGGTGGATACTAATGGCAAAATTGTAATAATAGATTTTGGTATTGTTGGAAGGTTAGATAAGGCTACATGTATGTATGTGACAGAAATACTAGTAGGATTTATAAAGAGAGATTATCAATATGTTGCTGATGTTCATTATAGGGCAGGTTATGTTGACGCTAAATATAGTAGTTTTATTACAGCATGTCGTGCTATAGGTGAACCTATTGTTGGTAAAAATACTGATAATATTTCTATTGCTGCATTATTAAGTCAATTGTTTAAAGTTACTGCTGATTTTGATATGAAGTTACAACCACAACTTTTCTTATTACAAAAAACTACAGTATTAGTAGAAGGTGTATGTAGGCAATTATCTCCTAGTATTAATATGTGGAAGGTGGCTGAGTTATGGATGGAAAAATATGCTGTTGATAAGAATAAATATCTTAAAAAATTGAGAAAATCTTGTTTATATCAAACTATGTATGATGTTACTTCTTTTATGAAAAAAGTTGATAGAAGTTTAGATATCATTAACAATTATGATGAAATTAATCATTCTAAGTATAGCATCAGTAGGGATCTAATGTGGGCAATAATAGTTATTGTATTAGTTATCAAAATAATTATTGGATAGAGAGTGAGTTTTGTTCCTGCTATTAATTGGATTATAGGTGTATTAGTACTTGTTTGTGGTAGTAATTTTAGATAGCTTACTCTATAATGAACCCTGATATTGCTTAGGATTTAAATATAAGCTTGTCGTATATTGGATTAGCAGCATTACTTGCATGAGTAGAGATCTAATGTGGGTAATAATAAGTTATTGTATTAGTTATTAAAATAATTATTGGATAAAGAGTGAGTTTTGTTCCTGCTATTAATTGGATTATAGGTGTATTAGTACTTGTTTGTGGTAGTAATTTTCAGATAGCTTACTCTATAATGAACCCTGATATTGCTCAGGATTTAGATATAAGCTTGTCGTATATTGCATTAACAGCGTCAATTCACATGTGGTGTTTTTCGATTTTTCAGCTGTTTACTGGCATAATATTGGATTATTATGGGATAAAGAGAATACTACCAATATCAATATTGTTTATATTTACTGGTACTTTTTTATTTTCTTATTCTGATTATAGAATATGTTTTTTTATTTCGCAAATTTTCCTATCTTTTGGCGCATCTTTCGGTTTTGTAGGTGCCGGATATATTAGTTATAAGTTTTTTTCATATTTGAAATCAGGTATTATGTTTGGCTTTGTGCAAGCTGCGTATAGTATATCGTCTTTATTAATGGAGTATACATATATATTTTTGATTTCACATGGGATTTCATGGAGAGATTTAATACGATATATAGAGTATCTTGAGATAGCTGTGTTTATTTTAACGTTATTATTAACAGATTGCAAATGGTCAGCAAATTTGAAGAGAAATAGTATTAGTATACGAAAATTATTGTCTGAAGTATTTTATAACATTATTGAATTAATATCACTAAGGGATATATGGTTCTCTACAATAGTTGGTAGTTTGATGTTTGGTATATTTTTATCAGTAGCAATATTATGGGGGCAGAAATTATTAATAGCTTTAAAATTAAGTACGTATTATTCAGGATTAGTACATTCTGTTATTTGGATAGGATTTGCTATAGGATCTCCTCTAGTTAATTTTGTTTCTCGTATTGTAAAGAATAGAAAGTACGTTTTTATGAGTTTTTGTGTTTTGCAATGTATTAGTTTGATGTTGCTATTATGTAGTAGTAACCTATACATTTTATGTATTTTGATGTTTACATTTGGATTTGCATCTGGAGGACATATGTTAAATTTTTCTATTGGAACAGACATTGTTGATGAAACTAAGGTAGGAACTGTTTGTTCTATTATTAATGGATTTATGTCTATTTCAGGTGGTATCATTATATTTATAATAGGGTTAGTATTAGAATACCAGAATAAATATAATATTATAGAAATAAGCTTTTTTATGCCAATAATTACTTTTTTATCGTTAGTTTTCTTGTTTTTTTGTCGTGAAACATTTCATATAAAATAATATTTTTTTCAGTTAATGTAATAGTTTTTTATATAATGCGGTGTTATGGTATTAAAACTAGTATGAATAAGTAATTAATAGTAGTTAAATTTCTAGTACATTAAATCTTATAAAGCACTTCATAAATAATGTTTGTATATTTACATGTATGCTAATTTAGCAATAACAATACTGGATCAGGTAGTAATGCTAATAAATACAGTATTAAATAGGTGATTAATGTTCATTCAATTGTATTTAGTGTGGTGTAGTATAAGTGTTGATATAGTTATGATATTAATAAATCTTGGTTACCTTATATTTTTAAATATTTTCAGAATAGGTAATATTTATTATTGATGCATATGACGGGTCTTTAGTCTGATATAATGTATATTGCTAATATGCTTGATACTAGTGAACGCTTGATAATTGATGATTACAAGCATTTAAGGTTGATATTTTATGTCATGTGGTAATTTTTAGAAAGATTGAATAAATATGCTAATTAATTTACTGGTGTGACTAATCATAGAACTTTTTAAGACAAAATTTTCTTAATTCTGTAATACGTTATTAGTTATAATGTTATATCTATATTAGTTTTTACCGATATTTATAATGAATTAAGTTCTCCTAAACAGGAAGTGTGTTCGGTATTATACCAGTTAAATGGTTCTTATGAGCGTCTGTTATTTTAATAGGAACTATTTTATTGTAATATAAATCTGGATTTTCTGTATTAATATAGCATGACTGCATATATGGAGTTTTCCCAATAATTTGGTTATCAAACTTTCCTTTCTTATAAAAAAGTACAGGATGAGTTTCACCAATCATTTTCTTATTAAATTCAAGTTGTTGTTTGTGTACTAATTCTTGTAATTTAGTGAGACGTTGTGACTTTATTTCGTCTGGTATCTGACTTGTATATTCTGCACTTGGTGTTCCTGGTCTTGGACTATACTTAAAACTATATGCCTGTGAAAACTTTACTTCTTCTATCAACTGTATTGTATTCTCAAAATCTTCATCTGTTTCTCCTGGAAATCCAACTATGAAATCAGATGAATAAGCAATATCACTACGGTGTTTACGTAGAGTTTTGATTATATTTATGTATTCCTCAGCGGTGTGCTTTCTATTCATTTTTCGTAATATTTTATTTGAACCTGATTGTACTGGTAAATGAATGAATGGTATTAACTTTTTTTCAATTCCATGTGCTTCATATAAGGATTCATGCATATCACGTGGGTGTGATGTTGTATAATATATACGTTCTATACTTGATATTTTTGCGATGTGTTGAATTAATCTACCTAAATCCCACTCATTACCTTTGTATGTTCCATGGTATGCATTTACGTTCTGTCCAATTAGTGTAATTTCTTTTATTCCGGAATCTGCTAAAATAAGTGCTTCTTTAAAAATTGCCTCTACTGTTCTTGAATACTCTTCTCCTCTAGTATATGGAACTACGCAGAATGAACAAAATTTATTACATCCTTCTTGTACTGAAATGAAAGCAGAAACTTTTTGATTTTTTGTATATTCTTCTACTGCAATCGCATCAAATTTTGAGATTACAGGAAAATCAATATTAATGATCTGTTTTTTTATTTTACGTGCTTTGACGATTAGTTCAGGTAGTGTATGTATACTTTGAGGGCCTACTACTATATCTACAAATGGTGCTCTGGTGAATATTTCTGTTCCTTCTGCTTGTGCAACACATCCAGCAACTACTATGGTTAAGTTTTTGGTCTCTTGTATTTTTCTTATCCTGCCTAATTCTGAATACAACTTTTCTGCTGCTTTCTCTCTTATATGACAAGTGTTTAATATTACAATATCTGCTTCTGATGGTTCATTTACTATACTAAAGCCAAGAGGCTTAATAATATTTTCTATAATCAGAGAGTCGTAAACGTTCATCTGACAGCCGTATGACTTTATATATAGACCTTGCATTAGTTTTACAAACAACCATTTTAGTTTGTAAGCATATAATAATTAATAAATCAAAACAATAGTTTTTGTTATGTTAACTTCCTGAATATTTTATAATCACGAGAAATTATGTATACACTCATAAATTTGTAGGAAGAGGGATTATGCAATAAAAACTTATACATAAGACATATATTATTTAATTAGAGTTGTGAGTAATAAACAAGTTGTAATGGTTAATATTAGAGTGTCTTTGGTGTGTAGAATTTGTATTAACGTTTATGATTCTCTGATTATAGAAAATATTATTAAGCCTCTTGGCTTTAGTATAGTAAATGAACTATCAGAAGGAAATAACGATGGAACGCCATTTAAGATAACTGATATATGGTATGTTTTTTTATTATTGCCAATTTGTTAAAGATGCTGTTATAGTTGAGCTAATGGTTTTTAAGAGATACCAGAATAATCAATAAACTGTTTTTCCTAAATTTTCTATGTAATGTCCAGAAATGTCTAAGTTGTATCATAGTTTGATATATTGTTACTGTTAATTTGTATAAAGATTACATTATGATAGAACTAGATATTTTACAGTACTGGCTTGTTCATTTGTATTTAAGTAATCTATCTCAATAATAAATTGCAACCAATTATATATGACATGGTGTTATAGTTAATGATTTACGATAGAATAGATGTTCAATAAATACCAGTTTATTTATTGGTATGAGAAGTATAGTATTTGGAGTTAAAGTACTAATGTTTGACTAGTAAATGCTTAACCTAAGTTTTTATACCGTAAATATATAATATATTTGTAGACAAAATTAAATTTTAACAGTTTTTTGTTAGGAAAAGATAAATTGATATTTTATAATGTTTACATCGTACAAAAGATTAGGTATTAGGTTTTTTATTTTAGTATATAACATATTTTTAGTAGTGGAAATATGTAATATAGTACTTAAAAGCTAAATTATTGTACACAATGTTACAAATCTAGTTTGTATGATTTTTGTATTATATATGCAAAAAAAAAGCAGTATTAGATTTTAATTAGTAATGTATTGAAATATACTTTTCCTCATAGCAAACATGTAACAATAAAGCGCATTTTCAAAGGACCTAGTTGACTATTTTGTAAATAAACATTCATACGTACTATTTATAAATAGTATCCATTTAATTGAGTGTAGATTTTTATATTTTATTTGTAGGTTGTTTATTTATAAAAGTGCTGTATAAGCATTTTTTCTTTATAGTGTCTTAGGTCTGATATAGTCATTTAGATTTTTTTTGTATAGATGTAAAGTATATGTGTGATTATTTTATGGAATATACAAATGTATGTATATTTTTTTATTAAGCGTAAGTTTTTGATATTAATACTTATTTTACTAGTAAATTATTACAGGATTGCTGCATAAGCATGTCTTCTACCTACTGTGTTGTAGTTCTGATATATTTTAACTTTAGATTTTTTTTGTATAGATGTAAAGTATATGTGTGATTATTTTATGGAATATACAAATGTATGTATATTTTTTTATTAAGCGTAAGTTTTTGATATTAATACTTATTTTACTAGTAAATTATTACAGGATTGCTGCATAAGCATGTCCTCTACCTACTGTGTTAGAGTTCTGATATATTTTAACTTTAGATTTTTTTTGTATAGATGTAAAGTATATGTGTGATTATTCTATGGAATATACAAATGTATGTATATTTTTTTTATTAAGCGTAAGTTTTTTATACTAATACTTATTTTACTAGTAAATTATTACAGGATTGCTGCATAAGCATGTCTTCTACCTACTGTGTTAGAGTTCTGATATATTTTAACATTTAGATTTTTTTGTATAGATGTAAAGTATATGTGTGATTATTCTATGGAATATACAAATGTATGTATATTTTTTTATTAAGCGTAAGTTTTTGATATTAATACTTATTTTACTAGTAAATTATTACAGGATTGCTGCATAAGCATGTCCTCTACCTACTGTGTTAGAGTTCTGATATATTTTAACATTTAGATTTTTTTGTATAGATTTAAAGTCTATGTTTTGTTGTTCGATAGAATATGTAAAAGTTGATGAGTTTCTTATTGTGACAGTGTGCTTTATTATGTTTTGATCATCTAAAATTTCTACATCATAACTTTCAATTTCTTCATCTAGTGGTATGTCAGTATTGTCTATCCATTCTCCATTAATACGTGCTCTGCGTATCCAGGTAATTGTTAAATTATTATGTATGTCACGTGTGCCTTTAACATGTACTACAGATAATGGTTGTAAGTTGTTAGCGTAGTATATGTGAGTTAGTTCTTCTTCAGAAAATGGTGACTTATTAAATATGACTTTATACATTAAAGATTTTTTTATTGATGATTTACTGATTTTGATATAAGGCAGATTATCTAATAGTACAAAAAACTCTCGATTTTTATGTTTGTTAATATATGGTTCTGTGCCAAATCTTCCCCTTAACATGTGACTTATTTGATAAAGATTTTCTCGTATATGTTTTGCATTTTTAAATTGAATTATCTCATTTCCAATTAATGCAAGGTTACTCTGATTATTTATAAATAATGATGTTATTGAATTTAATTGTCCTGTTTTTAATAAAATTGTGAGTGTATTTGCTGTGTCTGGTATAGTGATTGGTCCATTATCTAAAGTATCAATTGTAATTCCAACAATAGCTTCTGTATTTATAGATAATGCATGTTTATAGTGTTCAGTATCGTCTTGTGAATATATAATACTTCCATTCCATTCTGCTTTTTTCCTGATAACCATAAAATATAATACATTATCTATATTCTGAAAGCATGGTAGATCAAGAATACGTATTGATGTAATATCTGTTGTCTCTTCTTGTATTGTAGTGTTTTCAAAAGAAAAGGGTTGATAATTAAGTAATTCAGTATTACTTATTCCTTCTATATTAATAAAAAGATTATCTAAATAAATATTGGTAATTTTTATTTCAAAAGACAGATTATTATATTCTATTTTAATTGTATCATTGACATCTAACCAGATATATTTTATTGGTAATGTTAAATAAAAAGTGTATTGATTATTTAATTTTTTATTTAGTATATTTTGTGTGATAGTTTTTGCTTGATTATTATTGAGTACAATAGGTATATGAAAGTTTCTTACTATTGTATTTTGTATAAATGGTAATCTTGCATATTGTAGGCTAACTTTATAATCATCATTTTTATTAAGATACATGAAATTAATTCTGTTTATTAAATTAGATGATTTTGTTTTTGTGATTTTTAGATAGTTACTTTTATGATTAGATATAATATCATTTGTTGGAATATTATATATAGATGATAGATTATTTGAAGTAATGACTAATTTTCCATCTTTTTCTATGAGTTCAAAGTTGTATATATTTTGTAATGTATTCAGTATGGATCTAGCAGATTGTGCCTCAGTAATTGCATATCCATCTACTGCATTGTGTAAGTTTTCGATTTCTATCTTTGAGTCTTGTAATCCTATATTTGTAAGAATGTTGTGGATTATATGTGATATACCTAATAGAGATAATTTCCCTTGTATCCAATAGCCAATTTGCCAGTTTTGAGCATCTTGCCATATATTTTGTAGTTGAGGGAAATAAGGGTAAGGTCTTGCATCCCATTCCTTAAGAAACATATGCTCTACCATCTCAGAATTATGCCATGCGTTGATAGTGCCTATTAATGCTATTTTTTGTGCATAGAAATCTATAGATCTTTGTGAAAATGCTGAATATTTGTTATACTGTGGATAGTCTATGAAAACACTAGGCTGGCTTGTACAGTTATCTATACTTGGAAACCCGTATTGTGTGAACCATATTTTTTTTGATCTTGGTATCCATGTAGTCTTACTGTTATCTTGATTAAAATGATACTGGCTCCACCATTGTTTTATGTTTTTCCAAGCATATTGATTATTGTTTTGTTTATACAAGACTTTATCTTGTTTTTTTTCATCGTCTAGATAAAAATAGTCATATCCTTCACCTGAATACCATCCATTAATTATGTCTTGTTCTGTAAATCCTTGTATAGGTTGTTGCATGTCAGTTAGTGGAAAGTATGCATTTATACCTATGACATCTATGTATTGTGACGACCATAATTCATCGATGTTATAGTTCCCATTATTGGAATGATATTCTCTCCAATTTGCTGCATATGTGACAATAGTATTACTTCCTACCTGAGTTTTGACATAGCGTGCTAATTTTATAAGTTCATGTATTGCTGGATAATTATTATGAGTGTCTGTTACTCTAGTTAATCCTATAAGATCAGATCCGATAATAAAAGCATCAACCATATCTTTTGTAAGATCACAGTAATGCTGAATAAATGGATTATATTGATTTTTGAAGAATGCACTAATATATTGAGCATCTCCGGTTAAGTTTCCTATCCACGATATTTCTTCTTTATCTATTTGTAAAATAGGATATAACATCACTTTATATCCTCTTGCTTTTAGTTCACTTATATATCTGATTAAAGATATGTCATTAGTAGTACCATTGTAGCTAATTGTATTATTAATATTTTTATAAGTTTGTCTTGCTGTTTTTCTATTCATTCCTGCAACATGCCAATCATCAGGTGTTGTTATAATGTTAAAGTTAAATTCAGTAGCTGGATAAATATTACAATCTTGTATGTTTAAGCTATCTGCATACCAGGTTACAGTTACTGATACCCATGATATGTTTGGTAAAGTATTTTGTAATTGATCTAGAGCAATTAATGCATCTGCTTTGTTATAAGTAGTATTATTATTAATTTTTTGTGCTATTCCATATGGAATATATTTACTGCCAATTTTCTGTTGAGAAATTCTCATTTGTATTTTTGTATCATATGTAAATTCTCCTGGTCCAGAGATATGTATACACTTAATTTTGTGTGTTATTTGTTCTTGTTTTAGGTAATTGTTAGGATATGCTGTAACTTCGAATGTAAAGTTAGGTATATGATTGTTATAATCTGTTAATGGAAAATTTTCTATTACTATATATGCTATTCCACGGTATGCTGGTGTATTATTTGTTATTTTAGATATTAATGGATCTGGTTCTTGATCTTCTGTTCCTGGATAGAATCTATATGTTAATGTACTTAAATCTAATAACTGTGAATTAACCCATATTTTTGAGATTTCTTTTACATACCCTGTCGCTATTGCTATTGCCAAGCTTATATGATATTGGTATTGCACAGAGTTTAAATGCTCAGCAGCCTTGTGAGGTTTTTGTGTAATTGTTACATCTTGATGTACTGTTTCTTTTATTTTATCCATCCATATTATATTACCTGCTATACGCATTGTACCATAGAGTATAGGTATCATTTTGCCATAAGTTGATGTTTGAGTTTTTAAACTGTGTATTTTTGATTTACTTATAGTATTTTTGCTTAAGTACGTATTATTTTGTGTATCTTGATTAATGATATTATATTTTTCTGAAAGAAAATTTTCTATAGATTCTTTAATACTATTAATAATGCTTGATAATATAATGAGAGACATTAAGTAACCTATTAGTTTTGAAAAAGTGTATCATAATTTCACTATGTGCTGATAAAGTATCTATAGTGCTTATGTATGATCAGCTTGATGTTATGTGTATATATTAGTATTAGTGAATTTATTTTACAAAAGAGTAGTCAATAATTCATTGTATAGTATTAGTAATGTTTAATGTGTAGTTAGAAATACCTAATGAATAAGCTTTTAGATTAAAAGTTTTTCTACATGTTTATGTATCATCAGATTGATGTTATGTGTATATATTATGTATTAGTGAATTTATTTTACCAAAAGAGTAGTCAATAATTCATTGTATGATATTGGTAATGTTTAATGTGTAGTTAGAAATACCTAATGAATAAGCTTTTAGATTAAAGTGAGTTTTTCTACATGTTTATGTATCATCAGCTTGATGTTATGTGTATATATTATGTATTAGTGAATTTATTTTACCAAAAGAGTAGTCAATAATTCATTGTATGGTATTAGTAATGTTTAATGTGTAGTTAGAAATACCTAATGAATAAGCTTTTAGATTAAAGTGAGTTTTTCTACATGTTTATGTATCATCAGCTTGATGTTATGTGTATATATTAGTATTAGTGAATTTGTTTTGTCAAAAGAGTAAGTAATCGTTCATTGTATGATATTAGTGATATCTAATGTATATTCTAAGTAAAGGATGTAACTTGTCAGTTTTACGTTAAAACATGTATTGATTTGAGCTATGTGTTTTCATAGTGTATACAGTTTTAATATGTTTGTAGATATATTGTTTAACAAAATTCATAATAGTTTACATTTTAGTGACTGATTTTATACTATTCAGTACTGTAAAACATGTCCTTTTCTAGTATGGTAACAGTCATCTGTAGAAACATATGATATTACTTTAAAATTTATAATGTCTACTAGATTCAACTTTGATCTTATGTGTTATGTAGTAATAATATAGGTTTTTAATGAATATTAGTTAATATGTTACAATACTAAAACTCTGTTTCAATGGTTTATTGTATTGAGTATTATTATACTAATGTAATTTAGACAGTAAAAACTTTAGCATTGATACTTTTATATAATTTGGTGGTAAGAGTTTAATTGTAATTTTTCTATAACTTGAGTTTATTACTAAGTTTATGATACTTATATTGTACTCAAAATTATATTATTGAAAAATTTATTATGTATATACATATGTAAGCATATTGGATATTATGTACTCAATTTAGTATTAAAGGTATTTCTTAGATCATATAGGACTGTAATTCAGGAATATGAGGTTCCCCCCTAAAATTTTTGCTGTTGTTAAATTTGTAGCTACATGTGTTAAAGCTTTTATCACAACCAGCTATTATAGAGAATTTATCATTGATGTTCATGTCATGTGGTAATGGATTATAAAATTGAATATATGACTTGTTATGTTTCCTTACCTCTAATGTAGAATTACTATTCTTTCCTGTAATAAATGTTACTGATCCATATGTGTAATAATTTTTAGTATTTATCAAAGTGATACATTCAAATTCTTGTTTATTTATTACTTTAGTTATATAGTGAGAGCTAGTGAAAGGTTCTTTGTTAAGTTTACATTGAGTGTCACAAAATTGGGCTCTGCATGAAGATGAAAAAAAGTTTCCTAGATTTCTTGATAGAAGATGTGATAAACTATTAAGCTCTGCTATTAACTTGTTATTTGTTAGTGTTACTTTCTCTATACTTCCATGGAATAATATTATATTCTCCTGGTTTGGATTTGTATAATTTACCAGGAATATTGTTACTGTAGTGAAGTCATACATTCCAAGCAGTACATCTTCTTCTTTTATTGTATTTCCATCTATTATGCTTTCTATTTTTGTGCTATTACCAGAAATAGTATTGTATTTTAAGATATCTATGTTTAATCCAGGTGCTGATTGATAAGTAATATTATCAACAACTAAATCTTGATCAAAGTCAGTCAAACAAATTACTTTGTTATTTTTTAAAGTAAGTTGTAGACAGTATGCAATAGTAAGGATTTCTGATGATAGATGTTGTTTAAATTTTGTACTAATGTTTTTCATGTATATTATAAAGTTAATTTATGATAGGATAAAGATGAGTTCTATCTTGCAACCATAAGCTTGAGATAGTGTGTATTTAATGTCGCGTATGAAATGTTACTGAGAAACATTTAAGATGCTTTATAATGTGTATATTAATTGAGTAAAAGCAATCTTGAAGAATATATATTACCTATAGTATAGCATGTAGTGGTTATATAAATCAAGCATATTATTAACATATAATGTATATATTGAAGTTTTTTTGTAATAATTTGTTTATTGATGTGTTTAAGTTGCTATTAATTATATTTTATTATGATATTAATTCATGTTTTAAGTACAATATTTTTTAATTATTTTGTATTTAGGCAATAATTGAATATTCTTGATATAGTATTAAACTTTTGTTTAGGTTAGTGAGTAGGATAATGAAAAAATATGTAGGTAGTATGTATCAATTATAATACGCTAAAGTATTTGTATAAAATAACCACAATACGTAATTTCAGTAATTGTAAAATGGTGTAGTTTTTATCTAAGCTACTTACAAAATTCAGTATGATTTTTTGTTCTAATAGTGGAAATTTAAAAGTTAATAGTACTGAGTATAGTATAATTGTATTATTATTAGGTATTTTTGTATTTCACGAATACATTTTTTTGAATTATATTGTTATAAATGTTTTAATCTAAGTAGTATAAAGTCCTGCAATAACTTTAGATTTTTTAAAATTTTGATATGGTAACAACATGAAAAATATAACTTGTTTATTTACTGGAAATGTGGATCTTATAGAAGATATTTATAAAAAATATCAAAAAGATAATAATTCTGTTTCTTTGGGATGGCGTAAGTTTTTTTCTAGTGAGTTATATACTCAAAGTATTAGTGTAACTAATAATAAATCGAGTAATATTGATGTTGCCCCTAATAATTCTGAATCTAAAATTATAGAGCTATTAAATTTTTTTAGGTCTTATGGACATACTGTTGCAGACTTGGATCCTTTAGAATTACATGTAACAAATGAGTTAGAGTATCGTAAACATGTTGATTTAAGTAATATTGAATCTTGTCAGACATTAAATTCTGTTTTGGGTTTAAATAATCCTACTTTAGATGATGTTATTGGTGCTTTAAAAGCTACATACTGTGGTAAAATTGGCTATGAATTTATGCACATCAGAAATCATGATGAAAGGCTTTGGCTACAGGATAAGATTGAAAATATATCTAATGAGATATCAGATGAAGAAAAAAAGGATATATTAAAGCATTTAATGGAAGTAGAAAGTTTTGAACAGTTTATTCATACTAGATATCCTGGATATAAGAGATTCTCTATAGAAGGTGGCGATTCCTTAGTTGTTGCTTTAGAAAAAATAATTGATTTATCATCTGAGTTTAATCTACGTGAAATAGTAATAGGTATGTCACATCGTGGTAGATTAAGTGTATTAACCAAGGTTATGAAAAAATCTTATAGGGCTATGATGCATGAATTTAAAGGTGGTACTGCTTATCCAAAAGGTTTAGAAGTTTCAGGTGATGTTAAATATCATTTAGGGTATTCTTCTGATCGTCAATTATTGCCTAATAAAATTGTACACTTATCTTTGTCTCCTAATCCTTCTCATTTGGAATCTGTTAATCCAGCAGTAATGGGGAAAGTTAGAGCTAAACAGGATATTCTATCACCTAATGATAAGCCATCTGTAGTTGGAGTTTTAGTACATGGTGATGCTGCTGTAATTGGTCAGGGGATTGTTGCAGAAACATTAACTTTAAGTAATTTATTTGGATATAAAGTGTGTGGTGTGATCCATATAGTAGTTAATAATCAAGTTGGATTTACTACAAATCCGGAAGATTCTAGATCTTCTTTGTATTGTTCAGATATTGCAAGGATTATAGATGCTCCTGTATTTCATGTAAATGGAGATTCTATGGAAGCTGTTACTACAGCTGTGAAGTTGGCTGTTGAATATAGACAGAAATTTAATAAAGATGTTGTAATTGATATAGTGTGTTATCGTCGTTACGGACATAATGAAGGTGATGAACCATTATTTACTCAACCTGTTATGTATAATCGTATTATAAAGCATAAAACACCTATGAAACTCTATGCTGAACAACTGATAAATAATAAAGTGATTACTCAGGAAGATTTTAATGTTTTGCAAGATCAATTTCATAGTGTGCTAAGTGAAGAATTTGCAAGTTCTGAAAATTATTTTCCTGATCAAGCAGATTGGTTTAAGGGAAATTGGAAAAATTTTCGTAGACCTATACCTGGTGATTTTAAAGATTATTTATCAAATACAGGAGTGAGTGAGCAGTTATTGTTAAAGTTAGCTAGTTCTCTATCTAATATTCCTGAAAGTTTCAATGTTAATAAAAAGGTATTGAGAATATTAACTGCTCGTTTTGATGCAGTATCATCAGGTACGAATATTGATTGGGCAACAGGAGAAGCGTTGGCGTTTGCATCTCTATTATCAGAAAATGTGAGAATTAGATTGTCTGGTCAGGATTGTGGAAGAGGTACGTTTTCACATAGGCACGCAGTATTAGTAGATCAGGATACAGGAAGTTATTATATTCCTTTAAATAACTTAGGTGTACCACAAGAGGTTTTTGAAGTGTTTAATAGTCCATTGTCAGAATATGCTGTTCTTGGTTTTGAATATGGATATAGTACAAATTCTCCTAGATCTTTAGTAATATGGGAAGCACAGTTTGGTGATTTTGCAAATGGTGCACAAATTGTTATTGATCAATTTATTTCCTCTGCAGAAACTAAGTGGTTACGTTGTAGTGGACTAGTGATGCTACTTCCTCACGGATATGAAGGACAGGGACCAGAACATAGTTCAGCAAGAATAGAGCGGTATTTACAATTATGTGCAGAAGATAATATACAAGTTGTCAATTGTACAACACCTGCAAATTATTTTCATGTTTTACGTAGACAAGTGAATAGGGATTTTCGTAAACCACTTGTTGTTTTTACTCCTAAATCTTTACTGCGTCATAAAATGGCAGTATCTAAATTGACTGATTTTTCTGGAACCTTTTTACCTGTAATTGGTGAAGTATATCCATTGTGCAATAATAATCAGGTACGTAAGGTTGTAATATGTAGTGGTAAAGTGTATTTTGATATTATTGAAGCTCGGAGTAAAAATAAAATAGATAATATAGCGGTAATACGTTTAGAGCAATATTATCCTTTTCCAGAAGAACAAATAGCACTTGAGTTACAAAATTATAAAAATGCGGAAGTGATATGGTGTCAAGAAGAACCAATGAATATGGGAGCATGGAGCTTTGTTAACAATTATATTGAAAATGTTTTAAAGAAAATTGATATAAAATCTAAAAAAATATTATGTATATCTCGTCCTGCTTCTGCATCTACTGCAGCAGGATATACAAGTAATCATATCAAAGAACAAAATGATATTTTATCATGTATCTTAGAATAAACTAATATCACCTGTTTAGACTAGTGTTTATTAACTAACATAATATCTATAATATTTGAAAAGATATAGAATAAATGTTTATCTTATACTAGTATGTTTTGTTTATAGAAAATATTGATGCAAGGTGTCATATTAGCTTAGTGAATTATAATGGTGTTTTAAAGGTGATGTTTTAATCACTATGTATTGTTTTTAGTGTATAATGTACAGATGTTTAGAAATGTATACATAGTTAGATTTTGTGAAAATTATTTAGAAAGTTTTTTTGTAGATATATAAGTTGTTTGTTAACAGGTCATTTAATTATAGAAAAATAATTATCTTTGGGTATAGCAATAGTAACCCAAATAGGTTTAATTATGTGTATATAATCCACATACATAATAACTTTATGGAATATAAAATGACGGTGTTTGCAAAGGTAAATAGGATTAGAGTATTTCATAACAAATACTGATATACAGTATGTATAATAGTAGTAAACAAGTATTTATTGCACACAGGTGATTTATATATTTCATATCTTTGAATCAAAGTGATAATTTTATTGCAGAGTAAACTTTTAATAAATTGTGTAGTGAGAAAGAAATACTTGTGTTTAAGACAGTAGTAATAACAAATGATATTTATACTAAAAATACTTTAATTGTGCTATGCATAAGATATGTATAAGAATCTTATACATTATATAAGGAGGTAATACTAATAAGTATCATAACATGTATTAATAAGTTATAATTAATATTTGTATGTAAAAAAAATTCAATATTGATATTAATGATTGTATTAATAGTAGTTTACGATTTTCAAATAAATATAGAAGAAAATTAGTACAATTTTATATTGAAATCTATGTTTAGTACTCAAAAGTGATGTTAAATATAACTATATGCATAGTAATGTTACTTACCTAAAATAGCTTATTGATAGAGTAATACTATTTTGTGTAGAAGAATATAGTAATACGATCGTAGAACTGATTTTATATTGAATAAATAGTTACTATATTAAATGTTTAGTTATTGTCTGAGGTTCTATGATTTAATGTAAAGATCTATAGTAGTGTAAATTTTAATGTTATTATATGTATGTTAAATATATGATATAATATACTAGTTGTAATCTTATTAAAAAACTATGCAATTAATATACATTATGTTGTTAATAAGAAATATTCTGTATTGAAGTTATTGTTAGGATAAAAGGTAATTATTATATGATACACATATGATATATCTTGTTATGTCTTGTATAAAATGCTATACACATATGTGTACCATGTAAAAAAATAGGAAATATTTGTTCTGGTATTGTTAAATATTTATTATTTATATTAATCTGATTTTTCTGTATTATTGATTTGTAATATTCTCATAGCACTGCTATTAATTACTCCTCCACCTACTCGCTTTGTGGTGTAAAATGTTACAAAAGGTTTGTCTGTAAAAGGATCTCTTAGTATTCTAATATCACGATTTTCAATTATTTTGTATGCATTTTTGAAATCTGCAAGTACTATAGCTGGTTTTGGAATATCTGATGATTGTAGGATTGAACTTAATGCTGGCATATCTGATGTTTGATATACTGGTATTCCCATTAATGTATCTGGAGATCCAGTATTTAATCCTGGGTACCAAAGATATTGTCCTGAAGGAGATTTAATAGACCTAATTTCTTGTAGTACACTTCTGTGCATTAAGAACACTGCTTTTGCAGCAAAATATTCATCAAGAGAATAATAAAGTTTTATGATTGTATCACTGTCAATCTTGGTAGATGTTATCGTGTGTGAGTCATCTGTATATGATATAATGCCTTTTGGTTTACCATTTCCATCTCCAGATATAAAAGCTGCATTTTCTGTTCTACTAAAAGCATCTATTAGATGATCTATTAACCATTTACCCATGTCTATTGAAGAGTCTTCCAGTAATTTTTTTGTAATTTTTGGTTGAGCATATAATTCATGTAGATTTATGGTGTGCTTATTAACTTCTGGTAATGATTGTTGAATATTTTCGGTTTTGTGTTCTGCTCTCCAGTTTACAGATGTTTTGTCGTTATTTGTTACAAAACAATCTAGGCTATCACCAGATATTTTTTCTATAGAACATAGTTGACGCATTACTGAGTTTTTTGTCAAATTTTTATCTATATAATACGATACATTTTTTGGGATGAAGTATGATTCGTTTAAAGATGGTATTTGAGTTATAGGATGTGATTCTGGGGTACTACCTTTATACAAGTATTCTGTAAACATTTTGTAGTCATAATCTAGGTTATGATTTTTTTCGTCATACATCATTGGGCGCTGTGATAATGTTTCTAGCATATCTAAACGTTCATTCTGTTCTTCAATTATAGTTTCTGTTTTTTCTAGTTTTTCTAATATGGAAGGATATAGAGCACTTTTTTTACTGATATCTAGCAGTTTTTCTTCATTTAATGTTTTGAACTCTTCCCATGAAGATGTGAGATGGTTTAGAGATTCTTGAATTTCTGACATTGGTATTGTCATACTTACTCCGTTTTTATGAATTATGATTATATAATGAGATATCACAGCACGTATGAATCAAAAGAAAGTAATTAGAATATAATTTTAAGGAATTTATTGATTGCTGTGAAGTTTATAAGCTAATTGTATTTTATTATAATATATTATGTCAAGCATATTATCTAATGAAGTAACACACAAACATTACTATAATTATGCTATATAATGATAGCTTTAATTGAAATGATATTTTTTTTAGATAAATCCTAGCTCTTTTAATGTATTTTCAACTTTTAATTTATTCTCTTGAGTTAATTCTACTAATGGTAATCTTACTATTGGAGATATATATTCTGTAATTAAGCTCAAAGCATATTTTGCTGGTGATGGGTTAGATTCACAGAATAATGCTTGTGATAATTTAAGTATTGTCTTACTTATTTCTATAGCTTCTTTTATATTATTGGAAAAGAAAGCACTTTGCATATCTGAACATATTTTAGGTGCTACATTTGAAACAGCAGATATGCATCCAGAACCACCATGAGAATTGAATGCTAAACATGTAAAATCATCTCCTGAGAACAGAACTATATCTTTCTGTACCAATGTTTTTAAATTCAGTGGCCGACTTATATCACAAGTTGCATCTTTCACTCCTATTACTCTAGGTAAAGATAAGATACGTGCAAGTAATGTATCGCTTACATCTACTCCAGTTCTTTTTGGGATATTATATATAATGATAGGAATATTAGTTGCATCATGTACTACCTTAAAGTGTTGATATATTCCTTCATCAGTTGGTCTATTATAATATGGAACAACTACCAATGCTGCATCTACATTTAAGGAATTAACAAATAATGTACGTTTAATTGTTTCTTGTGTAGAACATGAACCTGAACCAGCTATTATTGGAACTCTGTTATTTGTAGTTTTAATACATAGTTTTATTATTTCACAGTATTCTTCAAAAGTTAAAGTTGTACTTTCTCCAGTACTGCCACATGGTACTAAACCATGAACATTATTGCTAATCTGATACTCAATAAGCTGAGTAAATGCATCTTGATCTACAGAAAAATCGTTTTTAAACGGTGTAACAAGTGCAGTAAATACACCTTTAAATTTCTCACTGTTCATCTGTAGTACCTCAATATTTTTAATCAATAATATACTAGTTTATTAATTCATATTTGTCTTTATTGTAAACTTTGTCAATAGAGATTTATTACTTTGTTTAGTTGAATATTATTGTTTATATGATTGATCATAGATTATCACATAATATACTAGCTTAATGTGTATCTTTTTTTTGTATAAGGCTGTTGTACATAATACTTATGTAACTTGTGATTTTATTAAGCATATGTCTGAATTATATTAGTATACTATTAGTTTTATTATTAATCATAAGTTGTAATATGTTAGAATACGATTAATTTTTGTGTATAGATCGGATAGTAGTATAACTAATTAAAAAAGAGAGTTGAGATAAAATTTAAAGCTGTTTACCACCTAAAATATGTACATGAAAGTGTGGAACTACTTGTCCACCTTCTTTTCCATGATTTGTAACTAACCTATAACCGTTTTTATTGAGTTGAAATTTATGAGTGATTTTTTTTACTATAGAAAAGAAGTGTATAATATCAGGCGAAGAATCAATAAAATCATCAAATGAAATATGTTTATTTTTTGGAATAACTAAAATATGTATAGGGGCTTGAGGATATATATCATGAAATGCTAGTACTAATTCATCCTCATATACTATATCACATGGAAGTTCTTTCCTTAATATTTTTGCAAAAACATTATTATTATCATAAAGATTATTCATCGTCTTATTATCTACCTATGCACTTTTCCTTGGCTACTTGATGACTTACCTTTGCTATTAGCTCCTGTAGTATTGCTTGGTGCATCAGAAATAGTACTCGATAAATCTTGTGCTATACCATCAACAGCTGCTTGTATACTACTAGGGATAGAAAAATGTTGTGATGGAGGAGGACTACTCTGCATCAGTATTTGGTTTTGAAGCTGCTGTAACATTTGTGAGCTTTGTAGAGGACTTCTCGTATAAGGCATGTCTTTAGGGTTTGTAAGTGAAAATCTGTTACTTACTATTTCTGATTCAGGATCAAATCTTTCTATGGACTCACTAGCGTCTTTTGTAGGAGCTGATGGACTTGCGGAGCTGATTTTGTCAGATTCTGGTTCTTCTTTACTAGTGGTATCTTTAGGATGGATATCGGCTGAAGTAACTTTTGGATCGAGTGAGGATTTATAAAGACGTAAAGCAGAACTTTTTACTAATTTACTGTCACGTATTCCCAAGGCCTTGAGTGCATTGTTGACTTCATTTTCTATCTCTTCTAAAGACTTATTAGATACATCTATTTCTATATTTAAGCGCTGTTTATAACTACCTGGCTTGGATTCTACAGTAAGTTTTCCACCTGTTTTTTTTAGTATTGCATCTAATTCCTTTAATTTCTGAAAATTAGAATCTGCTTCATGGCTTTTTAACAATTCTCTAGCTGCTCGAGATGGATCTAACATTGATTGTGCAATACCGCTTTTAGTCTCTTCTATATCTCCTTCTTTATCTTGTTCTTGCCATGCTGCAAATTTTTGTAAAGATTGAACAGGTATCTTGTAGTTTGGTACTTTTACTGTAACTTCATCTTGATGTCCTGGTATTCTTGTTGATGCTGGTAATTCAATACCTGCTTTATAATTATGATCTTGTATTTGTAGATCAAAATGTTTTTCAGGAGCATTTTTACTTGGTAAAAAACCTTGAATAATTTTACCTAAGCTTTCTTTATGTGGTGATTTAGTAGTGACTGGTGTAGTAGCTACTTTAAAAACAACTGCTGCACCTTTCTTGAGAAAAGAAAGCATTATGATACCATAATTAATGTCTAGATAAAACTAATACAGAATAATTATACATTACGATTTGTAATATGTCATTATGTATTATTAATATTTTGATTTGATAAGTGTACTTAAATTTTATAAATACTCATTATATTTTCATATTTATTTATGAGGTATATAATGTATGATAAAAGTTAATAATAGGTAAAAGGTGACTAATAGTAACAGTATTACTCCTGTCATGCAACAGTATGTAACACTTAAGCAACAGTATAAAGAGTATTTGTTATTTTATAGATTAGGTGATTTTTATGAATTGTTTTTTGATGATGCAATAAAAACATCTAAGATATTAAATATAGTATTAACTAAAAAAGGTAACGTACCTATGTGTGGTGTGCCTTTTCATAGTAGTGAGACCTATTTAAATAAACTGGTGAAGTTGGGTTATAAAATAGCAATTTGTGAACAGTTAGAGACATCAGAAGAAGCTAGGAAAAGAGGATATAAATCTTTAGTAAAGCGTGATGTTGTGAGAATTGTTACTCCTGGTACTATAGTAGAAGATTCTTTACTTGAAGCAAAGGAAAGTAATTACTTAGCTTGTATAGTAATGATTAAAGATAGTTGTGCAATTGCATGGTTAGAGTTATCTACTGGATTGTTTTGTTATCATATGACTTATATCAGTAAACTTGATAGTGATTTGTTACGTATTGGTCCTAAAGAACTTTTGGTTGCTGATGATTTATTAGAAATAGAAGCAGTATATTCTATTATCAAGAAATATAGGTTTTCTATAACTCAGTATTCAAGTAGTTTTTTTGACGAAAACAGAGCTTATAATACATTATGTAATGTATATGGTGTATCTACTTTAAAGGGATTAGGTGATCTAAAAGGTGTAGAAATTTCTGTATGTGGTTCTTTATTGGAGTATGTAATAGCAACACAAAAAGGTAGTTTACCTAAGTTAGGATTTCCAAAAGCATATGTACAGAGTGATTTTATGTTTATTGATGCTGCAGCATTACGTAATTTAGAATTGTTTAGTACTCAATCTGGAGAATTAGAAGGATCGTTGATTGCATCTATAGACTTTACTGTTACAGCATCTGGTGGAAGATTATTAAAAAGGTGCTTATCAGCTCCTCTTGCATCTGCTGATGCTATAAATCGTCGATTGAGTGTTGTTGAATTTTTTGTTAATAATCAAAATTTGTACAAAAGTGTTAGACAAGTATTGCGAGGTATTGCAGATATAGAGCGTATTTTAACACGAGTGAAAATTGCACGGTGTTCCCCTAAAGATTTGTATTCTTTAAAATTGACGTTAGAGAAAACTTGTGAATTAGTTGAATTGTTATGTAAGTTCAATATTGATATTATTAGTGAATTTTGTTTAAGATTAGGAAGGTATGAAGATTTAATTTGTATTCTTAATAATTCACTATTACAAAATAGTGTAAGTAGTGTAAAGGATGGTGGATTTATTAATCCTGAGTGTGATGCTCAATTATCTGAATACATATATATTCAGGAGTGTAGTAATCAGCTGATTCAGGAGTTACGTGATAGATATCGCAATATTACTAATATCCAAAGCCTGAAAATATTATATAATAACATTTTAGGGTATTATGTTGAAGTTTCATCGAATCATTTAATTGATGATAAGAATTTTATCCATAGGCAAAGTCTAGCTAATAATGTCAGGTATACAACTACTGAGTTAAAAGAGTTAGAAAGCAAAATAATATCTGCAAAAGATGCATCTATTAGTTTGGAAATCAAGATTTTTGGTCAGTTATGTTCAGATGTTATTAAATATGCGGATAAAATAACTATTACTGCTCATACTATTGCTGAAATAGATATGTTAACTTCTTTTGCTGAGTTAGCTGTGCAATATTCTTATAGTAAACCTATCATTGATGATAGTTATGAGTTTAATATTAAAAAAGGTAAGCATCCTGTAGTTGAGCGAAATGGTAAATTTATTGCAAATGATATTAATCTTTCATCAGAACAGCGAGTGCATCTAATTACTGGTCCTAATATGGCAGGTAAGAGTACTTTTTTGAGACAAAATGCATTAATAGGCATTTTAGCTCATATTGGGTCGTTTGTTCCTGCTGAATATGCTCATATAGGAGTGATTGATAAAGTATTTAGTAGAGTAGGTGCATCTGATAATATTGTCTGTGGATATTCTACATTTATGGTAGAAATGATAGAAACTGCTGCAGTAATTAATCAAGCTACTGAAAGATCTTTTGTAATACTTGATGAGATTGGTAGAGGTACAGGAACATATGATGGTTTATCTATTGCATGGTCAGTTATTGAGCAGATCCATAATGTTAATAAGAGTAGAGCTATTTTTGCAACACATTATCATGAGTTATCAAAATTAGATAAGTATTTAAAACATATAAAGTGTTTTTGCATGAAAGTAGAAGAATGGGATGGGAAAGTAGTGTTTTTACATGAAATAATACCTGGTGCAAGCGATAAGTCTTATGGAATACATGTAGCAAAACTTGCAGGTTTTCCACAGTCGGTTGTTAATAGGGCAGAATACTTAATGGACAAATTAAAAACAAATGAAGATTTATTAACTTAATAAGTAGTAATGGTTATTTAATATACTGGTTTTTACGTCTGATTTTTGATGTATAAATAATTTAGCTTTTAAGTACTATATTGTATATTTCCACTACTAAAAATATGTTATATACTAAAATAAAAAACCTAATACCTAATCTTTTGTACGATGTAAACATTATAAAATATCAATTTATCTTTTCCTAACAAAAAACTGTTAAAATTTAATTTTGTCTACAAATATATTATATATTTACGGTATAAAAACTTAAGTTAAGCATTTACTAGTCAAACATTAGTACTTTAACTCCAAATACTATACTTCTCATACCAATAAATAAACTGGTATTTATTGAACATCTATTCTATCGTAAATCATTAACTATCACACCATGTCAATATAATTGGTTGCAATTTATTATTGAGATAGATTACTTAAATACCAATAAACAAGCCAGTACTGTAAAATATCTAGTTCTATCATAATGTAATCTTTATACAAATTAACAGTAACAATATATCAAACTATGATACAACTTAGACATTTCTGGACATTACATAGAAAATTTAGGAAAAACAGTTTATTGATTATTCTGGTATCTCTTAAAAACCATTAGCTCAACTATAACAGCATCTTTAACAAATTGGCAATAATAAAAAAACATACCATATATCAGTTATCTTAAATGGCGTTCCATCATTATCTCTTTCTGATGGTTCATTTACTATACTAAAGCCAAGAGGCTTAATAATATTTTCTATAATCAGAGAATCATAAACGTTAATACAAATTCTACACACCAAAGACACTCTAATATTAACCATTACAACTTGTTTATTACTCACAACTCTAATTAAATAATATATGTCTTATGTATAAGTTTTTATTGCATAATCCCTCTTCCTACAAATTTATGAGTGTATACATAATTTCTCGTGATTATAAAATATTCAGGAAGTTAACATAACAAAAACTATTGTTTTGATTTATTAATTATTATATGCTTACAAACTAAAATGGTTGTTTGTAAAACTAATGCAAGGTCTATATATAAAGTCATACGGCTGTCAGATGAACGTTTACGACTCTCTGATTATAGAAAATATTCCTTTATTATTTCCATCAAAAAAAGATTTATAACTTTGGATTTGTAAGTGTGTAATAAATATATTAGGCTAGTATAGAGTTATGTTTCAACATATTAGTAATGCAATTTAATAGTGAAAAAATCGAATAAGATTTGTAGTTAAAAAAATTAAGTATTATTTGTATTACATAGTGCTATGATATGTTTTTGTTAAAATCTACTGTTACGTGTTATTTTAAACTATTATTTTACTTGAGAAGTCATTTATTATGTGGATGAGTTATTATTAATCCTGTAGGGGCTTGTTTCCTTTTGAATTCAGATTTTTTGATTAAATGTGCTACATAATTTACATTTTTACTACTATGACCTTTATTAATAACTTCTTCTATAGAAAGACGTTGATCAACTAATAATGTGAGAATTGAGTCTAATATAGCATAAGCAGGTAATGTATCTTGATCTATTTGATTGTAACGTAGTTCAGCAGATGGATGTTTTGTTATTATACGGTATGGAATAATATCTGTATTCTTACATAAACTATTTATAGGTATGTTTTTGTTTCTCCATTGACTTAATTCATATACCCTAGTTTTGTATATATCTTTTATTGGAGCAAATCCTCCACACATATCTCCATATAGTGTTGCATATCCGACTAATGATTCTGATTTATTACCTGTTGATAATAACATCAGTTTAAATTTATTACTTAATGCCATCAAGATTAATCCCCGAATTCTGGATTGTAAGTTTTCTTCGGTTATATCTTCTTGTGTGCCAGCAAAAATGTTGTTAAGAATTGTAAGTGAAGTTTGAAATATTGTTTCTATCGATAATGTATTATAGGAAATTCCTAATCTTGTAGCACACTCTTGAGCGTCAATCATGCTAGTTTCTGATGTATATTTTGTTGGTAACATAAATGAAAGAACATTGGCTGGTCCTAATCCATCTGCAGCAATTGTTGCTACAAGTGCAGAATCTATTCCTCCTGATAACCCTAGTATCACTTTGGTCATAGAATTTTTTTGTACATAATCTTTTAATGCAAGCATAAGTGCTTGATAATCTGATCTAATATTATTATCGCTATATACAACAGCATTGTTATAGTTACTTTTTCTTGAATCTGCTTTGAAAATTTTACTATCTTCTTCCCATGTATTTAAAAAGTTATATTGATTATTAAAAGTAAAAAAGGATTTTCCATGAAAAACTACACTATTATATCCACCTATTTGGTTTATATATACTACATGTTTGTTGTGTGTTAGTTTTACAATTGCCTCATGTCGTATATTGGTATTTTGAGTATATGGAGTATTATCCATGATTAATAATATAGTATTTTCTGAATGTATGGGTAATTCTAATTCTTCTGATATAGGATATAGTGTAAATATTGTTTTATTGATTGAAAAAGTAGTAGGAATAATTGCATGTAAAGTATTTGTTATGAATGTTACAAGTTCTGTAATTATACCATTTTTTATTAAGTAGATAGTTTCGTGTATTATATTGTTAAATTCTTTTATACTACCAATAAGTATTGCTGTATTATGTTTTTTGGTATGTATTGCTAATTTTTCAATAATATTTGAGCATTGATTAAAAAAGTCTTTGGATAAAGTTGGAATGTTTTGTATATATCCTGAAATTGCATATCGTGAAAATATTGCTATATCAGCTGATAAACTTGTTGACTTGTTATATGATTTTAAGATTTTATTATAATTATAATTAGGATCTTCTGGTATATAATTGAGTTGAGAAATAAAAATTGATAACTTATTCATAAATTATGGTTTAGTTTAGTGTTAATATTTAGTATGTATTTATTACAGTAGTTTATTATAGTTTCTATACTATAGAAAAATATATCTATGATAATATTATCAGTAATAATTTTATTTTAAATAAAATTACATCAATAATAACTAAAGTAGCTGTTTTTTTGAATTATATTGATATTATGCCCATGGTAATAAGATATGTAAATTACTATGTTATTTATTAAGATATGTTTATGCTTGTTTTTTATATTACAAATGATTTTATAGTATGTAATGTATTTTCTATATTCTGAAGATATATGTTGATATTTAAGATATCTTATGTAAGTAGATATATGAAAGAGTTGATAGCAAGCTAATTTATTTTTTTTATTGATATTAGCTATAGTAAATATTTTAAAATATTTTTTTGTTGCTATGTATTTAGCACTTAATTGGGATTTTTACATAACTTAGTTATCATGTATGATGATGCTGTGATGCGTTTTTAATTTTTATATGCATATTTAGGTATTTATCTAATCTATATAAGAATATGATAAGGTAAGATATTGCTATAGTAGTAAAATGTACTTTTACATTATCAATCTTGCTTGGTATGTATATGTTTTTTATTACATTATGTAAAAGCTAAATATATATAGGATTAATAAAGCTATAGATTATTTAAAGTGGTAATGTGTTGTACTTAAATACTTAACGTGAATCTATGCATAACTAAATTATAATTTAAACAGATTGCTTGGTATGTATATGTTTTTTATTACATTATGTAAAAGCTAAATATATATAGGATTAATAAAGCTATAGATTATTTAAAGTAGTAGCGTGTTGTGCTTAAATACTTAACGTAAATCTGTGCATAACTAAGTTGTAATTTAAACAGATTGCTTGGTATGTATATGTTTTTTATTACATTATGTAAAAGCTAAGTATATACAGGATTAACAAAGCTATGGATTATTTAAAGTGGTAGAGTGTTGTGCTTAAATACTTAACAGAAATCTGTGCATAACTAAGTTGTAATTTAAACAGATTGCTTGGTATGTATATGTTTTTTATTACATTATGTAAAAGCTAAATATATATAGGATTAACAAAGCTATGGATTATTTAAAGTGGTAGAGTGTTGTACTTAAATACTTAACATAAATCTATGCATAACTAAGTTGTAATTTAAACAGATAGTTTTGTAGTGCAATTATAATGAATTGTACTCTAAATATCCTTATAGTATTACTAGATAATACATGTGGTATATCTGAGAATTAATTATTTAAAATCATAAGAGCTACATCCATAGCTGCATATGTAAGTATACTTTTTGCTCCTGCACGTTTAAAGCTTAATAAAGATTCATATATAGCTTGATCGTAATCTAATAAATGGTTTTGTGAAGCAACTTTAATCATTGCGTATTCACCACTTACTTGGTATGCAAATATGGGGATTTCATATTTTTGACTAACAGATTTGATCACATCAAGATATGGCATCCCTGGTTTTATCATAACAATATCTGCTCCTTCATTAATGTCCATTTGTACTTCAATAAGTGCTTCGTTGATATTTCCAGCATCTACTTGATAAGTACTTTTGTCTATAGTTTTAGATGTTTTGCATGATCCAACAGCTTCACGAAATGGTTTGTAAAAACTTGAGCAATATTTTACTGCGTAAGATAAGATGCAGATGTCTTGAAAATTACAGTTATCTAGTGAGTTTCTAATTTCTTTAATTCTACCATCCATCATGTCTGAAGGTGCTATAATATCACATCCTGCTGCTGCTAATACTAAAGCTTGCTTACATAAAGTTGCTACAGTTGCATCATTATCAATTTTTTGATCTATGATAATTCCATCATGACCTGAAATTGTGTAAGGATCTAGTGCTACATCGGCAATTATGCCTATTTTTGGAATGTTGTCTTTCAATGTTTTTATTGCTCTACATATGAGGTTGTTAGGGTTGAATGCTTCCTCTGCCTTTTCAGATTTTAAATTGTTTTTTACTACTGGAAATAGTGCTATTGCATTTATTCCTAAATCTGCAGCTTGTGCTACTACATTTAACAATTCAGGGATAGAATATCTTTTAATATCTGGTAATTGTTTTATGGGTTCTGATACTCCTTCATCATCATGAACGAATAAGGGAAGAATTAGATCATTTACAGATAGATTATTTTCTCTTACTAGATTGCGTAACCATTGATGTGAGCGTTTACGTCTTAGTCTTGTGGTAGGAAATTGCATATTGTTCTATTTTTTGTTATACAGGTATGTTATTTTTTTTGATACTGAATATCAATATTATTCTTTCAAAATGACAATGAGTCTGGAATATACTTAACTGAGGTATATGTATTATTGCTAATATTATTAAATAAATAGTGATTTTGTCAGTATCACCTATTTAATTTTATATTGATCAATTTAAAAGTAAGCATTGAATTTACAAATAAGCAATGTTCCAATAGTAAGTAGTATCTATATAATGTAATCTCATTTTTAAAAAGTGAGAAGTGGGTAATAGAATAAGTTAACTTTGTTAGAATGTAATATAATAATCTTGACTTTTGTAAAGTAGGAGGTAGTCAAGCTACAAATTTCAACAGTTTATATATAGGCTTTTTTTAGAGTAAAGTGGATTATTGGAGTAGTTAGTTTTGTTAAGGTAGTAGTGTATTTATAATTGATGAAAAAAGCATTGGTATTTTTTTTATTATATTGTCTTTCTTATCAAGAAAATCTATTTAGAAAATACTACAATTATATTTTGTGAATTTGCTGTTCTTTATATAAAGAGAAATTAAGTGTATGTTCTTATTTTTTAGATCAAATCTCTTTCATATTTTATAAAGATTGTAAAACTCTTCTATGGTTTGTGAGAAGATGATTATTAACTGTAAATTAAATATCTTAATATTTTTAGTAGTTAGTATTGTTTATATATTTTTTATAAAAAGTCTGTTTATAAAACACTAATATTAACTAATTAGTAGTTTGTTGCTTTTTTGCTTGGAAAAAAATCTATTACATAAGCTTCTTATGAGTGTTGTTGTAGTGCAGAGATAGTACTTGATATATTTTATCACTATGTTTTTTATAATTATATATTAAGTAATATAACATTAGTTATATTAAAATAGATTTTATGTATTATTCTGTAACAGAGTTTCTCTGTTATATAAGGAATTTATTTGTATAATTCAGTTTGGTGTTACTGTAGTGCAGGTGTATTCCTTGGCATATCTTTGATAATTTTATATTAAGTTTGTAACATTAGTTATATATAAAATAGATTTTATGTATTATTCTGTAACAGAGTTTCTCTGTTATATAAGGAATTTATTTGTATAATTCAGTTTGGTGTTACTGTAGTGCAGGTGTATTCGTTGATATATCTTTGATAATTTTATATTAAGTTTGTAACATTAGTTATATTAAAATAGATTTTATGTATTATTCTGTAACAGAGTTTCTCTGTTATATAAGGAATTTATTTGTATAATTCAGTTTGGTGTTACTGTAGTGCAGGTGTATTCCTTGGCATATCTTTGATAATTTTATATTAAGTTTGTAACATTAGTTATATTAAAATAGATTTTATGTATTATTCTGTAACAAAATTTCTCTATTATACGGGAAATGTTATTTGTATAATTCAGTAGCATTTAATATTTTTGTGGCATATTTAATTTTTTTTAATTCAGTAAAGTATCGATAGTAAGAAATGTTATATTATCAGTATTGTTAGGGGATTATTATTACATTATAAATTATCTTCAGCTGACTGTTTAGGTATTATTGGTATATTTTTTATTTAAATACTGTGTACTTTTTTATTGACCAAGTGGTATTGTTTTATATGTGTAGTATTCTACATGTAAGTCTTAAGATTAATTTGTGAACTACTTTGATAGCTGATTCCTATTACATTAGGAAGATATCTAAATTATGTGTTTTTTATTGATAAAGTTACTATTGAAATCTTGTTGGTAGTTAGTAAAAAATATAAGCAGCTACTCTTGTTATATTTTTCTGATAATTTATCAGAATAACGTGATATAAGAAGTTATCTTATGTATATTTTATATATTAATGGGAAAAGTTTTTTCAGTTCATTGTTCAGAATCTTTTTTAAATGTAGTAGCAGAATTTACGCTAGATGTATTCTATAGTAGTACAAATTCTGTTTCTAATATTATAGTTATAGTTTCTAGTAATGAAGAGATGACATTATTAGATAAGTTATTAGCTAAATCCTCTTATGGTAACTATTCTAGTCTCAAAATCAAAGTTATATCATTGTCTGATATAGATCATGATGTATTAGTAAATAATAGTGATTTTGTCAAAATTATTAGTCCACTTAGAAAGCTAATGCTATTGATGGAATTCATAAAATTATGGAATTCTGAACATTGTGATAACTATCCTTTGTCTTTAAGCTATGAATTATCTGCTTTGTTAAATGAAATGTATACGCATTGTATACCATTATCTAGTTTTGAAAATTTATTTGAATATGATTTACCTGAACATTCTCAAAAAGCTGTAAAATTTCTATCGTGTTTTTCAAAGAAATGGACAGAAATACTACAACAAGAGAATGTACTTGATATATTAGAGCATAGAAGCTTGTATATTAATACCTTAATTAGGTATTTAGAAGAAGGTTCTAGCAATAGTACTATTATATTTGCTGGAATGGCATTTAATACTCTGATTATAGATTTTGTTAGAACTTTATATAAATTACCTAATACTCAAATAATACTTCCATATGTAGATGTGAGTATTGATGAAAAAAATTGGAAATTGTTAGAAGAGTCACATTATCAATATTGTGTGAAAAATTTGTTAGATGTTTTAAAAATTGGTAGAAATGATGTTGTTTTTTTGGGAAAACAAAATAATCGTGTATTTATAGATAGTATATTTAATTTCGATCTATTTTTAGAAGAGTATCATAAAGGTAGGATTCAGATATGTGATAGTTGTGATTATGTTCAAGTAATTACTTGTATGTCAGATGAAGAAGAATCTCACGTTATATCTGCACTTATGAAAAAATATAAGTCTAAAGATGTTGCTGTATTTACAAATAATGTTTTGTTAAGTAAGCGAGTAGATTCAATAGTAAATTTAGAGAATATACCTCATGAATTAGATGTTAATTATTTGATATTATCTTTTGTATCTAATGTATTAGAAGTTGTTATTAGTTCTTGGAATCCTATATCGTTACTCTCATTACTGAAACATCCTTTTATCAATTTAGGATATAGTGAAGATGAATACAGTACTTTAATATCTAATTTTGAATTGAAAGTTATTAGATTGTATTCTAGTTATGATTTTGTGAGTATAGATGGTAATGTAAGAGAAAAGGTTCCTGACTTAATACATTTTTGGGAAAAGATAACTAGTATTGTACTTCCTTTAGTTGATGTAAAGCATTGTACTATTTCTTCTATAGTAAAGGCTCATATTGTATGTTTACGTGATTTACTAACTGGTAGTACTGTGTTTAGTTATGAAAAAATAGAAGGGTTTTTTGATAATTTTCAAAGTGCATGTGCTAATATCAGAATGAGTGGTATAGATATATATTATGAGATTTTGATATCAGTGTTGCATAATAATCTTTTTGTTGAAAATTATAGATTATCTTCTGTGAATTTATATAAAAGGGAGGTTGTGATTTTTTCAGGATTCAATGAGCTAAATTATGGAACTGGCTTACATAGTACATTATTAAACAACCGAATGCGTAGTAAATTAGGATTACCTTCTATTCAAAGGGAAAAAGGTTATTTTGCCTATATGTTATATAGTTTTTTTTATTCAGATAAGATTTATATTACTCGATCTTTAAAAAGTTTTGGGAAAGTCAATGAAGAATCTATCTGGATAAAAAAAATTAAAATTATGGCAAAAATCTATAACTATAAAAATTTAGAGCGTGAAGATTATTTAAGATCAGAAAAGGGATGTACAAATAGTGTTACTAATTTGTGTTATTTAAGACCTCAACCTAACCCAGAAATTAATCATAGGGTAATGGCATTTAATATCCTTTCAACAACTGCTGTGGAAATTTTAGTAAAAAATCCATATGTATTTTATTTAAACAATATTCTCAATATTTTGCCGTACAAAGATATTAATGAAAAATTTTCTATGAGAGATTTTGGAATTATTGTACATAATGTGTTACATAAGTATTTAGTGACTCCTAAAAATCAGCAGGACTATGAAAGATTAATAAAAATTGCAGAATCAGAATTTCTTAATAAGTATAAAAATTTTCCTCAAGTTGAAACTATTTTATGGCCTAAATTTCAACAAATAGCTGAACAATTTTTTGAAATGAACTTAAATAGAAATAGTAATATCGATAAAATTATCACAGAACATTTTTTTTCTTGGGAAATTAACAACAATGTTAAAATAATATCTAAGTGTGATAGAGTAGAATGTTTAAAAGATAATAGTATTGCAATTATTGATTATAAAACTGGTGTGATTCCGTCTCAGGTAGATATCAGCCGTGGAATAGCATTACAAATGATAATACAAGCATTAACTGTAAAAAAAAGTTTGAAAAAAAATATTTCGGATTTGATGTACTGGAAAATAGGTGCAGAAGATATTAAAGTAGTTTCTATAGATAATTATGAAGAAATTATGGAAAAAACAGAGATTGCTTTAAAGGAACTGATATTAGAATATTTAGTTAATAGAAAACCATTTATTGCATCTCATGATATTGCTGGATTTGGTAGTTATGATCTTTTAATTCGTCTTAAAGAGTGGTGGAATGTAATATATTAAGTTTTAGCATGAAAGTCATAACTCTTTTGATATTGAGTTTGATGATGAGTAAATATGACTAAGTATACTATCTCATTTTGGATTAATTGGTAATTAATATGCTTATCAAGATTAATATCTATGTTATACATAATATACTTGGTGTATTTTATTGGTAATAGTTTATACATGTCACATAACATTAGTATTAAATCTATAATTGCAATTCTTTTAGGTGCTTTCATAGAGTGTTATGATTTTTTACTCTATGGAAATTTTAGTCACATATTTAGTAAAATATTTTTTTCTCATATTAATGAAACTTTATCCTTAATATTATCATTTATTATATTTGCTATAGCTTTTTTTGTTAGACCTTTTGGATCATTGTTATTTGGGTATATTGGAGATAAATATGGGAGAAGAGTTTCTCTTTTTATGTCTGTAAGTTTACTCATGATTTCAATGGGAGGTATTGCATTTTTACCTCTTTTTGATTCTATAGGTATATTATCACCAATTTTGTTAGTTTTATTACGTACTTTGCAAGGATTATCTTTTGGTGGTGAAGCAGGTGCAATTGTATTAATGGCGGAAAGTGTTAAAGAAGATCAGGTTATATTGATATCATTTGCACATTTCGTAATAGCGATACTTGGAGGTGCAGCTGGTTCTTTTATTTTTCAGTTATGTTATAGTTTTATTTCAGAAACTGAATTTTATGTTTGGGGGTGGAGAGTTCCTTTTATTATTGGTTTATTTATGTCTACGTTATTACCTGTTTTGCGTAATTCTATAGAGGAAAGTTATCAATATTTAAGATATAAATCTCACAATAAAAAGATTTCTAAAGTTCCTATTCTAGATATAATATTACATCATAAAAAATTTTGTGTTATCATATTTAGTGTTGTTGGTATCAGTAACATGTTGTTTTACATGTTTTTTGTATTTTTAAATATACAACAGCAAGTAAATATTACAACTTACAGCTTTTTAATATTAGTGATGTTAATTTCTGGGTTCTTATCTCTCTTTATGTATAAGAGATATAGATCTGAAGATGTAATAATAGTATTTCAAGTGTTATTTGTGTTTTGTATATCTTGTGTTGTAAGCTTTTTTGGATGTTATTCATTAGTTACTTATTTTGTGCTTGCTATTGCATTAGGGATATATGCTACACCTGCATTATCAATGGTAATACTTTTATTTCCAGTTAATATTAGACAGACTGGGTTTTCATTATGTTATAGTATCGCAATAGCTGTGTTTGGTGGTACTACTCCTGCAATTTGCTTATGGTTAGTAAAAGTAACAGGAGTGAGTATATCTCCTATATTATATTTCGATGTATGTGCATTATTATCATTATATGGTTTATTTGCTTTAAAAAAATACAATATGGTAGGGAAAGTTTAATATTATATGTATATTTTTTATGATGTGATCTGATAGTATAAACCTTACATTAATTACTTAGACTACTAGTTGTAGTGTTGTTACTTTAATAGTGCAAGAATTTTTTCTACATGAAATTATTATATGAAATATACATGTATAGTATGACTTTTATTGTCTTAATAATTAGTTTTGTTAAATCATGATAAATTGCTTATAGAGAATGAGAAATTGTTAGTTTATTATTAAGGTATACAAGTATATATGAGTGTGAAGATTTTATGGAAGTAATATGCCTCTAAAATAAATAAGTATTAATAAAATTGGTGATAAATACCATTTACATAAGTATGTACTGTATATAGATTAGTACTGTAAGTTTTTGTAGAAGTGTTAGATATTGTTATAGGTTTTAATTCTTATTAGCTAATATTAAAAGTTGTGATAACGTTAAATAAATGTGTTTTTTAATATACACATTGTATGTATCTGTGTTTATGATTTTAATCTGCTTATTGGTTATATTTTTTTAAAGATACATATTGTAAGTACTATAATATTAGTATTCAGACAATTTGTAAGTTATACTGATATGTTAGCTAATATTAATAAACCAAGTAATTTTATGAATAACATGCTTTTATTGATGTTACTAGCACTTAAAAAAGTAAGATATATATTTGATATTTAAGACATTACTGTGTTATTAGTGTTTTTGGAACAATAAGTTAAAAAGTTATAGCTTTTATGACTTTGCGGTTCTTTAATTACGTTATTTGTACTATATGTTATTAAGAGATGAAAATGGAAAATTATTGTATATTTGTTTTTATCTTTAGAAATTGTTAGAATATAATATGAATATATTGAAATGTGTTAATAATATTATCAGTTAGTATTTTTATAAAAATAGTATTTAGATTTAAGTTTATATGCTAGTTGTCGTGTTAGGAAACAAATGAAGTTTTTTAGAATGATACATTTATGAACATTATTTTTAAACATGAGGAATTAAAGCATATTATTAAATAGTTGAAATGAGTATATTACTTATTATCTATACAGTATAGCGTATGTTGTAATTTACAAGCAATTATATAAGGTTGTTACAAGTAATTGGTAACTTTTGTGTATGTTTTTAACTATATTACTAGATCACGTTACTAAAAAATATTATGCAATAATGGGTACGTATTATATTTTTGTAGTTAAAAAAAGCTAATATATTTGTTTAAAATACCTGTTTATATGATTTCTACTGGAAGAAGAATTGTATCACAGACATATTATGTTGTTATTAGGAAAAAGTGTATAGTTTTGAAGTGGCTGTTATCATAGGCAGAGTTCTTTGTTATATATGTTAGGGTTCTGTTATAATATTGATATAGTTATTCATTATTAACTTAGCCATGTTATTGTACTTGTATTGGTACTGCTATTTATTGGAGTTTTGAGAGTACTATTTACTTTTTTCTTTTCAGGAGCAAGTAAGCTTACATTATCTACTTCTACAATTAAGTCTTGTTGTTGTTCAACATAACATAACATATATCTTTTGCAATGGTTTGTAATTTGTTGTCTTGCACGTGTAATTAATTCGGAAATACTACATGCTTCTTGGTTCTCATCTAATAGTATATTTAATAGATTAGAAAGATCCTTATTTTTAAAATTAGTATCACGTTTAATTATATCATTGGTATCAAGAGAAGATATAATCTCAGAAATATCAACTTTATCTTCTTTATCTAAAATCTTACGGATGAACTCATTTGTTTTCACGTTATGATTATTAGTGTCATAGTTTTCACAAACAGCAAGAGTGCAAATATATTTGAGTAGTGCACCACGTCTTATATAAGCATGTATTAAATTATGTATCCATTCATAAGCATGATATACATGACGATTTTTATATAAGCAGGTATAATCATTTGTATCAGCAGATTTGGTAAGGTAGGTAGATTGAATATTCTCGAAAATGTATTGATTAAACTTATCATTGTTTTTGTATGTAGTTGTTGTACAATTATCAATATAGTGTTGAATGGTTTCTATTTTTGTTTTGACTTGCTTTACATCCAATGAAGAAGGAAAGTGCTTGTATTGTAGGGTATGTTGTTTACCAAACATTGTAAAGAAAGAGATAGCGATTTTACCCTCTGGAGTATTAAACCACTGATTTTCATCATTAGGTTCTGTATCAGGACACTTTTGTAAAATATCTAATGCTATGAGATCATATATAGTTAATTCATGATCGTTTTGTAAGTCATGTGTAACTTTGCTTTGTAGTAGTGTGTCTAGTTCTTCAATAGTATAATCTGTTATTTTTTGAGTATTTTTTAAAATTTTTAAATTTGTAAATGAAATTAATAATTTTTTGTTTTTTAAGCTTGCGTAGTTATACAGTTTTTTTGAGTCTTGAATTATTTGTTGTGATATATTAGAGTTGGTTGTTATTAATAATCCAGATGCATTTGGATTGTTTTTAATTTCATTAATTGTGGTTTCATCTATGACTAAGTCTATACGGCTAATAGTTTTTAATGGTTTAGGTTTTGTAGTATTGAACAATCCTTGGTTTTGTGTTATATGAGCGTTCATAGTATTAGACATATCTTCTATGCATGTTATGTCTTCATCTACAGGTTCAGTATGGTATTCTATAATATTACATGCAGGATTTATTTTAGGTAATTCACTTATTGGAATGGGTATAAATATACTACTTTGTTTACTTAAATTAATATCTAGTGCTTGATTTTTAGTATGACTTTTTATTGTTATTCCTTTGATGTGTTTTATGCGATTTATTAAGGTAGTAATAAATAGTGTGCTTATAAATAATGTTATGATAGCGAAACTAATATAAAAATTAATCCCGTTAAGTTGTTGGTTAAGTTGAAAAAAAATTACAGCGGTACTTAGTAACATTATAAATAATATAGTAAGTAATAAGTTCGACTGTGTTTTATTCATAGTAGTTTTTATATAGTAAATTAAATATTTAATATATTACAATAAAAAACAATTAATTATATATAATTAATTGTTATTATTATTAATTAGTTATTAAAAATAAGATATTTAGAGTAAGGTGTTGATATACTAACATTAACAGTTGTTACGGAAGATAATGTCTTAAGTTTGCTAAATATAAGTGGTTAAGCTATTATTCCAAAGGGAATGTAATTAGGCAATACACATATATTATTTGACGTAATATATTTATCAACTAATGTACTGATTAGTGTGTAAGAAGTAATCATTGTAATTTATACTGTATGAAGTTACTGGATAAAGAGTAGCTTTAAACTTATATAGCTTTTATAATATCCATATTACCAAAACAGATTGAATAATATTTGTTATAGGTATATTTATTTAATAGTATGTTACTTAATATTCCTAAAATAAAAAGTATTATAGTTATAATACAAATGTTGTATAGGAATTGTTATGTAATTCTATATAATTTTTAAAATAGCTATGATACTAAAAGAAAAAATTAAATAATATTTGAATGTATTTTCTTGTTTTAAAGATTATGAAAATTGATATACACCATTAAAGGCATATCAATTTTCATAATCTTATAAAAGCCACAATAGTTGATAGAACAGAATAGATGATGTGCTAAATAAAGCTCTAGATTTTGTTTGATTTATAGTAATCTTATAAATTATTTAATGTATTTTAATATAAAAAATTAACGATCTTAAATTTTATTATATAAATGTATTATTATTATTGCTGTATTGCATGTTCTAAAGTGGGATTACTATATTAATTACAAACAATATCTTAAAAGTCTGATAAGTATGGAGTATCATTGTTTGATGAATAACATTGCTACTATAATGTAACTTAAAAGAATTCTCAAATATTATCTAGTATGTACTTGAGGTTGAGTAGTATTGCCTTCCAGTACTGAGCTATTTATAGATGTAGTAGGTGATATTTTTTCTTTTTGTGATTTTGTAGATAATTGTGTTACATTAGCTACTTTTAACTTTATTGTTGTTGTTCTTTCAAGATTAGATGGTATATGTTTTTTTAAAAAGGATGTAACATAATTTCTTGCACGCTTTTTCAGTTCAGGAACAGTACACTTTTTATCTCCATGCGATAACTCTCTTAATAAGCTAGTGATATCACCATGGTCCTGAGTACAATCAATAAATCCATAATTATCTTGAATGTCATTAATTTTTTGTGTTAAGATAGTAAATAAGTCATTCCTGTTTGATAGATGTCTAATAACAAGACGTGTCATTGCATTACTTCTAGTATTAGAATTACTTCTAGTATTATGCTCAAGGTCAAAGGTAGAAAGAACACAAATCTGTTTAAAGACTTCATTTTTTTTAATCTCCTCTTGCAATATTTTTCTAAGGTGATTATTGTCTTGACCTATATCTAATGATAAACATGGGTAAATGTTCATTTCATAAGAATAATTATAGTATGTATGAGCAATTCTGGCACAGATTGCCTTATCATAGTTATTATCTTGTGGTATTATTTTTTTATCTTGTTGGATATAGTTATGAATAAATGTTAATTTATCTTGTAATTCTTTTGGTAAATCAATAGATAGTCTATTGCTATCTAATATATCTTTAATAGGAAACTTTTTGAAAAAACTTATGGCAATTTGACCTTGTCTAGTAGTGTACCAGTGATGTTCAGGTCCTGATTCTTTTATATCTTCTAAAAGACTTAATGCTGTGAGATCGTATATAGTTTCTTGATTCTTAAGTGTGTAATTTCGATGATTACTGGCTTGAGACTTTAAGATGTTATGTAATTCTTGATGGGTGTACTTTTGAAAATCATTCATGATATATGATATTTCAAGTGATAAAGTTCTATCCGATTGTAAATTTAGTGTATAATTAGTTATTGTGTTTTCTTGACTTATTTCCTTTAATAAAGGATTAGAGTTTGTAGTAATTAATAATCCTGAAATATCTTGACGAGATTTAATACTATTAATAATGTTGTTATTAGTAAGTAGTAATATTTCTTTAATGTTGTGTTGTAATTTTGTAGGCTTAAAAAAGAGACCTTGATTATATTTTATGTGAACTATGGGATTCGTTTTTTGATTATTGATAGAAATTTTACTGATATTGTGTGTATAATCCGTATCACATAATTCTTCAGGAGGTATCGATATTAGTATACCGTATTGATTTTCTGTGTTGATATTTAAGGCGTGATCTCTATCTTTATATTTTAGTGACAAGCCATATGTAGTGTAATATATATACTTTGCTATACTGAATAGGAGAAATCCAGCTATTATACTGAAAGTGATACTAAAACTATAGAAGAATGTAGGACCGTAAAATTGTTGTTTTAACTTGGAATAACTGGAAAGAGCTGCTATAAAAGCTATAAGTGATATATAAAATAAAATACTAGATGTTTGTTTTTTCATAATGATCCAAAAGAAATATTAATAATCTATAATTTATATTTAATAATATGTTTTACATTTTAAAGTAAAATTTCTATTTTAGAAATATATTAATAAATATAAGTTACATTATTTAATACTATTTATTAAATAATGTAACTTTTTAGTACTAGTTACGAGGTTGTAAATGTTGCTGAACACCTGCTTGTTCTGTTGTTTCGGGATTAACTGTATTAGCAGGTGGTGCAATAAGTTCTTCTTTGTGATTTAACAATGTAATATTATTTACTTTTACTGGCTCTAATTCTGCATGGCGTTCTACATAACCGTGCATATATTCTTTAAATTCTTCTACTATTGCAGATCTTGCACGTCTTATTAATTCACCAATACTGCATTCTTTATCATTATGAGATAATTTTTTTAGTAATGCAGTCATATTTGGATTATTAGCATAATTCTGAGTGAGATCAATTAATCCAGTATTAGGGTCTACACTATTTATAATTTGTTCTACACTAAATTTTTGTTTAGTATTTAACAACATTGTCTTAATAATTGTATTTGTTTTTTTATCTTCTGTGCTAATATCATACTGATCAATAACTGCAAGAGTACACATAAGTTGGAGCATGACATTATCCTGTATCTTTTTATTTACTAATTTTAGGATATAATTAGAGTTGCGACACAAATGATTTTTCCATAGATGAGAATAGTGGTTTATATCATAAGAGTACGTATAGTATGCATCTTTAATAATAGCTGCAATATCCTGATCATGTTCAGATGTAATTATTAGTTTACCATTGGCTTTAGCAAATTTAATATAATCTTGGATATGTTGGAATTTATTTATTAAGTCTATAGGTAAGTTAAGAGGTAATTTGTTCTTCTTGAGGAAATCTTCAAAATATGTAAAAAATCTGAGAGCGATTTTACCTGCGTTAGTACGAAACCAAGGATCTTGGTCAGTTTCGTTTTCATTTTTTATCTCTGGGCATTCTTGTAAAATTTTTAATAATACATAATCATATACACTGAATATAGAATTAGAAGTATCCTTACTTATTGCTCGGTTAGTTAGCAAATAATGTAATTCTTCATTATTGTAGGTGCGGAGAGTATCGTTCGGATGGAAAGTTTTGATATAGGAAATTAACAATGATACTTTTCCATTTTTTACAGTTGTAGCACACTGAGTTATTTCTTCCAATTTAACTCCTTCTGGTAGTTTAACCTTAGATTTTGTAGTAATTAATAGTCCAGAAAGTTCTGTAAGTCTCTTAAGTTTATTATGAGTTCTTTCATTGGTAACTAACAATATTCCTTTTTGGCTATTATATTTATCAGTTGTATCAGTTATTAACCCTCTGTTATGTCTTATACTAACTGTATTACTAAGTTTGGTTTCTGTAGTTTTAGTAGTAATCTCAGTAATGTTGTATTTATTGCCTATTTTAGGTAAGTCTGTTTCAGGTATAGGTATATATATACCTGATTCTGTATTTATATCAATATTTACAACATCTTCTTTAATTTTATGTTTTATTGTAAAACCTAAAGTCTGCCATATACGGTGTACAATGCTAACAAGAAGGAACATGGCTAGTTCTGCTAGAATAGTTAAGACACCAATGTGAGCTGCATCATTAGTAAGTTTTTGTCTAAATTCTAAGTATGAATAAATAGCAACAGCAAGAGCAGTGATGAGTATAAAAATTAATGCAGTGGATATTTTCTTGTTCATGATAATCCTCTATATAGTCTATTAATTATTTAATATATTATAGTATAAAAAGTTAATAGTATATAATAAAAATTAATAACCATTAAAAATTTATTAGTAGCTAATATCAAAATATTTAAAATACCTTAAATAAGCTTTTTTATTGATGAATTTAAGAATTGAATATGAAAAGCCACATCTAATTTGTAATGTTATTACAAATATGTAATGTGACTTTTTAATAATTCTGTGTTTCTCTTATCTAACTAAAAACAGCAGGTGCATCTTGTGTTAGTGGATTAAGAAGACTAGCATCAGCTGTTATTAGTCTTTTTGAAGGATTTACTCTTGGTTGTTCGGATACCAATGTTACAGAATTTACCTTTGCTTGAGTAATATTGATCTTTCTTTCAATATAAGGCATCATATGGGGTTCACAAAAATTTGTCACATAGGTTCTTGCATTTTCTATTAATTCACGTAGAGTACAACTTTTCTTTTTATTAGATAATATTTGTAATATTTCTTTAATATTATCATCATAATTATCAATGTGAATTATTTTACTAATATTATTAACTGTAGTAATATGTGTAATATCAGGTAATGGTTTTATAGTAGCACTACGCGACAATAATTCAGTAATAGCTGTATTTGTTTTGTCATTATCTGAATTGGTATCATAAGCACTATGAGTAGCAAGGAGACAGATAAATTGAAATTCTGTATCAATATTAATTCTATTTTGTAGTATTTCTAAAATATGACTTGAATCTTTAGTAAGACGGTTTTTCCATAAGTGGGAATAATGATGTGTATCATAAGAGTGTTTAAAATATGCGTCTTTTATGTAATCAAGAATTATTTTATCGTGCTCATCATGCTCAACAAGTGTTTTTCCTTGATGTTCAATATACTCAAAAATTTTCTGCAATTTATGCTGTGACTGATTTGTTAATATTTTGATATTAATAGTATTGAATTTACCAAATCTTGTAAAAAATCTTATAGCAATTTTGGATTCTTTAGTGTTGTACCAAGTATCTTCAGGTGCTAATTCATCTATCTGTTCTAAAATATGTGATGCTACAAAATCATATACAGTGCTTTTACCAATAGAATCTTTAGAAACAGCAGGGGTCGTTAATAAGTTAAGTAGCTCTTGTGATCTATAATCCTTTGGATTGTGTATTTCATCATAAGGTCTAGCATAATATATTTCAAGTGATAGTTTGCTATCTGTCCAGATGATAGGAATACACCTAGTTATTAGATTTTCCTTAACTTGTTTTTCTGTAAGAGCTTGTTTTATGGTATCATGTTGTGCTGTAATCAATAATGCTGGAGAATCTATTTTATCTTTAATTTCATTAGGATTACTACTAGTAATTAGTGATATTTTTTGAGTTTTAATATTTTGTGGTGTGTCAAATAATCCTTCGCTATATGTTAATTGTATCTTAGGACTAGTATTATCTTTTGTATCATGAGTAACATGAAGTGTATGAATATTATACTTACGTATACTCGATACTTTATCAGTAGGTATGTCTATTGCTACTGTAAATTGTTTATCATTTCCGTTTAAAGATTCACTTCTTCCATTTAAAGATTCACTTATCGTAGATTTACGATTGATTTTTAAACCTAAAAAATGTATTATAAAGTCTACAAAAAGCACACTAGTAATGAAAAATAAAGCAACTAAAGCTATAACAAAGCCTAAGTTAAATCCTATTGTATTGAATTGTGGTCTTAATGTTATATATACTGCAACAGTGCCAAATAGTGCGACAAGTGATGTACCAAAGAAGATACCAGATACTGTCTTACTCATAATAACCCTCAATAAAAATATATTAATTAATTTGTATTTTTAGTATATATCATAAAAGAGAGATTTAATATATAAAAAATTAGTAAATTTTTAATATATCCTATAAGTAACACTTTTTTTATTTAAAATATATTAATATTATAAGAATTTAACTTTAAATAGTTCAAAATACTAAAATTATGATTGTTTATATTGTATAGTTGAACTTAGATCTGTGACCTGTTCTGGTGACGTTATAATAGAATGCTGATTACTTATTGTTGTTTTTTCAGGTAACCATGCGATATTATTTACTTGTACATTATTTATTTGTATTTCTCTTTCAATGTAAGATACCATATATTCCTTACATAAGGTTGTTATGTAATGTCTTGCGTGTTCTATTAATTCATGAAAAGAGCAAGGTTGATTGTCAGGGAATAGTGTAGGTAATATGCCATTTTTACTAATAAGGTCATTATCAGGACTAATTAGCCCACTATTAGCATCTATCATAGATGTCATTTTATCTGTTATACTTATCAATGGTTCAGATTCTGGTTGTGGTAATATATGTTTGATAGCTTCGTTAGTTCTTTGATTATTTGTGTTGGTGTCAAAAGTATCAATTACGGCAAGATTGCAGATATCTTGAAGTTCTGTATTTTGATCAATTTTTTCTTTTAATATATCTAGAATACGAAGTGAGCCTTCCTTAGAAAGACGATTTTTCCACAAATGTGAATAGTGATTTATATCATAAGATGTATTAAAATATGTATCTCTAATTTCAGAAATAATTGCTTTATTGTATTCAATATCTTGTATTATTTTACTATGGTATTTAATATTGTTAATGTAGTTTTGTGTACTTTTTATTGGATTACGTAATCTTGTAATTAAAGCATCAAATAATGCTAGGGAATCTTGGGTAGCATCGTTTATTGGGTGCTCTAAGGTACTTTCGAGATGATCTCTATAATTCAGTATATCTTCTAGTTGATACTGTAGGTCTTTTATTATTGATTTAATAGATAACTTGTGAATATCTTGAGAATTTTGAGTACACTCAGGTATGCGTTTTAGTGTGTTTTTTAGCTTGTTTATTAGCTTCATAAGTGGTTCATTAATATCTGTTTCAGAATGTTTTATTGATTCTTGTAATATGCTATCTAGTGTTTTTGTTGATTGATAAAATAATTTATAACTATATTGAAGATGTTTAACATAATCTGTAATATGTTTTAACTTGATATTTAGCTCTCTTGTTAAATTCATAGATAATTCATCAATGTCAAAACCATTCTCAGGATTAAACTTTGTGAAAAAAGCTATAGCTAATTTACCTTCTTTAGTATTAATCCAAGGATTATTTATATCTAACTTTGTGACAGGACATTCTTCTAAAATCTTTGACACTATGTGACCATATACACTTTGCTTAACATTAGATGTAGTATCATTACAGATAGCTTGGCTCATTAAAATGTCATGTAACTCTTGTTTAGTATAGTATGTTAAATTATTTATAGAGCTATCAAATATAGCATAGTATAGACTGAGCGAAAGTGTTAAGTTGTTGTGTAGAGTTGGAATACATCTAGTTATTTGTTTTCCTTGGATTTGTTGTTGTAAAGTATTATTTTCTGTATTGATCAATAACCCTGAAACATCTTCACGTTTTTTTATTATGTCAATACTTTCATTAGTGTTTAGTAGTAATGTTTCGTGAATATTAATACCTGGTGATGTAATATTACTAAGTAATCCTGCAGAGTATTCTATATAAATTTGAGTACTAGAGTTACTTTTTGTATCTTTAATAGAAAATTTTGTAATCTTGTATTCATGTTCTATCTTAGATAGTTCATCAGAAGACATACTTATGAAAATACTAGATTGTTTGCTTGTATCAATATTTAAAGCCTGATCTCTACCTATATATTTTATTGAAAAACCAAAGTGATATTCTATAAAATCTAATGCTAAGAAAAAAATAAATGCACCTAAGATGTATAAAGTGCCAATAAGATACTTATCAAAAGAATCCTTGTTCAGTGGTCTTATGAATTGAAAATAAGTTATAAGTATTATGATTACTATAGTAACTAATATACCTAATAAAATAAGAGGTACTTTTGATCTGTTATTAATTATCATAAGAAAAAAATTATTAATAATTAACTACTTAGTATCATAAAAAAAATAATTATGTAAGAAAAATTAAAATTTTTATTTTTTAACATATATCAATATTTTTAAAATTTAATCGAATAATTATATAATGTTACTACAGATATAACTTTAAATAATTTATACTGATTACCATGGTTAATATATAGAAGTTAACATTAATATTTGTACTTTCTTAATATTTATCTATTGGTGTAGCATATTGTAAATTATTTGCTATGAATATTTCATTATTCAGATAACAATGATGTATTATCTGCTTCTAAATATTCTATGTTGTGTTTTTCTTTCAATAATAAGATATATTATAATTTTTACAAAAATTTACTACATAGTTTCTTGCATGTCTTATTAATTTATGTAAATAATATTGTTGATCTTTACAATATTATTTGAGTAGTGTTGCGGTAATGTGATGATTACAAAAATTATTAAAGCATATAATAATATCTGTTTAGATATTGTTATACATATGAATTAAGAAAAAAAAGCCTACTAGTTAACCTAATGTATGAGTAACATTCTTGTACTACTAAAATCCTCAAGAGAGTTAGTATCAAATGATGTATTGTGTATTCTTGTGTATTCAGGAGTAAATACAGTTATATGTTCTGGATTTAAGTTTATAGTGTGCTGTGTTATGCTATAAAATTGCATATGTGGTAAACAGCTATCTATGATGTATTTTCTTGCAAGTTTAATTAATTCATGACAAGATACTTGTTGTTGAGTACCTAGTAATTCATGTATTGTCTTGTGCAAATCCTTATCTTTAATGTACATATTACGTGTAATCAAAATGTTGGGATTTTCAATAAGGGATATAATAGGTTGAATGTTGATTTGAATATTTTCTTCATTAAGTATGTCTTTAATAAACTGATTTGTTTGTTTATCTAGATCATTATCACCGTAATTTTGAACAGCAATACTACAAATGTATTTGTATAATGGTTCATTATTAATATTCCATCGTATAAAATCAGAAATACTATTACCAAAAGTATTTATATAGCGATTATTATGTAAGTGTGAGTACTGAGTTGTATTATAAGATGTTTTATTGTATATTTCTTTAATTAGATTAAATATTCGTTCATCGAATTCATGTGTATATTGTTCTCTTGCTATATTGTGAATATATTCTTGAACACGTCTTACTTTAAATTTTAAATCTCCTGTTATTGCAGACTTGAAGTACATATTGTGATCTAAAATATTCTGGGTACTGAACATTCTAAAAAAGCTTATAGCAATCTTGCCAGCTTCGGTTTCAAACCAAGAATTGTCATAATGATATTCTGTAGTAAATGTATTTAAGATATATGATACTACATGGTCATATACAGTAGTACATTCAGAATTGTTTAAGCCTTCAATAGGTATAGCTTTATCTTGTATTGCAATATAAAAATCTTTTGCAGAATAAAGATGTTGTGTATTCCCTAGTTCTTCTGGATCATTACTATCAATTTTAATATGGGAACAGTGTAATACTAAATTTTTTTTGTGATTATGTGAGTAATATATGAATATGTTATTTAATAATATGTTTTTTAATTCTTGTAATTTAGTGTCGGATTTAGTTACGATACATATCCCTGTGGCATCTTTAATATTGTTAACATCTTCTTGACTAAGTAGTAGCTGGATCTGTGTAGTATTTTTTAATGAGTATGGTCCTATAGAAGGTGATAATCCTCGGGTTTGTGCAATGTGTACTGGATAGTTCATTAATTGATGGTCTGCATGTTGAAAGAGATATGTTATATTATAATTTGGTGCTATTTTGTATAGTTCATTTTCTGGTATATGTATAAATATAGCAGCTTGTTTCTCGAAATCTATGCTTAAATCTTTACTTTCATATTTAATAGGTATTCCTTTTCTGTGCATTATAAAATTTACTATACTAAAAATTAAAAATATACTTGATGTTGCTAAGAAGACGTAAAAACTAATAGATAGTGAATTAAATTTCCGTGTAAAACTAAAATAGCATAAGCAAGTTGTAATTAAAAGTATAGATATTGCAATGGGTAAAAATGTAGATGATATTTTATTCATAAAAAGTCTTAAAAAATTTACTTAATTAGGTTAATTATGTTATATAAAGTTAATTAGTAAAGTAAATTATTAATTTTTTAATAAGATAGTTAATTTTTGTAATCAATATTGTTATAGGATAACTGGCATCTTAGTATTTATAATTGAATATATAGAAATATTACTAATACTTTTTATATATATTTAAATACTAAATAAATTGAAGGATAATAAATCTAAATAATTATATTTAATTATATTTGTGATTATTACTTAAGTAATATGTACTGTGAAAAGTTACTTTGAATATTATAGTTAACAGAAATAAGATTATTGTAGTATTGGTATATAAAATCAATGGTTGGTTGTAGCAATTTTATTCGATATTGTGATAGTTCTTTGATAGATTTATTGTAGTTTTTCTAATAATTCTTTTTATGTGTATTTAAATAATATGTTACTTAAGTGTGTGTATTCTGATGTTAATTAATATAGTGTATAAAGAATTTCTGAGCTTGAAGATATTGTTTACCGATGCATTAGTGAAATGCTATATGTGAATGAAGTATGTGTTTGTTTATATATTATGTAGAACTATTTTTTCTTAATTACTTGATTAATATACATAGATTAAAGAGTAAATGATAATTTTGGATATTACTATCATAATGCTAGCAAAAAAGGTTATTAACTTTATTATTGAGTATTTATAATAGTTAGTAATATTGTGTGTATAAGAATAATTGCTAAAATTTTTTTTATTAATCTGTATGTAGTATGTTTTACAAGTACATATAATATTTATTTATAGCTGAGATTACAGTATCTAGATCTATTATGGGATTAAATATTTACTTAAGCTATTATTTCATCATAAATATAAATGTGGAATGAATATATATTTTGAATAATGATATTTAAAAATATTTTAGATATTTAAATTTTGTGATAAATGTTGTGCTACCTTATAAAAAAATAGGAAATTGAGTTTTTATTTTATTTATGGAATGCAACATTCTTTTAGAAATCTGTAATAATTACACAATAATCAAAATAAAAAATGTAAAAGCTAAAGTACCTTTCTATAGTAAGAAATATTATTGTTTTATATATCAATAATATGAATATGGTTATTATTGACATCCTTATTGAAGAAATTTAGACTTTTATAAGTAGTTAAGTGTGTTAATTTATGTATGTTATCTAATATTAGGTTAAGATCAGTACTAGCAGTGCTATTCTGTGCTTTTATAGAGTGTTATGATTTTTTACTATATGGAAACTTTAGCCGTGTATTTAGCAGGCTATTTTTTTCCCATATTACTGAGACCTTATCTTTAATATTAACATTAATTATATTTGCAATAACTTTTTTTATTAGGCCGGTTGGGTCAGTGCTATTTGGATATATTGGAGATAGGTATGGAAGAAGAATTTCCTTATTTATATCTGCGATTGTGTTAATTATTTCAGTTGGTGGGATTGCATTTTTGCCTCTTTTTGATTCTATAGGTATATTATCTCCAATTCTACTGGTATTGTTACGTACTTTTCAGGGGTTGTCTTTTGGAGGTGAAGTAGGTGCAATTGTGTTGATAGCAGAAAGTGTTAAAAAGGATCAGGTTATATTAATGTTATGTGCACATTTTATAGTAGCTATCCTTGGAGGGGCTACTGGGTATTTTGTTTTTAAAATATGTTATAATCTGATACCAGAAACTGAGTTTTATTCTTGGGGATGGAGGATTCCTTTTATTGTTGGCCTAATTATGGCTATAATACTACCTATTTTACGTAATTCAATAGAGGAAAGCTATCAATATTTGCATTACAAAGGTAGTAAAAAAATTTCTAGAGTTCCTATATTGGATATAGTGCTATATCATAAGAAATTTTTTATTATAATCTGCAGTATAGTTGGATCAAGTAATAGTCTGTTTTATATGTTTTTTGTATTTTTGAATATGCAGCAGCCAGTAAGTATTGCTATGTATAGTTTTTTAACACTTACAATATTAATTTTTGGAATAATCTCTTTTTTCTTATATAGGAAATATAAGCCTGAAAATGTTGCAATAGTATTTCAAATATTATTTATTACTTTTATATCTCCAGTAGTATGTTATTTTGGGTTTAAGTCTTTAATAACTTATTTTATTTTTGCAGCTTCTTTAGGAATATATTCCACTCCTATATTATCTATAGTAATATTTTTATTTCCGGTGAATATCAGACAAACTGGATTTTCATTTTCTTATAGTGTTGCAGTAGCAGTATTCGGCGGTACTGCACCAGCTATCTGTTTATGGTTAACAGAAATAACAGGATTAAGTATATCTCCTATATTTTATCTCGATGGATGTTCATTATTAGCATTGGGTATGTTGTTTTTGTTAAAAAGATATAATCAGATGATTCAAAAGCGTGAAGATATAGCAGCTTATACATAATTTTGTTTGATAGAGTGTTAATTTTATGTTGGTTTTATAAAACACTTATATGGCAATAGTTAAATATATATTGGTATAGGTCTTACTCATCTTCTATGGTATTTCTGTTGTAGATAAAATTTTATTTATTTCTTTTCAAAAGAAGTATTGATTGCATAAATTATAAGGGGAAGTGTCGTTTTTAATATCTATGTTTTAAGTATATTACTGGGTAATTTATAATTGTAATAGTATATTCTAAAGTAATACCACTTACTAACTATGCATATGATTTTGATAAGACAATTAGTAAATTGATTAAATACAAAGGAAATATTTATTTTCAAAAATAATCTTAATTTGTAAATTAGCAAAAGAAAGTTCTTAGATCTATATCTTAAGTATGTTATCAATAATAATATTCTTGGATAATGTAACTTACTTAGTTATGCATGTGATTTTATGAGATAATTATTAATAAATCCATAGAATAAATAGTAGATTATTAGAGATGAGGAAATAAGTATTTTAATGTAAGTTTTAATATTCTGTTTCTTATAAAATTATATATTTAGATAAGTAAAATAAGTAATCAAAAATACTACAATCTTAAAATGATGTATATGACTTAACTGATATTATTTTATCTATACTAAAGGTGATACAATTATTAATCTTATATAGTTATATAAGTAATTTAGTCTATTGATCCTAATGAAAGCAAAAATATATTGATTGTATTGGATTCAATAGTATTAGTGATGTTTATAGTTCTAGAGAATTGGTTATCATTTAGTATAATCAGTGCATGATGGTTTTAATTGAAATATTAGCACAATCTACTTAATGTAAGTGAATTTATATATTTTTGCTAAATCATCTTATTAAGTTTTGTGTATTGAATTAAAATAAGATATGTTGAAAAGCGTAAGTATTATATAGATAAAACATTATTTCAAAGTAGATAGAGAATGACATGCTTATTTAAATATTATATTTATATAGTTGGTAAATTTGTACTCATATAAATAAATTATATTCATGTAATTATTTAATTGTTAAGTTAGATAAGTGATCATTTAGTGAATTTGTATAGTACTAGTATAGTGTTACATCATAGCTATAATACTATTTTGTACATTAATTAGTATATGTTTATATATAGCTTTATGTATTATTAATGATATTGGATTAGCTACTGAATATTTTACTAACTTTAAACATATGGGTATAATACTTGTATTGAGTTTTAAAAAAATAATTATTGTTAATTATTAATACTTAAAAAGTATGTTATTTATCATACAAAATATATATGAGAAACAGTAACTAATACGTATCCTGAATTATCATATATTGAAAGGAAATGTTATCAATTTCGAGATATTATTGTTTTTATATTGTATAAAATGTTTTGTTGTGGAATTACAAGTACTCACTTATTAGTAAGTAATACTAGTTTATGAGTTAATAAAATATGCTGTGATATGTATATATTTGAAATGTACAAGTTCTAAACTATCATATATAAAATGTTGATTTGACTATATATGATCTAATGTCTAGACATGATAAAGGCTAATATTTAGTATTTGTAATGGTTAGCAGTGTTAGCGTTAAACTGTATGCTTTATGTAGATTTTGTAATGCTTTTTATATAATAGATATCTATTATCTTTCTACTATTAATGTATTTTTATTAGTATTTAATTAACTTTAGTAACTTATTACTGAGATATAGTATGGGTTGAATTAGTATATAAAATTTACTCGCTTAATTATTGCAAGTTAAAATTTATAAATTAATTGACATACTTAAATATGAATTATACACATGATAACTATGTTGATATAAATATGCATAAAAATGTCAAAATTCTCTAATATTAAACCTACATTATCTGTTCTGATATGTGCTTTTATAGAATGTTATGATTTTATGGTCTATGGAAACTTTAGTCGTATATTTAGTGAAATGTTTTTTTCACATCTTACCGAGGAATTTTCTGTAGTATTGTCATTTATGACATTTGCTATAGCTTTTATTGTTAGACCATTTGGTTCATTATTGTTTGGATATATAGGTGATAAATTTGGAAGAAAGCTTGCTTTGTTCAGTTCTGCAACTTTGCTAATTATATCATTAAGTGGGATTACTTTTTTGCCACAGGTTGAGGCTATAGGTGTACTATCACCTATTTTATTAATTATATTCCGTATTCTACAAGGGTTGTCTTTTGCAGGTGAAGTTGGTTGTATGCTATTAATGATGGAAAATGTGAAAGATAATCGTGATATTGTATTTCCTATGGGTGCACACTTTTTAATTTCTATACTTGGTGGTGCTGTTGGATGTTTTATATTTAAGTTGTGTTATAATTTTATTCCAGAGTCACAATTCTACTCATGGGGATGGAGAATTCCATTTTTTGTGGGATTAATTATGTCTATGTTATTACCTTTTTTACGTAATTCTATAGAAGAAAGCAGGCAATATTTAGAGTACAATAGGAAACAAAAAATCTCTAAGATTCCAATTTTAGATGTAATATTACATCATAAAAAATCTTGTTGTGCTATAGTTTTTAGTGTACCTTTCTGTAACTCTTTATTTTATATATTTTTTGTATTTTTAGGTATCCAGCAAAAAGTAAGTATTTCTCTTTATGCTTTACTGATTTTGATGATCTTGATATCAGGAACAATTTTTTCTATGATTTGTAGAGTATATAGGCCAACAACTGTGGCTTTGTACTCTCAAATTTTCTTTATGATTGTAATATCACCCATTATATATTTTCTTGGATTTGATTCTTATATTACTTACTTAATTATAGCAATTTCTTTAGGTATGTGTTCTACGCCTCTTTTTGCTTTATTTATGCTTGTATTTCCAGTTAATGTAAGGCAGACTGGATTTTCTGTTTCTTATAGTATAGCTGCAGGATGTTTTGGTGCGCTTACTCCAGTACTATTTTTATGGCTATCTGATATCTTACAACTTGTCACTGCTCCTATATTTTGTATAGATTTTTATGCGATAGTTTCACTATATAGTTTTTATTATCTTAAGACACATGAGAAAGTCATAGAATATGAGAGTGTATATAGGTAGCGATTATATTACTTTGTTTATTTATGTCTTTGATATTTAATTTGTAATCGTATGTTGATAGCGTAATTTTATTATATTATCTACTTATATAATGAGTACATTTGTAGTGATGCTAACTTGTATTTTTATAGTTTATTAAATAGCATATATAAGTTAGTGGCCTTGTATTGATTACTCAATTTATAAGTTATTTTGTCTTAATAAAGTTGTTAGCTTTATAAACGAAAATTTATGTTCAAGATTTGTTGTGCTCTTATTTTATTGTATATTGAGTTTAATAAGAATTGGCTACAGTTTTCTTAGATTTGAATAAGTATTATCTATTTATCTAATTTTTGATATAGGTAGTTATTTGTTTTGTGGAATTGTTTTGTTATGATTTTTTAGAAAATTTAAGGTGTGTATAATCTTGAAATTAGTATGTTATTGATTTGGAGACAGTATAGGTTTGTATGTGTAAGCAATAGAGTTATGGTAATGAAAATACATAGGATATGATGTTTGTAGGATTAAAATGATAGATTTATTTGTAAGATAAATATGTTGTTAACTGGTAATTAACTATTTTATCCTGCTATAAAAAATTTTTAAAATCCTTAAATAAGTGTATTGTAAAAGATATTGAGTTTTTATGGATAATAGTGTTTTAAAATAGAAAACCAGTATTTTTTTAGTGATATATTATTTTTTAATAGTGAATACATAGATAATATGTAAGATAATACTTGTTGTTTCTATTTTGTACCTTCAATGAAGATATAAATGATGTATATAATTGTAATATATTAGTGATTTTTGTAATAACACATAATAACTGTATAGATAATGTGTAATATCTATCTACTAAAACTTAGTAGATTATCAATTACTTAATAATAGTAATTAGTATAACACTTTGATTGTGTATGCCATATTGCTTACTATATTAAGCATATTAATTTTAAGGATAGTAAAGCTTTTATTTTAGTATATTATTTAGATGTTTTTTTTGTTTTTATTTAATAAATTTAGATTTTTGATCATTACTTAAATGGTTGATTAGATTATTTATACATTATATTAAGTTGTTTTTTTATATACCAAAGCTGTTATTTTATCTATGATAGTTGAAGTTTTTGTTAGATGACTTTAAAGTGTTAGTTATAGTTATTAATTAATGGACTATATCTTGTATTTTGATATTTAAGTAAATATGTCATCTATGTATAAAGTTGATTTAGGATTACAAAACTATTAGGCTTTTGTACATATATATTTTTGTTGTTATCATTTATAAATTGAATGTTATTTATATAACGTAAGTGTATATGTAATAGATATGGTGATGTATAAAAATATATGTCTGTGGTTTTAATGTATAATTGAATAATGCTGGTTAATACTGTACTATTATTTTTATCATTAATCGAAAAAGCAAGTATTATTCAATGTGAGTTGATATAATTAGTTTTTTATAGATAAAGTGCAATAAATTATAATATTAGTGAAGTTAAGCATTGTCGTTTTCATAGTTAGTGTTTTGCAGTAATAATACTCATATAATTATGATAACTTATTAAAGTGTTATTTTATATAACTATGTATGCACTATAGAATTAGAATATATTATAAATATATATAGCTTATTTTACTTATTGATTATATACAGGATATTTAACTATTAGTTATACTAACACTATTGCTAAGTAAATCCTATAGAAAAATGTTATTTAGTTAAAATGGTATTTCATCATCAATTATAACATCTTCACAACTATTTTGAAAAGGCATTTTATTGAATTCTTCATTGGCGTACCCTTCAGATTCTGAATTATTATCTGTTGTATTGCCTTTGGAATCTAACATATGTAATGCTGAATTAAATCCTTGTAAGATTACTTCTGTTGTATAGCGATCAATATTGTTCTGGTCTGTCCATTTTCTTGTCCTTAGTGATCCTTCAATATATACTTTACTTCCCTTACGTATACAGTTTTTAATTATCCTTACTAACCCTTCATTAAACACTACTATGTTATGCCATTCAGTTTTTTCTGTACGTATACCTGAGGATTTATCTACCCAACTTTCAGATGTGGCAATAGAAAAACTTGCCATCTCTTTACCATTTTGCATTACCCTGATATCTGGATCTTTACCTAAATTGCCGATTAAAATTACTTTATTGATACCCATAGTGGACATAGCTATATTCTTAACTTTAAGTTTGCCGCTTTCATTATCGTATTTTATTAATAAACCCGTCAATATTTTTATTTTATATTTAAAAAATAGACTAATAATAGAAAATGATGTTATTTTACATATCTATTTTGTAAATTAGGGTTTTTGATGGATAGTTCATTACCGACAATAAGAAAAAATAAGACACTAGATAGTGTATTCAGAGTTATGGGTGGAATGGCTGAAGCTATATTTTCTTGGGTTGGGAGTATCAATAAAGATTTAACAAGGGATCAGGATATCAAAAACCTTTATGAAAAAATGAAGGAATGTCTTAATCCGAAAGGTGGGGAAATTAAGGCAAGATATAATACTATATCTCTCGGTAATTTGTACCTTAATTTATCTGATATAGGTAAAACAACGTTTTTCAGGTTATTAGAGGAGCAGTTTAGTGCTGATAGAAATGAGATAGATGAGAAAATAAGGGATTATATACGTGAAATAGATGAATACGAAAAGAGAAAACTTGAATTTGAATTGATGGGGGTACTTGAATCTCCTAGATTTTGTATACTAAAGCAGTTTATTTCATTACCAGATGGTTTAAAGTTTCTTGTTGACATGAGGGCTGATGTCATGCAATTACGAGATAAAAATCAGCAATTTTTCTCTTTAGAAAAGGATTTAATAAATATTCTTTCTTATTGGTTTGATATTGGGCTTTTGGATTTGCACCAAATTACATGGGATTCTCCTGCTTCTTTGTTAGAAAAGCTTATTTTATATGAGGCAGTACATGCAATTTCTTCATGGGATGATTTACGTGATAGATTGGATTCAGATCGTAGATGTTTTTCCTTTTTTCACTATAAAATGTTAAATGAACCATTGATTTTTGTAGAAGTAGCACTTGTTGATGAAATGGCTAGTAGCATACAAACATTATTGGATTCTCATGTTCCTCCGAAAGATCCTAAGGATGCCAAAGTAGCGATTTTTTATTCAATATCAAATACTCAACGGGGGCTTTCTGGGATTAGTTTAGGTAATTTTCTAATAAAGCGTGTTGTAGGTAAGTTATCGGAAGAGTTTCAAAATATAAAAACTTATGCAACATTGTCACCAATACCTGGTTTTGTAAAATGGCTTACAAAATCGTTAAGTTTGGATGATATTGAATTTTTAAATGAACTTAAAATTACTATGTCTGTAGATGAAATAATATTTCATCTTAATGAGAAGAAGTATTCTAGTTTTTCTCAAGATCTAAAGGGATTATTTCTAAAGTTATGTGCTTATTACTTAGTAGAATCTAAGAATAATGATAAAGCATTAGATCCAGTAGCACATTTTCATTTAAGTAATGGAGCGATTATAAAGAAATTAAACTGGATGGCTGATACTTCAGAGAAAGGATTAAACTGTTCTATGGGTATTATGGTAAATTATCATTATGAGTTATCAAAAATAGATGATAACTATGAAGATTATCTAGTAAATAGAAAAATTAATTGTTCAAAAGAAGTGTTGTCACTATTGAAGCGTTGATTTAACATACATTATTTAGGATAGTAATATATATTTTATGAAAATAATAAAGGGAAAGAAGTGTGATTGGGAAATGATAATAGGTTTAGAAGTACACGCACAGGTTATATCAAATAGTAAGTTGTTTTCTGGTGCTTCTGCAAAAACTTATGACTCTTTACCTAATACTCAGGTGTCACTTTTTGATGTAGCAATGCCTGGTATGTTACCATTGCTGAATCAATATTGTATTTCTCAAGCAGTCAAGACTGGGCTTGCGTTGTCGTGTAAAATTAACAATTATTCAGCTTTTGATAGAAAGAATTATTTTTATCCAGATTTGCCTTCTGGATATCAGATAACACAATTTTATTATCCTATAGCAACAGACGGTAAAGTTGTTTTAGAAGAATCTAATGATAAAGAAGTTCGTATTACTAGAATTCATCTTGAGCAAGATGCTGGGAAAAGTATTCATGAATATGGTAAAACTTATGTGGATTTTAATAGAGCAGGTGTTGCCTTAATGGAAATAGTATCTGAACCAGATTTAAGATCTACTGATGAAGTTGCAGAGTACTTAAAGAAATTACGTATGATATTACGTTTCATAGGTACATGTGATGGTGATATGGAAAAAGGATCTTTTCGTTGTGATGCAAATGTTTCAGTAAGACCTCTTGGAAGCGATAAACTTGGAATAAGATCTGAGATAAAAAACCTGAATTCAATTCGCTATGTAGTGCAAGCTATAGAATATGAAGCTAATAGACAAGTGATAGCTTTAGAAAATGGGGAAGAGCTTATTCAAAATACATTATTATTTGATGTTATTTTAGGAGAAACAAGGGTTATTAGGAATAAAGAAGATGCTCATGACTATAGATATTTTCCAGATCCTGACTTATTTTCATTAGAAATAGATGATCAATATATATCAGAAGTCAAACTATCTTTGCCAGAATTGCCTATACAGAAAAGAGATCGTTATATTCGTGACTTCAAGTTGAATAAATATGATGCTGATATTTTAGTTGCAGATAGAGATGTTGCTGCATATTTTGAAGAGGTTGTACAAAAACATGATGCGAAACTTGCTGCGTCTTGGATAGTATGTGATCTTTTTGCTAGATTGAATAAGTTAGGCATTAGTATAAATGAATCTGCAGTCAAAGCTGGAGATATGATACAATTACTTGATTTAATAGTTGATAAGACTATATCTGGTAAAATTGCAAAACAAGTGTTTGCTATCATGTTTGAATCTGGTAAGTCACCTATATCAATAGTAAATGAATATGGTTTAAAACAGTTAGATGATGGTGATTCGGTATCCGTCATTGTAGAAAATGTTTTGGCAAATAATAAAGATAAAGTACTTCAATATAAACAAGGCAAGGAAAAGTTGTTTGGATATTTTGTAGGACAGGTTATGAAAGAGACACAAGGTAAAGCAAATCCTGAGTTAGTGAATTCTATTATTAAAGAAAAGCTTCAAGAATGATCTTATATATCATTATGTTGTTTTAGGTAAATACTAGTTTTAGTAGATAGTAATGGCTATCTTTATGGTGTCTCTGTTTTTAAGTTGTGTATTAGTTATATTTGATATACATAAATTTATAAGATTGTAGTAATGATTTCTTAGCTTATTATTAAATATTTTTGGTATGTGTTGATATAGAATAATATTTTTATATTATTTAATAGGAATAAGTATTGATTGATGTTATTTATGTTAATAATATTGCTTATTATTTAATAGGTTGGAAATTTTGAAAATTTAGTTAAATTGGTGAAACTTTGTTGACAACTTCTATAATGCTGATTAGCATTATATTATCATGCTTATCGGGAGTGTAGCTCAGTTGGTTAGAGCGCAGGCCTGTCACGCCTGAGGTAGCGAGTTCGAGTCTCGTCTCTCCCGCATCTTAAAGTGTTTTATGTAATCTTATTAATTATGTATTATTAGAGAATGGGTAATAAAATAAGGAGATATGGGTGACTGCTAGTAATATAATGAAAGGGAAAAGAGGGTTAATTCTTGGTATTGCCAATGATAAGTCTTTAGCATGGGGGATTGCTAAAACTTTGGCTATGCATGGAGCAGAGATAGCAGTTACTTATTTGTCTGATATTTTTAAGAAAAGAATAGATCCTTTAGTTGAGTCTATAGGAGTAAAGTTAGTTTTACAGTGTGATGTATCACAGGAACAATCTATAGATGCAATGTTTGATCTTTTGAGTGAGGAATGGGAAAGTGTGGACTTTTTAGTGCATGCTGTTGCTTTTTCTGATAAAAATGAACTTAAAGGTAGGTATATTGATACATCATTAGATAATTTCTTAACATCTATGCATATATCATGTTATTCACTGACTTACCTTACTAAAAAGGTTGAGAAAATGATGTGTCATGGTGGTAGCATATTAACATTATCTTATTACGGTGCTCAAAAAGTAATGCCTCATTATAATGTTATGGGAGTATGTAAAGCAGCTTTAGAAGCAAGTGTAAAATATTTAGCAGTTGATCTTGGTTCTCAAAATATTAGGGTGAATGCTATTTCTGCCGGTCCTGTTAGAACTCTAGCATCTTCTGGAATAGGTGATTTTCATTATATATTAACATGGAATAAGTATAACTCACCACTGCGGCGTAATACAACAATAGAAGATGTGGGTGGTGCTGCACTTTATTTATTGAGTGATTTAGGTAAAGGTACTACTGGAGAAATTTTATATGTTGACAGTGGTTACCATGCTATAGGTATGAAAGCAATAGATGCTCCTGATATTCATTATATTGAAGGGAATAAATAGATATTATATCTTATGAGTAATTTTATGGTCTGTTATTTTTGCTGTATCTATAGTTATTAATGTTTGATTTTTATATTTTAGTAAGTTTCTGTTATTCATGTATATTTACTATATGTCCTTATAAAGAAATTATTATTCTATATGTTTAAGGTTGTATGTTATTATGTTTATGGTAAATTTAGTATATAGGTGAATAATTAATAGATGAGTTTATTTTTCTATTGTATAATGCAAATGGTGATAATCTTTATTAAGATTATAGTTGTAGGTTATGATTGTAGTTTTGGATTGGCTATATGAATAATGATAATACTGAAGTTTTAGAAAACTATCCACAGGATGGACTTCAATCTAATAGCCATATAATTTGGAAAGGCATTCAAAGTAGGTTACATAAATTTTATGGCAATGCTATATATGATAGCTGGTTGAGTGTATTACTGTATGTCAGTACTGAAAGTGGTAAAGTACTACTTTCTGCACCTACTAGGTTTATTAAAGAGTGGATATTAGTTCACTATTTAGATCAGATTTTAAAATATTGGCAAGATGAAGATCAAAGTATCTGTTCTGTAGATATTTGTGTTGTTAGCAATCAGGATCCTAACTTATTGGTAGATATAAAAGATCGAGTGGATAGAGGAATAAAAGGTAATTGTGATAACGTAAGTTCTCCTTTGGATCCTAGGTTTACTTTTGATAATTTTGTTGTTGGTAAACCAAATGAATTGGCATTTGCTGCTGCAAGGAGAGTTGCAGAGTCTAATAGTCCAATATCTGGTAGCAATCCTTTATTTTTATATGGTGGGGTAGGACTTGGTAAAACTCACTTAATGCATGCTATTGCATGGTATATTATAAAATCTTGTTCAAAGAGAAAAATAGCATATCTTTCAGCAGAAAAGTTTATGTATCAATATGTTACAGCATTGAGAAGTAAAGATATAATGTTATTTAAAGAACAGTTTCGTTCAGTGGACATATTGATGGTTGATGATGTACAGTTTATTAGTGGTAAAGATAGTACTCAGGAAGAGTTCTTCCATACTTTTAATGCATTAATAGATCAAAATAAACAGTTGGTAATATCTGCTGATAGATCACCTAGTGATTTAGATGGTGTTGAAGAACGAATAAAATCACGTCTTGGGTGGGGATTAGTTGCTGATATTAATGAGACAACTTTTGAACTACGGTTAGGAATATTGCAATTAAAAGTCGAGAAAATGGGCATTAATATTCCAAATAAGGTATTAGAGTTTCTAGCTAAAAATATAAAATCCAATATTAGGGAGTTAGAAGGTGCTCTTAATAAGGTAGTAGCTCATTCTTCTTTAGTTGGATGTAGTATAACTTTAGATACAGCAAGTGATATTTTATCTGATTTATTACGTGCAAATCACAAGTCCGTTACATTAGAATGTATCCAGAAAAAAGTTGCTGAGTTCTTTAATATTAAGGTATCTGATATGTATTCTACTAGAAGATTAAGAACTTTAGCTAGACCTAGGCAAATTGCTATGTATTTATCAAAAAAATTAACTCAAAAAAGTTTACCAGAAATTGGTAAGAGCTTTGGTGGAAGGGATCATGCTACAGTGATTCATGCTGTGAAACAGATAGAAAAATTAATGGATACAGATAGTAAATTACGGGATGATATTAACCTTCTTAATAGAATGTTAAGATAATTTTCTCATCAAGCGAGTTGTAGGTAAGTTATCGGAAGAGTTTCAAAATATAAAAACTTATGCAACATTGTCACCGATACCTGGTTTTGTAAAATGGCTTACAAAATCGTTAAGTATGGATGATAATGGATTTTTAAATGAACTTAAAATTACTATGTCTGTAGATGAAATAATGTTTCATCTTAATGAGAAGAAGTATTGTAGTTTTTCTCAAGATCTAAAGGGATTATTTCTAAAGTTATGTGCTTATTACTTAGTAGAATCTAAGAATAATGATAAAGCATTGGATCCAGTAGCACATTTTCATTTAAGTAATGGAGCGATTATAAAGAAATTAAACTGGATGGCTGATACTTCAGAGAAAGGGTTAAACTGTTCTATGGGTATTATGGTAAATTATCATTATGAGTTATCAAGAATAGATGATAACTATGAAGATTATCTAGTAAATAGAAAAATTAATTGTTCAAAAGAAGTGTTGTCACTATTGAAGCGTTGATTTAACATAGATTAATTTAGGATAGTATATATATATTATATGAAAATAATAAAGGGAAAGAAGTGTGATTGGGAAATGATAATAGGTTTAGAAGTACACGCACAGGTTATATCAAATAGTAAGTTGTTTTCTGGTGCTTCTGCAAAAACTTATGACTCTTTACCTAATACTCAGGTATAAGGTGTATTGATGGTAAATTTATAACGTAAATAGTTAAAAATTTAAATAACCTTTTTGATAAATTTAGTTGTATTTATAGTGATATGTTAGTTTATTCTAGTATTGGCATAGTGGTGTGCTTTTTTGTTATTTTTATTCTGTATGATTGTATATCCTGAAGGTAGTATCTTATTATTATGGTATATCTTAAGGTATTTTGTGTATCTATAGGTGCCTTTGTTATAAGCATAAATGGATGAAAAAGGTATATGCTTAAATATTATATATGTTATTGACCTGTAATAGTGCAAAGAAAGCTTATTTTTTTACTTATGTAATACATATTATAATAAAAGATATTGTGTTTCATATAGTAGATCAAAAACAAAAATATTTTCAAGTTTGTTGCAATAAGCAGTATGAGTACATAGAGATAATTATGCAGATTTTATCTTTTTTAATTATTTCTAAGCGTTGTATAAGTTTTATGATTTGTGGTATATAGTGAAGGTAGTTTATCTTGCTTCTTGTATAAATATATATCTACTGTGTTACTGTTCGTCTAATAAGTAATTTTATTTCTAGGATAAACCTATTTTACTTATACTTGCTTGGTGTATCTTGTGACTGCTTTGTACTTTGTTGTTGTTCTAGCATAGCAGCATAATTTTTTGGTTCTTCATGAGTTAGTGGTTGATGTGTTATACTTTCTGGAAAAGGATTATGTATAGTTCCTTCTTTATCTCTATCATGTGTAACTATTGCATATACGTTTTTACCAATAATACCTATAACAAATAATGGTAATAATGCGCCTCCTAAACCTGGCATACTTAGTGTAAGGGCTGTAATTAGGAAGACAGAGCACACTAATGGTGTGCTGAGTGACGACTGTAGTAAGATTTCATCTAAAGATTCTAAATGTTGTTTAGCGTCTGTTTGTTTGCCAAAATTAAGTTTTTTCTTTATAGATTGCAGTGGATTACAAAGGTCTATACCTGTGAGTTCCTCGAAATGTTTAGAGATTACATCAAGTGAAAAACCGCCTGTTTCTCTTTGATGTGCAGCTATTGCTTCCTGTAAATTTATTTGTTTTTGCATTGGGGGAATATCTGTTTTTAGGTGAGAACAAACTATTATTACTTTAATAAGGGCTTCAAAATCTTTATTTGACATGTCTTGCATTGTTTGGTTCATTTCTTGTAAAAATGCAAGCTTATATATTCCTTTGAGGATTAATAATTTTTTTTCTTCAGGCAACTTTCTTATACAGCTAGTTAGTATTTTTACTTTTTCTCCTATATGTGTGCTATCAGATAAAGTACGTACTATTTCATTTTTAAGCATTTGTTGAGCATTAACGTCTGCTTCAGTGGCAAACTCAGGAGTTGAAAAATATTGTTGAATTTCTTCAGGAGTTTTTCCACTTTCTTCTAATTTTGACTGTTTGTGTTGTATATACTGAAGCTTTAAAGTTTTAAAAAGCTCATCTAATTGTTCATTTGATTTATTCATCAAAGATAGAATATACTCTATAGATGGGGAACTTGTATCAGGGTATATACTTTTAATATCTCGCTCAGAGTAGAACATATATTTGTTTATTAACTATTTATGTATAATTGTATAAAAAATCTTTATGTAATCAATAAATGTACGTATCTATCTTAAACAATATATCACGTATTAATTATTAATAGACTATATTATCTAATAAACTTATTAACAATATTATACCCATGGAGATAGAATAACAAGATAATTATTTATACAAGTACTATATTTGTTAATAATTAAATTTTATAAAAGTTAAGCAATTTTTATTCTTGTACTGCTGGGTACTTATAAATCTAGAGTTTATTTTTAATTTGTATAGTATTTAATGAATAATGTTTTTGCGAAAATTTATTATGCTAAGAAAATTAACTATAGGATTATTAGGTGGTTCTTTTAATCCTCCACATTATGGTCATATATATGTTACTAGAGAATCTATTAAGAGATTAGGATTAGATATGGTATGGTGGTTAGTGGTGTCACATAATCCTTTAAAGCTCAGTGGAGGGTACGATGTACATGAGAGAATTATTTTATCAACTAAATTAACTTCAGATGATAGAAAAATTGGTATTGTAGAAGTACAAGACTGTTATAGTTACAATATTGTGGTAAAATTACAGACCAAGTTTAAACATATTAATTTTGTATGGTTAATGGGATCTGATAATCTTTTCTCATTTCATTTATGGTATAGATGGCAGGATTTTTGTAAATTATTGCCCATTGTAGTTTTTGAACGTACAGGGTATGTATATAGATCTTTTGGTACTCCATTTGTTAATTATATGCGAAATGTGTATTTTGTAGATATTAAATCGTTAATGTATAGTAAATATGGGTGGAGTTTTATTAGATTGCGCACTTGTGATATGTCATCTTCTAAAATAAGAGGATATACTTTGAATAAAATATAGTATTATTGTGTTACCTAGTGTACAGGTGTATCTTTATAGGTTGCGATATTTCTGCTAGTAGTTTGTGGATGGTGTGGTTTTATATAGTTATAGCAATTGTGTATTTCTTAGTATTACAGAATAGATTGTATTTGTATTAGTTAACTATAGTTTTGAAATTTTTTATTTGAAATATTACTTATAAACTGTTTAAAAATTGTATATGCTTGCCTGATATGTCATAGTAAAACTCAATTTCTTTGATATGTAGTGTGAGTAAGAAAATAATTATTTGATATCTTATAAAATATTTATATATACTAAATATAGCTTTATTGTATTATGTTAGTGTGGTGTTTCAATTTTTCACAATAAAGGTGTACAATTTTAAGATATAGTGCTTGTGTGAAAATTTTATTGGTAATATATAACGTGCTATACAGCTATAAGTGTATATAAGAGTAAGAGGGTTTAATGTCAAGCATTGCTTTAGGTGTTAATATTGATCATATTGCTACATTACGTAATGCCAGGAATACTGAGTATCCAGATCTTGTTGAAATAGCAAATATAGCTGTAAATAATGGTGCAGATTTTATTACTGTTCACTTAAGGGAAGACCGCAGACATATAAGGGATAGTGATGTTTTTCGGCTGAAAGATAATTTAAATGTACCATTAAATTTGGAAATTGCTGCAATTGATGAAATGTTAGCTATAGCAATAGCAGTACAACCAGAGTGTGTTTGTTTAGTTCCTGAAAAAAGACAGGAATTAACTACAGAAGGGGGATTAGATGTGAAAAATATGTTTACTTATTTAATGCCTTTTATTACACAATTACATAACCACAATATTAAAGTAACACTATTTGTAGAGCCTGATATCAATCAAATTAATTATGCAAAAAAACTATCAGTTGATAATATAGAATTACATACAGGTGTATACTGTAATCATAATACACAAAACGAACTTAATAGAATACTAGAAGCTGCAAAACATTGCTATACAAACAAAATAGAATGCCATGCAGGACACGGTCTAGATTATCAAAGTGCTGCTACTATAGCGAGAGTACCATATATATCAGCACTTAATATAGGACATTTCTTAATTTGCGAAGCTGTACTACATGGGATAGGTACCTCTATTTACAAAATGAAAAAGGTCATTACTAATCCTCTATAGAGTTTATAGAATTTGACAGCTTTTTACTGGATCTGAATCTGACTCTTTTCTTAGGGGACAATGTTTCTAGCTTTCCAGTTTTAGGGTTGTGGTATTTTTTTTCTGCACACTGAATTACATGAAGTGTTCCAACATTGTGTAATCTAATTAAATGAGATGTTTTCAATGCATTTTGGATATTAAGCATTACCAGATCATACGCTTGACTTGATGTTTTTTTTGTTAAACCCAATTCTGCCATCAGTGTTCTCACTACCATATCCTTACTCATAACGTAACTCCTAATTTTACATAACTGAACATAAACCTAGGATATTAGGTTAGTTAAGATAGTCAACTAAATTTATTGCTATTACTTAAAGCATTGTTAATTAATGTGCAATTTTTAGTAGATAATTATATTATTTATGACTTATTTTAGAAAATTAATAATAATTTTTACTAACTTATACAAGAAACTTGTTTCAAATATACTAATTATAATATAAATAATTTTTTATATGAACTCAAAGTATTTTTTTTATTATATTTAGATATCTTATTAGTTGCATTTTGAATGATTTTAAGTAATCTAGAGTATTGATTATTTGAGTAAGTCGGCTAGCATATTAGTTAGGTTTAGTAGTGATGATTTTTTATCTAGTTGAAATTTTCTAGTACAGAATATTAAATGTTGAATTTGAGATATTTTTGGTAGAAGTGTTTCTATGTGACTATTATTTTTTATTATACATGTTAAGTTGTGATGAAGGCTTAAATTTGTTGTGGTGCCTAATGTTTCTTTTATGATGTTTAATATTATTGTAAGTAATATGTGTTCTATCTTGTAAAAACTAATATTTGTTGTGATGACTTCTTCTACTACTGAATTACTATATTGTGTTGAAATTATTGAGATCATGTTTTCATATAAATGAATTTCTTCTGTAATTTCTTGAGTAACCATTCCTGGTGTGCCTGGATAGATATAGCTTATCTTTTTGTAATCTAAATCTGGATAAATGGTTTGTAGTACTTGCTGGGTTTCGCTAGTATTTAAATCTGATAAACCTAATAAAAAGCATCGTGATCTTATAACTACTGGTACAGCATGTAAATTATGACTGATTAAAATTATTATGGAATTATTAGGTGGCTCTTCTAAGATTTTTAATATTGCATTTGTTGCATTAATATTTAGATTATCTATGCTATCTATAATTACTATTTTGTTATGAGATCTTGCTGTACTTAAGTATAGAAAGTTTTTAATATTTCGAATTTTTTCTATACCTATGATTCCTTCATTATCTCCAATTATTAAAAGATCTGGATTGTGACATTTAAAATCTATAAATTGTGTTATGTGTTGGGCAAAATTATATGCTAGTGTTGCCTTACCAATACCCCTACTACCATAGAGTAACCATGATTGTATCTGAGGGTTGTTTATTAGTGTATGCTTTGCTAATTTATGTCCTATGATTGTATCCATGGTTTTTTATATAAATTAAATTTTATATACTATTTCATATTTTATTAAAATCGACTACTCAAAACTGATTATGTGTGATTATAGGTTTATAAATATAATCTACTATAGTATGAATGTTTTTTTATAAATAGATACAGATATTGATGACTATTGATGTAATATTCCTTTTTTATGTTCTATGAATACTTAATCTGTTATAGGATAACTAAATAGTGATAGGGGAGTATAAAGTATATAGGAATATACAGTATATAATGTGAATATAATCATATAATAATTATTCTGAATATATTATATATACCTTATAAACTTGATAAGTAAGCGTAGAGGATTTACCGAGTTTAATATGGTGTAAATTTTCAAGGCAGTGATTACCTAAATAGTAATTAAATGATGAGCAGATTAGTTAACAGTAATGAATAAGAATTTTTAATACAAGTATATAGGAATAATGTTTATACTGAATAGTAATTAATACACTGTAAAGTAACTAACGGTTATTGGTAAGTGTTTGAAAATTTATAAAAATATTTATGAAATGTAAATATGTAGGTTATTTTAATAGTATTTTTAATGTTATGTAAATTATTATAGTAATGATATATAGTGTTAAAGGCTTTATCAGGGCAATGAATACAGTATAATGTAAGGTAGAATTAGTTATTAGTATATAGAAAAATTTCTTACAGTACTAAAAAATGTCTATTTAGTAATATATATTCTAGTTTTTTGTATTGAGTAAAACTGTTTAAATTTATAGAATATCATTCATGTACTACATAAGTGTAATATCTGATAAATGTAATCTTTTGTGTTAAGCATTCTATGATATATAGTATAAGTTGATTATGTAGTTTGTAAAAGGGGACAAAAGCAATTCTTTACCTGAAGATAAATCTCCTAAATTAGGTATAAGTAAACTTCTTGTATTAAAGAAGATAAAGCTAAAGTATCGATTGAAAGTAAATCTTCTGAATCTGTTTTTTTTATTAAGGAAATAATATATTTATTTTATGGAAGTATTATATTAATTTTTTTTAATATTTCTTGAATTTTTTGTTTTGTTACTGCACCTTTTCTTAATATTTTATATGAAGTGAGATCAATCACTGTTGATGCAGTTCCATGAACTAACCTATTATTATCTATTATAAAAGAAATATTTTTTTTAATATTATCTGATATTTGATCAACACTAATTGCATCTTGTTGTCCAGATATATTAACACTTGTTGCTGTTATTGGATGATCAAAATTATTTAAAATTGCTAAAGCTATTGGATGATTTGGAATGCGTATTCCAATCTTATTATAAAAAAATTGTTTTGGTAATTTACCATAATTGTGTATTGGTAGTATAAAAGTAATTGGCCCTGGAGATAGTTGTTGTATTATATAGGCAGTATGTTCTGTCAGATTAGAAAACTGCTTTATTTGATCTATATTGCTTAGTAATAGTGATACTGGTTTGTTATATGGTCTGTTTTTTATTTTGTATATTTTTTGTATTACTTCAATACTATATGCATCTCCAGCTAATGCATAAACAGTTTCAGTAGGGAAGCATATAAGTTGTTTATTTTTAAGTGCTTCTACTGCTTTTGATATCATAATGTGCCTATATTTATTATGTAGTAGGTTTAAAATTATATGTAAGATAATATAAATGTACTAGTATTAGTAAATAACAAAAATTATGTATTTTTCTCTATTAAGTTGTTTATTTTTTGAGTACTTCTACTGCTTTTGATATCATAGTGTGCCTATATTTATTATGTAGTAGGTTTAAAATTATATGTAAGATAATATAAATGTACTAGTATTAGTAAATAACAAAAATTATGTATTTTTCTCTATTAAGTTGTTTATTTTTGAGTGCTTCTACTGCTTTTGATATCATAGTGTGCCTATATTTATTATATAGTAGGTTTAAAATTATATGTAAGATAATGTAAATGACGAGTATTAGTAAATAACAAAAATTATGTATTTTTCTCTATTAAGTTGTTTATTTTTTGAGTACTTCTACTGCTTTTGATATCATAGTGTGCCTATATTTATTATGTAGTAGGTTTAAAATTGTATGTAGGATAATGTAAATGTACTAGTATTAGTAAATGACGAAAATTATGTATTTTTCTCTATTAAGTTGTTTATTTTTGAGTACTTCTACTGCTTTTGATATCATAGTGTGCCTATATTTATTATATAGTAGGTTTAAAATTATATGTAAGATAATATAAATGTACTAGTATTAGTAAATAACAAAAATTATGTATTTTTCTCTATTAAGTTGTTTATTTTTTGAGTACTTCTACTGCTTTTGATATCATAATGTGCCTATATTTGTTATGTAGTAGGTTTAAAATTATATGTAGGATAATGTAAATGATTAGTATTAGTAAATTACGAAAATTATGTATTTTTCTGTGTATGTTATTTTTTTATAGGTTAACAGAATATATGACCTCAGCTAATACTAATGTGTAGTATGTATTCTTAAATTTATATTTTGTGTTTATTTATAGGAATTAATGAATGTATTAAAGCAGTATTGTTAGAAATATTTATAGTGTTTTTACTGTAGCCATAACTATATTTCATTGATAAACACAAATAACATAAGTGTATTAGTACTTTAAATCTCCAAGAATTGTATATTTTTTATTATATTTATTTTTATAGATCCACAAATTGTATGCTATACATTAAGTAGATTATTTTTTATGTGTACTTTGTTTTAATAAGAGATAGTAGGTATTTTGGGAAAGTGATATTAGATATTTATAGTGTTTTTAGTCATATGTAATAGATTTATAAAGATGTTCTATATGTTATTTATATAGATGTATATGTGATATGTTACGTTTAATTTCCTGTGTTGATTATTATTTGATAAAGATATGATTATTTTAGGATTGACAGGTGGAATAGGATCTGGGAAAAGTTTGGTTGCTAGTTATTTTAATAGGTTTGTTAAGGCAGTAGTATTTGATGCTGATAATGTAGTGAATAATTTGTATAATTTTGATAATAATGTTATAGAACTCGTGAAATCATATTTTCCAACTTCTGTAAATAATGGAGTTGTTGATAAGAATGATCTAAAACATTATTTTTTACTTTATGATGATTTATGGATAAAATTTCAATCTGAGTTGCATTCAATAGTCTGGAAAATACAAAAAGATTTTATTCTTTCTAATAGTAGAAGGGTAACAAAATATGTAGTGCTTGATGTTCCTCTGTTGATAGAAGCTAATTACCATAATTGTTGTGATTTCGTAATTCATGTCAAAGCTAATAGTATTTTACAAAGACAAAGATTGTTAAAACGTGGTATGTCAAGGCACGAATTTGAATTAATTTCTAGGTTACAACTATCTGATAATGATAGAAAGCGCCTTTCAGATTTTACTATCAGGACTGGGTTAAGTAAAAATTTTGTTGTATCACAAGTTAAGGATATAGTATTTCAGATAGATAGTAGAGTTGGTTGTAAAATCTAAATACATTATATTGTATTGAGTAGTGAGGTAATTTCTAGAGGATTCCTTGATAATTATATTAGTGTTTTTAAGTTCTGTTAAAAATTAGATTTTTCATGTTATTACTTAATGTATTATTATTATCTTATTACATTTGTAAAAGATTTTAATATTAAAGTAATGTAAAACTACGTAAACAATAGAATTACTTATTCTGATAGGTGATTTTATTGTGTAATAATGTTTTTGATAGTAAGAATTGTATGTTAGATATATATGGAAACTTGTATCATGTATATGTAAAAATAAAATAATGAGTTAACTTGAAATAATAATATTAGATTATAATGGTATTGATGTTTAATCCTCTATAGTATTATAGAAGTTGTATTTGCATGGTTCAGTAGTTCAACTTGTTACTTGATTTCAGAGATAGCGAAATCTTTTTACTATGAATCTTTATGTTCTAAGCACGCAACATCTTAATGTTTTGTTGAATATGTGGATTAAAATTCTGCTCAGTGAAATTAACATATCAATTACAGCTTAACTCTACCTAATAAATAAAAATCTTCTGATAACACAACATATTTAGTTATAAATCTATACCTGTGTTCATGATTTAATGTACGAAAAGATATTATAGAATACACAGAATAGCTCTGAATGGAATAGGTTAGAATGATAAGAATTCTTATGAGTTCAATAAGTTATAAATATGTACAATATGTACAGTGTTTAATATTTGCTATTCATCTGTGTAACAAAATTAAATCATCAGTTTGTAATGTGATTTTATTAAGTAGATAGAACATTTCACAATAGAATTTCTTGTAGATTAAGAAAAGTTTAAATTGTATAGTACAAGTTGATTTTAGTAATACTTACCTCATAATACTAAATGTAAGTCTATATTCTAATTAAATGGTGATTATATAAGAGTTAAAGTTATTATTTTAACTTATACTAAATCTAATATATTCAATAAGGAAGTATTTAATACCTTTAATTGAAAATGCATTTAATTAGTATCTAATAGTTGAATTGTAATATTTTATTTATTATTTAATACTAGCTAGAATATATTAACTTAAACATTTTAATAATATGTGTTTAATTAAGGGCAATTAATTAGTAATTTAGGTGATGTACTATACTGAACTAATATTATTTAATTGTATAAAATAGAGTTAAGTTATTATTATGATATAGTGAGTTAGAAAGATTTATATTATAGCATAATTAAGATAATAATATAGTTGTCTGCTGAAAGTTCAGTACTTTACTTAGAGTGACTCTAATGTATTTTTTTGTCAGTGGTCCTCAATCATTAGGTTATATATTCATTTTCTTTATGCTTTGAAAGTAAGTCGGTGTATTTAGTTATGGGTACTTTTTTATATAAAAATAGGATTATATTTATGATTAAACTGTATACTATGCTATGGTAAAACATATAATGCGTCTAATAAATTAATTGTGATAATACAGGTATTTGAGATAGAAGAGTATTGTAATTTTACTACTGGTAGTAAATATTTATGAATAGATAATTTTTATGTGGGAAGGTAGTATTCATTTAATTATAAAATAATGGTGATAAGTAGTTCTCACACGATGATCATGATAATGTTTTAAGGATGAGATTAATGAGTACAAAGTAGTACATTACAATATAGATAAAAAAATTTGAATTAAGAATGACTATTATTGTTATGATTTAGTGATGAAAGTTTTGTAGACCTGTGTAATGTAACGTAAGATAACTTTGAATTCACAAATAAATATCTTGTTATTCAGTATTTAATCGATTCATTAGAATGAAAAGTTGTACATTATATGTGTCTTGTATATTAAATTATGAGCATGGCTATTATAAGATTTATAATTAAAGGTATTGTATTGTCAAAGCTTTGTTTATTCGGTAGAGTTAAGTTGCAGCTGATGTGTTAATTTCATTGAGCAAAATTTTGGTCCGCACATTGAACAAAAATGTGCAGATTTTGCATGTTCAGAAGGTAGAGATTCATCGTGAAAAGATTTTGCTGTTTCTGGATCAAGTGATAAGTTGAATTGATCATACCATCTAAAATTAAATCTTGCATGACTTAATGCATAATCTCTTATATAAGCGGAAGGATTACCTTTTGCTAGATCAGCAGCATGTGCTGCGATTTTATATGTAATTACTCCATTTTTTACATCATTGAGATTTGGTAATCCAAGGTGTTCTTTTGGTGTGACATAACATAACATAGAAGTACCATACCATCCTATCATTGCTGCACCTATGGCACTAGTTATGTGATCATATCCAGGAGCAATATCTGTAGTGAGTGGTCCTAAAGTATAAAATGGGGCTTCTTTACAAAAGTATATCTGTTTTTCTACATTTTCTTTTATTAAATGCATTGGTACGTGTCCTGGACCTTCTATCATAACTTGACAATCATGTTTCCATGCAATATCTGTAAGTTCTCCTAGTGTCTTTAATTCTAAAAACTGTGCTTTATCGTTTGCATCTGCTATAGAACCGGGCCTTAGACCATCTCCTAAAGAGAAAGCAATATCGTAACTTTTCATTATATCACATATTTCCTCAAAATTTGTATAGAGAAAGTTCTCTTTATTATGTATAGAACACCATTGTGCAATAATAGCTCCACCCCTGGATACAATGCCAGTTAGCCGGTTGGTTGTGTATTGAATGTATTTTTTTAATACACCAGCATGTATAGTAAAATAATCCACTCCTTGTTCTGCTTGTTCAATTAGTGTTTCTTTAAAAATATTAAAATCAAGTTCTCCTACTATTCCATTTACTTTATTCAATGCTTGGTATATAGGTACTGTACCTATTGGTACAGGGCTGTTCCTAATAATCCATTCTCTAGTATTATGTATATGACTTCCTGTTGATAAATCCATTACTGTATCTGCACCATATATGATTGCATATATCATTTTATGTACTTCATTATTTATGTCTGAACTTACTGCTGAGTTTCCAATATTGGCATTGATTTTTACTAGGAAGTTCTTACCAATAATCATAGGTTCTGATTCTGGATGATTAATATTTGCAGGAATAATTGCTCGACCAGCAGCTACTTCTTGTCTGACAAGTTCTGGAGTTATTTCTGGAATTATGGTATTTGGTGTGTGTGATAGAAGTTTTTGTATTAAAGAGTTTTCTCGTATTGCAACATATTCCATTTCTGGAGTAATAATATTATTTTTTGCGTAAAACATCTGAGTTACAGGTTTATCACTTTTGGATTTTAAAGCTTTGTTATTTTGTAAAGGAAATGCTGTACTGGAATTTGTATTGATTGTATGTCTATCATAATATTCTACATCTTGCCTATCTGTTATCCAATTAAGCCGTAATTTTTTAATACCATTGTTTATATTGGTTTGTATATCTTGATCAGAATGTGGTCCTCCGGTATCATATATGAAGATTGATTCAGTATCATTGTTGAAAGAGACTTTGCGCATACCTATTTTAATATTTTTATAGATTTTACCTGGTATGTATTCTTTACGTGAAGATGGGAATATAGTATTAAGGTCAATTTTCATACTTAATTAGTCAAATGATATATACAAATATAGTATATGTCATTTTCATTTGATGTCTATAATTGTAAAAAGATTAAAGTTAATATAAAATATGTAAATAATCATGTGGTAAAATATATTGTAATTAGGTAAAAAAGTTAAGTCCATTAACTTTAATATATTATATCTTTATTTTTACTAGGCGTAATAGATCCTAAGGGTCTCTATAATATATAATAAGAATAGTTACAATATTTTCTCAATAATATTTAGATTGTTGAAGTTTAAAATAGCTGGTAAGTCAAATAAATATTTTATATGCTAAAGGATTTTTTGTGATAGTTGGTATTTACATATAAATGAATAAGTTTTATTTAGATTTCTTTTTACTTTTGATAAGCAGGTAAAATGCACCTTTTCCTCCATGTCTGCTAATAGCTTCTTTGTAGTATAATATTATTTCTGCTACTTGTTCATTATGTAACCATTTACTGAAGTTACTTTTTATACTGTTATTACCTTGATTTTTACTTCCCCATCCAGTGATAATTAGTAAACACTTTTTTGATTCATTGTAGTTTGTGATAATGAAGTTGATTAATGTACTGTAAGCTGTATCTAATGTGTATCCATGTAAGTCTAGTACATTGTCTATGTGATATTTTCCTTTGTCTATTTTCTTTTTAGTATTTTTATCTAGATTAATACCAGTTGTTATTGTTTGGTTATTGTTAAAGTCTAATGTACTATTTGTTAATAATCTATAGCTATTTATATGGTTATTATACTGTGATAACGCATTATTAGCGTAGAATTTGCTATGTTTTTCCTGTGGTTTTTTATAGGTAGTTTTATTATTGTTGATTGGAGTGATAGTTGCAACAATGTGACTCCACAATGCCATATCATCGTCATCTGAATAACTTGACATTTCTTAATAACTTTCTCATTATCATATACTTATTCTTATAAATGTTATACATAAAAAAATAAAAGAACTATAAACTTTTCTTCTTGTGTGTACTGAAAAACTTACATAATAAAATAGCATATGAGACAGTTTTTTTTGAGATAATTTATTCTTTTTGTGTTAGAAAAAAATTATCTCCATCCAAGAACTTAGAATTCTCAACATTTAACGAATTAGCTCCTAGTTCATCGAAGTTACTGGTTGCATTTTTTTGAAAAATATCTATATTATCCTTGCTCTTATGAACCACATATGAATCATCAGAGTTGATAAATTTTTCCATATATTTCCTGCATCTTTGTACTGCTAAGTTAAATAAAAGATGCACATCCAGCTGTTCATTTGCTATCTCTGTTAAGGCAATAATAGTATTCTTACTATTTTTATGCTTTACTACTGGAGATGCTCCAGAGTTTAAGTCATGAGCTCTCTGACTTGCTAAGATAACTAACTTAAACTTATTGTTAGTGCGTCCCATACACTCTTCAACTGTAAGACGTGCCATTAATATAATAACCCAACGTAAAACTAAAGCCTAATTATAACATGTATAGGGAATTATGCAATATTTAATAATCTATTAAATGTGCTAATTATTTATTTTGTAATATGACGAGATTAATAGATTCTAGAGATTTATCACTCATACTGTCTTTATTAATTAGTGCAATTTCTGAATTATTTACAGTTATTGTTATGTTTATGTCACATTTTAAGCGTAGTAAAAATATAAGTAAGCGTTCTAGAGAAAATCCTGCTGTTTTCCCGTTACTTATATGTGATATTTTTGGTTGATCTACTCCAAGAATTTTTGCAGAAGTTACCTGATTCCAATGATTATTATATGTGATATCTTTTATTAATTTAAGTATTCTGTACTTAATAGTGTAATCATTAGTTTTACTTATTGTTGTCATAATTTTGTACCATAAATTCGCAAAGACAAAATAACCTTGATCAATCAATCAAATTTAAAAAATAATACTTAGTTATTATATAAATCTAATGATATTACAGATCATATAATCTTATAATTTTTATATTATTATTTTATTTTTTATAAATAAATATTAATATTTTAAATACTTTATACTAATAAAACATGTTTATGCAGTTACAAGTTAGCAAATACTGTTTTTTCATATATACTTGATAAATTAATCCATATGTTAAAAATATTATATTAAATCACTTTATAATTTATTGATGATGAAGTATATATTTACACTTTTTGAGAGTTTATATATAAAAAAATACATTTTTTTATACGTTTTTTTAAGTAAGAGTATTTGTATTGCTTGAATTCTTGCATAAGATACTATAAAAAATTAAGTATAAATTTAATTGTCTCAATTATCAATGGTACATTATGCATTATAATTTCAAGGAAGTTGAACGAGATGTACAAGAGAAATGGGACTTTACAGTTAATGTAAAAGATGTACAGTGTTATGTTTTGGAGATGTTCCCTTATCCCTCTGGTAATATACATATGGGTCACTTACGTAATTATACGATAGGTGATGTTATTGCTAGATATAAACGTGCTTGTGGTTTACATGTATTTCATCCTATAGGATGGGATGCTTTTGGATTGCCAGCAGAAAATGCTGCATTGTCTTATAATATAAGTCCACAGGTTTGGACGAGGAAAAATATTGATAATATGAGGTCTCAGTTAAAATCTATAGGGTTATCTTATAACTGGGATAAGGAATTTGCTACTTGTGATGCAGAGTATTATAAGTATGAGCAAGAATTCTTTCTTGATTTTCTTAAATATGGATTGGCGTATCGTAAAGAATCATTAGTCAATTGGGATCCTGTCGATCAAACTGTTCTTGCTAATGAGCAAGTTATAGACGGTAGAGGATGGCGTTCTGGTGCTATAATAGAAAAACGGAAGTTATCTCAGTGGTTTTTGAAAATTACTGATTTTGCAGCAGAGTTATTGGATGATTTAAAATCATTAAATCAGTGGCCAGAAAAAGTAAAGTTAATGCAGGAGCGTTGGATAGGAAAGTCTGAAGGTGTGATCATAGACTTTCAAATTGTAGGCATTAATGAAGTTTTGCAGGTTTTTACTACATCTCCTCATACATTATTTGGAGCATCGTTTATTGCAGTATCTTTTGATCATCCTATATTAAAATATGTTAATGATGTACAGTTGATTCAGTTGATTGATAATTTTGATAGAAAAGATTTAATAGATGAATCATCTATTAATACAGTGGAAAAATTTGGGATAAATTCTGGTTTGGTTGCAAGGCATCCTTTATTGGATGTGGATTTGCCTATATATGTTGCGAATTTTGTTTTGATGAACTATGGAACAGGCGCTGTATTTTGTTGTCCAGCACATGATCAGCGAGATTTTGATTTTGCTAAAAAATATTCTTTGCCAATAAGGCAGGTAATTTTTCCTGAACAAAATGTTGATTTAGAGCAAGAAGCCTATGTTGGTTCAGGTATTATGGGATGTTCTGGGTTTTTAGATGGTATGACTGTCGATGATGCAAAGAAAAGCATGATTGAAAAACTGATATCTTTGGGAATATGTAAAAAACAAGTTTATTATAGATTGCATGATTGGGGAATATCTAGACAGCGTTATTGGGGATGTCCTATACCTATAATATATTGTAAAAAATGTGGTATAGTGCCTGTTGACAAGAAAGATTTACCAATTACTTTGCCTGAAGATATTGATTTTACAAAATCTGGTAATCCTTTAGATAATCATCCTACTTGGAAGTATACAAAATGTCCTTCTTGTGGTGCTGATGCTAAACGTGAAACTGATACTTTTGATACTTTTTTTGAATCTTCTTGGTATTTTGCAGCATTTTGTGGAATAGGTAAAGGTATAGATAAAGATGTATGTAATAAATTACTGCCAGTTGATTATTATATTGGTGGTATAGAGCATGCAGTATTGCATTTGTTATATTCCAGGTTTTTTTGTAGAGCGTTAACTAGATGTGGGTATTTTGATGTTAAAGAACCATTTTCTAGCCTTATAACACAAGGTATGGTTTGTCATTCTACGTATTTAGATAAATATGGTAACTATTTATTTCCTGAAGATGGGAAGAAGATGATACAGGAAGGTAAATATGTTACTGTTGGTAGAGCTGAAAAAATGAGTAAATCGAAAAAAAATGTAGTACACCTTGATGATATTATTGATAAATATGGTGCAGATTCTGCTAGATTATTTATATTATCTGATACTCCTCCTGAACGTGATATAGAATGGTTAGATGAGAATATAGAAGGTGTAAGTAGATATCTGAATAAACTATGGAAGATGATAGTTGATTATGATCAACTAGAGCAAAATTTTGTATGTGATAATATATCAAGTGATACTTTGGAATACAGAATTAACGTACATAAGATCTTAAATGACATTACAAATGATTTGGAATTTTATCGTTTTAATTGTGCAGTAGCTAAATTTCGTGAATTGAGTAATGTTATTTCTGAGATGATAAGATTATCAATTAATCATCATGTAGTAAGTGAAGCAATATATATTTTAATTAGAGTAGTGGAGCCATTTATTCCTCATATAGCAGAAAAGTTATGGCAAATTGTAGGGGGTCAAGGGATGTTATGTAACCAATTATGGCCTAAAGTAGATCCTCAATTGCTTATTAAGAAGAATGTTAATATTGTTGTACAAGTTAATGGAAAGTTTATAAAGGCAGTATCTGTGCCGAATGATATTGATGATGATACGTTGAAAAGTATTGCTTTAGAAGTAGCTCAGAGAAGAATAGGTAACAGTTCAGTAAAGAATATATATATAATACCAGGGCGTGTAATAAATATTGTGATTACAAAATCGTCTTAGAATATTTTACATAAGTTTTTTAATTGGAAGTTATTTTATAAGTGAAAATGAAGTTCTAGTATTCTGGTGATAATATATAGTAAAAATGTTATAAGAATAGTGTCGCAAGAAGATATATACTAAGTTTAATAAATGGTTTATATATAGTATCAAATATAACAAATATTATGCTTATAAAGTTATGTTAAAGATGTAAAAAATGGAGTAATTACATATAAAATCGCAGCACATGCTGCTGATCTAGCAAAAGGTAATCCTTCCGCTTATATAAGAGATTATGCATTAAGTCATGCAAGATTTAATTTTAGATGGTACGATCAATTCAACTTATCACTTGATCCAGAAACAGCAAAATCTTTTCACGATGAATCTCTACCTTCTGAACATGCAAAATCTGCACATTTTTGTTCAATGTGCGGACCAAAATTTTGCTCAATGAAATTAACACATCAGCTGCAACTTAACTCTACTGAATAAACAAAGCTTTGACAATACAATACCTTTAATTACAAATTTTATAATAGCCATGCTCATAATTTAATATACAAGACACATATAATGTACAACTTTTCATTCTAATAAATTTTTTTGTATAGAGTTCATTTATAAGTAATTTTGTTAATAATAATGAGTTATATTGTCAAAAATGGTGTAAAAAATAGGTACACATTAAAAAAAAATGTTATTAGGATTTTGCTAAATATTATTATCTATCCAATTAAATTTCTCAGCATATCATTTGTAAGTAAAAAATAAATTTTTTATTACTTAGTAATATATTAGAAAATGTTACTTTAAATAATTTACTGAAAAATATGTATACTAAAATGGTATATGTTATTTAAAACGATAGGTTATATATGATTTGGTATTAGATAGTCATAATTGTTTTGCAAAAAAGATAAGATAAATTTTAGTATTACATAGTGAGTTTTTTATGATTATCTACTTGGTGAAACAGTTTTTTTATATTAAGTGATTATGTTAGTCTGGACTATGTAATTTTGGTATTGTGAAAATGTTGTTTTGAAACTAAAAAATGCTGAATAAAATATATATAAATCTCATATTTAGATATATAGTTGATTTATTTTTGATATAAGTTGCTTATTTTAACTGTGTTGTTTATTATCATATTAATTTATAGCTTTTTAGCTTGTGTTAATGTTGTAGTGTGATTGCTTGTGTTTTTAAGCTATAATTACATAATATAAACATGTTGTAAATGATATATTAGTAAGTTATGGATGAATTTCATTGTGTTGGAATAAATGTTTCTACTTTACAATTCTATCTTTATGAACAACGAAGTAGTAGACATGGGTAAAAAGATGAAAAGACTGTATTTTCTATTTTTATATTTCTTGCATGGTTTTATAAAAATGTACTTGGAGTTTGTTATATGACAGCAGAAATCTATTAGCAGCAGTTATATCCTTAGGAATGAACTTAAAAAATAATAATAGTTGTAATTAGTTTTGTAGGTCATAGCATTTAATATATATTATTGTTTAGGTATGAGTGTTTTTTTATAATTGAAAGCTTATTGTGTAGTGGTGAATAATTAATTTTGTACTTGTAATGTGCGTTGATATTTGACTAAAGCGGTTTTCTTGATAGGTATGGTATAGAGATATATATGATTGTAGATTCACATTGTCATTTAAATTATTTTAATGTAGAAGAATTACCAGTTATAATATCTAATGCTGAGGCAAATGGTGTGAAGCTGATGCAGACTGTATGTACTACTCTTAGTGAATCTACTAGTCTAATGGCAATATCAGAAAATTATAAGCAGGTTTATTTTTCAGTGGGTGTACATCCTACTAATAGTGCTGGTGGTGAACTTGTATCAGTAGATGAGCTTGTAGGTTTATCACAACATTCAAAAGTTATTGGTTTAGGTGAAACTGGTTTAGATTTTTACAAATGTGGAGAAATTGTAAAGCAAGAGAAGAATTTTTTAGCTCATATTGATGCATCTAGAAGGACAGGGTTACCAGTAATTATTCATTCGAGAGATGCAGATAAGAGAATGATAGAAGTCTTAGAATCAGAAATGAATATAAAACCTTTTTTAGGGCTTATGCATTGTTTTGCATCTTCAAAAGAATTAGCAATAAAAGCTGTAGAACTAGGTTTATATATTTCTTTCTCTGGAATAGTAACTTTTAAAAATGCAAAAATTGTGCAAGAAGTTGCATGTTTTACTCCTAAGAATCGTGTATTAGTAGAAACAGATTCTCCATTTTTATCTCCTGAACCATACCGTGGACAAAAAAATGAGCCCGCTAAAACAAAGTTTGTTGTTGAATATTTAGCAAAATTATGGGATATCAGTGTTGAAGAAGTAAGTAGTTTAACAACTGATAATTTTTTTAGGCTTTTTAGTAAATGTTCTGCTCATTTTCATGCATTATAATTTTGTAATTTATGTCTTAAATTTATGAAAGTATTATCATTATAATTAAGAATTTTGAGCTTATGTTTATAGAGTATTATTTCTATTTTCATATGTAATCACTCTAAGTCTATAGGCTTATATAATGAGATAGTTATATCTATATTATCTATATTATCGAGGATCTTATGTTTAAGATGGTGTAATATTGATAAATTTATAAGTATATTTTTTATGGTTATAGATCATAAATATGAAAGTTGTGTAGTAAATGTTTATTTCAAAATAGTTGTTTGTTATTTGTAAAATTATTATGTAACTACTTTACTGTGTTTTATATTTATAAAAGCTATGTGTAATATATCTGAATATTTTGAAGAATTAGTTGAGAAAAAATTGTGTAGTCAAATAGTATAAAAAAGGTGTATATAAATTACCAATTAAATATATGTATCATATAATGTAGGATGATACAAAATATTATGTAAGTTTTATATTTATATAATATGTGATGTTTCGTAAATTTTTAAGAGGTAATAATAATTAATATATACTTTTATCGATTTCTGTGATTTTTTATAAGTTTATAGTGCTGTTTGTATGTTTTTTTAATTATAGTAAGTACGATTATTTGTAAAGTAGTTATATAGTAAAGATTAAGGTTGATATTTGATATATTATCTTGAGAACATATTTATTTTTTATGAAGATAATCTAGTGAAATTATTTTTGTATTATGTGTAATTTTTGTAAGTATTATTTGGTAACGTTTTACAACAAATGAAAGATTAAGTTTATATCTTGTTATTGTAAGTTTTAAACTATGTGATAGTTGGATATTCAAGTAGTTTGTTTTTTATATGTAACTTTAGTAATGTTATTCTTAATGTAGAATATAATTGATATAAATATTATTGAGTAGCAGACTGGAATTAAATTTATGTATTATTTATCAGTATCAAATTGTGTAATAGTTAAGCTTTCGAATGTTATTTAAAAGTGTACTTATTTTTTTGAAATGTTAAGTTGCATATTAATGCTATATAATTAAATATAGAGTATTGTGTAATAATAGAATTGTCAAATTATTTCTTGTTTGAATATTAGGTTCATGTTTTAAGTAATTCACTAAATTTGTTATTATTGTTATTATAGGATATGTTTAGTGATTTCAGATGTTAGAAGTGTAAAATATTTATAACTGTTTGTACTTTTTTATATATTTAGAGAGTTTTTATGAAGCATAATCCAATTATTTGTGCATTGGATACTCATGATATACATAAGGCATTGCGATTGACAAAGATGTTATATGGAAAAATATCTATGGTGAAATTAGGATTGGAATTCTTTGTAGCACATGGAATATCTGGTGTACAGAGAATATCTGATTGTGGAATTCCAATATTTCTTGATTTAAAGTTACATGATATTCCTAATACTGTGAGTCGTGCTGTATCAGTAATTAAGTCTTCAAATATTGCTATGCTTACTATTCATATTAGTGGTGGTCAAGAAATGATAAAAAGAACCATGGATGTTATATTTGATAGTATGCTTAAGATAATAGGTGTGACTGTACTTACAAGTATTGATGTTTGTGATTTAAAGGAAATAGGTATTGGGAATTCTACAGTGCAACAAGTTATTTTATTATCAAAACTTGCTCAAAAAGTAGGATTATATGGTATAGTTTGTTCTCCTCTTGAAGTGAAGGAGGTTCGTGCACAATGTGATAAAGATCTAAAAATTATAGTTCCAGGTATAAGATTAGGAGATAATATTGATGATCAGAAAAGAACTGATTCTCCTAAAAGTGCAATATTGTCTGGAGCAGATTATTTAGTGATAGGGCGCCCAATTACTGAAAATACTGACCCTGTAAAAGTAGTTGATATTATTCTTTCATCAATAGCGGATTTACACAATTAAGAGTTGCGATTTATTCCACTGTAGTGTGTTATGTAATAAACAGAATGTCTTAATAAGTTGCTTACTATTCTATAATAATAAATTATTATTTATGATATCTAATATCAATAGAAATTTAATCATATGATCAATTCATTAATTAAATTATTTATTCAGTAATTCAATGATAGTTTTTAGTTGTTATGTATTTTGTTGAATAAAGATAAGCCTTTGTTGTGTTGAAGTTTGAGAATAAGCATATATTGCAGAATATGTTATTAAATGTAATTTTGATTTTTTTATATTACATAATAATCAGTATATCTAGTAATAAATTAGCTATAGTATATAATAGCTTGTTTATATGCTTTTTATTGTGATAAAATAGACTATATAATTAACATGTTATTATAATATACAGGTGTTTTATCATTGAATATCTTGATAAGCAGTGTGTATTTTTTTGATAGATTTACAGAAAGTAAACTATAAAGTTAAAATTAGCCGATAATAAATTAGTAATAGTATATAATAGCTTGTTTATGTACTTTTTATTATGATAAAGTAGACTATATAATTAACATGTTATTATAATATACGGGTGTTTTATCATTAAATATCTTGATAAGTATTGTGTATTTTTTTAATAGATTTACAGAAAGTAAACTATAAAGTTAAAATTAGCCAGTAATAAATTAGCTATAGTATATAATAGCTTGTTTATATGCTTTTTATTATGATAAAATAGACTATATAATTAACATGTTATTATAATATACAGGTGTTTTATCATTGAATATCTTGATAAGCAGTGTGTATTTTTTTGATAGATTTACAGAAAGTAAACTATAAAGTTAAAATTAGCCTTTGTAGTTTTAAGTATTGAATTTGTTATTAGTTATATCGTTTTCTGTGATAAGTAGTGATTATTTAAATATGTTGTAGAGTTATTAAGTTTTTTTATTGTATATTAGTATTTATGATCAGTTTGGACAAAAGTATATTTATCTAGATATATATTGAGAACTAATTATAATAGAATCATTTTATGTAACATTCTATAGTAAATGTTATATTTATAATCTTAATTTAATTGAGGAATAAAGGTACCATGAGGGTATTATTGAGTAATGATGATGGTTTTCATGCAAATGGCATAAAAGCACTAAAGGAAATAGTAATAAAATCTGGTATTGCATCTGAGATATGGGTAGTTGCTCCATTAAATAATTGTAGTGGTTCTGGAAGATCAGTAGGATTAAATGTTAAAGTGCAGGTTTCTAAGGTAAGCGATACTGAATTTATTGTTGATAGTACTCCGTCTACAAGTGTTTTTCTTGCATTAAGAAAAATCATGAATTATAAACCTGATTTAATTTTATCTGGTATAAATCATGGGGTCAATATAGGAAATGATGTCTGGTATTCTGGAACTGTGGCGGCTGCAGCAGAAGGGGCTGCTATTAATATTCCATCAATTGCTATTAGTCAGGAATATGATAACAAGAGTGGAGAAATAAATTGGGTAAATCCACAAAGATTTTTAAAACAGATTATAGAAATGTTAATGAATGTTTCATTTTGGAATAAATCTACTGTTATGAATGTAAACTTTCCATTAATGCCAGCAAAGGGAATCAAATTTACGGATCAGGGGAAATATGTACCATGTAATGAAATAGAAAAAAATGAAAGTTCTGATGATAGCAATGTCTCTTATACAATTACTAGAATAACCCCAAATAAAAAAAATAGAGCACAATGTGATGGTAGTATTAAGGCTATTGATGAAGGATATATCACAATTACACCATTAAAATTTGATATGACAGATTTTGATGTTTTAACATCTTTGAATTCACTTAAATAAGAGTTATAGTACATGATTTTTCTAATTCTTGCATACATTATAAGTTTTAGCTTGTTACTTGGGTTAAGTACTTTTATAATTCTTGGTTATAGCAAAAGTAAAAAAGATTTAGAAGGTATAACTCACAAAGATGAAACGAAAATATAGGAGGTTGTTTGTTGTTATTATAACACTTAGTATTTTTGCTGGGTCAGTTGTTCTTGTATTGGGTAAATTAAAAAATAATGTGTCGTTTTTTTATACACCCACTGAGTTATTGTCAAGTAGCTTAATTAATAGACCTAATATTAGAATAGGTGGTATGGTAGTAAAAGGTACTGTACAAAAATATGATGATTCTATTGTTTTTCATATCACAGATTTAAAAAATTATATTAAAGTAGTATATAAAGGAATATTGCCTCCTTTGTTTTCAGAGGGTAGTTGGATAGTAGCAAAAGGAAAAATGGTAAATGGTAAGTTTATTGCAAGTGAGATTTTAGCTAAGCATGATGAGAATTATATGCCTAATAAATATAAGACCAATGATTTGTAGAAATGTTATTAATTGATCTATGAATTACTATTTTACAAGCTTTAGGATTTTGCATTTATGATTGTATATAAGAAAGTAGTAATATAACCTAATTTGAATATTTATTTGTAATGATCCAAATTATGATGAGTTATTGATAATTATCATATTATGTGGATATTAATTTATGAAAATGTAGTGTTTATATAAAGTAAAAGTGATATTTTTTACATTAATGTAATTCTAATCTACTGTAGTTACAATGTTTATATTATTATGGATATATTGGTGATTATTATGCTTATTTCTGTGTATTGTGTTGAATGATATCACTATGTTTATGGTAGTGTTAAACTTATGTAGCGATTATGTTGTTAATTAGTAAATAGGCATGCTATAAACATGTAATACAGATATCTAAGATTAATTAATATGATACTTGATATTGTGTACTCATCAATAAGTTACTTTTTTATATACCTGATTATTTTGATATTAGTTAATGCTTATAATAATTCTACCTTTATGATAAAAATTAAATAATAGTGGTATTACAAGTTTTATGATGTTAAGCATGATAAATATAATACTTTATGTAGTGCTTGATAAAAGTATTATAGATTAATATTCAAAGCTATAAAATAATTAATTCTTTATGTTTAACTATGTATCTATGGAATTATTTATGTATTTCTTAGAGTAGCTTTTGGGGTTATTTTAGTTATTTTGAAAGTATAATGATTATATAGTATTGAAATTATGTTCTAAATAAAGAATGTATTTGTATAATATTATTTATGTATTATTGTAGTTATTGGTAGTGTGTATAATATAATTTTTAAATTAATTTTCATTAACATAACACTGTTAAATAAAATTTGTACTACAATTGTGTTGTAATATAGACAAAAATATATAAATGTAGAACTACTTATATTAGGGTTTGTGTTCTTTCCATGGAGATAGAAAATCAAATGAGCGAAAATCTTGTTGTAGGTTTACAGGTTCATATATTACTTCTTTTTTTGCTATGTCATATCGTACTTCTTTATATCCACTTAAAGGAAAATCTTTAAGCATAGGGTGACCAGAAAATCCATAATCTGTTAAAATTCTTCTTAAGTCTGGATTGTTAGTAAATAATATCCCATACATATCGAATGCTTCTCGTTCAAACCAACCTGCAGCATTAAAGATATTAGTAATGGATGTGATATTTTCATTTTCATGTAATGAAACCTTACAAAAGATTCTTATATTATTAGCTATACTTAATAATGAATAGATTATCTCAAATCTAGCTTCTCTATGTGGGTAATCAACTATAAAAATATCAATAAGAATTTGAAATTTACATATTCTGTCGTTACATAGAAATAAAATATGATTATGAATATCTTGTGGTGTTGAGTAGAATTCTAATGTTGTACTATCTTGTGCAATGCATTTTACGTTTAAACATGTATTAATATGTGTCATAATCTCTTCAAGAGTATTATCTATATCTGACATTATATACCTATTTGATAGTTAAATTTATACAGATGTAAGTTTACTATACCTTATTTTTCTAAATTAAGATATTACATAGTGTTTATATTTAATTATTTGATATGCCTTGTGTATTTTAGTAATCAATGTAATGGTCAAGATATTATGATAGGATATCATTAAATCTACTACAACAAGAATAGTTTTGGATTGTGATTTAATTATGTATTTATTTTATAGAGCAGATAGTTATGAGTTATTTATTGTATACCTATATATGGTTAATAATAATGTTTTAATTTAGATGATGTGTAGTCAAAATGATAGCTAATAATATAAGAATCTTTTGTAAGGTTTCATTACATGAAAATGAAAATATCACATCCATTACTAATATCTTTAATGCTGCAGGTTGGTTTGAACGAGAAGCATTCGATATGTATGGGATATTATTTACTAACAATCCAGACTTAAGAAGAATTTTAACAGATTATGGATTTTCTGGTCACTCTATGCTTAATGCTTTACCTATTTACAAGTATTGTTGGATACTAGACTTATATTTATATAGTTATTTTAAAATTTATTGTATTACGTGGTTGTATATTAGGGCTATATTTTAATGTCTGTATTATATAAGATATTATGTTAGTAAAAGTATTATGGATTAATATTCAAAACTATCAAAAAATTAATTTTATGTTAACTATGTATCTACAGAATTATTATGTGCTTGGTTTTAGAGTAGTTTGTGGAGCTGTTTAGTTATTTCAAAAGTATCATATTGTATAGTATTGAAATTGTGTTTTAGAAAAGAATGTTGTAATAGTACGTATTGTTTGAGAAGAGCTGTTATTTTGTATGGTATGAATTCAATTTATATATAGTGAGAAATTTTATGTTGAATAGTATTATTACTTTAATACTTTATCTAGTATACATTTATAGAAATTACTGTAACAGGATTACATTTATGCATTACCAGAACTACTAGTTCGTTGATGTAATATCAATAGTTATTTTATTGCCTATATGGGTAATATTGTGAAGTATTTGTAGTTAATTATGTCCATTATCTCAATCTTCTGATTTTATTATGAATATTTATGATCATTGTTTAAGAAGAATTACAGTAATTTTGTTACTAGGTAGTATTTTGAAGTAATTAATGATTATTATGACTTCAGTACTTTAGTTTTATGTGTATTTATTGTTTAATAGACATTGTATTATAGAATATTATTCATACAGTAAAGATTGAAAAATTTGTACTTTATTTATCTGTAGTCCAACTTTATACATTATATTTAATAGTAATGTATCTAAGTGGGTAGATTATTACTTATGGTAATCTGATTATACAATAAGTTTTCTGGAAATAATCACTAATTGTTAAGTTGTTATATAGTGTTTTGATGATTAAATTTTAAGATTAGTAAACTTATGAAAAATTTTTATGATATAGCTTTTTCTATTTAAAAAGGTATATGTTTAACTATTAATTAATAAGTACTTTTTTTAAGTGGAAGTAGCAGTTCTATTGATTTTTTGTTGTAAACATAATATTCCATATAATAGTGCTTCTGCTGTAGGTGGGCATCCTGGAACATAGATATCTACTGGTACAATGCGATCACATCCTCTTACTACTGAATATGAGTAGTGGTAATATCCTCCACCATTAGCACAACTTCCCATTGAGATGACATAGCGAGGTTCTGTCATTTGATCGTATACTTTACGTAATGCAGGTGCCATTTTGTTTGTTAGTGTTCCTGCAACAATCATGACATCTGCTTGTCTTGGACTTGCACGAAACATTATGCCATATCTATCTAAGTCATATTTGCTTGCTGCTGTGTGCATCATTTCCACTGCACAACATGCTAATCCAAATGTCATTGGCCATAAGGAATTTGATCTTGCCCAACTTGAAACATAGCTCATGAGATCTGAGAGTTTAGTAACCATGAACCCACGATGATTATAACTTTGCCAGAATTGATTATGTAAAACAGAATTATGCTTATTTATCATATAAAATTACTCCCATTCTAATGCACCTTTACTCCACTCATATATGAATCCTATGATTAATATTACTAAGAAAATCATCATAGACCAAAATCCACCTATACCTATATCTGAAAGACATATAGACCATGGAAATAAAAATGCTATTTCAAGATCAAATATGATGAATAGTATTGCTACTAAGTAGAACCTAATATTGAAAATTTTTCTTGAATTACCAAGTGGTGAAAACCCACACTCATAAGATGAAAGCTTACTGGAATCTGGATTTCTTGATGCTAATAGCATTGGTAGTACAGAAAATAAAAATGATATGAACCCTGCTATTCCCAAGAAGATTAATATAGGTAGGTATTCAGTAATATTAAACATTTGTGTCATATTATATACATTGGTAAATAATTCAATACTTATAGAGTTTCTACTATATGTCAATTTATTAACATATATTACACACCTCTTACCATTAAATCATATCACTAATTGTAAGTGAAGTATAATACATAATTATTATAAAAACAGGAAATAACATTTACTGTTAATTTTGTATGACATGTTGGAACAATTTACATTATTTAATTACCTATTTATGATAATGAGTATCACAACTATGTAACATAGTTGCAAATATATTAATATTATATATTAAATACGTAAAGATATTTTATATATTTTTTACTAGATGATTTTACCATGTTAATGTGTTATAACACGTGTATTCTATAGTTAAACTCTAGTTTTTAATAACATAACTTTAATGATATTTATTTTTTTAGTTAAAGAGAAATGATAAAAATGTTGTATTTTTTTGTTTACTATTTTTTAATATTTTTCTCTGACTTGTGTCGGTTAATATACTATTACAGTAATTAATTCTATGTGTTGCCATGGGTTTTTACTAATACATGTTTAGACAATTATTTAATTATTAAAAAATATTATGTTATTACAAACACTATCCTATGTCTTATATTGTATTTAAAATTGATTATAAAAGTTAATTTGTATTTTATACTTGTAAGTATTGTTTTAAATATTGTCCAGTTATACTTTGAGGGTTTTCTATTATTTCCTGTGGAGTTCCAGTTGCTATAATTCTACCTCCTTCATCTCCTCCATTTGGGCCCATATCTATTATATATTCTGCTGTTTTTATTACATGTAAATTATGTTCAATTACTATTATTGTATTTCCTAAATCACAGAGTGTATGTAAAACATATAGTAAGTTATTTATATCTGCAAGATGTAATCCTGTAGTTGGTTCATCTAATATGTATAGGGTTTTACCTGTAGCTCGTTTTGATAATTCTCTAGATAACTTTATTCGTTGTGCTTCACCTCCTGATAACGTATTAGATGTCTGGCCAATTTTTATATAACCCATTCCTATGCTACGTAAAGAATCTAGTTTCTCTTTAATTAATGGTAAGTCTATGAAAAATTCGTATGCTTGATCAACTGTCATGTTTAATACATCAGCTATTGATTTTCCTTTATATGTTATTTCTAGTGTTTCTTTGTTATAACGTTTACCTTTGCATTGTTCGCATTTTACATGTACATCAGGTAAGAAATGCATTTCTATTTTTATTTGTCCGTCACCTTTACATGTTTCACATCTTCCTCCTTTTGAGTTAAAAGAAAATCTGCTTATATTATATCCTCTTGTTTTAGATAGTGGTAATCCAGCAAACCATGATCTGATATAGGTAAATAATCCTATGTAAGTTGCAGGGTTTGATAAAGGAGTTCTTCCAATAGGTGATTGATCTATTAGAAGTATTTTATCTATATGTTCTAACCCTGATATAGATGTACATTTATTGTGTATCCAGTTTATGTTATTTAGTTTATTAATAGCATATTTATATAAAGTATTATTTATTAAACTAGATTTTCCGCTACCTGAAACTCCAGTAATACATGTTAGAGCATTCAGAGGAATCTGTGCATCAATATTGCGTAAGTTGTTTTCTCGTGCTCCAGTGATTTTAATCCATTGATCGAAAGTTTTATTTTTTTTGAAATATGGTATTACTTTTTTTTTACTTAGATATTGTCCGGTGATGCTATTGGTATTGTTGAGTATATCTTTTAGTGTTCCACTTGCTATTACATGTCCTCCATTTTGTCCTGCTCCTGGGCCCATGTCTATTATATAGTCTGCATTTTCCATTGTTTCTTCATCATGTTCGACAACGATTACTGTATTCTCCAGATCGCGTAGTTTTTTTAAAGTACTAATTAACAATGCATTGTCTTTTTGATGAAGGCCGATTGATGGTTCATCTAATACATAAATTATTCCTGTGAGTCCTGATCCAATTTGTGATGCTAGTTTTATTCTTTGACCTTCTCCGCCGGATAATGTTCCTGACTCACGGCTAAGTGTTAAATAACCTAGTCCAACATTTTTGAGAAATGTTAATCTTCTAATTATTTCATCGAGTAATTTTTGTGAAATATCTCTTTGTTGACCAGTAAGTTGGGATAATAAGGCTTGACACCATGATATTGCTTCTACTACAGATAGTTTTGTAATTTCTCCTATATGTTTATTATTGATTTTTACTGATAAGGCTTCAGGTCGCAATCTAAAACCTTGGCATGTACTACATGTGTTTATAGATAAATATTGTTCAGCTATCCTTTCAGTTATTATATCTTTTTTATTATTTAATATGTTTATTATGCCCTCAAATTGTCTGTTCTGAGAATATTTATATTCTTCGTTGTGATAAGATATAGGTATTGGTACTCCATTGGTACCAAATAAAATAATATCTTGTATATTATTGTTAAGTTCTTTCCATGGTTGTGTTATATCAAAGTTATAATATTTTGCTAAGGATAGAATGATATTTGCATAATGATAGCTAAAATTAGAATTAATTTTATGGTGAAGGATTTGTAAATTAATTGGGCCAATGGGGTGTATAGCTCCTTCTAATATTGATAAATTGTCGTTGGTTATAATAAGATTTTTATCGATACTGTAAGTTTTTCCTGTTCCTTCGCAGCTTTTGCATGAGCCATATGAAGTATTAAACGAAAATAATCTTGGTTCTATTTCTTCGATGTTAAAATCTGTTTCAGGACATGAAAAATTTTCTGAAAAAGTTAGTATTTGATTTTGATGATATTTTTGATTGTTATAGCTTTCTGGTAAATTTAGTATTTCTACATGAATTATACCATTTCCTATTTTTAATGCTGTTGTTATGCTATCAGCTATACTATTGAGAGAGCTTTCTGATAGTATTGCTTTTTCTATAATAACACAGATATTATGTTTTTTATTTCTATCTAATTTAGGTATATTATTAATGTCGTGTATAGTACCGTTGATCTTTAGGTATTGATAATTTTGTTTTTTTATTTCTAGGATTTCTTTTTGATGTTCTCCTTTTTTGTTTCTGATTAATGCTCCTAAAATTAGAATTTCTGTGCCTAGTGGTAATTTTAATACTTGATCTATTATTTGATGTGTAGATTGTTTTGTTATTGGTAATCCAGTACTAGGAGAATGTGGGATACCTATCTTAGAGTACATCAACCTTAAATAGTCATAAATTTCTGTAGCAGTTGATACAGTTGATCGTGAATTTTTTGATAAAGGTCTTTGGGTAAGTGCAATTGCTGGTGAAAGTCCTGTTATTGATTCAACATCTGGTTTTGTACATGAATCAAGAAACTGACGAGCATAAGATGATAGATTTTCTACATATCTACGTTGTCCTTCAGCATATATTGTATCGAATGCTAAACTTGATTTTCCAGATCCACTGACTCCAGTTATTACAATTAGTTTATTTTTAGGTATATCTATACAAATATTACGAAGATTGTGTTCTTTAGCATTACGTATACTAATAAAATTAGCCATATTTTACATTACCATCATGACTGTCAGATTAAAATTAAAGATATTATAATATATGAAGAATGGTAATTGTTCATCTAAATTTTTATATAAAAGAAGACATATTTTTATTATATACTTAATTTACCTTTAATGTTTATATTTTTAATAAAATATTCTATTCATAATGCACATGTGCCAGCATTTTTTTATTATTATAATAAAAAATGATATTAACTATTGTTAAGTATAGTATGACTTTCTGACTTTTCAATCGGAAAGTTTATAACATCACTATTCAAAGGACATTCTATTAGTTTTGCTTGATTTAATATAGCGTTAATAAAATTTACTTCTGTTCTTTCTAATATCTGACTTGCTATATTAACATACTCATTTATAATAATAATTTTATCTGTTTTAGAACACATTAGCTCACAGATTGCTGTTTTAATAATAGATAAACTAATTAAATTTATACGGTCTATTGACCATTTTTCATTTAAAAACCCCGCAATATTTGAGTTGATATTATTAAATGCTATTAGCATTGTACTGATTATTTTAAGCAATAACTGATCATCTATATACATTAGATTTAATACTTCTTTCATTTCATATAAGTAGTCAATTAAATTATCAAGATCATTTATAGTATAATTGTTAAATGTCATTGCATAGGTACCTTGTACAGCAAGAAACCTTGTTGTTGTTTTTTTTGACTGCCAAAGTGATTGATAGTGTATGTTATCTTTCATAATTTTAGCGTACGAATTTTTTATGTAATGTGACCATAGCTAATGCTGCTTTAGCAGCTTTTCCCCCGACATTTTTTTTATTCATATCTGCTCTTGCTAATGCTAGTTCTTTAGTTTCAGCTGTAATTACTCCAAAGCCCATAGGAACAGCATGATTGGTAGCAATTTCACTAAGAGATAAAGTTACTCCTTTAGAAACATAATAATAATGATCAGTTTCTCCTTTTATTACACAACCTAAGGCAACATAGCCATCATAATGATACTTGTCACTTAGTATTGCAAATGTTATAGCTGCTGGTATTTCAAAAGATCCTGGTACATATACTACATCATATTCTACAGGTTCTGTATGTTCTTGAAATACGGCAACTGCTGCGTTTAACATAAGTTCTGTAATTTCAGGATAGAATTGTGATACTACAACTAGCATTTTTATTTTATTGTTAGGCATATTAACTCTTTTTTAGTTATTATAAATCATGTTTTAAATTAAACTTTCTTCCTATATAAGCTTTTATTATTAATTGTTGTATTATAGTAATAGAATTACTACATATCCAATAAATAATTAGCCCAGTTGGAAATGAAGAAAATATAAATATGAAAACATATGGTAAGAATTTTATAAAACTTGCTTGAATTTTATCTTGATCTTGAGAGGAATGAGTAGAGGTATTCATTTTTTGTTGAATAATCATGGTAATTCCTAATATTACAGGTAAAATCCCAATACAAATTGGAGGATTAAAATTTAATAAACCAAATAGAGTTAAAACATTTGCAGTATCAAAATTTGATAAATCTTTTACCCATAAATAAAAAGGGGCATGTCTCATTTCAATTGTTACAAATAATACTTTGTATAATGCAAAAAAGACTGGTATTTGTATTAGTATAGGAATAAATCCAGACATCGGACTAACATCATTCTTTTTAAATAAAAGTGATACTTCTTTGCTCATTTTAGTATTATCATTTTTGTATAATTCTTTTATTTTTAAGATTTCTGGTTGCAAATATTTTAATTTGAACATTGAAACATAAGACTTGTAAGATAGAGGGAACATTATGAGCTTTATTACTATTGTAAGTAATAGTATAGCTAAACCAAAATTTCCTATAAGATCATAAAAATATTCTAATAAAAGGAAGACAGGTTTTGTAATAAAATAAAGTATTCCAAAATCTACAGCTTTATCAAATAAAGAAATATTTAAATCTTTTTTGTACTTATCTAATAGTTTTAGTTCTTTAGCCCCAGCAAATAAATAACTAGTACTACTTGCTGTTTTATTTGGATAAGCACTGTAACTGTCATGGCTAAAATCTACTTGAAAACGATCTTCATTATTATATTTACCATGTTTTACATGAAAGCTTAACTTACTCTTTTTTTGTAATATGTTTGGTATTAATGCTGTGAACCAATACTTATCTGCAATACCAACCCACTGATTATCATCAGTATTTTGTTGACTGATTTTAATATTCCTTTCTTTTATTATATTTTTATATGTCCACTCTTTTAATGTATATCCAAAGCTTCCTACAGCTCCTTCATGTGAAATCCAATAAGATTTTTCTGTAGTATGTCTTGCTCTATTAATCCTCCCGTAAGGAATTAAATTAACGACATTATCTGTATTATTGATGATAATTTGTTCTATTTTAAACATATAATAATCATCAAGAGTAACTTTTATTTGAAATATCACCCCTTGTTGATTGTCCCATGTTAAGGTAACAGTATTGTTTGGAGATAGAACAGATTTATCTGATGTCCAGGTGGATAGTTGATTTGGTACTACTATTTTATGTTGTGGATCTATCCATCCAAACTCTATAAAGTAAACACCTTCTGTATTTTCTGGTGATAATAATATTATCCCATCAGAGCTACTATCTGGTGTAATATGGTAATTTTTAAATACTAGATCATCAAGTTGCGCACCTTTTAATGAAATAGATCCATTAATTTCTTTGTTTGATAATTTAACTCGTAGATTTTGAGTACTGTCTATAATTTCATTACGTGACCTATATGTGAGTACATTATCGATTTCTGGAATCATGGAGCTAGAGTCTTCATCTTCTACAACATGTTGTACTGTAAAAAATTTCTCATATACAAGCCTCCACCCCATCATAATCAATACAGATAAAACGACAGCGAACACTAAATTGCGAATTTCTAACATATTGTATAAGTGAGTACTTAATGATTTTCAGTGTAGCATATAGCTTTTTTTAAATCAATAAAGCAATATTAAATATATTTTAACTGTATTTATTTGTTTAATATTATTGCTTTATCTTACTAGTTTGGATGTAAAACATCTAAATATGTTATATTAGTGATAATTAGTATGATAAGAAGTATGTAAATGATATCAATTAAATTGTCTATGTTATATGTTGAAATATAGATTTATATAAATTATTTATGTTCTAAAATTCTCTTCACCTATAGTATGTTATGTATTCTGTGATTCTTCATCATTAATTATTAGAAGAGGCGGGTAATTAACATAAGTGTGTTAAAAATTTGTGATCTTTTTTTGTGCTTGTTACTGATAATGTATAGTATGTTTTTGTGTATTAGTGTTGTTATTTTCTTAAATGGTTATATTGCTAATTGGTTTATATTAAATGTGAGTATAGCTTAGGTCGCAGACTAGTTGTTCAGTAGTGATAATTGTATATTATTGATGTTGTGATTATTATGGTTAGCTATGTTTAATTAAGTATCTGATGTTGTAATAATCTTTATTTACTAGTATTCTCTATATGAATGGATAATGTCTAAATAGATATATGGATTACTAAATTAAGTTGATTTTTTAGATATTGTTATAACAAGTAAATATACTAACTATGATTATACTTATGACTTAACGTTATTATAATTATTAGTCGGGTAAATATTGTTAGAAGTGTAAAAAGTAAGTTTTCTGGTTATATATAAGTTAATATTTTCTTGTTTATAGATAATACATTGTTATTTTATTAAGTTTATATATCTGTTATTTCAGCGACTTAGGTGTTGATATAGTAAGAATTCTTCTTAAATTTGTATCTTTTATAAGCACAAATTTCGTTTTTTACTTATATTTTGTTAAAAGTGTTGTAATTGATTGAGTATTGTAGTGGGTATACTTGAAAGTTTTTGACTGATAATTAATAGTATCTTCTTATAATAGCTGATTTATTGTATTTTTATATATCTGTTTTATAACCACTTAAATAAGGTAAAATAATCATTTTAAGTTTTTATTTTTTGTAAGTATAAGTTGAGTTCTTTATTTATATCTTTACTTAATAGTATTATAGTTAGTCCATTAGGTATGGTGAGAAATATAAAAAGTAAGTCTCCTAATTGTGATATAGAAATAATGTTTTTTGATAATCCACTAGTGATGATAATAATAATAATTAAGATTCTGCATAATATGATACTATAATTGCTTTTTAACAGGTATTTCCATGATATTTCACAGTAATAAGAATATGTGATGATTGAAGAAAATGCAAAAGCAAATACAATAAATGGAAATATTATGTATTCACAAATTGGAGAAGTATTAGAGAATATATTGCTAATTTCAATGATATCATTACTGTTACTTAGTGTATATGATCCAGTTAACACTATTACTATTCCTGTAATAAATGATACAATTACTGTGTCAATGAATGGCTCAAGCATAGCAATACATCCTACTCTTACAGGTTCAGTTTCGTGTGTAGATGAATGTATTATAGGGGAGGTTCCAATACCTGCTTCGTTTGCAAAAACTGATCTTCTAACTCCAGCTATTAAAGAGCCAACTACTCCTCCAGCGATGCTATTTCCATATATCATGCTATGGAACATTGTTTGAAATGTAGGAATTAACTGGTCAATATGTCTTATAATGACTGATATGCATATAGTAATGTATAATATGACCATAATAGGAGATAATTTTGTCACAACCTTTGCAATGCGTGTTATCCCTCCTACTATTACTAATCCACTCAATAAAGTTAGTATTAGAACAATAGTGCTGTTGTTTACTTGTTTAAAAGTATTACTTAATAGAATAGATGCCTGATTTGATTGAAATGATATTCCTCCAAATAACATAGCTACTATCATAATGATGGCGTATATATATGATAATGCTTTTCCTGTTTTAATGAAACCTAATTCAGATAAACTATATCTTATGTATTGAAAAGGACCTCCTATACTGGATTTATCGGTTAATATACGGTATTTGAAACCTAATGTGACTTCAGCAAATTTTATTGACATACCTAATATTCCAATCAGTACCATCCATAAGACAGCACCTGGTCCTCCAGTAGAAACTGCGATTACTACTCCTGATATTGTACCTAATCCTATAGTTCCAGATATTGCAGTAATCAATGCTTGTATATTAGAAATTGTATTATTAGATTTGTTATTGGATGGATTAATTAAAATGTATAAAGCATGTTTAAAGAGTTTTATATTAATAAATTTAAATCTTAAAGTACAAAATGTTCCAAGGCATATTACCCATAAAATAATTAAAGGAATCTTAAATATTGTAAAAGTGAGAACAGAGTCTAACGTATTTAATATATAAGGGAAAAAATCTGTAAACATAGAGTTTATCATATGATTATGATATAGCTAATCTAATCATATGTTTTTCTTATTTTTATTTTTGTACATAAGATATATGTATACAATACTACTTACAGGGATTGATAGTATGTACATTATTCCAACTACTGGAAAAGTTAACCATGGTTTTGTTATTGCAAATACAATGAATATGCCTAATAGTACAATAAAAATATAAATTAAATTTTTTGGTATATATAAATGTTTTGCAGAAAAAGTAGGAATATTACTTACTGATAAAAATGCAATAATAGCAAAATATACTGCTATCTTATTATGCTCTAGTAAATTTTCCACTAACCAGTGATTATCATGAAAATAAAAAGTAAGCATTATTGGAATTAATGATAATATTGCTCCTAATGGAGCGGGTACTCCTACAAAGAAAAACTTATGCCAGTCTAATTCTTTTTCTTCTTCGTATAATGACATGTTAAATCTAGCAAGTCTTATAGACATACATATCACAAATGTCATAACAAGCATCCATCCTATTACTTTTATTTGTCTGAGAGACCAAAAGTATAATAAAAACGCTGGAGCAGCACCAAAATTTAAAAAATCTGCAAAAGAATCAAGTTGAGCACCAAATCCACTAGTAGAATTAAGTAACCTGGCAATTCTTCCATCCATACCATCTATAACTGCTGCTATTATGATAAATACAATTGCAGATTCCCATTTACCGATAAACGTAAATTTTATAGAAGTTAGGCCAGCACATAACCCCAACAAGGTAATTAAATTTGGAAACAATCTTGCAATAGGGAAAAACTTACCACTTTGTTCTTCTTTCATATTTATATAAATTTTGCTGTTAATTGTTTATGAGGGTAATCTTCTAGATATGCAAGAATAGTTTCTCCACCTATTACTGTTTGTCCTTTGAAAGCTGATATGTGGATATTTAATGGCAAATATATATTGACTCGACTTCCAAACCTGATAATACCAAATCTTTCTCCAGAATTAACATTCTGACCTTCATAAGCATTGCATACTATTCTTCGTGCTATTAATCCAGCTATTTGATCTACAATTATTGTGTGATGATTGACATTGGATTCTATTACTATTCTTTGCCTTTCATTTAACTCACTTGACTTATTAAGTGAAGCTGAAATAAATCTTCCTGGTATATATTCTGTAGCTTTGATAGTACCAGATACAGGAATTCGATTTACATGAACATTTAGTACATTTAAGAAGATACTAATGCATAATACCTGCGTAGAGTTATCTATTGGTGAATTGACTTGTTCAATGTTTAGTATTATACCGTCAGCTGGACTGATAATTAAATGATCTCCTTCAGGAACGATACGTATAGGATCACGGAAGAAATATATACATAGTAGTGATGCAACTAGAAAGATTATACCTAAGCTGCAAGAGATTGCGAAACCTATACAAGATAAAAGAAAGGATATCATTATGATGATATACCCTTCTTTATGGATATTGTGAATTAAATTACAAAGCATTATTTAACCTCAGGCCTTTTTCAAAAATTATATACATTGCAATATTTTATGCAATTACTATTTGATAAGGTACTGTAGAATCATATAGATAAGTGATAACCTGTTTATTGTATACTTATTTAAAGTATTGGTATTTCATAGTAATATGATATTTTTTTAAGATGTAATTTGTATTTATATTCAATAACGTACTTGTAGCATATTATTATATTAAAGTTGATATTATTGATATAATGTACTTTTACTATATAAGTAGAATGTTAGTTAATAATATGTATTAATTTAAATATGTGTTTAAGCATGTTAAATTTTAATTATTTCAAATATAATTAAGTTATCAAACAATTTGAAGAGTATAAGAAAATTTGTTGTAATTTAATTTTCTATAATATCACACTAGAACTTTTAATTAGAATTTTATAAGTGTGTGTTTAGAAAATTTAATATTCTAAATCATACACAACATCTATTCTAAAAATATAAAAGAGCATACAACACGGGTTTATTTTATGTAAATAGTGTAATTTTAATATAGCAGTATAATTATATTGTAAACACTAATCATCATAATTTGTTCATCGGTTGTTTTGTAACATTGATGAAGATTCATTATACTTATGTATATAAATAGGAACATTAGTAATCTTAGATGATTTGTATCAGAACAATTACTTTTTTTGAATTTGTTTTATTTTAGAATTCTGTAGATTAACCTTATGTCATGCATGAATCTATAGTTTATGCACTTGCATATAAAACATAACTTGAATTACAAAGGGTTTTTTCACTAGGTTAGAACTTATTTTAGCAATTTTTTGTAGCGATACATCAAAAGTATATTACATAATTTGCATTTCTATTCTAGAAAAAAAACATGTATATTAAATTTATTTAAGTGGTGTTATGTTAGTATCAGTATTGATTTATTTATCTATAACTCTATTCTTTTAAAGCTTGTATTTGGATTATTGCATTCTTTTGTTTACGGAGTAATTGTTATGCATAAATAAATTACCTCTTTTGTACATATGTTTGTGTGTTTATTATCTATTATTTCATATTTGTATACAAAGGTGTTGTCTTGATAATTAATTATCAAAGTTGGTTTTTATGATTGTATGTATAATTTTTGTGTATCAAATTATAACATAATATGAGAGATTAATACTATCATTAACTACATAAATTTATGTAATTATATAATAATTGTAGTATTTTTTTTAGCTTTAGTTGAGTTATAATAAATGACTAATAGTAAAGTATGGTTTGTTTAAGCTTAATATGGTGCTCTATCGTCTTTGTTATTTGAATGTGTTGTAATTATATAAAATAGTTATTTGAAAATTAGATATGTTGTTGTGTATCACTATAAAAAAATGTTACATATCAAAGTTTAAAGGTTATTAATGATTAGCAATATCTACTGTAGTACTAAAAAATATCAAATTACAATTCCAATGTTTTAATAAACCCTAAGCTACAAGAAATAGAAGAAATTCCGATTGAGGTTTTGTATTGTTAGGATTGTAAAGTGCATATATTTATATAAGCCTTCTTTTAGAAGGATATTTTAATTGAAAAATACAAGTTACGTAATGCTTTATTTATCTTCATAGATGACAGCATTGTTTGTTGTGATCGTTTAAGTTTATTTATTATCCTATTATTGGTGGTGTTATTAAATAGTAGTTTATCTATTGTACTATACATTTTTTATGTAATGATTTAAAATTGACATGATCCATAAGTTATAAGTGATATTTAAATTTGTATATAAAGTTATTTGGTGTTTTGTATTGATAGTTTTGCTAGACAATAGTTTACCACTGTGTCATATATTTTTTATGTTATGTATTTTGCTTTAATTTTTTATATAGAAACTAGAATCTACATATGTTTGCAAATATAAATTATATTGATGGCTTATATACAATTTTGTTGATTATTTAACATTAAAATTTATTTTATATCTTGTGTTGGTAGTTTTACCAGACAATAGTTTACCCATTGTGCTGTACATTTTTCATGTAATGTATTTTGCTTTAATTTATTGTATAGAAACTAGAATCTACATAATCTGCAAACCCTAAATTATATTGATGACTTATATACAATTTTGTTGATTATTTAACATTAAAATTTATTTTGTATCATGTATTGATAGTTTTGCTAGACAGTAATTTACCCATTGTGCTGTACATTTTTCATGTAATGTATTTTGTTTTAACCTGTCATGTAGGAACTTGAAATTTACATGGTATGCAAACCCTAAATTGTATTGATGGCTTATATACAATTTTGTTGATTATTTAGCATTAAAATTTATTTTGTATCATGTATTGATAGTTTTGCTAGACAATAATTTACCCATTGTGCTGTACATTTTTCATGTAATGTATTTTGTTTTAACCTGTCATGTAAAAACTTGAAATTTACATGGTATGCAAACCCTAAATTGTATTGATGGCTTATATACAATTTTGTTGATTATTTAGCATTAAAATTTATTTTGTATCATGTATTGATAGTTTTGCTAGACAATAGTTTATCCATTGTGCTGTACATTTTTCATGTAATGTATTTTGTTTTAACCTGTCATGTAGGAACTTGAAATCTACATAATCTGCAGGTTGGTCTTGGTTTTTGCAACTATATATAAAATATTCTTCTTTTGTAATTGGATTGATGTGTTTTTGTAAACACTGAGCACATATTTCTTTCATCATGCATTGCATAGGAGAATTAATAGAGGCAATAACTTTTATATCTTGTTTGAAAAAATGACGATATTGATTAAATATAGCATAGGATACGGCATCCATCATGTGACTTGATCCAATCATGATAATTCTGTCTATAGAATGTAGTGGTATATTAGTGCCTTGTGATGTATGGTTTTGGTATTGTTCAATAGCTTCAATAATATTGCCATGATAAGACTGGTCTTGTGTTCTTCTTGGTTCTATTCTTTTTTCATTACAGCACCATATAACATTACTTGATGATTTTTCAATAGAGGATGGTTCAAAGATATCTTCTGTTTTTTTGTATCCTGCAAAATATAAAACTTTACAATTGTGTGATAATAGTGCTTGACCTATTGAAAATAAAACAGCATTTCCTACGCCTCCACCTATTAACATGACATTTTTATTACTAGGAATTTCTGTCGGTGTGCCGGTTGGTCCCATGAAAATGATAGGTTCGTTTTTTTTAAGATAATTACATAGATGACTAGATCCTCCTGCATTTAATACTATAGTTGAGATTGTTCCTTTATCTTTATCAACAGATACTCCTGTTAATGCTAAACTTTCTATAGATAATTTGGTGTTTTCTATATTTAGGCTATTATATTCAAAATTTTGTAATCTATAGAATTGACCAGGTTTAAAGTTAGCTGCTGCTAAAGGTGCTAAAATGGTAAGTTTTGTTATATTTTTTGTGAGATATTCTACATCTAGTATGTATGCCTTTAGCAAGTGATTTACTGTTTTGAGAAAGCAATCATCTTTTTTCTGTGGGTATTCTTTTAATAATTGTGTTATAGTGGAATATCCATTTTTAGCACTTGCCATGGCTTTCACTACGCTTCCTCTATATGGTAAATGTAAGTCTCCAAAAATACTGATTTTTCTATCGGTAGATATGAATATACTGTCTTTTTTTGTGAATTTAGATGATGAGATTATGTCTCTACTATTACCTTCTAAATCAAAGGTATGAGTGAAATCTTTATTTAATGACGATAACTGTTGACTTTCTTGTATACTAGTTAAATTTGGTTTAGTTCCTGTAGCTAATATAATAGTTCTTGCTGGGAGTGTTTTTTTATTATTATCTTTGCTGGTGAACTTGATATTACTGATGTGATTGTAATCATCGAGTATTATTTCATATGGTTGTAAACATTCTATGAAATATACTCCTTCTGCTAGTGCATTTTTTATTTCTTCGCTATTTAATCTATAACTTGGAGAATCAATTAGGTTATTTCTATAAACTATAGTAACTCCTCCCCATGATTTTAATAGTTCCATAATTTGTGGATGTCTATTTTCTGTATTGGATAATATTCTTTCATTTCTGATTTGTATTGCATGATTTAAAAACTCATTTGCTATATTTTTTTCTTCTTCTGTCCAGTTTTTTTCTATGTAAGATTTACCGTATGTTTTTACTAATGTTTCGTATCTAAATAAAAATTTTTCTACTTGTACTGGATAGTATGCAAGAGCTTCTGTTGCTGCATCAATTGCTGTGAGTCCTCCACCTATTACAATAATTGGCATTCTAATTTGTAGATTTGCAATAGCATTATTCCTGGCAGAGCCAGTTAGTTGTAAAGACATTAAAAAATCTGATGCTGTACGTACTCCACGTGCTAGTGAGTTTTTTAGGTGAATAAGATTTGGACTACCTGATCCAGTAGCAAGAGCAATATGATGAAATCCTATATCAAAAGCATTTTGTGTTGTGATTGTGCTTCCGAACCTTACTCCTCCATGCATTACGAAATTTTCTCTTCTTTCAAGTATTAATCTTGCTATTTTTAAATAGTTTTTATTCCATCTTACTGTGATACCATATTCAGAAACTCCTCCAAATCCGTAAGGTGTTCTTTCACTTAAATTTTCGTACAGTTCTTTTTTTACGTTTTTGATTAAATTAAATTGTGTTCTTTCTCCAAATTGAGTTATTCCTGAAATATGTTGAGGTAAAGGTTCAATTTTTAAACCATCTATTGCTACAACAGTATGTCCGTCATTAAGTAAATGGTGTGATAAATTGATTCCTGCTGGTCCTAAGCCTACTACTAGTACATTTTTCTTTGTATTAGTGTGTGGTAATGGATGTTTGAAATTTATAGGATTCCATCTGGTAAGTAGTGAATATATCTCAAATCCGTAACTTAGAGTCAATACATTATCTATTACTTGAGTTTCAATTAGTGGTATATCGACAGGATCTTGTTTTTGATAAATACATGATTTAGTACAATCATTACAAATATGATGTCCTGTTAACACACATAAGGGGTTGTCAATCATTACAATTGCTAGTGCTGCTATGGGATATCCTTGAGATTTAACGAAATTCATTTCTGATATTTTTTCTTCTAAAGGACATCCATGTAATTCAGTAGATAGGATTGATTTTTTGAATGAATGGTTATTTTCTAATAAACCTTTTGAACAACTATCTTTGTTTTGTTTGTGACAAAATATACAGTAATGGGTATTATTTAATGCTTGGTATAAAGTAGGTGGTTTATGAGTAAGATTAAATCCATCTCTGTATTTAATGTGTTTTGATGTCATTACATCTGATTTGTGTATGTTCTTTATCTTGACAGGTACTAAGTTGTGAAAATCTATTTTATTAGGAGTACTAAATAAAATATTATTGTTTGCTTGAGAATGTACCATATATGCAGCGTATTGAGCTGCAATGTCTAAATCTATTTCATATTGTTCTTGATTTTCAAACCATAATAGTACTTTTTTAGAGAATTCTTTTTCTTGAATTGGTAATGAAAAAATTTGAGAAATTTTATTTGTGATTTCTTCTATATTCAAGTTATTAATGTTGGGATATTTTTTTAAAGCATAACGTTGTACAAATAATCTTTTACATTTGTATATTTCAATAAATTCTTTATGGATGTTTTTTTGTAGTATTACTTCATCTTCAATATTGAACAATTGTGATATAAAATCTTCAACTACATATGAAAGTTCTATTATAGATGATGTATTATTATGATTAGTATTACCTTGTCGTGCTAAAATTAGTGTTTGATATAAACTTTTATCATGAGATTGTAAATATGATAGAAATATATTATCTAGTTCTAATAACTTTTCTCTAGTATATAGATTTTGTGTTGTTAGCTCAAAATTTATCATATTTTTATGGTATATATTCTATTAATAAAAGTAGATTGTTGTGGGTAGCTATTATGATGAATTATGTAAGCAATGTAACATATTAATTAAAATGTGAAAATTCTATATTTATATAGAATTTTAGGGCCTTATATTTATATAAGGGCATTTTACTAATGTTTAAATGTGAATATTTACAGAAAGTATTATGTTGTTATATAAGTATTAAGTAGATTTAACATGTGTAAATTTACTACTAGGATTGTAGTAATCTGATTTCAGATCTATATAAAATTGCCAGTTGTTTTATTGATCTTTATTATGATGCATTATTAAATGTATCAGAGTTTGTTATATCTATAGATATTTTGATGTTAATGTATCTCGTTATTAAGACAGAATTATATGTATTTATATAATGAGTGGTGAATGTTATTAAGGTAATGTAGGATATGTAATTGGTATAACATAGTAAGATTAATATTATTGAAATTGATATTGTTACTATCTGTTTATTTTTCTTGAAATACTTATTCTTTAAGAATAGAATTTCGCAGTTATACTTAATATTTAATAGGAAATGGCGGAAAGAGGAAGTGATATCAGGCCTGGGTATGTACTTGAGCATAACAATGCTTTATACTTAGTGGTGAAGATTATGCATACTCAACCTGGTAAAGGTGGTGCTTATATTCAAGCTGAGATGAAAAATCTAAAAACTGGTGCAAAGCAATATGAGAGATTTCGTGCAGATGGTGATATAAAACGAGCAATTCTTGATGAAGCTGATTATCAGTATATTTATGGTGATGACTCAATGCTAACTGTTATGCATCTTGGTAATTATGAACAGATTACAATTAAAAAAGATATATTAGGTGATAAAAGTATATATTTAAAGGATAATATGGTCATTACATTGTTATCATATAATGGAGAAATTATATCTGCTAAGGTTCCAGATTATGTTACTCTTCAAGTAATTGAGACTGAAGCTGTTATAAAGGGTCAGACTGTATCTTCTTCTTCATATAAAGTAGCTATGTTGGAAAATAATCAACGTATTAATGTTCCTACATTTATTAAGTCTGGTGATAAAATAGTTGTTTATACTCCAGATGATAGCTATTATGAGCGTGCAAAAGAATAGATAGTTTATATTTTTATAGAAAAATATGTTAATTTGATATTTGTTTGGTTGCTACATATTTATTGAAAGCAGCTATAAGGTAGGTAACGGTTAGGTGATTTATCGTGGTTGTATCTGTAGTAGATTTATGAAATGAAAAAGGTTATAAAAGGGTTATATATATGTCTGTGATTTTTTCTTCTACTACTAACATTATGCTCAAGTCGGTGCGACAATCATCTAGAGCGCTAGCTAGGGATTTTAGTGAAATTCGATATATGCAATCTTCTTATATGACTGCAAGTAATTTTATGAGGTCTGCTTATCTTAGATCAAAAAAAGTCATTACTGAAGGGTTACATAATTATAGAAGAGATTATGGAATGATTTTTGATGACAGTAGAGATATATCTGATGTTGGAGAAAATTTTTGGTTTGTTAACCCAATAGATAGTAGAACTAATTTTATAAATTATTTGCCATATTTTGCTACATTAATTGCATTTTTTCGTCATGGTGAACCAATTGCTGCTATTATAGATGCACCGGCACTTAAAGAAACTTTTTATGTAGAAAAGGGTGTAGGAGCTTTTTCAGAGAATGTACAGTCTCGTTATATAAAAATGCATGTAGGAAATAAGCAAAGTATTAGTAGAAGTGTGATTGATTTTGTTATTACAAAGTCTAATGTTAATATTATTGATAATCAACTTAGTTCTCAGGCTGTAATAATACGTGCTATGGGATCTATGGCTTTGGGGTTTTCTTACTTGTGTACAGGGTCTTATGATGCATTAGTTTATTCTAACGTTAATAAATATCAGGCAGCAGTAGGTAAATTGTTTGTTGAGGAAAGTAAGGGGAAGGTTATGTGTAGCGATGGTTTGTTTATAGCTAGTAACTTTACTTTATGTGATTATTTAACAAGAAAGTTTTATGGTAATAGTCAGTAAAGTTATATTATATAATAACTTTATGGTTTCTTTATTAATGTTATCCTTGTTAGAGTAGTTAGTTTATAAGAAATTTTCTATATGCATACAGATCAGTAATATTAGTTTATTAAATAGTTATAGTCTCTAGTTATTATTTGCAGTATTTTTTAAATAAGTTTGTTTTTTAGTGGTATGGTTATTGTGAAATATTTGATAAATTAAAGTTAATAAGTAACTAGATTGATATGTATTACATAATTTGCTATGTTGGGATTAATATAGCATACATATAATACATTGCTACTTTATATAAACTAATGAACTATTATAAAATAAACATTAAGTCAATGAGATAAGAATATATATATTTATTTGTGCTTATTATTTCATCAAGTAATATTATAAGTAGTAGATAAATTCTTACTGCAAAAAAATGATTAATCAAGAATGTAACATAATATTTACAAAAACATTGATTAACTATTCTTTGTAATATAAATAACTTTTTGTCACTGAATATGGAAATATTAAACATCTATTAAAAAAAATGTTTTAATAGCTATTAGATTTCTACATGCTTAAATTTAAAATAGCTGTCTACAAAACCATATTAATTAGAAGTTTTCTATATGTATCGTTTATCATATTATTGTAGATATTGGTATCATGATTGACAAAGGATAATTGTAGATTTTTCTTACAACAATTTTTATCATTATTTATTATTCATAAATTGGTTGAGTGTAGTAATTTGTAAACTAATTGTAAATGTTTAATCTAAATTACTAAAGATTATCTTTATATATTAATTAATATTATAAGTATAACAGTACTATGCTTTATTATCGTGTATAAAAGTTGTAAATATGTTATTCTTAAAAATATGTGGTGTATTATAATTACTGGTGCATGTCTAATAAATATTCAGTTCAAGTTAATACTAAGTAAATAGAAAAAAGCGTGTAATTTTGATGCTTTGTCATAGTTAAATGAGATATATTATACTAATTGTGAACATTTATGGGTAAATATTATACTATACAAGAAGATAATCTAGGTGTTAGGATAGATAGGTTTATTAGAAAAGAATTAAGAATTCCTCAGTCACTAATTGAAAAATTTTTACGTAATAGGATAATTTTACTTGATGGCTTAAAAGTAAAGTCTAATACTAAGCTTAATGTTGGTAATGTAATTTATGTGCAAAATGAATGTATAATTAGTAAAGAAAAGAAGGATAAAAAAGTTTGCAAATTCGCTAGTGAGTCTTTAGTAAAACTAATTTGTGATAATATCGTGTATGAGGATGATAATGTTTTAGTAATAAACAAGCCTTCAGGGGTATCTGTTCAAGGTGGTAGTAAAGTTAAAATCAGTATAAGTGATGTATTAGATAGTATTAGAATTGGAGAATCTATGAAAATAGTTCATAGATTGGATAAGAGTACTAGTGGAATTTTAATGTTAGCGCGTAATGCTAGAGTCTCTAGGCTTATTATGAACGAGTTTAAAGATAGAAAAGTTAAAAAAAAATATTTGGCATTAACATGTGGAATACCTGATGATGATTTTGGACAAATTGATTATCCCATTGTTAAGAAGAAGCATGGAATTACTCTAGAGAAAAATATGTCATTTATGCAGCAAGCTGTTACCATGTTTTCTACACTCAGGAAACTGCCAAATGATATTGGATTACTTGACCTACAACCGATCACTGGAAGAAAACATCAGATAAGAATACATCTTTCACGTATTGGATGTCCAATTGTTGGTGATGTCAAATATGGAAAAATTTGTGATAGTATATCAAATGATTATTTACAATTACATGCATATTTTTTGTCTATTAATATAGATGGTAAAGAAATATCAATAACTATACCCATGCCGTCTTATATGCAAAATATAATTTTACAACTGGAAAAGTTATTATAATTTTGTATATTAATAAAATATATCTTTGTCTGTTTAGTATGTTGAATTGTGCAACATATGATGTTGTATTTGTACATATGTAGTGTATTTTCTTTATATTTATTTAGGTATTAATTTGTAATATAAAAAAAGAAAACACCTTGTTAATAAGGTATTACAAGTAATTATAGTAGAGAGTTTTTTTAACTTATTAGTATGGAAATTGTTTTAATTGTATCTTACTGAAATAAACCATATAAATAATGTTTTTATAGTTTATTATATATAATAATTTCCTAGTGTTTATGATATTCTATATGTTCTTAGTTATGAGATAATACAAAAAATTATTAAAATGTAGAGTAATTATTTGACTATTACATTTGAAATAATTATATGTTAAGTGTTTATTACAGGGTCAGTTACAATTTTATTTCTGCCTGTGTTTTTTGCTTCATATAAACATTTATCAGCTCTATCTATTAATTGTTTTATGTTATTAATATCAGAATGTAACATTTCTGTGATACCAATACTAACAGTTTTATGTATATCTCCTATGCTAGTTTTAAAGGGTGTTTCTCCTACTAGTGAGAGTATTCTTAGTCCTGTTTGATATGCTGTATTTATATCTGTGTCAGGTAGTACTATAACAAATTCTTCACCTCCAAATCTTGCTAATAAATCTGTTATGCGTATATTGTCGGATACTCTATTTTTAAATTGTCGTAGTAATTCGTCTCCTATGGTATGACCAAATGTATCATTTACTTCTTTGAAATGGTCAATATCTAGTATCATTAAAGATATAGTCTTATCTTTACATAATGATTCAGTAATCATGTTATGAAAGTGCATGTCAAAGTAACGTCTATTAAAACATCCAGTAAGAGGATCAGTTATTGCCATTGTCATATTAGTATCTACGTTAATCCTTAAGGCATCTTGATATCTTTTTCTTTTTACTTGTACATTAACTCTTGCTATGAGTTCGTTACTATCTACTGGGGTTGTTATATAGTCATGAATTCCTATATCAAATGCTTTAGTAAGTAGCTTTGTGTCTTCATTTTCATCAAGTAAGACTAGAATAGGTGTATAACGTGTTTCAATTTTGTTACGTAAATGTGAACATAGTCTTAATCCGTCTCCAGAAAACTCTAAGTCAATGATTATAAGATCGTAATTCTCTATGTTGCTTAAATTGAGAACTTGTTCTATATTGTGTGAGACTACAGTTTGTTGAAATGATTGTTGTAGTATGTTATTGATGTGTTCAGATCTTAATGTATCTTCGTCTGCTATTAAAATATTAGCATCATCTATTTTATTGGCATAGTTCATTATACTATCATTTAATACACTCATTTCAGTGTTTGTTTTGCATCGTAATCTTAACTCATCTATTACCATTTTGAATCTTGTTAATGACCTAATTCTTGCAAATAATGCAATGTCATTTATAGGTTTTGTTAAGAAATCATCAGCACCATGACTAAGACCAGTAGCTCTGTTATCTGAAGTGTTGTCAAGAGCTGTTACCATAACTACTGGAATATGGATGGTTGTAGGATCTGATTTTAATCTTTTGCAAGTTTCGAAACCATCCATTTCTGGCATCATCACATCTAGTAATATTATATCAGGATGCTTCTCTTGAGCAATCTGTATGGCATCCATGCCATTTGTTGCAGTCAATACGTTATAATATTCATTAACTAGTTTAGCTTGCAGTAACTTAATGTTTGCAGCTAAATCATCTACTATTAATACTTTTGCAGTCATAAGTCTTCTTTTTTCTTGGGATTATTTTTTGTTACATAACTATCGTATGTTTTACCATCATTTCCTATTATTTTTTTAATAACTACATTGTTGTTATCATCTTCTGTGTCATTAATATAAATTTTTTTTAGGTAATGAAAAATTTCTTCTTTTATCTCTATAAATTTTCTGTAATAGAATCCTAAATTTTTAGCTAAGAAAGGTAACTTTTTTGGATCAATTACCAAACATGCTACTAAAATTATTACAACAATTTCTGATATACCTATGCCAAACATTACAATTTATTTTACCTAATGAACATATCAAGTGATTTTATTATTAGCATTAACTTACTTAAATCAAGCTGATTTGTATTTATTTCATTTAAAAAATTGTAATATCTATTTAATTTATCTTGGTTTTTACTATGCCATTCTTGAATTGTATCATTAATGATATCACAATCTTTATCTAATTTAAGTGCTAGTGATAAAGTAGGTTTTGCTTGTCTTATAATATTTTCTGTTATTATATACTGGTAGTCGTTTAATTCATCAAGCAGGTTCCTAATAGCAACACGTTGCCAATATGAAGAGCTTAATTCCATATCTCTTGCAAGATCACGTATACGATTAAAGTTTAGTAAAGATCTGAGTTGAAAATATAGTTTTCCTACAGTTAGTATTGGTAAATTAGAACTGTTTGTGAGGTGTATTATATCTAGGGATACAGTAAGAAATTTTAGCGCAGTAATCTTTTGTACAACTGATTTATCTATGTTATGCTTAGTTAGAGAAGAGAGAGTATTATTATATACTTCTAAATATTCATTATATAAAATATTAGTTATATTTTCTTCTATGATACGTATTTGAGATGATAACTCATTTAATTGTGTATCAATGTTTACAAATTTAGAAGAATTTCTCATAAACCAAAAGGTTATTTGTCCAACAAATCTTTGTACTTCTCTAATTAAGGTAGTATATATACTAATGTGAATTTTGCTATCTAATGCATCTAATGCTTCCCATACTTCGTATAGATTATATATATGAGTGGTTATAATATATATTTTGATTACATTTTCAGCTGTAATACCAATATTTTCAATAATATGGTTAACAAAAGTACATCCCATTCTATTGACTATGTCATTTACTATACATGTTACTAAAATTTCTTTTTTTAGAGGGTGTTGTCTTATGTAAGGTGCAAAATTATCTCTTATATATTGTGGAAAGTAGGACAATAAATACTGGGATTCATATAAATTTGATAAACTACTTGAGTGATTAAAGATATTAGATACCATTACTTCATTTTTTAAGAACATTCTAGTATATGCGATAAGAATAGCAATTTGAGGGCAGGTAAAACCTTTCTTTTCAGAAGTGATTTTTATTATATCTTCATCACTTGGTAAGAACTCTATTTTTCTGTTCAGGATTTTAGTTTTTTCTAAATATTTTAATAGTCTATGATGTTGTTCTATTCTATCTTGAGCCTGTATACACTCTAGCATTAAAGCTTTTGTTTCTAATTTATTATGAGATTCAAGAACCATAGATGGTACATCATGCATAATATCGTCTAGTATTTTATTACGTTCAGAGATAGTAATGAAATTACTCTTTATTGCTAACCTTAGACATATTTTTATATTGATTTCAAAATCAGAACAGATTACTCCTCCAGAATTATCAGTAAAGTCAGTATTAATTTTTCCTCCATTCCGTGCATATTCTATTCTTCCAAGTTGTGTAGCTCCTAAATTACCGCCTTCTATTATCATTGCTGCTCTTACTTCACATCCATTGACTCTTAAAAGATCATTAGCTTTATCTGCAACTACTGCATTACTTTCCTGTGAAGATTTTATATATGTGCCTATTCCTCCGTTCCATATCATGTTAACTTCGGCTTTGAGTAGATATGTGATTAAGGTATTTGGAGATATTTGATCCTCTGTAATATTAAGTAGGTTTTTTATTTCAGGAGTTAGTTCTAACATTTTAGAATTTCTACTGAAAACTTTTCCACCTTTTGAAATATAGTCTTTGTTATAATCTTCCCATGAAGAACCAGGAAGGTGGAAAAGGCGTTTACGTTCTAAGAAGCTTTGTTCAGGGTTAGGTGATGGATCAATGAAAATATTCTTGTGGTCAAAAGCCCCAACTAAATGTATTTTATCAGATAATAACATACCGTTTCCAAATACATCTCCAGACATATCACCTATACCAATTACTGTAAATGGTTCAGTGTATATATCTTTATCCATAAGCCAAAAGTGTCTTTGTGCAGCAACCCATGCTCCTTTTGCCGTGATTCCAATTTTTTTGTGGTCAAATCCTATTGAGCCACCAGATGCAAAGGCATCTCCTAACCAGAAGTTATATTCTTCAGAAATCTCATTTGCATAATCAGAAAATGTGGCAGTTCCTTTATCTGCTGCTACTACTAAATATGGATCATAATCATCGTATTTGATAATATTATTAGGTGTTACATATTTGTCATCGATGATGTTATCAGTAATGTCTAATATTCCTCTCAAGAAGTTTTTATAACATTCGATAGCGGTGTTTTTAAGTAAAGAGGGATTTTTAGGTGCACGTTTTAAAATAAAACCACCCTTAGAACCTACTGGGACAATGACAGAATTTTTTGTCATTTGTGCTTTCATTAATCCGAGTATTTCTGTACGAAAATCTTCTGTCCTATCAGACCACCTAATTCCTCCACGTGCAACTTTACCGCCTCGCAAGTGTATAGCTTCAAATGAATTAGAATAGACATATATTTCTCTAAAAGGACATGGTAAAGGTATATTTGGTACTTTGCTTGAGTCAAACTTTATAGATAAATATTCTTTTCCTGTATAGTAGTTTGTGCGTAAAATTGCTAAAATAAGTGCGTATATGCATCGTAAAATGTGATCATGTACTACATCTGTTACTTCTGAAAGTAGATCATTAATTTTTTCTTTGATAGAAACAGACTCTTTATTATTATTTTGCTCTGGGTTAAATCTAGATTCGAACAATCTAATAAAATTATATATGATTTTTGGATATTTTGTGGCAACTTTTTGAATATAGATCTGACTATAGTTGAATGATATTTGTTTTAGGTATCTACTTAATGCTCTGATGAGCATTACTTCTTTCCAATGCAAACTTGCTAATATAATTAGGCTATTAAAGTAGTCATTTTCTATTTCTTTAGCAAATACTTTTTTTAGTGTAGTTTCAAATTGTTCTTTTATGTTATTGTGATTGAAAGATTGCTTGGTATTTGACAGTATAAAGTGATGTAAATATATAGTAATTTTGGCTGTAATAGTGTAACTATGGTGTAAAATTATACTTGTTCCCATTTTGTTTACTATACTTAGTATTTTTGAAAGTTGTAAATTACTTTCTTGAGGGATATATATTTTTAATTGATAATGAACACTATTTTTAACCAAATAAAGATCTGCTTCACTTGTATTATACTTATGGACCTGTTCTAGCTTAATAATATCATGGTATGCGCTTTTTGGATTAAAATACTCATGGTAACTTGGTGGAAATGCTGTGAGATAGTGTAAGAAAGGATTAATTGATCCTAAATTACAACACATGACATCTTGTAATTTGTGTTCCCACTTTCTTGATGCTGCGATTAACTTTTCTTCAATTTCTAGTTCTGATATATCATTGAAATGGTTATCTTGTGCTTTTAATATAAATTGTAGCCTAACAAGATTATATTCATTTAACATATTATAGTGGTGGTTAACAACCTGAGCGGTAAGCATTTGCTCTAAAATGTAGCTCATTTTGTTTGCAAGTTCAGTACTTGCTAAATCTTTTGGGATAAAAATTATACAATTTGCAAAACTATTATTTTTGTCTTTTATTATGAAAAGCTTGATTTTAGGATTATTAGCTAAGGATAAAATTCCCATTGAGATTTGAAATAACTCTTCCTCAGAGAATTGAAATAATTCATCTCTAGATAACCTTTGTAGAATATCAAGTAATGCTTTATTGCTGTGCCCACCTTTGGTAAACCCTGCTTTATCTTCAACAGCTTTTATTTTACTCCGAATTAGTGGAATAGAAGTTGCGTCTTGGAATGAAATTATGGAAGCAAAGAAACCATAGAAGCGGTGTTCTTTTTCTATAATATTGTTTTTATTGAATATTCTAATTCCTATACAGATCATGTACTCATGTTTATGTACTGTAGATAAGATGTTAGATTGAATAATATATACTTGGTCTTTATTGTCAGTTGCTATTTCTGCATGGTTAGATATATTAGTTCTTTGTAGTCCAAGATTAGCTGTAGCATTAAGTGTTAGTTTATTTTGATTGATAATATACTCTTCATATCCTAAAAAAATAAATTTATCTTTTTTTAACCATTCTAAGAATGTGATTGCTTCTTCTATAGTGTTATTTTGTGACCTTACACTAGTTAATGCTTTATCAAAATATTGTAACATTAATTGCCAGTCGTTAACACAATAACTTACTAATTGTAGATTTTTTTCTATATCGTATTTTAGAGATTTTTGAGATTCTTCATCAATTTGACTAATAATAAAATATACAATTGATTCGCTCATTTTATTATTTGATGATGATTGTGCAGGTGATATATTAGATATCTTATGTTTTGTACGTTCAATATTTAATACGGCATTAGTATAGTGATATATTGATGCGTTATGTCTTTTTATTGTAATAATTATAGAGTCTATTATAAATGGTGAGTTATCATTTATTATTTCAATAATAGTTGTTTTTTTTGTTATATCATTATCTTGTTTATCAGTATTAAATATTTGTATCTTACTTTCTTTAGGTTGCTTTTCTTTGATTAACTCAAATAGTGTACGTGCGATAAATAATAAAAAGCTAGGATTAAGTGTAATGTCACTACTGTAATAGTAGCTATAAAATTGTTTTATGAAATCTTGAAACAAATTGTCGTCTTCCTGTGTTATTAATTCTAGGACTGAATTAATAATTTTTTGATTAAAATTATTGTGCATTCTTTTGGTTGTGCTAGTTAACAAAATAATAGTAGAGCATCTTCCTTAAAATAATATTATCTTGTTTAATATGCAATTAATTATTTTAAGTATATTACGTACTAGTATTTATGATAAGTCTTGAGAGTATTGATTTTGATGTATTTTCGAGCATACTGTAATATATATGCTTTTATTTTTTACAAATGATATGTGTTCTGTAATTATTAATATATTAATATGTCACTTAAAGAGGATTACTTGGAGTATATTAGGTCACTGGTAGTGTTAAGATGTATTATCAGATTAATTTCTAAGCTATGTGGATTACAATTAAGATTGTTTTGTAATGCTTTACTTATAGATAAAAAGATTTTATGAATTAGCTCGTAAAAAGTTGTGTTTGATGTTGTAATTTAAAATATGATATATAAATTTACAGTAAGTTAAAATATATAATGTATGTTAACAATTATAACATAAATGTATATATTCTATAATAAAAACGTTTGTACATTCTTAAAAGAAATTTATAGTGTAGTATTTTAAACTTGTAGATGGTACGAATATATAGTAAGTTATTTATTAATTAATTGGTATGTTTTTTTTAATATGTAATCTGTGGTTTTGGGATGAGTTGTAAATATGTCGCAAAAGGATAATAAAGCGGTTTCAGATTTATTGGAAGAAGTAACAAGTAATGTAGAAGCGGATAGAATTACTATATTTGAATTAAAATCTGTTCTTCATTCTCGTGGTTTTGGTGTATTGATGTTGTTATTCTCATTACCTCTTGCTATTCCAATTCCTGTTCCTCCAGGATATACCACAATTTTCTCGATACCTTTAGTTTTGTTTGCTGTTCAAATGTTATTTGGCTTTCAAACTCCGTGGATTCCTAAATGGTTAGGGAACAAATCTTTTAAGCGTACAACTTTAGCTTTTATTATTGAAAAAACTGCTCCTATATTAAGAAAAGCAGAAAAGCTTACGAAGCCTCGTTTTTTATTTTTATTTAATAGTTTTGGTGAAAAACTTATAGCATTTATTTCTCTAATATGTGCTGTATCGATAGCTATACCATTACCTCTAACTAATTTTATTCCAGCTGGTGGTGTGTCAGTTATGTCTTTAGGATTGCTTAGTAAAGATGGTTTGATGGTGATAATTGGAATGATTATAGCTTTTTTTGGTATTACTGTAACTTTTATGGTGATGATTTTAGGGCCAAAACTTGTTATAGGTATGTTCTCTTTTCTATCAAAGTTTACAACATGATAATATATAATACGTTAACTAGATCTAAAGAGCTTTTTGTTCCTTTAGATGTTAATAATGTAAAGATTTATGTTTGTGGTCCTACAGTATATGATTTTGCTCACATAGGTAATTCGAGATCAATAGTTATATATGATATATTATTTAGATTGTTGAATGTGTTATATCCTAAAGTTACTTATATTCGAAATATTACTGATATAGATGATAAGATTATTAATGTTGCTCAGAATAATAATCAAAATATATATGATGTTACTGCAAGGTATATAAAAGCATTTAATGAGGATATGGGTAGATTAAATTGCTTAAAGCCAACTTATGAGCCAAGGGCTACTGAAAATATAGATGTAATGTTGGCTTTAATCGAAAAACTTATAAATTATGGTCACGCATATATATGTGATAATACTGTATTTTTTGATATTGAATCTTATCCTGCATATGGTAAGTTATCTGGACGTAATATAATGGAGCTTATTTATGGAAGTAGAATAGATATTGAGGTAGGTAAAAAACATCCCGGAGATTTTGTTTTATGGAAACCGGCAACTGATATTGATAATAAACTAATGAGTTGTTGGCCAAGTCCTTGGGGAGTTGGTAGACCAGGTTGGCATATAGAATGTTCAGCTATGAGTTATAATTATTTAGGAGAGAATTTTGATATTCATGGTGGCGGTGCTGATTTACAATTTCCTCATCATGAGAATGAGCTAGCACAAAGCTGTTGTGCTTTTCCTAATAGCTATTATGCAAAGTACTGGATTCATAACGGATTTTTGACAGTTAATCATGAAAAAATGAGTAAGTCTTTAGGTAATTTCTTAACGGTAAGACAGCTATTAGATTCTGGAATTAGAGGTGAGGTAATTAGGTATATATTCCTTAGTACTCACTATAGGAAACCTTTAGATTGGAATGATAATGTTGTTTCCAATGCACAGGAATCTCTTAATCGTATATATATGGCTTTGAATGTTACAGATGAGAGATTATTGTTAGATGATGTGGAAGTATCAGATGAAATAATCAGTTGTTTGAAAGATGATATGAATACACCAAAGGCTATTGCAGTATTACATGAAATGGTAACAAGGATTAATAAAGCTTCTGACATAGATAAAAAAGTATATTTTATAAAGGTTTTAATTAAAAGTGCTAATTTTCTAGGTATATTATATCATTCTTGGCAGGAATGGTTTAAGGTTGATAATGATCAAGACATTATTCAATTAATACATGAAAGAAAAATGGCAAAGACAAATGGTGATTTTAGAAAGGCTGATAGAATACGTCAGATTTTATTAGATAAGGGTATAGTGCTTTCTGATAACAAGGATGGTACTACACTTTGGTATAGGAGTTGATATGTTAGTAAGATATTTGTTAGTAGTTATGTCAAGATATTTATCTATAAAGTAGAATAGTCTCTGTTCCTAAGTAGAAAATATTGTATATGAGATAATTTATAAATTATTATATATACTTTATTGAGTATGGGTATGTTATTTTCTATAATAGGCGTGATACTATATTTTGAGGGGTTATTTAATTTTTGGTTTAATTATTGATTTTTCATAAGTGATTTATTTAGTATTCAAGTTGTAGAATTATTACCTTTAAATTATGGAATTTAGTGTGACAGAGAATAGTTGAATTTTTGGATGCATATTATTGTTTATAATACATATATGATTTGTGAATATGATTGGATATGTGTTTAAATTCTTTTAGTAAGATAATGTGCAAATTCTGTATTTATATAGAATTTTAGGGTCATATATAATAGGTAGTTTCTTCTTTAATCTTAGGATATCTTTTGTATTTTTTTTATTATAAAAACTTATAACTCCTATAAATGGGTATTGGATAAATAATGTTATAGGTATAAAAACTCAAAAAATATCATTTTGTAAATTAGAAATTTAAGTTAAGTGAAATAAAGATTTTATTGCATAAAAAACATGTAGCTTAATATAAACTATGTACTTAATAAACACTTTATATATTTAAAACTTTAAAGAATATTGTTTTTTTAATTAAAAAATCTTTAGATTAGATAAATAGGTATTGAAATTTTCAATTACTATAAATAGTAAAATTATGTCATCTTATTTTTTACTTTTTTTAATAATCTATAAGATTTGTATTTAGCACAAAGACTTCATCTACTTTTATAGTTTAGGGTTAAATACATATCTAAGTTTTAAGCTGAAAAATAAACATAGTAAAACATCAAAACATTGTATTTAATATATTGTTCTATATATTTTTAAACTCAATCTACTGTTTTCTATATAAAGGTAACAAACCATAATGAAACTTATATATAATTTATGTTTTGCGAGATGCTAAAGTTTTGGTGTTACAAGAAGTTAGTTTATCAAACCATGATATTGAGTTATGTATTGATATTGCATCTGATGTAGAAGTAGTAATATTGGATTTACTAACTTTGCCATAAATTGTGACATGCCCAAGTGAAGATACAATACGGCTGTTATCTATTGCTAATGCATTTGACCGATGAGATATATTACCAACATAAACTGAACCAAAGTTTGAAATAAGTTTAGAATTGTGAGTTACTGGGCCAATAACTGTAATATTACCTGTATTTGTAAATATTTCTCCAGAAAATGGACATTCTATAGTAACATTTGCATCATGTAGTAATAATATTACAAAGTTTCTGGTACTTTGAATAATTACTTCTGTGATCCCATATTTATCTAATACTGTTCCATTTTTTGTGGCAACATTCATATATCTTCCTATTGTAGGAGTTAATTTCTCAATAATAATTGTATTTTTTATTCTCGTAATTCCAGCACTTTTTGGGTTAACATTGTTACTAAAAAACTCACTTGGTAATTCTGAATCTGTTGCGTGATTGTCTGTTAGGCTTAATATATTAGGTATAGTATTATTATTAGTAATAGGTAATGGATGATCTTTTAAATCTAATGATATGACAGTAGCTGTGAGTTGTTCATCTGGGTTATGTAGTTCTATTTTTAAATTTGATATATTTCTCTGATAATTTGTTGAATTCAAAATTGTATCCCTACTGATTTCAAAGATTTGTGATTTTTTTTCTTTATTTACGGAACCTACAGAGCTGCTTGTTATTTTTGTTAATATAGAATTATATTTAAGTGATAAGTATGTGTTATGGTTGTTAATTTCAAATATACTAGGTATTGTATGTTTCCGATTAAGTATTCTTCCATTGATTATAACACGACCAAATAAAGAACATATACGAGAGCTTATTTCTCGTTCATTATGTGGCATATTGTTTTTAATTATAATTGTACCATATATGCTATAAACTTTACCAAGTACTTCTTTCCCGTATATAGTAATGTTACTTGTTTCTGATAATACGGTTACATACTCTGGTATATCACAATAAATACGTATATCAGTTCCTGGATCTGATATAGGAATTATATCATGTGTTATTTTTGAAATTACCATTCTTCTTGTTTCACAATATCTATATATATTTTGTGGCAGGGTATAGTCTACTTTTGGATTTGATGTTACGATAGTAAATAGACTTTTTAAATATTGTGCATAATTAAAGAATATTTTATTTTTTAATCCTTTGCAAAATTTTTCTTCTAATGTTTCTTTAAACAAAGTAACAGCAGCTTCTTGTTGATCATCAATTGATCTGTGACCTGTTAATGATGTTTGTTGAGTGTTGTAATATTCAATAAGTGTTTTTAATGTAAAATAGTGTACATGCTGTCTTAATGGATTAGTATATGATATCTTAATAGAACATGTTTTGGTGCCTGGAGCATTTACTGTATTGCTTATAGCATTAGTACTTTTATCTACAGATACGTTAATTATATATTGGTGATATAATATATGTAATTCTTTAATATCATTCCACATATCTTCTGAAGTTCTTTTATCCAAAAGAGGTGGTAATGAATATAAGCAGTGATTTGGTTCTGCTCTTAAAGATTCAGACCTGTCAATTATTGTAGACTCTGCAAGAAAACTATGGACAGAATTTTTGTATCCAGAAAGAGTATCTAGTACTGCTTTTTTAAATGAATGAAAATCTGAATGTAGACCTAGCATTGCTATAATAGACAATGGTATAGCATTTCCAGGATCTAGTAGGTTATATACATATAAGTTATCTATAAGATTCTTTATATATATTTTTAATTGTTCCTCTGTTATGTGAATCTGAGAGTCTGCAAATATTTCAAGTGTTTCACTTGAGATACTCGATTCTTGAGAATTGCCTAGCATAGCATTACATAAATATATTAATAAATATTAGCTAATTTATAATTATAAATAATTTTATATGCAATATATTTTTTTTAATAATTAAGTGATAATTTATAAAAAATATCAGTATCTTATATAAAGAAAAATATTATATTTATAATTTTTATAACTATTTTATACTAGATTTACCATATATTGACTAATAATAATTTAAAATTTTATCTAATGATTATTTTAATATTCCTAATCTTTTAAGTTGCTTTTTCTATCAAATAGTTGTTATAGTTCTGCAAGCAACTTTGTTATACTTAAGTAATTTTTGGTAACATTTAAGATGTCATTACTAGATTCTAGACCAATTTATAAACCGTTTAATTATCCCTGGGCGTATGATGCATGGTTATGTCAGCAGAGGATACACTGGTTGCCTGAAGAAGTGCCTCTTGCAGATGATGTTCAAGATTGGAAGACTGTACTTTCTGATAAGGAAAAGAACCTTTTAGTACAAATTTTTCGTTTTTTTACACAGGCTGATATCGAAGTTAATAACTGTTATATGAAACATTATTCAAATATATTTAAGCCAACGGAAATATGTATGATGTTATCTGCATTTTCAAATATGGAAACTATACATATTGCTGCTTATTCTTACTTATTGGATACTATTGGGATGCCAGAAATAGAGTATCAGGCGTTTTTGAAATTTGAGGTTATGAAAAAGAAATATGACTACATGCAACGGTTTGAAGAGTGTAGAAAGAATGACAAAAGGCATGTAGCAAAAACTTTAGCAGTTTTTGGTGCCTTTACAGAAGGTTTACAATTGTTTGCTTCATTTGCAATTTTACTAAATTTTCAACGTTTTGGGAAAATGAAAGGCATGGGACAAATTATTGCTTGGTCTGTTCGTGATGAAACATTACATACTGAGTCGATAATTAGATTATTTAATACTTTTATTCAAGAAAATTATGAAATATGGGATGATGATCTTAAAAAGGAATTGTATGAAGCATGTAGTGTTATTGTAACTTTAGAAGATGAGTTTATTAACTTGGCATTTGCTTGTGGTGATGTTGAAGGTTTGTCTGCTCAGGAGGTGAAAGAATATATAAGATATATTGCAAATAGAAGGCTAATACAGTTAAATTTAGAGCCTATATACAGCGCAAATAAGAACCCTTTGCTGTGGTTGGATGAAATTCTAAATGGTGTAGAGCACACTAATTTCTTTGAAAATAGAGTAACAGAGTATACACGTGCTGCTACTGAAGGAACGTGGGAAGAAGCATTTGAAGATCATTAGTCAAATGATTGCTTTAGTTCTTGTTGTATAGTATATGATGCTTAATAAGTTTGTTAAGTTTTTGTTTTTTGTATCTATATGTATCAAATATTTTTTATATAATGTGTATTATATATAGATGGTAGTCCTAATACTTATGTTTACGTTTGTAATGCTCTTCAAGGATTCAGTAATAGTATGAATATTTTTACTTTAAAATATCAAGATTTGCTGTTTGTTACTAATGAGTGTTATTGTATATTAATACTTTGTCTTATTGGTGGGTCTATAATATATAACCTAGAAAATGTTATTGGTTGTTTTAGGTAATTATAGATCTATTGTTTAAAAATTGAACATATGGATTAGTTTTTTATAATTTGAGATTGTTTTTAAATAGTATTCTTCCTGATATGTAGTTCTTTTTGTTTTTAAGTAATTTTATAATGTATTTAATATGTAGGTTAATTTACTTTTAGTAGTACCATATGACTTATAAATATTGATTTACTAATAGGTAATCAGCATAAAGTGTATTTCTTTTTATTAATATAATATTGAAAGTAAAGTTTAATATTAGTGAACTTTCTATATATAAAAGTAGTTTGGTTATAATTTTGTGATAATACATTTCTTGATGAATTGGTATTATACCTTTCAGTATAGTTTTGAAGAGTAATATAGAGTACACTATCATTCTGTTGGTGTATGAATGTTTTTGTATGTTTAGGTATTTAATTTATAATTTATATACAATTTTCTAGTATTGTATTTCTAATATTATATGAGATATTTCCCATATAATTTTAAAAGGTTTGTATGTAATATATGTTAAACTAAGTGAGTTTATGGATTTCTCAATATATAAATAATTTAAGTGTACTCATATAACTTATTATGCCATTTGCAATGAGTAACCAGTGTTATTTCTATAATGTGTGGTATTTTCTTATTTTACATGGTTTTGGTTTTATTATACTACTTTTATTATTAACTATTATAAGTATCAAAAGTGTACCTATATAACTTATTATGCCATTGCAATGAGTAACCAGTGTTATTTCTATAATGTGTGGTATTTTCTTATTTTACATGGTTTTAGTTTTATTATAGTACTTTTATTATTAACTATTATAAGTATCAAAAGTGTAACCATATAACTTATTATGCTATTGAAATGAGTGACCGGTGTTATTTCTATAGTGTGTGGTACTTTCTTATTTTATATGGTTTTGGTTTTATTATACTACTTTTATTATTAACTATTATAAGTATCAAAAGTGTACCCATATAACTTATTATGCCATTGCAATGAGTGACCAGTGTTATTTCTATAATGTGTGATACTTTCTTATTTTACATGGTTTTGGCTTTATTATACTACTTTTAGTAGTAACTATTATAAGTATCAAAAGTGTACCCATATAACTTATTATGCCATTGCAATGAGTAACCAGTGTTATTTCTATAATGTGTGGTATTTTCTTATTTTACATGGTTTTGGTTTTATTATACTACTTTTATTATTAACTATTATAAGTATCAAAAGTGTACCTATATAACTTATTATGCCATTGCAATGAGTGACCAGTGTTATTTCTATAATGTGTGATACTTTCTTATTTTACATGGTTTTGGTTTTATTATACTACTTTTAGTAGTAACTATTATAAGTATCAAAAGTGTACCCATATAACTTATTATGCCATTGCAATGGGTGATTAACGTTATTTTTATAATGTGTATACTACTTTCTTATTTTACATGGTTTTGTTGTGATACTTTATTATGATTATTATGGTCAGTATCAAATCTTGCTGTATAAAAATTGTTTTACTGTTATTTAATAAGAAATTGTCATATGGTACAAATAATAGTTGTAGGTATATAATAACAATATACTTTGTCAATTAATGTTTGGTTCTTCAATTTGGTTCATGTATTCAATATTTTGTATTGCGATTTATAACAAGTCTTTTGTAAATAAAAACTTATACTAGTACATGCATAGATGTAGAAAAACCAAACATTAATTTATCAATAATTATTGATTGTCTGAGGAATCTTTATTATTTTTATGAGTAGCTACTGTTAATGCATATACACATAGATCTGCAAAACAGATACCATTCTTTTGTGCAAGTGCATATAGTTTTGACAAACTATCTTTAATTTTTTCTGGTATATTCCCTCCACGTTCTTTTGCTAGCCAATTATCTTGGTGTTGAATTGGATGGTTTTCTGGTTTTGGTTCTCCAATATATATTGCAAATGGTGAATTTTGCCCATTGAAATTACATGGTACAATAAATTTTTTTATTCCTGGCATTTGTACTACCTTGAACGACTAGTGGTATTTTTTTTGTATTGTTGTGTTCTAGATAATATTGCTTTGGCAATGTGTCTTTTTACTCTTGATTCTGGTGCAACTGATACTCCTTCATTGACTAGACTTTCTGCAATTAACAAAATTTCTTTTAATAACTTTATATCATAATTTACTAAGTTAAGGAGTAAAGCGTATGCTGTCTTGTAACTTATTTCATCTTTGCTTGATATAACATTAGTGTCAATGTTGGTTTGTTCTTGATTTTTAATGTAATGATTATTGGTAATTTGCTGTATGTCTTCGCATTCTATTTTATTAGATGTGCTGTCTATTATGGTATTTGATATATGACACTTAGGAAATTGGGTGTGAGTCATATTATGAGTCTCTGAATTATTTGAATTTCCTGTATTATTTTGGTAAGGTATTGAAAAGGTATAGTTAATACTTTGTATATTTTCTTCTTGAGAAATAAAATTAAAATCATTCTTTATTTTAGTTGAAGTGTTATAAAAATTACCACTTTTGTTGCCTAAATTTCCTAAATATTCTTGGTTTACTTTATTTTGAAAGTTAGTGTGTAATATCATAATGTCCAATGTAATTTACAGCCATATCTATTACTTATATCATAACCACATAAATAAGACATTAATAATTATGCATTCTTACTTAAAAAAAGTTATTTTTGATAATGGTGGTGCTATATCAGTTGAACAATTTATGAGGATTGCTCTTTATGATATGAATTGTGGTTATTATATGACACAAATGCCATTTGGTGTTTTTGGAGATTTTGTTACTTCTCCTGAAATATCTCAACTATTTGGGGAAGTAATAGCATTATGGGTATTATTGTATTGGGAAAAAATGGGATCTCCCTCAAAATTTGTTTTATTGGAACTAGGACCAGGCAGAGGAACATTAATAAGTGATATTATTAGAGTTCTCAAGAAATTTAAACAGTGTTATTCTGCAGTTGATATTTATCTTCTTGAGGTTAGTCCTAAATTACAAGAAGTGCAGTATAATACTTTACAAGATGTAGGTGAAAAAGTACTATGGTGTCGAAATATAAATAGTATTCCGAATTATCCTATACTAGTTATAGCAAATGAATTTTTTGATGCTTTGCCTATTAAACAATTTATATGTATTAGTGATTCTTGGTACGAAAGGTATATTACAGTAGAAGATAATAAGTTTAGATTTATTAATAAATTAATAGATAAAAATTTTCAAATACTAAATGTAAATAATATTAACGACCCGATTATAGAAGTATGTGATGATGCTATATCAATTATAAAGTTAATAGAGCATAAAATTTTACAAAATAAAGGTGCTGCAGTAATTATTGATTATGGATATATAGATCCTCCATATAAGAGTACTATGCAATCCGTGAAAAACCATCAATATAATAATATATTTGAAAATGTTGGTAATAGTGATATTACTGTGCATGTGGATTTTACAGCTTTAAGGAAAAGTTTATCTTTTTTAAATTCATATATTATGACCCAAAGAGATTTTTTGTACAATTTTGGTATTAGGGAAAGGTTACAAATCTTAATTGAAAATGCTACAGAAGTTCAACAACAGAATTTAATGACTGGATTTTTGAGATTGACTGAGAATATGGGTAGTATGTTCAAAGTTTTGTTGATTAATCCTTAACAAATTAATACATGTATTTTACAATATACTAGTTGAATGTAATAGTGTTTATATTCTTTATTTATAGTGCTGTATATTAATTTTTTGAATAGTTTTCCTAAAATAATGTTGTAACTTACTTAGCTTTGGGTAGTAGAGATTATATAGGTAGTTGTTTATATGAGCATATATATCTTTTTTATATAGTTCTAGGTTAATTTTTTGGATAATCTCCCTAAAGTCATGTTGTAATCTAATTAGTTGTGGATAATGCAAGTTATATAGTTGGTAGTTTAGTTATGAATGTGTGCATATTTTTTTTATTTATAGTGTTGTATATTAATTTTTTGAATAGTTTTCCTGAAATAATGTTGTAACTTACTTAGCTTTGGGTAGTAGAGATTATATAGGTAGTTGTTTATATGAGCATATATATCTTTTTTATATAGTTCTAAGTTAATTTTTTGGATAATCTCCCTAAAGTCATGTTGTAATCTAATTAGTTGTGGATAATGCAAGTTATATAGTTGGTAGTTTAGTTATGAATGTGTGCATATTTTTTTATTTATAGTGCTGTATATTAATTTTTTGAATAGTCTTCCTAAAATAATATTGGAACTTAATTAGTTGTGAGTAGTAGAGATTATATAGGTCATTGCTTATATGAGGATATGTATTTTTTTATATATAGTTTTGTAGTTAATTTATTAACACTATTTTATTTAAAGTGTATCGCAATATTAGTTGCCTAAGTTGGTTAGCTGTGAAAGTTACAAATTGATATATGATGTTATGAAATAAGTGAAAATTTTTTTGTAATGTTATTATATAGATCATAGATAATATAAAATTATTAATGTATTAGCTTATATAACCAATAAAATGTATGTATATTAAAAATGCTATAAAAAACTGATGACAATAAATAATACTTAATATTTTATCTTATTAATATAGGTAAGAAATTATATTTGAAGTGGTAGTTTTTACTCTTTTTATTACAATACGTAATTCAAACTTATATTACTAAATATATCTGTAATTTTTTATTATCAATTACTAATAATGTTCATACTGCCTTATATGAGATATATTATATTTAAGGCTAGATTGTATATTATGTAATATGAGTATTATAGATCTTATAAAAAGCAAGGTAAAGTTATCTGATGTAGTTGGTCAAAGGGTAAAACTAACTAAAAGAGGTAATAATATTATTGGATTATGTCCATTTCATAATGAAAAGACACCATCATTTACTGTCAGTGACGAGAAAGGGTTATATTATTGTTTTGGATGTGGAGCAAGTGGTGATGTTATACAATTTACATGTGATATTAATGCATTGGATTTTAAAGGTGCAGTAAGTTATTTAGCAGAAATGTATGGTATTGATGTACCACAACATACAGATAATCAAATAGGCTTAATACGTCTTTTAAATGAAGCAACAATATGGTTTGAAAAGCAATTATATTCTAATAGTTTTGCATTAGAATATGTAAAAAATCGTAGAATTACTGATAATACAATAAAAAAGTTTAGGTTAGGGTATGCTCCAGCACATGGGTTAGTTAAGTATTTGTTATCTTGTGGGTTTAATATTGATGATATAAGGAAGACTGGATTATCAAATGTAAATGATCAGGATTATTTTTACAATAGAATTATGTTTCCTATTTGTAATTCTGTAGGAGACGTTATAGGTTTTGGTGGTAGATCTATTATTAATACACAAAATCCTAAGTACTTGAATTCTAAAGCAAGTGTTTTTTTTCAAAAACGAGAGAGCCTTTATGCTGCTCATATTGCTGTTCGTGAAGCAAGAAAGGCTGGAAAGATTATAGTGGTAGAAGGATATATGGATGCTCTCATACTTCATCAACTAGGTATTGGTAATGTAGTTGCCTTGCTAGGGACATCTATGACTTCTGAACACTTGACGTATTTGTGGGATATATCTACAGAAGTCATAGTTTGGATGGATGGTGATGTTGCTGGAAAAATGGCATGTGTAAAAGCTGCCTCTCTTGCTCTATCTTTGATCAAGTCTGGGTGTATTATAAAGTTTGTTAATCTCGATACATGTGATGATCCTTATGATATTTGTATCAATAAAGGTATTACTGATGTGATGGCTATTTTAGATAGTGCTAAGTTACTTTCAGAGTTTATTTGGGATTATGAATTATCTAAGGTTACTAGTGGTAGTGCTATAATGCCTGAACAATGTGTTATGTTAGATGCTAGAATGAAATATTATATTAGTAAAATTAATGATAGTAATATTGCAAAATATTATAAGAAATATTTTTACAATCAAGTTCGTAATCTTCAGCAGTACTCAAATAGTAAATCTCAGATTTTTGATAGTAATGGTTTAGTGAAAAAATTGGTAGTTAATCAGTTTGATAATATGACTACTGAATCATTTTCAAAAGAATATAACCAGTTAAGAGCCATTAATATAATTATGGAATTTCCAGAATTACTTGATAATCCAATTATTTTTGATCAGTTTACTAAATTTCATATTAGTGATAATAGTCTTTATGAGTTACAACAGCATATTTTAAATATTAAAATTGCTTTATGTGATAGTGTGATGTCTAAGAATGTATTATTGTTGGAATTACAAAAAGCTGGTTTAAGTCATTTAATAGATTATGTCTTCAAAAAAATGGTGGGTTTCAAATATAATACTACTTTATCGCATGATAAAAAAAATGATCATCTAGCAATTTCTAAAAAAGAAATAGAGAAAATAATGCTTGTTGAGCAATTACGGTATCTTCAAGAAGAAATTTTAGATTTACGTTTAAGTGGAAAGGACTCTTTAGCAGAAAAATTATCACATCAAGCTCAAGCTATAGATACTAGGTTGAGAGAATTATGGGATTATTAGAATTGAGAGATATGTAGATGCCTTTTGTTAGGTAATATATTTGTATTTTTTGGTAATTTATCACTTAGCTATGGAAGAAAAATTTTTAAAGTTGAATATTGTATTTTATAAGTTACTTCACTTATCTGTTTAGTGTGTTGTGCTTAATGATAACTTTTTTGGTATTCAAAAGATTATGTACTTGTTATTAAGTTTATTGTTGTATTTGTCATGTAAGATGTTAGTTTATATGGTTTATACATTTTAAATTGTATTAATTAAAACTTTTTTGTCATTGTAATACTAGGCCTAATTATATAGAAGAATTATTTAAGTTGTAAATAGGTGTAGTACTAGTTTAAAAATGTTTTATGTATAGTAGATAAGAATCTCTTATGATACTTTGTAGTATTTTTTTGTAATGTGTACTAATTGGTAATGCATTATTGGATTGATTATATTTGATTAAAGATTTCTCTAACTACATTCTGTAAATAGTATATGCATTTAGGTATTTAAGGGTTAAATAAAATTACTTATTAGGGTATCTTTACTGTTATTTTGGATAAAAATGCTTGTAGCTCCTTTTATATTGGGTAAGGTATAATTAATGAAGGTAAATATTTTTTATAACATGATCTTTAATGTATTATAAGCTGAATAGTTTTTTTCCTAATTGATAGGATTTGTATTGTTTAAATGTACTATTTAAATGGATGTTATATTAATTATGTATTTGTATTATAAAGATGTAAGAAATTAAACTTATAATTAAATATTACTGCTAGGGTTTTGTATATTTTTTTTTATCTTGTTATATTAAAACTTATAATGATTTTATGTTATAAGTGAGGGTGTTATATTTATTAAGCATATATGGAAGTGCTTACAGATTTGTATATGGAATCAAGATAAAGAAAACTTATTGTTTTTAAATTAAGTATTATTTAGAAAGTTTATCTCTTAAAATTACTCATAAAGGAATGTTTAAATGGTAAATACAGCTGTGTATTAAACTAATAACAGTAAAACAGATATAAATATAAAAATCTATCATTTATCAATTAGGTTTACCCGGGGGAAATCTATTATGGTATAACTATTGAGTTGATTGTAAAGTAGTAAAAGGTAATGAATATGGTATTAGATAATGTGTTAAATTATACTAATTGATTTTTCGAGTACTGTTATATGTACACATAGTGTGTATAATAATACTTTACATAATAATTTGCTAATGCTCAATTATATTATTTAATTTTTGTTAATACTATTATCTAAAATGTGTTTTATCATTGTTTGTGCTTTTTGTTGTTAAAAAGTATTTGATTTATTATGTATATAGGTAGTAGAAAAGCATAGTACTATAGTAAGTACAAAGCACTAGGTATGTTTAAAGCTTCCCTTATCGAGTGTAACTACTATATGCCTAGTTCAATTATTCATTATTTATATTGTTTTGTTACAATAAAGAACTTTATTTAAAAAAACCCTCGTAATTTTCTTGCACGGCTTGGATGGCGTAATTTACGTAAAGCCTTTGCTTCAATCTGCCTTATACGTTCTCTTGTTACATTGAATAATTTACCTACTTCTTCAAGAGTGTGATCTTTTCCACCTTTGCCTATACCAAATCGCATACGCAATATTCTTTCTTCTTTTGGAGTTAATGTTGATAATACTTTTGTAGTAATTTCCCGTAAATCTGCAAGTACTGCTGCATCTTCTGGTCTTACTGCTCGCTTATCTTCAATGCAATCACCAAATGTACTACTATCATCATCCCCTATAGGACTCTCTAAGCTAACCGGGTCCTTGACTATTTTCATAACTTTACGTATCTTATCTACGTTGATGTTTAATCTTGCTGACAGTTCTTCTAAAGTAGGTTCTCTACCAATTTCATGTAGCATTTGTCTTAGAGTACGGTTAATTTTATTCACAGTTTCAATCATATGTACTGGAATTCTGATAGTTCTTGCTTGATCTGCTATTGCTCTGGTTATAGCTTGTCTGACCCACCATGTTGCATAAGTTGAGAACTTATATCCACGTTTATAATCAAATTTATCTACTGCTTTCATTAAACCAATATTTCCTTCTTGTACTAAATCAAGAAATTGCAACCCTCTGTTTGAATACTTTTTTGCGATAGATACTACTAATCTTAGATTTGCTTTTATCATTTCTTGTTTTGCTTGGGTTGCTGCACGCTCATGCTTTTGTATTTTTGTTACTAAAGATTTAAATTCAGCTAAACTATTTTCTCCAGAAAGTAATTTTATTTTATTATACATACTAACTATGTTAGTTTCTTCTTTTTCTATCATATTATTCCATGCAGGAGATGTACCTTTTTTTTCTAGTACAGAATTAGTATTATATGCATCGAGGAATTCTTTACGTGGTATACCATAACTTTCTGCAAGGGAAATAATTTTTGCTTCTTCTGCTGCAATCGATTTATTCAGACTGTAAATTTGTTGTGTAATTGACAATACTGCAGAATTACTGAGTTTAATCTGATATATCATTTCCCATATATTATCATGTAAATCATTATATTGTTTTTCAATATCTTTAGTCAATTTTCCTTTATGTTGCTTCTTAAGCTCCAGAATCTTTTCTGCTGATTCAATTACTGCATCTAAAATACTTACTACTTTAGGGAGTAATGCACTTTCCATTTCAAGGATTGAAGCATTTATTGAAGTATTATCATCGTCATCATCATCATCTGAGATATCATCAGTATCATCTTCGTCCATTAAATCTTTATCATAATCTAAAACACTCTCATCATCAACGTCAGAGAATTTTTCAGGAAATTCATAACGATAATTTGCATCTAAATCTATTAAATCCCTTAACATTATTTGTTCATTTACTAAGTCGTCTCTCCATGACATAAACGTGCGTAATACCATTGGTGATTCTACTAACGACCTAAGCATATTAACTTTTTCTGATTTTATTTTCTTTGCAATTTCAATTTCTCCTTCACGAGATAATAATTCAACTGAGCTCATTTCACATAAATACATGCGTATAGGATCATCTGTTTGCCCAAAATCCCAAGATTTTATACTTGTATCTGAAACATCATCATCGTCAATACCATCTTTGAGCCTGCCACTTTCTACTATACTACTAGCTTCATCTTCATCACTCTGTTCAAGTACGTTGATACCTGAGTCTTGAAGCAGTGAAATTGTTTCATCTATATTATCAGCTGATAATACATAATCAGAAAAAACATCATTAATGTCATTAAATGTAACAAAGCCTTGCTTTATCCCTTTACTAACAAGGGTTCTTATTAGCTCCTTATCTGTCTGTAGATCTTTCATAATTAATGTTTAAGGAATGACAAATCTCACCAAGTACCATACTATAAATATATTGTCAATTATAAAACGTAATAAGAGAGCATACATAATATCATAATTTAAGAATTTTATAACTAAGAGGGTTTTTAATTCTTGTAATAGGTAAAGTTAATTCTGTGAAAGAAATTTATAGATGTGTTATCAACTTAAAAGACAGAGTATATGTATGGTCTTATTAATTAGTAACAGTTTGTTATAATTAATTGATATTTTAGTAATATAATAAAAGTTGGTTATGTAAAGAATTCGGTAAGTATATTGTTAATTATAAGAAGATAAAGGATATTGTCTGATATAACATAATTTTTAATGCTTGTTATAATTTAAAATAATTAATTATTGTAAGATGATCAAATTAATTATTTGAAAAGAATCTAATGCATGTATTATTACCTATATAAATATATGATACATTTTGTGTACAATAATTGCATTTAAATGTTTATATTAATTCACATGGTCATTAATACCTTTATATAAGGTAAATGTTTTTTATGAAATAACCTGATGTGTATACTACAAGTTATTGTATGCAGCATCACAATGTAATATCACATATAAATGTATTATTATGATTTTAAAGATAATCAATATTTGAATAATAGAAAAAAGATTACTTTGGTGAGAAAAAGTTTAATATTTGATCTCTAATAAATTGATGATTGTTTGAACAGTTGACTTTACTTCTAAATTCTGTAGAGTTTTCTAGGCAAGCGCTGTACCAGCCTATATGTTTTTTTGATATCTTAACTCCAATGTCCTTTCCATAATGTTCTATGATGTTGTCGTAGTGATTTATAATAATTTGTAATTTTTCAGATACTGTTGGATCTGGTAAAATAATACCTGATTTTATAAATTGTAGTGCTTTATTTATAATCCATGGTTTACCATATGCACCTCTTCCTATCATTATTCCATCAGCTTGTGACTCTTCTAATGCTATTTTTATATCATCTAGAGTTTTTATATCGCCATTGACTATAATCGGAATTCTAACACATTTTTTTATGTTACTGATGAACTTCCAGTCTGCTTTTCCGGTAAACATTTGTGCTCTGGTTCTACCATGTATGGTGATCATTTTAATACCAGTGTTTTCAGCAATTTTTGCTAATCTAGGAGAATTTAGGTTCTGACTGTCCCATCCAATACGCATTTTTAATGTTACTGGTACTTTTACTGCTTTTACTACAGCTTCTAAAATCTTTGCAGCTGTTATTTCATCTTTCATTAGTGCTGATCCAGCATAGCTATTAACTACTTTTTTTACAGGACATCCAAAATTTATGTCAATAATTTGTGCACCCATGTCTTCATTAAGTTTTGCTGCTTCTGCCATTATTAGTGGATCGCATCCAGCTAATTGTACAGCAGTATTAGATTGTATATGTGACTTCTGTAAACTATCTTTAGTTTGTTTGATCATTCCACGGCTTGCTATCATTTCTGACACTAATAATCCTGCTCCAAGGTTTTTGACAAGAGAACGAAATGGAAAATCAGTTATACCAGACATAGGTGCTAATATTACAGGATAGTCAGAAATAAATTGAGACAAATTCATGTTTGTTAGGTTGCATAACTAGTTTATTAAATAATTGTGATATAAATTCACAATATTATCAATCATAATACTAAAATGTAATTAAAGAAAATATACTTAATTTTTATCAATAATTGTAATTTATTGTTGTTATTTTACAGAACTGATAGCTTAAGTTTTATTGTATACAGTTCAGAATTAGTCTCAGTAAAGGATATTTATAATTTTATGGACAAATTATTGTGTTGAAAAAGCTTAGTATAATTAATTTTTGTAAGTTGTATAATTATTTTATTAGTTTCATTGTAAGGTAGTTTTAAATTATTGTGTTAACTTTACGGTTAATTATGTGTTAAAAATTAGCTAAAATAGAAGTTATAAGATTATTTTTGATTCCTAATATTTTTCACGTTCCTTTATAGAAATTTTATCACTTTCTGTATACCTGTGTCTTTTGTAAATATATTATTTAGAAGTTTAGTATACTCTGTTTTGGATTTACACTACAGCATTACTTTAGTAATTTGTGTTGTGTAGTAATATATGTGTTAAAGCTTATAATATTGGTTTTATAATCTGTAGTTATATAAGTACATGTTTAACTTTTGCATATTATAAATAAATATTATCTTAATACAGATCTTGCATTACAAATTAACTTTAACTAATCATCTTGTCTTGCCGGTAAATTATTGCATGTCGGAGAAGAAAAAGTACATGCTATTTTTTTTGTACATAACTTACTAATGATTACTGATGTTTATAATGAGTAAGTGTTATATCATTCCAGGAAATTAATTTATACTTTTTCTAGTATATATTTATTGTATTATTTTTATGAAACAGTATCATATTAAAAATTTATTAAAGTTTTTTATGATAACAGAACACGTGATACAAATTGCCTAGTGTAGTTAATCAGTATGTATGGTATACTAATGTGGTATTAAAAAAATATTTATGTCAAAATTTTTAGTTAAAGCGCCAGCAAAAATTAATTTATTTTTGCACATTCTTGGTAAGAATAGTAATTATCATTCTTTAGAGTCTTTGCTTGTTTTTGTTAATATTTATGATATTTTGGAGGTAACTATAGATGCACCAAGAAGTGGTGTATATTTTACTAATTTAAAGATTAATAGGTATAACAATACTATAACTAAGGTGATTTACCTGTTGTCACAACATAGTACTTCTTCTGTTAATGTTTTTGTTAGTGTTATCAAAAATATTTTAGTTTCTGCAGGTTTAGCAGGTGGTTCAGCTGATGCTGCTGCTGTTATGCGTTTATTAGGGAATGTATGGGATATTCAACCTCAAGTTTTGGAGGAATTAGCTTTAGAGATTGGTAGTGATGTTCCTGCATGTTTACACTCGAAAACTCTTTTCGCTAGAGGGAGAGGAGAAGATATATTGTTACTTCCTGATTTGTGTTTACCTAAATATATTGTTATTGTTGCTCCAAAAGGTAAACCATTAAGTACTGTAAAAGTTTTTAATAATTATGAACCATCTGCTTTTTCTTCTCCGATATGCGATAATTTACCAGTAAGACAAGATGATTGGTTAGAGTTAATTTATAATGCAAGAAATGATTTATTAGATACTGCATTAAAGTTTGTACCTGAAATAGAAGAAATACTTTTTGTATTGAGAAAATTCAGAAATTGCTTAATAGCACGTATGACTGGTAGTGGGGCAACTTGTTTTGCTTTATTTAATGAGTTAAGTGATGCTGAAGTTGTAGTTAGAGAATTACAAATGACTCGTCCTGATTGGATAGTATTTAATGCAAAAATACTTTAAGGTATAATATATTTTAATAATGGATACATTTTTGTAGAATATGAACTTTCACGAGAATTATAATATCTATTTTGTAATATAAACATCGTACTTTATATGTTATAACAACATTTGTTTTTTAAATCTGTAAGTTATTAGAGAGTATGAGCAATAGAAGCTTTTTGTAATTATGTTTTTTTAATTAAATTAGTAATAGGATTTACTTTTCTAATAAAGTATTGCTGATCCAGTGTAAAAACTTATCGTTTACATGTGTAGGATCTATAGTAATAATTGCAGGTGTATCGTAAGGGTGTATTTCCTCTAGCTTGCTAACAGCTTCTTTAGTTAAGTGTTTTGTTGTTTTTAGTATCATGATATATTCTTCAGTAGTGTGTATTTCATCTTTCCAGTAATATATTGATGTTACGTTATTGAATATATTAGCACATGCTATTAGTTTATCTTCTAAAAGGGTGCTGCTTATATAATATGCATCTTCATAGTTAGAAATTGTAGTATAAATTAAAGAAATGTTATTCATAATCATATTTTTTAAATTATCATTTTTCATGTTATTATGAATATAAAAATAAAGTAAAGATATAACATGATATAATTTCTATCTAGACTTATAATAAGAGTAATTTGATTAAGTATTTTGTTATGTAAAACTGCCTAATATTTCTGATACTTTTTCTGTTAATTGTTTTAAGGTGAAAGGTTTAGATAAAAAATTTATTTTACTTGCATCAATATTGCTGTGTTTATTAAATACTTCTTCGGCGTATCCAGAAATAAAAATAACTTTAATGTTTGGTTGAATTTTTAATATTTGATCTATTATTTCTGGTCCACTAATTTTTGGCATGACTACGTCACTAATGACTATATCTATGTTTTGGTTTTTTATTATGTCTATAGCTTTGTCTCCACAATTTATATCTATTACATTAAATCCTTTTTTTACGAGTGCTTTTGTGGCAAATATTCGTACTGGATCTTCGTCTTCAATTAATAAAATGTTTTTGGTTGTATTATTAATTTCTTGTGTTACAGCACCTATATACTCTGAATCTTGATTAGATTCTAGATTAGTGTTGTTGGTGTTATGTAATAAATGTACTGTTGGAAGAAGAATAATGAAAGTTGTACCTATACCTATTGTACTTGTGACATATATATATCCATCAGTTTGTTTAACTATTCCATATACTGTAGATAAACCTAATCCTATGCCTTCTGTTGTTTTTTTTGTTGAGAAAAATGGATCAAAGATTTTCTTCATCACTTTTTCTTCCATTCCATGTCCAGTATCTGATATTTCTATTGCAACATATTCTCCATCTTCGATTTGTTCTTTATCAGGTGAAAACATATCTTTGAGTAATACTTTTAAAGCATCTGCTTTTATATTATAGGTTTTTATAGTCAACTGTCCTCCAGTTTCCATAGCAGATCTTGCATTTACTACTAAGTTTATAATTACTTGTTCTAATTGACATAAATCTGCTTTTATTAAATTAATATTTTGTTCATATTGAATTTTAAGTTCTATACTTTCATTGATCAGTCTTTTGATCATATGTATAAGATCTGCTATTATATTGTTTATATCTAAAATCTTGGGTTGTAAAGTTTGTTTTCTTGAAAATGCTAACAGTTGTTTTATTAAATTTGTGGCTCTATTAGCATTCTGTTTTATTTGCATTATATCTGAAAATGAAGGGTCTGTTGTGGAGTGTTTTATTAGTAATAAATCACAAAATCCTATTATTGCAGTGAGAATATTATTGAAATCATGTGCTATTCCTCCTGCAAGTTGGCCAATAGCTTGCATTTTTTGTGACTGTTCTAATTGTATTTCTAAGTTTTTACGGTCTTTACTATCAATTATGTAGCATATAATTAACATATCATTGTTGTGTATAAATTTATTGAAATAGATTTTAACATACGAATTATTATGCAATTGTGCTTCTAATGATAAGTCTTTGACGATATTGTTTTCTAAATATTTCTTTATTTTTTTGTTATATGATGGTAGTACATAGTCATATATATACTCTTTATTGTGCTTTACTAGCCTTTTTAATGTGTTATTGGATTTAATAATTTTACCATCTGTATTGCACTGTAGGATAGCTATAGGTGCTTCCATAAAACATGGATGTAAGTGATAATCATGAATTCCGGAATTTATTGGTGTTAACAATCCATAAATGTAACTTTGGTTATTTTTATCATAAAACGCAACTTGTGAGATATATGCCTTGAATTTAACTCCTGTAGCTGTTAATAGGTTTACTATGTTACTATCTGTAGTTTTTTCTTTATTGTAACTTTTTACTAAGAAGTTGGTGAATGTTGCTCCATTTTCAATGAAGTCTAGCTCTAGCATTTTTAAAAAGCTATTATTTGAATGTAATATGACTCCTCTACTATTTAGTAAATAAGCTCCTACACAGTGTTCCTGAATTAATCTTTCATATACTTGTTCTTTACTGATTTTAACAGCTTTCAGTACGAAGTATTCTTGAGGCCTTGCTATAGGTGTGAAAAATAGGTTTGTAATTTTTGTACAATTGACCTCTATTTCTGGGTTTTCTACTACTGGGTCTAATATTAATGTGAAGTTAGAAGTTTTATTTTTTGTATTAAGTGAAAAGTAAGTGTGAATAGATGATTTGTTTTTTAAAGCATTATTGAATAGCTCAATTTCTTGATTACTAATGTTACCTAATTTTAATATAGTAGGCAGGTCTAATTTCTTGTCTTGGTTCTTGATAAACCTTTCATAAAATCTTGCATCTGCGTAAACAATTTCTCCGTTATTTTTTATGATTAAGCAAAATTCTGTATTGTGGTTTAAGGCATTTGCAAAAATCATATTTTGATATTCTATAGAAGCTATAGTACGTAAATATTGTTTAATTTGTATTGATATTGCTAATATACTTATACTGGTAAATATACAATTGATTATTATATTGATATAACTATCATATATATTAAAAACATATAATACTAGTATAAATAGTAGTGGAATTATCAAAAATATAGATAGTTTAGCTACTGATAATCCATATCTTCTTATGACAAAATCTACTTTATTATTATGTATTGTATTATCAGTATGTCGTTTTTTCATTTAAAAATATTTAAAAAATATATTGTATTATATATAATGTATGTAAAATTGCTATATAATCTATTTTTATAATCATACTATTAACGATATAATTAACGTTTTCTTGAAAAACTAGAATAATTTTAGTGCTATTGTCATGCCTTCTTCAGTGGGAAGTAAAGTTGTGAGGTATTTATTTTTATTAGATAGTCTTTTATTAAAGTTGCACATATTGTCTATTGTATTTTTAGATACCTTTTTTGTAATATTATCAGCATATACGTTACCAAAGAGTAGGGTATTGTCTGCAACAATTATACCATTCTTTTTTATATTTATTTCTGCCCAATCTAGGTAATCACAATATTCTGATTTTTTGGCATCTATAAATATCATATCAAATGGAGACATAGAAGTTAGTTGGTTCAATGCTACTATAGCAGTATTATTTATGATTGTTATTTTATTAGATAGATTATATTCATTAAAATTATTTTGTGCCTGTTGTGCATTAATGGAATTGTTTTCTATGGTATATATATGTCCATTTTTTGGTAAGACTTTAGCCATACACATAGCGGAAAATCCAATAAATGTGCCAATCTCTACTATAGATGTTACGTTATTCATTTTTATTAGTAATTGTAATATCTGTCCTTCTGTGGGACTGAGTTGCATAGATGATATGTCTTCATTGATTGATTTATTTATTGATATAAGTTCTGTATCTGTTACTGAAAATAGATCATGTATATATTGTGATTTTTTATTTAATATTTTACTACGCATAATAATAATTTTCTAAAAATGAAATTTAATATATTTTACTATATAATCTTGTTTGTAATGTGATAAAAGTTTTTATTCAATTATTGATACGCATTAAGTGATAATAAAATCACACTTTTCTTTAAAAATGTGGTATATCGATAATTTTTTGTATAGTTTTGCTATGATTGTATGATACAATTAACATTATTAAATAGTTATAAAAACTAATAATATAGTTAATATGGCGAGGTAGTGATAGCAATGAGTTTTTACACACATGATGTAATAAAGAAACAAATACCAGAAACTTTTAATAAAACAAGTAGTAATACCTACTCTGTTCTGAATGATCCTGCATATCGTGATAGATATAGGGAGAAGTTCTTAGAAGCTCAAAAGAAAGGTATGGATATGGTGGTATATTATGATGGCACTATAGCACTAATAGAAAATAAGATTGCAATGTATCAATATGGTTGGCATAAGAAAAGACGTGAGTTTGAACGTATTAAGTTTGCTTCAGAAACAAAGAAAAAAAGGGGTTAGCTTTAATATCTATCTAGGATACTAAATACTTCTTATGTAAGGTTATTCTTGTATTGTTAATATTTAGCATGTTATTATTTTGAACCTTATTAATAGAGAATAATGGCTATGATAGTTTTAAGTGCTGCCCAAGTACTTGCTTGTGAGAATCGGTGTAGTATACCGATTGCTAGTCTTATTCAAAAAGCTGGTAAGGCTGTAAGTGATGTAATAATTAGTTCATTTCAAAGGCAGGGTGTAACTATATTAGCAGGTCCAGGTAATAATGGAAAAGATGGTATTGTTGTTGCAAGAACATTAAAAAGTTTTGGTTGGCCAGTAACATTAATGCTGTATTGCTGTGATACTGATATATATGAAGATTGGATAGTTTCATTAACTTATGATGGTATCGTTAATTGTACAAATAGTATAATTGTTGATGCATTATTTGGGATAGGTTTGTCACGTGATGTATGTGATGATTTGTCTAAAATATTTAATTATATTAATTCTTCCAATAAAATAGTTGTTGCAGTTGATATTTCTAGTGGGGTGAATTGTGATACAGGTCAGGTTATGGGGTGTGCTTTACGTGCTGATCTTACTATAACTTTTTCTGTATTAAAGATGGCACATGTTTTATTTCCAGGTTGTTATTATTCAGGAAGAGTTCATGTTGTTGATATTGGTATTGATATTGACGATAGTGTGGTTAAAATACACAAGAACACTCCTATTCTGTGGAAGGATGAGATACCTAAGTTAACATATACTTCAAATAAGTATAATCGTGGATACACACTAGTATGTTCTATAGGTAATAAATCAATTGGTGCTTCAAAACTTGCTGCGATGTCTGCATTAAAGGTAGGTTCAGGTATTGTGAGTATAGCTTGTGACAGTGTTGCTCTAGATTTATATGCAGTTTGTTTGACATCAATTATGTATAAACTTTATGATGATGTTATTGATGACGATAGAATTACATCTGTTTTAATAGGTCCAGGTTGTGGCACTAGTGATATAACAAAACAGAGGGTTATTAATGTTTTACAGAAAAAAAAATGTGTTTTAGATGCTGATGCTATTTCTGTATTTTCTGGTTCATCAGATGTTCTATTTTCGCATATAAAAAATGATGTGATTATGACTCCACATGAGGGAGAGTTTAGGCGCATCTTTCCATTTTTAACTGGTAGTAAGGTGGATATGGTACGAGAAGCGGCAAATATTTCAGGTGCAGTTATTGTTTTAAAAGGTGCTGATACTGTAATTGGAGATCCTGATGGCAATATTGTAATAACCAATCCTCCATTTACCCTAGCTACAGCAGGAAGTGGTGACGTATTATCCGGAATTATTGCTGGATTATTGTCTTCTGGTATGAGTTCATTTAGTGCTGCATGTTGTGGTGTATGGATACATGCAGAATGTGCAAGAAGTTATGGAATAGGATTAACTGCAGATGACATAATACTGCAAATACCAACTATACTGAAGAACTTATTATATAGGAATTATTAGCTATTATATTTTCTTTATTACATAAATTTTGATATTGTTAAATAGGTTTTAATATCTCATTACATTTTAGGTAAATTATGTAATTATACATTTTTTATTTAGCTTTATTTTTTGTACTAATAATATTTTTTTTAATTTTATCATATGTATTATTGTATAAAATAAAATGATGATTTAATATAAATTTGTGCATTATCTTATTAGAAATTGGTATGTAAAATACTTATGTTTATTTAGATAATACTTTATTATTAACTTTTTTAGTAGTTGATTTAAAAATATTTCTGTACTTTTTGGTTATTAGTTTACATATATATAACTTGTTATATATATTGAACAATTTTTCTTTAAAGTTTCAGGTAATACTAGCTGTTTATATAAAAGATGATACTTGTTTATTTTTTATAATGTGTATTTTTGTGTAAGAGAACTAGTGATTCAATATCAATTTGTATGTTATCTTACTAGAAGTTGATATGTTAAGAATACATATATTTATTAGTATGTTACTATATTTTATGATAGTTGCACATATTTATCGTTTATTCTAATAGTGTAGGTAGATATTTCCACATTAATTATATACTTATTAATATAAAAAGCTGTGTTTTTTTGATGTAAATGGAAAAGATAATATCTTGTTATGTTTAAATGGTTTTTTGTAAAGTAATTTTCTATTGTGGAGTGCAGATTCAATATTGATACTTTTTTAAGGTTAGTACTAGTGATTTTTATATATCAGGCTATGCTTATTAGAAGAATAGTGTTAGTGGTAATCATTTTATTTTATATATTCATGTAATGTTTTTCTACTATTTTGAAGTATTTGATAATCTTTATGTGTTATTATTTTTCTATATGGTAAACGGTATTTTACTATTGAAATTGATTAATAATTATCAGTAAATATTATAATGCTTGTAAAATAAAAAAAAATACTCAATATATATGTGGTGGAATATATAATATTTGAGTGTTTTTTAGGTATTTATGTAGTGTACTGTATTTAGTATTATTTGGTGTACTCCTGTAATAAGTTTAAAATTCTTTTCAAATTTATCATTTTATAATATTAATCTCTTTTTTTTCATGCGTAGATAAGCAATATTTATATTTTTTTTTGGGTAGTGACTTTAGGTATATGAATGAGTTTGATTATAGTGGAATCTCCGTCTAAGGCAAAGACTATAGGTAAATATTTAGGTAGTAAGTATAAGGTTGTGGCATCATTTGGACATATCAGGGATTTTCCTGCAAAAAGTGGTTCTGTTGATCCTGATAAAGATTTTGCTATGACTTATGAAATTATTGCTAAATCAGAAAAATATGTAAGCAAATTAGTACAAGTAGCTAATAAGGAAACAAAAGAAATCTACCTTGCGACTGATCCGGATCGTGAAGGTGAGGCAATAGCATGGCATATTGTAGAAGTGTTAAGGGAAAAAAATGCCATTAATAATAATATTGTAATCAATAGAATGGTCTTTAATGAAATTACAAAGAATGCAATTCTTGCATCTGTAAAGAATCCAAGAAATATCAATATGGATCTTGTATATGCACAGCAAGCACGTAGGGCTTTGGATTATTTAGTTGGTTTTACTTTATCTCCTTTATTATGGAGAAAACTTCCTGGGAGTAAATCTGCTGGTAGAGTACAATCTGTTGCTTTGAGATTGATCTGTGATAGGGAAAATGAAATTGAAAAATTTATTACTCAGGAATATTGGGATATTGAAGCTAAGCTTCAAAATGTAGAAGGAAGAGAGTTTTCTGCATATTTAAAGTGTTATTCTGGTAATAAACTTGAAAAATTTGATATCAAGAATGAGGAAGATGCTAATAGATTATCAGCAGAGATTAGACAGCGTAGTTATTCTGTTAGTAGTGTTGAAAAAAAACACACAAAACGTAATCCATATCCCCCATTTATTACGTCGAGTTTACAACAAGAAGCATCAACTAAACTTGGATTTTCAGCAAAAAGTACTATGTTAATTGCACAAAAGCTTTATGAAGGTGTTGATATTGGAGGGGAAATTGTTGGATTAATTACTTATATGAGAACAGATGGTGTGTATATTTCAGATGAAGCAGTAGAACATATTAGAAGTGTTATATCATCTATGTTTGGTAAGGAATATTTACCCGAGTCTCCTCGTAAATATGTGAAAAAGATCAAAAATGCTCAGGAAGCACATGAAGCTATAAGACCTACTAATATTACAATTACTCCTGATAGTTTGGTTAGTTATTTAACACAAGAACAATTAAAGCTTTATGACCTTATTTGGAAGAGAACAGTTGCTAGTCAAATGAATTCTGCTGTATTAGACCAGGTGATTGTGGAATTAAGTTCTTTAGATGGAATAGTAATTTTACGTGCACTTGGATCTTCTTTATCTTTTGATGGGTTTTATAAAGTATATGGTCATGATGATGATAGTAAGAATAGTATACTACCGTTACTTAATGAGAATGATCATTGTCCTTTAAATGATGTTATACCCAATCAACATTTTACTAATCCTCCTGCGAGGTATAGTGAGGCGAGTTTAGTAAAGAAAATGGAAGAAATAGGGATAGGTAGGCCTTCTACTTATGCTTCTATTATTTCTGTACTACAAGATCGGCAATATGTTGTATTAAACCAGAAGAGATTTTTTCCTACTGAAAGGGGAAGAGTTGTAAATATATTTCTTGTTAATTTTTTTAATCGTTATGTAGAATATGATTTTACGGCAGATCTTGAAGAAAAGCTTGACCTTATTTCTAATGGGAAGATTGGTTGGAAAGAAGTATTACATCAATTTTGGTTTTTGTTTATTGATAATGTTAATTCAGTAAAAAAATTAGAGTTTACTCAGATATTAAATGCTATAAGTTCTGAGATGGAAAGTCATATTTTTCCTTCTGATGTTTCTGAAGTTGATAAAATGTGTCCTGTATGTAATGTTGGCACACTGAGTTTGAACATTAGTAAAAATGGGGTATTTTTAGGATGTTCTCAATATCCAGAATGTAAGTATACAAAGAACATAGGAGATAGTACTGTAGATAATACTGAAGTTTCTCAGTATCCTAGAGTATTAGGTAGTGATGCTGCAAGTGGAGAAGATATATATCTAAAAAAGGGTCCGTATGGTATTTACTTACAGATTGGTAGTGGTAAAGATGGTAAGCGTGCTACGCTTCCAAAAGATATAGATCTCAACCTATTGGATTTAGAAATGGCAAAAAAAATATTGAGTTTGCCGATAAGTTTAGGTATGTATCCTGATACTAATAGTGAAATTAAATTAGGACTTGGTAAATTTGGAGCATATATATTCTATGAAGGTAAGTATTTTTCAATCAAAAAATTTGAAGGTAACTTTTTAGATATTACTCTTGAAAATGCTATTGCTATTATTCAAAAGAATCGTACTAACGGAGTTATTAAATCTTTAGGTATGAGTCAGGATAATAAAGAAGTGTTTTTGTGTAAAGGCAGGTATGGTTTTTACTTAAAGTATGATAAGTTGAACATTGCTATCAAAAAAGGTATTGATGTTGAACAAATGTCTTTAGTTGATGCTCTGAAATTAATATCGGAAAAGTTATGATATTATTATAATACTGTGTGATATAATTTTAACCAACCTATTAAAGCACTAAAATACTGATAATGCTTTTTATAATTCTGTGTATTAGATTTGATAATACTGATGCTTCATATATATTACAACATGTAGTATTTTGTAATATGCAGTTATTATGAGAAATAAGGTTATATCTAAAGTTGTCTATTAAACCTACAAAAATGTTTTTTATGTGCAGATTCTAGACCAATAGGAGATAATTTAAGTCATGAGTTTCACATATTAGCAAATTATTGAGAAAAGTACACTATATAAGGTTATCTATAGATGTTTTGATTAAAATTATGAGTATTTGATAAACGTTATTGTTTAGTATATGTATTATAAGTAGGAACCCATTCTGCATTATTGTATGTATATGATTGCTTTTTGCTTTTTAGCCATACAGTTAATCCTGTTTTTGGTTCTATAAAATACCATTGATTAATGTAATAGTATGTTAAATAGTCTTTCTTATTTTTCCATTCTGGTATTGTTGGTTCAGGTCCAATGATATACATATCTCCTGATAATATTTCTTTTACTGGGGTATTACATTGTAATTCTAGTACGCAGTTATTCATAAGCATGTCTATTTTTATTAATGCTTCGTTAACAGTAATTTCTTTATGTGCTTGATTGTGCATAACCAAATCAAATTTGAGATTTATAGATTGGGTCATAGTTTCTCCTTGGAAAAAATTATAGTAGGGGTATTTTTACTATTAATTATTGATTGTTGATTTTTTATAATATACTCAAGTATAATGCTAATTGAGTATTAGGTAGTACCTAATTAATAGAATATTATTAATGATACTTGTAGGTACGAATTAGATGTCCTTACCAAAATGCTAAGGACGAGAAAATCATTAAATAAGCTATATAACTTTAATATAATATAGTAGTTAGTTAAAACTGTGAAGCAGAAAAATTCACTTTTTAAGAAATGTATCTATAAAAATGATGTTGTCTTGAGAGTTGTTCTTATCCTCTTTAGGACAGTCTTCGCTGTTATTATCTTCTTCTTTTATTATGCTATTAATATACGGTTTTAAATCTAATGAGAAGCCTTGGTAAGCATCTACATATTTTGTGATAGAACAGTATGTTATAGTTACTGCTTCTTCTTTTCCATTAAAGCTGAGTACAACACTGATATGATTATCATGTATACAGAGATGCCGGAATTGATGTTGTAGCACTATTGTTATTTCATTTGGATAACTATTTTTTACATGATCTGGTAATATAACTCCTTTGTGTTGTGTTAAAAACGATATAACAACATGTATGCTATTACAATATTCTGGCTTAGCTATTACGGTTAAAGCATCTTTTATAACCTTGCACATAGCACTATGCATTAATTTTTGATAATTTACTATGTTACTCATAAATCAGTTTGTAATATAAATAAAAGTGAGGGGTTTTTCTGTTACCCGGAAAACCCCAAAAAACCGTGCTAATTTTAAAACTAAGCAGCTACTAAGTTAGCAGTGCTATTATTATCATTAGCAGAAACGAAATTATCGTTTGCACTTATAAGTTTTGATCACTTGAAACGGCTGTTTTCTCACCGAGCAAAAGCTATCCCCTTTACTATGCATGTCGAGCCTGTTTCATCCCCATAACAACAGTGGAGATGCCGAGCACTGCCCTCGGGTCCAATACATTTATTCTAAGATGCATTTATTGCCATAGTGCAAAAGCACAGCTGTATTTTATTACTATACTGCTTATAAGTCAATAAAATATATTATTATGAAAAGCACATACTGCAAATAACAAAGCTGTTAATATGCTAAAATTTACAAAGTTTTAACGCTCCCCGGGCTGGATTCGAACCAGCGACCGATTGGTTAACAGCCAATTGCTCTACCAACTGAGCTACCGAGGAAAAAAGCATATATAATATACACAGTGTGCCTTTGATATGCAATAAAAATCTGATAATAATTGTTTTATATATGTGAAGTACTTAGTAATAATAGATATTAGATTGCCTAATAGAGCGTTATTTATGTACAAAATAAGTGTTAATGCATTTAAGTGTTTGTCCTAGCAATTGCAGTATAAGAAATTTTTATGATAGTATTATATATGAATATGTGGTGGTTTCATTGTAGTATATAATATAAAATGAATATCAAGTAATAAAAACTAATTATATATTTTATAGTCAATATTTATATGCTAGTTATAGTATTTTTTAGGAATTATGAGAATTAGCTTTCTTGCATATATTAAATAAAAATTTAGGGACTAATGTTGATAATTTAAATTATATAGTACTGTAAAGAAAGCTATTTAGGTTTTCTTTAACAGATGTTCTATATTTATTAGAATCTATGTAGATATATAATTATATATCATTAGTGTGAATGTGGTTATATAACAGTGATTTATTTTTTAATATATGAGAAACTTAAGAGATATACAAATTTCTTTATGTAATTATATGATAAGTTGTATATATAGTGTATGACATACTATGCTAGTTATAGTATTTCTTTGTATGATTATAATATTTATTTAAATGAGATAGTTGTGTTTGTTATTATGCATATTAACAATTTACTTTAATATGTGAGACTTCATTCATATATATTTCTTCATATAACTAGGTTGTATAAGTTCCTCTATAGGATTTAAAAAATACATAACTTATAAGGTTGCTTATTTGTTAAGAGTATTTAATTTGCTTATCTATAGTAAATTTTTTTAGATTACTAAATGACATGTAGTTGTTTGATTATGTAATATAGTTTGAATTTATTTGTGTATGATTTTAGTGTAAGGTTACTTACTGTGAGTATATATCATCGTTAGAAAAACTTTAAGTTTAAAGAAAATATTTTGTTCATATATTAGATAAACTAATGAAAGTATGTAATTTTTTTAATATTCCATTATTAACATAGAGTTGTATAATATTTATGTTTAAGAATTGGAACTTTGATAAACTTGGATTATAAAATCTGGTATATAATGTAGTCATTTACTTATGGTATAGTATTATTTATATACATATTTGGTGTGTATGTTATTAGTCAAATTTTATTTATGTTGGAGATAAGTTTCTTGAATATATAGCGTTTAAGCATTTGTTGACTTTTCTTTAGTTTGTTATGTGGTATTAGTTAGATATACTCTTAGGTTATTGAGAAAATATTTTTTATGATTTAAATCAGTAGACTAACTACTACTATATGGGTCATTATTATGATTCTTTATGTAATATTATAAAGGCTATAGCATAATCTGTATCATCACTTAGAGATAATTCAGCTTTGTAATCTATATTGCTTTTCTTAACAGTTATTTGTGGTTTACCATATAAAGTATTATATGTTGTAATATCAGACATTTTTATAGATTTTCCAAAACCTGTTCCTAATGCTTTGACATATGCTTCTTTTGCAGCAAATCTTTTTGCAAAATGTCTTGCCTTACCTTCACAACTTGTATATTTATTACTATCCTTAATTTCTTCTTGTGAAAATACTTTTTTCAGAAACTTATTACCAAACTTTTTCCATAAGTTTAATATACGTGGGATATAAACTATGTCTATACCAATTCCTACTATCATCTTATGATTTTTTAAAATTATTAAGAAACTGTTCTGTAGACATTAATAATGACTTCTTACTAGATCTTTGCCTAACTTCTATGAGACCATGTTCTATTGTTGTTTTTCCAATAATAACTTGCCATGGCATACCTAATAAATCCATTCTTGCAAATTTAATACCTGTACTGTCTTCTGTGTCATCGTATAATACATCATTGCTGCCTAATTTTGCATATAAATTTTCTGAAATATTGTGACATTCTTTATTTGCTGAAAACACGTTTACTAAAGAAAATTTAAATGGTGCTATTTCTTCTGGCCAAATAATACCATTATTATCATGGGAAACCTCAATGATTGCACCTACTAATCTTGACACTCCTATACCATAGCATCCCATATGTAATAGCTGAGTTTCATTATTCTGGGAGAATACTGCGTTCATTGTTTTCGAGTATTTATCACCTAAATAAAATATATGACCGATTTCTATACCTTTACTTTTTTTTATGTTAGATGCTGGAATAGGGCAAGTTTCTGAATTGTGTAAATCATCTGCAGCAGTATAAGTATTCTTTATTTTTTCAATATCAATATTATCATTGTTAATTAAGTTAATTATATCTTGATCGTAATATAGTGTACTTTCTCCAGAATTTGCTAATATGTGAAACTCATGACTTAAATTACCTCCTATTGGTCCAGAATCTGCTTTAACAGCTATTGGGGTTAATCCTAATCTCCTAAAAATTTGTATGTAGACTTTAAACATTAAATTATAAGATTCAATTGCACTATTAAAATCTTTATCAAAGCTGTAAGCATCTTTCATTAAAAATTCTCTGCATCTCATAATTCCATATCGTGGACGTAACTCATCTCTGAATTTCCACTGTACTTGATATAAAATAAGTGGTAAGTTTTTATAGCTTGTTAATGTTGTTCTTAGTAGATCTGTTACAACTTCTTCATGAGTAGGTCCAAATACCATTTCTCGGTTGTTTCGATCTTTGATACGTAACATTTCAGATCCATAGTCATTGTATCTTCCAGATTCTTGCCATAGTGATGCTGGTTGGATTAGTGGCATTAATACTTCAAGAATTCCTGATTTATTCATTTCTTCTTTTATAACATTCTCTATATTTTTTAATACTTTTAATCCTAGAGGAAGCCATGCATATATACCAGATGCAACTTGTCGTATTAACCCTGAACGTAGAGAATACACATGTGATGTTACTGATACATCAGCTGGTGTTTCTTTTAATGTGGGTATATAATATTTTGATAAACGCATGAAATACTAACTTTGGTTAGATAAGTGTAGGAAAATATCATATATAGGTTTAATAGTCAATGTTAAGCTTTCTTATGATGTTTTAAGTCATGTTATATAAGTTTTATGATATAATCTTGAATGATTTTATATAGATTTTAATTTATATTAATATTTTTCACTAAAAGTGAGCATATTATATGTTAGCTCAACTTTACTAAGTAATGATCAGATATAAAGGTGTTTATTTGACTTATATATCATATAATTTTGTAAAAACTAAAAGTTTGTGGTGAATATACTTTTAACTATAAATTAAGAGTATCGATGTGTTGTAATTATAAAAGTAAATGACGTATTTTTTATACCTTAAAATTAGTAGCCTTAATAAATTGCTTTGATATAAGTTGAGTGAAAATAGTTTTTATAGTGTTTTAAGAATTCAATATGGCAAATGTTTAAAATAACTAATTACTGTATGTATTTTTGTCTATATATCCCTAACTGATTATTTTGTTTTGAAAATATAATACTACTATTGCCAAATAGTACTGTAAATAATCTAAGAGTAGCAATAATTAGCTCAAAGTTAGCAACCTATATGATATTTATTTCCGATAAAGAAAGTCATTTATAATTGCAAGTGCAGATAAAGTTGCTTCGTGCTTTTTTGTATTTTTATTAACACTATCTTGCTGATCATATTCTTCTTCTTTGAAAAGCTTAACAGCATTAATTGCTAATGCTTCTGGATGATCTTGAAATAAAATATTGCCATTTTTGTCTTCAATTACTTCAATAATACCATCATCAGAAAACCCAACTATCTTATACCCTAAAGATTCAATTTTTTTAATATTTTCAATACTATTATTTACTACACCTCCATGTGCATCAGGAAAGTATATTGAAATCCAACCATTGTCATCTGGTCTTATGTATTTTGAAACAATGCTTGATAACCTGCTACCAGGTGCAACTCGTAGTCTATGGAGACCTACATCCTTTTTGTGAGGATCAGGCATTGATATAGAGTGTGCTGCTATTGCTTCCTTGGATTTTACAATCTTTTTTACTCTTATAACTTCTACTCCTACAGCATGCATTATACCCTGTAAACCACCACATACTCCTATTAGATGAATTTTTGGATTATCTGCAACTATTTTTACTATTGCATTAGTGATAAGCTGTCTGTTTGGTGTTGGTGGGTAAGGTTCAGTATCTACGTTATAATAATTCCCTGGAATAAATATTCTATTGATTTTGTTTTGTTCTATAAACGAGAGAACAGCTTGTTGGATCTTATCTGATTCTATTTTTTCAAGAAGTGAAATATCATTCTTAGCCTCTTCTAAGGATTGGCTTTTTATTGCCTTGAAATCCACTATTGTATTGTAGTCAAGTAGTATAACTGTTGCTCCTAATTTTTTTAGCATCTCAGCTATATTATCTGAAAATGTCCATTCATTAGGATATGTTTCTTCAGCTGTACGAACAAAACCTACAACTATTTCGTCAGATAAAGCAGCCCGCACTGTAGTTACTGATATAAATATCAAAAAGAACAAAAGTAGTGTAAAATAACGCATCTGACACTCCAAAAATCAAATAAGTGTTTATGTAGGGAATGTATTACAAAGTGGCTTGAGTTGGAATCGAACCAACGGCACAAGGATTTTCAGTCCTTTGCTCTACCGACTGAGCTATCAAGCCAGATATACTATAAGTAAACACCGTACTACAAGAATTTTTTATTTTTTATAATAATGCTAAGAACTTATATACTATAAATACGAATCATTCAAGAAAAATATAATGTTAAATTAATTAGTATATTGTAATATAATATTATTTTATAAAATTAGTGATTCAAGTGAAAATAGGGATATATCCTGGTACTTTTGATCCTATTACCTTTGGTCATATTGATATTATTAAAAGGGCTTATAATCTAGTCGATAAGTTAATAATAGGTGTTGCTAGAAGTTGTTCAAAAAAGACAATTTTTTCTGCTGAGATTCGTGCAGAGTTAATTGAGCATGAGATGAAATTACTTAATATGATGGTTGATACTGTAATTTTTGATGGGTTATTGGTATATTTTGCACAGAAGAATAATGCGTCTGTTATTATTAGAGGATTAAGGGCGATCTCTGATTTTGATTACGAATTTCAGATGAGTTGGGTGAATTATAAACTTAATCAAAACATTGAAACAATTTTTTTACCAGCTGCGGAAGATACTCAATTTATTTCATCGAGTTTTGTCAAAGAAATAGCACGTCTTAAAGGTGATATTAGTGTTTTTGTCTCTGAAAATGTTGGGCAGTATTTGAAAGACTTTTACTGTACTAGTAAAGAGAACATTTAAGGTAGTTGCGTGGTATGATAGAATTAAGTATGAAAAATATTTTAAGTTTATTTACTATAAGCAATAGTGTAGAAATTTTATACCTAATAATATATACTAACACACTTAATATATTTTAATTAATATGTCTATTTTTATATTTTGCTTAATAAATAATTACCATTGTTAATATAATAGAGTCATTGATTTTGTATATTTATATTTTCTATATTGACTATAATATAGCTTATATAGTAACTGTTTTTAGTTATTAAGGTTAAATTTTTATTGGTGAATGGAAAAATTACTATGAGCAATAGTTTTTTTATGATAGTAGAGTAATAAGAAAATATTATTAATTAAAATAGTACAGCATGTTCTCTGTATATTTATGTGTCATCATTGTATAGCAATTATATTTGTAAAGTTAGTGTGTAGATTATCATATTTTTACTGTTATTAAGGATGTTGTAATGTTTCCTATTATTTCATACGTTATAGCAAATTTCCTATATCTAAGAATAACGTGTTATATAGGTTCTAAAATAATTGAAAAATGTCATATGCTTACCTATTAAGCATTGAAACTAAAAAGTAGTAAAGTAAGTTTTGTATAGAATAGCTATTGTAATATTAAGTAAATGTGAGAGTTGGTAATAGATATAAATTATATACTATAAGTAGGGATCATTCATGTGATTTTGATGTGTAATATAGTACTGCATTTTGTTACTTATGTTAATTTTATACTGTAATATGTATTTTAAGTTATGAAATGTTATTTATTATATAGTAATATATGGTGTTAAGAAATAATGTAAAGTTTATCTCATGTATATAGCCTATAGTTCTATTTCTAGCTTACTCAAATAAGTCAATTTTTTTATTTTGTATACAATGTATGGTGTGAATTGTATAATAATATAATAGATGTGAGAATTTTTGATAATATTATTTAAATATTGCAAAAGTATATACTGATATACAAGTTTATTATGTGTGTCTTAGTAATAAATTTATATAATGTAATATACTGATTTAACATATTGCAAAGAAATGTGTTTTCCTTATTGAAACAATTGTATTTATCTAATTGGGTGTGTTTATAGAAAATAGCATATAAAGTTAATCTTTTCTATTCTTGAAATATATATTGTTATTATGCAAAGTGTGAGAGTTTTGTATTATACATTAATTATGAGAAAAGAATTATTCTTAAAGCAAGAAGTTTTGTTATTTTACTTAATTGTGTACTTGAAAAATATTGAGATGGAATAATATTATAAATATAGCATTGTCTTTTCTTAGAATATCATTATGATTATAGTACAGTGTTTATAGCTTAGTATTAGTTAATCTTTCTATACATAATCACATAGGAGCTTTTACTTTTTTATATAACTTAAAATGTAGTATTCTAAGATTATATACTGTTTATATACAATAACATTGTTATCAATAATATTTACCTAAATTGTGATCATAAAAGAAATTTGTAGTTATTTAAATAGAAAATATTTCTTTTATATGGATGATGCAAAGTAATTTGTAAGTACGATTTTTTCTATTGTGGAGTATGTTATTATTGTATAAAATTTCATAATTAATCTTGAATTTTAAAGGAAAAAATGTTTTTGTTTAAATGCATTGAGTAGTTGTAACAGATTAAAATCCTAATTTTAGGAGTTTATGTTTTCTAAGATAATAAATATGTTGAATAATGTAATTGTAGAATATACTAGCGTGTTAGCTCTATGATAAATTACTAAGAATGTGTATTAATAAACACATATAACATGTTATTTTAGAAATATATTATCAAATTGATGATGTTTATTTTATTACTTTTTCTACATAGTAACATCAAAAAGTCTATTATATTTTTAGTATAAAGGTGATTAAGAATAAACTTCAAATGATTGTGAAGTTTGTTGAATATTGTATCAGAGATGTTTTGTAATATCTATGTGCCATTAGTATAAAAACGCGTAACACATTGTGATAATAATACATCTAGTTAGGAATGTTATAACTACTTTAGTTGTCAGAAAGAAACTTTGCAGCTTCTATTGCTGCCATACACCCTGAACCTGCTGCAACAACAGCCTGCCTATATATTTTATCTTGTACATCACCTGCAGCAAAAATTCCTGGACAACTAGTTACTGTGCTATTTGGATTAGTAATAATATATCCTTCATCATCTAGACTTACTATATTTGTATTATCTGGTTTCTTTAGAATCTTAGTATTTGGAGCATGTCCTATAGCAATAAACACTCCTTTTACTGGAAGAGTAGTAGTATTTCCAGTGTTTGTAGATTCTAATATTACTTTTTCAACAGTGCCATTTTCTTTATTACCTAGTATTTCTTTAACACTACTGTTCCATATAACTTGTATTTTGTCATTACTGAATAACCTTTTTTGTAGTATGGGTTCAGCACGTAATTTATCACGTCTGTGTATTAAGAATACTTTTGTTGCATGTCTGGTTAAATATAGTGCTTCTTCTACAGCAGTATTACCTCCTCCTACTACAGCAACATCACTTCCGCTAAAAAAAACTCCATCACATGTAGCACATGCTGAAACTCCCTTACCTTTAAAAGCTTCTTCGCTTTCTATATTTAGCCACTTTGCTTGAGCTCCTGTAGCAATAATTATACTATTTGCAATGTAATGATCATCAAATATTCCTATACATTCAAATGGATACATGTCTGTACGTATTTCTTTAATTTCATCAGAGATAATTTTAGCTCCAGAGTTATAAGCTTGTTGTTGCATTTGTTCCATAAGATTTGGACCTTGTACTGCATGTGCAAATCCTGGAAAATTTTCTACATCTGTAGTAATTGTGAGTTGACCTCCAGGGCACATTCCCGTAATTAATATGGGTTGTAAATTTGCACGCGCAGCATATATAGCAGCAGTACATCCTGCTGCTCCAGATCCTAAAATTAAAACTTGAGTTTTATATATTTGTGTCATTTATTTGTCCATAATACTTTTTTCAAGATTATCTATATGTGATTTTAAATAGTCCTCGATGCCATGTTGAGAAGCTTCCATTGCTGGATCTCCCTTTATCCACCCAGCAGGACATACTTCTCCATGTATTTGGTGATGTTTTATTGCATCTATAATTCTTAACAATTCGTCTACATTTCTTCCAATAGGTAAATCATTAATTGATTGATGTCTTACAATAAAGTGGTCATCTATAATAAATGTTGCTCTTAGTGCAATGCTGTTATTGTATAACACTCCGTAATTATTAGATATTGAATGTGAGTCATCTGCGATCAATGGAAAGCTAATTTTATCAATTCCACCTTTATTTACACTAATGTTACGCCAATGACTATGACAAAACTCTGAATCTGTACTGATTCCTATAATTTCAGTATTTTTCTCTATAAATTGTGGTATTCTGTTATGTAAGGATATGATTTCTGTAGGGCATACAAAAGTAAAGTCTCGTGGGTAAAAAACTAAGATAGCATACTTGCCACTAATGTATTGCTTTAAATTGAATTCGCAAATTTTATCATCTGGCATTACAGCTTTTGCTGTGAAATCAATAGCTTGTTTTGTGATGAGATTCATAGAATTACCTAGTTAGTTAAAATGAGCAATGATCATAAAATACTAAATACTACAATTAAATAGTTTTGTAATTATATTTTATTATATTTTTACAATTAAGATTATACTATTACTAGCTTTATTTATGTAAAATGTCATATCATAATGTGTTACCATTAGCTTATTTATATTGTATATATTGTAAAATGAAGCAATTTTTGTTATAGATAATAGCTGTCTATGATTGTTCAATGCATAGTTATGATATGAAATATTATAACATTGTAATAACAGAATTCAGTGTTCATTTAAATGAGTTGTTATTTGTGATAGAAATAATAATATTGAATATTACTTGAAGTCTATGATAGAATACACCTATTGTTAAAAAATTACTCAGATAATTATGTCATTTCTGTCTAAAAGAATGGAGTGTATTAAGCCTTCACCTACTCTTGAAATTGCGAGTCAGGCTCAAAAATTAAAAATGTTAGGAAGAGATATTATTTCATTAAGTGCTGGGGAGCCGGATTTTGATACACCAGAACATATAAAACAAGCAGCTATTAACGCTCTTAATTTAGGTAAAACTAAATATACGGCAGTTGATGGAATTATTGAATTAAAGAAAGCGATTATTAGTCGGTTAAAGCAAGATCATAATCTTATATATGATGTTAGTCAAATTTCTGTTGGAAATGGAGCTAAACAGTGCATTTATAATTTATTTATGTCTACACTAAATGATGGTGATGAAGTAATAATACCTGCTCCATATTGGGTATCTTATCCTGATATTGTCAAGATAGCTGGTGGAAATCCTGTAATTATTGATTGTAGTAGTACATCTAAATTAAGTGCTGAATTGCTCGAAAATGCAATTACTGATAAAACTAAATGGTTAATTCTGAATTCTCCTAATAATCCTAGTGGATTGGTGTATACATATGATGAACTAAAAGATATTGCACAAGTTTTACTAAAATATAGCAATGTTCATATAATGACTGATGATATATATTCAAAAATAGTATATGATGACCTTAAGTTTTTTACGATTGCACAAGTAGAAGAGGATTTATATAGTAGAGTGTTTTTAGTAAATGGAGTGTCAAAAGCTTATGCTATGACTGGATGGAGGATTGGATATATTGCTGGTGCATCAGAAGTTATAAAGGCTATTTCTGTTATACAATCTCAAAGTACTACAAATCCTAATAGTATAGCGCAATTTGCCGCGGTGGAAGCATTGACTGGGGACCAAAAGTTCTTGGAAGAAAGAAATAAGGTATTTATAGAGAGGCGTGATATTATGCTAGATATGATCAATAATACGCCACTATTATCTGCTGAAAAGCCTCAAGGAGCATTTTATGTATTTATTTCTTGTAAAGAACTCATAGGTAGAACTACAAAAAGTGGTTTCTGTATAACAAGTGCTATGGATTTTACTAAGTATTTATTAGAAGATTATAATATTGCTGTGGTGCCAGGTGAGGCATTTGGAGTACAAGGATTTTTTAGAGTATCATATGCTACTTCGACTCAATGTGTGTCGGAAGCCTGTGATCGTATTTTAACAGCATGTAATGAGTTGATATATTAAATAATATATATGTATGTGCAAATGTATTTTTAATATTAAAGATGTTGAAACTTCTGTAGTTTAGTTAAGTGGGGTTGTTATATATTTAGCTTGCAATGTTTTAATATGTGGCTCTACAAACCTGGAATTTTTTTAGTTTTTATTATTTATAAATTATTTAATAATATCTTAATAAGGTATAGTACTACTATATGCAATACGTCCATGTAGAAATATATTTTTTATAGTGAAACTTCTATGTATTTAATAAGATAGAGTTATCTTCTGTTATGTATTGGGTTTAAAATGTTTAATCTATGTCTACATGTAAATTGTAACAATATTTAAATAAGTGACAGCATTTTATAGTATGTAATAAATTGTCAAGTATATAAATTTGTAGCATTTTTATGTGGAAGTTTTTGTAGTGAGTACCATATTTTCTATTAATTAAGTTAAAATATTTTAACTTATGCCTGATAAAAGTTGTGATTTTTTGGTTTAGTATATGTATTCTTGTATGATTTGATCATATAAGAATTTTTATATAATGATGTTTGCTTGAAATATTTGGTAATAATCTGAGCTTTATGATATTACATATAATGTGTATTATAAATCATTGTGTATAGTAATATTTTAAGATTAATTATTAATATGATATTAATAACTAAAAAACGCCATTTTTATTTATAACATAGCAAAATTAAAAGTTAAATGCATTATAGATTAAGTATAACTAAAATTTGTGTATCTATGATTAAATGTTTTATTCTCTAAATATTGAATCTGAAGCATTTTTTAAATATGTGTATGAAACTTGTTATTTTATTATCATGAGATAGTAATCGATTATCAAAATAGTAACTTATGAATAAAAGATAAAAGTATGTTGTTATAGTAAGATGTTTTTAGTTAATAGAATTTAAATCAGTATAGGTGATAAAAATAATTGTATATAATTATTAAAACTGTTCCTTTTATATATGCTATATAGCATATTCTGATGGCTTATTTAACATTATATCATTATATGTTTTATTATAGAAAAAGTGCTAATCTTATTATGATTTAGTACTTATTTTATTATAGATAAATACTTTGTACATGATTGATGTTTTTACATATTGCTGGTTAATTATGCAGCAGATAAAAATGTTTCTAAATGAGAGTAAATCTTGGTGTATTAGTTATATTCTAATCAAATAGGAAGATTATTCAAAAGCTAGAGTATAAATTGAATTGCAATAAGTATTTTTTATATTTGTTATAAAAATAGAGATTGTTACTTTGTATAGATGTTGTGTTATATTGTATAGATTTGCATTTATCATAAAATTGCAAGATATACAGGAACTTAGATGTTATAATATATTAACTAATATTCATATTTAAAGATTATAAAGTTTGATATGGATTTGTATTTATTGTGAAATAAAAATAACATTAAAACTGGTATTATGTACTTAAAAATATGCTAAAGTTGCTTTTTTTATTAGTGATTAATTCCAATTATAATAATGAGAACTATTAATTAGTAAAAATGCATTATATAATAAACTAATATTTATGAGTTAGATTTTCACATTATTATCATGATGTAATCATATTATTTGTGAGTTATAAAAAACTATTCTATATTCTCAATAAGCTTTCTATTGATTTTTACTGAGTATTTATTAGTTAAGTATGTTATAAGCTGATTTTTTAAAGATTCTGTATTATTATTACTTAACTTTTCTTGTGTAGCTTTTAAGTCTACAGTGCTTACTTGTTCTGGATTTTTTATATCTTTAACTACGGCTATGAGCATTTTTTGTTCAGAAGGATTTTGCTCATCATAATAGTTTTTACTAATTTCTCCTTTTTTTAAGTTAAAGATTTCATTAACTAGATTACTAGGATAGTTCTGACCTGGATTATCTATGGAAGCTACACTATTTCTATATACTACCTGATTAGGCTTTAGTAATACACCATCAATATTTTGTATATCTATACCTGATTTGAGTTTTATTAGTATTTCTTGTGTAAGTTTAGATAGCTTTCTGCTCTTGAAATTATTTTGCCATTCATCTACTAACTCTTGCTTACTTTCATCAAAAGTTTTTTCTCTTGCTTGATCAATTTTTATGACTCTTACACTAAAAAAGTAATCTTCATTGTCAATAAAGTTAGATGTTTGATTTAACTGTGATGAAAAGCCAGTAAGTATTATTGAATTAGGGTTTGCTTCTGAAATACTTACTTTTTTACCTGATAAATTATATCCTGATATGTCTGTTGTGATAGTTTTTATTGGTAAGTTGTATAATTTTGCTATTTCTTTAATGGAAGTGCCATGATTAATTTTGTCATTTATGATTTCAATTTCTGCGAGTAATAAATCAGTAGCCTTTTTCTTCTTGATACTTTGGCTTATTTTTTTGTTTAATTCTTGTAAATCATGTTCTGATATTTTATGAACACTTGTCACTTTTATTATATGCCAGCCAAACATACTATGTAGTATAGGGCTTATCTCACCTTCTTTTAAAGAAAAAACCTGATTTCTTATATCGTCAGGAAGAGTATTTTTTGTAATGTTTTTTAATGTAATTTTATCTAAAGTACTGTGTGCAAGGTCTGTTACTATACTGTCAAAAGTTTTACCATTGTTGAGTTCACTTAATGCATTTTCAGCATCAGATTTAGCACTAAATACTAAATTTAATATATCTATTTGATCATCTAGCCCTTCAGCTTTTATTTCACTATCTATTTCTTCTTGTGAGACTGTTGCTTTAGTTATAAAGTTTTCATAGTTAATAGTAACATACTCTATATCACGACTTTCTGGGAAAACCAGACTATTGTTTTTCTTTTTTTCTTCATATAAACTTTTAAGTTCTTCCATGTTAGGAATGGAAATATCGTTTATTACAGGTGATATTTCAATGATATCGACGGTACGAGATTGATGAAGATTCTGTAAGATTTTTTTTGTTAAATCTGGATAATATTGTAAGTAATTATTTTGTGGTCCACCAAATAAACAGTTCATCATTATGGAAATAGGAAAAGCTGATTCTAATTTACTGATATATAGTCTTTCTGTTAATCCTGCATTTGATAACCCAGCGTTGAACTTCTTTTTATCAAAGTTTCCATTCTCATCTTGGAAATATTTTATACTTTTTATAAAATTTATTACACTTTCTTCACCAACTTTAAGGTTCAATGAATTAGCAAATTTTGTAAGTACTTTATTTTCAATAAGCCTGTTTAATACGGAAAATTTCACATTAAACTGCACAATTTGTTCGGGTGTTAAAGGACGATTTAGGAGTTGTTGTATATATCTTAATTCATCATGATAAGCAGTTGTAAAGTCTTCTATTGATAATTTTTCTTGCCCAATTTTTGCTACATATTGCTTATTACTAAAATGATTAGAAAATAATGGCACTCCTACTGATACAGAAATTAGAGAACATATTAATACTATAAGAAGTAACTTTGCAAAAAAAGCCTTAGATTTCATGATATATGTACATGTAAGTATAAAACATGCTTAATATACCAAACAAAAACGCTCATGCAAATCTTTTCATTATAGCTATATACAATATTTTACTTTAACAATATTTTTTTAATAGAATATGAATTTTTTTAAATATTTATAATATTAGATTGAAAGTGTTTATGAAATAGCAAGTTGTTCAATGTGGATTATAGTGTAGAGTCATTTTTTATATTAGTTAATAACTTACATTGTAATTAAGTATGTCATATATAACTCATGAAGTATATAATTATATATAGAAAGTGATATATCTATAACTAAGGGAGGAAATACATACGATTTATATTACAATGCTTAATTATATTGTATTAAAATATATGGGTGTAGGGTTTAATATTGGCAGATTATTCTCTAACTTGTATTTATAAAGAAGAGCTGCAGTTTTTGCATTTAAATTATCTGATGTTATGGGTATTATATTAGGTAAATAGGTAGAGTAATTATTTTTATCGAAAATTTGTATTTTAGTTAATGCAACTAATTTATGATTAAATTTTTGAGAATATATATGTTTTTGGGAAACTTCAATTACTGATAATATTTCCTTGTCTTTAATTTTTCCTGAATTTAATGTTAAGTATGCTTGTATTTCTAAAGTACTTATACCATGCAGAGTTACTTTTGATGCTAGGTGTATTCCTTGTGCAGCAGATATCCCAACTCTTACTCCAGTGAAGCTGCCAGGTCCTACTACTACTGCAAGATTTGTTATTGTATCATATGACTGGTGAGATTGCTCTAGTAGTGAGTGAATTATTCTAAATAAAGATTCAGAATGTTGGTTATGTGAAGTATTTTCTTCATAATAGATGGTGTTCTTTTTATTAAGAATAGCAACTGAACATATAGGACCTGATGTATTAATTGTCATGATAGACATAATTTTTGTTATTTTGTTTAATTTTTCATAGTACCACAGATAAATATGTAAGGAAATAATAGTACTGATAATTTTATTTCTTAAAGGAATAAATTATTATTTAAATTTTGTCTAAGTTTTAATATGTCCTATTTAATATCTTATCAGTGGTTATATTGATTGAGGTATATTTACTGATGATATTTTAAAAAGATTTGAGATAATGAATGGATTTATGCTACTTTTTAAAGTTTTACTATAATAAATAGTATATTGATTATATATTGTTTATCTTATAATGATTTTACTATAAATTTATATTTGAACAATTTGAAAATGCATTTTTGGTTTAAGTATTACATATTCATTATATAGATATTTATGTATAACCTACAGTTTAGGTTTCTATCTGTACCTGTATTTTTATTGTGATATGTCAATGGGAAAACATGAGACTTATTTTGTAATTAATTAATAAGTTTAGCATGATATGTTAAGTAAACATTGTTTACTTAATTGATATATTTGCAATACTTACTTATTTAACTCGGTATAGTATGTCAGTATCAATATATAACTCATTATATGTTGATATCTAATGAAGAGTGAATTGATCATTAGTTTTTATCTTATGACTATTGGATGTTATATATTTTAAATTACTCGTAAAAAGTTTCATCTCATGTGCTTTATAGTACTTGTTATTTAGATTGAAGTATATGAATGTCAAAATATGTTTATTATTGTAACAAGTAGTGAGTGTATTTCTAGGTTATGATATTCAGTGAGTTCATATAATAGGTATTATTAATTAATATTATAAATGCATTAACTGAATAAGATGTGTTGAAGTACAAAAAAGTGCACCCTGAGCGATTCGAACGCCCGACCTTTTGATCCGTAGTCAAAAACTCTATCCAGCTGAGCTAAGGGTGCAAATGCTATAGCTTATAACTCAATTTTGTATACGTAAATGAATTTTAAGATATAAAAATATAACTACAGTAATATAGTGATATTTTTTGATTGAATCAATCTGAAACTTTTAATTTAATTGTTTTGATATTTGTAGTAATTATAAATGCTTAGGTTAATTTAATAGTTTGGATTATTTCTTAAAAAGAAATTTGTAATGTTAATATAAGTATATATTATTTTATTAGTCATAGTACAGAGAATATAGGAAGTTATGTAATTAGAATAACTTATCTATTTTTATTGTCATTTGTTATATTATGTTAATTATATAAAAAAATGATATTACTGATAATTTTTTTATACTGGACAGTATAGTCTTGTTAAAATTATATTATGAAAAGTATATAGTTATGATATTCTAATGACTATGTTGTATAGATGTGTATATGTAATATATTTGTTAGTAGTTATTTTAGTGGATAGGGATTTTATAAATTAATGAAATTTTTTGTATGTGTGTAAAATAATGTTTTACACTATTTAAGAGGTATTTTGTATTTATTGAATCTAATATTCTACTCTTTCATGATGATAAATAAAATTATTTGTAATATTTAGGTAATGATACTCTTAATATGAGTTTATGCTTAAGAATGAAAGAAATATTATTTTTTTTAATATCACATACATATGTTACTAGATAAGCTTTAGTTGATAAGATGTTGGTATTGATTTACTATGTATCTTCTTAATTATCATACTTTAATTATATTATGACAGGTAGTTTTTAAGGTTATAAGGAAGTTTGATATATTATGTAAGTTAATATCAATTGATAGTATGTGATAGTAATAAATTTTTAGATTATATTTACTTATTTAAGTGTGTATATGAATTTAAATTAATGTATATAGTGATAAAATACAGTATTCTAAAATTTACATGATATTGAAAATTTCAGTAATATATCAGTAGTATAAGTAAATCATCTAATGTAATTTAGATATTTTGTGTACCTTGTAAATTTATTTATAAATATATAAGATTGTGAGTGAGAATATTGTGAAAGTATTTTTAAGTAGGTTACGTTAATATTTTACTTATGAAGTTATTATTTATTGAACAATTGATAATATACTAGAACTTATATAGTTAATAAAGCCTCATATTAGAATTTTAATTTATTACTTTGATATTCATGTAATATATTAGATATTTAATGAGCAAATATTTTTGTGATATTCTTTAAATTATTCTATTGAGTATTTAACTTAGATCTTGATTAGTATAATCAACATTGTTAATATTTTCTAGTTTTAGAGAATCTATTTAATTATTTAGAAGATAGTATTATGTATGGTTGGATAAATATAGATAAACCATGCGGTATAAGTTCAGCTTCTGTTGTGAGTCGTGTTAAGAAGATTTTGAATGTTAAAAAAGTTGGTTATGCAGGTACATTAGATCCTTTAGCGTCTGGAATATTACCTATTGCTATTGGTGAAGCTACAAAGCTTATGCCATATGCTGTTGATGTGCAGAAATCTTACATATTTACTGTGCAGTGGGGTGAACAAAGGACTACTGATGATGCAAGTGGAGAAATTATAAAAAAAAGTAATATAGTTCCACACTTTGAAGAGATAAATAAAATTATTCCAAATTTTATTGGGATGATAGAGCAGGTGCCACCTAATTTTTCTGCAATACATGTAGATGGAGTTAGGGCATTTAAATTAGCTAGAAATGGTCAGGAATTTGAATTAAGTTCAAGATATGTTAATGTAGTACGTTTAAAACTATTATCATTTAGCCGAGAAAATAATACTGCAGATTTTTACTTGCTATGTAAGAAAGGTGTATATGTTCGTTCTATAGCAAGAGATCTTGGAATACGTTTAGGTTGTTTTGGATATGTAGCAAAATTGCGTAGAGTACGGGTAGGTTATTTTAAACAAAAAAATGCTATTACATTAGACAAGTTAAAGATATTACATAATAATGGTGATACTCATAAATATTTACTACCATTATGGTATGTATTACAGGATATCAAGCATCTTGATGATGTATTCTGTAGTGTTGAAATATCAAAAATCAAAAATGGCCAAAATATTCAGTTAAATAACTTGTATATGGTTAAGAATTGTGATATGTGTTATGTCAGCACACATAGTGTGCCAGTGGCAATTTGTAGTATAGCTAATAATGTTATAAAGCCAGTACGTGTTTTTAATGTTTAGAAATTTGGTATTTTAATTATGTCAGTTACACCCGAGAGAAAATCTGAATTAATAAGTGAGTATTGCCTTAAGAAGGGTGATACTGGATCTTCTTTTGTACAATGTGCAATTTTATCTGAAAGAATACGTAATTTAACTGAACATCTAAAGATTCATAAAAAGGATTTTCACTGTAGACGTGGTTTAATGGTATTGGTTTGCAGGAGACGTAATGAATTACAATACATTAGAAGAAAATATGGTAATGATAGATATCTAGCTTTAGTTAAACAACTAGGTATCAGAGACGTTTTTCACTGATTGATTTATAAGGTAAAGTAGGAAGTAATAGTATGTTTAATTTGATAAGGAAGTCTACAGAGTGGGGAGGAAAGACCTTAGTTTTAGAAAGTGGTAAAATAGCAAGACAAGCTAATGGTGCTGTAGTGGTAACTTATGGTGGAACTACAGTATTGTCAACAGTGGTAGCAGGTAAGGCTAAAGAGCCTGTAGATTTTTTACCATTAACTGTACAGTTTGTTGCAAAAAGTTATGCTGTAGGTAAGATTCCTGGTGGTTTTTTAAAAAGAGAAGGTAAACCATCTGATAGAGAAACTTTAATTTCTCGTTTAATTGATAGAAGTATTAGGCCTTTATTTCCTTCAGGTTTTTATGATGAAGTTAGTATAGTATGTAATTTATTATCATATGATACAGTTACTCCTCCTGAAGTGACTGCGTTAATTGGTGCAACAGCTGCTCTAGCTATATCTGGTGTTCCTTTTAATGGAATGGTGGTAGGAGCAAGGGTAGGATACTTATTGTCAGAAGATAAGTATTTGTTGAATGCATCAGCTGATGAGATGTTGTCTAGCTCTTTAGATTTGTTTTTATCAGGTAATAAAGATTCTGTGTTGATGGTTGAGTCTGAAGCGTCTGAACTTTCTGAATCTCAAATGTTAGGTGCAATTTCTTTTGGGCATCAAAATTGCCAAGAAGTGATAAAATTAATTGAAGAATTTAGAGAAGAAAGTGGAATATTACCTTTTGGCTTTATACCACATGATATTACTTCACTTGTTGATGATATAGCTTCCTCTTATACAGAGAGTTTTAGTATAGCATATTCTAATATTGTAAAAAAAGAGCGGGTATTAGAATTAGAAAAATTACGTGACCAAGTGTTGTCTGATATGTTGGCAAAGTATGAGCAACCTAATGGTAACTTACAATGTCAATATAGTAGTCAAGATATTATTAGTGCATTAAAAAGTTTTGAAAGGTCTTTAGTACGTTCTAAAATTATTGAAACTTCTTCTAGAATAGATGGACGTGCTTTTAATGGAATACGTGATATCGAAATTGAAATAGATGTTTTACCTAAAACACATGGTTCTGCATTATTTACTAGAGGTAATACGCAAGCACTTGTTGTTACTGCATTAGGTACTCCACAAGATGAACAAATAGTTGATGATTTAGATGGCGATAGGAGAGAGAATTTTTTATTGCATTATAATTTCCCTCCATATGCAGTTGGTGAGTCAGCAGCGTTACGTGCTCCTGGGAGAAGGGAAATAGGTCATGGTAAGCTTGCATGGAAGGCTATTCGCTATGTATTGCCTGAGAAGTCAGACTTTCCATATACTATTAGGGTAGTTTCTGAGATAACAGAATCTGATGGTTCATCTTCAATGGCTACTGTCTGTGGAGCTTCTTTAGCTCTTATGGATACAGGGGTACCTATTAAGGCACCTGTTGCTGGTATTGCAATGGGTCTTATTAAAGAAGGTGAGAAATTTATCATTCTTTCAGATATATTGGGTGATGAAGATCATCTTGGTGATATGGATTTTAAAGTTGCTGGTACTTCATCAGGTATTACTGCGTTGCAGATGGATATGAAAATTTCTGGTATAAGCATTGAAGTGATTGAGAAATCATTACTTCAAGCTAAAGATGGTAGAATGCATATTTTAGATAAAATGAATTTAGTTATACAAGAGTCTAGAGAGTGTATAAAGAACCATGCTCCTAGAATAGAGTCTATTTTTATAAACAAGGATAAAATCCGAAATGTTATAGGTAGTGGTGGAAAAAATATCCGTGAGATTTGTGAAAAAACAGGTGCAAGGGTTGAGATCATGCAGGATGGCACTGTGATGATATATGCAATTAATAATGATGCAGTAGAATATGCTAAAAATATGATTATGGATATTGTATCTGAACCAGAAATAGGAAAGGTTTTTGATGGTACTGTCATTGAGATTGTAAAGTTTGGAGCTTTTGTTAGCTTTTTGGGAGGTAAACGAGGTTTAATTCATATTAGTGAAATAAAAAATGAACATATTAATGCAGTAGGTAGTGTCATTTCTGTAAATGATAAAGTCAAGGTTTTAGTTATTGGAATAGATCGTGAATACGTTCAACTTTCTATGCGTAGGGTAGATCAAGAAACTGGTGAACCTATAGATGGAGAGCTTTATAATATAAGAAAAACTAATTCTGATTCTGATGATTCATTTTTATCGTCAGGTAGTGTTAATAATAGACATGGAAGTGAGAAAAAAAGACGTGGTAGTGGTAGGTCTCGTCGTAGTAGTGGTGGATCTAGTTATCATAGGGATGATCTACATAACAACGGTTTTGGTAATGGTAACCGTTCTTTTAATGATAACAGAAATGGTAATGAAGTTCCTAGAAAACCTAGGTTCTTTTAGTAGTTTTTTGCTACAACAGTAATCTTGTTATGCTTATTTTTGATCGTAACCTTGTGAGGTTATATAGATATAAGGCATCTTTTTATAATAAGGCTGATTCTTTTATATTTTCTGAAACTACTAATATTATTTTAGATAAGTTAAGTTTGTTTCCAGTAAGTAACGGTTTAATTTTAAGTATAGGGTGCAGAACTGATTATCTTGTTGAGAATTTACTACAAAGAAAATTGATTTTTTGTAAAGACCAAGTAGTTCAGTGTGATGTATCATACTATGTATTGTGTAGAGTTCATGATGGTTATAGAGTAGTAGCTGATGATGAACAATTACCGTTTTGTCATAAAGTATTTGATATTGTTGTGAATCATCTATGTTTACATAACGTTAATAATTTGTTTTATAACTTGTTAAGCATATACAATTTAATAAAGAAGGGAGGCATTTTTCTTGCTTCATTATTTGGTAGTAAGACTCTTTATGAACTCAAACATTCAATTATTAGAGCTGAAATGGATATAGGTATTGCACCTAGAATTATGCCATTTGTTAATGTACAATATATTATTTCTTTATTACAGAAAAGTGGATATTCTAATATTGTGATAGATGTTAATATTATTCAAACACAGTATAATGACATATATAATTTATTTAGAGATTTGAGGAGAATGGGTGAAGGTAATGTATTATATGTTAGAAATAGACGTCAATTAACTAAATCTGCTATTAAGAAAATTTTTGAATATTATAAAAAGTATTTTTCAGTAGATGGAGTTAGTATTCCTGCTACTTTTGAGATTATTACTCTAAAGGGAGATAAGGCATAGAACTATAGTAATGGTATGAGGATTAGTTTATATGGATAAAATTAATATAAGAAATTTTGCTATAATAGCTCATATTGATCACGGGAAATCTACATTAGCTGACCGTCTAATTGAAGAGTGTAATGGTCTAGAAAAACGGGAAATGAAAGACCAAGTTTTAGATTCTATGGATATTGAGCGAGAGCGGGGTATTACTATAAAAGCACAAACTGTGAGGTTAATGTATACGGCTAAAGATGGTAAGGTTTATTATTTGAATTTGATGGATACTCCAGGGCATGTAGATTTTTCATATGAGGTTAGTAGAAGTTTAGCAGCATGCGAAGGTTCTTTGCTTGTTGTAGATAGTACTCAGGGAGTTGAAGCTCAAACTTTAGCAAATGTATATAAGGCTATAGATAGTAATCATGAGATAATTCCAGTATTAAATAAAATAGATTTAGCATCTTCAGATCCAGATAAGGTAAAGTCTCAAATAGAAGAAATCATAGGAATAGATGCAAGTGAGTCACTACTTGTATCAGCAAAATCAGGTATAGGTATAAAAGATGTATTAGAGGCTATAGTATCTAGGTTACCAGCTCCATCTGGAAATTTTGATAACCCCTTGAAGGCTATTTTGGTAGATACTTGGTATGATACCTATCTTGGAATAGTAATTTTGTTACGTGTGGTGGATGGTGTAATAAAAAAAGGTATGAAGATTGTTATGATGTCTAGTAATGCTGTATATCAAGTTGATAATATTGGAATTTTTACTCCACATAAAAAGATTGTAGATCAACTTTCAGTAGGTGAAATTGGATTTATTACTGCATCTATTAAAGAATTATCGGATTGTAAGATAGGTGATACAATTACTGAAGAGCAGAGAAGATGTGATAATCCAATGCCGGGGTTTAGGACGATTCATCCTGTAGTTTTTTGTAGTATTTTTCCTAATGAAGCCGGAGATTTTGAAAGATTGCGTGAGGCTTTAAAGAAATTACAACTTAATGATGCAAGTTTTACTTTTGATATTGAAGTATCAAATGCACTTGGATATGGATTTCGGTGTGGATTTTTAGGAATGTTGCATTTAGAAGTTATACAAGAAAGATTGGAAAGGGAATTTAATTTGGACTTGACTGCTACAGCACCTGGTGTTGTATATCAAATTATATCTAAGAATGGGATTCTTCGTGAGGTTCATAATCCTCATGATTTTGGTGATGTACAAGATATAGCTAGTATAAAAGAACCTTGGATTTGTGCTACTATTATGGTGCCAGATCAATATTTAGGTGTTGTAATGTCGTTATGTAACAATAAGAGAGGGGAAAAAGTAGATCTATCATATTCTGGTAATACTGCATTATTAAAATATAGGTTACCATTATCAGAAGTTGTTTTTGACTTTTATGATAGAATAAAATCTATTTCTAAGGGTTATGCAAGTTTAGATTGGGAAATGGATGGATATATGGATAGTGAGATTGCTAAATTAACTATTTTAATAAATTCTGAGCCAGTTGATGCTCTTGCATGTATTGTTCATAAAAGTAAAGTTGAACAACGAGGTCGAGAAATATGTTTGAGATTAAAAGATTTAATACCAAGACAACAGTATAAGATAGCAATACAGGCAGCGGTAGGAAGTAAGATAATCGCGCGTGAGACTATATCACCATATCGTAAAGACGTTACAGCAAAGTTATATGGTGGTGATGTTACTAGAAGAATGAAATTATTAGAAAAGCAAAAAAAAGGAAAAAAAAGGTTACGAGCCATAGGTAATGTTAATGTACCACATAATGCGTTTATTCAGGCTTTAAAGATTATAGATTAATTATTACGTATTATTTTTCTGTTCTATATTTGAGCAATAATAATTTTTTTGATAAAAATGCTTATTTAACGTGTATCTCATATATGGTATGTAGATATTATGTTTAAGCAATCTATTGATAATTAGTATGTAAATATAGCTATATGTTATAAACGTTTGTGTTATTCTGTACTAGATTAAGTTGTTTTTTATAATATTTTTTATATTCAAAGTAATTTTAATTAACATTAAAATATTGTATGCTAAATAAAAGGTTATTTAAGTTTTAGTATAATACTAAAGTTATGAAGATATTATTTTAAGTAATATTAAATTTTAATTATCTATAGTTTGTTATAACTGACAATTGTTAAGAAAAATCATAATCAAATAAATTAAATTTTAATTATTAAATGATATAAATTAATTATTCAATACATATTAGTATGTATTTAATTTAAATTTTAATATTTATAAAAATACTTAAAAATTTCAATCAAAAAAAACAAAATTCTATTTAATTTATCATAATTTCCTTAAGGTAAGTTTATGCAGCTAAAGAATTACAAACTAAGTACTATAGGTACATGTGTTACAATAATTATAGGTAAGGCTATAGGAATTGGGTTAAGTTGTTCACAAGACTTACCTATTGGAGCTAGAATTGGAATAATTTGTGCAACTGCTGTATGTTCAGTTATAGCTTCTATTTTGGTATCTGTGGTCCTTACATTCTATAATAAGCATAAAATAAATAAGTTATATACTACTTTAACTGAGGCTAAACAAGCTAAACTAGAAGACATACCGTTGGATGTAATTGATACGTCTCAAAAGGACAAGTTATCTGATAAAAGTGAAGATAAAGGTGAAGATAAAAGTGAAGAATCTCAAAAAACTAGTGATGTTGACAAACCTGATATGGGCAAAGATGATGATATTGTTAGTACTTTTAAGGGGTCTATTCCTGAACCAGCTTCTAAAGATCAAGAATTACTTGGTGAGCAGGTTGCTAGAGGACAAACTGCTGATATTCCAGTATCTAAAGATGAAAAATTATCTACTGAATCTAATATAGATGGAGATAATAATTCTGTTAATATTTCTACATCTGGTCTTAATGCAACACATGAAGATCAAAAATTATCTAGTGAACAGACTGTAAAACAACAAATTGTTGGTATTCCGATATCTAAAGATAAAAAATTATCTGCTGAATCTAATGATGGACATAATGACGTTGCTGATGCTTCTATATCTGGTATTGTTCAGCAAACATCTGATGGTCAAAAATTATCTGATCACACGACTGATCAACAACAAGTTAAGAATATTATATCTACTCCAGTTAGTGCAACTAAGACAGTACAGGAAGAAAAGAGTATTAAGAGCTTAGCGGATGCAGCTTCAATACTGATGCGCAAACAAAGGAAAATATTACATGTTCAAAGTGATGGTACTTATAATACATATACTTCTGAAGTGCAAATGAGAGAATCTGACAAAATTTCTAAGGATTCTAAGAAATCTCATGATAAAGCAGATGAACCTGACGTTAAAAATAAGCTAAAAGAACCTGAAAGTCCATCTATTGAGTTAGATGAGCAAATGTTTAATAGTAATGTTGGTAGATTACAAATGTCAAGGGCAAGTAAAAAAAGTCAAGGAAGATATGCATAATGTTTATTATTATCAATGTTATAACTAAATAATAATATTTTAATATTATAAGTTTATAAAAGTAAAGTTTACAGAAATTACTAATATCAATATTTTATTATTTGTTAAATGTATATTCTGTAAATATTTACTTTATAATGTAATAAAATGATATTTGTATAATTTATTATACATGTGATATCTAAAGTATAGATTATTATAGATATAATAATTATATTAATTAGTAAATAATATATCCTTAAATATAAATTATTTGTTAGAAAAACTATTTTAAGTATCATGTCAATTGTTTAACAATAGTACTATTTAACATTTATTATGTATAACTTATAATGTATCGAACAAAATTTAATTATTAGTACTTAGTGTAATTATACATGTATGTAATCTGTTGACTTAAGTTAAAGTTGTGGTTTTTAATAAAATATTTAATATATTAATATATGATACTAATAATAAATTTACTATAAATATTTATATAGTAAGTTTTAATAAATTATTAAATTTAAAAAATTAATATTAATATAATTAGTATTATAAAATTTTAATTTTATTATAATTAAGGTTAGTATTATGATAAAGAATCATAGAAAGGCTATTGGTTGTAGTTCTGTATTGGTAATAATTTGTGCAACAGTAGGACTAGTGATGTCATCTGTAGAGGACAGTATGCCTGCAAACCGTTTAACAATGTTTGTAGCTATATTTACAATCCTTTTAGTAGCTGGTTTTGTAGCACTATACAGTAATTATCAAGATATAAATTATGATAAAAAACTTGCTATTCTTTATTCTAGGGGAGAAGATGATGAATATAAATATGTTCCTAGAAGAGAAAAAGAGAAGAATAATCAATTTTTTCCCAAATTGATGAATTTTTTGTTTCGTAAAGAAACTCAAAGTAAATCTGTCGATGTTGATTATGAATTAAGTGATGATAATATTGTTACTTCAGAATCACCTCAAACAGTGGGTTATAGTCATGAAGAAAAATTTGCGCGTAAAGGTACTGAGAAAAATTATGGATCTATTGAAACGACATCTCATAATTTTGGTAATCCAGATGGAAAGCTAGCAGCTAATAGTATGATAGAATCTGCAGAACTAGATATAAAGAAATCTTGTATACAACGTAAATAATTCATATTTCTTTAATCAACGAAAGTATACTAATTTTACAAATTATTAAAAATATTAAATATAATAATTTAAAATTTAAAAAAGTAATATTTATGTAATATAGCTTATGTAAATATATAATAATGCCTATTATATATAAAAGAAAAATTTCATTACCATGAAAACTTATGGTGTTAATAAAAAAAATTGTATTCTAGTTTTTTATTAGATAGTGCAGATTTTAGTATATTAAAAACTATATCTTTACTATTTAACATATGAAAAATTCCTAATAATCAACTCTTAAAATTAGTATTTAATAAGTTTTTATCATATATTTTATTAATAAATTTTTATTTTTTAATAAAATATATGATATAATACAAATTAGTTATAATTTTTATTATATGAAATATAGGTTTTTTATATGATAGTTTCTAGGAATAATGGTATTAAGGTTGCGTGTATCGTCGCAGTAGTGTCTTCTTTAATAATAGTACAAGTGCTTAAAAGTATAGGTATAATAAAAGACAATGAAGCTGAAATATTGTCTATTGTTATAAGTGTAATATTGATTACTGGTATTGCAGCGGTGTTATTTCAGTGTATGTGTACAAATGGCATTACGTTAGGAATACTTGATTCATTGAGTGAAAGTGACTCACATGTTGCAGATGGTGATATAGATACATCAGATATTGCTGAGGTTTGTAAAGCTGTTGATCCTGAAGAGAATTGTCTTGGTAAAGATGAATCTCCTGCATCAACTTCTGGTCAAAATAATGCTTCTGAAGGTGAATTACCTAGAGTAGCTCCTAGTCAAGATCATGCTTCTCAGGATGGATTGCCTAGAGTAGCTCCTAGTCAAGATCATGCTTCTCAAGATGGATTACATAGAGTAGCTCCTAGTCAAGATCATGCTTCTCAAGATGGATTACATAGAGTAGCTCCTAGTCAAGATCATGCTTCTCAAGATGGATTACATAGAGTAGCTCCTAGTCAAGATCATGCTTCTCAAGATGGATTGCCTAGAGTAGCTCCTAGTCAAGATCATGCTTCTCAAGATGGATTACATAGAGTAGCTCCTAGTCAAGATCATGCTTTTCAAGATAGATTATCTACAGCTCCTGTTCAAAATGATGCTTCTAAAGATGGATTACCTACAGCTCCTGTTCAAAATGATACTTCTAAAGGTGGTGGATTGCCTACAGTTCCTAGTCAAGATGATGCTTCTCAAGATGATTTTCTAGAAGGATTACTTGAGCCAATGTTTAGTGAAAATGTTACTGATGTACGTTATAATGAAGAGTCTGATGGAAATGCTATTGATCAGAATCAGCTTTTAGGTGATGGAAAAAAATCTAGTGATGATTCTAGAGATGATGATAAGAGTTGTGTAAGGCCTGAAATTAAAAACAATTCTATTCCTTTTTTGTCTGTAACTACAGCTGTTAGCCCAACAGGTGATAATGATCCGAATCTTATAAATTTAGAAGAGGGTGAAAAAAGTGATGAAGAAGCAGGCCAATCTTGTAGTCCAGGTTTGTTATATAATGTTAAGTTATGTGAAAGAAGACATATGAATGTATTAATGTAATAAGAACAGATTGGATTAATGCTTAATAAAGCACCATATATTTCTCACTATTTATTATTATAGTTAAATATATAATTGGAATATATTACTATGAGCATGATGATTCTTTAGAATTAAAAGGTATAGCTAATAATGGTATTCTAGTGATATAAGTATGATATAAAACAAAGCTTAACTAATATAGCATGAATTCAAGTTAAGAAAGGTAATGGTAACTCTCAAACTTTTTTAATATTGAAAGTTATTTTTAATAATGTTTAGCTATAGTAATGGTAAAGATATTTCTAGTGTTGGACATATAGTATATTGATTATTTAGTAAAAATTGTCATGTTATTTGCTAAAAAGTTTATATTTAGATTGTGCAAGAGTTGCTTTAATTTAACTTGCTATAATAAGGTATTGTGGTGATAATATGCTTAATATGTTGTCATATTAATTTTTCTAGTTATGTTTTTTAACTTCTAAAACCACTTACTTTAGTGTTATATAAAAAAATTTAATCACTTATATTTTAATGTAATCTGATATTTATCTTTCTTTTTTTAATACATGTTATGTATGTGTTTTTACATGTGTTAGATTATAAAAAGATTTTTAATAGGACTAAGAATGTATAGTTATTATATCTCTTTAAGATTTTATGCGTTATTTGTAATTATGTGATAGGACTATAATTTATTGAACAATTTACGTATACTTAACAGTTAATATAAAGTTATAAGTTATATATAATATTAATTAATATTATCATCTTGTATTGATAAAGAATTTATTAATACATATTTCTAGCATTTTAAATAAATTAACATGATACTTGGTTAGTTGATAAAAAGAGAAAGTATTAATTATCAACTTAAGATATGTAGGGTATTGTAGTCAAATAGCATTACTATTTTTTAATATAGGGAAATTTAAGAGATTATATGCCATTTAATTATTTTACTATTATTAAATTTATTAGATGTACTATTAAAATAAATTATATATATTATATATGACTAATATTATTTTTTTTTACTTGTAAGAGATATTTATCTTAATAAATATTTATAAAATATAATACTATAATTCTTTAATCTATATATGTTTATTTTTATTAAAATTAATTAATATTATTACTAATAGGTTATTGATAGTAACTAAGTGTTTTATAATTGAGATAAATACATGTTATAAAACTTCTTATTTAATTACATAAATTATTAATATTAATTATTAAAATATCATATATTGATACGTTATGATAAAATTATAATAAAATTTTTAGGTTTTTATTATTATGAATAAATTACGAGTAAAATTTTTACCAATTACATTAGGTGTCATTTTAAGTGCTACTGCTTTAACTTTTATAATGTTATATAGGCAATTTGGTAATAATATTCCTTTATATGTTCGTAGTAGTTTTATTTCTGTTTTAGTGGGGTTGAGTGCAGCTTTTATTGGCACCTTAGTAATTTGTGCATTCTATAGTCAAGGTGTTGCTATAACTATGAGGGATAGTAGGAAGCGTTTAAAGATTAATCTAGATAAACAAGTTCCTCTATTTATACAGATTTCACGTGAAGAATTATCTAAATTAGATACTAATAGTAATATTATAAAGCTGTCATATAATAACTCTGGATCTAAGTCTGAATCTAAGTCTGAATCTAAGTCTGAATCTAAGTCTGAATCTAAGTCTGAATTTGAACTTGAATTTGAACCTGAATCTAAACCTGAACCTAAACCTGAACCTAAACCTGAACCTAAACCTGAATCTAAACCTGAATCTAAACCTGAATCTAAACCTGAATCTAAACCTGAATCTAAACCTGAATCTAAACCTGAATCTGAATTCTCTAGAAGTGTCGTAAGTGTAACACAAAATCGAGGGTTATCATCTGATCTAGATGTGGAAATAAAAAGTAAAGGATTAAAATTACTATTTAGTGAAGAGGATATTAATAATATAAGTAATGTTCCAGGGTTATGTGTTATACTTGAATCTGATAAATTGAAATTATTAAGAAACATAAGACCATCTATAAACAGAGTAGAGTTAGTTAATGGAAAATTATCTTTATCTCTTTCTTATACCAAGATTGAAGATAATACTCAAGATGTAGAATATATTGCAAGCGATTTTCATGATGCTTTGATGGCAGAAATTATGGATAGTAATTATTCTACTTGGTTGTTGAGTCAAAAGATGACTGTTTATGATGAGATAGCATTAAATATTTTGTATAAGTGTCCTATTAAAATATCTGATTATGGTTCTTGGCTTACTGACACAGAAGATGGTAAGGTTGCTGCATGTTTTTTTAGTATGTTTGAGTATGACCGTAATTATGGAAATTTATTTTCCCCTCAAGTAAATCAAATGTTAAAATCACACATTGAAAATATTAACAAATATGTCAGAACTCATAAAATAGAACCAGATGATAAAACAAAGATGCATGTATTTGGCTTAATAAAGCACACATATATGAATAAATCCTATGAAAGGAATAATTATGAATTTTTGTATAAAAATTATTATGTTGATAGTTTTGGAAGTAATATTGCTAGTCTAATAATGTCTTCTGTTTATAAGGATGATTTGTTAAAATACATTTATGCTCTTGCTTCGTATTATACTAATGGTAATGGTGATGATAAAACAAATGATTTTATTAAAAATATATTAACACATGTAGGATATGAAGATGATATTCATCATTTTTGCAGATATATAGAGTGTATTGAGAATAAACAACCTTATAAGAGCGAAAAAGCGGAGTACGATAAATCTAAAATGGAATTCATTCTTTCATGTGTACTAGATGAGTTGTGTCTGAGAGAAGATACTGACATTAAAACTGTAATGGAATCTGCAAGACAATATTTTATGAATGAATGTAAAAAGCATATGGTATTTTCTGCAACTAGTAATTTAAATTTAGATATGAAAATAAAGGATATGATTGTACATGATCATCATAGAACAAAAACAGATGATCCTCAGATTGAACTTGTGAATAGTAATGTTTGTGTTAATAGTATATTTTAATGTACTGAATATATTGTTGGTGTTAATATAGTTTGTAAATTTTATTTATTGTTTTGTGTTATAAAGTACTATGTAAAAATGTTTAGCAGTTTTTCATATGTTGGAAATGTGGAATGTCTTTTTGTAATACATATTTAATGTATACTTAATTAATAAAGTATTGTGTGATTCTTTTAATTTATTATACAAATTGTTATCTTGAATAGTATTCTTTTTAATAGAAACTTACACTATATACTAATGTTGTTTATTATGAATGACACATATTTTTTGCGAAGTTTTGTGGTATAATTGATTTATCATATGTATTAATATTAAATAAATATTACAATATTGCTTATTTAAGCCTTAGGTTAATAAGTTCATAGTTATCATTTACTGAATGATCTAGTAAGTCAGCTTTATTGAATTCTATACATTTAACAAAAATTTGCAAATTAAGTACATATAACCTGAAATAAATGAGAAAAACATAATCAATAATGTACGTGCTACGTGTATTTTAGTACTAGTAAGAACAATTGTACCATTTTTAGTTTCTATATAGTTATGTAGTATCCATTTATATGTACCTTCAGGAAGGTATATGATTTCTCAACTTATATGTGTTATGTTTCAATCAGTTTTATACATTTTTAATATTGATATTGCTTTATTTTAACTAATATGTAAGTTCTAAGATCTTAATACTATTAAGTTATTTATTATATAACACATTATATATGTTTTATTAATTAAGTGAGTTGTTATACCATTGATTTCTCACTTTAACTAGATGGTATATATCAATAAATTGTTTACAATTCTTAAATTTTTTATCATTGATATTGATTTTATTGTATATTAATGCGTTGTTTTAGAATGCTATAATATTTTATTAAAATAAAGGAAGCAACTAAATAATTTTCTGTATATTGCGAAGTACTATTAATATATAATTTCTATAATCTATTGAAGGTTATGTTGTGTTGTAAAATAGAGGAAATAATCTTGGAACAGAAGTAAAAAGAAGAATATTAATAGGAGCATACGCATTGTCATCTGGATATTACGATGCATATTATAACAAAGCGCAATGTATTAGACGTTTAGTAACAAATGACTTTGTCGAATCCTTTAAGAGTGTTGATTACATTCTTACCCCTACTGCTCCTAAAGAAGCATTGCAATGGATGAACAATTAGATACATTAACTATGTATTTAAATGACGTATTTACTGTTCCAGCAAGTCTAGCTGGATTGCCAGCTATTTCTATACCAATAGGATTATCAAAAAAAAAAAATTATAATAGCATTTTATAATTTATGGTTTAGTCTGAATATAGTCACAATATGTAAAGTGGTTAGTGGTATCTGTTCCGTTATATTTCGTAATAAAAAGTAAACCATAATAATGTTTATATTCTTGATTTATAATAATATTATATCTGTTACTAGATATGTGAAATATAATATATTGTAAGATTTTTTTCTTATATTTGTATTTTTGTACATCTGTATAAATAATACATAATTTATAATAAGAAACTCACTATAAATCTACTATTGCTTTTAATAAAAATTATAAAAAATTCTACTAATATTGTTTTTTTCTCATAACTTTGATATAAAGGTTGTATTTGTCTGTAGGTAATACTAAAAGATGAGAAAATACAGTATCTACCTTTATTTGGTTTGTAGTGGTTATTATTTATAGTTTTGTAATATCTAAAACTTATGTACCAATATATATATTCAGCAATTTACTTTGAATCAAGAGTATATTGTATTGATAATATACTACTGTAATTACAGTAACATTATAAAATCTATCGTTGATTATTAATAATTTTTTTTAATGTATTAAAACTACAAGAAACATCAATATGTAACATAATCGTTATGTTATAAAAAAACATAATAAGTTTTTTTTATTGTTTTTGAAAAGAGTATTGACTATTGTTGTGAGATTCAACATTACTTAGGTTTTTGATATTAGTTCTAACAGTAGGAGAAATAATAACTTTCTCAACATTTCCTATATCTATTAGATATTCTCTCTCACAATATAATTTTATATGAGGTCTACACTGTTCCATGATATAGTTTTTTGCTGCAGATATTAAACTAGAATCAGAGTAGAATTGATTATCCCCCAATAATTCTTGTAGTATGTCATTAATTTCTGGGTTTGTATAGTATTCTCTGTTTCTAATAATTGTTGGATCATCGATTAATATATAGTGAACCATATTGTAAGCATCTGCACAATTTTCTAAATGTAATAACTCATCAATAAACATATCTGTTGGATTATGGAAATCACCATTGGAATCAAGACTACTATAACTAGCAATTGCACAAATATACTTGTATAATCTATTATGCTTAATTCTGTGGCGTATAAGATCAGCAATATTTTCACCACGTCTATTCACATAACGATTTTCGTACAAATTATCATAACTATTTATATCACAAGAACGTTGAAAATATATATTCTGTATCATCGATAATACTTTTCTCTCACTTACAGGATCGTGTTGAGGTGTAACATTATATAAGATATAGCTTTCAATACATAAAGCTTTGCATTCTAAAGTTTCATCTTTTAGATGTGAACATAAACCATTTTCCCCTAATATATCTTTAGTACCAAAAATATTAAAAAAACTTAATGCCATTTTACCGATCTCTGAAGAATACCAATGGTCTTCATTACTGTAAAATTTTTCCATTGGGCACATAGATAAAAAATACTCTGCGATAACTTGATATATTGTTTTATTAGGATCTTGATGATCAATAACTTTTTTCTTTAGAATTTCTTGAAAATCTTTTTTTGTGAAACAATACTTACTTACATCATCACAAAACTCTATGTATTTACAAGCTAATGACAGATTGTTATTTTTTAATATTGGGTATAATATTGTAAAATCTGTACATCCTTGAATAATTTTCTTAACATCTTGTGTATTGCTTTTCGTGACAATACATATGCCTGGAGTATTTATATCAGCAGCATTTTTAATATTATATAACAACTCAGACTTTATAGTAGTGTCTAATTGTATTTTTAAATTCTTAGAAGACAACATACCTCTGTTTTGTTTTATCGCTAAAATATTATCTTGTATACCTGACATAGAATTGCATGTAAGATCTGTAATATTGTATTTGTGATCTATTTTACTCAATTCTTCAGATGATATAGGTAAAAATATACCCATTTGTTGCTGTATATTATCAGTTGATTTCTCTATATGTTCTATAGGTAACCCTCTGTGCAACATAATCGTATGTGCTAAAGTAGCGATAATACTTAAAAATACTAGAAACAATACCGTATTAATAATACCTATACTTAGATTAGAGTTAAACTTCTCCATTAAGCTAAAAAAGGTAACTATAATTGCGATAAAAAATATGCATAATATGCATAACAGCCAATAAGATCGCAATTTATTCATAAAACCCTAAAAAAAATATAAAGGATTATAATATGAAAAATATAATAAATACAACTATAAGAATTAATGTATTACAGGTAGTTTACTTTATCAATTAAGCAACTATAAAAAAGTGATACACTATACGCTAGTTTTTGTAATTTTTTTGTTTATTTATCAAAATAATAATTATGCTAAAATTTATGTTTGTAACATTTTGTCTACTTTTTTGTTAATTTCTAATAAAAATTTGTGTTTATTTATGTAAAAAAAAAAGAATATAAAAGATCCATTTTGTAGATATTAAAAGGGAATGAATTTATAATGAATGCTAATTTGATGTTGTAAATGATCCTAATTATTATCAAGTATGGTCAAAATTCGATTTGTCATTACATAATTAAGGAATTTAATTTTGTAATTACTGTTGATAATATCTTGTTAAATATTAATAATGATGAAAAGTTTACTCGAGATGATATTACTGAAAGTAATATTTCAAAAATAGTTATTGTTTTTCAGTTTATTTTACTGACATCTCACTTATAGAAAATACAATGCTAGTTAGTATATATAAATGAAATACTATAACATCTACCTTTGCTTATAAAAAATGATAGGACTTGTAATTCTTCAATTCTAAGAACTTATTAAAGATGTTAACAACAAAATAATATGCTGATAATTAGCTGTATCCATCTTGAAATTGTGTATAAAAAATATTTAATCTACTATAAATAGTAAACTTACATGTGATGTACTAAAAAATATCAAGTTACCTACAATTTCTTCATTTAGCTGTTTACTTAAACCAATATATTTGTATTAAATTATACATGATACTGTAAAAAACTACAGTATCATGTATATTGTTTTTAAAATAATGAACTTTTAAAAATATGTAATAACTAGAAAACAATAAGATTAATACTTTACTAGTACTGTGGTACATTTATTATATGCTCTAGCATTTTCTAGGTATACATACTATCTATTGGTAGAATATTATTTAATTCCTACTTTCAAGTTTAACATATTACTAAAAAAGCCCTTTAGCGTATTTTAAATATCTTCTATAAGAAATTTTATTATTAGCATAATTATACATACTTTTAATTTACAGTTACTGATTGTGCATTTTTGACTTAGTCTCTGCATTTTGTGATACCAAGTTAGGGTCAGACAATACGTTGTCTATTTCTTGATTAGGATTGTGTAATATTATTTTATCAATATTTCCCATATCTATGGTTCTGTATATGTCAAAATATATCAGCGCATGTTCTTTACAGAAGTTCACAATATAACTTCTTGCAGCACTGATTAACTGTGCGCTGGAAAAGCTACTATAGCCTGATAGTAATTCACTTAGTACATTACTTAACTCAGAATCTTCACATTTAGCAACGTGACTAAAATACCTTGCCGCTTTACTAGTGCCAACTATTTTAGAAGCTTTTGTTATCGCATTTTCATAATTTTCCTGTTTCAATAAATTACTTAAAAACTCATTAGTATTGTTGTTTATTGGAAGCTTTGTATCTTGTATAGCAATAGCACATATTAACCTAAACGTGCTATTTAACTTCATTTTACTGCGTAATGTATCACTTAAACGTCTACCAGAAGGGCTTATAAAAGGATTATTATATAGTCTGTTGTACATACTAAATTGACTGTCAAGACGTATATAGTATTTTGCTACTAAATTAAATGCTTGTTTAGTAAAATATTCGTTAGTATATTCACCATTTTGTTTTACAAAATTAATTACTTGAGTTCCTAGTTGAGATAGTTTACTATTATTTGTACCTCTGAAATTAAATATACTAAAGAAAGCATATAATAACTTAGCTTGATCGCAATAGTTCCAATTTCCATTTATAAGTTTGTCAACAGAATTTTCAGTAAGTATATGTTCTAATATTATATCATATAATGTTCTATTATGAAGAGTTCCGCTTCTGTCATCAACAATGTCTATTTGAGATTTCAATATATTTTCAAAATTTCTCTGAAAAAAAGATATATCATCCTTTGATAATACTGCATGTGTTTTATGGGGAAATATTTTGATACCTTTACATACTAAAGATATTGATCCGTTTTGTTTGATAATTGGATAACGTACTTTAGCGAGTGTCATCTTATTAAATTCTTGTAGAACAGTACGTTTATTAGCATCAGTAACGATGCATATACCAGAACCTGATTTATTAAGTTCTGTGTATTGAGAACCATGTAATATTTTTACATTTTGAGAAGTATCCAGTGGTACTTCTAATTTTTTCTTAGATGTTATTCCTAGAGTTTGTGTAATGTTTAAGGTGTTGATTTTGCTAGTGCTAGGTACTAAAGAACACGTGATATCAGTGATGTTATATTCACTATTTATATTATTAAGATTTTCTTCAGATACAGGAAGAAATACACTAACCTTATCTTGTATATCTTCTATGTCTTGATCCTTTGTAGATTTTACAGAAAATCCCTGTGAAAGAAAAGCTATATGTACTACTAAGCCAACAATACCTACACATAGGACTGATAAACTTATGATTAGAGCAATACCTAGTGCGCTGTAATTATAACCTTGAGTTTGTAGTTTAAGATAAGCAGCGATCGCTGCAATACAAAGTGCAACTAATATGCCTAGTAATAGTTTAGAATATACTTTATTCATATGTAACACACCATAAGTAAGAAAAAACTTAATAATTATACTATAGAAATACACTTATTAAGAATATATTTTTTGTATACTTACAACTGGTGAGTTTGTTATTTTTAATATTATAGTAAGAAAAATGAGATTAATTGTAATATTTGAAGTAGTATTCACTAATTTTTATGTTGTGTGACAATGATAAACACATATTTAAGAATTATATTATTTACTTAATTTTAATTTTCTATGAAGATTTATGTTATAAATAGCATGTACAAATATATGACAAAGTATATAAATTGTTCTTACATAGATTTGTATATCTGGAAATTAAGATAGTGGTTAAGAGTTTTAGGATATTAGTCTTTAAATGTATACAAGCTGTACTAATTTTCTATGATATATTAATAGCTTTTTTATCAATGTAGGAAATAAGATGATTGAAGTGTTTCTAGGAGAAATACATGTTACATTGAACACACTATAATATTAGTAATATTACTATGTTATCTTTAAGATAATGTTAAGCATAAGATGATAGTGTGTTAGTAAATAATGTTATATTGACATTATATGTTAATGCTATATTAATGCTAATACCTATAGTTACTGTCAAAAATAATCACATGTTTTTATGATCAATAATATGTAATCTTAATACATTGTGTTTGTATTACTTATCAAGAAATTATGAGTTTTTGCTTAAAGACAGTTAAAACTACACTGTAGTATATATATTTATGATTGAGTGTATTTTGAATAGCTGAAATTAGCAAAATTTGTATACATTTATTGTATAAAATACATCTTAATAAGATTGAGTAATAATTTTATTTAGTAATACAATATTAACTAAGAATTATCTACTTAATATATGTGCAATATATTTAAAATTGTATTGATGACATCATAAATGTTTTTTATCACATATACAAAGTGTTATTTTAATATAAATTTGTTTATGTAGTAGAAATTGTATTTCTACTAACTATTGTATTATATAAAATACTACGTATACAATTATTAAGTATTACACTTAATATTAATTATTTTACTCAGAGAAAGTGTAATAATATTACTACAATTATTTACAGTATGAAATGTTACTTAATCCTAAGCTGATGATACAGTAGTAGTAGCATTTTTACACTGCATGCCCTATGTAACTTGGGTTTTTAATATCAGTATTATTTACAATACTAGGACTTTTTGTAGCACTAGAACATATGGTAATATTATCAACATATCCTGCATTTAATTGGTAATATTTTTCGCAGTATAATAAATTCATATGTTGTTTACAATCTTTCATAATATAATCTTTAGCCTTTTGAATCAAAGTAAATATATCATATGAAAGGGTAGTTGACCCTAATAATTCCTTTAGCACAGCACATAGTTCTTCATTTTTAGATTGATCAAGTGATGCCATAATGTCCTCTCTTTCATTAGGATTGGACATAAGAGGTGCAATATCAAGATGTGGTGTTTCAGAAGATAATATATTATGAAGAAATTCATTTGTTTTTTTAGATAATGGATTTTTACTATCCTGAGAAGCAATAGCACAAATGTATTTGTATAACTTATTTTTCTTTATATTCTCATGTATTTTGTCACTAATACGCTTACCAGTGTTACTTATATAACGATTCTTATATAATAAATGATATTCTGTTGTCTCATCACATTTTTCAAGATACAAGTTTTTTATTTGATTAAAGATCACATCATCATATGACATATTTCCCTTGAATGTAATATTAGTAATATAATCTGTAATTGCTTTGAGTTTGACTGCTAATTGCTTGTTACTTAATTCTTGTCCGTATAACATACGTTTAGCATCGAACATAGAAAAGAATCTTATAGCTGTTTGACCACCTTCAGTCTTAGCCCAGTTATTATCGTTGTCTATTGGAGGGCAATTAGATAAAATTCTTATTGCTATAATATCATATAATGGTCTTACTGAGCTCTTATCACTTGTAGATTTAACCTTATAACGTAGAATTTGTTCAAACTCTTCTTGACCATAAGGATCTTTAATTGCTGAATTATTTAGTAGTTCACTACTGTAAAACCTAATATATTTACAAGTTAACAATAGTTTGCCATCTTGTAATGTTACATACAGTATTTCATTACCTACATGTTTCTTAATAGATTGTGATAGTAATAACTTATCAACATTGACTGTGATATATAATCCAGTATCCTTAGTACTAACATTATTATGGTTTCCCATAAATAACTGTACTTTTTTCGTATTATCTAAACTTATATCTATATCTGAATTTTTACTTGAAAATAATGTTGTATTATTTTGTTTAATATTTAATATATAGCTGTCTTTGTAACTTGCTTTTTTATACAAAAGGTCAATAATGTTATATCCAGTATCTATTTTGTGTATTTCTTCAGAAGGTATTGGTAAAAATACAACAACTTGTTCGCTTGGTTCTCTCAATGTTATAATATTGTCTTTGCCTATACTTTTCATAGAAATGCCATCGTAATGTATTATAGCACATTTTATTGCACTAAATACAACAGCAGCGCTTGTTATTAAAAGTAAAGCACCAAAAATAATACAGAATGTTGTACTGTTAAATTGTTTTTGTAATGTAAAAAAAAGTGTTAAACTGCAAGCTAATATTATTAGTAATAAAATTAACAATATTTTAGCTTTTAACTTACTCATAAAAGTCCTTAAAAAATTTTAACTAATTTTACCATTATGATATAATTAATACAATTTTTAAATATATTATACTGTATAAAATGGATAATTTTTTACTTAATATTATAATAACTAAATAAAAATATTACTTAATTAACTATAAAATTGTGTTTTTAGTATTACTTTTAGTTAAAAGTAATAACTTTTTTGTAAGATAAAAAAAGATTAATTAGCTGTATTAAGTCATCTTTTTATTAGAAGTAGTAATTAGAAGAATCATATATTTCTTTATTAGTGTAACAGTTCAGTAGAAAAAAATACTGATTATAATGTGTTTATTATACAATTAACTTTATTAAAATAAGAATTTAATATTAGCTTGATAAATAACTTATGTGTCTATGTAGGCAATGTTCTTATTAACACTTAAGAATTTTTGTTACATTTATTTCATAATTAAAGTTTTATTTTACTAGTAATGTGGTATTGTATATTTTCTATATTATTACTAACTTGTGCTGTAGGTTTTAATCGTACCTAAAAAAGATTATGTATAAAAATATTACATACTAGTATGTAATATTGCAATATATAGTTTATCTTATTTGATAATAAAACATATGTAACATTCAAGCTGTTATTGAGTTTATTCATTTATTTTTTTATACTTAATTATTCAAATTTTGATGTATGTTATAAGTAATAATATACAGTTGATTAGTACATTGATGAGTAAATTATTGATTTTATATAATTTATAAAAAGATTTCTTAACTTATTACTATAAATAAAAGTATAAATCTTAAATAGTCTACTTAAAACATATTGTATTAATGAAAAGAATGAATTTGATACATTTTATTGTGATCAAGAGATTAATTTTATTTATAAATTATATTTAAATATTAATTAATAGTTTATTTATGATATTCTGTGAAATATTACTAATAACTATGATAATATATTGTGTTATTAATGATGTGTTATGCAAATTGTTAAAAAATATAATAATGTAGATATTTTTATGTAATTTCTAGGTAAGTAATAAGCAAAGATAGTCCTTGATAATGCTACACTATTATGAATCTATGGAAATTGTAATATGTATGCCTTTTTATGATGGTAGTTAGCAGTTATAATATAACTGTTGTAGTGAATGATTATTTTGGTATCATTACAAATACACTCATCGTTGCTGATATTAGTAGTATGTCAGGAAAATAGTATTTTTAGTATACAATGTGTTTTTGATAATGTTGGATAATGAATATGTTATTTAAAGCTGGTCCTAAAAGTATAGGCTCTGCTGTTGAATCATTAATCTTAAAAAAATGTGAAAATGGGCATATTAGTAGAATTGAGATACGTCTTTTCTTAAATTGGGTTAATATTGTTGGGAGAGAGATATCTCAGGTTGCAGTACCAAGAAAATTGTTGTTTTTAGATAATGATATGAATACAGCGCTATTATATATTACTGTGAAAGGTGGTGGTGCTGCCATTGATATACAGTATAGTATTCCAGTGATTATAGAAAAAATTTCTATGTTTTTTGGTTTTAAAGTAATACATGGAATAAAAATAAAACAAATGTTATAATTATTAATAATTAATGACATATTGTGTATGTTTATAAAGATAATATTTGTCGTTTTTCCATAGTTTTTTTTAACAAATACTAGTTATAAGTACATGTAATATGATTCAATACTAATACAAAGAATAATAGTGTAATATGCAGTTTTTATATGCTATAGTTTTTTCTTGATAGCTATTTTGTGGTTTATCTAAAGTATATATGTAACTTGTAATGCTATATAGTAGTTAGTTTGTTAATTTAGCATTATGTATTTTTGTTAATAAAAAGTGTTGTTTGTTAGGGCTTTATTACTGAAAAATATTCTTTTAGTACAGGATTACTTATAGTCTTTTCTATTTTAGATAAGTATTTTATGTATTTAGTTAGATAAATATTGTTCTATATATGTGAGTATATAATTGGCATTATCAGTATGTTATTGGTTTTGTTTTTACTTAATACTGCTTATTTTTTCTAGGTTGCGATGTATTAAAAATTATATTTTTATAATATATAGCTAATATCTCTATTACTGATAAATACTTCTGATATATGATTGGTATTTTAACGTTATATACATATAATATTTTTTATTAATATATGATTGATATAGTACTTTTTATTAATACATATAATACCATTTTTATTTTTTGGAAAGTAAGTTAACTTTAAACTATTTTAAAATGTAGTTTAGTATTATAAAAAAATCTGTAACTAAGATTTTAATACATTTTTTGTAATAGTTCAGATATAAATTTATAAGATATCGGTTCTTAAGAAAAATCTTGAAAAAATTTAATTAATATTTCTCTTGTATATAAAACATTTTGTGTACAGTGATATTTCAAAATTTTTCAAATCTAAGCTTTGATTTTTTTATGATGGTACAAATTGAATATTTATCTTAGTAGCGAGAGCTAGTTTATAAAATACAATGTTCAACTAGTGTTTTATAGTTAATGGTAGATTTAATTATGATCCATTTAATAGTTAAAATCTGTAGTTTATTGTTATTTTTTATGAATACTATGTTGTATAATAATTATTTAATTAGATATCTTTTCTAGATGATAGTTACTAATACTTTTAATTTTATAATTGTGTAGTGGCTAGTTATGTAATCTAGTGTTTTTGTAATATGTTATGACGTTAGTTATAGAGATGATAGAAGATATAGTATAAGTTATTGGTAAATAATTTTTATTATTTGTGTTTAATATATTGTAAAAAAATTTTGTGTGAATTGAACTTTTAAATACTATTGTTAATTACAACTTTGATTACGTATCATTGTAGTGTCTTACTATATAGTTTAGTATTTCCTTAATCTATGATAGAAATTGTGTAAGATATTATATTAATTTATGTTTCAATTAATGTAACCTATTATATGTTATATATATAAGGTTTATAGTTTTTTATTATTGTTACTAAAAGGCGTATTGCGAAGAAAGCAGCTATAACATTGAACTTTCTGAATGCTAGTTACTTATATATTGATCTTTTATGTATGCTAAAAATATGTAGCAAAATTTTGTATTTATATATTATTTCTATATTTACAAAAACATAATATTTATAATTTCTATTGTTTTTTTACAGTGTTATATATTCTAAGGAAATTATTGGTATATAAAGTTTATTAGTGTCATTTGTTTGCCAATTTTTATTTTATATTTATATTGTGTAATAACCAGATTAGTATTTAATGTGTTGTTGCATTTTGTGTTACCAACAATATAACCTAATAATTTTTTTCTTGCTTTGTAAATAATAAAATCATTTTATTAATGTTGCTGGTAGTTATGTAATTTTTTTTGTTAATGTTGCTATAATAAACGCATCTAAGTCTCCATCTAGTACTGAGTTGACATTACCAGTTTCATATCCTGTACGTATATCTTTTACCATTTGATATGGGTGCATGACATATGACCTAATTTGGTTTCCCCATCCTATATCACATCTTTGGCTATGTTCTTGTGCCATTTTTTTTTCTTTCTCTTGTAATTTTAATTGATACAATCTGCTTCTTAACAAGTTGTATGCTTCACCCAAATTTTGATGTTGAGATCTATTATTTTGACATTGAACTACGATTCCTGATGGAATGTGTGTAATACGAACAGCACTTTCTGTTTTGTTGACGTGTTGTCCACCTGCTCCAGATGCTCTATATGTATCTATACGTAGATCTTTATCGTGAATTTGAATATCAAAATTCTCATTTGTAACTGGAGATACTAATACACTTGCAAATGTAGTATGACGCTTTGCATTTGAATTAAATGGTGATATACGTACTAATCTGTGAATACCACTTTCGGTTTTTGACCATCCATATGCATTGTATCCTATAACTTTAATAATGGCAGATTTTACACCAGTTTCTTCACCGTCTAACTTATACACAACTTGTGTTTTAAAATTATGATATATTTCTGCCCACCTTATGTACATTCGTAAGAGCATATTAGACCAATCATTACTTTCTGTACCACCAGCACCAGATTGAATTTCTATAAAACAATCGTTTTGATCTGCTTCATCAGAAAACAAACATTCAACTTCTTTTTTTTTGACTTTTTCTTTTAATGCTTCTAAGCCTTTAGATAAATCATCAAGTAGGCTATCGCTATCATTACTTATGACAGAAAGTAGTTCATTGTAATACTGATATTCTTCTTCTAATTCTGTAAATAAACCTACGATCTTAGATATTCTAGCACGTTCAGATAAAACATGATGTGCTGTTAAATTATCATTCCATAAAGACGTATCAGCACACTTTGTATTAAGATCAACTAATAAGCTTGTCAGATTATCAATGTCAAAGGTAACCTCGAATTAGTTGTAAAGCTTTATTTAAGTTTACTAATTCTTCGTCAATATAAGATTTAGTTACCATAATGTTAGGAAAAAAGTTAACTACTAGATTTTACTCGATTTATTAAAATGTACAATAAAAATAAACATAATAATAACTTTAACATAAATGCCATAATTAATAACTAATTATAGGATACAAGACCTATGCTAGGAAAGCAAGTTATAAATCATTAATAAAATGTTATCTTTAATATTATAATTTTTATTAAATGGTAAAATTTGTAAAGTAAGAATAATCACGTTAATTATATTGAGTAGCCTATAGCTCTATAAGAAAGTATAATACTTTTACTTAAAAATAAAATATCACTAGGATTTTTGTGTTTGTTGTAAATATGTATTAAAATATATAAGTTGGTTGTAAGATTGATAATTTGCAAATTACAAGTGATAATTCTTTTACGATAATGTAAAAAAAGTAAAGTTTTGTGTATATCATATATTATAAATATTTTGTAATATTTAAACTAAAATTAATATAAAGAGTGTTTTCTAAGTTTGTAGACATTAAGAGGTAGAAAATAAAGAATTTAGAAATTACAAGATTATTTTATAATTTATATAATAGAAGGAACTAATTTATATTATTATAGTATTTATAACATTGAAAAATAAAGTTAATAAAATGTTGTATTAAGGCAACCATAAAAACATATGTCACATTACTATAGAGTATATTAAAGTTATGTTGTTTTGATTAATAAATAGATGATAACTTTATTAATACTACTTATAAAGTATAGTAACTTAGATGTTATAGTAATAATTTTTTGACTGTAATAAAAAAGCAAAGTTGGATTACTAATAAATGATATTGTTATATTTTAGTATTAAAAATAAAATTACTATCTACATGTTGTACATCATCATTATTTTCCAATACATCCATTAAATTTAAAATCCTTTTTTGTAATTCTTCATCATCTATTGTTGTGATATTAATTGGTTTCCAAAATAGTCTAGAGAATTCTGCATCAGAGAATTTTTTAAACAACTGATCTCTTACATTACCAAAATCTTGAATATTACAAGTTACATAATACATTTTTTCTTCATCATAATCATTTTCTTCAACATCTAGTGCTTGTAATTCTATAGCTGTATTAAATAGAGTATCAAAACTATTAATAGATGATGCTTTATATGCTATTAAACCTACATGATTAAAAAGAAAGCTAACACTTCCTGACTCTCCTAATTTACCATTATATTTTGACAAAGCATGTCGTAGCTCAGCTGCAGTTCTATTACGGTTATTAGTAAGAGTTTGAATTATCAAGGCTATATTTCCTGGACCGTATCCTTCATATACTACTTCTTCAAAATTATCGTGCTGATTATTTCCAGATGCAGTTTTTATAGCAGCATCAATCCTATCTTTAGGTAGGTTTTCTTTTTTTGCTGTAATAATTGCAGACCTTAATCTAGAATTAAATTCTGGATCTGGAAGCCCTTGTTTTGTAGCTACAATAATTTCTCGAATTAATTTGGTAAATTTTTGAGCTCTTTTTGCATCTTGAGCTCCCTTACGATGTTTTATATTTGCAAATTGTGAATGACCAGCCATGTTTATATAACCTTTATTTTAAAATATTTCCTGTGTGTTTTTCTATGACACTTGCTATATTTAAAATACCTCCTTCATCATAATAGTTACCTATTATCTGTAAAGAAAGAGGTAACTTGTTTTTTGATAATCCTATTGGTATAGAAATAGCTGGCAATCCAGCTAGACTTGCTGGAACAGTAAATACGTCATTTAAATACATAGTTAATGTATCTAATTGTTCATCCATTGCGAATGCTTCTTTAGGAGCAGTAGGGGTAAGAATGTAATCAACACTCTTAAAGGATTCGACAAAGTCATTTGTTACTAAACGTCTAATACATTGCGCTTTGTTATAATATGCATCGTAATATCCAGATGACAATGCGTATGCTCCTATTAATATTCTTCTTTTTACTTCTGTTCCAAGATTATTTCCTCGTGTTAACTCATACATTTCATTTATGTTATCAGAGTTTACACGTGTTCCGTATTTTATCCCATCATATCTTGCAAGATTAGATGATGCTTCTGCAGAGCAAATAATGTAATATACAGGGAGTGCATAACTTGTGTGTGGCAAACTAATATTTACAATTTCAGCCCCTTCATTTTCTAGGTACTTAATTCCCTTTAACCACATCTCTGAAACTTCTTCGTATTCTTTATACTTATCTGATAACTCATATTCTTTAGGAATTCCAATTCGTTTACCTTTTATGATGTTTGTAATACTATCTAGGAATCTGGGTGTGGTTATGTTAGCAGAAGTGGAATCTTGAGTATCATATCCACAAATTGGTTGTAGCATTAGAGCTGCATCTTTTACTGTGCGTGTTAGTACTCCTGCTTGATCAAGAGAACTTGCAAATGCTATCATTCCTAATCTAGAACACCTTCCATATGTTGGTTTCAATCCTACTATTCCACAGAATGCTGCAGGTTGACGTACTGATCCACCTGTATCACTTCCTAAAGCGCCAGCACATAGAAAACCTGCTACAGCAGCACTTGATCCACCTGATGATCCTCCAGGTACTACTTTTACTCCATCTGCTCTTGTCCAGGGATTTTCTACCGGACCAAAGCAGCTATTAGAATTTGATGAACCCATAGCAAATTCATCCATATTTAGCTTTCCTAGCATTACAGCACCATCATCAATAAGTCGCTTTACTACAGTTGAGTCATATTGTGGAGTAAAATTCCTTAGTATATTAGAACATGCTGTTGTTTTAATATTTTTTGTACAGAATAAGTCTTTTATTCCAACTGGAATTCCAGTTAATGGGGTGATTTTATCTTGTTCATGTATTAAAATGTGATCTGCTTTTCTTGCAGCATCTAATGCAACTTCTGGTGTTTTTGTAATAAAAGCATTTAACTGTTCATTATTTATAGCATCAATATGAGTTTGGGTGAGTTCTACAGCCGAGAACTCTTTTTTTATTAGATTTTCATGCATTTCTGCAATGGATAATTTTAAAATATCTTTCATGTTTGAGTAAAATAGATCAGAGTGGCAGTAAGTTACCATATTATCTATTATAAAACAATTAAATTTTTTGGTAATACTTATAGTGTTAGTTGTATATATCAGAATAATTATCTATGTTGCTACAATATAAAAAGCTCTTTTTGATTGTAACAAATATTTGTTCTGTATTACCGAACGTGCTTGGTTATCAATTGTAACACTTTTCTTGCTATATTTAATCTTAGTATTAATGTTTGACGTATACTCATATTTTCCACTAAAAACAGATTTTTCATTTGTTAAATATACAGATTGTTATTATGTCTTGTTTGAATGATCCCACTTTTACTACATTATCTAAATTATGTACATATGCCTATTCTATAGTGTCAATAATAGGATGAAATAGGATAAGTATTGATATTATATGCATTAGTAATTATTTGATATAATAGGCAGATTAACAATTAATATGATTGTGATTTTCAGTGATTTCTATAAAACATGGGAAATTTTAATATATAATAGTAATATACATACTATACTAGTTGTTCTCATAAGTAATTGAATTAACATTGTTGTTTATGTTCTTAATGATAAGTTTTCTTTATATTAAGTATATAATAACCATCACAAGTCATTTTATTTAAAATATAATCCATTTAGTTGATGAAATTTTCTAGGTATGCATATGGAATGAGTATATATTAATCTAGGGATAAGCTAGGAAAGGTACTCTTGTAAAAAATTTTTAATATGTAATATATAAAGGTCAAGACACTGTTTATAGTAAATTTTATTAGATAAGATTTTGAGATGTAAGGAGAAATTATATGGTATATATGCCTCACTGGCCCAAACCTTTAGGTTTTAGGCCATCTGATATGGTACTTGATAGAATTGTAAAATTACTAAATAACTTAGGGGATCCTCAGAAAAAATTACCTCCGGTGATACATGTTGCTGGAACTAATGGTAAAGGTTCTACTATGGCTTTTTTACGTTATATTTTAAATGCTGCTGGTTTAAAGACACATGTTTATACTTCGCCACACTTGGTCGAATTTAATGAGAGAGTAATAGTTGCTGATAAGAAAATATCTGATAATTATTTATATGAAGCTTTAGAGATTTGTAGAGAAGCGAGTGTAGGTATTCCTGTTACTTTCTTTGAAGGTACAACTGCTGCTGTTTTTCTTGTGTTTTCTCAAGTTGATGCAGATATTGTATTAATAGAAACTGGACTAGGAGGACGTCTTGATGCTACTAATGTATTAGATCCTATCTTAACTATTATTACTTCAATATCACTTGAACATATTGAAGTATTAGGTGATACTGTTGAACTAATAGCAGCAGAAAAAGCTGGGATAATGAAGAAAGATGTAACTTGTGTTATTGCTCCTCAATCACAAGATTCAATAATGAAAGTTTTTGAATATTATGCAATGGAGAATAATGTTCCATTATATCGTGGTGGAATTGATTGGTTTTGTGAAAAACAAGACTCTAATATATTATTTAAAAATAGTGTTGATACCCTATCTTTTCCTTTGCCTTCATTACCTGGAAAACATCAGGTGATAAATGTGGGAAATGCAATTGCTGCTTGTAGTATACTTGCTGGCAAGTTTCATTATGATATAGATTATGATAATATTGCACATGGAATAACACAAGCATATTGGCCTGCTAGGTTAGAAAAAATTACTACTGGTTTTTTGCATAATATGATACCTCAGTGTTGGGAATTATTCTTAGATGGAGCTCATAATCCTGGTGGAGCTAGTGTATTAGCTGACTGGATCAAAGATAGCATCGTAGGTGATTTATATGTTATTGTTGGAATGACTCGAGATAAGGATAGTGTTGAATTTTTAAGTTACTTGAAACCTTATATAAAATTTTTATCTACTGTTTGTGTAAAATCTGAACCAAGGGCACAAACTGCAAATGAATTGTTACAAGTGGCATTATCATTGGGTATGAATGCAATAGCATCTGATACTTTAACAGATGCTATTTCTGGGATATTAGAAGTGGGTGATCATACTAAAAAATCTACAATATTAATTTGTGGATCATTGTTTTTGGCAGGTGATGTTTTATTAGAAAACAATGTATATTAACAGTAAAATACTTATTTGTTGTACTTTTTATATTTGTGTGTAAAGTATGGTATCAGTCTTTATTTTAATGATTTTATTGATTTGTATCTCATAGGTATAGCTTAAAAGACTTATTATTGAGTTTATCTATTGATCCCATAACCTTTATCTGGCAACTAATTTTGTACTTTATAAGTTTAAAGTTTTACATTAGATATTCTTAGTATGCTATTATATGACTTAATATAATGCAATATATAATTGCTTAAATTATATGATTTTATAAATTTTGTGTTGGTTTTTTATTATTGAAATTATTATAGTATGATTACTATATATATTTTTTTAATTTTGTACGTGAATTGCCTATAAACATTACAATATTTGCTATAATTTTCTTATCTACTACTTTAACAATATATTACAGTTTATTTTTTATATTATTGTCTTAGTTATTGTTAATCCAAAGGTTTGCTTGTTTAGGTGTTTAAATCTATTTGTGTGAATTTTACTATTAAATACGATATTTATAAGTTAATTTATAATTTGTATTGTATATTAGAAATTTTATATTGAGTTAAAAATGAATATTAGTTAACTATATTAATGTTGTGAATCTGTAGGTAATATGTCCATTATTTAAATAATCTATAAAGTGTCATAAGTTATTTAACTAGATGTAGCAGTGCTTATTATAAGTTTTTAATATTATACTTTAAATGATACATTATTATTTTGTTTCATGCTTTATATACTTAAGTTATATAGATGTCTATTTCTGAACTTTGCTACGGTAAATAATATAAAATAAAAGTGAAATATTTGTATTATAAACTGAACTGTCACTACTGATTATGGAGATTGCTTACAATAAATAGGCAGGAAGTGACAATGTGACTTTATTGATTTTATGAATTTAATAGATATACAGTATGTTATTAATAGTTCTTGATATTAAATTATATTTGATATTATTGTAATATCTTCAGCATATAAATTGTTTTATTAAGTAATCTCATCTACTTAAAAATAGAATCAGGAAAAATGGATATATTGTCTTATTTTGCTATATAATACTTTTGTATTTTATTTTTGTATCTAACTATTATAGATCTTAGATACAATTTTTTATTAGTTTTTACTTTTCTTATGAAAAATTTTTAAAATGAATAGTATGAATGTATATGTTGGAACACGAGGAAGTATTTTAGCTATTGCACAAGCAATGGAAGTTAAGAAGTTATTGTATAATTATTTTCCTGATATTAATGTTCAGATTGTTCATATTGTAACTTCTGGAGATATTAATGATAAAATTTCTCTGAGTGAGATAGGTGGAAAGGGATTATTTTTAAAAGAGTTAGAAGAAGCATTATTAACTGGTACTATAGATTTAGCTGTGCATTCAATGAAAGATGTACCAGCTTTTTATTGTGATAGTTTAGTTATCCCGTGTATACTGAAACGTAGTAGTCCTTATGATGTATTTATTTCCTCTAAATATCAAAGTTTAAGGTCATTACCTGATAATGCAGTTATAGGTACATCGTCTATTAGAAGAAAAGTACAATTAATGAGATTGCTTTCCAGTGTACAAGTTGTTCCTATTAGAGGTAATGTAGATACTAGGATATTGAAATTGGAAGCAGGGCAATATGATGGAATAATATTGGCTAAAGCTGGTTTAATGCGAATAAATAAAACTCATGTGATAAAAGAAGTATTGGATCCTCAAGTGATGCTAAGTGCAGTAGGACAAGGAGCTATTGGTATTCAATGTCGAGCTAATGATTACAAGATGATAGATATGATAAAAATTTTAAATTGTAAAAAATCCTATATTAGTGTTGCAGCTGAAAGAAGTTTTATGAAGACTGTTAATGGTTCATGTGATACACCATTAGCTGCACTTGCTAAATATGTTAATTCTGATACTTTGTACATGTCATGTATGCTTTCAAATGAAGAAAAGACAGTATTTTCAGATTGTTACTTTAATGAATGTGATGCGGAAATATCAGGTATTAATATGGGAAATGACTTAATGGATCAGTTAAATAACTAATGCATTGTTTTTATAAAAAATTACATGAAGAATTTCATCTAACCATCGAGTTTATCGTGTTTTTTATGAAATGAATCTTAGATTAAGTTAAATAATGTGTTGTAATAGTAAGATAACTCATCTTTAGATATTGCATAATTTACATTATTTACAGTATACATAATTTTTTATAAGAAATTATATGAAGAGTTTTGTATAATTAATGGAATTTATTGTATTTTTTATAAAATGAATCTTAGATTAAGTTAAATTAATGTATTGTAATAGTCCGATAATTCATCTTGAGATATTACATAATTTACATGATTTACAGTATACATGTAAGTACTAATTTGATATTAGTAGAAGTGTTATTTTTTATATTAAAGTATTGTCAAGTTGTTGAATTAGCTTTTCACATAATCTTGATAAATATTTTATGCTTACCTGAAGATGATTTTGTTATTGAAAATTCCAGTTCGTAAATGTGTAGAAAAAAATTATTTACTAATTATAGTAGATACAATACAAGAGCTGTTTTCATATCTATAAATATATTTTTGAATTAAGGTAAGTTGTATTTGTATAATTAAGGGGGGTTTTATAAGATATATTTTGATATAAGTATTTTTATGTTGAACAGTTTTAGTATATATTTATTCAACGTGTAAGACATTTGTTATACTTAGGGTAACTTTTTTAGTTAGCTATTAAAATATCAATAATTATGAAAATCAGTATTTGTTGATTAATTGTTATGTATGTTATAAATTAGTATTAAATTTTATCAAGTTTAGAGATATTATGTCGTCAGAAGGTGATTATCAGTCAATATGTAATTTAGCTATTATTGCCCATGTTGATCATGGAAAAACAACTCTGTTGGATGCTATGTTAAAACAAAGTGGTACTTTTAGAGAGAATCAAGATGTAGCTGAAAGGGTTATGGACAATAATGACTTAGAACGTGAGCGTGGTATTACTATTTTAGCTAAGTGTACATCTATTACCTGGCAAGGTAAGAAGATTAATATAATTGATACTCCAGGACATGCTGATTTTGGTGGAGAAGTAGAACGTGTATTATCAATGGCAGATGGTGTGTTGTTATTAGTTGATGCTTCAGAAGGACCTATGCCTCAAACTAAATTTGTACTGTCAAAGGCGTTAAAAGCTGGATTATTACCTATCGTAATTATAAATAAAGTTGATAGACCAGATAGTAGAATAGATGAAGTACTTGATGAAGTATATGAGTTATTTATGAATCTAGATGCTACTGATGAACAATTGGATTTTCCAATCTTATATGCATCAGGAAGAAGTGGATGGTGTGTTAAAAGTTTATCTGATAATAGAGAAAATTTAGTGCCATTATTTGATGCAGTTATTCAACATGTTAAGCCTATATCTTATGATATTAATGCACCTTTTAGTATGTTATTAACATTATTAGAATCAGATAAATTTTTAGGCAGAGTATTAACGGGAAAAATATATACTGGTACAGCTAAGATTAATGATAGTGTAAAAGTTTTAAATCTTGCTGGTGAAGTTGTTGAATATGGTAAATTAACTAAGTTATTATCTTTTTCAGGACTTAAACGTGTACCAGTTAAAGATGCCAGAGCTGGAGATATTATTGCAGTTGCTGGCCTTGAGAAAGCTTCAGTATCTGACAGTATTGTTGATAGTTCTATTACTCATCCTATTGCATCAACACCAGTTGACCCACCAACTATGGCAGTTACTATTAGTGTAAATGATTCACCTTTTGCTGGGACAGAAGGGGTTAAGCTAACATCAACGGTAATTAAGGCACGCTTGATAGCAGAAGCTGAGACAAATGTGGCAATTACAGTAAAAGAAACAGAGCAGGGTGATGCTTATGAAGTTGGAGGAAGAGGAGAATTACAGCTTGGTGTATTAATAGAGACTATGAGAAGAGAAGGATTTGAGCTTTCAGTATCTCGCCCTCGTGTTTTGCTTAAAAAAGATGATAATGGGCAAGTTTTAGAGCCTATAGAAGAAGTAGTTATTGATGTAGATGAAGTGTATAGTGGCATTATAATGGAAAAACTAAATCTACGTAAAGGTGATATGCAAGACTTGCGTCCATCAGGAAAGAATAGAGTTAGGATGGTATTTTTAGTTCCTTCACGTGGTCTTATAGGTTATCAAGGAGAATTTTTGACTGATTCTCATGGTACAGGTATTATAAATAGGTTGTTCTATAGTTATGCTCCACATAAAGGTAATATTCCTACTAGGAATAATGGTGTACTTATTTCTAACGATAAAGGTGAAGCTGTAGCTTATGCGTTATTTAATTTGCAAGATCGAGGTATGATGTTTATTAAACCTCAAGATAAGGTATATTGTGGGATGATTGTTGGACTTCATAGTCGTGAAAATGATATTGATGTCAATGTTTTAAAAGGTAAGCAGTTGACTAATATAAGAGCTGCTGGTTCAGATGAAGCAGTAAGGTTAGTACCACCAAAATTAATGACTTTGGAAGAAATGATAGCATTTATTAATGATGATGAGTTAGTTGAATGTACTCCTAAATCTATTCGTTTAAGAAAGAAATATTTAGATCCTAATGAGCGTAAGCGTGCTTTTAGAGCTAATAAAATATAATTTAGTAGTTGTTCATAGATGATTTATTCATAGTTTATTATAAATGAATATCTTATCTATCGAAATAGGCATGATGCATTTGATTTACTTTTGATTGGTATTGTTATAGGTTAGTATCTTTTTTTTTTTTTAATACTAATTGTGAGATATTATATAATTGGGAAATTATTCAGTATTCTTTCATACTGATACAGCTTAAATATTTGGTACAATACCAATAGATGTAAACAAAATGAATATAGATTTGCTTAGTATATCAAGAGATAAATATATATCCCAATTGGAATAGGAAGCATTATATGTACATAAGCATCAACCAATAATATGATATATTTATAATATTTGATAATGTAATCAGTATTTTTGCTATTTTTTATTAAAGTTATTGTTTGTAATAATAGATTCTTTATTGAAAAAACATATCTATTTTTATAATTAGTATATTGCTGTGTGCATAAGTTCTTTACATAATAAGTGAGAGATTTTTCTATTTTTACTATACGTTATTTATCATTTAAATTGTTATAGTTTGTTGACCATAAATTATTATGATTGCTTTTGATTTACCTTAAATTTTGTTTATTTGATCAAGTTTTATAGTTGATATAATAAAAATTTTTTTTCTGCTTTAGTTACATATATTCTTATATTAGTTATCTGAAAGGTTTACCTTGAGTTTTTTTATACGATAAAGAATATTGCATTTATATAATAAACATTCTCTTTTATTACCAATATACTAATTATAAAAATACAAATGTGTATTTTTATAATTAACATATTTTTTTTGATTATTTAATCTGCTTATGTTTATGTACCAATAATTCCAATTACTAAGATATATATGCTTATCTTAAATTTTTATTTGAATAGGTGAATTTTGTATTATTGGTATGTTTAATTTTTTCTGTCCTATGTGTTATTATTAACCTATTAGCTAATGGCTAATAGTATATAAATGTATTTTTACAATGTATTTAAATATTACCAATACTACTATAAGTGCGTTTTAATATGTATATTTAGTTTATACAGTATTTTTATTTTATATTGGTACATGTACTTATTAGTTTATAAGTCAATTTTAAATAGTTGATTGACGTATTATTATTGGTGGTGAATATAAATTAATTTATTCTTAATTATAGTTGTAGTTTTTATGTTGATGGAATAAAGAAAGTAGAGATTTTATAAGTAATATTTATAAGATCTGTAGTGTAAATTTCTCTATGGATGAAATAAGTGTTGATATTGAATGAAATTATTGAAATCAAATTGCAAATGATTAATATTTTTAATATACAAATAAAGTATTTACAAAAGTTAGATTTTATAACAGTAAGAGACCTTCAATATATAGAAAAAGAGTTGGCTATTGTGTTAGATTACAGATGTAAACAAATTCAATGTGATATAACTATTATTTCATGTTGTAATAATCAGGATATAGTTGAATTGTTGAAAAGTGTATGTTTGAAATATGAAAAGGCTTTAAAAATGAGAAATAAGTTATTCATTATATATAATTTTAATAATAAAAAACAGAAGTTTAATATCATCTGATCATGATATACATGATATGTAAATGAATTTACGAGTAATTATAAGTATATCTTTTATATACTCAAAATATAGTTGAATCGTTAAAAAATGTGTATTATAAAAATATAATGAAATTTTTCTGTATTATTTAGTAGTAAGAAGTAAAAGCGTACAATTACTAAAGATTAATCAAATAAGTGAACCTACTGTATGCTATTATAGGTTTTAAAAATACCAAGTCTCATATCTAATATATGGTATCAAAGCTACCTATTTTTTAAAAATTGTCAAGTGTGTTTACATAAGCTTTTTTATTGTGTAAATATAATAGCATTTATGATATTTTTTTCTATTATAGAGATATTGAAATATTAACTTTCTGTTGTGTATTTATATATAATAATGAGATGCAATTAATGTGAGATTGTAACTTATGTATTAATTATTATATATATCAGAAAGATAATGTTGATATAATAAAATATTAAAATCGAAAATAAAAAAAGCCTGAATTGTTTTTATATTAATATGAGCTGTGTTATGAAGAAATAACTAACATGTTAGGTTTTATAATATATGAAACTATTAGTATTTATGTATGGTTGATGCTAAAGTTTATTGTGATATACAAAGAAATATATGATGCTATAGTTGGTAAACCTGTATTTAAAGTTTAGTAAGATAAAAAAAACATCTGATAACTTTGATTACCAAAATGACATACATAATTTTGAATATAACAATTTGATAAGAATACAGTAGAAGTAATGAATTATAAGTTAATAAAACTTACTATTTTTCTTGATTCTTAAATCAATAGCTTCTTCCCATATTTGTCCATTATGTAATAGCTTACTTTTATTATACATAAGCTCTTCCCTTGTTTCTGTAGCATACTCAAAATTTGGTCCTTCTACAATAGCATCTACAGGACATGCTTCTTGACAAAATCCGCAGTATATACATTTTGTCATATCTATATCATACCTAACTGTACGTCTACTATTATCAGTATCACGTTCTTGTGCTTCAATTGTAATTGCCTGTGCTGGACATATAGCTTCACATAATTTGCATGCTATACAACGTTCTTCACCATTTTTATATGTTCGTAACGCATGTTCACCTCTAAACCTTGTACTTAATGGGTTCTTTTCTAGTGGATAATTTAACGTAACCTTTGGTTTGAACATATAACGTAATGTTATATACATACCTTTAAAGGTAATGAATAAGCTATACGGTAAATTTATAAAACTTGCCAGTAATGATCTTTTATTAATCATAATATATCTTAATTAATTGCATGCCATACTCTATCTGATCTTAATTTAAATGGCAAAAAACTGCCATCTTTAGATTTTGTGAATGATAATGCTATTACATGAGCTTTTCCTATTATATTTTTAAGAGGAATATACCCAACATCTGTAATAAATCGACTATCCCTTGAATTATCTCGATTATCACCTAGTACAAAAACATGATCTTCTGGTACAGTATATACTGGTGTGTTATCAAGTGGACTATCTTGAATATCATCTAATACCTCATGTGTATTACCATTAGGTAATGTTTCTAAGTAACGACAGATTGCTTTTCCATCATCTTCATCTATAAAATCACTAACCTTTTTATACTGCATTTTATTTCCATTTATATAAAGAAAACCATTAATAATTTGTACTTTATCACCTGGTATACCAATTACTCTTTTTATATAATGAAGTCCTGGATCTTTAGGTGGACGAAATACAACAACATCACCAGGTTTTGGTGTTTTTGGGAAAATGCGACCTTTTATTATTGGAAGATAGAATGGAAAAGAATACCTACTGTAACCATAACTATATTTACTAACAAATATATAATCTCCCACTAATAATGTACTTTTCATTGAACCGGAGGGTATGTGAAATGGCTCAAATAAAAAAACCCTTATTGCTAAAACAGTTAGCGTGGCAAGAATAAATGTTGAGATAAACTCACGAACAGGGAAACTTTTTTTCAAGGTTATACCATGAACTATATAGAAAAACTATTACCGCATCCGCACTTAGATTTTGCACTTGGATTATTGATGACAAATCGAGATCCATTTATATCTTCTATGTAATCTATTACAGAATGTTTTAAGAGATTATTGGATGCACGATCTACTAATAATAAAGGTTTACCTGTTTCTTCGTCGAAAACACTAAACTTTGCTTCACTATCTTCTTCTAGCTCATCATCATCAAGAAAATCATAATCTTCTTCTTCATCAAGAAAATCATCATCATCTTCTTCTTCATCATCTTCTTCACTATCAGCAAGTAAAGTATTAATATTGCCCATATTGAAGTTGTACTTAAATCCTGAACAACCACCACCTGAAACTGACAAACATAATAAAGAATCTGTATCTTTTTCTTGATCTATTAAACATTTAATTTTATTAACAGCATTTTCTGTAAGTGTTAAATCTGCATTTTTTAAGTTTGACATGTGTGCAATACCTAATTAAAAATTAACCCATGAATATATCATAATTTTTATCTGTGTCAAATTATAAACTTATGTTGGATTTAGTAAAATATGCTTGTGACCCTTTAGAAACAAGAGGGAGGGTATTTCCTGAAAGTGAAGATCCATATCGCAGTTGTTACCAAAGAGATCGTGATCGTATAATATATTCTGGTGCATTTCGTAAGTTACAGTATAAAACTCAAGTATTTATTAATTATGAAAATGATTATTATAGAACACGATTAACTCATAGTTTAGAAGTTGCTCAAATTGCTAGGTCATTGAGCAGAAGGTTATGTGTGAATGAGGATCTGACTGAAGCTATATCTTTAGCTCATGATCTGGGTCATCCTCCGTTTGGGCACGCTGGGGAGGAAGCGTTAAATGAAATGACTCAGCATTACTTAGGGTTTGATCATAATGTTCAAGCTTTGAGAATATTAACATTCTTGGAGAAAAGATATCTTAAGTTTGATGGTATTAATCTTACTTGGGAGTCCTTAGAGGGAATTGCTAAACATAATGGACCCATTACTGGAAAGCATTGTGTAAACCCAATTAAAAGAGTTCATAAGTTTATATTAGACTATGATAGGGATTATAAATTGGATCTTGATAATTTTTCTAGTGCTGAAGCTCAAATTGCAGCTATTTCTGATGATATTGCTTATAACATGCATGATATTGATGATGGCATAAGAGCAAAGATTTTAGTAGTAGATGAATTATTAGAGTTACCTTTAATAGGAAGGATTTTAAAAAAGATTATAGATGAAAATACTAATTATGATATATCTGATAATAAGGTTATCCATGAATTTTTAAGAAAGACTGTAGATACTATGATAGAAGATGTAGTATATCAAGTTAAAAGTAATGTAAGAGAGTATAATATATATTCACAAAGTGATATTAGAAACCTGGGAAAGGTATTTGTAACGTTTTCTGCAGAAATGATGCAATATCATGCAAGTATAAAAAATTTTTTGAGATCTAAGCTATATAATTATTATAAAGTAAAAAGGGTGAAAAATAAAGTAAAGCGTATAATTAAGGAATTATTTAAAGCATTTTATGAGGATCCCCAGATATTACCTCCTGATTGGAGTATAAAAGCTATGAATACAGATTTACTTGGTAAATCAATTGTAGTATGTGATTTCATTTCTGGTATGACAGACCGTTTTGCTATTCAAGAGCATAGAAGGATATTTGATACAAAGTATGAGATGCAATTATTCTAGAAACATATGTGGTTAGTTACTGTGGTATATACCATAATTTTAATATATTAATCTAACCTTCAATCTTTTTTTAATTAGATAGTGTTATTCTTATTTATAACTGTAGTTTAGCTAATTTTTGTATGACTTTAGTGGGTTATAGTTATTTATTAACTGTGTTAATAAATTAATATTAGATTTTATATTCTTAATAACTTAATTATCAAAATATTAATAATTTATATTTAAATTTATTGATTAAAATATAACAGGAAACTTTTATGGCAGATCCAAAAAATACTACTCAAGAAGGAGAGAATAAAAATCCTAGTGCTGCAGTAAACCCTATACCTACTGTTTCACAAGAAGTAGAACATGAATTAGAAAATGTAAATGAAGAGTTAGCTCAAGCTCCTGCTGTTGATCCTCAAGCTCAAGCTCCTGTTGTTGGTCCTCAAGCTCAAGCTCCTGCTGTTGATCCTCAAGCTCAAGCTCCTGTTCTTGATCCTCAAGCTCAAGCTCCTGTTGTTGATCCTCAAGCTCAAGCTCCTGCTGTTGGTCCTCAAGTTCAAGCTCCTGCTGTTGATCCTCAAGCTCAAGCTCCTGCTGTTGATCCTCAAGCTCAAGCCCCTACTCCTGATGTAGAGCATATGGAAGCACCTGGTGGAGCTATTTATGCAGTAAGTGAAGGTTATCATCCACACTCTAAAGAAGAAATTGAAGCAGCAATTACAGCAGCAGATGCTGCTCCTGAGATTCCATTAAAGGACGAGTCAATTAGACAAGAGGTAAGAAAATCACAAAGTGCTCCTAATCTTTCATCAATGGAAAAGCCAGTTACAGAAGGAATGAGAAGAGTAAATACTATTCCTAAAGTTTCATCAATGCAAGAAACAATAGATGATGCTCCAGATTATGCTGAAATCGATGAGTCTGATCTAGAGAGCGATCCAGGTCTGGTTTTCAAAATTGATGATCTTTTACCTCGTGATGGGGTGGGTGAAGAAGGTATAGCTCCTCCGTTGCCTAATAGGAGACCTCCTGTTTCTCCAGAAGGGGGTCATTTATATGAATATGTTGATGGATCGCAGCTCAAAGTTGATACTGAAGGTACGCCTCCTCCATTGCCTAATAGGAGACCTCCTGTTTCTCCAGAAGTTGGTCATTTATATGAAGATCCTAATGAGTTTGATGTAAGTCGTGAGAGTTTATATACTCTTGCACAGGCAGAAGGTCAGGTACCTGGTGATGAAGGTACGCCTCCTCCGTTGCCTAGTAGGAGACCTCCTGTTTCTCCAGGGGCTGGTCATTTATATGAAGATCCTGATGGGTTTGATGTGGGTCGTGAGGGTGAATATACTCTTGCACAAGCAGAAGGTCAGATATCTGATGTTGAAGGTACACCTCCTCCGTTGCCTAGTAGGAGACCTCCTGTTTCTCCAGGGGCTGGTCATTTATATGAAGATCCTGATGAGTTTGGTGTAGGTGGTGAGGATGTATATACTCTTGCACAAGCAGAAGGTCAGGTACCTGATGCTGAAGATACACCTCCTCCGTTGCCTGGTAGGAGACCTCCTGTTGCTCCAGGAGAGGATAATTTATATGAAGATCCTGATGAGTTTGATGTAGGTACTGAGGATGTATATACTTTTGCACAAGCAGCAGATCAAGAACTTGGTAGAGTTGATAGTGTAAGTTGGTCATCACTGAGAGATGACTACCTTAACAATAATGAGTTAAATGAAGAGCTATTACTACGTGAAGGACCTGTTCGTGAGATATGTGATATGATAGTTCAATCTCATGGAAATTTATCTCAACGTAGTGTTAACAAAATTGTGGGTATGTTACAAAATGGTGGAGAAGCTATCTCAGAACAAATTAATGAACCATTAAAAGTTACACATCCTGATGGTAATAGAGATTGGCCAGAGCGTGTTATGCCTTTATTGCATGCTGCGTGTTTATATAATGTTAACCCGGAAGTAGTGAAAGCTATAGCAAATGCAGGGGGAAATTTTGGTTTAGGAGATGCTAGTAATAAGCTACCATTACATCATGCTGCAAGATATGGTTCTCCTAGTTTAATAGATCTCTGTTTAAAAAACACAAATCCTAGTCAGATGAATGTTAAAGATATATATGGTGATGCTCCTATAATATGTCTCTCTCATAATCCTAAGTGTTCTAAAGAAAATATAGATGAAGCTATGAGATCTGGTGCAGATTTAGGTACATGTGATGCTGATGGAAGATTGCCTTTTCATCATATAGCACATACTAATACACCTTCTATTATTAATCACGCATTGCGGCGTATGGAAGGTAGTCCTATGCTTCGCAATAGAATTTCTGATCAAGATCTTTCAGGGAATAATGTGGCCCATTTTGCAGCTAGTAACGGCAATATCTCTGAAAAGTTTATTAAGGTATTGAAGAATTTAGGAATTGATATTCATGGTCAAAATATTTCAGGTAGAACTCCACTATCTTATGCTGTATGTACTGGAAGTCAGAAAGTAGTATCAGAACTTCTTTCATCATCTGGCTCTAAGGTAAATACACCTGATGTTGATGGTTGTACTCCTTTACATCATGCTGTAAAGACTAACAGGCTAAAATCTGTAAAACAAATTATGGAACATCCTTCTGTTAATCCTGCAGCTGTTGATAATCGTGGATGTACTGCGGTTCATCATGCTGTTATTCGTGGTTTAGAGTCTGTATTAAAAGAGTTGTCCTCTGATCGTGGAAAATCTAGAGATGTTAGAGAAGGGATTAGAACATCATTGCTATCAAAAGATGCGCTAGGTAATACACCACTCCATATTGCTTGTGCTCCAGAATGTGTTGCTACAATACCTAGATTATTGAAAGCTATTGAAAAGTATTACGGTAAAGATGGTGTTATGCATGCTCTTCAAGAGTCAAATAATGGTAAAGATAGGTTAGATCTAGAAGGTTTAAAATCAGATAGTGTATTGACTAGGCCGCTTGCTAAAATATTATCTACTATTACAAATAGAGATATACCTTTATCTCCATTACATAAGGCTATACAAGAATCTAATATAACTGCTGTTGAGAAAATTATTGCTGCTACGTCACCTGATATATTAAAGCAAAAAACTCCTCAAGGATTAAACAGTGTTCAGCTTGCTGCTATGTATGCTAATCCAGCAATGGTTAAATACATTGCTAAAAGATCATCAGCAGCAGATATTAATGACCCAGGTAATGCAGTTCCTCCATTAAATTTAGCACTTTTATATGGTTCTCCAGAACATGCTAAGGCACTACTTGCTAATAAGTCTGTAGATTGTACTCAACCTATGGGGGATGATCAGAATACTATATTACATGCTGCTGCTTTTCGTGGTGATGTATCTCTTTTGAAAGAAGTACTAAAACATCCAGGTGTTGATGTTAATGCTGTAAATGCTCAAGGTAAAACTGCTTTACATATTGCAGTAGAACGTGGGGATTTAACAGCAGTTGATAAACTATGTAGGGTAAAAAAGTGTAATGTCAATGTTCAAGATGAAAATGGTCATACTCCACTATCTATGGCAATAAGTAGAGATGTTAGTGAAAAACTTGGCATGGCAATAATAAAATTATTGCTGAAGACAGGTGCTGATGTAACTTTAGATGCAGATTATGCGATAGGGGAGGCGGTAGGTACTAGATCTCATGATATTTTAAGTATGTTAATTGATTCTGGAGCAAAGGTATCTTCTACTAATCAAGCACCACTTGAATGTGCTGTAACACGTGGAGACAGAAGTTCTATTGATAAAGTAGTAAGAGGTGGTGGTAATGTTAATCATATAGTAAATAATCCAAATGATGAAGATCATGGCTTAAATTTATTAATGCTTGCTATAAAAAATGAAAAATTAGAATCGGTAAAGTCATTAATCAAAAATAAATGTGATGTTAGCAAATATAATGGTGATAATACCTTTACAGCATTGCATATGCTTCCTTTTGTAGAAAATCAGGAATTTGCTGTTAGTGTAGCTAAGGAAATTTTAACCTCAGGAAGTAAGAAGAACCAAGATATTTTGTCAAAACAAGATGTTAATGGTAATACACCTTTACATTTAATGATTAGCTCAGGTAGATCAGATCTATGTAATACAGTAATGAAGAGGGTAAGTAACCAAGATCTTACTAAAGTATCTGGTATACAAAATAGTGAAGGAAATAATTTATTACATGTTGCTGTTGAGCAAGGTAATGCTGATATATTAAGTGATATATTACAACTTACTAATAAATCAAGTCGTTCCAATGTGGTAAATGCTAAAAATGGAGAAGGAAATACTCCATTGCATGTTGCTGCAAAGGAAAACAAGTATGATATCCTAAAAGTTATGCTTAAGTCTTTACCTAATAAATCATCGGTAAGTAATGCATTTAATGTACAAGATTCCCAAGGACAGAATTTGCTACACATTGCTGCGGAACGTGGTGATAGTAGGCTTTTTGCACGTGGATTACGTAGTATGGATTCGGGAAGTTTAACAAAAGCATTAAATGCTCGTGATAGTAATGGTAATACACCAGTACATCTTGCGTTAGCTGCAGGTATTAAAGAAGTAAAAAGTGTAATAGGTTTATGCAATCAAGAGACGTTGTTAGTTCCTAATAATGAAGGTAAACTTCCATCACAGTGTATAGAGGAAGGTAGCATATTTGCAAGTACTAGGGGATTTGTAACATCAAGAGTTTCAATACAGCAAAAACTAATGAAAGCTGAACAAAAAGCATTCATACGAGGACCAGAGTCTAGTACTCCTTTAGTAAGTGAATCTTCTTCAATATCTTCATCTAGTAGTAGTATTGACTTTCCACAAGAAATGGGGATATCTCAGGAAGTACGTGGAAGGAGATTTAGATTTATTAGTGATTCATCAGATAAAAGTACTACAGAAGTACCTGAACCACCATTAAGGACGCAACCGCAAGAATATAGTATAAATGTATTTGATGACTCTGTGCAAAGAACAAGACAATTCGATACTGATCCAGGGACATTATCTTCTAGTAGTTCAGTAAGGCCTAAATCTCTTTGTTCATCATTTCGTCCAGAATCTTCAGATTTAGAATCTCAGTCAACAAGTTCTTTAGAATTTGATAGAATGTTAAGTGGTGATCCAAATTTACAAGGGGAAATAGCACAAATTGCTGAAGGAATGTCTGATGTTGTACAGTCTCAATCTGATGTGGAAAATGAGAGAGTATCTCCTGCTTCAAGTCAAGGTACTTTACAGAAAAAAAGTTCTTGCATGGAGAAGTAATTTAATATATAAGTTATCTGCGACTTAAATATTTTATATGCGGGGTAGAGCAGTCTGGTAGCTCGTCAGGCTCATAACCTGAAGGTCGCTTGGTTCAAATCCAGTCCCCGCAACTTTCTTTGCTGTATTTTTACTATAGTTTTTTTGTCTATATTGTTAGTAACCTGCATATAATTGCTGTCCTTATGTTAGTATTGATCTTTAATTAAAGTTTATATAAGGCTCTTATTTTTGTTAATGTGTTGTATTACAATATCGCAAAGTACTTTTCTTTTTGTTTATATAATAATTTTTATTTTGTACACACATGGACGAGAAAAAATATCATTTATCACAATCTTTCCAGTGATTAATTTTAGAGAACAATTTTTCTTGTCATTACATATATCACTAAATAACATCTTGTGTGATGTTTCATTTATAACTTTACCTATATAAGTGTACAAAAGTATTTTGTTAATTTTCTTGTAATTTTTGGATAAAATAGTTCATATCCTGTTGTTATTTTATTATTTGTATTTTTACTATTTATGGTAAATACTTTATTTATTACTTGATTGTTCATTGATGATCTAATACATACTAAAAAGTATAGCAATACTTTCTTCATTACTTAAGATGTATATATTTGTTGTTTTATATAAGTTTACGAAAGTATTAGTTTATTTTGTTTTTTTGTATTTATATTAGAGAACATGTTGTGTATGCATGTAATGTTTATATTAGAAGTTTTACAACTATATTAAAAATATAGGTTAGTCTTTTTCTGATTTATGTAATTATTAAAAAAGTATTTGCACAATCTTATAATGACTTACGTTTTCTTTCTATATAAAGCCACTGTTTTTACTAATATATTGAATTTTTTACATTATAGTACTTTTATCACATCTGATTAACCTAGGTTATATCTACATAATTTTTGCAAATTCCATGCATTTGTTCTTAATCAATAATCATACCACTGGTTTACTTAAAGACACTTTCAAGAGTTAAATAATGAATCATTTTCCAGTATACAGATAATAGAATAATAATGTGAAGTAATAACATTAAAATGTTAACTTAAGGGTTTTAGTTATTTATAGTTGTTTACTGATTGAAAAAACCATTTTATATAAGTATTATTTAGATTGTATACTTATAACTTATCAAACTAGAAGTATAATCTAAAAATGTATATAAATACATGAATGAATTATTAGTTCATGCTCTTTCAACTAGAAAAATACTTGTGGTTTTGTATAGATGATAAGTGTGTGATTTTTTTAATCCTATCCAGTACTTTATAATGTTAGTTAAATAATTTTAATGTTTAAAAATGGTATGTTTTATATAAAAATCATAAAGTTTATTACTTGTAAGATTTTGTATATTTCTTATATTTCCTTAAGTGTTATTATTTGATGATGGAGCTTGTTATGGTAAGGCCAAATTTTGTTAATCCTGCTAATAAACGTACTGCTAAGAAGGCAAGTAAGTTGTTTGATAAAAATATGATACATACTGGGCAGACTACTTACTTATTAATGTCAATTTTTTATTTGATATTATTAACTGCTGCTTTTATTCTGATGTTATATGGCGAAAAAAATATTTCTAATATACTCCTTGTAATAATATCATGTATATCTTTTCTTGCACAATTTATTAATATTACGTGTAATGCTCTAAATATAGAGAATATAAGACGTGAGAAACTACAAAGTGGAGGTGTTAAGTACTCAAAAGATGCTAAGGATGGATTAATAATTTCTGCTGGATTTATTGGTGAATCTCTATCATTTTTAGGTATAGCAACTGCGTTATTAATATTAGGGCTTCAGCTATCACATGGTCATGGTGTGTTTCTTGGTCTTCGTATTTCTAGTCTTGTTGCTTCTCTTTTTTCTATTACGTATGGATCTGTTATGTTCAAAAGACATACTGAGCACTACTCTGTACTTAATAACAATACAAAAAAAAATGATGTTTCTTCTTTTAAAAGAACTAAAGAGCATTTTTATGCTGAATGGGCAATATTGAATAGTGCTTTATTTATATCGCTTGGTATCTATAATTTTTTATATGAAACAGTATTATTTGAAGTATTGGATTTTAGTCATGATCATCATACTGCTATCTTTCTAAAAACTTTTGTTTTTGTTGGATATGCATGTGTTTTATCTATGATTTTTCTATCTCAAATTTGTGGAAAATCGCATGCTTCTCATGGTAAGGAGTCTTCATCATCTAGTGAAGAATGTGCACCGCTTATTAATGATGCTTTAGTTGAAGGAGTTGAACAAGACAGGATAAGTATAAGGTCTTCTTCCTCTGCCAGTTTAGATTAAATTATTGATAATTATACATAAGTGGTTTTTTCTTATTCTCATATCTATGTTGTAGGTTAATTTCTAAAAAAAATCATTATTAACAATAAAAATATATTCACTGTATCAAATGTAGAGCTTTTATTACAAGTAATGTGTTGTATTTCTTTTGTTTTATCTTTATTTAGTATATATAGTAGTTATGTATTAGATATTTGAATTTTTAAATTATGTATTTATTGGGTTTTCATATCCATAAATATGTATAATTTTAGTAGTTTATAGCATATTTAAGTATGTTATGCTTTTCTTAAGCTTTAGTTATTTAAGTGTTACGTTTTGCTACTTAATATAATGTTTTTTGTGTATTTAGATGTGTAGTAAAGGATGTAAAAATAGTAGAAATAAATTAAGATTTTTTTAACCTTAAAGAATTAACTTTTATAAATCCTTCTGCGTCTTTGTGATCGTAACCCTGAGATTCACTATCAAAGCTTGCTAAATTATATGAATATAAGCTATTATTAGATTTACGACCTACAACTATAACTGATCCCTTATATAGCTTTATGCGTACAGTTCCATTAACTTTTTCTTGTGATTTATCTATTAATGATTGTAGCATTTTCCTTTCAGTAGTCCACCAATAACCATTATATATTAACTTTGCATATTTTGGCATAATCTCATCTTTAAGATGAGCAGATTCTCTATCTAATGTTATGCTTTCTATAGCACGATGTGCATGTAGAAGAATTGTTCCTCCAGGAGTTTCATATATTCCCCTTGATTTTATTCCTATGTAACGATTTTCTACTATGTCAACAATTCCTATACCATGTTTTCCACCAATCTTATTTAATTGATGTAATAAATTAGCTGGTGAAAGTGATATGTCATTGATTGCTATTGGATCTCCTTGTTCAAAGGTAATTTCTATGTATTCCGGAATACTACTTGCTAGCTCTGGTGTCAATGATCTGGAAAGCATAGTATAATCTGGTTCAACATATGGATCTTCAAGAGACTTTCCTTCGTATGAGATATGTAATAAATTTGCATCTATTGAATATGGTGGTTCATTTACTTTATCTAAAGGAACATTTATGTTATTTTTTCTTGCATATTCTATAAGACTGTGTCTTGATGTTAATTCCCACTGACGCCAAGGAGCAATTACTTTTATGTTTGGATCACAACAATAATATCCAAACTCAAATCTTACTTGGTCGTTTCCTTTTCCAGTTGCACCATGTGCTACAGCATCTGCTCCTGTAAGATGAGCTATTTCAATTTGTCTTTTGGCTATTAATGGTCTTGCTATAGATGTTCCAAGTAGGTAATATCCCTCATATATAGTGTTTGCTCTAAACATAGGGAATACGAAATCTCTAACAAATTCTTCCTTTAAATCTTCTATAAAAATTTCCTTTACATTTAACGCAGCTGCTTTTTTTTGAATAACAGACATGTCGTCTTCTTGTCCTATATCTGCGGTAAATACTACTACTTCACAATTATAATTTTCTTGTAACCATTTTAATATAACAGAAGTATCTAACCCACCAGAATAAGCTAGAACTATTTTTTTCATAAATAAATAAAATAAAAATACACACGTAACATATATTGTATTTTTATTATTATGACAACTTAATTTTATTATTAGCCTGTATCTAACAATTTATTAGGTTTTATATTGTTTTTTTTACTATATTAAGTATAGTGATATACTATATCATACAATGTAGCTAGCTGTACAATGAGAGTTATTTTATACTTACAGATTACGTTTTTATTATTATTTTGTAGTTATTCTGCGTTTGCTAAGAATGTTGAAAAAAGTTCTATAGGTAATTTTTATATTGGAGGTGCCTATGGATATGATAGTAAAATGTTGGAGTTTAAAACTGGACAGGGATATTTTGATTTTGATTTTAATATAAATAATATACGTGGTTATAATTTAGGATTATCGTTAGGGTATATATTTTCAAGTGCGTCTTTAAATAATTTTAGGACAGAGTTAGAGTTTATATACATTACTAAGAAAGAAATTGTTAGTAGTAATTTATTAAATGATAAAAAATCATATTTGGATAGTAATAATTATAAAGTTTTATTTAACTTATATTATGATATTGGCAATTTTTTTAGTATAAAAAATCTTTCAGTATATTTAGGATCTGGTGTTAATGTACAAAATATTGTTGGTCACTTATTGAAAAATACTAGTGAATCTTTAGATAATAATATTTTAATGCAAGCTATGGTTGGCATTAAATATAAGTTACTTTCTAATGTTGCTATGTATACTGGGTATAGATATATTGTGAATTATATTGTATCTAATAAAGAAGATAATCCTGGTTTAGTAGGTTTTCGTATTTTAGGTTCTTCAGTATTAATGTTTGGGTTAGAATTTGTTTTTTAATTCAGTAATATTGAATTATATAATACTTGTAATTTTAATATGACATATAATATTCTGATATAAATACTAAATATGGTACTGTAGTTTTAATATCACATAAATATGATTGGTTTTTTACTATATGCAGTATTAGAAAGTATATAGTGTGTTTACTTAAAGATATTTGTAGTTATAGATTTTACATGTCTGTAATTCAATATATTGATTTAATTATTATGAGTAATATACTGAATTTCTATTTATAGATCTATAGTATTTTGTTATTATTTAAAATCTATTAGATTTTTTTTCGGTATTTAATGAATTTTTATATGTAGTATTATTTATATAATGTAATATATTGAATTTCTAGTATATAATTATTTAATTAAAAATATATCCATTATATTTTTAATCTTACATACATATACTGTATAACTTTTATTGATAAAACATAACAAGAGTATATTAGTACGTTCCTAATGTAGGTGTATTTTATCAATTTTGTTATTAATTAAGTAGTGTTGTTACTGTATTATTTTCAATATTTCATTTTTATATTGACTTGCTGATATGAGTTAATAGTATTTTAATATAAAATTAATATGTTAAATATTTTTATGAAAAAATCAATATATTTTGTTATTAGTATAACATTTATGTTATTCAGTTTTGATGCATCATCTAATTCTGTCTATATAAAAGGAAATTATAATTTAGGTATTAATTATTCTGATAGTTTTAAATCAGAATATGTGAATTATGAAAGATTAAGTCCAGATTTTGCTGTTGCAATTGGATATAAATTACAAAATGGTTTGTTTTGTGATCTTGAAATGAGGTATGCTAATATAAGACCTATGATAAATAAATTATCAAATTTTGAACATATCGATTTACTTAATATTTTGCAGAGGATTACTAATCATAATGTATCTTTATCTAAAGCAGAAAATATACTTACAATTAATGCTATAACAACTCTTATTAATGTTGGATATAGCTATGTTTTTAATGATAAGTTTAGGGGATATTTCACTTATGGAGTTGGTATTGGAGGTTTACTAAATTATCAGGGATTTAAAAGTAGTTTATCAACTTATTATGGTATAAGTATGCAAAGTGAAATAGGAGTGTGTTATATTTATAATAGTAAGATAGATGTATGTATTGGGTATAATTATTTAAAGAATTATTGGAAATATGAAACAGATAGGATTCCTGATGAAGATGGGAATACTGTTATGTATAACTTTCAAGATTTTCAATTGAATTCTCATACGATATTTCTTGGTTTAAATGTGTTATTCTAGTATTTTTTTTATATACATGCTGATAATAGTAATAGTTAACAAAATAACAGAACTTGCTTAAAATATATTTGCTAAACTTTAGAGAGTTATTAATATATAATGATTTATTATAAGTTTTTTCTTTATTTCCAATAAGTTAAACTTATTCTAGTTAGAGTAAGTGTTTTTATATACAGATATTATATAGTTATTGTAAAGTCTTTTTAAAGAGCAGTATAATCTACTTGTACATATAATATCTGTTAATATATGCACATGTTATTAGTTTATTTGAATGACTGTAATGAAATGTCATGACATGGTAACATACAGATAAATTTCTTCTACCTTGTTATAAGTATGTTATCATTAATTTTATAGTGTTTACTAAATAAATAATTAGTATATTAGAAGAGACTCAATTTTTTTACTATTTAGTATATAACAGATATGAAATTTCTTTGAATCCATTATTAAAACTCTATTTGTTACATTAAGTATTACTGTGTTAACAACATTCACTATAATTGATATAAGTTGAGTATTCGTGATATCAATAAATTTTTAATCATCTTATATTTTAGTGAGTAAGTTATTGTAATAATATGTTGTTAAGATCGTATCATTTTTATAATTTTTTTCTGTATAAGAAAATAATGTAAAACTTTATATATCTTGTTTTATATCTTGTAAATAACCATTATATTGTTTAAATAGCTTTGATGGTGCATATTTAATAACTCTTTTTAACTCTGTAAGTTTTTAGATAAAATGTTATAAAATTAGAAATAAAGATACTGATAATAGATATTCATTCTATGAATTATGGGCTTAACTTTATTCATTAAATTAAAGTTATATAAAGTACAGCTTTAAGAGGTATATAATATTGATTATTATGTATTGAATATTAGTTGAAAGTATTATCTTCCTAGAAGATTTATGGTATTATTCCTAAATTTTATAGATAAGATGGAACACATATAGCAATTATAGCTCAATAATTTATCATCTTTATTAACTAAATTAAATCTTTATTTAATTACTCTATTATTCAAAAAGTTTACTAATACTATGGTTAATGTTGTATAAGGATTAGAATATATTATTAGTAAGATTATTATTATGGATTACTAAAAGTGAGATATTATTTTAAATGAGTCAAGTTAAGTAAGTGTGTACTAATTATGTATATTAAATAGTTATTATGTACACATTGTTAGAGTTTTAAATTTTATGAAATATGTAATACTAAAGCGTATAAGGTTGGGCTAAATTATGTTATAGGAAAATTTCTGTTAATGGTGTGTAATAGATATTTGGATAATTCTTTAATATTTTATACTTTTATGGTAAGTTACTTTGTTGTTTTTTTTATTAGTGATCTATTAACTTACTTGTATATAATTAAACTAACTTAATGTCATGTTTTTAGGTATTTTATATAATGCTAGTTTTCAGTATTTATATTATAGATATTATGCATTAATATAACTTTGATTTTAAATTTGTATCTTTGAGAGTAGTAAATTACGGTTGTGTATGGTAATAAAAAGGATATAGCTGCCTGACATAAAAAACGTGATTTTTATAAAAAAAGTTGTATATAAATTTTATTTTTATCTGTGTTATTTTGTTAAATAACTTTCTTGTATTATACGAAATACTTCGTATAACTTAAGAAAATAAGATTCTTTACTATGGTAAGATATGTCTAAAAATTCTTCATATACTTCAAGTGGTTTTTCTATATCTCCTCTTGCTCCTACTAAATTTCCTGTTATGCCTAAAATTAATGGTGTTAATTTATATTCATTTTCTTCTGGTGTTAAATCTTCTGGTAAACTTGATCTTTTGGTTGTCGAAATGCAGGATCAAAGCAGTGTAGCAGGTGTTTTTACAAACTCTTATACAGCTAGTAGTAATGTTGAGCATTGTAGAAATATTATTTCTTATGGTAAAGCAAAAGTTTTGATTGTTAATTCTGGTAATGCTAATGTTGCGGTAGGTGCTAATGGGTATAAGGTAGTGGAAGAAATAACAACATTATGTGCAGAGAAATTTTCTTGCTCTACTAATGAGGTATATTTTTGTTCTACAGGAATTATAGGGGTTCCTTTACCTATTGATAAAATTAAGTCTGTTCTTATTAATGGTATATGGTCTGTTAGTGAGAATTCTTGGCGTGATGCTGCGTTAAGTATTATTACGACTGATACATTTCCAAAAATGGTTACAAAAGAAGTATTTATTGGTGGAGAAAAAGTAACTATCAATGGGATATGTAAAGGTTCTGGGATGATTGCTCCAAATATGGCAACTATGTTAGCATATGTATTTACTGATGCTAATATTACATCAGATGTTTTGCAAAGACTATTAAAAAAATATGTTGATATATCATTTAACAGTATTACTGTTGATGGTGATATGTCAACTAGCGATTCTGTATTGATTTTTGCAACTAATCTAGCTAATCATAAGCAAATATGTTCTGTTGATGATCAATTGATTGATGATTTTAAAATAGCATTAAAAGATGTTTTAGTAGAGATGGCTCATTTGATTGTCAAAGATGGAGAAGGAGCAACTAAATTTGTGACAATTAATGTCAATAAGGTTGTTTCCTTAGAATCTGCAAGAAAATTAGCATTTTCAATAGCGAATTCTCCTCTTGTAAAAACAGCTATAGCAGGTGAAGATGCTAATTGGGGAAGGATAGTAATGGCTATAGGAAAAGCAGGTGAACCTTTAGATAAGAATAGAATATCTATAAAAATAGGAGATAATGTTATAGTAATGAATGGTGAAATTAGTAGTGTATATGATAAAAGTTATGTTGATAGTTATATGAAGGGTAATAACATTCTTATTGATGTTTGTATTAATACTGGTAATTTTAATACAACTGTATGGACATGTGATTTAACCCGTAGATTTATTGATATTAATGCTCACTATTTTACTTAGTTTTTTATTATGTTAAGGATAGCAACATGGAATGTAAATTCTATCAGAAAAAGAATAGATCATTTATGTACTTGGTTAACAGATTATAATATTGATATAGCACTGTTGCAGGAAATAAAATGTACGAATGATCAGTTTCCAGCTCTAGAAATAAAGTCATTGGGATATAATTATTATGTACATGGACAAAAAGCTAGAAATGGAGTAGCTATAATAACAAAATATCCTATAGTTGAAGAAGTTGTGACTAATATTTTTTCATTATATGGGACTTCTAATGTTTGTTGTGAACTAGGATCAGAAGATTTTACTTACAATTGTGAGGAATCTCGTTATTTAGAGTGTGTTATTTTATATAACGGTATTAAAATTCGTGTTGGTAGTATATATGTTCCTAATGGCCAAAGTGTTGAATCTGATGCATTTCAATACAAGCTTGGTTTTTTTGATCAATTAAAAGAGTATATGTCTTTTTTGCTTAAAAAAGAGGAAATTTGTATATTAGGTGGTGACTATAATGTAGCACCATATCCTATAGATATGTACTCATATGAAATTATGAATGGTAAATTATGTTGTCATCAGTTTGAAAGAGAAAAGTTTCGTTCTATTATAAATACGGGGTTTTTTGATGCTTTTCGTCTATTAAACAATGATAAAAAACAGTTTACTTGGTGGAATTATAAATTTGGTTCATGGCAAGAAAATAAAGGATTAAGGATAGATATGTTATTATTATCTCCACAGGCAATGGATAAAGTATCATCTTGTGTTGTACATGATGGATTAAGAGGTTTAAATGTGCCTTCTGATCATGTTCCAGTTGTATGTGATCTTAATTTATAGAAATAAAACTTTAATTTATAAGCTTTATTATGATGAGTTTTAATGTTATTCTTATTAACTAGTTTATATAGTATCAAATAATAAGTAGTAGTTAAAGTTTTTTACAGTTATTAGAAAGCTCATTTTAATGTTTGTGTGTAAAAATTACAACATGTTATATAAGGAAGCTTATGTAAATTTACAGTTGATGTATTTTATCCTTTAATTCTTATGCAGATATTTATAATTTAAATTGGCAGTTAATAATTTATTAATTGATACTTATAGTACTTTTGAAGATTCAATGACACAATCTGCTAAGTAGTAAATAGAATTATAAATGTTCTTTTTACTTAAGTAATGTGTCTAATAATATTTATATAGGATATAATTAAAATTATTAATTATATTAGTAAAATATAAATTAAGAGTATCAAAACATAGTGTTATACGTAATATTTTATATATTACTTTAATTTATAAAATATTATAGGAGTATATTTATTGTGATATTTTTCCTAAATTATTAAAGTTTTTAAACTATTTACATATGAGCATATATAAGATTATCCTGAGTATATTTTTTTATGTAAATTAATGTTTTTAAGTAACTAATAGACTATAGGTTTATATTAATGCTATATGTAAGTACTTTTGTTATAAATTAATTTATTAGTAAGCTCAGGTATTATTTAATTTTGTTGTTTTTATCAAAAGCATTCTGGTGTAAAATGCTGATAGTTTGATTATTTATGTATTTTGTTATTATACGTACTATATTAATAGTATTATAAATCAACTAAATATATAAATTACTTATTTATATTACTATTTTTAACATAATAAATGCCAAGTAAGGTAGTTAGTATAATAATAAATCTATATAACTCATATAGATTTATATTAAAAATCATAACTATTAGTTTTGTAATTCATTACACATAATAGTATATGTGTGTATGTATTTTTTATAAGATGTGCATATCAGTTTGTTAGCCTTTATAAGTGAATATTAATAATTAATAAAATCAACTAGTTAAATAGCATATTTGTACAAACTATATTAAAATACAAGTTAATATTAACTTGAATAACATTGATTATGTTTTTCTTGTAGTTACAAAAGAATTTTTCTTAATATATGCTGCCTAATTTGATTATTTATATTACTAACAGTGATTATGTATTTATTATTTTATTATCATATAATTACATACCATTTTGCTATTCTAAACATACTTCAAGAGCCTACTTGGTAAAATGTAAACATTATTATCGATAAATCAGTAAGTAAAATAATGTGTTTTTATACTTGTGTTAAAGTTGCTAGTGTTAATATAGAGTTAGTAATAATATTGATTGTATTATATCTGTCAAAGTAACTTTTATTATATATAACTATCATTTGTATTTTTTGATTATTGCAGGTGTTAAATAACTGTTTTCTTAAAATTGGTACTGTTATGGTAATTTATTATGAATTAGAAGCGTTATATGTTATTATTAAATAGTATTTTTAAAAATTTACTTTAAATGATTATAAATCTCTCTTTATAGAAACTGAAAGTGGTGTTGTTGAGTTTGCAAGTTGTATATCTTTAATGATGTAATTTTCTTTAGTGTTTGTATTTTTATCTAGTAATTCTGTATTCTTTTGAGAATTTTTCATTATAAGCATTGAACTAATAATTAATACATATGTTGTAAGTAGTATAATTTTAAAAATTTCAGGTGATTTATGTTCTATAAAATAACCTGAAATTATAACACCTATATTTATAATTGATATAGCTAATCCTGTAATCCAATTCCCTATCGACCATATCGTATATTTAGTTGATTGATTTGTTTTTTTTAAATCATTATGTTTTTCTAGGTCTGTACTAAGTGCGATTGTAGCATATCCTATAACGAATATTGAAGATAACATGCTTAATATAGAACTTAATATCATTATTTTTTGGTTATTTGATGATGTTATAGTTAATATAATTGAAATGATATTTAGTCCAAGTAAACTTGCTGATTCTCCTATGAATCCTATATGTGAACATATTGATTTTTTTGAAAATGTTATTTTCTGTTGTAGATGGCTTTTTATTATATTTAAATTATAAAGTATGTATATAGAATACAATAAAATAAAGGAAACTGATAATACTATGCTGCATAGTGGTATAATTTTTTTTGTGTGTTCATAAGTATGTGGTATTAACTTTATTATAGTTAGTATATCAGAAACTGCTAATAATATTACTATGGTTATTAAATGAATTTTTGGATAGTTAAAATGTTTAGGTTTTTTTACTATACGTTGCATGTAGTTTTTTTATATCATGTCAAACATGGTAAATAATATCATAAGGATTATAAGATCAATAAGTTTTTTTGATAAATTAAAAAGACGTTAAAGTAGTATATAGATCTGTATATTTTTATTATTTTGCTATGTATTATAGTTACTGTTTTAATATCACATAATTAATGTTATATATGCAATATTATTGTAATTGTTATCATAAGTTTTTGATTAGAAGAATTTACTGGTATGTTACTAGGTATTTGAGATAACATATATGTGTTATGCTCTTCTTTATATGATTTATTCTTAGTGAATTTTAATAAAAGTAATAGTATTAATAATCATGTATTAAAATATAATAACATATTGTAATATACAATAACGTGTATACTGCTAGTAAAAAATGTTATTGAAATTATACATATATAAATGATAACATATCATATAAGATTTATTAATGTATATAGTATTTAGTGGTATTTGACTTTTCTAAGTATTCATTAAAATTATTAGCATAATGGATATAATGTATTTGAGTTTAATATAAAGTATTTGGTAAAAATTATGTAAAATAGTCAATATTTATATTAAAATAAACAGATTAAATATATAATATATATGCGATTGTATTAAATTTACTAGTTATAATATAAGTATGAATAATGTTTAATTCTTATTAAGATATGACCTATTTTATGTTTTTACTTATGTAGATAATTAGAGGAATTAGTAAAGAGAATATAATCTTCTACTTAATAAAATATTATAAGTTAATATGTGTTCTATTATGAGATACTTATTAACTTAATATATTATGTTATCTATTTATGTTCTTTTTAAAACATTAGGTATTATATTAGTATATATACACATATAAGCTTTTTATGTATTTTCTTGAATGTTAATTATTTAGTATTACTATAACAGTTCTTATAACTCATTGATAAATTAGAAATCTTATATTCATATAATAACATATAAAATAATATTTATATAGAAAATAGATTACGAATAATCTAGGAAAAAGTAGATAGATATACTTTCTATTTGATTAATTTAACATTATAAGTAAAAACTGCTATAGATTATTGAATGCGCTAAAACATTACGTATAATTTATAGTTTTTATATTAATAATATATGTATTGCAATAAATTTAAACCTATGCTATAGGATTATTTACCATTTAATGGCTATGTAGCTCAGTTGGTCAGAGCAGAAGAATCATAATCTTTGTGTCGTGGGTTCGAATCCCTCCTTAGCCACTTTTTTTTCTGTGGTTACATTAGGTATTAGGTGTGCCGCACATTCATTAAGGGTTGAACTTATAAATGATTCAATAGTAAATGTAATTGTTAATATAATGATACTTACTACAATACATAGAATTCTAATCATTGGCCCAAGAGGAAAGTTATCAGGCCCGTTGTTGTTCTTACCTTGTATATTAAACAATGAAAAAGATTGAGTTTGTTCTAATACATTAATTATTTTTCCAACAAATGCTATAAAATTGGTGATAAATATGGCGATAGAAAGATAGAATAAAGTTTTCAATTTACCTTTATGATCATTCATATTAGGGTCTTTCATTCTACGGTAATTGAAATACATTAATAATGGTGCAGATATTAATAATTTTATTAATATGCAGGTAAAATCTACAGCTCCTTTAGTATGAATTACTGATTTATTAGTTGATACTATTTCTACATCACCAAGTATTATATTATTGATTGCAACTGCTTGTATTATTATTGCAACTATTGTACTAATAAGCTCAGCTGTATATGCTACTTTTTTGTATTTTTCTAAAGAATTTTCTTGGATCTTAGAATAAGTAGATTTTAATTCATATAATGCTAATGAGAATAGTGCAATACGTGCTAATAATACCATTAGTACATTAATAAGTAACAGATCTCTAGCGCTAAGTTTAGATGGAATGTTTATTAGTTGTATAAATATTGCAAAAAGAAATACACTAAAATATGTAACATTAGCACATAATGCAATGAAATATTTTATTGAATGTTTTGATTTTAAGCATGACATATTATAGATATTAACACATTAACATCCCTCCATTAACGTGTATGGTTTGGCCTGTAATATATTTACTTGCATCACTAGCTAAAAATAATACAACAGATGCTATTTCTTCTGGTGTTCCCATCCTTTGCATAGGTATATGTTGCATGATATTAGCACGTTGTTCTTCTGATAAAACATCTGTCATTGGAGTTGATATAAAACCTGGTGCTATGCAATTTACAGTGATATTTTTAGTTGCAAATTCTTTTGCTATAGATTTACTCATTGCTATCATTCCAGCTTTAGAAGCAGCATAACTTGCTTGCCCTGGGTTACCAGTTAATGCTACAATTGATGAAATATTAATTATTCTACCATGGCCATTTTTTAACATTGCACGACATGCACTACGATTTAGTTTAAAGGTTGTTGTTAGGTTTGTGTTGATGACTTTATTCCAATCTTCATCAGATGTACGCAATAATAATTTATCTAAAGTTATTCCTGCATTGCATATTATACCATCTATTCCTCCCATTATCTTACAAGAACTATCAATTAGAGTATTAATCTGTTCATTATTTGTAAGATCACATGTTAATGTATGTATATTGCCTGAATATTGAGCTGCTGTTTTTTCTAATATTGATTCTCTTGTCCCTGATATACATAGTACAGCTCCTGCTTCATGTAGTATTTTGGTAATTGCCTGGCCAATACCACCAGATGCTCCAGTGATTAGGAATTTTTTTCCTAAAAGATTAAACATATTTGACCTAAAATCATTATTTAAATATAAAATTACATTATTTATTTATCATGTAAATAGTTAAATTGATTTAATATCAATACTTTAGAATATAACAAAAGATTACATATTTTTTAATGTAAAATATTGTATTACAAGCAATGATGGATCATAATACAACTTTAAGTATACTAATAAAACAGTTGTAAATAATTAATGCGTTGTTACACTATCTATGTTATGTATGTAATTGTATTTATAATATATTAGGTTTAAAATATACTTTACTTGCTTAATAATTTTATAATAGTTACTAAATTTACGTTTGACTTTTATATCGTAATTGCAGATTTGAGTATAGGAAGTTTGTATTATTGTTTTCAGGTATATAAATAAATGTGATTTGAAACTAAAGTAGCAAGTTTGTATATTAAGTTATATACAAGTATACATTTATTATCATTAGGGTAGTATTAGTGCTACTCAATGTTTGGAACATTGCTTGTTGTAATCTATAGATATTAAGATTGTATCATTCTACTAGAAGGTAATGTATATTAATATAAGTATATGCATATGGTGGAGTATTTTATAAGTAATTACTTGATTTTTGTAGAATGTTACTAATATTTATGGTAAACAGAATACTTGATTTTTTATTAATATGTTGAGTTAGTAACTTTTTAGTTAATATTACTTAGGTGTTTTTTTATCACTAGGTAGCAATGTTACTGTTGCAGGTAAATATTATGGGAGATGTAAAAAATGATAAGTGCATTACAGGTGCCTAATGAAATACGTAGACGTATGCAGCTATTGTACCGTACAGAAGAGAATAGTTATGCAAGATATTTGACAGAGAAAACAGAAATATCTCAAGATTCTAAGATTAGGATTTATAGTGTTGCAAAACAGATAATAGAAAAAATAAGAGGAGGAAGAAATTTAGGAATAATAGATGCATTTATGCAAGAATACGGTTTGTCAAATGAAGAAGGCATAGCACTGATGTGTTTGGCAGAGTCTTTACTGAGGGTACCGGATGATTGTACAATTAATGATTTAATCAAAGATAAAATAGCAAATAGTATGTGGAGTAATCATATAGGTAACTCTTCATCGATGTTTGTTAATGCTGCAACCTGGGGGTTATTTATAGGTGGGAGAGTTTTAAAAGATACTAATGATAGTACGCGTTGGTTTAGTACTATAAATAATCTGATAAAAACAATGGGTGAGCCTATTATTAGAAAGGCAGTACAACAGGCTATGTATGTGTTGGGTAAGCATTTTATAAAGGGAAGAGATATAATAGAAGCAATTGGAAATAGGAAGGAAAGTGAATTATACTCCTTTGATATATTAGGAGAAGCATCTAAGACAAAAAAGGATGCAGAAAGGTATTTTACTGAATATATGAAAGCAATAGATAGTATTGGAAAGTCTATAAATAATGTTACAGAAAATTTGGTAGATCATGATGAGATATCAGTAAAAATATCAGCATTACATAATAGATATGAGTTTTCACAGATAAATGAAGTATTGGATGAAATAGTAGATAAATTGTTAAGTATATGTAGATTGGCAAAACAAAACAATATTCGTGTATGTATTGATGCAGAAGAGGCAAGTAGATTAGAAATATCGTTAATGATACTTGAAAAGTTGCGCCTTGATAGTAGTTTAGATGGATGGGAAGGACTTGGGTTGGCTGTACAAGCATATCAGAAAAGAGCATTTTCAGTATTGGATTTTGTAGAAGATATAGCTGTAAGGTCATCTCATAAAATGATGATTAGACTTGTGAAAGGTGCATATTGGGATTATGAGATAAAAAATGCACAAGAATTAGGGTTAAGCAGTTATCCGGTTTTTACCAGAAAAGTGTATACTGATGTATCATATTTAGCATGTGCATATAAGATTTTAACAAAGCAAAATACTTTTTATCCATGTTTTGCTACACATAATGCTTATACATTGGCTACAATATTAGAAATAGCAGACAAGGATCATCCTGGTTTTGAGTTTCAAAGATTACATGGTATGGGTACTAGTCTATATGAATATGTTACACAAGAGATGGCAGCGAATATAAAATGTAGGGTATATGCTCCTGTTGGAAGTTATCAGGACTTACTTCCTTACTTAATTAGAAGGTTATTAGAAAATGGAGCAAATAGCTCATTTATTAATCAAATGAATGACAGTAATATAACTCTAGATCAATTAATAGAGGATCCGTTAGAAAAGGCAAAGTCATTTGAATATATGCCTCATCCTAGTATATCCTTACCAAAGGATATATTTGGTGATGAAAGAATTAACTCTGCGGGTATTGATATTACTGATTCTGTTACATTAGTTAATTTTAATGAAGAAATGAAAGAATATAAAGAACATAAGTTTAAAGCACTATCGATTATTAATGGAGAAGAATTAGGTAGTCAAGCTATTGAAGTATTCTCTCCATCAAATTCTGAAGATGTTGTAGGGGAAGTATCATTTGCAGATGCTACACAAGCAGTTTCAGCTTTGGATATAGCATATGATGCATTTAAAGAATGGAGTAGCATGTCAGTTTATGATCGTGCTGCAATATTAGAAAAAGCAGCGGATCTAATAGAGGAAAATAAAGCAAAGCTAATAGTGTTATTAATCAGAGAAGGCGGTAAAGTTATATCTGATGCTATTGCAGAAGTGCGGGAAGCTGTTGATTTCTTACGTTATTATGTTGCTATGGGAAAGAAGGAATTAGGGGATTCAAAAAAGTTACCTGGTCCTGTTGGAGAAGATAATTATATTTACTTTAGAAGTAGAGGAGTATTTATATGTATATCTCCTTGGAATTTTCCTTTAGCGATATTTATTGGTCCGATAGTTGCAGCTTTGATAACTGGAAATACAGTACTTGCTAAACCTGCTGAACAAACTTCTATAATAGCCTATGAGGCAGTGAAGTTACTATATGATGCTGGTGTTCCAAAAGGAGTATTACATTTATTATTAGGTCATGGAAAAGAGTTAGGAGAAGTATTATTAAAGAATGAGAAAATAGCAGGAGTAGCATTTACTGGTTCTACTGAAACAGCAAGAATTATTAATCAAGCTATTGCAGAAAAAGAAGGTGCCATTATTCCATTTATTGCTGAAACAGGTGGTTTAAATACTATGATAGTTGATAGTTCAGCTCTTATAGAACAAGTTACAAATGATGTAATAGCATCAGCCTTTAAAAGTGCAGGGCAGAGATGTTCAGCATTGAGAGTATTGTTTGTGCAAGAAGAGATAGCAGATAAGCAAATTGAAATGATTTGTGGTGCTATGGAGGATTTAGTAATAGGGGATCCTATGCTTTTAAAAACTGATATAGGTCCAGTTATAGACGATGCATCACGTGAAATGTTATTTGCTCATGCAGATAGAATGTCACGAGAAGGAAAATTATTATGTAAAGTTAATCTTGGTGAAGATTGTGATAAAGGATATTTTTTCCCTCCATGTGCATATGAAATAGAAAGTATATCTCAGTTAAAGAGGGAAGTATTTGGTCCAATATTACATATAATACGTTACAAAAAAGGAGATTTACATAAAATTTTAACAGAAATCAATAATACAGGATATGGTTTAACATTTGCTGTGCAAAGTAGAATACAAAGTAATATTGATAATATTATTGATAATATAAATGTTGGTAATGTTTATGTTAATAGAAATCAAGTAGGTGCAGTGGTGGGTGTACAGCCTTTTGGTGGACAAGGATTATCAGGTACTGGGCCTAAGGCTGGTGGACCATATTATTTGCATAGATTTTTGACAGAGAAAGTTATTAGTATTAATACTACAGCTTTAGGTGGAAATACGACTTTAATGTGTTTAAATGATGAATAAATGTATTTTCATGTTATTCAGAATCTTAATACTTACAATGTATTAGTCAATAATATTTTATGTATTTGATACTATGGCAGAAGTTTATTGATATTTTGAAAGTAAAATGTATTTCTCTATAAAGAATTAGTAGATGAATTTTTTATATTTAAGATCAAAAACATATATATTAATTATGTTATAATTTATATTTTTATATGGGTATTTTGTATCTGATTACATATCTTATTTGTCAGTAGTACATTTCATAACATAATTTATTGCATTTATAATATATATTATATCAAGGGTATTCTATTGTATAATGTTATTAATTATTTCTTGAGTCATGGATATTTTTAATTGGCATTGCATGACTGTTATACATTAATACTTTATATATAGAATACCCCATATATCTAATTAAGATTCTGTAAAAAATGTATAGATATTATTGCAAGTATAATAATACAGAACATAATCAATAAATTTATAATTGATTATTAACTTATTGTATTTTATATACATTGTTATCATAAATTATTTTTGCTGATGATGGTATCCTTTAGGCGTTTTTTCACAGCTATTAATGGTTAAATCAGTTACAGTAGTACTGCCTTCTATTTTATTCTGAAGACTAGTCAGTTCTTTTTGAAGCTCCCTAACACGAAAACGTAACTCACAGTTTTGCTCTGTTTGATTTTTTATATCTTGAATTGCGCTAGAATATACCTGTTGATAGTATCTTACTTCATCTTCCAAATTATTAAAAGTACTAGATGACTGGACAGAATTATTTTTATCTGATGTCTGATTTGCATCATGTACTTTTTTTAAATGATTTAACTCTTGAAGTGTTGTTTTATACAAACCTTTGTAATAATTTATATAATCATTATTATAGTTAATTCTCTCTTGTGAATTTTTTAAAATTTTGTCACATTTTTTTTGTTCTTTAATTGCTAGGCAAAGAGATATTAATATCAATATAGCTAACAAAATAAAAAAAGCAACAATAGTATAAACAAATATGTTACAATACGTATCCATAAACACACCTTACTTAATAATATAGTATAAGTATAGTATATTACTTATTGATACAAAAAAACAAGTGTAATATCTAAGATATTAATACTAGTTATATGATATATAACTACTAAAAATAATTAATTTAGATATTTAACAAGCCATGGTTCTGTATGTTTTTTTTTTTTGATAATTTAGAATTTTATAAATAATTATGATTATCATGAGATTTTTTAATATATTAATATACTTATCTGTATAATTTGATGTCTTATATTTATGAGTAAGGGTAATTATTAATCGAGGGTTTGTATTCCTAAATATTGAGGTGCTATGTTTAAGTGGTTGTGTAATGTGTATTATGTTCAAAAGATTACTATTGTGCGGTTGGTGTTGAGACGTGAATATTTTTGAATACATCAGTGGTTAATGCTTTTTTATAGCTTTGTATTTTTGTAAATTAGGATTGTAGATATTATGTTTTGATATATGTAAAGAAGTACTTAATTTATACACATTATAGAATATTTTATAATGTAGTTGTTTTATATAATATATAAATATTTATTATGTGCTTTATTCTTTATAAAAATATATAGTACTAATAACACTTAATTGTATTATTGTGGAATATAAATATAATATTTGTATTGCCAATAGGGAATATCACATTATGGATGTATGATGAAATATTATATTAAGTCGTGTAGTTCACAATTTATTATATATGTCCAAGTGGTATCTAGATGAACATCTATTAATTGTTTAGAGTACTTCTTTTAATAGTAGTTATTATATTCATTATGTATTGACATATAGGAAAAGATATAGACAAAATATTTAATAATACGTGTATTTATATAGAAGATAAGATATATGTATTTAGTATGTTAAAAAGGTAAGTATATATGAATTTTTATAATGATGTATATTATTATGGTATCTTTAACTTTTTCTATCAGGTAGACAATAATAAATTATAAGCAGGTATTGTTAAATATAAAATAGATATTATTTACCTGTTATTAATCTTCACGATATCAATGTCAATTTTGTTAATATTTAATATATTAAGTTATTATCTAGTATTAATGAGTATAGATGAAAAATTCTGTGATTTTAAGATATAAAGTATAAATATAATATATATAGAAATATAAAAACTATTTATGTGATACTTAAAATAAGTTTTGTGATTATTTATTATGTTATGATAGTCATTGAATAATACGAAAATTGATGTCTTATTTAGTAACATGTATTTATATTTGTATAGTAAATAATCTTACATATGCTGCTGTAAGTTTATGTATAGTTAATTATTAATAATGTAATTATATATTGTGTTTTAGTATCAAATATATTGATTTTATTAATTGGGAAAGTTCATTAGTATTTATAATAAAAGGTGGCATGACATATATTACATTTCCTAATGGGCGTATCCATATATTTGATTCAATGCCTTTTTTAATAATATGGTTTTTATTAATTAAATTATTTTCTAATTCTATTATTCCGGTAGCACCTTTTACCCTGATATCAACAACATAATTTAGTTGCTTAAATATATTTAATTCTGAGTTTAACTGATTTTCAATTATAGCAACTTTTTGTATTACATCTCCCATATCGAAAAGATCAAGAGAAGCATTTGCTGCAGCACAAGCTAATGGATTTCCCATAAAAGTTGGACCATGCATAAAAGCATCGTTTATATTATCTGATAAAAATGCATTATAAACTTCTGGTACAGATAAAGTTGCTGATAAAGTACAAAACCCACCTGTTAAAGCTTTACCAATTACCATAATATCTGGGACTATCCCTACTTCATCACATGCAAACATTCTGCCAGTTCTAGTAAAACCTGTAGCAACTTCATCTGCAATAAATAATATGTTATTATCATGTGCTATATCATAGATTTCTTTCACAATACTTGGTTGATGAAGTAACATTCCACCTGCTGCCTGTAATATTGGTTCTAAAATTATAGCAGCAGTACTATCCTTAATAGAATGGACTATACTTCGAAAATTTTCTATTTCTTTTTTATTTTGTGGTAAGAGCACTCTAAATTGTGAAGGATGATATTTTTTAAACTTATTTCCATGAATATTTTCTGGATCAGATACTGACATACATCCCATAGTATCTCCGTGATATCCATGAATAAAGGAAATAAAGTGACATTTATTAGTATCACCCATATTAGAATAAAATTGTACTGCCATCTTCATTGCCACTTCAACAGCAGTTGATCCAGAATCTGAGAAAAATACTCTTTCCATTTTTTTCTGTGGAGACATATTTGCAAGACGTGATGCTAATGTGTAACTTTGCTCATGTGCTAATCCAGGAAACATAACGTGAGATAGTTGAGCAACTTGATCTTGTATTTTTTTTACTATATGAGGGTGTGAGTATCCATGACATACGCTCCACCAACTAGATATACCATCTAGTAATTTAGTATCATCTTCTAGTATTATATAACATCCACTGGCAGATTTGACTTTCAATGGCAAAGGTGTATTTTTCATTTGAGTATAAGGCATCCAAATATTTTTATAGCCTTTATCAAACCACAAGCAAGAGTGAGTATGCATTTTATAGTTACTTTTTTTGATAAAAAGTTTAATTATAAAGTATTGTATTGTAAGTGATAGAGAAAAAAAAAGATATTTCATATTAATCATATAATGATAAGAATGAAATATCTAACTTTTATAATAAGTATTTTGCTTATACAAAAGATTTTTTTTAGAACAACAGTACAAAAAATTTATAGAGAAAAAAATATTTAAGTCGCTTAATGTATTCTTTCTTATGACTGTAATGCTTAGCAATTGTAGAGAATCAATTAAAATATTTCACAATTTTACTATAAATAAATATTGTAATCATTAATAAAGATGTTTACTCGATTTAATAAAACAAGTAAAAAATAAGATTTATAAGAACAACATGACATAATTACTGATCTATTTCTAGTAAGTATATACTGTTAATAACTATTATAGTTATTTTAATATATGACAAAGAAATTATTAGTGTTTTTTCAGTATGGCATGTACAAATATAAGGTATAAGGGTAGAAAACATGACAATATTTCTGATAAATGTATATTTGGTAAATGTTAAATTATAAGATACCTTGTAGTTGTAGGAATATACTTTAACAATTGATACAAAAGTTTCTAAGTTTAATAATAAAACAAATAAAAAACGAAAATATGATATAATTACTGACTTATTTTCTAATAAGAGTGTATTAATAACTATTGTAGGTATTTTACAATGGCAAAAGCTACTAATATTGTTTACTACAATATGTAAGAACATAAAATTTAGAGATAAAAATATTTTTTAATGAATATATGTTAACAAATTTCACAATACTTAACTGAGTATACTAAAAAGATACTGTATTATAGAAATATAATAATCTTAGTATATACTGAAGTGTGTATGAATTTTATTTTACATTTGAAGATAGCTTTGCTTACATGTATTTAGTAATACTTGTGTAAGTTGAGTAAAGATATTTATTGTGTCATAGATTATCTATTTTTGATAATCAAATGGTATTTTGGTAATCTATAAATGTTTTTTTATTATAATAAATATGATATTTGATAAATGCAGTGTTTATTTGTGATGATTCAACAATATAGCATCATTAATAATAAGTAATTAGCATGTTACTAACTTGTGATAATTTATTGGGTATATTATTAGTAATATGTGGTTTTGTTGTTAAGTTTTTATAGAGAAATACATTTAACTTTCAAAGTATTAAAAAACTTCTTCTATGCTATTAGATTATAAAATATTTAGTTATTAATACATTGTAAGTATTAATATTACAATAATATTGTGTATTTAAGGTGATCATTGCATAGAACGAGAGATTAATGATATTATAATTTAATGTAGTACTGTGAAACATATGGTGTATATATATAAAGATGATGTGTTTAATATGATATTCTAACACTTGACTGTTATAAAGATGGGAAAGAATATAGTTATTTAGTAATTAAAATCAGGAATTCAGTAGTACAAAAAAAGGATTTAGAGGAAAAATTGTATGTATTTAGTGTAATGACTATTGTACTTACACTGTACTGATATTACTAAATATTACTAAAAATATTTTGAAATTATTTATCTATACCTTACCATAATATACGCTGCTAAAATATGTAGATAATTTTTATTGTTGAAATTCAATAACTTAAGGTATGAATTACAAGTATTGTCATATATATTATCTTTAAGATGCATTTGATATGATTTAAGTAAGTTATAATTTATAGCTCTTTTACGGAAATATTGTGTATAATGTTGTGATATATCCACTCAAAATATTGAGTCATACTATCTACTTGATCATCATTTTGTGTATTAGGAAATGATAGTATTTCTTCTTCGAAATCACTAAGCCATGGAGCATCATATGGTAAAAATACTTTTCTGGATTCAAGTATTGGAATAATTTTATAGAATCTAGTTAATTTGCTAGTTGTAGGGACAATTTCTATAATTGGTATTTTACTGATATTCTTTATTTCTTGAATTAGTTGTACTCCACTTCCTTTGTTTTCTATAAGTATAGCACTTGGTTTCCAACGACTTGCCAAATTTATTAATGCTTGTTTTAATGGTTGATACTCTAATTTTTCTTTATATATATCAAGTAAGAAAAAACAGTTATCACTATAAGACCATGTTGTGCATATACTATAATCACTATTATAATTTACAGAAGAAGCTGTATCCCAACTTTGGGTTATATTAGTGTTTTCATGATTGTATAATGTTTGATTATACCTTTGAAACCATATGTATTTAATGATACCACTTGATAAGTTAATAGGATTTTGTTGATATTGAGCTGCAAAAGCATATGATCCTAGCTCTGATTTTAGTTCATTAATATATTTTTTCCCATATTTCCAATATAAGAAATCACCTTCTTTTCTTATATGTAAAATATTTTTTACTTTTTTCTTGTATTTAAATTTCCATGGGTAAGCAATAGAATATATTATATGTTTTTTTTCTGCAATTGCTGGGAGAGATAATACATGCCATTTATTATGTAATTTTTTTGAGAGTAAATATCCAGTCAAATCTTCTGTATGTAATCTATGCATTACAACTACAACAACACTGTGTTTTCTATCATTTAATCTAGTCATGAGTGATTGTTCAAACCAATTACATACACGTTGTCTATATGTTTTACTTAAGGCTTGTAGAGGATTCATTGGATCATCTATAATTAAGAAGTCACCACCTTCTCCTGTTATACTTCCCCCAACTGATGTTGCAAATCGATATCCTCTCTGTAAAGTTTGAAATTTTTGTTTAGTATTTTGGTCTTTTGATAATATTACATGTGGAAATAGTTTTTTGTACCATTCTGATTGTAATATATATCGATTATCTAAAGATAATTTTTCACTTAAAATTTGAGAATAACTTGCAACTATAATTTTTGCTTGAGGATTTAATCCAAATATCCAAGATGGCCAGGCTATACTTACACATAGAGATTTTGCATATCTTGGAGGCATGTTAATTATTAATCGGTTAATTTTGCCATTTAATGCAGCTTCTAATCTATCTGCAATTACTTTAATGTGCCAGTTATTAATAATGTAGTTTGTAGATGAAGCTGTGTTAAAACATAATTTTAAAAAGCTAAGGAAATCATGAGGCATGGAATTATTGAAATATTAATATATTATTTATGGGATAATATGTTTGTCATATGTGAATTTTTATAATGTTTTAAGATATAAAGTTTTTACAATAGAAATAAATTAATAATTGTTGTTATATTAGATTACATGTTAGGTTACTAGATAAGATAATTAATATTATCAGCTGCAATGTTATGATAATATATGTAATTTAGTTAATACTATGTGGAGTTGTGATTTTATATCAAAACGTTATCAGGTTGAAAATTTTATTAAAATATTTGATAACCTTACTATTATAAGATAACTAAAACAGATATAGTATTTATCTAATATATTACTTACTAAATAATTAGAAAAATATATATAATAGACCTATAATTTATTTTGTATTATAGTACTGTGTTAAAAAAAATATAAATTATATAATTTGTAAAAATTATCATTATCTAAAAAATTTAGCAAAATTTGATATGAAAATGGCAATCTTATTTATTTAGTACTATAAATTCTAAATTGTATTTTAGTAAGGATTATCTAAATAAATTTTTAAAAATTATACTTAATTTATAAGAGTATGTATCTACTTTACATGTGGTATCAGTGTTAAATTTGGAATATTAATTACATTGTTATGATTTTTATGTTTTGTTTTTGTTAAGTGGTTTATTGTAACATTGTATATAATTAAATTAACATCTAACAGTAAAGATGGTACTGGTAGTATTAATGTTAATAAAAAATTCAATAATTTTAAAAAACATTTTTTTTTTGAGATTTATAATTAGATTTCTTTTTTGCTTGAGCTCCTCTTCCAAATTTTTTTGCACCTCTAATATTTGAAGTTATAGTTTGTCCAGCACGTTGTATAGGGTCCATTTCATGCGCAATGGTTGACATCAATAAAGTTTTAATTTCTAGTTTTATATCTTTTTTAAGTTTATTCACTGTTGGGTATTTTTTGTGTACTACATATGTTTTTCTATTGATATTTTTTGATATTTTTTTACTTTTATATAAGTTTTTTTTTAATTTTCTTAATTCTGTGTGTATATGTCTTAGTTTTTTTAGATCATAAGATCTATTAATAGAACTGTATATTGTTTTAATCTTTAATTTTGAGGAGAGCAGCATATGTATGTTATGCTAATGTATATAAGGTATTCATAATACTAATATATTAGTGTAAAACTTTTATTAATTTAGATAATAAGTATTTTCTTTAATAGAATTATTAAATATATTAATAATATAGAATAATGTTATTGAAGTGATAAATTATCTACTTCTGGTTTTTTGGCTATTGTTAGATAACATGTTAGATAAATATTGTGGTCTATATTCTGGTTCAGTATTTTTTTTATGCTCAGTACTATCGTGAGTTACTGCTATGCTCAATATTAATGTAATTTGGTTCACAATCATCTTTAGTAATGCTGTTAACATATTTGATGATTTATTTTCTTTTGTTGATCTCCCAAATTTTTTTGCATCTTTGTTATTTGATTTGACAGTTTCTCCTGCTCTTTGTACAGGGTCCATTCTATGAGCAATTATTGATTTTAGCATGTTAAGTTGTAACTTTATGTTATTTTTAATTTTATTTATATCATCTTCATGATGGGGATCATCTATTTGTTGATCTAGTTTTTTTGCACTATGATTAGTAACATCATTGGTATGTGTATTTGTTTTTTCATGTTTTACATCAGAAAGATTTTTTAATAATGATTTGTCTCGTGTTATTTTAACTAATGTAGAAATTTCTTTTTGTATTTTACAAAGCTTTTGATAATCATTGCAGTTGTCTATCATTTTATATATTAATTTCTCTTGTTCGTGTATCATAATAATTAAAATCTATAAAACTAACTTAAAAATATTTAAAATAGTAAATGATTTATATTAATAATTATTAAAAAACACTTTTTCAGAACTTACTAATGTTGTACTAAAATTGTCGAAATTATTCGGTTCATAATACCTTTCATATGTTTCAACAATGCATTTTGTGGATATTATTTCTTTTTCATTAATAATTATTTTAAACTCTGCAATTTCATTATTAAAAGAATACAATTGTAGTAGTTTATCTGCTGGTGAATAATCTATAATTCCTGAAATTCTAAAGATAATATATTTATTTCCTGAATTATATAAAACATTTTTCCATCCTGATAATGAAATGTTTTTTGTATATTCATTTTTATTATGTAAGCTCATTTTTAGATTTTTTATATTATTTAGAGAGATGAAATGATTATTAGAATCTTTAATTTGTAATAGTATTGACATGTATTTTTCTTGCTAGAATGGTGAAAATTAAAAGTGCATGAATGGATTCTTTATGTTCGGTTATAGTGGAGCTATATTCTGGTATAATTTTATATTCGAATGTAGGTAAATTAATTTGATGATTTAGTAATATGTGACTAACAAGATTTGATATTTTATATAATATATTAATGTGGTTACTATAAACATTGCATAGTATCTGTGCCTTAAATATATTATTATCGAATGTGCTTAGTGTTTTAAAATTACTGATATGTACATTTAAATACGGTAATGATACGTTGTTAGGTGTAATGTCAAATATATTAGTTACAATTTTATTAAGTTCTCTATGTGATTTTAATGATTTTAGAACAGAAGTGTAAATGTTTTGTACTAAATCTATCATAAAACTAACTTTAATTCACGGAAAGGGGAGTATATATCTTTGATGAATGTTAAAAGGTTAGTATTTTCTGATTCTCTATTTTTATATGCTACAGCTACATGATGTAATATGCCATGTTTAATTTGTGCAGGTATTAATGAAGTATCTGTATATCCTGCTTCGTAGAGAATTTCTATTCTATTAACATTATTTTGAGTATGCAATAGAATGTGAGATTGTACTATATCTACATGATAGTATCTTTCATCTATTAATTCTTCAATGTCGTTGATATGTATTATCTTGACGTAGTTGACTTTTATTATCGGATTGAATGGTAATTGTATTTTTCTAGGAATGTATCCACTACAGGAAATCTGCCATAGTTGTTTCGTTAACGATTTTTCAATGTACCATTGTGCATATTCAGATGCTATAGAAATTAGATTATTAATTAATTCATCATCTGTATTATTATTTACACGCAAAAATGATTTTACTTCTAATAAAGTTATAGGCAAAGATATAGGATTAGATTTACGTGTAATGCACAACATAGAACTTTCTAGCATATAAAACTCCATTGTTATGATTTGTGTGTTTTTTTAATGGTTAATCTGATTAGAAAATAATGCTTTCTATTATACTTGAGGAAATTTTATTAAATATTTTAATAATTATATCTTTATCATTGTTATTTAGTGTTTGTAAATTATTAGAACTGAGCAATTGATTTATAAGATATTTGTTAAGTTCTTGAAAATTATGTGAGTATATTTTTTTTATTAAAGATACTAATTCTTTTTCTAAAGTGTGTTGAAAATTAGTTAAAAAGCTGGATGTGATATCTTCCATTTTATTTTCAAATTTTGTTTGATATTTTGTGATAATATCATCAAGTGCTCGGCTAAATTCATCTAGGTTTTGTTGTTCTATAAAATCTGGTTTGTTATTAAAAGTATTTGTCATATCGATAAGTGATAAGTGGTGTTTGGTACATTATATATTTCCGATTTAGTATTAAGGAAGCAGTTTATTATTACTGATGTTTATTTATTTTTTTTTTAATTCGAAGATTTATTAAGGATGTTACACAATATCACTAGAATTTTGTTGAAATTTGTTCAACAGATTTTATAATAAACTCTGTGTTTAAAATTTATTATTATATGTTTTAGTCCGTAATGCATTATGTGGAGAGATGGCCGAGAGGCTGAAGGCGACGGTTTGCTAAACCGTTATACGACTTAAATCGTATCGGGGGTTCGAATCCCTCTCTCTCCGCCATGTTTTCAGTTATTATTAAAATATATTTGGTTGATAGGAAAGAAATGAAAGTTATTGGGTCGTTGAAATCTGCAAAAATAAGAGATAAAGATTGTAGAGTTGTACGTAGGAAAGGGCGTATTTATGTTATCAATAAAAAAAATCCTAGATTTAAAGCTAGGCAAGGATACTAATATTACATAAAGCCAATTTATGGTAATAGTCGTTTAATATAGGTTTTGTTTACATTTTGTAAGTTACATTTGTTACTGGAATTGTATATTTAAGTACCTAAAATTGTAGAAGTTGTTCTATAGGATACTATAGGGTTGGTTAATAAAAATATTACATAGCTCAAAATATGTTTTTATTGTTTGTTACTGCTTGTAGGGTATTGTATACAAGTTGTAGTTTTATTATTATACTTATTTATATGTATTTAAATAAGTTTTTTTGATCATAGAAGCATAGATTTATTAAAATAATGATCATCATTTGGTAATATATTAACTAAAGATTGCACAGTGGAAATAAAATTTTCTAAATCTCATTTTATCTAATAATTTAAACATGCCATTTGGTATTCCAATACGATTATTATCTGCCTAATAAAATAGGCGTCTTCTATTTTTATTTGAAAATCGTAAGCTCATATTAATACAATTATTAATAAAAATGAGATAATTCTATCTAAACTGAATGTCAGTATTTGGTATTATATAGGTATTATCGGATTTATCTTATGTTGGTATATTTATTGATTATATTTGTGCCTATGACTAATAGATATATTTATGGTTTTTAAATCTAGAAATGTTTAGTATTGTTCTTAACTTACTTATTTCTGTTTATATAAAGTTAGTATTAGAAGATGTATTTAAATAGAGCAAATACAATTTTTGAGCATTACTCTAACGTATTTTAAATTGATTGTGGTTTATTATGTTACTGATTTTGACTGAATTGTATGAGTTATATTATTGAAGCTTGTAAGGTAAATGTAGTTTATGAACGAATTTTTATACTATTTTGTTAAATTGAAGTTTTATAGTTATTGTATTTTTTATATCTCTATGGACTAAGAGGTAATCTATTACATATGATTTTATAAGACCTTAGTATAAGATACTTTAATGAAGATATGTAAAATAATAAAAAAAGTTTTTGTTTTGATATAAGAAATAAATTTTAATTATATCAAGGTAGTAAACAACTTCTTTATCAACTCATAAATTAGCAATTATTCAAAACATTATTTATATTACTTAAATAATGTTTTATTAAATTATGATAATATAGTACAAGAAATCTAAATAAAAGTACCTAATAATATGTTCTTGATACAATAAGTGAGATAAAAATGAATTTTTTTATATATTATGATGAAATCCAAATTCTTTTCTTTTAGATATAACAAAGTTTTTTACTTTTAAGAAAGCATGTGTTTCTATTTGTCTAATACGTTCTTTTGAGATATTATACTTTTTACTTAGTATTTCTAGAGTATCTGGTTCTTCTATTAGTTTTCTTCTAATAAATATATCACGGTGTCTTTCGTTTAAAGTTGCTAATGCTTGCGTAATTAAAGATTTCTTAATATCCGTTTCTTCATTTAATAAGTATGCATCTTCTTGATTAGGATCTTCGCATTTTATCATATCTTGTAGCTGCACACCATTCTGGCTTCCATTAGAGAATACTACATCATTTAGTGATTTATCTCTATAGGTAAAATACTTATTCATTTGTTCAACTTCTTGTTCAGAGGTTGAACATTCATTTGCTATCATTTTAATATCTTCTTTTGTGATATTGTTATGGTACTTAAGGAGCTTTTTTTTAATTTTTCTTAAACTAAAGAATAACTTTCTTTGTGCTTGTGTTGTTCCAATTTTTATGCATGACCATGACTTTAGTATATAATCTTTTATTGAAGCTTTAATCCACCATATTGCGTATGTAGAGAGTCTAAAACCTAAATTAGGATTAAATTTTTTAACAGCTTGCATTAACCCTATATTTCCTTCCATGATTAGTTCTATAAGTGGTAGCCCATAGTTTTTAAAACTTAAGGCAACTTTTACTACTAATCTTAAATGGCTAGTAACTAATTTATGGGCATCAGCAATAACACCGTGCTCATACCAATTTTTTGCTAATTTTTCTTCTTCTTCTAAGGACAGAACCTGAAACGATTGTACTTCATTAATATAAGACATTAAGTTGTCTTGAGTTAGAGATAATATAGAACTTGTTAACATAATGAAAAATATAACCCTGTATAGCACTATAATTATTACCACTAATATAAATGATGTATAGTAAATTTTCAAGGTTTTGATATATTAATTTAATGTATAATTTTTTAAGATACTCATTATGAATATAGTTATTACAACAAGAGGTTTTGATATTACTGATAATATTAGATCTTATATAGAAAAAGGTATTGATGATCACATAGCAAAATTCTTTTGTGATGATTCAACAGTTACTGTGAAAATGATTTTATCTAAAGATGCAAATTTATTTAACGCTAATATTGCTGTTAGTGATGTTAAAGGAGAATTCATTAGAATTTCCAAAACTGCAGATACAGCATATCATGCAATAGATAATGTAATTAGCTATTTATCTAATAGGTTAAAACAACATAAAAGTGAAAAAATTAATAAATATCGTCATAATAAGCATTCTATCAAATCGCAAATGAAATGTTTTGGATATGTGTTAAACAAGGATGAAATAGAAAAATATGATATAGACAATGATACTCATAATCATACAGGATTAGTTATAGAAGAAGATGTAATTATAAAAACTATGACTATTGGTGATGCAATTATGGAAATGGAATTATTATCTTTACCTGCTCTTTTGTTCATTAATGTAAAGAATAATAGAGTTAATATGATTTATACTAGGAATGATGGTAGTATAATATGGGTAGATCCACTAAATGTGTCATCTATGTAATAAATGCTTTTTTTATTTATGTTTGTGTGGGTAATTATGCATATCTTAATATCACATATAGAATATTATAGTTGTAAAAAATTAATATATTAATTAATATTATAATAATTTATTTAATTTAGTATAGTAAGCAATAATAAAAATAAATATTTAATAATAAATCTAGGTTAATAGCAATGGCAATACAAGATCTACATGATGCTATAAAGGCAGGAGATGCAGTTAAGGTAAAAGAGTTTTTTAAATCATCGAATAAAAAGGAAATATCTAAAGCAGTATGTTCTGAATTAGCAAATGGGTCTGGTATACTGCAGTTCATAATTGGTGAACATCAAAAAACTCCTAAACAGGAGTTTATTGAAATTTTTTATGAGGTCTTAAAACATTGTGATCATGACTTAATAAATAGGAAAGATAGAAATGGAGATAGTCCAGTACTGATGGCTGCAAGTACTGACTCCTTACTATTGGAGGCTTTATTAAAAAGTGCATTTAAGGAAAAAGTTGATTGGAATGTTTGTGACCATCATGGTAATGGTGTATTGCATCATGCTATAAATTCTGGAAATATTGAATGTATAAAAGCACTCCTTAATAGCAAAAATGCACTTGCTCACCTATCTCAGGTAAATAATAATAATGATAATGTATTACATGCTATTGTTAGTAAATGTATAGAATCAGGATCTCATATAAGCACATATGATGAAGTATTACATAAAATTTCAGACTTAGCAAATGAACATGAAGGATCAGTATTAGGTGATCAAATTGCTCTTTCTAGGTTATTTAATGCAAAAAATAAGAATGGTTATACAGCAGCTCACCTATTAGTAAAGAATCCTACAGCATTTATCAAAGAAGGTGTAGATAATGATGATCTTATTCGCAATTTTGATATTGGAGCAACTGATTCACAAGGTAATAGTGTACTTGATTTGGCAGTACAAAATAATACTGCTGAGTGCATTTTTAAGATGGCTTTGAATCATGAAGGTACGGATTATCACAAAGCAATACAAAAAACCTTAATTAGATATATAGGGATTAAAAAAGGTGAAATAATGCCTTTTGCTTATGATAGAAAGCTATATGATAAAGCATATTCTATAATGTATTCTATTAATCGTAAAGATCCAGAAATATTATCAGCTATAGTTAACAGATGTAAAAAGCTTAGTACTAAAACAGCTGTTGAGGGATTTATTGATTATGTATATATTGACCTCAATATTCCTAGTACTATCGAAGACTTGTTATCTTGTATGCTAAAATCTGGGAATATGTATGCTCTTAGACACTTTATTGATCTGTATTATAAAGAAAACCAGCTTAGTACTAAACATTATCAGAAAGAACTTTCTCAAATACAAGATGAAGAAATGTTAAGAGCAGTTGTTGGTATAGATTATAATAGTATTATTAAGGATTTTTCTGATAAATGTTTATCACCTGGAATAATAAATGCATTATTCAATACGGATGAACTTGGTGTTAGTATAAAGTTAATAAATAGATTAGCTAACTCTTCAGAGTTGCGTAAAAGTTTTATTGAAAATGCATCAGGCGAGCAACTTGCTGCTTGTATGTCAAAATTAGATGCTGGCCGTCCATTTAGAAAAAATTTATGTGCTGCAATAAGAAATGAAGCATCAAAGCAAGAAATTACATCTGCTATGGATAATATTTGTAGTGATATACTAGAAAAAGCATTTAGTTTTGCTGAAAAAGGTGATTTACAAGCTCTTAATTCGTTTCTTGATTCTTATCCTAGTTTTATATATCGAGAGCAAGGTGGTAAAAGTTTACTAGAAGTTGCATCAGATAATGGGCATGTAGATATAGTACAATCTTTAATCTCGTTACACAATAAAAACATAAAACAAGCAGCTAGTAACTTATCTAAGAATCCTAATTTAATGGATGCTATATCTCTTTCTTTTCGTCAAATATCAAAAATTAATTCTGAGAATGTTTTAAAAGTTATTGTTGAAAATCAGGATGTTATTACTCCTAGTATAGAATCTGATATATTAAAAAATGCGAAGCACTGTGATAATAGAAATATTATATCATATTTAAATTCTGATAGATCTATAGCACCAAGAAGTGTTGTAGATAGTGATGCTGGTACTTCTTCAGCTATGTTAGTACAAGATAATATGAATAGATATGGTTCTTTATCAGAATATGTTGATGCAATACGTAGTAAGGATCTTGATAGGTTCAAGAAAGAAGTTTTAGATAAATTAAGTAAAAATGTAAAAGAATATATTACAAGAAGTCATGGTAATAAAGGACATACAATATTTTCGTTAGTTGCTATGTTTGGAAGTACTGAACAATGGGAAGCATTAGATTCTTCCTATAGATCTATTCCATTAACAAAGAAAACTAAGTCTCTTTTTCCAGGTGATCCATTAAATAATAATAGATTATCTACCATATGTAGTCCAGTTCAATGTGCTGTTCTTGCTGGTAATGTGCCAATGCTGGATTTCTTTTTAAAAAATATTAAAGACAGTGAATTGTCAGCAGTGTATGGTGACCATGGTAATAATTTAATTCACACTTTAGTATCATGTGGTAAAATTGATACAGTTCGTCAAATTATTGGTAATGAGAGATTTTCGAGAAAAGAAGTGATAAAGGCGCTTCTTCAACCTAATAAAGATGGAATAACTCCTTTTACTATGGCCTTTAGTGAAGGATATGGTCAATTGTGTAGGGAAATTCTTACATTTATCAAGGCATCACAAAATATTACTCAATTGAAAACAATCCTTTTGGATGAGAATTTACTTAAGGAAGTTATTAAAGATGGTAATGTTAATTTATTTCAGGACCTGTTAGATATTCAAAATCATGTTAATAAGTCAAAATCTAAGACTAGAATACAGATACTCAATCATCAAATTGATGGTAGAAATAACTTATTATCTTATGTATGTAAAAAGTCTAATGTAGAGTTTCTAGAATTATTACTTAAATGTTGTGAGTTTCAAGAATTATTTGGTGCATTGGAAGATGTAATTCGAGAACAACGTAACATTAAACCTGAGATATTGGAAAAGTTAATATCTCATTTAGTACGATGTTCTTCTGAAGAGCAAGTAGCTAGTAAGATTGTTCCGATTGCCATAAAACATGATGTTCCTGAAGTATTAAGGCACGTAATAAATGCAGTGGATATAAATGATCCTAAATTCAATATTTATGATCTTATTACACAAAATAAAGTCAACATGTTACGTTATGTGTTGACTGCGAAACCTAATAGTCTTGAGACTCCTTCTGGTAAAGAAGGTATGAGCAATTTTGCAGTTGCTATGTGTTCTCCTAATATGTTGAAGGTATGTCATGAGTATTTGACATCACATCCTAATATCGTATTGGAAAGTAATTCATTGATTTATGCAGCAATATTGTCAAACAATGTTGAATTAGTAAGTAAATTGTTACAAAAAGATTCATCTTTATTAACTAAGGGATGTGATAATTCATCAGCATTATCTAAGCAAATTCTTTCTGAATTAAAAAGTCGATATAAATGTAACTTTCAATCTGGAGAATTATTACATGATTTTGCAGAGAGAGTAGGTAGTATTACTCCTGAAATGAGAGAATATTTGAAAGATGCTTTCTTAAAAAAATGTCAAGAAAGTATTATTGCAAAAGTAGAATTGCCAATTACCAATAGTTTAATAAAAGCAATTGCAACATCTAACGATCCTGAAAAATATCCTCAATTGTGTCAGTACATTACTGATAATATTAAAGTTAGTGATTTTTTACGTGAGAGTAATCGTACTGGTAGTAATGTCTTTCATTTAGTAAATGATAACAATATTAAGTTTTTATGTGGAATAGCTAATGAGTGTGATGTTTGTATTAGGGATACTAAAGATTTAAAAATTAAAAGTATTTTCAAGGATATGATGAATAAAGTTAGGAGTTCAGACGGCTTATCTTTCTTTCATATTCTTGCAGCTAATGGTCGCTATGATGATTATGCAAAGCTTAGATCATCTGTTGGAAAGGTTGATTCATTAACATCAGATGGCGCAAATGTAATGCATCTTTGTGCTAAAAGTGGAATGAAAGATAAGTCAGGTGGTTTTGAATTTGAAAATTTGATAAGCAATAACGGTAAGTTAAGTGGGTCTGTTGATAGGCAAGGAAGAGGATTATTAGCTTATGCTGCTAGTGGATCAGATAAAGATTTGGCTAATGAAGCTGTTAAAAGGATTATAGAAATACCACATTTAGATTCTAACCTTAGTCATAAGCTATTGAAGTCTACGCAACGTAGTTATATTGAAAAATGCTTAAAGGCTGCTTTTAATAGTGGAAATATTGAAGCATACGGAATGATTGATTCAGCATTTGGTGAAAGTAGATCTGTTCCTATGGATAAAATGCATCAAGAGCTATTAACTGAAATCGGCAAAGATAGTGATCCTACTAAAGCAGCAAAATTACTATCTGATGAATATGATACATATGCAAAGTCTAAAAAGTCATTAACTGAAGGGCTAAGTCAGTCATCACATGATGAAGATGGTCAGGTACAAGAAGTATTCGTTAGTTTAGATAAAAAAGCATTATTACAATCTTATTACAAATTGCTTAATATATTAAATAGTAGGGCATCATATGATGAATGTCTATCAGAAATAAATCGAGCTTATGGTCAAGCATTACAAATTAGAATTTCTGGAAATGATTCTATTGCTGAAAGAGCTATTTTTTCTGGTAATGTTGATTTTGTAAAAGCTTTAGCATTAAGTTCTAAGGAATTGAATCCTAATGTTACTGATCATAATGGTAATACTTTACTAAGTAATTTGATAATTGCTTGTGATCAACATCCACAACTTATTCCTCATATTAATACAATATGTTCTAACTTGGTATACAAGCATAATTTTTCTGTTAACCATAAGAATAGCCAAGGTGAAACGCCAGTTAGTTTATTGCAAGTGTTGAAGGAAAAATTAGAACAAGATCCTATTAAAAATAAGTTTGGTTTAGGGGTTATTGAGAGACTTGAAGAGTTTTTTAACAGAATGCATCATGTAGAACTTGATCAATTAAAAGAACATAATAGTGCATGTAGTGTATATGATAATACTGGTTCATATAAAGCATTTAGTTCAGTACTTGAGAGACATAAATTATTATCAAAACAGTTTAATAAGGTATTATATGATGCATGTACTGATCTTTTAAGTAATGATGCTGTAAAACACCCAAGTGCAGCTGACCGTTATGCTAATAGGTTAAAAAGGTTATTATCAGATAGTGTCATTAGGAAAACGTTAACTAATACAGATAGTAAAGGTGATAATATATTACAGGTAATATTTAAAGGTATTGCTGCTGGAACAATCAAAAGTGATGATGTTGGACTAACACAACTTATTAATATGATTGTATCTAATATTACAGAAAACAGAGAATATAGCACATTACATGATCTGTTATTTAATAATAGGAATTCAGAAGGTGAAAGTGCTATTGAAACCTTGGCAAGGATCCCTAATGCTTATCCTATATTTAAAAGATTAGAAGAATTATTAGATAAAGGAATCATATCCAATAATACTGATTTGAATACTGTATTAGTAAATGCTGCAGGATCTGGTAATGTTCAGTTATACAATCATATTTGTACTAAATATGCAGTTGATGGATTGTATAATATTGATATACATGGCAATTCATCTTTACATAAAGCTGTTATTAGTGGTTCTCTAGATATGGTGAAAAGAGTACTAGAAACCGGTACTGATATTAACAGGAAAAATGCTAATGGTAATACTCCTTTACATGTTTTATTACTCCATATTTCTAATGCTCCAAGTAATATGGTTAAGAGTGAACATCTTGAACTTGTAAAATTATTAGTATCTCGTGGTGCATCACTTAGTGAACGGAATAAATTTGGAGATTCTCCAAGTAGTATTGCTCCATATATTGTAAATAGAGCAAAATCAAAAAGTGAATTACCAGAAAATGCAAATAATGTTATAGACCTCATTAGGGAAGGTAGAAAAGATCATATAGCTATAAATAGTGAGTGTAATACAGAATTAAAGTCTTATATAAAATTAGGTAAAGATTCTCAAGGAGTAGAAATTGGTATAGTGGGTGCTGTAATATCTGCTAAAATTGATAATGGAAAAATACACTCTAGTGCATTATTAAATAGTGATTTCTGTAAAAAGCATTCTTTATCAACAGTACAATTCAACTTATCTGACACAGATAAAGGATATGTACAAAAAGTTGGTGAAAAAAGAAATTATGTTGTAAATGAGGGTTCTATAAAACTTAAACTATCGTGGAAACCTGTAGGTAAAAATAGTAAAGAACAAAAAGTTAGTGTTATTATAAATGCTGATGGAACCATATCAGTGGAACCTAATGATATAGAAAGGTGTGGAGAGAATGGTCAAAACCTTAATTTTAATAATTGTAAGGTTTATATAGGTAGCTTGTGTTTAAAAGATGCTTTAGCAAGTGGTAAATGGAGAAATCAAAAGTCTGTTTCAGAAAGTCAAGAACGTACTTCACAAGACAAACATTTAAGTTCTGATAGATCTCTTGATGATGGTATGAGTTCTGAAATTGCAGAACCTAGCAGTACTAATCCAGAAATCACTCCTCAAGCATTAGGTGGTTTTGGTACAACAGATCCAACTAAACAAGCCGATATAGGTAGTGTTACTCCTACAGCACCATCAGATGATTTGCTTAGTGATAGTCATCAAACCATTCCAAAGCAATACTCTGCTAGTTCACAAATCGTTCCTCCATTAAGTGGTTTTGGTATAACAGATCCAACTAAACAAGCTGATAGAGCTAGTGTTACTCCTACAGCACCATCAGATGATTTGCTTAATGATAGTCATCAAACCACTCCAAAGCAATACTCTGCTAGTTCACAAATCGTTCCTCCATTAAGTGGTTTTGGTATAACAGATCCAACTAAACAAGCTGGTAGAGCTAGTGTTACTCCTAGAACATTATCAGATGATTTGTTTAGTGATAGTCGTCGAACTATTGAAAGGCAATTTCCATCTAATTTCCCAGTATTACCAGATAGTTTATTTGGTAGCGATGATCAAACTACTCTAAGGCAATTATTTGATATTGATGATCAAACTACTCCAAAGCAATTATTTGATATTAATGATCAAACTACTCCAAAGCAATTTGCATCTGTTGATAGTTTTTTAAGCCAAGATAGTTTAAAAGTAAGTGAAGTGCAGGATAAATCTACTGATTTTCCTGTAACAAGACCTGTAGCAGAACTAGGGGCAAGAAGTAAAATTCCTTTATTAGGTAATTTACCTAAAGAATTAAAAAATCCGTTAGTAGAATCAGTACCAATGAGTAAACAAAAGTCTGTGAGAGCAGAAGTACATAGTGATCCACTTATAGGTGAAAGTGATACAGAAGAACTTCAAGAGTTTAGTTATAGTACACGTGATGATCAATTTATGTCAGGTGCTACAGGTGGTTTAGCTAATGAAGATATATTACAACGAGTTATGGGAAGTTTACTTAGTCCTGAAGTAGCTAATAAATTAGAAGAAACTAATCATGGTATATATAGAAGAGTAATAGATGAACAATTAACTAAAACAGGAGCTAGTGGAACTACATTACAAGTTACACAAGATGGTGAACATTTAGGTTTAGCAGAAGAACAAACATCTAAAGAAAAATCTGTTCAGGCAGCAAGTAGTGGAGCTGCATCACAAGTTACACAAGATGGTGAACATCGAGGTTTAGAAGAAGGACAAACAGCTCAAGAAAAATCTGTTCAAGCAGCAAGTAGTGGAGCTGCATCACAAGTTACACAAGATGGTGAACATTTAGGTTTAGAAGAAGAACAAACATCTAAAGAAAAATCTGTTCAAGCAGCAAGTAGTGGAGCTGCATCACAAGATACAGGAGATGATGAACATCGAGGTTTAGAAGAAGGACAAACAGCTCAAGAAAAATTTGTTCAAGCAGCAACTAGTGCAGCTGCATCACAAGTTACACAAGATGGTGAACATCGAGGTTTAGAAGAAGGACAAATGGCTCAAGAAAAATCTATTCAAGCAGCAAGTAGTGGAGCTGCATCACAAGATACAGGAGATGATGAACATCGAGGTTTAGAAGAAGGACAAATGGCTCAAGAAAAATTTGTTCAAGCAGCAACTAGTGCAGCTGCATCACAAGTTACACAAGATGGTGAACATCGAGGTTTAGAAGAAGGACAAATGGCTCAAGAAAAATCTATTCAAGCAGCAACTAGTGCAGCTGCATCACAAGATACAGGAGATGATGAACATCGAGGTTTAGAAAAAGAACAAACAGCTCAAGAAAAATCTATTCAAGCAGCAACTAGTGCAGCTGCATCACAAGATACAGGAGATGATGAACATCGAGGTTTAGAAAAAGAACAAACAGCTCAAGAAAAATCTGTTCAAGCAGCAAGTAGTGGAGCTGCATCACAAACTACAGAACATGGTAAACATTCTGATGTAGGTGATAAAGATGGTGTTAAAGGAAAAGTAATGCGTTATCGTTCTTCTAGTACATCAGCCTTAGATGAAAATATTCGTTTTGATTCTGAAATGTTACGAAGACATAGAGAACGTTTAAAAAGTACAGGTTCATCTGGTATATTAGATGAAGTACCAGGACAGATGAAGCATGTTGAACCTCAAGTAGATCAATCTGGGAAAAATATTATCCTCATGTCTGGTTTAAGGCCAGTAGTTATACAAGATGCAAGATCTCGCAGTTCTAGTGAAGTATCTTCTGATGATATTAGAAAACCAAGATCTCAGAGTGTTGATAATATTTCTGATATTGTTAAAGAAGATCATGATCCAACATGCAGGAAAAGTACTGGTGATATTAGGGATGCTATATTAGGAATGTCTAGATCTGTATATGGATCAGAAAGTTATAAGAAACATATGAATGATGCTATGAATTTAGCTCAACAAAGTTCACAAAAAGGTAAGCAGACTGATGCTACATCTTTTGCAAACGAAGTATCTAAAATTGCTGAAGATTTACAAGGTGTTTCAATGTGTGAAACAGATGAAAAAAATGTGCCATTATCACATACTCCTAGTAGTGGTAAATCAAAAACAGGAGCTTCTAAGTCTATGTAGATATATTTATAAAAATCTTGTATTCTTAGTAGAAACTACTATAATTTATAGTGAGTCTGTTATAAGTTATTATGGTTTATGGCTAATCTGAAAGCTCTATTTTTGAGAATGAAGAGTGTAAAGTCTATACAGAAGACTACTAAGGTAATGCAGATGATATCCGCTGCAAAATTGCGTCAAGTTCAACAAAGATTAAACAATGCTAGGATGCATATGTTAGAGCTGAGCAAAATCATTGATACTAATGTAGTTACTAAGAATAATGAATGTACTGGTCCACACAATAAAAAAGATATTTTATTGGTGATAATGTCTTCTGATAGAGGATTATGTGGTAATTTTAATAACATGATAGTTAAGTTTGCTAAGTCGTATATAGAAGAACTAGAATCTTGTGGTAAAAATGTAAAGTTGCTGTTTTTTGGTAAAGTAGCATATAATATGATGTGTAGTCAGTATTCAAGTAAGATATTAGATGTGTTTTCCAATATTCAGTCTATTACGGACTTTTTATCTTTTAAGCTTTTTCTATATGGAAGTGGTGTTGATTTTAATCAATTTATTGGTGTCATGGTGTTGTTTAATAAATTTTATACAACTATATTACAAAAACCTACAGTAGAACAACTCATGCCTTGTAATATTGATATTTCTGTATCATTAAAGGAATACTATAAATATGAACCAGCATATTTAAATGTTTTATCTACGATGAGTTTAAGTTATATATTAAATTTAATGTATATTGCTTTCTTAGAAAATTGTGCAAGTGAACATTCTTCACGTGTTATTGCTATGGAATCAGCAAATAATAACACTAAAGAAATGTTAAGTAAGTTAGTGTTACAGTACAATCGTTCTAGACAGGCTGCTATTACAACTGATTTAATAGAAGTTATTAGTGGTTTTGAATCATTAGGTAATCAATAAATTAACTTATGAAGAACAATAGGAAGCCTTCTGAAAATGAAGTTGAGGATGCAATTAGTTTACTAATAAGATGGATAGGTGATGATGTTGATAGGCCTGGGCTTATTGGTACTCCGAGACGTATGTTGAATGCTTATAAAAAGTTTTTTATAGGGTATCAAGATATATCGTTAGTGATAGGAGGTTCAGTATTGCCTAACGAAGGTTATGATAGTATGATCACTTTTAAGGATATTGGATTTGTGTCTTATTGTGAACATCATATTATTCCAATGCGTGGAAAAGTAAATATTGGATATGTTCCTGATAAAGTCATATTTACTATTGGTCAAGTTATAAGGTTAGTAAATTATTTTTCAAAAAGGCTACAAGTTCAAGAAAGATTAACTGTAGATATAGCAGAATCTATAAATAGTTATTTAGTTTCTAAAGGAGTAATTGTAGTAATTAATGCAACACATGAATGTGTGCTCTGTTATGAGGAAAATAACAGTGATTTATTGTTGCAGACAAGCTGTGCTCTTGGTATATTTCAGAATAATGTAGAACTCAGACGTGAGTTTTTTAATAGTATTAATTGATCTTGGGAGAAAAGAATTGGATATTATAAATATAGCTGATGATACAATACATAAAATAAAAAATAAAGGTTATATTGGTGATGTTGTAGTATGTAATAACAGTAGATTATCTTTATCCCAACGATTACACAAACTTGATGAGGTAGTTCAATCTAAGAATTGTAAAATAGGAATTAGGGTTATTGTAAATAATAATCAATTTGCTTGTGTGTCTTCAAATGAATTTAGTAATATTGAAGAATTGATAGATCGAGCTATTGCTATAGCAAAATTGTCACCAGGTGATCCATATATTTCCCTATATGATGGTGATTTTTCAACAGAAAATTTCTATAATTTGATGATATTTGATAAAAGTACTATCACAATTGACCAATGTAAAAAGATTGTAGAAGATATGGAGAATGCTGCATTAAATTATAGTAATAAAATTACTAATTCTGAAGGTTCTTCTTTTTCTCATGGAATGACTGATATTGCTTTAGCTACTTCAAATGGTTTTATTGGTTCTTATAGTAAATCTAATTTCACAGCTTCTGTTTCTGTAATTGCTAGTGTTAATGGTAATATGGAAGTAGGTTATGATTTTTCTTCTGTATGTAACTTTAGTGATATGAAAGACCCTATTAAAATAGGTAAAGAGGCTGCATCAAGAGCAATTAGTAAGTTAAATCCTCAGAAAATACAAACTTCTAAGATGCCAGTAGTAATTGAAAATCGCATAGCTAGAACATTATTAAAAAATTTTGCTAATGCTATAAGAGGCGATAATATAGCTAATGATGCTTCTTTTCTAAGTAATCATCTTGGGAAAAATGCATTTTCAAGTAGTATTTCTATAATAGATGATCCGTTAATGGTAGGTGGTATATCTTCTAGACCTTTTGATGGAGAAGGTATTGTTGGTAGTAAGAAATTAGTAGTGGAAAGTGGTATAATAAATACTTGGATTATGGATATTCGTTCAGCTAATAAATTAAAGATGAAAAGTAGTGGAAACGCTATTAGGCATTCTAATGGGTCTATAACTCCTGGAGTAAGTAATTTTTATATACAAAGTGGAAATTTATCTGTTAATGAGTTAATATCAGATATTAAATCTGGGTTATATATTACTGATCTTTTCGGTTTTGGTATTAATTTAATTACTGGTGATTATAGTCAAGGAGCATCTGGATTTTTTATTGAAAATGGAAAGATATCTTATCCGGTAAATGAACTTACAATTGCTAGTAAGTTACAGCATATGTTTTCTGAAATGTCAGTTGCAAATGACTTAATGTTTTTTGGTTCAGTGAATTCACCTACTATAAGAATAGATGATATAACAGTTGCAGGATAAATTCATGTTAGGAAATTGAAATAAGTCTTAGTTAAAAATATAACCTTTAAGTAGATTTTTGACATTAGACAACTCCATTATAATTCATATTATCAGTACATAATTTAACTAAAGGATATATTACATAAAAATTATTATATTGTGTAATATATAATTGTAATGGTATTCTTAACAGTGTTGTCATTATTATTTTCTATAAATATTATATCTAGTCAGTATTTTTATTAATAATGGGTCACTATATATATTTGGTAATAAAAAAACAAAGAAATTTGTACAATATCAGTATGCTTATAATATATCAATATCCTACATATTTTTATAATTAGTTTTTTCTATATATAAGACACTTGCATAGTATTAAGCGTATAAAAAGTGTATTATTGTTTCCTTCTAGAATATAAAATTTTTTATATCATGAATTATTATGTAATAATTGCTAGATAAGTTTTTTCCTTTAGTTTAATGTAATAGCATATAAAAATATACTGGAAAAAAATATGGTTGATTATGTAACTGATATAGTAGTTATAGGTGCTGGCCCTATTGGTATATTTACAGTATTTCAATCTGGTATGCTTAGTATGCAATGTTGTGTTATTGATTCATTAAATGAAATTGGTGGTCAATGTGTTGCCTTATATCCAGAAAAGCCAATATATGACATACCTGCTTATCCAATAATTACTGCTAAAGAATTAATAAATAACTTAGTTGAACAATCAAAACCATTTGATCCTCAGTATTTATTAGGACAGGTGGCTGAAAAAATAGAAGAGTATATAGATTATCTATTAGTAAAAACTAATTATGGAACGGTTATACAATGTAAAGCAATTATAATTGCTGCTGGATCTGGTGCATTTGGACCAAATCGCCTTCCTGTAGATAATATTATTGATTTTGAGAATAAATCTGTGTTTTATTCTGTTAAACAGATTTCGGATTTTTATGATAAAAGTGTAATGATAGCTGGAGGAGGAGATTCAGCTGCTGATTGGGCAGTAGAGCTTTCTAAAGTTACTAAGCAACTGTACATGGTACACAGAAGAAAAAATTTTCGTTGTTCTCCTAATACTTCATTAAAACTAGATGATTTATTTCAGCGTGGAAAAATTAACCTTGTTGTGCCATATCAAATCAAACAGTTATGTGGTAAGGATGGTAAATTAGATTATGTAGTTGTTAAAAATATTACAACTAGTGAAGAATTAACATTACAGGTTGATTACTTATTACCATTTTTTGGTACTTCTGCAAATCTTGGTCCTATTTTAAACTGGGGGATTACAATAAGTGGTTATCAAATTGTTATAGATCCTGCAACGTGTAGAACAAATCGTAACAGAATATATGCAGTTGGAGATGTATCTACTTATCCAGGTAAAATAAAACTAATATTAACAGGTTTTTCGGAATCTGCTATGGCATGTCATGACATATATCATATTGTATATCCTAATTCTCCGTTAAATTTTCAGTATTCTACTTCAAAGGGTATACCAAAAGTATGATTTATATTATCTGTATAAATAAACAAAGTTTGATAAAGAATTTATTCAATATTATTATAAAGTTGTGCCTTCTTCAAAAGCAGGTTAATAAGTTTTACAATTTTTGATATAGCTAGTATATGTTAATCTTATCATTTTTTGCTTATTTAAGATTTATATTACTTACTATATACTTTTATATAATGACATTATCTCTGTAATTTATGTATTATATCTATTATTAGAGCATGCAAGTCTTAAAGTTTTTTTATATTTCAATAAAATGTTTATTTTAATTCGCAATAATAAGTATACAAATATGTTTATGCATAACCACAATACTGATTTTTTTATTTTAAGAATATATACTGAACATTATTTTTTAGAATTGTAAGCTTATGTACAATTTATAATTCATAAAAATTGTTTTTGTTGTTAGGTTTTCAACACATAAGTTACTTATAAATATTGAGTAATGAATATTTATAAGTAATAAATTAACCTATTACAAGTATAGTGCTATATACTCGTAATATTAGCTATCCAAATATTAGTATTATATAATACTAATAATTGATTTTTTTATATTTAGATTATATACAATTTGCAATATCACAGAACTGTTTTATTGATAAATTTTCAGGACGTAAATTATTTGGAATATTTAAAGAATGTAAAATTTCATCTGTATTGTTAGTAATTTGCTTTAATGTGCTTCTTATCATCTTACGACGTTGGTTAAAAGTTATTTTTACAATTTTACGTAATTTATCATAATTTACATCAAATCTAGGTTGTGGTAATACTACAATATTTATTACAGATGAAAACACTTTAGGTTTTGGTGAGAAAATTTCAGGACCAAAATCCTGCATTTTATACACATCAGCAAATAATTGAGTTAGTATAGATAAAGTACCATAATTTTTGTTATTTGGTTGTGCTATTATACGATCTGCTACTTCTTTTTGGAACATTAATGTAAAGCTATGAAAGAAATTAATATAATTGATCCACTTTATTAAAAGTAGAGTTGCAATACTATAAGGTAAATTTGCTATTACTTTTACTGGTGGTTTCGCTATATTTCGTAAATCAATATCTAATGCATCTGATAATATGAATTCATATTTACCTTGAAATTTTTTAATTATTTTATCATGTATTGGTAATAATCTACTGTCTTTCTCTATAGAGATTAATTTTTTAGGATTCTTTTTGAGTATTGAATAAGTCATTGTACCAAGTCCGGGACCAATTTCAATAATTGAAAAATTGCTAATGTTTCCTGCATAATTAACTATTTTATCTGTAATATCAGTTGAGTGAATGAAACATTGGCTTAACTCTTTTTTAGGATTTATCATGTAATTATCATTCATAATTTTTTAAATTGGATTATTAAATTTTGTAAATTTCTAATATCATTATACTGGTAAGTAGTATGCTTATATATACAAATTATAATTTATCAGAGTATTGACTTTTGTGATATGTGTATATAAAATACGGAGATGTTATAGCCGACTTAGCTTCAATTGGTAGAGCAACTGACTTGTAATCAGTAGGTTATAAGTTCGAGTCTTATAGTCGGCACATCATTTTACTTTAAGTAGTTTTATGTCATTACTCATCGTTGCTAACTGGAAGATGCATGGTGATTTTTTTACTTTTTCTTCGTTTACAAAGGAGCTTAGTAACCGTTTAATTAATATAGAAGATAAAGTAAAGGTAGTATTATGCCCACCATTTATTGCGTTATCTACTTATGTTAATTGTCCACATAATATTAAGTTTGGTGGACAGAACTGTTGTTATGTATCTAGTGGGAAGTACACTGGAGAAATTAGTGCTAGTATGTTATATAACTCTGGATGTAGTTATGTAATAGTGGGTCACTCTGAAAGGAGGAGTACGTTTCATGAAACTGATCATGATGTTAGGTTAAAAGCTGAATGTGCGATCGAATCAGGATTAATACCAATTATTTGTGTTGGAGAAACTTTACTAGATAGGGAAAATGGTATGCTAAAAGATACTTTATTAAGTCAATGTAGTAAATCTTTTCCTAAAAATGGTAAGTTTATCATAGCATATGAGCCAGTATGGGCAATAGGGAACAATAAAATACCTTCTACTGATGTAATAATAGAAGCTTTAGAGATTATTAGGTCATATGATTATGTATCTGATATCATATATGGTGGAGCAGTAAATCATACTAATGTAGGTGATATTGTCAGTATAAATCAATTATCTGGTGTTTTAGTTGGTAGTGCTAGTTTAGATATGGAGAGTTTTTTTAATATAATATGTAGTGCTATAAATGTGGGGCAAAGTTAATGAAGAAAATATTGGTTACGTTTTTAGTTGTTGTTAATGTGTTTTGTAATGCTGCTATTGCTTCAACTGACTCATCAGAAGATAAACAGTATATTTTAATTGGTACTGGTTCTATGACTGGAGTATATTATCCTATAGGAGGTAGCATATGTAGGTTTATTGCATCTGATTATGGTAATGATAATAACAGCATAGTTTGTTCTATATCTTCTACAACTGGTAGTGTATATAATCTTAATTCTATGCGTTATGCAAATATGGATATAGGTATTATTCAATCTGATTTAGAGTACTATGCATATAATGGTATTGGTTTATATGAAAAAATGCCAGCAATGAGGCATCTAAGAATATTATCTTCATTACATAAAGAGTATCTTACAATTGTTGTTAGGGCGAATTCTAATATATCAGTTATTGATGATATAAAAGGCAAAAGAGTTAATATTGGTAGTCCTGGTACTGGTGTAAGAATAGCAATGTTAAAATTGTTAAATGAAAAAGGATGGGAAAGAAAAGATTTTGCTGTTATGGCAGAATTAAAATCATCAGAGCAAGCTCAAGCATTATGTGATAATAAAATTGATGTGATGGTAGATGTTGTTGGACATCCTAATGCTGCAATTCAAGAAGCAGCAGCAACTTGTGATATAAAATTTATTTCTTTAGATGATGATCTCATAGATAAATTACATACTAAGTATCCCTATTATAAAAGGGATATTATTAGTGGTGCGTTATACAGTAACTTACCTGATATACAAACTGTTTCAGTAAAAGCTTCTTTAATAACAACTACTGAATTAAGCAATGAGTTGGCCTATAAAGTTGTTAAATCTTTGGTTAGCCATTTACATGAACTACATGGAATTACTGGAGCTCTTAGAAATCTTACTGTAAAAGACATGGTACAGTCAGATATTACACCTTTACATGACGGTGCAAAACGTTATTATAAGGAAATTGGAGTTATAAAATAGAATATTGTGGTAAGCAATTTGCTAAAAGTAGTATTAGCAATAGAGACAAGCTGTGATGAAACAGCTGTTGCTGTCGTAAGAAGTGATAAGCAAGTTTTATCACATAAGGTACTTTCACAAAAAGAACATGTAGTCTATGGTGGAGTTGTACCTGAAATTGCTTCTCGTGCACATATTAACTATTTATATGACTTAACCTCTCAATCTATTGAGGAATCAGGATGCGACTTAGCAGATATTGATGCTATAGCAGTTACTTCAGGTCCAGGTCTTATTGGAGGACTAATTATAGGTGTAATGATGGCTAAAGCTATTTCCAGCGTTACTAATAAGCCTATTATTGAGGTTAATCATCTAGAAGCACATACTTTGCTAATACGAATGTTTCATGATATTGATTTTCCATTTTTAGTATTGATCATATCTGGCGGACATTGTCAGTTTTTAATAGTTCATGATGTTGGATGTTATCAAAGATTAGGTTCTTCTTTAGATGACTCCCTTGGTGAAGTATTTGATAAAGTAGCAAGAATGTTAAATTTGGGATATCCTGGAGGGCCAATTATTGAACAAAAATCCATAATGGGTGATAGCAAAAGTTTTTTTCTACCACGTGCATTAATCAATCGTTTTGGATGTGATTTTTCTTTTTCCGGTATTAAGACGGCAGTAAGAAATATTGTTGTAAATCAAAAATATATAGATAATGATTTTATATGTAATATTTCAGCTTCTTTTCAAGATTGTATTGGTGATATATTGGTAAACAGGATTACTAATGCTATTCATATGTCACAAGCTATAAATTGTAAGATTAATAAGTTAGTAGTAACTGGAGGTGTTGCAGCTAATCACCTATTACGTAATCGTATATCAATTTGTGTAAAAGATAATAATTTTGAGGTGCTATATCCTCCAACTGAGTTATGTACTGATAATGGAATTATGGTTGGGTGGGCTGGTATTGAAAATTTATCTAAAGGTTATGTTTCTAATTTAGATTTTGCTCCAAAAGCAAGATGGCCGTTAGAAAGCATAAAAAGGTCTAGTTAATTATTAATACAGTAGTATCTTAATATACACAATTTCTATTATATAATATTTAAAATATTGATTGGCTATTATAAATTTTTTTATTTATTAAAGTACTCATTTTTTGCAGGAAAAATGTTTAATCAGTATCAAGATAATCAAGCTAACGACAATATTTCTTATTTATGTGGAATAAGAAGATTTACCAGCATACTAATAGGCTTAGTGTTTTTAATGTTTGTTTTACAAATTATATTGTGGTATTTTGAAAGTAAAATAGCATATTCATATACTAAGTTATTAATTAACTAGATTATTATGATTGTTGATATATGTGTGCGTATATTTAAAAGGTTAAATATACTGATACTACTAATTGATAGATTATGTGTATGTAAGAAAAAAAAAGATGGAATTGTTCCTTAATATATTTATGTCTAAGTAGAAATAGTGTATAAAGTTGCAATATAATTGGTATTTATTTCTAGATAAAATTTAGAATTTTTATTTTTTTTATAAAGCATTCACATAGAGGTAGTTAAGAAAATGTTTAATTATTAATAGTACAAAGGTGTAAATATGGTTTTATAAGTTATAATGTAATATAGTGATAAGATTATGTTTTTTTGTATGACTTTTTATAAATAACAAATTGAACAGTATATAAATACCACTTTTCCTTAAGTAATTACTACTGCTAAATAAAACGTAGCCTTTTATATGACTCTTTTTTACTATAGAAAATTCACCAATCTAACAATAGTAAATAAAAATTTTTTAATTTATATGACATTTGTATATTACTATAAATCAGTATTTATTCAAGTTGAGAATATTAATAATGTATTTAAGTTTAAAAAAAACTTTTTTGTAAATAGTCATGTTAATATAACTTTTAGCAATATAAATATTGAATTTTCAGTACTTACGTCATACTGTTAATCCTCACTATAATCATCTTTATTTATCATTAATAAAGAGATTTTTTGGTTTTTTATGATCATAGCTTTTAGATCTAAACTGATGGTTAACTAAATTTAATATTACTTTGTGTAGTACTCTATATGCTATATATAATATGTAAAAGTTTTTATAATACTTATTAGTGAAATGTAATGTTAACTTTCATTCAAAGGAATGATATATTGAAAAACCTATTAATGAAAACGGTTTTTCTGAATTGCAATTTGTTTATAGGCTCACAATTCTAAAAAATAACGTTCAGTATGTAAAATACTATAAAACAGATAACTAATTTACAATTATAGATAAAAAAACGTATTCATTATCTTTATGTGTTAAGTAACATCTCAAATAAAAAAATATATATTTCTATTGAAAATTGCGAGTTTTTTATATCTATAGCTGTATGCCTCATATATGCAATCTAAATTCGTGTTTTTATCAATTATTTATTACGCTATAATTTATAAAGAAATTTTGTTGACTTTTATGATGGTGTATAATGTGGAACTTTTTCTTGAATTCAGAATAAAAAATCTTTTTCAGATATATTATCATACCTAAGCTATAGGTTTTGGTACTATTAATATTACAGTATAGTATTATAATTAATCTCTCATTCTATAGTAATAGAATTCTTAAGTACATAATATTATTTAATACTCAATTTATAATTTATCAGTTTAGCAATATACATAATTATTTATAATTTTCTATAATTATTAAGACATCATATTATAATAACTACTACTCTAAAAAGTATATGATAAATGTCTATATCTATATAAAGAATATTACACTTGTACTTTAATATATGTATATAACATACTGTAATAGTCAACAATAAGTATAATAATTAACTATTAAATATATACTTTATAAAATGAATTTATAAAAAAACATTTAATTTATAGTAATGACAAATCTTTATCTCTTGTGATAATTTTTTAAACTTTTATTAGTTACTACAACAGTATTTGCAAGTTTATCATGCCATGTTTGTTTCCGTCTATTAAAGTTACACCACATTATTCCTATACAAAATGGTATACAAGAAAGAGCAGAAGAAAAAAAGCGCTTTACTGATTGGGATAATGTTATTTTTTCAAAAGTTGTTGCATCAACTACTCTTAATCCCATAATAAATTTTCCTAGTGTTGCAGAATATTTACTCCAACCATAGACAGCATATATATATAGTATGATGGCTTGAATTATCTGTCCACATAGAGCTCTATAAAGGTATTTATTTTTTATTTGTGATTCTTCTTCAGTTAACGAAACACCCATTTTATATTTTTCCATAACTTTTATCATCGTATCATTCATCTGACTATGTATGAAAAAATATGAATATACATTATGTATAATTTGTAAAACAAACATTAAAAACACTAGGTCTATTAGTATGCTAGTAAATCTTCTTATTCCACCTGAATAAGAAATATTGTCGTTAGCTTGATTATCTTTATTTTTTTTTAGAAAAGGAAAGTAATTAAATAAAAACATATTTTCTATTACGCATCTGTTATTCTAATATTGATATTTATACTATACTAAGATTAAATACAAAGATAATATTTATGTAAATAGGTAATATAAAATTGGAATTTGTAATAAAGTAATTATTTGTAGTACTGACTTTCAGTGATAGAATGAAAAAAATATGTTTACAGTATATTATTAACTTTAGGTAATTTTTTATTTAATAATAAATGAAAATACAAATTAATGACTTAATAGCTTACTCTCAGGTAGGAATTCGTTGCTGGGAAAATGTCTTAAAACAAAGGATAGTAATAAATTGTGAGATTACTCTTAAATTTTATGATTCTATTTGCGACATTAACTATACAATTGACTATCACGAATTTACTAATAATTTGATAAATTTTGTAAGTTCACATAAATTTTCATTATTGGAAACATTAGTTCTAGAATTAATGGATTATATTATGCAAGATGACAGAATAGCTCATTGTTGCTTAAAGGTACATAAGTGTCTTGCTTGCGGAAAAAATGCAAATGTTAGCATTGAATTACAAAGGTTTGCACAAAATTGATTTTATTATAAATTTAATTATTATTATACAAATAATATGGTAAAAGTAGTCTTTAGGTATTTTTATTTTAATGAGGGACATGATGATTCAGAGTAAAAAAATTGCTCTTATTGGTTCAGGTAATATTGGTGGCATGATAGCATATCTAATTAGATTAAAAAATTTGGGAGATGTTGTTTTATTAGATATTAATGATGGTATGGCTAAAGGCAAAGCACTTGATATAGCTGAGTCTTCACCTATAGGCAAATATAATGGTGAAATATTTGGAACTAATAACTATGCAGATATTGAAAATGCTGATGCTATTATTGTTACTGCTGGAATAACTAGAAAACCTGGTATGAGTCGTGATGATCTTATTAGTACTAACGTTAATATAATAAAAGAAATAGCAACTAATATTGCAAAATATGCTCCAAATGCGTTTGTTATTGTAGTAACTAATCCACTTGATGTTATGGTATTGGCAATGTATAGATATTCACATCTGCCTAGTAATATGATTGTTGGAATGGCAGGTGTTTTAGATTCAGCAAGATTTTCATATTTTATTGCAAAAGAATTAAATGTTTCAGTAGAAAGTGTGGATTCTTTAGTATTAGGTGGTCATGGAGATATAATGTTACCTTTGATTAGATATTCATCAGTTTCTGGTGTTTCTATTGCTGACTTAATAAAACTTGGAATGATTACACATGATAAGGTTACAGAAATCGTAGAGAGAACTAGAAAAGGAGGTGAAGAAATAGTAAGTTTATTAAAGACAGGGTCAGCTTACTATGCGCCTGCTGAATCTGCTGTATTAATGCTTGACTCATATTTGAATGATAAAAAGTTGATGTTACCTTGCTCAGCTTATTTAAAAGGAGAATATGGAGTTCACGATTTATTTGTAGGTGTTCCTATAATTATTGGAAAAAATGGAGTAGAAAAAATAGTAGAACTTCAATTAACTGAGGAAGAAAATAGCATATTTAATAATTCTGTTGCATTAATACAGAATTTGGTAGCTAATATATAATTTTACACATTACTTCTATTCAACATTATACATATTGAATTATAGTGGTATTACGAAATGGTTGTGAAGTTTGCTATATATTATTATATAAAATTTATAATGCCTAAATATTTATTTGTAGTATTAGTATAGTATTATTATTTAGACATATATAGAACATTTAGTAAACTGGATAACACTATAGGTATGGATTATATAAATATAAATTATATAGTTTATTTTTTTATTTTTATATTAGAGTAGGGTATAAGATTAAATAATGAATTATATAGTTAATAATACAATAAGGTATATTTATTAACGCTAGTTACATATTGTTGTTAATATTATCTTACATTATAGTGTATAGTACTAAATCTAATTTCAGTTTATCTGAATCATTTTGTAGGTGTAAATATTATTTTTGGTATAGTATATGATATTTCCTAAACAATATACTAAGTAGTCACAAATCTGGAAATTTAACTATTTGTCATTCTATATTTATATAATATCGTATTGATTGAGGAACTAACATATTGATATATTATTACTTAAATCAATATAGGATTATATTTAATGTGCTATTCTTTATAATGTACTGAATATTAACATCTACAACAATGATACTAAGAGATAGTAAATTTTGAGTAGCTTATTATTGTGATTTTGTATTATATTATAAAAAACATTAAAGTGTTATTATCAAATGATATGAAAGGTATGTATTGCAAATTATATATATATCAGTAAAAGAATTACAAAGTATCTGATATGTGTTTTAGTATGGTAGAGATACAATTACATATCTAGTTCTATTTTTTAACTAATAGTCCAATTACTGTACATTATCTTATATTAAACCTCTAAAAAATAAAACAAAAACCAGATGATAATTTTAATCGGACTGAATAACATAATAAGATAAGTTAATAATATTAATGGTTATCAAAAAAAAAAATCTTATATATAGTATGCTTATTTAATTAAGAAATGAATCAAGTGTAAATACAATGTTATAAATAATAAGTTAATTCTATCAGTTGTGTTCCTGTAATTATATATATTCACACAATTTTGTTACATGTGATTTATTCATAGCTTGTCAACCTAGCATGAAGTGATTTGGAGTTCTATAAAGATACTAATTCAGTTATAAAAGAAGTGATAAATACATTTTTCGTCAAGAGACTTATTATTCTAGTTAACTAACACAGATTTTCATTTACCATATTTACAATGAAATGTAGGATGCTCAATTGTATAACTTCTTAAAAAAAACAATCATTATTTAAAATAACTAAATGTGAAGGATTAATAGCATTATTAAAGGTATACCAGCCTTACAATATTAGTTTAATAATATTAAACTACCAATTAATGAAATTTAGTATTCAATTACAATATGTTTTAATGTAATAACTACATAATAAAAATTTATATCAATAAAAAGGTATTTTATATAAATATAACAACTACATTAATTAAATATATTAACATTAGTTGTACACTCTATAAAATATCAAAGAAAAGACTACTGTCTATTTTTAATGTGATGTAGGATTATTATTAAAAATTAATTAAATATCATTTAAATAATAGTAGTGCTACTTATTATGTACATAATTATAAAGCATCTATAATTCTAAATAAAATACTAAACGTTAATCACTAAAAACTATACAAATAAATAAAAAATACAACCCTATAAATCTTCTATCACTAAAACTTTAAAGAGTCATACATCTAAAAACACCAATACATAAACTATAAAGTAATAAATTACAAGTAAGTCAATGCTTAATTTAACTTATGAAGCTCACAAAATTCTGAGAATACGCTTTCATATATTTCGATCTTTTTAATAAAGGTTGTTGTATGTGATAACATGTGAGAATACTGATCTTCCGTAATAAACCCAGCTTCAAAAGCTTCTATTAAATTTTTCTTAAATGCTGTCGTATAAGATTTTGTATTGTTCAAGTAAGATAAAGTACATAGTACTACACTCTCCAAAGTTTTCGTACTCATAAAAAACATAACCAACTATGAAAATATATATACAATTAACACTATTATTTTAGTTTTGTAAAGTAAAATCTTAACGTGTAAGTTGTATAACTGTGGTTGTTGACTTTTTATTTTATTTTATGTAACGTTATATAGTGTTGAGTTGTATTGAATATGCAGAAAATTTTTATTTCTTCTGATCATGCTGGAGTGGAATTGAGACTCTTTATTAAATTATATTTAGAAAGCTTGAGTTATACAGTAGAAGATTATGGTTGTGTAATATCTGATGTTATTGTAGATTATCCAGATTATGTACAAGATGTTGTTCATTGTGTTACTAGTAATGATTCAGGATTTGGTATTTTAATATGTGGTACTGGAATTGGTATGAGTATTGCAGCAAATCGTTATAAGAAGGTTAGGGCAGCTTTATGTTATACTACAGAACTTGCTAGGTTTGCACGGGAACATAATAATGCAAATGTACTTTGTCTTGGAGCTAGGTATATTACATATGAAAAAGCTAAGTTAATAGTGTATAAGTTTCTAAATACAAAGTTTGCTGAAGGTAGGCATACACAAAGAATAGAAAAAATAGATAGTTATTTATGAACAGCACAGTTAATCAGAATGAACTATTGAAATTTTCAAAAATATCTGACAAGTGGTGGAATGAAAATGGACCATTAAAGCCTATGCATATGATGCATCCTGTAAGAATGCAATATATTATTAATTATATTAATAAAGTCATGCCAAATGTTGATTTCAAGTCATTGTCGGTACTTGATGTAGGTTGTGGAGGTGGTTTATTGTCAGAATCTATGGCACGCTTAAATATGAGAGTTTGTGGTATAGATGCTAGTAAAGAAACTATTAATGTTGCTCAAAAGCATGCTTTAGTACATGGTATACATAATATAAGTTATCATTGTATGAATATAGAAGATTTAGTTAATATTCAAGAGAAGTATGATATTATCACTGTAATGGAGGTAGTTGAGCATGTCGATAACTTGCCATTGTTTATAAATAGCATCAGCAGTTTATTAAATGACAATGGTATAATATTCTTATCTACTTTAAATAGGAATATTAAGTCTTTATTGTGTGGAGTAATATGTGCTGAATATATACTCAACTTAGTTCCCTATGGTACACATCAATGGAGCAGGTTTGTAAAACCTTCAGAAATTGCAAACTTATTTTTACCTAATGGAGTAGTTTTACAAGAAATTGTTGGAGTAAGTTTTAATTTAATAAAAAACTGTTTACAATTATCTAAAGATATTTCTGTAAATTATATTTTGGCTGCACAAAAATATGTAAATTAGATACTAAGTACTGACTTTTATAATCAATGACTTCTATCGCGGGAATTACGCAAGGAGCTGCAGGGTTTAGGTGGTCCACCAGAAATTTCCGCTAGACGCATTCTGCAATTACCTGCTATAGCAATTCTCTTATGATAGCAAACCTTGGTATTTGTATACCAGCAAGCTCACAAGCTTGTAATACAGTTATACCATCTTCAAAGCTGCAGTTTATAAAAGAGTTGATTAGGTGAGTTGTTGGATTGTATTTATATAACTTTATTGTTGTATTCATATTTTATTATATGTTAACTGTACATAATCTATTTGTAGGATTGTATAGTTTACATTCCTAATGATGCTACAGTATAGTTATTTTCTCATTATGGAAATATGTAACATTTTTCTGTTTTTCTAATATTGATAAGGAACTAATTTTGAAGTATTTAGAAATTCATTTATTATATGTATAGCTAATATATGGTGAAATGAGCTTTCCTTAAGATATTTTGTAATAAAAAGCTGGGAATCATGAATAATATGATTAATTGCTGTAGTGATTAGTTTGCTTATTATGTAATAGGCTTATTACTATATAACATAAAAAACATTCATTGTAACAAGATAAAAAAGACAACTTAACTACAAAGAGCAAATATTCAGCATAAATTTCTTATTAATTAAAAACTTGGAAACCACTAAATTTATTACTGGAAATCTTCTTATCTATAATAAACAGCACAGAGTATATTCAGATCAATACAACAGATAGTTATTTCTTTTTAACAAAATCATCTTTATGTAGTGCTATATTTGACTTAAAATTATTATTTACTATATCCTCTAGTGAAATATTATTTAAATAATCTTTTATATAATTTCCTATATCATCCCATAATTTGTGAGTTACACATCTATTGTTATTCGATAGACAACCTGGACTGTTATTTTCGCATCTTGTAATTTTAATATTTTCGCCTATTGATTCAAGTATAAGACTAAGTGTAATTAAATGAGGAGCAATACTTAGTGAATAACCACCACCTGGACCTTTTGTAGCATTAATAAGCCCTTTTTTCTTTAATTGAACAATTACCTGTTCAAGATATCCTTCAGATAAAGATTGATTACTTGCAATATATGACATTCTTACTGGTTGCAACTTATTTTGTTGCGTGCAAAGACCATGAGCTAATTTTACCATAAACATTATAGCATAACGTAGCCTAGCTGTGGTCAACATATAAATATCCACACGTTAATTATGGGCCTTTTAAAGTATTTTTAATTGAATAGATCACTTTGATATTATCAACAACCTGATAATGTATCATTAATATACCTTGTGTCAAATTTAACGCCCTAGCATGATACTATAGCACAATAAATACCTAATTTTACCATTAATCAAGGTAGAAACATATGTGAAATACTATTTTATCTGCTATATACAACCTAATTGTATACCAATTACACATTATCATTATATCAACATATTATTACTAGTGACTTGATAAATAATTATTAGAAGACTTTTAATTATAGCTTTCATAGCGTACAACAATATATTGAGAAATCAATGTGTTATAGGCTACTACATTATACTGGTTCATCTTGCATAACAATTCTGCGGTATTTTACTTTTTTATTTGTAATATCTTTTTTACGATTACCAGCAGATTCAGATAAACAAAATTTAATGTAATTATCGACAATTTCATTAAATTTATCCATGTGATCGCGGAAAAAATGGTCTGCTTTTTCTATAACATAATACTGCATGTATTTACTTTTTATCGAGTTACTTAATCTAGCAGCAAGTTGAGATACTGCAGCTTCATCAGAAATACTATCTTGATCACCTTGAATAATTAAACCAGGTACAGGACAAGGAGACAAAAATGAGAAATCATACTTATTTGCAGGAGGTGCTACAGCTATAAAACCTTCAACTTCTGGACGTCTCATCATTAATTGCATAGCAACCCATGCACCAAAAGAAAAACCAGCCACCCAAAAAGGAGATGATGCCATGTTATTATTTTGTAACCAATCTGCTGCTGCTGCTCCATCACTTAGTTCACCAATACCCTTTTCAAAATTGCCAGATGATTTACCTACTCCACGAAAATTAATTCTTAAAACAGAAAATCCGTTATTTGCAAATATATTATACAAATTATATACGATCTTATTATCCATGTTCCCACCGTACTGAGGATGAGGATGAAAAATTAAAGCAATTGGAGCTCCTACCGTTTTATTATGGTGATACTTTCCTTCAATTTTTCCTACTGCACCATTAAAAAATATCTCTCTCATGAATTAACTTCCTTAAAAATTGAGTAAACCTTCACCTCATCAATAATACAAAAAAGTTTAACTTAATAAAGTATTTTTAACAAGTATATTATTAATTACAGCTTCAAAAGCACTATAGTTTTGCTTTCATTTTTGTAAAAAAAATTAAAGTTGCAATTAAAGACATATTTAACAATAAATATTTTTACTTATCTCATTTAAGAAAAAACCTACTTGACACAAGGTATATTAATGATACATTATCAGGTTATTGATAATATCAAAATGATCTATTCAATTAAAAATACTTAAAAAGGCCCATAATTAACGTGTGGATATTTATATGTTGATCACAGCTAGGCTACGTTATGCTATAATGTTTATGGTAAAATTGGCTCATGGTCTTTGTACGCAACAAAATAAGTTGCAACCAGTAAGAATGTCATATATTGCAAGTAATCAATCTTTATCTGAAGGATATCTTGAACAGGTAATTGTTCAATTAAAGAAAAAAGGGCTTATTAATGCTACAAAAGGTCCAGGTGGTGGTTATTCACTAAGTATTGCTCCTCATTTAATTACACTTAGTCTTATACTTGAATCAATAGGCGAAAATATTAAAATTACAAGATGCGAAAATAACAGTCCAGGTTGTCTATCGAATAATAATAGATGTGTAACTCACAAATTATGGGATGATATAGGAAATTATATAAAAGATTATTTAAATAATATTTCACTAGAGGATATAGTAAATAATAATTTTAAGTCAAATATAGCACTACATAAAGATGATAAACCATATATATATGCTGATTACAATTCAACATCTACGATACTACCTGAAGTAAAATATCAATTAAATAATTTATCCTATATAAAATTATATAATCCATCTTCAATACATAAACTAGGTCAAAAAACAAGAAGTATAATAGAAGAGGCAAGAAACATAGCTATTAAGCAACTAAATGCACAATATTATGATGTAGTTTTTACATCCTCTGGTACAGAAGCAAACAATTTAGTCATCAATAGTACATCAGACTACAAACATTTAATCTCTTCTACAGAACATCTATCTATTATAAAATGTGCTACTAATGCAGAATTAATACCTGTTGATTCTAATGGAATAATATGTCTAAATGCATTGAGTAGTCTTTTACATAAGTTTAAAGATGACAAAATACTAGTGTCAGTAATGACAGCAAACAATGAAACTGGTGCTATTCAACCAATAAAAAAAATTGTAGAACTATCACATAAATTTGGAGCATTAGTACACACAGATGCCATACAAGCGTGTGGAAAAATCCATATAGATATTGAAGATTTAGGAGTTGATTTGTTAACAATATCATCACATAAACTTGGCAGCATTGCTGGAGCAGGAGTGTTATTCTTTAATAGCAAAAAGATAAAGATAAAACCTATGATAATTGGTGGACATCAAGAGAAAGGATTAAGAGCAGGGACTGAAAATGTTTTAGCGATATACTTATTATCTATATCACTTAGTAATTTATATAAATCTATAACAAAGATGCTTCTTGTTGAAAAATTAAGAAATAAATTGGAAAATGAAATATTATCTTTAGTTCCTGACGCTCAAATATTTAGTAGAAATGTCGAGAGACTACCAAATACTAGTTGTATTTCAATGCCAAATGTAAATAGTGAGATTCAAGTAATAAGCTTTGACATAAAAAATATTGCAGTAGGTAATGGGTCTGCATGTTCCACAGGAGTAGTAGAACCATCTCATGTGTTATCTGCAATGGGAGTAAATCAGGAGATTGCAAATAATTCAATAAGGATTAGCTTAAGTCCTGACACTACAGATGAGCATATAAGAACTATAGTAAACTGTTGGTACGAAATATATACACATAATCAAGTGCATAAATGAAATTAGGTGTAAAATGATGCAAAAATTAGAAGATTACTATATCATTAACGATATCAAAGACAGGTTATAACATGGAAAAAATAAAAGATATACAACGACATATTAATCTACCTATATTTCTTGATTATCAATCCACAACTAAAACGGATAGTAGAGTCTTAGATGCTATGATTCCATATTTTCAAGAGTTTTCTAATCCTCATTCACGTAGTCATTGTTTTGGATGGAAAGCTGAGTCGGCTGTTGAATTAGCACGAGAAAGAATTGCATCTTTAATAAATGCTGAAAGTAAAGAAGTAATATTCACTTCTGGTGCTACAGAATCAAATAATTTGGCAATCAAAGGTGTAGCAAACTTTTATAAAAGTAAAGGAAATCACATTATTACAGTACGTACAGAGCATAAATGTGTTTTAGATTCATGTCGCCATTTAGAAACAGAAGGATTTGATGTTACTTACTTAGATGTACAAAAAAATGGTATTTTAGATCTTAATTTATTAAAATCAGCTATAACTGATAAGACTATATTGGTATCGGTTATGATGGTGAACAATGAAATTGGTGTCATTCAACCAATAGAGGAAATAGGAAAAATTTGTCATAATCATGGAGTATTCTTTCATACTGATGCAGCTCAAGCATTTGGTAAAATACCAATAGATGTAAACAAAATGAATATAGATTTGCTTAGTATATCAGGACATAAAATATATGCTCCAATGGGAATAGGGGCATTATATGTACGTAAACGTCAACCAAGAATACGACTTACTCCTATAATAAATGGTGGTGGACAAGAACGTGGTATGAGATCTGGAACCATACCTACTCCATTAGCAGTAGGTTTAGGTGAAGCAGCATATATAGCTCAGGAAGTAATGGAAGATGAAGCCATTAGGATAAAAGAATTACGTGATATTTTATATAGTGAAATAAAAAAACATTTACCCTATGTAATACTGAATGGTGATTATGAACAACGTATAGCAGGAAATTTAAATTTAAGTTTTCCATATGTAGAAGGAGAATCTATTATTATGGCGATTAACAACTTAGCAGTAAGTTCAGGATCTGCTTGTACATCTGCTTCACTAGAACCATCTTATGTTTTACGTGCGTTAAATATAGATAAGGATTTAGAACACTCATCTATTAGATTTGGAATAGGTAGGTTTACTACAAAAGCAGAAATTTTATATGCAGCGGATCTTATTGTAAATAGCATAAAGAGGTTGCGTGAGATGAGTCCTTTATGGGAAATGGTACAAGAAGGTATAAATCTTAATGAAATTAAGTGGGATGTGCATTAATTTTTATTGTATTTGATAATTATGAGGTATTTATATGAGTTACAGTGAATCTCTTCTAGAACATTATAAGAATCCTAAAAATGTTGGTACTTTACCTAAAGAGGATTACAATGTAGGTACTGGCTTAGTGGGAGCTCCTAGCTGTGGTGATGTAATGAAGTTACAGATTAAAGTAGATGATAATGGAAAAATTATAGATGCAAAGTTTAAAACTTTTGGATGTGGTGCTGCAATTGCAGCTAGTTCACTAGCTACTGAGTTAATTAAAGGTAAAACAGTAGATGAGGCACATGAGTTGAAAAATACAGTATTGGCAAAAGAATTAAGTTTACCCCCAGTGAAAATACATTGTTCATTACTTGCAGAAGATGCTGTAAAAGCAGCTATAAATGACTATCATATGAAACAAGCAAACAAAAAAAATGCTACTAAAAATCCTAATGAATAATACAGCAATAATATGCAATCAGGTTTATCTATGGATAAAGAAGTGTTGATACCACATAATAATCAAGAGAATACATGTGATTCACAGATAAAGTATTTTATAAACAGTAGTTTCACAGATAAGTCTCCTATTATCATAACGGAAAATGCTATTAAAAAAATTAAGGAACTCATTGATAAGAAAAAAGATTCTGTCATTGGGATTAGAATAATGGTAGCGCAAAAAGGATGTTTTGGTTTTAAGTATAATATAGAATATGCATATGATATCAAAATGTTAGATGTACAAATTCAAGTAAAATATCAAAATCAAAATTTTATAATTTTGATTGATCCAAAAGCTATGATGTTTATTAATGGAACAGAAATGGATCATGTAGAAAATAAAATATCTTCTGGCTTTGTATTCAAAAATCCAAATGAAAAAGGAAGATGTGGTTGTGGAGAAAGTTTTTATGTATAAGGACTATTTTTCATTATTCAAGTTAAACCAGAGTTTTTTTATTAATATACAAACATTAGAGAAGAATTATATAGCATTACAAAGTAAACATCACCCTGATTTGTTTTTTTTAAAATCTGAAAAAAAATTAGCATTAGACAATATAGCAGAAATAAACAAAGCATATCAAACTCTAAAATCGTCAATAACGAGAGCAGAATACTTATTAGAAATAAAAAGAGTTATTGCTAATACAGATGATGTAAACAACATAATAAAAGAAGTATTTACACTTAGTGAGCTAGATGATGCTGATATTCAATATCATATACTATTGTGTACAAAAGCTATGGAAAATGCTTTTCTTATGGAAGATTTTAAAGAAGCTGCTAAGCAACTTACGAAATTGAAATATATAAAGAAAATACAAGAAGATAGGGGTATTAGTTAATGAAATTAATTAATATAACAGAACCACAAGAAAAACGCATATCCATAGCATTTGGAATAGATCTAGGTACTACTAATTCTTTGATATCTATGGTAGATGATAATGGTCAGATTATTATATTTAAAGATCAGAATGGTAATTCTCTTATTCCATCAATTGTTAGCTATCTTGATGATCATAGAGTAGAAGTTGGTAAAAATCACAATGATGATAAAAGTTGTACTATTTCTTCAGTAAAACGCCTAATGGGAAAATCTATTGAAGATATTAAACAATCAGACCTATTATTTAATATAGCTAATACAAAAGACAATATATACATTAGAAAACAAGATAATACATATGTTACTCCAGTTGAAGTGTCAGCGGAAATTCTGAAAAAATTATGCCAAATTGTAAAAAATAGCAGTAACTTGGATGTAAAAAAAGTTGTCATAACAGTACCTGCGTATTTTGATGAAGTAGCAAGAAAAGCTACAAAAAATGCTGCAAAACTTGCTAATCTTGAAGTACTACGTTTATTAAATGAACCAACTGCTGCAGCATTAGCATATGGAATCGAGAAATCAGAACATGATACTATATGTATGATATATGATTTAGGAGGAGGAACATTTGATGTCTCAATATTAAAGTTACACGATGGAGTATTTCAAGTTTTAGCAACTGGTGGTAATACAAATCTAGGTGGAGATGATATAGATTACTTATTTGCAAAATTTATATACCAAAAATATCAGACAAAATCACATATTAAACTTACAGATTTCAATAAAGAAATACTTAAGGAGTTAATTGATGATGTAAGATATGCTAAAGAATATCTAAGTGATCATCATAGTGGAACTTTCATTTTTAAAATCAGAGGTAAGGATTTTTTGTGCAAAGTTACTAGAAATGAATTAAATAATATAGTATTAGGGTTAGTAAAAGAAACATTAGATATTGTACATTCAACAATTAGTAGTATTAGCCTCCTTCACAAGGATATTAAAAAAGTAATACTAGTGGGTGGTGCTACTAAAATGCCTATAATAAAAGACATGTTAAACAATCTATTCCATAACAGAGTATTTTGTGATGTAGATCCAGAAAAAATAGTCGCTGTTGGAGCAGCTTTACAAGCACATTATTTATTGAATCCAGATATAAAAAACAATCTACTTATAGATACTTTACCATTATCATTAGGGATTGAAACAATAGGCGGCATTGTAGAAAAAATTATACCAAGAAATACACCTATACCTGCATTTGCTACACAAGAATTTACCACATATGTAGATGGACAGAATGCAATACAAATTCATGTATGTCAAGGAGAACGGGAAATTATAGAACACAATAAATCTTTGGCTAAATTTGATTTAAAAGGGATACCTCCATTACCTGCAGGTTCTGCAAAAATTCAAGTAGAATTTCAGGTAGATATGGATGGATTATTAACTGTTTCAGCACAAGAAAAATTGACAGGAATAAAACAATCTGTAAGTATTAATAATACATTAAAGTTAGATCAAAAAGAAATAGAAGAAAACGTTATGGAATCTGTTAAAAATTTTAACAGTGATATGGATGCACGTTTGTTAGCTGAACAAAAAATTGAGGGACAAAGGATTATATCCATAATAAAGAAAGCACTTATTGAGGATAAAGATTTGATATCAACATCAGAATTAATGATACTTAATAAAACACTAGAAGATGCAGAAAAAGTATTATTAACTGGTCAGAGTGATCAAATTAAAGATGCTATTAATCATGTTGAATTACAAGCATCTAATTTTATAAAAAAACGGATGGATTTTTACTTAAAAAAATCTATTGATAACTATAATATTAGCAGTTAAATAAGTATAATGATATTGGAGATATGCTGTGCCATTAATAACATTTATTTTACCAGATGGAACTAGAAAGACATATGAAGCTTATGATGGAGAAACTCTATTAAGTCTAGCACATAGAAATAACGTAGATTTAGAAGGTGCATGTGAAGGTTCTTTAGCATGTTCTACATGTCACGTGATAATTGATCCAAGTTGGTATAACATTGTTGAACAACATAATGAAATTTCTGATGAAGAAAACGATATGCTGGATTTAGCTTTTGGTTTAACAGATACTTCACGTCTTGGATGTCAAATTATTTTAACAAAAGAACTTGATGGATTATGTGTAATATTACCAAGTGAAACTCGTAATATCTCTTTTACAAAAAACAATAGCGAAGTTGTAAGTACATGAAATATTTTAATAAAAAGTTAATAGTGATATTATTAATTATCATATCACTTTCCTCTCTATATACTGGTCTTTGGTTTGTTGTAGCAACTCAAGTAAAAGCTACTGTCTCGAAAGCTTTTCATCATGTTTCTGCAACATACGGTGATATACAGATTATAGGATTTCCTTTTACTCCTTATGTTAGCATATCAGATTTTAAAATTAATGCATCTTCAATAAACATACTCGCTCATTCATTATCAGTAAAATATAGCATATTAAATAACGAATTAGAATTCTTAACGTTAGACGGTGAACTTAAGATAGAGAATAAAACAAAAATTACAAAGAGTGATCCTATAAATATAGCAAATTGTAAATTTAACCACGGTTTAAAAGTATTAATTCAACCATCTGAAAATCTATTATTTATGTTATTTAAAGATAAAAGTACAAAAAAGTTGTATTTTAAATCTATTAAGTATCATGATAGTGGTATTAGTTGTAATAATAAAAGTAATATAGGAAAAAATTCTTTCTTTATAGAAAGTAATGAATCTAAAGCTTTAAATGATTTTATAACAAAACTACAATATAAAATAAATGCTGATATTATTACTGATACTGGTGACAATACCATCAATGCAACTATAAATAACAGTATTATAACACTAATGATGACGGATGTTGATTTTAAACAAGTAGATGCTGATATAGAACATATAGATTTAAAATTTAAAAACTCATCAGTCAATATAAATGGAAGACTGTCAATTCCCCTTTCTCTAGATAATAAAGTCGTTGATGAGGGAAAGTTAATTATAAAAATGAGTAATTATCAAGATGCTATTAGACAATTAATTGAACTATTTTATACTAAAGTAACAGATAAAGAGCAGCTCTCATCTGTTTTAAGTAAGTATATATATGATGAAATTTCTGATATAAAAGACAGTAACAACATCACATTATTAGTACATGAGAAAAAAGATCCTTTTAACGTATTTATTGGTAAGATTTCTTACAAGGATTTTATCAATAAAATCAAATCTATTATCAATGTAGATAATCATGCGTCTGATAAGTAATAGTGTAATATTGATCATATCATTTATGGCAATTTTTTCATTTTCTTCTGCATATTCATTTTTAGTAGATGAAAAGTTAAAAAATTCTGAAATGGAGTTACGTGCTGTCAACTTATTTAAAATAACTAGATGTTTGATTTGTTCTGGAGAATCCATTTATGAATCACAATCACAATTTTCTCACGATATGCGTATGTTAATAAGAAATTATATTAAAAATGGATATAATGATAACCAAATAATTACAGAATTGCGCCATCATTATGGCAATCAAATTATTATCATACCACCATATGATTTATATGCATATTTTTTGTGGTTTTTACCAGTAATTATCTTTGGTTTAGGAATAATTTTAACTTTAAGGTTCATTTATATAAAGTGTAATGTTACAAAAATTTAATATTAAGAAATTATCAGGTGATAAATAATCAGTTAGTTAGCATTGTTAAAGTAAATATTAATTATATTTATTTTATACTATTTTTTAATATTATAGCAGATATATTGTCTAAAAATTATAAATTAGTACAATAATCTTATACTTTGTTATAAACAATGCTTCATTATTTCACATGATTCTGGAATTAAATTAATATGGTATATGTCATTGTCTAATTACTTATAACAATTACCTAATTATTTTGATAACTGTCATCATTACTAATTGATATACTATGAATTGCAGTATTGGGTTTAATTGATTTATAGTGTTAAGTAATACAAATACATATTTTTTTTCAACATAGTACCTTTTAAAATAGTTTACTACTGCAATACATGTAGATAATCATTTAATACTGCTTTTTAATTTGACAAAATATAGTGTGTAAAACACTCTGGAAGGTATATATAATATTATCTAGTATATGTAAGATAATATTGCTGTATCGTGGTAATATATATAGTATTCTACTGAAGTTAACAAACTTTTTTGAACTTGCCTTGCTTAGATATTATTTTAATAAAATGCATATCTATACTAATTTTACTTTTATCAATTCATAAGATAATTTCTTATCTATAATTTTATTATGCTCATAATACAGAAAATATCTACTATAAACAAATATGTTATATGTAATACTTAGTATATTACTTTAATTAATTAAATGAAAACTATTATAGGATTATCAAATTAATATGATAAAAAACACCTAGCATATATTTTATTTTCTATAATGGTTTCATAGTAAATTGCCATGCTTATATATTTTGCTACTTTAGGTGTTTTATGTTATAGATATGAGCTTTATAAGTTATAAAATTATGTATCATTATGATGGAACAATATAAATTTTGGCCGTTTCACGAAGCAGAAAAAATATTAAAGAGATTTGGAGAAAATCAGGAGATTATTTTTGAAACAGGATATGGACCATCAGGTCTTCCTCATATTGGTACTTTTGGAGAAGTATTACGTACTACAGCAATAATGAATGCACTAAAAAAGATATGTCCTCATATTGTAACGAAAATAGTAGTAATATCAGACGATATGGATGGGTTACGTAAAATTCCAGATAATGTTCCAAATCAAGATATGCTAAGTCATCACCTAGAAAAGCCTTTAACTATGATCCCTGATCCATTCTGTACTCATAGTAGCTATGGAAAACATATGAACATGCTATTATGTAAATTTCTTGATCTATTTAATTTTCAGTATGAGTTTAAAAGTGCAACAGAATGCTATCATAGTGGTATATATGATGAGAAGCTTCTTCTTCTATTAAAAAATTATGATAAGGTTATGAATATCATGCTTCCTACTTTAGGAAGTGAACGACAAAAAACTTATAGTCCATTCTTGCCAATATGTCATAAAACATCAAAAGTATTACAAGTACCTATTATTGATATCAATACTGATACAGGTACAATTTCTTATAAAGATAACGATGGTAAGATTGTTGAAACTCCTGTAACAGGTGGGAAATGTAAATTGCAATGGAAACCAGATTGGGGAATGAGATGGTCTGCACTTAATATAAAATATGAAGCATATGGTAAAGATTTACAGCCATCTGCTGATATTTCTAGCAAAATATGTGAAATTTTAGGTAGTGAACCTCCAGTTTTATTTTGTTATGAATTATTTCTTGATAAAGATGGTAAAAAAATTTCTAAGTCTAAAGGTAATGGCATTTCAATAGAGGATTGGCTATCTTATGCTCCATCTGAAAGTTTAGCATTGTATATATTGCAAAACCCCAAAAAAGCAAAAAAACTATATTTTGATGTAATCCCACGTTCTATGGATGATTACCTTGATTTAGTAGAGGATTATCACAAAAACCATAGTTGTGATAATCCTGTATGGCACATTCATAATGGGGATGTACCAATAATTAATACTGCTGGTCTGAGTTTCTCTCTGTTATTGAACTTAGCATCAGTGTGTAATGCTGAAAAGAGTGAAGTATTATGGGGATTTATTAAAAAATATAAATGTGATGATTCTGTGTTAAGTGATAGGATCTTGTCTCAATTAATAGATTTTTCTGTAAAATACTATCATGATTTTGTTAAGCCTAATAAAATTTATAAAATTCCAGATGACGATGAAAAAATTATATTAGATGAATTAAAAAGTATACTTAGTGAATTTCCAGATAATATAACAGCCGAAGAAATACAAAATAATATATTCTCTTTAGGTAAAAAATATTTCTTTAACGATTTAAGGTCTTGGTTTAAACGTCTTTATGAGATTTTATTAGGTCAGAATCATGGTCCTAGACTTGGGTCTTTTATAAAATTATATGGAATAGATAATACTATAGAATTAATTAATCAAGCATTACAGAGACAATAATTAATTATTATATATTATTTAAATTTTTGCTTAATTTTTTATGTAGTAGTTAATAAAAAGATGCATATATACAAGTTTTGGGATTTTTAATAATAGTCTCACTAAATAGAAATTTTTATATTATAAAAGCAATATTATTTTTAATAACATCAGAAATTATACCTTCAAGAAGGGTAACTCTTCTTAAGTAGGATAACCATGATACATATTTATAAGCGTACATCCGCTACCTAATAAAAGTAAAATTATGAAAAAAATTCTGACTATCATAGTGTCTCAAAAATAACCATTCTACAAGCTATACTCTATAACCAGTAAGTTATTGTATGATAGAAAGATAAAACAATAAGTTTTATCTAGTAAATTGCTTATATTAATAATCAATATATAGCTATATTATCAGTTTTAGATTGATGAAATAATAAATATTATATATTATCCTATAAAAAATATGTTATTCGTATTGACAAAAATTAAGTTCAATTTTTAATGCAAAGGTAATTAATAATATATAATTTTCTAAAAATGATACTTATAGCTTTATATACTACTTTATAATAGGTTATATTGGTACTTTTTTAGTATTATGGTAATACATTAGTAAATAAAGTATTGTTACTTATAAAATATAATTCAATAAAGTTACATAGCCTTTTTTTAAAGCATAATGGATAAAAAATATCGTTATGTGATCATGTATTATCGAATATTAAAAGTATAAATTTTATTTACGATAGCTCTGTTAATATATTCATATTTGCTAAGAAATAACATTACTAACTATATTCTATATTAGCATTGACCTATAATTTAATTTATGGTAGCTTGTAAAATGGTTATTTTTGAGACACTATGATAGTCAGAATTTTTTTCATAATTTTACTTTTATTAGGTAGCGGATGTACACTTATAAATATGTATCATGGTTATCCTGCTTCAGAAATGAGTTTATGGGATAAGATTAAAGTAGGTGATTCCGATAGCCAAGTTACCCAATTAATAGGTATTCCATGTATTATTGAAGATAATATATGGTATTATGTTTCTTATAGTGTGTATAAAAAACGCTTCTTTTCAACAAAGGAGTATGAATCTTCAATGTTAAAGTTAACATTCGATCCTCAAAATAAAAAAGTAGTAGAGATTAAAAATCTCAAAATAAATAGAACCCAGGTAATGCAATTACTTAAAAAAGATACGCAAATTACTGGTATTAATGATAGTCCATTACGTCGCTTTGGACGTGGGTTACTTAATTAATATTACATCAAAATTGACTGTATTATTCTTAGTATTAAGATTTATATACAGTTATATGTATGCTATATCTTATGTGAATTGCGAACTCATTTTTGCAGTATAGTAAATATAATGGCTAGGTTTATTAGGCAAAAAATCTTAGATGGCTTTACTACTATGACAATAATTGAAATTTCACAAATATATACCAAAACTAGAAATGTTAATTAAGTGTACCACGCAGATATTCTAAATTACAATTAGTTTGTATAATATGTGAATATCAATATAAAAACTTACTATATATTAATAATATTATTATAAATATAAAATTTTAGTAAATATTATGGAGTAAGTAAAAATTATTTTTTTATGAAATAGTACTAAATAATAAAAAAATAACCAATTAATGTTTACTGTGTACCTGATTATTTTTTCGAATAATGTGGTAATGAATTATATTACATTTTGTTAATTAGAATATTAATTAGTATAACTTTTTAAGTTCACAATAAGTATATAAAGAATCACTGATCTAATAAGAATTAATATAATATTGATAAAATTTTACTTTTAGTATCTTAAATAATGTATTTATTATCTTATCTTAAATAGGTATTAAAAACATTTTATCTTATAATATCTAAGTTAGGTCGTATATTGAATAGTAAATAATATTACTTATATAATCAACTTAATACGAATTTAGGTTATATAACTATTGTACACATATAATTTTATGATAAATCAAAAATAATTATAAAATATGAAATAATCAATTTATTAATAAGACTCATTGATATTTAGTAAGATTACTACTATATGTTACAATAAGAATTTTGACTGTATCAAACTATATTTAGAAATAATTTAGCATTACTTTAATTTTTTAATTAAAGAACATATAATTAATATGAGTTACAGTTTTATTTAGTTTAAACAAATCAATTATTACGATATTAATGCAATATATACAATATCATTTGTAACACATATCAATAATTTTATGCCAAAATATAAGAGAAAAATTATTATAACTCTGCTTAATACACATAATTAACAATATTATTTCTTGTGATTTTGACTGTCATAAACAATGATTATTCTTTGATATATTGTTGCATATGATATACATATGCTAACAACAACAAATTCGATTCATTGTATGAAATAATTAAAGTAAAAAATATTTAATATTGTTACATACTTTAGCATGTTTCTTATAAGGTTATTATAAAAAATGGAGAAAAATCATAATAGCCTTAGCAATTTTACATACAATTAAACTGTATATTTTTGTATTTAAGAGTAATCTACTTTTACAAAATATAATCCATAAGATGGAGCTGTTGTGCCAGCATAAGATCTATTATTCGCTTCCATGATAGTTTTAATATGCTCTGGTGGAAAGTAACCTTTTCCACATTCTACTAATGTTCCAACAATAATGCGAACCTGATGATGTAAAAAAGATATAGCAGATATATTAATATCAATATAAGGATGATTATATGTAATACTTAAATTATCTACTGTTTTTATAGGACTTTTAGATTGACAACATTTAGCACGAAAACTAGAAAAATTATGATTTCCTTTAATATAACATACTGCTTTTATCATATTTTCAACGTTTAAAGGAGTATGTACTAACCATGCTCTATTACGGTCTATTGTTAAAGGTGAATAACGATTTACTATTTTATATAAGTAATATCGTCTTTTTGCTGAAAATCTTGCATGAAAATCAGTATCTGTTTTTTCTACATGCACTACAGCAATAGCATGAGATATCAAATGGTAATTTATTGCGTTTCTGACAATATATGTTTCAAAATCTGTTGTTAAATCAAAATGTGCTACTTGGCCTAATGCATGTACACCTGCATCTGTTCTGCCTGCTCCATATACTATAACATGCTGTTTGGAAAATTTAAATATAGCTTTTTCTAGTATTTCTTGAATAGAATTAGAATTATGATTTTGTTTCTGCCATCCAATAAAATCTGAGCCATCATACTCTATAACAATTTTATATCGCATTATTTGATGTTTTTTCTTAATTATTGCACACTAAATACTGTAGTATTAATTCTTATACTGCAATACCCACTTTTTTATATGGTAATTTTTTTTAATAAATATTACAATATTTTTTAGTACATATATGACATTTATTATATTAATAATAAGTCATATTATAGTAAATTATCAGTATATTATTTTGTTGTTAACATTTTTTATAAGTTCTTAGAATTGGAGAATTACGAGTTCTATCATTAAATAAATAAGATCCTAAAAGAGAAATTAATAGACTAACATATACTGACATATAATTTATAGAAAATATAACGCTAGTTAGTATATATAAATGGAAGTATTATAGAATATATATTTGTTTATAATAAAAATTCTTTACCAAGTGTAGAATGTATTCACCTTTAACAGTAAACCGTAATAGAGCATGGTTAGTACATACTCCTTTAAACGTTGAAAATATGATAAAAGCAGTATGTTATATTACGTGTATACCGTCATAAATTTCTTATAATTAAAGCTTTAACAACCTATTTATGTAATATTACCCATGTCTTTAACTAATTTATGACACAGTAAGTACTCTAATATTGCTTTTCGTACTGCTACACCCATTTTTACTTGCAGTAGAATTATAGATTTTTTTTCTGCTACATAATGAGATATTTCTACACCCTTATTTGTAGGTCCTGGATGCATAACTATCACATCTGACCTTGCATAAGAAAGGTTTTCATAATTTAACATATAAAGATATGCATATTCCTCTTCTGAAGAAATAGTAAAATTAGTCATACGTTCTTTTTGTAGCCTTAATAGCATAATAACATCTGAATCACTAATTCCTTCAACAAAGTTGTGATGTATATGCGATACTCCTTTCAAATTACAAATTAATGTTGGTGGAGCAACTATAGATATATTAGCCCCGTATCTTGATAATAATCTGATGTTTGATCTTGCAACTCTACTATGTAATATATCACCACATATAGATATATTTAAATTATGAATTTTTCCTTTAATATAACGTATAGTACAATAATCTATTAATGCTTGTGTTGGGTGTTCATGGTGTCCATCTCCTGCATTGATAATATGACAATTTGGTAAATATTTTGATATTTCTTTTATAAATTGACTGTATTGTGACCTGATAATAATTAGATCAGGATTCATTGCATTTATATTTAACACAGTATCTATAATGCTTTCTCCTTTATTCATAGATGATGTACTTACATTTATAGTAACAGTATGTGCTCCTAAAGACTTTGCAGAAATTTCAAAAGAAGATAAAGTACGGGTTGAACTTTCAAAAAATAAATTAACAATTGTTTTTCCATATAAGGAATTGTTACTAACATTGCTGTTATTAAAATGTTGTATTGCAGTGTCAAAAATGAATTCTATATCATAAGAATTTAGATCATTTATTTCTAATAACATATTCATTATTTAACCTATTTATTTAATAGAAATATATCATAAATCTTGATTTTTTATAACATCTAGTATTACATGATTAAAGTGATGGATGAAAATAAAAATAGTTTTATCAATTGATAAAAGTAAGTTAATTGTAAAATACTATAATTTTTTTCACTAGATTATTACAATATCCTATGGAATCATATTATTAATAGTCAATACATTTTTGGAATATATCAATACTATAAGGTTAACAAAATACTTCTTAACAAATTGCACATATGAACATATATACATTACAAATTGGTAGTACTTAAGAGTTTTTTTACTTTATCTAAATTTTTCTACAGGTATAATGTTGTTTACTTAATTAAGTAAATATTGCTATGAATGATTATAATGCAAGCTCAATTACTGTTTTAAAAGGGCTAGATGCAGTAAGAAAAAGACCAGGAATGTATATAGGTGATACTGACGATGGGTCAGGCTTACATCATATGGTATATGAAGTTATTGATAATTCTATAGATGAGGCACTAGCTGGTTTCTGTAATAAAATAGATATTATCATTCAAAATGATGGATCAGTATCTGTAATAGATAATGGTAGAGGTATACCTGTAGATATACATGAGGATGAAGGAATACCTGCAGCAGAAGTGATTATGACACAGTTACACGCTGGTGGTAAGTTTGATCATAGCTCTTATAAAGTTTCTGGTGGGCTTCATGGTGTAGGAGTATCAGTCGTAAATGCACTTTCAAGTTGGTTAGAATTAACTATATGGCGCAATGGTAAAGAATATTTTATGCGTTTTGAAGATGGAATAACAGTTACACCTTTAAGCGTAGTAGCTGAAAATACAACAAAGAAAGGAACTAAAATTACTTTTCTACCATCAAAAGACATTTTTTCATTCATCAGTTTTAATTATTCAACACTAGAAAACCGTATAAGAGAACTATCATTTCTTAATTCTAATATTAATATCAACTTAAAAGATTTGAGGGATAATCAAATCTCAGATTCATCTTTTGGAATAAAAGGTCATATTAAAACCTCTGCTATAGAAGACAGAGGAACTTCTGGTTTTGTTAAGTATCTTGACCGTAATAAAAATCCTGTAACTAAGGTTATTCACATAGAAGGTAATATACCTGAAAGTGGAATTAATGTTGAGCTATCAATGCATTGGAATGATTCATACTATGAGAATATGCTATGTTTTACAAATAATATAAGACAAAGAGATGGTGGTACCCACCTTGCAGGTTTTAGATCTGCTATGACACGTTGTATTAATAACTATGCTACTAATGAAGGCTTTTTAAAAAAAGCTAAAGTTAGTATTTTGGGAGAAGATGTAAGAGAAGGGCTAACTTGTGTACTATCGATAAAACTACCAGATCCTAAATTTTCATCTCAGACTAAGGATAAACTGGTAAGTTCTGAAGCTAGAACAGCTGTAGAAAATATAGTTTATGAAAAGCTTACAAATATTTTTGAAACTAATCCTAAGTTAGCGAGTAGTGTTATAGAACGTATAATTAGATCAGCTAAGGGTAGGGAAGCTGCTCGCAAAGCAAGAGATATTATAAAAAATAAAAATGGTTTTGATTTTACTATCTTACCTGGAAAGTTAGCAGATTGTCAGGAAAAATCTCCAGAATTATCTGAATTATTTATTGTAGAGGGTAATTCAGCAGGTGGTTCGGCAAAACAAGGACGTGATAGACGTTCTCAAGCTGTACTATCTTTAAAAGGAAAAATATTAAATGTAGAACGTGCAAGTTTGGATCGCATATTATCATCTTCAGAAATAGCATCATTAATCACAGCAGTAGGTAGTAATATTGGGGTTGAAAATTTTGATATAGAAAAAGTACGTTATCATAAAGTTATTATTATGACTGATGCAGATGTTGATGGATCGCACATTAGAACCTTGTTATTAACATTTTTCTTCCGTTATATGCGTGAAATCATAGAAAAGGGGTATTTATATATTGCCCAACCTCCTCTTTATAAAGTCACACAAAATAAAAAAGAACTATATATCAAAAATGATGAAATGTTGTATAATTATATTATTAATAATGCAGTAAGAAACGTAACATTTATTGCTGATAAGGATTATGTAGGAGATAGCTTATCTAAGATATTACATCAATGTATGGAAATTAGTAAAATAACAAAGAGTTATAACAGAATAATTCCTCAAAATGTTTTAGAATCACTTATAATTTTCTTCAAAAAGCATAACTTTAATTCTGCAGATGAAGTATCTAATCACTTAAATAAGATTTTCTGTGATTATGAATGGAGTGTCGAAATACCTGAAAAAGATAATATAACTATTTTTAGATTATCTCATGGATTAGTTGATAAATATTATCTTGATAACAAAATTATGAATTCTGAAGATATTCAACGTGTTATTAATATGTGTAATAATATTGAAGAAGCTTTTAGTGATATACCTATTTTATCTACAAAAGATAATAATGTTAAGATAGATTCACCTACTTCTTTAGTAGATAACATAATAGAATTTGGCAAAAAGGACATGACTTTACAAAGATTTAAAGGTTTGGGTGAGATGAATGCAGATCAATTATGGGATACTACATTGAACCCTGATACTAGGACTTTACTAAAAATTAAAATATCTGATTGTGAAGCTGCCGATTCGATATTTTCAATATTAATGGGTGATTTTGTTGAACCAAGGCGTGATTTTATCAATAATAATGCTTTAAATGTACAGAATATTGATGCATAAGATATTTTGTACCTTTATGATATGTTAGTATTTATATTATAGTAAAAAGAAAATTTACGTTAAAAGTATAATATTGCATCAAAGATTTAATATGTAATTTATTGACGTAAAATACTAAAATGATAAAATATGTTATGCTTGCATAGCGTGTGTAGAGAGGATATTATGGCTAAAAAAGGAGCAAAAGTTGCAAAAACAGCAAGTAAAAATAATCCATTACAACGTAAGAAAGGTAGTACTCAGAAGATGTATGCTGGAAAAACTATAAAACCAGTTAAGTACATTAATAGAGAACTAGGAAAAATTTTTATTGCTGGACAGTATGATAATGGTGATTTGGTAAAGGATAGTTTAGGTAATCCAATAGAGTGGGCTAGTATATAAGGATAATGTGTGGTTAAACTAGTTATAGATTCTTTAGAAATAGAAGTTGAAGATGGTATAACTGTATTACAAGCTTGTGAGCTTGCTGGTATACAAATACCAAGGTTTTGCTATCATGAGAGACTTGCTATAGCAGGTAATTGCAGAATGTGTCTAGTGGAAATTTCTGGTGGACCACCTAAACCTGCAGCTTCTTGTGCAATTCCCGTAGCAGAAGGCATGGTAGTAAAAACTAACACTGATAAAATAAAAAAAGCTAGAGAAGGAATATTAGAGTTCTTATTAATTAATCATCCTTTGGATTGTCCAATTTGTGATCAAGGTGGAGAATGTGACTTACAAGATCAAACTATGTTATATGGTAGGGGGAAAAGTAGGTATAAAGAAAAAAAACGAGCTGTAAAGAAAAAGAATTTTGGGCCATTAATTGAAAATGCAATGACAAGATGTATACACTGTACTAGGTGTATTAGATTCTTATCCGATGTTGCTGGAAGCTACGAATTAGGTACTTTAGGTCGTGGTGAAAAAATGGAGATAGATACTTATATTTCTAATCATATTAGTTCAGAATTATCGGGTAATATTATAGATCTTTGTCCAGTTGGAGCCTTAACTTCAAAGCCATACGCATTTAAGGCTAGATCATGGGAATTACGTCATTGTGAAACAATAGATATTTTAGATGCTGTATGTAGCAATATAAGAGTAGATACTCGTGGCTTAGAAGTAATGAGAATATTACCTAGGGTTAATGAAGAAATTAATGAAGAATGGATATCTGATAAAACACGTTTTTCATACGATGGATTAAAGTTACAAAGATTAGACAGGCCATATATTAGAAAAAATGGACAACTATTCCCAGTAACATGGGAAGAAGCATTTAGTACAATATCACAAAAAATTACTAATACTCCAGGTAATAAGATTGCAGCAATTGCTGGAGATCTAGCAGACTGTGAGTCGATGTTTTTACTAAAAGAACTTATGCATAAGTTAAAAAGTGATAATTTAGAATGCAGACAAGATGGCTCAATATTACCTAATAATTACAGGCCATTATACTTGTTTAACACTGGTATATCTAACATTCATAAAGCTGATCTGTGTTTATTAATTAATACGAATATTAGGCTTGAAGCACCTATTATTAATGCAAGATTAAGGAAACGCTATTTACAAGGTAATATTCATATTGCCAGTATAGGTACATATGACAATTTTAACTATAGAGTAGAAAACTTAGGAAATTACTGCTCAGTTTTACAAGATATATTAGATGAAAATACAGATTTCTCTCAATTATTGAAATCTGCAAAAAACCCTATGTTAATTTTAGGGCAGGATGCTTTAATAGATAATTATGGTTATACTGTATTTACATTAGCTATTAAAATTGCAGAAAAATTTGGTATGTTAAGACATGATTGGAACGGATTTAATGTACTACACAAAGCTGCAGCCAGAGTAGGTGCTTTAGATGTAGGTTTTGTACCTAGTTATAATAAAAAAAATATCGTATTAGATATAATTAATGGTGTTAAATCTGGAGAAATAGAAGTTTTATACCTTCTTGGAGCAGATGAACTTGATATATCTCGTTCGGATTCTTCTTTTATTATATATCAAGGACATCATGGAGATAAGGGAGCACAAATTGCAGATGTAATCTTACCTGGTGCTGCATATACAGAAAAAAGTGCAACCTATGTTAATACTGAAGGTAGAGTACAAAGAACTAATATAGCTGTTTTTCCGCCTGGTATGGCAAAAGAAGACTGGGTTATTATACAAGAATTATCAAAATATTTAAAAGTAGATATGCAGTACAATACTATAGATTGTGTAAGAAATAAGTTATCAACAATAGGAGAACAGTTTTTAGAAGAAAATATTGGTCATCTAATACCAAGTAAATGGATTTCAATTGATTTAGGTGTTAAATTAGAAGAAACTTCAACATTTATAAATAGAGACTTTAACTTTTATATGACAGATCCAATCAGTCGTGCGTCTGTAATAATGGCAAATTGTGTAAAAGCTTTTTTAGGAAAAGATTAGGTAAATATGCATAATTATAATATTTTTCTAAGTTTTTATAATTATATTAGTAGTGGAGTACTGCTATTTTTAAAAATAATTATAGTAATAATTTCTGTTATGGTATCTGTTGCTTACCTAGTATACATGGAACGTAAAGTAATAGCAGCCATACAATTAAGACAAGGACCTAGTGTTGTTGGTCCATTTGGTTTGCTACAGCCTTTTGCTGATGCTATAAAACTTATTATTAAAGAACCTATAATTCCATTTAAAGCAAATAAGCTATGTTTTCTTATAGCTCCAGTTATTACATTTACACTAGCTCTATTAGGTTGGGCAGTTATTCCATTTGGATCTTACATAATAGTAGATAATGGTCAAGAATTAATTGTACCAAATGTTATCGCAAATATAAATATTGGAGTATTGTATATTCTTGCAATTTCTTCGCTTGGTGTTTATGGAATTATAATAGCTGGATGGTCAAGTAATTCTAATTATGCTTTTTTAGGAGCTATTAGATCTGCGTCACAAATGATATCATATGAAGTATCTATTGGTCTAACTATAGTGACAGTACTATTAGCTACTGGATCCCTAAAACTAGGGGAAATAGTTATAGCACGACATAACATGCCTTATTGGATAGACTTATTATTACTGCCAATGGCATTTATGTTTTTTATATCTGCTCTAGCAGAAACCAATAGGCATCCTTTTGATTTACCAGAAGCAGAATCTGAACTAGTATCTGGATATAATGTTGAGTATTCATCTATGCCATTTGCTTTATTTTTTTTAGGTGAATACGCAAACATGATTCTTATGAGCGCAATGGCAGTCATATTTTTTTTTGGAGGATGGTATCCTCCATTAAATGTTAGTTTTTTATATATCATTCCTGGAACTATATGGTTCATCTTTAAAATAGTAATACTATTATTTTGTTTTATATGGATTCGTGCTAGTATTCCTAGATATAGATATGACCAACTAATGAGGTTAGGTTGGAAAGTATTTTTACCTATATCTTTATTTTGGGTAATATTAGTCTCAGGTATTTTAGTATATACTGATTCTCTACCCAAAAATACCTTAAATAATACTGTTTATTATAAAGAAAATTAGCTAATAGTACTTGTCACTATAGTAAGACCAATAGATACTTCATATGATATTATTTGTGATAAGATAGTATTTTTTATCAGCTATAAATTTAACACTATTTAAATATAAAAAATATACTGTGTATTTTTGTATATATGTATACCTAAATAGTTCCAAGAATGATATATAAAAAACTAACATTTAATGGAGGATACCATCCTCCAAAAAAAAATATGACTGCCATTGCGCTCATAAGAATCATGTTTGCGTATTCACCTAAAAAAAATAAAGCAAATGGCATAGATGAATACTCAACATTATATCCAGATACTAGTTCAGATTCTGTCTCTGGTAAATTATAAGTAATATATAAAAGGCTATAATGCAAGTTTACAATACTGAATAATTTATTCAATAAAGAAAATCTAAACTCTACTAATAGAACTAAGTCAGTCTTGCCTTCAACATATAAAGACTGTGTGATAAATTAGCTGTTATGAATTATATAAATCTTTGAACTGGCAAATAACCATTTTCATAGTTTCATGAAAACACTAATAAATAAACTATTACATGAATAAAACCTACAACACTAAATAATCTAGTGTCATTACAAATTCATGAAAAAGCTTTTCGTTTATTACAAACAATATATATCTGTATACAATATAATAGTTCAATTCTGCTTCTGATAAATCAAAAGGATGCCTATTGGTTTCTGCTAGAGCAGATATAAAAAACATAAATGCCATTGGTAGTAATAATAAGTCTATCCAATAAGGCATGTTATGTCGTACTATAACTATTTCCCCTAGTTTTAGGGATCCAGTAGCTAATAGTACTGTCACTATATTTAGACCAATAGATAACTTCATATGATATCATTTGTGATGCAGATCTAATAGCTCCTAAAAATACAAATTTTATTTTTTTGAATAAGAATTAATTTTAATCTTATGTAATCTATAGTAATATTATTTACGGAATGCAAAATTGGTAATTAGCTTATAACTCAATAACTATAACAGCACTAACTTTGATAGAAAAAACAAAAATTTAGTTATATAGTAAGCATACACTAATACTATTTGTTATCTTATAATTTTTTATCCTTAAAATAAAGTATTATTTTACCATATCTCTTGCATATTTTATTCTATTTAAGCATTCTTCACGCTGAAAATTAACCATTATATCTATGATACTTGGAGCATTTATTCTTCCGATAATAGATGCACGTAAACAGTGATAAATATTATGAATTTTTGTATTGTAATCTTTTACAATATTTTTGATCATTGAAGTTAATGTACTGTTATTCCAGTCATCATTTAAAACTTTTGATAGATTATCATATAAAATGCTTAATATATCATGGTTAGATTTGATAATTATAAGAGATTCTTGATCAAAAGAAATTGGAATATCTTCAACATAAAATAGAGACTCATTTGCTAAATTAACTAAATTTTTTGTTCTCTTTTTTAGTTCATTAATTCCATTTAATAGATAGCCTATTTTCTCTGTATTGACTTTATATCCTATCGTTTTCTCTATAATAGGAATTATCATCTCAATAATAGTTGCATTATTAGTTGCATTAATATAGTGATTATTTAAAAATTCTAGTTTTTTGCTATCTAACCTTGCTGGAGATTGTCCTACTTTATCTATGGAAAACCAACGTATGGCTTCATCTATAGTAATAACTTCATCATTACCATGACTCCACCCCATCCTTAATAAGTAGTTTAACAAAGCTTCTGGTAATATTCCAGCATTCTTATATTCATGTATACCTAATGCATGATGCCTTTTAGATAATTTATTACCGTTTTCATCATGTATTAATGGAATATGAGCAAATTCAGGAGGTTTCCAACCCAATGCATTATATATTAATAGTTGACGTGCTGTATTAGTCAAGTGGTCTGTTCCTCTAATAATATGTGTAATACCCATATCATAATCATCAACAACAACAGATAAAAGATATGTTGGAGTATTATTAGATCGCAATAAAACCATATCATCAAGTTGTACATTATTAACTGCAATAGTACCATAAACCTTATCTTTAAACTCAGTTATACCTTCTGTATCACTATGTAATCTAATTACTTTACTACAATTACCAATAGGTGGATTTCTATTTTTCCATATACAATTATGTTTATAATGTAATCCCTTTTTCGTATATTCTTCTTTTTCCAAATTAATTTCTTCTTCAGAGCAATAGCAATAATATGCTTTATCATTCAATATCAATTGATTTGCAATTTCAATATGTCTTGATATTCTGCTCGATTGTAATATAATATCTCCATCATGCTGGATATTTAGCCAAATCATTGAATTAATAATTGAATCTATTAATTCCTTAGATGACCTCTTACTATCAGTATCTTCAATTCGTAATAAAAATTTACCATTATTGTGTTTAGCATATAACCAGTTAAACAGAGCAGTTCTTGCACCACCTAAATGCAAATGTCCAGTAGGTGATGGTGCAAATCTAGTAACTACATGATTAAGCATAAAAAAAAGAAATTTTAAAATTTTTCATTGTTTAATATAAAAACAATTTTGTAAAGCTAAATATCTATCGTGAAATACCAAAATAACAATTGTATACCATATTATGCTTTCAGATATTTTTTTTCAAAACAAATACTTATTATTAGTAGAATAGTTCGACATAATAAAATAGCCATATTAAAAAATATAATGTCTGTATGATTAGTAATATAAAACATTACTAAAGTACCTCTCTTAAAATCGCTAAATACTATAGTTGATAGATTATATAAATCCCATCATATATAACTGATTTTACTCTTTTTGTACATAATGAACTATGGGATGTGTTACTATCACATTATCTATACTCTCATATATGTGTTCACTAGATTCAAATATAGAATCTTCACCATCTTTATTATCTGTTGAATGAATACTACTTATATCTTCATCTTCTTCTATCGCAGAATATAATCTTTCATTTGATAATTTCAAATTTTGATATAAGGTACTTTCATTTTTTTGCGATAAATAATTATGAACTACATCTTGACATGAAATTAACCTTTTCTTTGTATATGATATACAACACAATTTACGGTTTTCTACTGTTTCAATATATACTTCTTCACCTAATTCTTTCAATATTAACAACTCATGAAAATGTTTATCTTTTATAGATGACATGTAACAGCTTGATATAATTTCACCATGCTGGGTTAAAGGCATTTTAGCTTTTAATTCTAAATGTCCTCTAATCAATACTGGATAATATAATGTATTACAAAAGTTATACATTTCTTCTTTGTTTATTCGTAAATACAACAATTCTGCTCTAGAACTTAATGCTTGACCAGTACGTAATTCCATAAGTAATGCAAATATATAAACTTCTGCATTAGGTACCTCATAACTTTTTCTATTACCAGCATCAATATAATTGAGTACCATTTTTTTACCATGCATATTACCAATAGCTATACATTCAACATTCGATATTAAGGCATCATAAGATTCTAAGGATTCTGAAACACACCTTCTAGATTTTCCTTCTAATATGCATCTATTAATCAATTCAGAACATAAAATTAGACTTCTTCTCTTATATGGTATACAGCATAATTTACGTGTTTCTACTATTTTAATATATACTTCTTTATCTAATTGATTAAGAATTGATAATTCAGCAACGCGTAAGTTTTGCGTACTCAATATTGGAATAACTGATATAACATCAGCATCTTGTTCAATAGGCCTTCTAAAATCTAATCCACCTGCACCTTGCTTGGATATTGGAAAATAAAATATTCTTTTAAAACCTAATATTTCATTTTGCTGCAATCTTACATACACATAACATAATCCTTTGTCATTACATAACTTGACTATTAATGTAACTATACAAATTTCTGCTGAATCAGGTATTTCGTACCTTGCCTTATCTTTCCCCTCAAAATACTTTAATACTAATTTTTCCGCACTCTTGTAACCAACAGCTACACACTCAATACCTATTACTTTTCCATTTCTAATATCTTCAAATATAGATTCTGGAACATTCCTTACAGTATACACATTCTTAACCTCCAATTTTTTTTCTTAATAAATAATTAAATATACTTAAATTAGTAATACTATAAATTAAAATTTATGCAAATATTTTAAAATTAAAAACCTTGAATGATAATAAATCTATTGCTAATACTTTACAATTATTTGGAAATAAGGAAGCACTAATACATTATATTAGTAAAAGAGCACAACTTATATAAATATCCTTTTAACAAAATTTATTATATTAACTACCTGTGCCGTTACTAAGAATCGAACTTAGTTCTTGTCAATACCAATGACATATTCTACCATTAAACTATAACGGCGGTATTATTATTCTATTTTATATTATATGGATAAGTCAAAAAAAATAAAAAACTTAGATAAAAAAAAATCTCTATCTAATGCATTAAAAGCTAATCTATTGCGCAGAAAACAAAAACAAAAACAATTAAAAGATGCCAGAGCTACCTGAAGTTGAAGTAGTATGTAAAATATTATCTACTAAAATTGTAGGAAAAACTATACTAAAAATACAAATTAATAGATACGATTTAAGAACACAAATCACAGAAAAATTAGCTGATATTGTGCAAGGTTGTTATATATCTAAAATCCTTAGAAAAGGAAAGTACATAATTTTTATTTTAAACAATCAGTATTATATAGTAATACACTTAGGCATGAGTGGAACACTGATTTGCAATCATGATTATATTACTATGAAACACAATCATGTATTATTTTTCTTTAACGACAATCAAATTCTAGTTTTTAATGATCCTAGAAGATTTGGATCATTAACTTTATTAACTTATGAACAATACCTAGAATTTTTTAAGGATTTCGGCATTGATCCATTATCTGACAATTTTAATACTGAATATCTTTATAGTAGTTTCAATAGAAAAACAAGTATCAAATCTTTATTAATGAATAATAAAATCATCACTGGTATAGGTAATATATATTCTACAGAATCCCTGTTTATGGCAAAGGTTTTACCAACTAAACTGACAACCAATATATCACAATTAGAATGTACTACAATTGTAGAGAATCTCAAGAACATTTTATTATTATCAATAAAACATGGTGGATCAAGTATTAGAAATTATATATCTCCGACAGGAACTAAAGGCAATTTTCAAAATTATTTTTCAGTTTATAACAGAGCAGGGCTATTGTGTTATATATGTAACAATAAAATTTCAATGATCAAACAACACAGCAGAAGTACTTTTTTTTGTTCACATTGTCAATCATAAGTTTACTTAATAGTAAACATATTAATTGTAAGTTATAATATTATTATATATAATTGTATTAGTGTGTTTATTTAAAATTATGCAGTTAGTACTTTTATCAACAATAGATTCAAAAAATGGAGAAGTAGTACCATTTTTATCTAATGCTTTTTCTTACAAATATGATAGTGGTAAATTCATTCCACAAAATATGAATCTTGCTAATAATGTTGTTTTTAGCAATGATTATAATTTTGGTGAAATAGAATTACATGGATCTATTTTTAATAGATGTAGTATTAGTAAATGTGAATACTTTAATGAGGAGATTATTATATTACGTGGTCTTTCTAATTTTACTAGTGAAGAAGTATTTATATGCTTCTCTGATAATAATTTTGAAAATTTCTCTAATAATACTGAAGAAGATAAAATTTTGGTATTAAAAAATTATATTTGTGGAGGAAAAGTTGGTACACTTGAATTTCACGATATACTGTTAAGTTCTCTAGAAAAGTTACAATTTACAATTAGAAAATCTCACCTTAAAACAGAATTACCAAGTGCACTTACTTTTAAATCACTAGATGTGGAAAATAATACTACCACTACTATTCAAGTAGTTTCTAGTATGCTTAATATTACTGAACCATCATGTCTTGGAGGGATAGTAGTAATATGGGCTAAACCTGATAAAAAATATGATGACCCTAAACTTTGTTTATGTAATGCTTCATTATTTGAACGTGATAACGATGGTACACTTATCACAAGTAATAGAAAGATCATGAGTATATTAACATCAGAAGCGCGTCATCTTCTTGATCCTGAATTATTTAAAACAATATTTACCAAGTTTTATCGTATCTCTAGTTCTTCTTATAATGAAGATATATTAATTATAACAGGAAAAACCACAAGTAATACAACAAAATTTCTGTCTACAACACTAAAAAAGTATATGTTTAACTGTTTTGTTAAATATCAAAATGAAAATCCTATTCTTACCTTAGAAAATAGTATTTGGGAAACAGTAGGAAATGATATTACTCCTAAGCAAATATTTCTTAATATAATTTCAAGATGTACACTAACACAAACAACAGTAGGTCCACAAAAACAATTTGTAATTTTTACATGCTATGATGAGTACGATACACAAATTAGCAATATCTACTGTAGTACTAAAAAAATATCAAATTACCATTTAATGAACCCTAAGCTACAAGAATGTGTAAGTGTACATAGAGATGTTATGTAAGATTAATTTTCCATAATATACATTATGTAATATATATGATAATAAAAAAATTATTAATGGCAGTATTTTATACATACCCCCCATCATATATATTAAGATATTGACCTTGATTATTATACATTTTTTTCTTTAATGACAGAATTTTTGGTAAATTGTTACATTCTATAGCAGAATTAAAAAAACAAAATTTATTATGATTACAATCGTTTAACATATCAATAATTTCAAATGGACCATATTTCCATCCATATGTTAATTTTACTGCTTTATCTATAATTGATATATTAGAAGATAATTCTGGAACTAAAGAAGCAATATATATTAAAGTATTTGACCACACATAATACATAAATTTTCCATATTTATTATTAGTATCAAATAAACTCTCAATACTTTTAAATTCTTGATTAATATAAGATATAGATCTGTATAAGCCAGTATATAAATCTATGACCTGATTATTATATCCATTATAAAGCTCATAAGATCTATAAAAACCACCAATATTACTTGTAGAACCAGTATAACCGTCAGAAATCATTTGAAATACTACTTTAGGAATCATATTGTATAATTGACTTAAATGATCATCATTTGGCAAGACATTAACTAAAGATTGCACAGTGGTAATAAATTTGTCTAAACCCATTTTATCTAATAATTTAAACATACCATTTGATATTCCAATATGATTATTACTGATAACAAAATCAGCTTCTTCTATCTTTATTTGAAAATCGTAAGCTCCTATTAATACAATCATTAATAGAAATGATATAATTCTATCTAATATGAGTCCTGGAGTATTATTACATACAATTAAATTAGTACAATTAAAACTATATAGTACATCAACTACTTTACCCTCACCTTTTTTCTTATAAAGAGCACATTGTATCAATTTTATTACATTATTATAATTAAAAAAATCTGTAATTACCAAATTATAACAATACATATTATTTAATATTTTACTCTCTATAACATCCAATAAAAAAACTGAATTAGATGAGATAATAATATTATCACTAAGATAAGGAGTAACTTTGTTATATGTATGATATAAAAAATCTGTATTTTTTTTTTGATCACTAATATTTATTATCCAACTTACTTCTTTAAGACAAGAAAGATCATCATTTACATTGATAACCTTTAGTAAATGATTTTCCTGTAATCCATTACCAAGATTATCTAGCTCCACTATAATAATTGGAACATTAAAATTATTTATGATATATTCTGTTATATTACTATTTTTTGTAAAATCTATAAGTGCTATTTTATGCATTTCCACGAAGTTTTTCCTTTTTTAGCTATATAGCAATCTATATATGTTATACAATTAATTAACAATATATTTATTAAACACCAAATTCATCTTCTATTTTCTTTACTATATCTTGTGGTGGATTTTCACCCCAACCAGAATATAATATTTGCCCATATAATGCAACATCTATAGATCCTGACCTACTCTTAGCAAGAAACATTTCTCTCTTATGTTTGTCAACTAACACATAATGCCAAGCAGGCCTACCATTATCTTTACCTCTAACAAGGAATAAACAATCTAACCTACTCTTCTTAGTAGATTCAGCAAAATTTTTATTACTTAATTTACTTTTTCTTAATACATCCTTTGATTCAGAAAAAGATGAATCTTTTTCACTTTTACTACTTAATGTCTCAGAAAATTTTGTTGTTTTATTAGAAATTGCATTAGGATTATTATATCTTTGAGCAAAACCACCACTTCCACTTCCTACACTTTTTCTATTGCCAGCAAATTGTTTAGTAAACTTTGAATCACCTGTTTTTTTAGAGTCATCGCTCATTTATTTACCTAATTTAACTAAAATTGCATATTAACAAAATGACTAATTCTTCATTTATACTATATTTTTACTATAATTGTACATACCATAATAATTCAATTATGTATAAACACCATGAATAATGTATTAATCATTACTGGTCCCACAGCATCTGGTAAGTCTAAAATATCTATAAAAATCGCGCAAGATAATAATGGAGTTATTATCAACTGTGATTCAAAACAAATATATAAAGAAATTCCTATAATTACAGATCAGCCAAAATTAAATGAGACTTTTATACCACACAAACTATATGGATATGTATCAGCTGTAAAACAGTACTCCGTAGCAGAATGGGTTAATGATTTAAAAAGAGAAATATATCAAACCTTTACAGAAAATAAACTACCAATTATTACTGGAGGTAGTGGTATGTACATTAGTAGTATAATATATGGATTATCCCAGATTCCTGCAATAGAAGAAAACATTAGATATCAAACAAAACAGTTATTCAACACTTTGGGAAATAAAGAATTTTATTCATTATTAATAGAAAAAGATCCTATAGCAAAACGTTTACACTATAACAACTCGTATCAATTACTAAGAGCATATGAAGTTATCGAACAGACAGGAACTTCGATATTTAGATTACAAGAAGAGCTAAAACGTAAACCATTATTTGACAACTTTACTCTCTGTATACTAGTTCCACAAAGACAGGAAGTATACAAAAAAATTAATGATCGTTTTATTAGTATGATTAATTCATCTGTAATAGAAGAAGTAAAAAATTTAATATCATTAAATATACCTAATCATTTTCCTGCTATGAAAGCTCATGGTATACCAGAAATTATTCAATATCTAACAAATAAAATTAGTATTGAAAAAGCTATAGAAATAGCTCAAAGGAATACAAGACACTATGCTAAACGTCAGTATACATGGTTTAAAAATCAATTTCCTAATGCCCTATTCTATGAATCTCAAGATCAATTATTGAAATTCATTTCTAAAAAATTTAAATAATAATTATAAATACTATTAGTTAATACTTATATATTAGATATATTACATACCTTTTTAGTATTCTAACTATTAATTATGACTTTATTCATAAAAAATTATGAAAGCAATAATACAAACATATATATAGCACAAAAAGTTCACAAAACTTATGAAAGTAATGACATAATTGTAACTTATACCAGAGACTAATAGTACTGATTATATCAAATAATTAAAAGCAAAAATTAAGTTTAAAATATTATAAAAATCTTCAGTTTTTTTAGATATCTAAAATTTTTAATAGCGATTCACATTAATAATCATATTGACATGCCTAATAATAACGGAAAAGACATGATATATTTACCTATAATAATTAGGATATAAGTATATATAAAAATGTGGTACTAGTATATTTGTTATGCTATTGATAGAATGTGTACCTATTTTAAAAGAAGAAAAAGAAAAACCTAATAAGTTATCCTATTATGACAGAAGATATTGTCTTATAGTTTTCTCCAATATGTGTAAAACGTTACCTGATATATAAAGAATTATTGCCAATTCAAGCAGATCACTTAATTCTTTTGCAATAAAATATGAAAATCTTGCTGAATCTAAAACACCTGCCATTCCAACAATCATATTACTAGGCAGATGTGAATATCTATACATTGCCAATACCATAACATCAAGTGGATTAGTTACTACAATAACAAATGCATTTGGAGCATATTTGCAATATTAGTTGCTATTTCTTTTATTATATTAACGTTAGTACTAATAAGATCATCACGACTCATACCAGGTTTTCTAGTTATTCCAGCAGTAACAATAATAGCATCAGCATTTCAATATCTGTATAGTTATTAGTTCCAAATATTTCACCATTATATTTGCCTATAAGTGAAACAGAGGAAGAAGAAAAACAACCACATAGGTTAAGATTTTGTTCAAAAAAAAAAAAAAAAAAAAAAAAAAAAAAAAAAAAATCGTATAAAAGTATCGAATAGTGCTATATATTTTAGTAAAAAATAATAATATAATAATTATACTACTTTAACATTCTAAGCATTATAAGTAAAAATGTATAGTATAAAAGGTGTATAAGGAAAACAAGATGTAAAAATTACTTTTCACCTTAGAAGAAGAACTAAATAATCAATCTTAGTTTACATTCTCAAAAACTCTTAAACTCACTAAATTAAAATTATTAGTAGTATAAATTGTTATTTCCATTGTTAGTGTATCTAAGGATACCTTAAATAAGATAATGAATTTTGAATGCTTATTGTATCAATTTAAATAAGTCAGCATTCTTTTAATAAAGGAAAGCAATATAACATATTTTAAAATAAAATATTCTAATAGTAATCAAGAAACAGAATTTTAATAAAAACTAGCAATATAGAAGAAGTATAAGCAAACAATAGTATTAAGAATATAAGCTAAATATTAATAAATAAATATTATACAATCCATTGTTTTGGTTCATAACTGATTATATAAAACTAAATAAAATAACAACTTTGTTGTACCATCTATGGTTTTTCCTATTATAATTAATATATCTTCATTATAAGAAGAGCTAGAGAAGTGATATTCTGTTATTTTTATAATGACGCAATAAACCCAATAGTCGATAATTAAAGATTAATAATATATTTAAGTAATTAAAAAAATAGTTCTATTCCATATTGTTTAAGACAAATATTATAAATAACAGAATGAAAATTTACTATCGCTAATAAACAAGTTGATCTATGGATAAACGAGTCATGTTACTGAATGTCATATATTCTCTCAGATTAACTAAAATTATTAGAACAGATTGCTCTATTAGTATATTTTTTTTAATACGTTCTCAAATTCTCTTCGCCTGATGATAAAGACTGAATACAAGTTTCAACTAATGCTTGAGCTGGTTGTTTTTCTTCTTCTTCCTCTGTTCCACTATCTTCTTGAATTGGCAATAATTCTTTTATATCAGGTAACTTTTTGCACATATTAGAGAAAACTGTAAGACAGTATCTCTTTCCATAATAGGATAACTTATTAGATTCTTCTTTTTCTTCTAGTATAAAATCTGCCTTTAATTTTACAACATTTTTCAAAAAGTAATACTCATCACATCTATATCTACGTAAAGATTCTATCAATGGCCTAACAAATATACTAGTACCATAACTTACTAAATATTTACATATTAATTGTTGTGAATTAAGTATATCATGTACAAAATTTGCTATGTTATCTCCATCAACTAAAAAACATACTTTAACATTGATGTATTTTTTTTCTAATTCTTCATTGGATAACATAAAAGTTTTAAACAAATAACGATCATTTTTCAATATTACATTAGGTACGCTTAACATTAATAAAAATAAAGATTGTCCATTTGGTAAAATTAGTTGTCGATTTTTATGAGTCTTGGTAATATATACTTGCAATAACTTTTTATGATCTGCTGTATGACCTATACAGTAAGATCTCTTAACTTTAACATCAACAAGCAAATCTATCTTATTACATAATGTTGTATTGATAAGACGTATGACTTTATGGTTGAACATAGTCTTTAAATTAATACTATTAGTTATTATATTTTAATAAGTAATATTAATTTATTAGTATAAAAAAAACATAAACATAATAAGCAATATGTCAATAGATAAAAAATTCTAATCAACAAAAGCTACTTATTTAGTTATTAATAATATTATTATTAAACGTAGAAAATTAATTCAAAATATTAGTAAAAACCAATCAACAATATTCTTTTATCGGTTCTCATAATTAACAAGCTATAAATACAACTATACAATTTGTAATATTATTCTATTAATACTAAAAGCTCAACTTTATGAACTATTAAGATAATAGTTGAAGTTTTTTAATATTACTCACAATAACATCTACTTATAGTAATCAATGTTTGTTAAGACTCACCTATAGAATATTTGATGTATTTTAAGATGGATATATATAGGAAAAAGAAGAATTAATATTCTTGTAATATTAATATATTTTAATTATATTATAAGATATGTCCTTATATATTTAATAGTTACCTGTTATGCCACTTACTTTCGATCTATATGCACATGAAAAAAGATTAAATCTTCTTCTATGCAATGCTATAAATTCCGCTGCTAATCTAGTTAATGAAATAGATATATCTTGTGTAGGATATACTGATGAAACCGGTAAATTAGTGGCTTTTATTGACCCTAACATTCCACTAAACTTATTCCCTATTCCTCAAAATCTATCCTTATTTCGTATAAGTGGTACTATACCAATTACCATTATAACAAATTCTAATTCTCAAGAATTATCTAAAGAGTTTGTTTTCACAGAAGGTGAAATAAATAGTGGCCTTGTTAAGTGTGAAATGTATTGTTTAGTAGGTAATGAAAATCTTGATGATTTTACTGAAATATGTAGTAATCCTAAAATAGGATATGAAAATTTAATAAAAATTTCCAATAATATTTACACACAATTATTTACAGAAGATATATTAAAATTTCCTATTAACATAGAACATGCTCTATCAAATATAGCAAATTTAAATGCAGAATATATATATGCATCTGATCTAGTAAGGAAAGAAAAACTTAAGCAGCTTAAAGAAAGAAATGATGATTTATGTAATGCAATATGCCATGCATGTAATGAGGAGAATGTAACTTCTGTAAAATGCATAGGACATACTCCTGACAGTAATCAACTCACAGTTCATATTAAATGTCCAGAAAGCCTTTTACCTATACCTCAAAGTAACTCTCTATTTCTTGTCGAGATGAGTATATTACCTAATGTTATAGGGGGCAATCAAATATTATCCTCTACTTTTGAATTAACAGAAAGTGAATGTAAAAAAGGTGCTCTCAATTGTACAATGTACTGTTTAGTTAGTAAGGAGAAACTTAAAAATTTTACTGATGAATGTAATAATGCAAAAAATAATAAACCAAAGCTTAAAGATATTATTCAACATTGTTCTGTAAGATGTATAAAACTCAATACAGAAGGAATATTATCATTACAAATTAGCGAAGAACAGCTAATAAATAATGTAGGAATATGTGATGCAACATTTAGATATTTTAGTGATCTACGTCAGGAAAAACTTCAGAAAATACAGCAAATAAATAATGAACTATGTAGTGCAATATGCAGTCTACCTGAAGCAAATAAAATAATTGATGTAAAATGTGTAGGACACACCACCACTAAGAATAAATTAGTAGTTCATACTGAATGTCCACTAGCTCTTCTTCCTACACCTCAAGGTGATTCATTATTTTCTATACTGATGGCTATACCACACACTATTATAGCAAATAATGCCATATTATCTTCTACTTTTAAAGTAGTAAAAAATGATCTTGGTATTGATAGTGATTATATTTTATGCACTGCATACTGTCTAGTAACTAAGCATAATCTTCAAGATTTTACTAATGAAGTGTCATCGGATGATGTAATAGATGATACTACACAACAAAAACGTCAAAAATTTAAAAATATCATTAAATTATGTTCTGTAAAATGTGTAACATTACATACACAAGAAATGTTATCATTAAACATTAGTGAAGAAGAACTAATCAACGATATAGGGTTATGTAATGCAACTTTCAAATATTTAAGTAATCTGCATCAAGAAAAGATTGATATACTTAGACAAGCAAATAATAAATTATGTCGTGAAATATGTCTTAAACTTAATAAACATCAAACAAACTATATAAGATGTATAGGAAATACTGTTGATAATCAATTAATAGTTACCACTCAGTGTCCACGAGATCTTCTTCCTTTTCCTAAAAATCAATCTTTATTCATTATAAGGATAAATATACCACCTAACATTATATTACACAGTAAAATACTAAATAATACATTTAAATTAACAAAAAGTGAAAAAGAAGATTATTACATTAAATGTGATATGTATTGCCTAGTATATGAAGAAGATATTAAGAGTTTTATTGATGTATGTGATGATTTAGATAAGCCATATATTGAAGAGTTAATTCAACATTGTTCTGTAAAATGTATAAAATTGTATACACAAGAAATGTTATCATTAAACATTAGTGAAGAAGAACTAATCAACGATATAGGGTTATGTAATGCAGAGTTTAAATATGTTGAAAGTAGACAGATAATTGAATCAGTACTAGACACATTTGAGTATATCGAAATACAAGCAAATAAACTCCTATGCAGAATTTTGCCTACACTTTGTGCTTTATATAAAAAAGATTTTCTCATCAAAAAGATACGTTGTATAGGTAATACTATAGATCCTGAACAAGGATTAACAATTTATCCTCCTAGTATATTCTCAAAGGAACACTTACCAACTGCCAAAGGTACATCTTTATTTTTAATACGAAGTAGGATGTTAACTGAAGTTATATTAAGTACTCCTGAACTAGTGAATGTACATAATCTAAGTGATGAAGAAATGTCGAGTAAGTATTTATTATGTGATATATATTGCCTAGTAGATAATCAAAACATTAATCTATTTAAGAATCTTTGTACAAAGACAAGACAGTTTTCTGATGTTGTAATTACATGTGATGTAAGATATATTAGGATATATACAAAAGATGCTAGAAAATTCCCATTTAATGAGGCAAGTGTATTAAAACAATTAGGAAATATAAAAGGAAAATATCTCAATGAACAAGACTTTAAAGCATTAGTTAGTTCTGGACTTTATACTAAATCAGCAAGTGAATCTTCATCAGCAGTATCAACTGAAGAAGAATCAATTATACAACAAGAACTCCATGTAAAACAGAGTTTAAAATCAAGATTATCACAAATAAGAAAACAACTAACACCTGATTCTTCATCATCTAATACAGTATCAAGTGAAGATGATATAGATACACCAGCAGAAATTAAAAGAAAAAGAGAAGCAAGACGTTTAAAATTAGCAAAATTACAACAAGAAGAATCACAAACAACAGGAATAGGTATGTTGTCTGATCAAGAAGTTTCACATCATAAATCTCAAAGTAAAGATTTAGATTAGTAAAAGGAAAATTTATCCTTTATTATTAAAATAATATGTATTCTTCATTTTGCTAGTATATGTTTTTATAAAGTATGGAAACATAATATCTAGCATTATGTAGAAGTATTACTCTAAATATATAATGATATATAATATGATCTTTTTAACATAGTTAATTCAAAAATAAGCTTATAACAAGTTAAATAACAATTAATATAAGTATTATCTATATTTTAACTATATACTTCTAATATTTATATATAAATATTTTTATGGTAATGAACTATATTTAATAGTATTACTGTTTATTATTAGTTATGACATTTTTATATATTATGAACTCAAGTAGAAATTTTTATGTCTTGTAGCAATGATAAAGATATTGATAGTGAATATATTGGAAGTAGTAAATATTTTCAAGATGCATTAGACTGGTATTGTAACAAATATTTGTTCTGTATTACTGAACGTGCTTGGTTGTCAATTGTAACACTTTTCTTGCTATATTTAATCTTAGTATTAATGTTTGACATATACTCATATTTTCCACTAAAAACAGATTTTTCATTTGTTAAATATACAGATCGTTATACTGATGAGTTTTCTGTTATAAGAAAGTTAAGTACTAATAATGAAGATAGTGAAGAAACACTCCTATCACGGTACCTTGTTGCACAATATGTAAAAAGATATGAATCATACTCATACGATGATTTAGAAAGTCAGTTCAACTTTATAGAAAACAATTCTTCAAGGAAAATATATTTAAGCTTTAAAGAAATGAAAGATCCTAGTAATCCTAGTAATTCTAAGTATAACTCAAAAGCTTTATCAATCAGTACTGTAATTGATAAAGTTGATTTAATATCACAAAATTTTACTTCACTTAATAAAGCTATTGTAACTTTTAAAACAAAAATTGCTGTTAATGGAGTTAAGTCACATACTGAATCTCACAAAGTATTATTAAGTTTTTCTTTATCTAGTATTAAAATGGCTAGTTCAGGAATTATGCCTCTAGAATTTGTAGTACATGATTATAAAAAATTAGATTGATTTGTTTTCACTAAAATTGATGATTAAGTCAATAACAATGGGTTATATAATCACATATCTATACAGCAATAAAGTCTGCCAATAATTATTACGCATGTACTAACTATACATATTTCGTGAAATAAATTAATTTTTATATCATCTAAAGTAAATACTATCTTAGTAAGTACATGTTATGTTATGTCATGTACCTGTGATCTATAGTATTGAAAAAAATAATCTTTTTGTTGCATTTCAAGATTGGTAAAAGTAATCTATGTGCTATATCTAACTATTAGTATATACCTATTCTGTATATAAATATTATACTCTGAATTTCCTATTCAATAATCTTACTATAGTAGACATTTTAGAACAATTTAGCATTTTATTTATAATATTGGAAACTTTATGTTATAGGAAATACAAATTATGATATTTATAAACGATTTTGTCTGTCTAGTTATTGTAAAAAATTATATATGATAACTTACAGATGTTTATAGTATTTTTTTCTATATATTTGCTGTTTATGATGATGTTAAATAGTGTTTTGTATATTACTTGAGTAATGAGCAATAAACTATTAATATACTAGTATTATCAATAATGATTTTCGTTTAGTAATATAATAAAATATATTACCTAATGTTTAAATAATTATCTTAGATATATTATTAATACATATATTCTTTTCAATATTTGTGATCTATAGCATTACTTCTCATATTGTTTGTAAGATTAAATGGTTATTTTAAAACTTGTATACTATGTTCAATTTTATTTAGGCTAATTATATATAGTTTTTACCATATAATTACAATATATATTAGTGCTTCTAAGGATCGCTAGTATAAGAAATTTACAAAGCAAGTTATATTGAAAATAATTGTTTATTATATAAATCAATATTAATTGTAATATATATATTTACTTAAATTATGTGATTTAAACAGTATGTTATCTTTTAGTTGTGTTTTTTTATATATTAAATAACTAAGATATTAATTGATGAATTAATATGTTTTTTGAAAGTATGATGTACTAAAATTATGATAGTACAAAATTTCTACACATTTTTAATTTTGTATATGAAATACGATGAATACTATATTAAAGAGATAAAAAATACTGTACAATAACTAAAATAAAAACCACCTTTAGCACCTAAATTTTTACATTTAAACGATAATTACTAAACTTTTTATTACTCCTTATACCTACTATAGTATATACATTACAAATCTATCATTGTACCAAAATCCTAGAATTCATCACCAAAATTATTACTTTTAAAAAATACCTATTAATTGCATTTATTAGTAGAATAGCTACACACAAAAAATAGCTGTATTAAACATCATGATCAATAAGCATACTTTTATACTTACTATGTAAATCAACTACTAATTGTTTTAATATTAATTAAACTTGCTATGATTATATAAAAAATGATCTTATTTAGTAGTTTAAATAATACATTATATTAGTAAAAGAGCATACCTATATAAATATCCTTTTAACAAAATTTATTATATTAACTATCTGTGCCGTTACTAAGAATCGACTTAGTTCTTGTCAATACCAATGACATATTTTATTATACTAAAACTTAATATAATGATAAATTACTTTTGTATAATTCGCGTACTATCCGAACCTTATTCTTGACATAAAATATTAGTACTTACATAATTTAAGTTATATTATTTCATAATTAACAATGTCTGATCACGTCAAAATTACACCAATGACTTTAAATTTCGGACCTCAGCATCCTGCAGCTCATGGTGTAATGCGTTTAGTTTTAGAAATGGGTGGCGAAGTTATAGAAAGAATAGATCCACATATTGGATTATTACATAGAGGAACCGAAAAGTTAATTGAATATAAAACATATCTGCAAGCTTTACCATATTTTGATCGTCTTGATTATGTATCTCCAATGGCTCAAGAACATGCATACTCATTATGTGTAGAAAAGTTGCTAAAATGTGAAGTTCCAATTAGGGCAAAATATTTACGTGTTATCTTTTGTGAATTGACTAGGATATTAAATCATTTATTAAATATATCAAGTCAAGCGTTAGATATTGGAGCTATGACTCCTTTATTGTGGATGTTTGAAGAACGTGAAAAGATTCTGAATTTTTATGAAAGAGCATCAGGAGCAAGATTCCATTCAGCATATATTCGTCCAGGGGGTGTAGCAGCTGATATTCCTGAAGATTTGATACATGATATATTTCAGTTTGTGAATACATTTCCTAAATTTATGGATGATGTAGATAGCTTGTTAACTGAAAATAGGATTTGGAAGCAACGTAATGTTGATATTGGTGTAGTATCTAAGAAACAAGCTCTGAATTGGGGTTTTTCAGGACCAATGTTAAGAGCCTGCGGAATTCCTTGGGACTTACGTAAAAGTCAACCTTATGAAATATATGATGAACTTGAGTTCAAAATTCCTATTGGAGAAAAAGGAGACTGCTATGATCGATATCTGGTTAGGATGGCAGAAATTAGAGAATCTATTAGATTAGTTGAACAATGTTTAAATCGTATACCAGATGGTCCTGTAAAAACAGATGATAGGAAAATTGCTCCACCAAAGAGATCAGAAATGAAAAAATCTATGGAAGCATTAATACATCATTTCAAATTATATTCAGAAGGTTATAGTGTACCTGCTGGAGAAACCTATATGGCAGTTGAAGCTCCAAAAGGTGAATTTGGTGTGTATATAGTATCCGATGGAACAAATAAACCGTATAGGTGTAGAATTAGAGCTCCTGGTTTTGCTCATTTACAAGCAATAGATATGATGGCAAAAGGTCATATGTTAGCTGATTTAACTGCTATAATTGGATCATTGGATATAGTATTTGGAGAAATAGATAGGTAAGAAATGGTGTCTAATATACAAAAGAATTGCAATACACGTTATGATATTGGAGAATTTAAATTCAATAAAGAAAGTCTAAAACAAGCAAATGACGCTCTTAATAGATATCCTAGTGATAGAAAATCTAGTGCAGTAATGCCATTGCTGCATATTGCCCAAAAACAGTGTGGGGGGCTTATTCCAATAGCTGCTATGAACTACATAGCAGATTTTTTAGATATGAAACCAATACATGTATATGAAGTTGCTAAGTTTTATTCAATGTATAATTTATCTGTAACTGGTAAATATTTAGTTCAGGTATGTAGAACAACTCCGTGTTGGTTATGTGGTAGCGAGAATGTATTAAAAGCGTGTAAGGAATTTTTAAATATAGATGTCGGAAATACTACAGATGATAATTTGTTTACGTTAAAAGAAGTAGAATGCTTAGGTGCGTGTGTTAATGCACCAGTTGTACAGATAAATGATGATTATTATGAAAAATTAAATGCTGATAAAATAAAAAATATATTAATAGAATATAAGAAAAAGGAAAATACCATTATAGATTAAACTTTATTTTGAAATCAAATCTATTTGATCTTAGTATAATTCAGTAGCAAACATAAGCTTTTAATATAGAAAAATTATGTGGAATTTAATGCAAGTTATTTCTATTAATAACTAATATCATAAAATCACAAACACTCAACGCATCAATACATACATCCTCAACTATAAAGTATATAATTAGCATATATTAATGCTTATGAACTCCCTACTATTGTACCAATACATAAATACTAAATAACTACAACAATAATACATGAAACATCTTTCTATCAATAACATGAGCGTAACCGTAATATTTCCTTCTACTTTTACACAAATTTGTAACTTATGGATCATATCTGCATTTGCAGTACCATTATCAATAAGATTTTCTTCATGACTTACTGATAATTCAGATATTAAAATACTATCCTTACGATATTATATATATCAGTTTTTCATGTTATTACCTGTATTGCAGTTCTTTTGTATACTAGATACCATTTCTTACCTATTTATTTCCAAAATACTTATATCCAATAACTCAATTATAGCAGTCAAATCAGCTAACATGTGACCTTTTGCATCATATCTATTACTTGTAAATTAGCAAAACCATGAACTATAGTGTTTTGTATATATACGGAAGAAAGCTAAAATAAGTTAATCAGATTGTATAAAAGTATACATTTCTTTAAAAAACTTATGCTGATTTATTTGTTCTAAGAAATACTATTATATATACTCGCTTCTTGGAATTTAGTCATATAAGCTTTTCCAGCAAGTACGCTAAATGTTCTAAATGTAAGTTAAATTTTTTAGTAGATAACATAATAGAATTTAGCAAAAAGGACATGACTTTACAAAGATTTAAAGGTTTGGGTGAGATGAATACAGATCAATTATGGGATACTACATTGAACCCTGATACTAGGACTTTTCTAAAAATTAAAATATCTGATTGTGAAGCTGCCGATTAGATACTTTCATATTAATGGATGATTTTGTTGAACTAAAACGTGATTTTATCAATAATAATACTTTAAATGTGTATTAATTATGTTGAGGTTAAATACTAATTTAGTATGTATTAGTGTAATTACTAGAAAGTAATTCAGTATTTTATAAATTTTTGTATAGTTCTAAGAGTTCTTTTTACATTGAATATTGTTTTGAATATATTGAAAAAAATTCACATCTGTCTTATGAATTTTGATCTTATATAAATTTAAGTATAAGAACACTAATACTACATAGTATAGTAGAATATTATGGCCTTCTTGGATAATTATGCTATATATATAATAAGCTGTTAGCTTATTACCATGTTTTCCAGTAATTATATATGTCTATAATTTAGATTAGTAAAATTAATCATAAATAAATTAAATATGTTAGCTATATAATTAATGATTCATAGAAAAATATTTTTACAGTTGTGTATTAATATGAGTGATCTTACTCATTACATATGTATGTTTTGTATAATTTAATACACTAAAAATATGTAACTTTTTATGTTATATCATATTAATATGTTGTGACTATTAGATTTTTATGATATTAAAAAAAATTAATTACTTAGACAAGTATATTAATTAATATTTATTAAATTACTAATTAGGTACATTGTATATGAAGTATCATAATACAAATCATAAGCTATTAAAATATCATTTTATGTTGATTATTGGTATTAGTGCAGCTATTACATTTCAGATGTTTTATTCTCCAAATACCATATCTTCTTGCTTTTTTTTATTAGTATCTGTAATACTTCTTACATTGTGTTTCCGTAGTATGTTAAAAAGGTCAGATCCAAAGCCATTAATTCCAAGTGAAATACTGGAACCTATAAAACAAAAAGATGAATGCATAAAATTTTCTGATATAACCAGAAAGTTAAAAAAACATAGTTCTACTTTAATAGCTGGGTTGTTTATAGTAACCATATGTATACAAGTTGCTATTTTTTGTCCTGCTCATGTTAAGGTTTTCCATAATATTGCTTCCCATTGTTTAAGTTTGGCATCTTTAATGATTATTATATTATGTGCTTATGATATGTTAAAACTATTTAAGCCAGACAATTCCTTAATTTTTAAAATACCAATATATGCAGAAGATAAAAAGTTGCTCGATAATTTAGTAAGCAGTATTTTAAAGATACATGATGTAGACCGTGTTGAAATTAAAAATTATGACGAACTAGAATTAGATTAAAAAGTATGTTACGTAATACTTCTATGTTTTAGCGATAAATATATTAGAATTTTAATATTATAAACTACATAACAACGGGCTAAGTTTTTTACTAATTCTATTCTATTTTTCAAGTATGGCAGATTATATATTATTTATAATAGCTTTAATACAAGTGATATTTATATTGTAATATAATATATATTTTTTTCTTTTTCCCTATTGTTAAATTAATGTGATATTTTTATTACATACTTGATTAAGGTTTTATATGTAGATAGCTCTATAATATAATGTTCTAGTGTAGTAATTAAATACAAGCACAATAAAGTTGTTATATTTTATATAAATTAGGTACTAAATGGTTTATATCATAAAAAGACACATGTAGCATGCTTAAGAAAGTAATATTAAAATTAATATAACAAAAGTTATGTATAATTCATGGATTATATATATATTGAAAATAAAATAACATTTTGTAACCTATCATTCGTATTCAGTATTTCATATGCAATATATTTAACTAATAATTTAGTAAATATTAGTTAGTATACTTCTTAAATAACTGTCTTTTAATAAATATAAGTATTATTATCTTAACCTAATAATACTCTCTAATATAAACAATTTAAAAGTCTTATTTGTTATCTAATTAGTGTTTAATTTTGTATTGTATATGCTAATGCCATAATATGTATATTTGAACTATTTTTTTTATATTTTTAAATACAATCTTTAAAATTTACATATTATAGATTACTATATATATATTGTTATGGTAGTATTAGTAATAATCTTATGGTATTAATATGTTATATGGTTGTGATATAAAGAAGGAAATAGAACTTAACCAGGAAATATGTAACAGTTTTATGGCACAACAATTCCTACGTTATTCTAGTATTTCATGTATTGGTGCTTCTGATACTGATAAAGGACTTGTTATATATGTTGATGATTTTAATAGTATTGGTGACCGATGTAACCCAAGTGGTGATAGTCTGTTTAAAATTTTAATTGAAGTACCGCGGAAAAAAGTAAAACAAAGTAAAATTTTTAATGAATTGCTAAAAATATTCCATGCTGAACATAATAATATGTGTTTTTCTATGTACATTATGGTAACATCTAGAAATCTTAATATGTTTCTGAGGAAGACCTGTATTTCAGGTGGGGAAATCTATATAGATGACTTAGCTAAATGCGGCAAAATAGTTCTAACAGTACCAGTAAGTATAGGTAAAAGAAGTATCTATAGTTCATATAATGAATCACTTCTATTGAAAGAAGTTGGAGGTGTGGCTTGTAATGAGTTTAAATATATTAATTTTGAGAAAAGTATAAGCAGCAGTACTAATTCTACAGGATTATTCAATAGGATAACAGCTACTTTTCATAATAAATTCTCAAAAGCAAGAAATAAAGAAGGAACTTCAAATGCAATGTTCTTTCAAGAAAGTGAGGAAGATCATTTATCTACTATCGGTGCAGTCGGCGGTTCTATTAGTGACAGAAAGGCAAAACCAAAAACGTCACAAGAAAAATTACAAGAGAAAGTAGAAGATGAAGATGTAGATCTAAGCGAAACTACATATCTTTTAGGCAAAGTAAAATTATCAAGTACAAGTTCTTCAGTAAGGAAAAAAGAATAAAAATATATATACTGTATAGTAACAAATTCAGTGTATATTGTTAATTATATCACTAAAGATGTTATTTTTACCAATAGAAAGCAGGTAAAGAGGTTAGTAAACATCACATGTCTTTTAGATAAAATAAAATTAATATAGGTTCTTTAACAAAAAAAGTATAAGAAATACTACAAAACTATATTGGTAAGTTAAGTTTACATTACTAAAGATTGTTATTTTTACAATTAAATGCCTTTAATTATATATATTACCGTATATGGTTATTATTATTTTACAGTATACAAATTTTTTACACATAAAAATTTTAAAGTTTTTTGTTATTATTTATTAATAAACTAATAGAAGTACAATATATTCCATATTTAACTTCTTTTAAATTTGATATTCTAATAAATTGATAAAAGTATATTATACTTAAACTTTGTGATACATATCCTTTACCTAATTATAAAGAATGATTTTTTATTGAAATAGTTAATATATTATTCAAAATATTTGAATAACATGTAAGAATGATTGTATATTAAAGATATACAATCATTAGTTCATAAAGTATATTCGTACCTTTAATGGTTAATAATATAATGTATTTACATATTAGATATCATTTATAATAACATACAAAAATGCTTCAATAATAATATTTTTATACATATTTTAGTATGTTATATAATTTTTTGCGTTATAAAAAATTTTAAATATTTAAATACTATCTTGTTAATTATAAACTTGTAATAATGTTTCCAAGTATAAAAGATTTACATATTTTTGTTAAATGTGGTAAAAATGTTTGAATAATATTTGATTATTTTACTAGTATCATGAGATTTATAGGGTTACAAAATTTAAAAGATAAAAAGTTGAATTCTTATAATGGTGGTGGTTTATCTAAAATAGAACAACAACATCTTAAAGGTAAGCTAACTGCAAGAGAAAGATTAAGGGTATTACTTGATGACAATTCTTTTGAAGAATATGGAGTATTTGTTGAACACAGATCTGTCAATTTTTCTATGGATCAATCTAAAATACTTGGAGATGGTGTAGTTGTAGGATATGGTACAATTAATGGACGAAGGGTATGTGTTTACTCTCAGGATTTTACTGTATTTGGTGGATCACTTAGTGAATCAAATGCTAAAAAGATATGTAATATTATGGATAAAGCTTCAGTATTAGGTGTACCTATTATTGCTATTAATGATTCAGGTGGTGCTAGAATACAAGAAGGAGTCGATTCTTTATCTGGTTATGGAGAAATTTTTCAACGTAATGTTGATTTATCAGGTGTAGTTCCACAGATATCTTTAATTATGGGGCCATGTGCAGGTGGTGCAGTATATTCTCCTGCATTAACTGATTTTATCTTTATGGTACGTAATACTTCATATATGTTTGTTACAGGGCCAGATGTAATAAAAAAAGTTACATATGAACAAGTAAGTAAAGAAGAATTAGGTGGAGCTACAGTTCATGCTGCTAAAACAGGAATTGCAGATTTAGTATTTAATAATGAAATTGAAGCATTGTTACAGATACGCAAGTTCATGCAATTTATTCCATCGAATAATATCATGAAGCCATTGAAACTTGACACAAATTTAGATACTTTTACAGAAGACATTTCTTTAAATACTTTGGTACCTAAAAATAGTTCTACTCCATACAATATGTATGAATTAATAGAAAAGGTATGTGATGAGAGACTCTTTTATGAGATAAAACCTGACTTTGCTCGCAATATTATTATAGGTTTTGGTAAAATAGGTGGTTGTAATGTAGGAATTATTGCAAATCAACCGTTACAATTAGCTGGATGCTTAGATATTGATGCTTCAAGAAAAGGTGCACGATTTATACGTTTTTGTGACGCATTTAATATCCCTATTATTAGTTTTATTGATGTCCCAGGGTTTATGCCAGGAGTTAACCAAGAACATTCTGGAATTATAGTACATGGTGCTAAATTGTTGTATGCATATGCGGAAGCAACTGTTCCTAAAATTAGTGTAATTGTCCGTAAAGCTTATGGTGGAGCATATATAGTTATGAATTCTAAACATTTATGTGGTGATATAAATTATGCTTGGCCAGATGCTGAGATTGCTGTAATGGGTGCTGAAGGAGCAGTTGAAATAATCTTTAGGAATGAAGCTGATGAAGAAAAAAGACAATATATAATTGATGAATATCGCTCTAAAATAGTCAATCCTTATGTAGCAGCTTCTAGAGGATATATTGATGATATTATTATACCATCACATACTAGGAAACATTTGTTTAAATCTTTACAACTCTTACAAGAAAAAAAAGTACAAAAAATTTCACGCAAACATGATAATTTGCCTTTATAGTTTTTAGTAACATGTAGAAAATTTAAATATACATTATAATAGCTATATCAGTGTTACATAGTTTGGTAAGTATTAGTATTATAAAATAATTCAAAGCTGAAGTTCTTTAAATCTTACAAAGAAATACAAAAAATCTCCTTGTTCAAAAGTGTGGCAGCAAATTGTCTTGATAGTTATATAATACAATAATACATGCTTATATATTCTACATAATATAAAAGAATATTATCTTAAATGTTATTTGATTAGATTTTCTCTAATTTATGAGAATAATTACATAATTTAATTAAAAACCAAAACTCAGTTCAAGTTATATTCTTTCAACATATTACAAAACTGTTGATATATACAATAAAACATTATACTAATGATTACAACTTAAGAATAACACCACTTTAAATAACTTATTACTTACAGCATTATATACATCTCTTTCACCAAAAATTTGGTATTCTATTTACAGAACATATAATGCCAATTAAGATTAGCTATTTTACACACACAATCAAAAATTGAAATACTAACTTATTCGGTAAAATTCAAATTAAAGCATCATAATTTTTAGAAATTTATGATACTCACATTTGTAATTTATATCTTTCCAGCTTATATACAATATTTTTAAATATGTTTTCCTAACTCCCTATCAAGTATGCCAACTTTTACCTACTAAATAACCTACTTAGTAGTATTTTAAAATATACATAGTTCATTATTTAAGTAATTAAAATATAACAGTACAAATACATGACATACACTGAAACTTTTGTGCTGCTATATTTCAATACAAAATGTAAAAGGAAAACTTATGTTTGCTATCCAGTAAAACCTTACACTATATATTAGTAAAGCCATTTACTATAAGCAATATATGTAAATTAAGACATAAACCTGAATTGAATAACTATAAAGGTATCACAAATAATATGTAGCAATATAACTTACAACCATTTTTTATATAATAACAAAGCTTCAACTCCTTACAAAGGTGTTACCACTAAGCTACAGATAACAAAGAAAAAATAACATATAACAGACATAACCAAAAAATAGGCTAAATATCCCCCCTATTACAAAAACAATTTATCTTGCTTTACAAGGTTACACCTCATGCCTATATAGCTATGATAAATCACTACTATAAAGGCACTAGAGTAATCCGTTTTTTCTTAAAACTTAAACTTTGTACCTATCAAAAACACATAACCTGACTGTTGATCAGATGTAGGCCTATCAACAGCAAAACAAATTAGATCACTATATACTGATACTTTATCAACCAAAACCTTCTCTATACCTAAAGCATAAACTGAAAGTGAATGTTGCTCTGTATTACTTTGATCATTTTTCTTAAGATCTTTATTACTATAAAAATAAGTAGCACTGATACTAAATCCATTTCTTTCGAATTTCGCTCCTAGATCATAATATTCACTACCAAGAACTACATAGTTTGCAGTATCCACAGATATAGCTTTTTTACCAGATTTGCCTAAATTACCGTATGACCCTAAAATTGTAAAATCATGATAATTAATTGATAACCCAATATTGTAAGCTACCAAATCATTATACTCCTCACTATTCAAACGAGCATGCTCTATTACCCCTGAAAAAGAATAATTAAGATTTGATAACTTATTTTCATACTTAATTCCTATGTCAATAATATCATTATAGCCACCCGCATCTTTATCCTTAGGTATATAGCTAAAGCCAGCTTTAAAACCCTTGAATTCTGGTGAATAATAATTAAGAACTGGCCCACCAATTTCATGTCCACAAGCACTAGCAATATACAAACCAGGCTTTACTAAAATTGTACCATCTTTATCAAAACCATACGGATACTTCTTAGAATCAGCTTTTAAACTAACATGCTCTAAATAGCTACCAGAAATTCCCCCTGAAGCAACACTAATTTTAGAGGAAGAAATTCTCATACTATTGGCAACAGGTTCTGCTAAACCTACTTCTATACTACCTATATTAGGTAATTTTAAAAAAACATAAGCACTATTAGCACCTACATTCAGTAAATACTTACTAGAGTCATTAGCAGTATCATCTACAACATCAGATGCTAGCTTTACATCTATCCCTACAGATGAACCAACTGTAAACTTATCACTGACACTATCTTTTACAGTATAAGAATACAATAATTTTGAATCTGCACTAAGCAAACCCCTTGTATAATCTTTACTATTAATACTATGCTGTAAACTTAAATTACCAGACAATGAGAAATCATTAGCATAAGCATTGCCCACTGTCAGCATAAAACAAGCTATAGCACTAGATATATATGCTATTTTTTTACACACCTAAACTTACCCTTTAAAAAACCCTAAGCTAAATCTAACACCAACTGTTAAAACAATCAAGAATATAATTAAAAAAAATAACTACTATAATAAATATCTATTTAACATAGATTTATTTCAGTGTAGCAAGCACTATATAGTAAATAAAATATACTTTAACTTTGTAAATATGCACATAGTTCTATACAGAAGAATTTATTTTTTAAAAACAATAATCTAATAACTTAAGTTGACCTATTAATAACCCAACTATAATCAACCAAAACAATCCTATATACTAAACTAATAAAAAAACTTATCTTTAAGATATACAAACAATAGTAAGTAGTTATGTAAGTTATATAGGCTATAGTTTTAAATATATAGTTCTAGTAAATATACTACCTATACGTTATACTATATCAAATTATTATCCAATAAAATGATAAAACAATAATAAGTAATATTCTTTAAATTCTTTTCTACATAAAATAGTCCTACTTTATACAAGTAACTCATCTTTGCATTATTTGATAAAATTAACAGAAAAGTAATACTATAATATTATTATCTTCTTATCAGAATATTTTAAGAATACCCTATTCTGCCTATATTTAGTTATACACATAATAAATAAATTTCTAAATACTCTGAAAATCGATATGTAGAATAACAAAAAAATATCATGTATTTTTATAAATATAGAAAATAACTATATGCATCATAATAATGGATAATTATATTATCCTATAAATAAGTAAATGAGATTTTACACAATTAATTAGAAACTTAATAAGATAATATTCATATTCATTGTTATTTAACTTGCTATAAGCTTATTTTTGAATTAACTATCTTAAGTAGATTTAGAGTAATATTTTTATATAAAGCTAGAGATATTATGTTTTCCATACCCTATAAAAACATATATTAACAAAATAGAAGAATAAGAATACACCTGATTTAACAATAAAAGGTCAATTTTCCTTTTACTAATCTAAATCTTTACTTTAGGATCTATAATGTAAAATTTCTTGTTCAAGCAATATAGCACTCCTATTCCTCTTAATAATAAAAGATTAATACAATACATTAATAGAAAAAGTATATTATGATAGATTGTTATTAGATAAAATATTCTTATAATATCACTACATAAAAAGTTCTTATTTACCTAATAGTATTAACATACTATAAAAATTAACAAACGTAGTTTCTATTGAAGTATTAAGAAAATAACATTTATACCACCAACATATAAATAATTATTGAGTAATATAGGATTAGTAAGTACGATTTTCAATATAGAAAAGCCATACAAAAACTTAACTTCAATAACCCCTATTAATACACTTTAAATTTATAAATTTCCTAATTATTAAATACATGAAGTTAATACATACATTTATATATATAATTCGATGGAATAAATTGCATGAACTTGCGTATCTGTAACAATGCTTCAATTTCATTATTAAATACTAAGTCTGCAATTCCTGTTTTAGCAGCATGGACTGTAGCTCCACCTAATTCTTCTTTACTTACTTGTTCATATGTAACTTTTTTAATTATATCCCAACTATAAAGCACATATTATACTCCTGAATTCACCACCATTGTACCAGTACCATGAATAGTAAATAACTCCAACAATAATACATGAGGTATTCTACCATCAATAATATGAGCAGAACCGTAACCTTCTTTAACTACTCTAACACAAGTTTGTAGCTTAGGAATCATACCTGTATGTGCAGTACCATTATCAATAAGATTTTCTGCATGACTTACTGATAATTCAGATATTAAATTACCATTACTATCAGTTACCCCTGAAACATTTGTTAAAATAATTAACTTAGCAGCAGCCATAGCATTTGCAAGAGCACCAGCTACTAGATCAGCATTCACATTATATGTTAAATTATTTTCACCACTACACACAGGAGCTATTACAGGAATAAAATCAGATTCCTCCATAAAAAATAACAGATCTGTATTAATATCATGAGGCTCACCAACAAAACCCATATCTAAAATTTTTTCAACATTATTCGATTGATTCTCTTTGTAAGTATAACAAATTTTCTTTGCTTCTATTAAATTAGCATCTTTACCACATAATCCAATAGCATTACCTCCAGCATTATTAATCAGCTGTGTAATATTTTTATTCACTAATCCACAAAGTACCATTTCTACAATTTCTAGTGTTTCAGCATCAGTAATCCTTAATCCGTTAATGAATGTACTTTTCTTATTTATCTTCTCTAAAAATTCATTAATCTTATTTCCTCCTCCATGTACAACTATTGGGTTAATTCCAAGCTGCTTGAGTAATACAACATCATGGGCAAAGCTCTCTGCCAATTTTTTATCCGTCATGGCAGCACCACCATACTTAATAATAAATGTTTCACCAGAAAATTGCTGTATATAAGGCAAAGACTCTGATAAAGTTTTAGTAATATTAAACCACTCAACATTCCCACCAAATTGCTCAATGCTCAATTTGGTATCTTCTTTATTAAGATTATTTTTTGATACATTGCGCAATTTCATAAATTAACTCCTCTATTCCTTGTTTACATTTACTACTAACATTAATGATTGGATATATAATAAAATTCAGGTTGAAGTTTTGAATATCACTTACAATAACATCAAGAACATTACTTTGTACGCGGTCAATTTTTGTTAATACTAATTGATACAATATTTGATGTACTTCAAGCCACCTAATAAAATCCAAGTCTATTTCCTTAAATCCAACTTTAGCATCTATAAGTAACACAACTTTTGACAAATTCTTTCTATTTAATAAGTAATACTCCATTAAACAAATATAACTATTTACAGTAGCCCTATCTGCTTTAGAATATCCATAACCTGGCAAGTCAACCAAAACCATCAATCCTTTATTAATCAAATAAAAATTTATCTGCCTTGTACACCCTGGTTTAGATGATATTCTAGCATTTTTTCTATTATTCGTTATTGCATTAATTAAGCTAGACTTTCCAACATTTGATCTACCAGCAAGTGCAACTTCTGGTATAGAAAAATCAGGCAAAGATTTAATGCTGGTAGCTCCTATAATGAATTGACATTGTGACATTATAGATTTTAATTTCATAAATTTCTAACATTTAATAAAAATATAAAATAGACTAGGCTTAAAGTATATACCACATATCAAAATTTAAAGAAAAAAATTTTGCAAATAATATTATAGATGTTATCATTCCTAAGTAGTCAAAATTTATAAAGATTATTTAATATATGGTAGCAAAGCTATGAGCTTTGATAGTGGTTTAGAAGAGTTATCTGAAAAGTTTTATAAGCTAAAACATTTGTTAGAAGATCCAAGTCAATTAAGTGTAGAATCTTTTGTAAATGCCTCAAAGGAATATTCAGAGTTGTTACCTATAATTTCAGTAATAGATGAGTACAATGCTGTACAAAAAGATATAAAAGATTTACAAGAACTAATAAATAACCAAGAAACTGATACTGAATTAAAAAATCTTGCTAAAGAAGAATTTTACGAGCTGCAAAAACAATTACCTAAAGTAAAACATAAATTAAAGTTATCTCTACTTCCAAAAGATAAAGACGATGCACGTAATGCTATTTTGGAAATTAGAGCTGGTACAGGAGGTGAAGAAGCAGCATTATTTGTGACTGATTTATACAGAATGTATATAAAATACGCTGAAAAAAAAAATTGGAAAATCGAACAAATCAACTCATCATCAACTGGTATAGGTGGACATAAGGAAGTTTCGTTATGTGTAAGTGGATCTAATGTATTTGCTAAGCTAAAATTTGAATCTGGAGTACATAGAGTACAGAGAGTACCAGAAACTGAAGCATCTGGTAGACTTCATACCTCAGCTGCAACAGTAGCAGTGTTACCTGAAATTGAAGAAGTAGACTTAAAGATAGATGAAAAAGATCTAAGAATTGATGTATATAGATCTAGTGGACCAGGAGGGCAATCTGTTAACACAACTGACAGTGCTGTACGTATTACACATATACCAAGTGGTATTGTTGTAATACAACAAGATGAAAAATCTCAGCATAAAAATAAAAACAAAGCTCTTAAGGTTTTAAGAGCAAGGCTTTATGACCTTGAAAAACAAAAAAGAGATGCAGAAATATCACAATTACGAAAAAGCCAAATAGGATCTGGGGATAGATCTGAACGAATAAGAACATATAATTTTCCACAATCAAGAATTACAGATCATAGAATAAATTTAACGTTATACAGATTAGAAGATATAATGAAAGAGGGAGATTTAGATGAACTAATTGAAGCATTAATAGCTGAAGATGAAGCAAATAAGTTAAAGAACTTAAATATCTAACAAACACTTCTATTAAATAAAAAAATAAGCTCATGTTATCAAATAAGAATCACATTGTTTTATTTACATGTATAGTTAATAATATCAATTAACTGTAAAGTATAAGTATTGGAATATCTATAATATTTCATTTAAATAAAATTAAAGAATAAGATAACTTACAAAAAAACTTTATATATAAACATTATACCACTTTTAATAGATATACATTTATATGTACAATAACCTTTATAATATTAACTAAATATTATAGTTTTTAAATATTTAAAATACTTTCTCAAATAGAATATAGATAAGTTACAAATAAAAAAATATAACATATATAGGATAGAAAGTGCTATCAATGATAGTAAAATAACAACATTAATACAGCAAAATAGTAATTAATATAATAACTCACTCATAACTATATATTCTATTTATTCGTATTTATATACTGAAAAAATTCAAATAGAAAAACTAAAGCATAGGACCATATAATTTTCGAATACTAACTTAATACTTTCATAAAAAATTTTTTACACTTATCAATCACACTATTATAGATTAACAACGTAAGCCATATATAAAACGTTAATTAATCAATGAGTTATAGAATATATCTGTAACCATAACTACATTAAACAACAACAAGATTATCTTTTAAAGAACAGTATAAACTTCTCTAATGATAAATTCTTCAGTATGTTATTAAAAAGATTTATTCATATCACTATATGATACTAGATATATCTTTATATAAATAATCAGGTTATAAATGAAGTCATTAATTATAAAATATAATAGTTTGCTTTATAAGTAATATTTCTTATATTATATAGATAGGAATTAGTGAATATAAACATTTTTATATACCATAAACCATGATATACGTAAAGTTGTCATAACTATATCTACCAGCTAATATATGTTAATGAAAATTCTTATTATTTCAGATTTTTATTACATATTTTTATCACACACCATATAATATAAATTATATAACTAAATATATCTCTTATCATTAATGGTCTTAATTTATGACTTATAAGTATATTCTTAAAATTCTACTTCCTATAATTCTTTCAGTAATCGCATTTTATATTAATCAACAATGGATACTTGAATTAGCAAAGACTTGTGAAAATATTTTTATTAATTTACTTAAATTAATTAGTTTACCAGTAGTATTTTTTTCTATTACATCAACAATTTCAAAACTAACAAATTTTATGGAAATAAGAATTTTAATTAAAAAGACTACATTTTATACTATAATTACAACGATTATTGCCGCTACTATTGCACTTATAACATATATATTAATAAATCCATCAAGTAAAAATATAATATTAAATACATCTATTATTAAAGAACATATTGATACTCAAAGCTATTTATCATATTTAATTTCTATATTACCTCACAACTTCATCAAGGTTTTTTTAGACAATAACATAATAGGATGTGTGATATTAGCTTTTTTAATAGGTGGAGCATTACTATCCTTACCAGATCAAAGCAAACGTGAATTACTTAATAAGATACTTGATGCTCTTTTTGACACATTTCTAGAAATAACAAAGTTCATATTAAAATTGATGCCTATAGCACTGTGGTCATTCATTACAGTATTACTATATAACCTTAACGATGGATACAATTTATCCAGCATATTAAAATATCTGTCATGCATAATAATAGCAAATTTTATACAAGCATTTATAATATTACCGTTGCTATTAAAATTAAAAGGAATCTCTACTATCAAGACATTTCGTGGAATTATGCCAGCATTAATTGTAGCGTTTTTTTCCAAGTCTTCTACAGCAACATTACCAACAACCTTACGTTATACCCAAAATAATCTAAACATATCAAAAAAAGTATCATCTTTTATATTACCAGTGTGCACAACAATTAACATGAATGCATGTGCTGCTTTTATACTTATCACAGTACTTTTTGTATCAGAAATCAATGGATACACATTTTCTATCAGCGAAATGCTATTATGGGTATTTCTAGCAACAGGAGGAGCAATTGGTAATGCCGGTATCCCAATGGGATGTTATTTTATGGCTATGAGTTATTTAATATCCATGAAAATACCACTAAATACCATGGGAATAATATTACCTATATACACAATAATAGACATGTTTGAAACAGCAATTAATGTTTGGTCAGATGTATGCATTACTCAAGTAGTAAATAAGGAGTACTGTATAACAATAAAAAACCAATAATGATCAATTTTTCACAACATATATAATGTTTATATCCACCTTATCATATTAAGTAGCTAATTAACAAGATGGTAAATCTGCTATAGAAGCTGTAAAATATTTCTATTTCATTCTCTATCATTCCTTAGATTACTTATTTTGAGAATTTCACTATATAAAAACACAAGCTATATAAGCTTTTTCAAATAAATTACTAATTTTAATAATTGTATAACCTTATAATTAAATTATCAAATCTATATTAATAATCATAACTATATCTAGGATTAAATAATCTGTAAAACTAGCAATATAACACATTAAATACATCAAAAAATAATCTTATAAATTTTACTTTTTCTTAAAAACCTTTCTCAATTAAAGATTCTTTTAATTTATGCATATTACTACATAAATACTTAGTTAAAAAAATAAGTAACTAAAATATATTTACCTTATTTCTATAATTAAAATTACAAATGCTCACATAAATCTGCTATTATTAAATTAAGTATTTTAATATAGTAATACATTATATAAGCAACACAACTACAGGATAAAAACATCAGTAGATATCATGATATATTTTGTCATTACGTTACTATTTTTAACTTATATATATACCTATTTTTACTGTTGTATATATCCCATAACATTATAACAATATTACTTGGTATATATCAAAGTGTGTGTTTAACCTCATACCATAATTATAAGTCTTATTAATAAACTCAAGTAATTTCTTATATATTTATTATAAGTTACTAATAAAGGATATTTATATCCATCACCTATAAAAACTAATTTTCTATTTAAATAAACCTAATTATCACTATAATTTTTCTACACTAATTGTATTATTAATTTTATTCATCAAAATCCTCCAGTACATTCTTCTTTGAAGTTTTAATACCTAATAATTTTAAGTTTTCAGTACGTGACAAAATATTACCATGTCCCTCTGATAATTTTTTCATTGCATCATTATACACATTGTGTAAAATGCCCATCTGCTTTCCAAGCTTTTGCATATCAGATATAAATCCAATAATTTTATCATATAAAGCCCCACCCTGACGCGCTATTTCCATAGTGTTACGGTTTTGATATTCCAATTTCCATAAAGATTCAATAGTTTTTAAAGTAGCAAGTAATGTAGACGGACATACTATAACTATTTTCTTATTCCATGCATAATTATGTAACATGAGATCTTCCTGCATTGCTAGGGAATATGCGCCTTCTATTGGAATGAACATTAAGACAAAATCTGGCGTTTTTAACTTTTCAATATCCTGATATTTCTTACATGATAATACATTAACATGTGACCTAATAGATGCTATAAACTGCTTTAATAAATTATTCTTTGATTCTTCTGATTTCGTAACAAAATACTTTTCGTAATGAATTAAAGAAACTTTTGAGTCAATTATTAAGTGCTTATTCTCTGGCAAATTTATAATAGCATCTGGTTGTTGTTTATTACCTTCGTTATCCTTAAGATTCAGGCCTGTAGCATGCAAAACATAGTCTTGATTCTTCCGTAATCCAGAATTTTCTAATATTTTCTCCAATATCATTTCTCCCCAATTTCCCTGAATCTTGATATCTCCCTTTAAAACATTAGCTAAATTCTCAGCTTGTAAAGTAATCTTTTCATTTGCAAGTACAATCCTTTGAATTTCTTTCTTTAACAGAAATTGTTCTTGATTATGTATATTAAATGAATCTTCAACCTTTTTTTTAAATAAATTTATATGTTCTTGTAATGGATTTAATATATTACTTAAATTCTCTTGAGATATTTTATTGAATTTATCTGTTTTTTCTTCAAAAATACGATTTGCAAGATTTTCAAAACATAATTTGTATTTTTCGTCAATCGTTGAAAACTCACTTTTATATAGATTGACAGTATTTTCTAAATTCTTTTTCTCATACTCTATTTCTGTTATTTTACTCTTCACATTACATAATTCAACGTTAAGAATATCATTCCTATCTTTTAATTGGCTATTTTCAATTTCTAAGTTTTTTATCCTCTCTTCCAACATGTTCTTATTAATATTCAAAATACGATAATCAAATTTTGATATTCTAGTCTTTAATGCAATAAAATAACTTACCAAGGCTACTATTAAGCACTCAAAAACACATACAATAATCAATATCATAGTACTTTTACACCTTCACAATATAACAAAAAATAGATCATACTCTACCTAATATAGTGAAAATTCCGACTCATACCTATTACAAATTGATATATTTTATTTCTATTCTTGAGGTTACAATTAATTATTATAAAAATATTAGTTATTTACTTTAAAATATATTATTTTAATATAAGATATTAAAATATTAATGTAATAAAGGAAGCAACATATGCAACATAGACCTAATAATCTTGGTATTTATTCACCAGTACCATTTACAACAAATATCTTTGAAGAATTTGGTATTACGAAAAATACTACCTATAAATACATGTGGTGTTATAAATTTTTATGTATTGGCATGATTACATCAGATAATAAGTTATCTATGGTAAAAACGTTTAATCAGTCAATACAATACAACAATCAAGATGGAAATTATATATTTTTTATAAAAGGTCTAAATTATAATAGTGAAAAAATATGGACATGTATTCTTATAAAAGATCATCAACTAGAAAATTTCTTAGGGGATCTCTCACTCATTAAATGCGACTCAATGAAAGTAAAAACCTTTTCAGGAAGAAATTTAAATACAGATTATTTTTACGATAATAGTACAGTTATCTGTTCTGGAACAGGAAAAATTAGTTTTTCCAATTTAAGAAAAAGATTAAAACGTGAATGCCAGAATAGTAGTGATATATCACTCAATAATATCAAATTTCCATCTAATAGTACATCATGGAGTAGAATAATTAGTGGTATTACAGAAATAATTGCAATACAGGAAATGACTTATGGTAGAGCAGGAAATGAATCATGGTAGAATAGGATAAGCTCTTACATGTTTTACCAGCTTACTCAATATAGTTCTGAGTTTTAACTTTATAAAACCCTATTACAAAAAATGAATAAACTGTTTTATACATAATTTTAAATAATTATAGATTACAGAGAATTATTAGTCCTTTTTTATAAAAATATAAGTCTATTAAAATAAAATTATGTTATTATCTTTCAGTTGAATATATTTAGTTATATATATGCATGATATAGATTTTATAAAAAATAATCCAGAACTATTTGATGAAGCAATGCAAAATAGAAATTTTGGAAAAATCGCCCACAAAATTATAGAATTATCTGCCAATAAAAAACACACACTAACACAATTGTACTCTTTACAAAAAGAACGAAACAATATAACACAAGAAATTGAAAAATTAAAAAAAGACAATATCCAATGTGATACACAAATAGAACTTTCAAAAGAAATAACAAAAAAAATAAATCATATTAACAATATGATAAAGACAGATTCTGAATTAATTGATTTACTTAATATATTGCCAAATATACCTGATAAAAAGGTACCTATTGGTAAAGACGAAAATGACAATATTGAAATCAGAAGATATGGAAAAAAAGTAGATTTCAAATTTCCACCAAAAACTCACTATGAATTAGGTGAAAACTTAAACTTAATGGATTTTAAACAAGCTGCAAAACTTTCTGGATCAAGGTTCGTAATACTAAAAAGTCAGCTAGCACAATTAGATCGTGCTTTAGCAAATTTTATGTTAGATGTTCACACCCAAGAATTTGGATATTCAGAAATCTCTCATCCTGTATTAGTACATGAATCTGCTATGTACGGAGTTGGACAATTACCTAAATTCGCTGATGATTCTTTTAAAACAACAGATAACTTTAGGCTTATTCCTACAAGTGAAGTAGCACTAACTAATTTAGTATCAAATACAAACACTAATGCAAATGAACTACCAATAAGGTTAACTGCATGTTCTCAATGTTTCAGATCAGAAGCAGGAAGTGCTGGTAAGGATGTACGTGGTATGATGAGACAACATCAATTCAACAAAGTAGAATTAGTAAGTATTGTTACTGAAGAACAATCAGAATTGGAATTAGAAAGAATGACACAAGTTGCTGAAGAAATTTTAAAAAAATTGGAACTACCATATAGAGTAATGATGCTATGTACAGGAGATTTAGGTTTTTCAGCAAGTATAACATATGATATTGAAGTATGGATACCAAGTCAAAATCAATATAGAGAGATTTCAAGTTGCTCAAATTGTAAAGCTTTTCAAGCACGGAGAATGAATGCTAAATATCATACAATAAGCAATGGTAATAAAGTAAATAAATTTGTACATACTTTAAATGGCTCTGCGTTAGCAATAGGAAGAACTATAATTGCAATTTTAGAAAATTATCAAAATCAAGATGGCTCTATAACTATACCACATGTACTGAGAAAATATATGAATAACCAGGATATAATAAAAAACAATAATTATTAGTTTTGTTAAGAGAGAATGCATATTTTATATATAAATTATATGAATAACTTATAAGTTTTATAACAGTAGAGTATGTTTTTTTTATATATTAAATAAAATCTCAATGTTTTTACATACCAAATTGAGTGTTATCCAGTTAATTTCTATAATGAAATTGGTATAAAAATATAAACACAATTATATAAATAAATAAAATATATAGCTATGAATGTATTACTACTGATGTGTATTGTAACATAAAGTTTTTTATTTGTAGCTGATCTTATTCTATCTGAGAAAATATTTTAAATATTTAAGGACTATAATATTTAATTAATATTACAAAGCTAATATGTAGATATATATAAATATAATTATACGATTAAGTGAGTTATTGTTATTATATATAATGTGTTATAAGCTTTTTTTTTGTAACTCATCTTATTTTTTTGATTTCACTTGTATTATATATAATAAAGCTATAGTTTTTACAAAGATAACAATTTACTTATAAATATCTCTCATTTACAAAGTAAATTTTAAATATATAAAACATATAAATAACCTACACACATAACAACAATAGTTAGCCTTTTTAATTGTTATACACTAACACATACCTTATTTATATACTAAAATATAAATACTCTGATAATTGCTATTTTACAGTATAGAGAATATTGTATTAATAAAATAGTCATTATCATATTCATAAAATGAAAACAATATGAAAAGCTAATATTATCTACTTTATAGTATAAAAAATCACTGAACTCAGAAATTCTAGTTTGTAATAACACATAATTATATATATGTAACTCTACTTTATCTATTCATGATACAGTTTTACATTATAAAAGCTTTTAGATAAGATAATATAATCAAAAAATTATTATTAACTACAATAGGCTATTCATATAAAATAAAAATTAACAACATACAAAAGTCACTTAGTAAGTATTTAATCAATTATCGTTTTCAAGTCATAGAGAAATAAAAACTGCATCACTAGCAATATTTGTTAATTTTTAATAGAGCCAACACAATAATACTTATAATTGTATATATAACCCCTTGCTTATATATACATACATAAAAAATAATACAATATCTATTGTAAAATGATCATATCACTACAATTTTTATTATTATTTTAAAAATAAAAAAGACTAATTAATAGTAATATCGCATACCAAATTACTACATCAAAATACCTAACCACATATTTTACTTAAAGTATAAAGAAATATTTTGACACATTTTGATACTATTTATACAACTTAATTGTTCTTTGTAATTCTAAATAATATTCTACCATTGTATTATACAAAAAATTTTTTCTATACTGCATTATACATTTAATGCATAGTAATACTAATATAATAAGATAATTTACTTTTAATGATGTGATAAAATTATTTATAAGTTAAGAGACAACAAAAGGATAATTAGAAATAGTGTAAATTTTAAAGACTATTTTAAAAAATATAGAAAAATAATTCAAATATACATATTATGGCATTAGCATATACAATACAAAATATAAACACTAATAGATAACAAATAAGACTTTTAAAGTGTTTATATTAGAGAGTATTATTAGGTTAGGATAATAATACTTGCCTTTATTAAAAAGGCAGTTATTTAAGAAGTATACTAACTAATATTTATTAAATTATTAGTTCAATATATTGCATATGAAGTACTTTAATACGAATGATATGTTACAAAATGTCATTTTATTTTCAATAATATAATCCATGAATTATACATAACTTTTCTTGTATTCATTTTTAATATTACTTTATTATGCATAATACATGTATCTTTTTATAATAGAAATCATTTAATACCTAATTTATATAAAATAACAACTTTACTGTTTTGTATTTTATAAATAATTACCACATCAGAACATTATATATAGAGCTACATACAAAACCTTAATCAGGTTATGTAACAAAAATATCACATTTATAATATTCGAGTAAATGTCGTTCAATAAAAAAAAGTTCTACTAGTGTTTACAATAATGTTAATTTATGAGCTACTACTGTTTTAAACAATGTGCATAAAATGAAGTTGATATCGGTTAATTCAATAGGAAATAACTAAGCTATGATTACTTATCAATACTAAGTCAATAATTCAAATTCATTTCCATTTTACCACAGGAGGCATAGACATCATAATTGCATCAGGATTTCCATTAGTTAATAAACCAAATCTTGTACCTCTGTCATAAATCAGATTAAACTCTACATACCTACCACGCTTAAGTAATTGATACTCACGCTCATCTTGACTCCAACTTTTATACATATTTCTCATGACAATAACTGGATAAATATCTAATAAAAATTTACCAACTTCCTTAGTATAATAAAAATCAGATTCCCAATCTCCAGAGTTGATATTATCATAAAATATTCCACCAATACCACGTGGTTCTTTTCTATGATGCAGGAAAAAATATTCATCGCATTGTTGCTTGAATTTTGGATAATATTTCTGATTATGCCTATCACACATTGTACGCAAATTAGCATGAAAAAATTCTTCATCTTCTTTATTTTCATATGTAGGAGTTAAATCTATCCCACCACCAAACCAATTCTTGTCACATATAGAAATAAATCTAGTATTCATATGAACAGCTGGAACAAATGGAGAACACATATGTGCAACAACAGAAATTCCACTTGCCCAAAATTCTGTACCTTCCACATAAGAAGCATTAAATTTATGAGAATTCATAACACTTAATAATTCAGAATTTTGTGTAATATTACCATATACTTCTGATACATTTATACCAGCCTTTTCAAAAACATTACCTTGTAATATTATAGAATGTCCTCCTCCACCTTCAGATCTTGTCCAATCTTTATATTGAACTTCTGGTACTGAAGAAGAAAATTTTTCTTCCACTGATAAAAATGCAGAAAGAAGTTTATTTTGTAATTCCTTAAACCAATTAACAGCCATTTTTTGTTTATCTTTCATAGACAATTCATTCATAATAACACCAGACTTATAAACCGTTATATAAACTCATTTCTTATATAATTTGAAATTATTTTATAAACAATAGATATAATAGAACAACAAATAAAAAAAATAGCTAATACTATAAAAGTACTATTCTACCTTATTAAACATCAGAATTAAATATACAATAGAAAATACTATAAAGAATAAGTTACCTACTTATTGTACAATATAACCTACCTTATATTTTTTTTAAAGATAACTAAATAATAAAAAACAAACAACAACCAATCCACTTATTCATCAATTTCAACTAAGATTCCAAGTGCCCTTTTATAAGTCATCAAAAGCATTTCGTGTTCTTCTCTATCATCATTATTCATTTTCCGTAATTTTATTATTTGTCTAATTGCTTTAGTATTGAAACCATTACTATTTGCTTCATTATATATACCTCTAATACACTGACTTATTTCTTCTCTTTCAGATTCCAATTTTTCAATTCTCTCTATATAGCGCTTTAAATCTTCAACAACCGTATTATCTTTATCCCCTGATACTAGACGACCATTAATATACACCATGTAATTTTCTCATATAATTTTGATACTGGTTAGTATACCAATAATTTATTTGAACGCAACTCATCAAACAAGAAGTCTTAAAATAGAAACTTATATAAACAACATAAAACAGACAGTTCTACAATAAAATATAGTACTACTTACAAAAGTAATGTAATGTTAAAATAAACAGCATTTCCCCTTATCTTCAAAAGCTCACTAAAAATAAAAGATATGTTCATAAATAGTAATAAAAGTATAATATCGCAAAACCTACCCTATATAAAGGTTATTTAAAACTCATGATATACATATATTTACTTTATACTAAGAAAACATTTTTTTACCTGACTCACTCCAGTTTCGTAAAAAATCTTCAAGTCCCTTATTTGTAAGAGGATGTACAAACATTTGTTTAAAAATCGATGGAGAAATAGTAACAATATCAGCTCCTATTTTTGCAGCTTGCACAACATGCATAGGATGACGTATAGATGCCACTAAAATTTGAGTATTAAATGAATGATATTTACTATAAATTTCTCTTATATCTTTAATTAATTCCATACCTATTTGTCCTATATCATCCAATCTCCCAACAAATGGAGATATAAAATAAGCACCTGATTTTGCAGCCAAAATAGCTTGAGCTGGTGAAAAACAAAGTGTTACATTAACTTTAAGGTTATGTTCATTGGATAGAATCCTACATGCTATTAATCCATCATAAGTTAAAGGAAGCTTTATTACCACATTTTCAGCAATTTTAGATATCTCTAAAGCCTCACTAATCATATCTTTATAAGATGTAGAAATAACCTCAATACTTACTGGTCCTTTTATTAATGAACATAACTTAAATATTAGGTCACTACATTTTAATTCTGATTTCGAAAATAAAGATGGATTAGTAGTAACACCATCTATTAAACCACTAATACAAAATTCCTCTAAGAAGCTTATATCTATAGTATCAAGAAATATTTTCATGCATTTTGATATTATTTATAAAATTCAATTGTTTTTCTGCAATTTCAAGCAACATCTTATCATTGATATTGTGCAAAATCTTCTCTATGCCTTCTTTATATGCTTTAAGCATACCAATATTGACATCATAGGCATTAATTAATTGATTAGCTATAATCTTACACTCATATAAAGTAACCTTAAGTATAGGATTTAGCACATAAAATACTTTTATCTCCTTTGTATCAAGGGTCAATTTCACAACTCCAGAACATAATTCCATAATAAAATTTTCATGACCAGGAAGTACCATAAATTCACCATCTACAGTATATGAAGTAATCGATAAAACATTTTTTATCTCTAGTGAAACATCTGGAGTAACAAATTCAACAGAAAGGCATTTCATAGTTATTTACCTTCTTTTTGCAATAGCTCTGCTTTTTTAACAGCTTCATTTATGTTACTAACCATATAGAATGCAGCTTCAGGTAAATGATCATACTTACCTTCCACTATATCCTTAAAACTAGAGACTGTGTCTTCAAGAGAAACAAATACACCTGGTGTACCAGTAAACACCTCTGCAACATGAAAAGGTTGCGATAAAAACCTCTGAATTTTCCTCGCTCTTGCCACTATAAGCTTATCTTCTTCTGACAACTCCTCCATACCAAGAATTGCAATAATATCTTGTAAAGACTTATACGTTTGTAATATACGCTGCACTTCCTTAGATACCTCATAATGTTTTTCCCCAACAATATCAATAGACAACGCCTGAGAAGCCGAATCTAAAGGATCAACAGCAGGATATATACCCAACTCAGCTATTTGTCTTGACAAGACAGTTGTCGAATCAAGATGAGCAAAAGAAGTTGCTGGAGCTGGATCTGTTAAATCATCTGCTGGCACATATATTGCTTGTACTGAAGTAATAGAACCACGATTTGTAGAAGTAATTCTCTCTTGCATAGCACCCATTTCTGCAGCAAGAGTAGGCTGATAACCTACAGCAGATGGGATTCTACCTAATAAAGCTGAAATTTCAGAACCAGACTGAGTAAATCTAAATATGTTATCTACAAAAAACAATACATCCTGATTTTCAACATCCCTAAAATATTCTGCCATAGTTAAAGCAGATAATGCAACACGTAACCTTGCCCCAGGAGGTTCATTCATCTGACCATATACTAAAACTGCTTGTGACTTATCTTTTTCCTCTAAATTGATTACACCAGATTCTATCATCTCATGATATAAATCATTTCCTTCACGTGTACGTTCTCCTACCCCAGCAAATACTGAAACCCCCTTATGAGCTTTTGCAATATTATGTATTAACTCCATAATAAGTACAGTTTTACCTACACCAGCACCTCCAAACAAACCAACTTTTCCACCTTTAAGGTACGGTGCCAGTAAATCTATTACCTTAATACCAGTTACCAATATTTCTGTAGTAACCTTTTGATCCGTTAATTTAGGAACTTCTGAATATATTGGCTTAATAGAGTAATCTGATTTAGTTAATGGGCCACAATTATCTATTGGATTTCCTAATACATCAAAAACCCTACCCAAAGTTGCTCTACCAACAGGAACAGAGATAGGAGCACCAGTATCAATAAATTCATCATTTCTAGATAAACCATCAGTACTATCAAGTGCTATACACCTTACAATACTATCACTAATATGCTGAGATACCTCAAGAACTAATTTTTTACCATTATAAATTTCTTTACTTTCTAATGCATTTAGTATCTTAGGTACCTTCCCACTAGGAAACTTAATATCTACAACTGCAGTCATCACACGGATTACTAATCCAACATTCTCAGTGGACTCATTAATACGAATATCTGCATCACCTTTAATTTTCCTAGCTCTACCTTTTACTTTACCAGTTAAACTTGACATCCTGTACCTTACATTACAATAAAAACGTAGCAAAAACTACTTAAGCTGATCACTCAAACTAACCTGTATTGTAATTAAATAAAAAAAACTTGCAATACTTAAACAATGCATTTATAAGTACCCCTAGCCGGACTTGAACCAGCATGTCTTTTCAGACAGTAGATTTTGAGTCTACCGCGTCTACCAATTCCACCATAGGGGCTAAAGCTATACGTATTACAATATATAATTTTCTATGATCAGTCAATATTTTTAGTAATATGCCACATTCCTTATATTCAAATAACCATCAAAATAATTTACTGTGTAATCACTTATACATTACTTCGTCTATTAAATCATTTATAGAATTTTTTTATTTAATTGTATAAACTTGTACTATTCTTGACAATTTTTTATGTTTAAAAAATTATATATCAATTAATAAAAAGGCTATGTCATATGTCTATGTCAGAAATTGACCACACATTACATTATATATTAGATGAAAAAATAAGTAATTCCTTAACTCAAGCATTAGAAACACAAAATTACGAAGTAATACAAGAAATAATTAATGAATCAGATAATGTACAATTGGCTTATTTTTTACTCACTTCAACATACCAACATCGTAAAGAACTATTGAATAATATAAATGATAATTTAATAAAAGATATTCTAATTCACTTAGTACCAGATTTGCGTCAAGAAATAATTAAAATTTTAGGAATAGAAAAAGTAGCCTCTTTAATATCTCAGTTAAACACTGAAGACATAGTAGTCATAATTGAAGACTTAGACAAAGAAAGTCAGCTGAGCATTATAAATGTATTATCAAAACGCAATAAAATTTTTGTTAATGAATTGCTATCTTACCCAGAAGAAAGTGCTGGTAGATTGATGCACAAAGACGTTATCATAGCCCCAGAATATTGGACAATAAATCAACTATTATATTTTTTAACTCAGAATAATAAAATAAATAAAGAATTCTATGAGATTTTTATTGTAGACCCAAAATTAAATCCTATAGGATATTTAAGGTTAGATAATATAATATGTGCAAATAAATCTCAAGTTATTAAGGACTTGATGAAAACTGATATAAAAATCATCACATCACATACAACACAGGAAGAAGTTGCTGAAATTTTTAGAAAATACTCTTTACTATCAGCACCAGTAATAAATAAAGAAGGAAGAATAATCGGTTCAATAATAGTACATGATATATTAAATGTTATACATCAAGAAGCTGAAAAAGATGTGTTACATTTAGGAATGGTGTCAAATAATGATATCAGTTCCTCATTATTAAAAACTGTTATAAAAAGGTTACCATGGCTAATAGTAAACCTTCTAACAGCAACAGTTAGTTCAATGATTATCGGAATATTTAGTAATACACTACAACACTTCATTGCCTTATCTATAATAATGCCAACAATAGCATCTATGAGTGGAAATGCAGGATTGCAATCTTTAGCAGTGACAATCAGGGCACTTTCTACAAAGCAACTTACCCATAGAAATGCCTATAGATTATTATTTAAAGAATTATGTGTAGGATCAATCAATGGATTAATCTTAGCAATAATAGCATCTATAGTACTTATACTTAGAGGACAAGACACCGAAATTCAAATATTAGCTGGAACTTCAATGATAATTACTTTTTCTATAGCAACTTTTCTAGGTACTGCAATACCAATGTTATTAAACTTTTTTAAAGTTGATCCTGCTATATCCTCTTCTATTATAATATGCGCTACAAGTGATACTTTATCTTTTTTAATTTTCTTAGGAATGGCTACAATATTTCTATTATAAACAGTACATATTATTACATAAATTAAAAATAATTTATCATATCATATTATAAGTTCATTAATTTTAGATTATATACACCCTTACAGTAAGTTATTTTGTAAAAACTATCCAATTTGTCATCACTAAAGATTCCAATCCTGTGCTTCAGTCATGGATGCTATTATTGATATTGTTTATAGAAGATAGTAAAGTGTTCTAGTGTGTCACTAATAAAAACTATATATTACATAATCTTAAAATTTGTGTAATGTTTTATAAAAAAAATCTAGTTTTACTAAGTTCATTTAATTATTTAAGATCATATAATTAATAACTATATTACAAAATATTTGCTGCAGTCAGACTCGTATTATTCATTACTTTTTTTTTATAAAAGCATAAAACTACTAAAACTTCCAGGATTTACTATAAGTTAGCTAATTTAAACCACAATTAGAGTAAGTTTCACAATTTTTACAAGTTAGACAACTCAGTATAATTACATACATTCTACAATTAGTTAGTAGTATCAGTAGGATAATTGATTAACACATCTAGATATTTTAGAAAAATATTATAGCGATAACTATAACATATTAACTTATTGCATACCTATATATAGAAACAATAATGATAAATACAATATAATGCTAATAATTAAATCATTTAGCTATAAAAACTCACATTAAAAAATAGCATACCTATATAATAACCTTAACTACACAAATAAGCTTTTATATTAAAATAAAAAATAATCATAAAGTACTTCCAGTTAATTAATCAGTTATAAAACCTATAAATACTTTGTATTATGTTAATCTAAGAATAAAGATAATCACTAATCTTTATTCATAATAATATATAATTTGATAAACATATTACACTACTATATTTAAAGTTGTAAATTATAATTACTTCTGTTTTATAAATACTATATATTAATCATATATTTTTATACATTTAATCAACAGAATACAAAATACCTAAAACAACATATTATGTTCTGTATACCACAATACACATAATATTAACATACTAAAAAACTACACCTATATTTTTATACTATAATTGCTATACTAACTTATAGTACGTAAAATAAAGTGTATTCATGAATAACCATAAGATATTACAACATTCTCTACTTGCTCTTTTTACTTTGTTAATCATACTGTTAATTATAGCAATAGCTTTATATATACAACAAGTTAAAATTCAAGATAGTGAAAAAAATGAAATTAATGAGATGTTTAAAAAAGCAGATCATATACGAGGAATGAATCAGCAGATAATTAAAGAGTTAGAAATTTACAGAGAAACAAATGCTAAGTTATTAACCGTATGTAACAAATTACGCGATGCAGCACAAGAAACTCTACATGATGCTATAATATCTCACCAAAATCTCAATAATATACCATCCCATCATATTGACGAGCCATCACTTCATGACAATATTACATATGATAAAAAACTACATTCTTAATTATTATAAATTATTAAGGATAGCTAATATATCAAATATAATTAATCACCTAATAAACTGATTAACTACATAAAAGTATTTTAAATAATAGTACTTTTATACCTTTTCAAAAATGACTTAATTACATAAGATGTACCTTCTGCTATAGAAGGCATCACATAACACTAGAATAGTTTATATAATATCAACTGAAATACCATATTAACAAAGCAAACAAATACTATTGAACAGTAAATAAAATCTCAGTTAACTTAATAATATGGAAGTTTAGCATGTTCGATTATCAATTACCATTGCAATAATATATTTGAAATATTATAAACATATTGGTAAAATTTTTTCACACAGCATTCTAATATTTAGAAATGTAAATGACGATAATTATCTTTACGATAAACAGCAATTACACAAAATAGTACGTTAACAACAAACAGAATAAATTCTAATAGATATCCCAAATAACATACTCTTAATTACTATATATAAAAATAATTTAACATGAATATCTTAAAATATTACACTTGTATTTTTATATAAGCAATTGATATACTATACTTATAGTATATTAAATAAAGTGTGTTTATGACTACTAATCAACTTATGGCATTTGAATATTTTGCAGTTGCTCTTTTTATTCTGTTAACTATACTAATAATTATAGCAATAGCTCTAGAGATATGTAATTTAACACAACAACGTAAACATATAACTTCATCATCTAACAAAGAACAAACAGTTATAGATCCTATCGCACTACTTGGTGAAGTAAGAAATGTGAAAAGTCATAATGCTATGATCTTAAGTATGTGTAAAGAATTACGTAATATAACACAAAATCTATTACAGGAAGTTAATGACATAAAACAACAACAAGATATAAAATCTCAAGAACAACCATCTAATAATATAAATGTAAGCAGTTTATCTGTACTATCAGACACTGACCTATTATCTAATAACATAGAAATGGCAATGCGTCAGTTGTAATTGATTAATAAAATGTCAGTTGGTATACTAATCTGGAAGCATATAGATGTTATTATATTTGTTAATAATATCTAATATATTTTTTTAATGTTAATTAAATTATATATCATTTTTTATACAGGAAATATGTAATAGTACTTCATAATTCATATATAACACCAATAAAAACATCATAGCTAAGATATCAGGTTAGGAAGTATTACCAAGAAGCTATTCCCTATTACTACATAAAAATACTTCTATAAGTTACATAAACAATAAATATGGTATCTATACTTATGATTAGTAATATATATAATCATACATAACAATGCTATAATATATATCGTGTAAAATTGTTTAACATAGCATTATAATAGTATTAAGAATATAAAACTATAGAACAGTTTTATTTATAATAAAAATATTATAGCACATATTTATCATTTAAAATTTTTTTCAAAAAAATACACATGCATAATATCATTATGTATTTTAACGTACTTAAATAATACATTATTAACTACTATATGTTAGGTATTGATACTTCTCAAATGGTGTATTTATATTCTTACATAAGTATATACTATGCATACAGTTATTAAATAAAGTGTGTTTATGAATAATGATCCAATATCATACGGTATACTTGTTACTCTTATCTTGTTAATTATACTTATAGCAGGAGTAGTAACATTATATATATATAATTCAATAAAACAAAATAATCATATAAACGATAATCCTAAAAAAACTCAGGCTACAAAAAACCAGACTTTACCTCAAACAGCACATGAACTAAATATAATGTATAAGAAAATGCTGAAACATATAGCAGATTGCCAACGGATGAGTAGTCAGTTGAATACTAGTACTATACAATTCACAGAACAACCATACTACTCTCAGGATACTACACCATCTTCTAAGGTTGAGGGCTCATTATGCAACAATATTACACAAACAACTGATAATAATATAACTAAATGTTATTAGTTAGTTTTAACTAATCAACTGGTTAATTATAAGAACACTAATTGTTATATTATTATGTATTCTATTATAAAGCGATGGATATAAATATAGTTTATTAGCAACTTATAATAAATATATAATAAATTACTTGAGTTTGTAAAAATAGTAGTACAGTAATTCATATAATGCTAATCAAAATTAGATTAAAAACTCATAAGAAAAGTATTTATTATATAAATGATATATTTGAATTACGTAAAAAGTGATTTATAAATATTAACAATAAAGTACCACCACACTATACTAAAAATAGTACAATCTACACATAGTTTCATATATTTAAAATTATTTCTAAAAAAATACACACACTAGAACTATAAAGATATATCAAGTGATAAGTGTTCAATTATACATATTAAAAAATTACACTTGTATTTTCACATAATTAAATTATATATTACAGAAATAATATACGTTATAGTTAAGGTGTGTATAATGGTTAGATTAGCATCATTTATGCAATTAGAACTTGCATTAACAATTATAAGTGCATTACTGGCACTTTTAATAATATCCCTGATCACTACTTCTATAGTTGTTTGGTGCACAAGTGTCCGCAATAAAGGTGATAAGATTCAACAACAATATTGCTGTAGCAATCCAGAGTTAAGTGAACGTTTTCAGGAATCTATGGTCTCATTATTAAATGCTATATCTAATAGGTTAGATAATATGTATCCTATACATAATTCTCAAGAACCCAAGAGTGATGTTGTTACTTCTCCTAAAAAATTACCATCTTCTAATCTTAATGAGACATCATGTTGTAATAACATATCTAATGTTGATAAAAGATCATTTGTTTAAATAACAAATTATGTTCAACTACTATTATTGTATTTCCTAAATCACAGGGTGATATTGGTATAACTATATATCTATTAGCTATCAAACTATTGTTATTTTATTTTCTAACTTTGATATCTAGATTAGATTTATTATTTTACTATGTGTTAAATATTCTACTACAATAAGCATGTTTATGTGAAGTATGACTACTGTTATGTCACTGCTGAGATAAGAAATTAGTCTAGACTTTTAAGTACTAGGATAAGCATTTTTTTAAGATATATACTTTACTGTACTTAAGATATATTTTTTTAAGTAATTGATAGTGTTACTAGCTATCCTTCATTATCTTAATATGCAAGAATTTTTATTACATCATAAGATTATATTATCTATACTTTTAGGCTAGCACATAATAACTCCGGCTGTACTACCAGTTGATTTACTTGAGGTATTTCACATATACGTGAAGTTATCTTACTTAAATTAGCAATTATTTCTTGATGAGGATTTGTTATTCCTTGTTTTGCACATTCTAGTTCAAACTGTGCTATTGATAAATTATGTTGATCACATAACATTTTTTCCATACACATACATAGATCTTCATAATAACTTGGTAAGTTCAAAATATGTTCTACTTTTGTTAATGCTATTCCTAAGTTTTTTACTAATCTAGGAGTATTTCCAATAAATAATTCAGGTTGTAATTCCTTTATACCATATTGAATTAACATACTACGTAACTCACTTAATTTATTCCTAACTTCACACTGAATATCAGACACTCCATGTTCTTGTAAATATGTATCATTCTCTAAAAGTTTATTTTCCAGTCTATCAGAAATTTCGTTAAGTACTTTATTATAAATTTCTTTTTTCGTAAAGTTTAAAGCAATTGAGTAGTCTCTTTTACTTATTAACATACATACTCTTAACAAGAACTTAAGTCTTACCATACATTCACTTGTAACAAATTGTGAAATTTCCTCTTCTAGTTGACTTGCTATTCTACTGATATACTGATCACTTCCAGAATATAAAATCATTAGTTGCATAATTACCATAAACAAATTATTTGTAGTCATTGTCCGTGATACATTAATATCTGATTCAGGAATACTTGGTAATTTTCTTAAGAATACCAGTATTGAATTTGCTACACAAACTAACTGCAACCTATGTATTACACATTGATATTCTTTTAACTCACTCAACTTTTCTTTCAATAAAGCTTCCTTTTCTTTAATATCTATATCCATGTCATTAATATCTTGCCTAATATCTAATAATGTTACACATAATTTATTCAAATCAGACATCAAAGGTTGCAACCTACTATCCTCTAACACTAGTGGTAATTCACCAGCCACACTATGAATCAATTCTACAATCTCTAGCAATTCATCAGGATCTATCAATTCTAATCCTATGTCCAATAACTCATTAGACTCTAATAAATTACTAAAACTTACCCTAGCTTCATCTTTTTTTGATATCGCACATATAAATTCATTAAGTCTCTTTACTACATGGGAATTGGCTAATAAATCTGACCCTGAATTACACTGTTTTTTTAATAATTGAGGGTAATTATATAATGTCAATAGAGCACCCTGCAATATAGTTTGTAAATATAATACAACATCATTATTAAATGATTCAATAGATGTTAGCACTTGTTCTGATGATTGGGCTAAAATGTACATAGCATCCATTAAATTTACAACATTAGATAAATATTCAAAAATACTACGTATTTCATTTAATAATTTTATAATTTTACTACTATCATTTTGTAATTTCTCTATACGACCGATGCTTTTCATATAATCTAAAATAGATCGTAAGGTACGATAATCATCATAGTGATATATTACATAAAACTTTTTACGAAGAAGTAAAAAAAAATCTTGTGTTTGTCTAAGATCTTTCAGAGAGTCTGTTACATATTTTTCTAATTCACTTACATCTCTTCCACTTAACTTACTACTACGTGTATCATAGAAATCTGATACCATCTTACTTCGTTGAGAAACCCAATTACCTATTTTTTCAAATAAATCTTTCTTTTTATTTACAGCCTCACTAATTTTTTTTAAAAATACACGTTTCATTATTTTTTGCTCTCTTATACCTAGAAAACTCACTAAATCATTAAATAATGGTATATTTTCAAATATCAAACTAGGATCCCAAAATAATGGCTTGTCAATAAATTGATCTGTTGTTTCTGACATATATTGTACAAAACTCTTATGTTGATCTAAAATTACACTACACTGATCTACTAAATAGTGTAATAACTCAATATCCTTGTTATAAGAATTTAACTGTCTACTAAGAGATTCTGTTAAATCTGACTTATCAGAAGACATATTATGCATAGCAGTTATTAAATCTTTTCTTATAGAATTTTGCCTATTAATTAATTTCTTAATATTATTTATAGTAAGTCTATACTGATAAATAGAAGATTTATATGCAAATATTTCAGTACTCACACTATTTCTTATGGTATTAGGGTCCACCCTTTCAACAAATAATATTTTTTGTTGAAATTCAGTAAGCTTATCAAAAAAGCTAGTAATAGCATCTATAAAGTATGATTCCTGTTCAATCATATATATTACAGGTCGAATAATTTCAGACATTATCATTATTCTATGTTGTTCTGCTTTTTTTAGATCTTCTTCTGTGAATAACATTTTAATTAACTCTTTTTATTAATCTTAACTAATATTAATATATTTTATAATCTTAATTTTTATAATCTTAATAAAGATACTATTTTATATTAAGAAATTTATAAATCTATTTCATTAGAACTTCAAGAAAAATTAAAAAATTAATTTTTTATATACTGATTAGGTATTTATAGAATATTAAATTAATCAATATTAATTTAATAAAATAAATAATATTATGCTTATTATTAAGTTAAAATTTTAGTAAATAATAAGTTTATTAATGAACTTAAAAAACAGTTAGCTAAGAAAAGTACAGATTAAAACATACAATCTCAATAGAATAATTAAGTTACACTTCTGCACAACAAAAATCATATATTAAATCATTAGTGTTAGGATCAAGTATAATTTTTACATATCCACCATTAGATAACCTACCAAAAAGTATTTCATCCGATAAATATCTTTTAATTTTTTGAGAAATAATGCTCTCTATATTCCTAACACCAGGTATACTATCATATCCAGATTTTGCTAAATACAATAATACATCATCACCTATATTAAAATGTATACCTTTCTTAGCTAACTGTTCTTTAAGTTCATTAATAAATTTATTCACTACTTGCAACACTGCACTTTGATTCAAAGATGAAAAGGAAATTATAGCATCTAATCTATTCCTAAATTCTGGACTAAAAATTCTCTCAATTGCTTGTTTATCATCACCTTGATTAAAGCTTCTATTCCTACTAAATCCAATAGAATTTCTACTTAGTTCAAAAGCACCAGCATTAGTTGTTAGAATAACTATTACATTATGAAAACTCACTTTTCTTCCATAAGTATCAGTAACACATCCATAGTCCATTATCTGTAATAATATATTATATATATCACTATGCGCTTTCTCTATTTCATCAAGTAACAATACGCTATATTGATGTCTAGATATAGAATCTGTCAATAAGCCTCCTTGATCATATCCTACATACCCTGGAGGAGATCCTATAATTTTAGAAATAGAATGAGATTCCATATATTCAGACATATCAAATCTTATCAACTTCATACCCATGTGATTTGCGAGTTGTTTTGCTAATTCAGTTTTTCCAACTCCAGTAGGCCCAGTAAATAAATAACTAGCTAAAGGTTTTCTATGATCTCTAAGTCCAGCTTTAGCTATTTTTATTGAATCTACAAGACTAGAAATAGCAAAATCTTGACCAAATATATGTTGTTTTAAATTTTTTTCTAGATTTTTTACTTTGTCTAAATCATTATGTGCTAGATTACGAGATGGTATTCCAGTAATCCTAGACACTATATGTTCTATATCACTACCAGTAATAACCCTATTACCGTTACTATTATGTAAATTACAATATGCCCCTGCCTCATCAATGACATCTACAGCTTTATCTGGAAGCATTTTTTCTGAAATATACCTATCTGATAACTCTGCAGCACGATCTATTGAATCTTCACTATATGTAACATTATGATATGATGCATAATAAGATTGTATTCCACGTAATATTCTCACAGTTTCATCAACTGATGATTCCTCAACATTAATTTTTTGATACCTCCTAGCCAATGCTCTATCTTTTTCAAAATTATTATTATACTCCTTATAAGTAGTAGCACCAATACATCTCAAAGTTCCCCTAGCTAAAGCAGGTTTAAGTAAGTTACTTGCATCAAGAGATCCACCACTAGTAGAACCTGCCCCAACAATTGTGTGAATTTCATCAATGAATAATATTGCATTTTCTTTTGCTTCGATTGCTTTAATAACAGATTTTATTCTTTCTTCAAAATCTCCACGATAACGCGTTCCAGCTAATAATGATCCCATATCTAAAGAATATATAACCATTTTCTTTAATTGTTCTGGTACATTACCATCTATAATATTTAATGCTAATCCTTCAACAATTGCAGTCTTACCAACACCAGGATCTCCAACATACAATGGATTATTTTTTCTCCTGCGTAATAGAACTTCCATAGTTCTACTCAATTCATATGATCTACCAATTACATAATCTATTTTACCTTTCTTAGCTGACTCATTTAAATTTATACAATAAGCATTCAAAATTTCATTATCTTTTAATATATCCTTAGGTACAGTAACAAATGAATTAACAGGCTTATTGTATTCATAATCTCTAAATTCTTGATCCATGCTAAAATCATTAACATAAGCACCACTATTATTATTTGATATATAATTTACAACATCTATATATTTTATATTTTGTTCATGTAAAAAAGATGCACTATAAGAATCTTTCTCAGCTAGAATTTCACTAAGAATATCTGCACCAGTTATTTCACTTATACCAGAACTATGAGCATGTATAATAGCTCTATGAACTAACCTTTCAAAAATAATAGTAGGCTTAACTTCTGAGATACCTTTATCAATTAGAGTGGGTATTTCATATCTTAAAAAATTTATAATAGTAATTTTTAGCTTATCAATAGATACACGAAATGCATAAAAAACACGCCTAGCATCTATATCATCCGTTAACGCCAATAAAAGATGTTCTAAAGTAGCATATTCATGATGAAAATCAAACGCAATTGATAATGCCTTATGCAAACTATCTTCAAGATTCTTTGATAACACTAATGTCCCTAATCTATATTTTCAGACACTCTATCACTGAAAAATTAAAAATAAGTTGCAAATGATAATACATCAATTTCATAATCAATACTGTGCAATAAATTTTTAATATTGTACTTATAAACAACATATGTTACACAATGATGCTTAAACTAACTACTTACATATGTTTGAAAATGATATATTCAAGTTTTTCACACTACTACTATTAGAAATCATTTTAGGTATAGATAATGTGATTTTTATATCACTTGCCGTTATAAAAGTACCAGATACCATACGCAACAAAGTAAGATATATAGGACTAGCATTAGCATTAATAATGCGACTCATTGCATTACAAACAGCATCGATATTATTGTCACTAAATAAACCAGTAATATTCCTAGCACAACTTCATTTATCACCCAATAACTTATTTATGATATTTGGAGGAGTATTCTTAATATATCACAGCATATGTGAAATATTGGATGACATTTCAAAAAAAGCTCATGATAAGAATCTTCATAACTTAAGATCAAACCCTTACTTGGTAATACTACAGATAATATTAATAGACTTAGTATTCTCAATAGATTCAATACTCACTGCTATAGGAATTACATATAACATTTTTATAATCCAACTAGTATTTATAATATCCATAATACTTACAATCTTATTTTCAAAGCATATCATAGAAGCTATTACAAAATACAGTAACATCAAAACTATAGCTGTTATGTTTGTATTAATATTAGGTATAATACTAATACTAGATGGAATACATATTAAAATATCCCATAATTATTTATATTTTACCTTTACCTTTTCTATCCTCGTTGAAATAATAAATATTATAAAAAAGTCAAGAAATAGCCTAATACAGTAAAATTAATAAGCACAATAGGTAATTTATTTATTCATCGTACAATGATATCTCTAAAAATTCATACATAAATTGTAAAGAGACATATATAACATAAATAAAATATGTTATATATACCGTAATCATTCACAGGATTATATTTAATCACAATAAACAATTAGCTCTTTAAATATTACAATTAATATTGTTACCAGTATAATTATATTACTAAAATTAAAATTTTGTTTTGTTTGTAATTTTGATTTTAAGTATTTTTATTAGATGTTTAAAGAGTATTGACAATATTACTTATTTACTTTAAAAAAAAGGGTTTTGACAATTTTTAGTTTTTAAGTAGACATCAATATTTCTAAAACAGAAATGAAATATAAATCTTTTTTTTATACAAGGAATACTACAACTATAGTGGTAAGTTCAGTTTACATTGCTAAAGATTGTTATTTTTACAATTAAATGCCTTTAATTATATATATTACCGTATATGGTTATTATTATTTTACAGTATACAAATTCTTTACACATAAAAATTTTAAAGTTTTTTGTTATTATTTATTAATAAACTAATAGAAGTACAATATATTCTGTATTTAACTTCTTTTAAATTTGATATTCTAATAAATTGATAAAAGTATATTATACTTAAACTTTGTGATACATATCCTTTGCCTAATTATAAAGAATGATTTTTTATTGAAATAGTTAATATGTTATTCAAAATATTTGAATAACATGTAAGAATGATTGTATATTAAAGATATACTATCATTAGTTCATAAAGTATATTCGTACCTTTAATGGTTAATAATATAATGTATTTACATATTAGATATCATTTATAATAACATACAAAATGCTTCAATAATAATAAATATACACAATACATACTACTGTGTTTATTAAATAAACACATATAACAAATCACTGTTATAACTTAACATTATAGCAATAATATTAACCAACACTCCACAGAAAAACTTAACTATACACAGTTACTGCTTGATTACTACTGATTACTATTTTGTTACAATACACATAACATTTTACTAATTAACTGATAATTCTAGCGTTGCGAAATTATCATAAATATCATTATTTAAATACAACAAGAATAACACATAATAATATTAACAATGTACACTAGAAATAATAACTAACAAGATATAAAAGAAATTATTTAGATTCTAATAATTGGTTTACTCTTACTAAATTATCAAAATGATAATCAATTTTAAAATATAATTTCGGTACATATCTAAGATCTACATATGAAAATATAGCCTTTCTTATTAAAAATGAAACATCATTTAGTTCTTTTACAAGATTTTCTTTATCTGGATGATCATCGGAAATTACAACAAATACAGTAGCATTTTTGACGTCTTTACTCACTTCTACTTTAGATACATTAACTATACTACAACCTATTGAATAAATATCATGTATCAATACTCTCGATATTGCTCTGCTTAATACTGAAGCAACCTTTAAATTTCTAAAACTCTCAGATTTATAAATCATTGTATAACTCTAATTTCTTCTACTATCTCAAATATATTCATAACATCACTTTCTGGATATATCTCTTTTGAATAATCAAGTAAAATACCACATTCAAAGCCAGCAGTAACTTCCTTTACATCATCTTTAAATCGACGTAAGACTTTAATCTTACCCTCATGTATAATATTATTATTACGAACTAACTTAACTAATGCACCTTTTTTTACCAAACCACTTGTTACATAACACCCAAGTACACTACCGTTATTACCTACAGAAAACACTTTTCTCACAGACAAAGTACCTATCTGTACCTCTTGTTTCAATGGCTTCAACATACCAGTTAGTATCTTCTTAATATCATCTATTATATCGTATATAACAAAATAATGCTTTATTTCGATATTTTTCTGTTTTGCCAATTCTTTTACTTGCGTATCCGTTTTAACATTAAATGCTAAAATTATTGAATTTGATGTCTCCGCCAATAAAACATCTGACTTTGTAATATTCCCTACACCTTTATATAGAATATTAACTCGTATATCTTTATGAGTAATTTTACCAATTGAATAACATATAGCTTCTATAGAACCCATAACATCACACTTTAAGATAACGTTCAACTCATCAACCATATCATAAAGCAATATATTACTCTTATCGACTGCTGGCTGTTTACTCAATTCCACATTTAGTAAATCTTGCCTATAATTAATTAATTCACGTGCTTGTTTTTCAGAATCTACAACAATAAAACTAGTACCAAAATTTGGGACATTATTTAAACCAAATACCTTAATTGGCATTGAAGGAATAGCAACTTTTTCACTTCCACCATCTGCATTAAACATACTACGCACCCTACCATAAGCTTGATTACCTGCAACAATAATATCACCAACTTTCAAAGTACCTTTTTGTACTATTAACGTAGCAACTACTCCACAATTCTTATCAACTTTTGATTCAATTACTGTACCAGATGCCCTAGTATTATATACAGCTTTTAACTCCAACAAATCTGCAATCAACAATATACTTGATTTTAACTGATCTAAGTTTATTTTCTCCTTTGCTGATACAGGAACAACAATAACATCACCTCCTAAACTTTCTGCTACCACTCCATGCTGTAATAAAGCATTAGTAATTCTATCTAAATCAGCATCATGCTTATCAATTTTATTAACTGCAACTATCATAGCAACATTAGCTGCCTTTACATGATTGATAGATTCAATAGTTTGTGGCATAATACCATCATCAGCGGCCACTACTAGCACTACTATATCAGTAACATTAGTACCATGAGCTCTCATAGCAGCAAATGCTTCATGTCCTGGTGTATCAATAAAAGTTATCTTCTTATCTCCATTTAATGTGATTTGGTACGCACCTATATGTTGTGTTATTCCTTTAAATTCCCCATCAACAACGTTTGATTCACGTATAGCATCAAGCAATGAAGTTTTTCCATGATCAACATGTCCCATAACAGTAACAACTGGTGCTCTAGGAATCAATTCCATATTATTACCATCAGAATATAAATCATTCTCTAATTTAGCATTGTCTACCAACTTAAATGTATGATTGAATGCTTCTACTATAATAGAAGCTTGATCAGAATCTAGATAATCTGTTAACTTAATATCATGCTTTCCTGTCATTTGATATAACACTTGTTGCACATCTTTTACTCGCTCAGACATGCTATTAGCTAACTCTTGAACAGTAATTTTATTAGGAATTAATACTTTACGAGTAATTTTATTTTTTACAGATCTATTTGTAACACGGTTTTTCTTACTTCGATAATTTTTTATAACTTGTTTATTATTATCTTCTTCCAGTTCTTCTTCAATTACTAACTTTACATGTTTAGTATATGTATTGTTAGACATTACCTTTTTTGGATTACCTTTCTTTTCTTCATGCTCTTTTTCATATTTTTTAAGCTTTTTCCCTTCAATACCTTTGTGTTCTAATAGATCACTAATATCATCTGATTGATCACCATTCTTCTGATCACCAGCATCATCTAGGTTAGAAGATACAAATTCATCCAACATTACAACGTCTTGAAAATCTTTATCACCATGTTCACTATCGGTTACTGGATCAACAATAACTTTTTCAGAACTATCACTCTCTATTAACAAATTATCATTAGGTAATACAACATCAACAGATTGTTCTACTTCTGCTTTAACACTGATAACTTCTTCCTCAATATGCTTATTACTATCACTAGATAACTCTTCTCTTTTTTCATTATTACTAGCATTTTGTAAAGCATTCATACGAGAAATCTGCTCTTGTATAGTAAGAGAGTTTTTATCTTCAGAATTTCCGTCTATATCATTATTTTGTAATAATAAAGAAGACCTAGCAGCTTCATCAATATTTTTTCTTTTTTTACTCTTACGTACTTCTACTGTAGTAATAGATTTATTTAAAGAAAATTTATTACCCTGTTGTATATTTGAAGATATCTTTAATTTATCACTAAGCTTAAGTGTTGTACGTTCAACCTTCCCTGATGTCAATTCATTACTCGCAACACTTTTAGACTCATTCATAGATAACTACCTAAAACAAAAGTTCACAACCATCCAATCTTTCTACGAGACTCTAATATAATAGAGTCGATTTGATCCTTAGTTAATGCAACATTAGGAACAATTTCGTAAAACTCATCTGTACACAATCCAGCTATATCCTCAAGATTATTAATACCACTTTCAGATAATGCAATAATATCACTTGGCTTTAAAAATGGTAATACTGCAACATCCTTATCAATAGGTAAACTTTCTAAGATCTGTTTTATTTCAGCATCCTTACGTGTTAAATAGTCAGATGCCCTATTCTTCAATTCTATTGCAATCTCTTCATTAAAACCATCTATAGCAGAAATATCACTAACAGATGCTTGATCTATATCTTCAATACTAACAAACCCTTCAGTAAATAACAACTGACCTATTATCTCTTCTACATCCAAACCTTCAACAAATATTCTTGAACCTACTGTTAATTCCTTTGCCTTCCGAGTAGATTCAGTTTCATCACCTATAACATCTATTTTCCAGTTAACCAACTCAGATGCTAATCTAATATTTTGTCCATAACGTCCAATTGCTAAACTTAATTGATTTTCAGGGATTATTAACTCAACTTTTTCTTTATCTTCATCAATAATAACTTTCAACACCTCCGCTGGAGCAATAGCATTAACTATAAACTTAGGAAGCTCAGGAGAATATAATACTACATCAATTTTTTCTCCATGTAGCTCAGCAATAATACTTTGAATCCTTACACCTCTAGCACCAACACATGCACCTACTGGATCTATGTTTTTATCAGAAGAAAATACAGCAACTTTTGATCTTGAGCCTGGATCTCTTGCTATTGCCTTGATTGTAACAATTCCATCGTATATTTCTGGTATTTCCTGCTTAAATAATTGTTCCATAAACCCTTTGTTAACTCTTGAAAGAAATATTTGAGGACCAGAATTTTCTTTTCTCACATCTTCTATATGGGCCTTAACTCTATCACCTACACGAAATACTTCGCCTTTGATCAGATTAGAAGCTGATAAATAACCTTCATTACCATTTAAATCTACAATCACATTATTATATTCGATACGTTTAGCAGTACCATAAACTATATCACCTATACGGTCTTTAAAGCTTTCATATTGTTTTTTTCGCTCTTCTGAAACAATAACTTGAGCTATTTTTTGCTTTGCAATTTTCGCAGAACTATAATCAAGATCAATAACAGGTAAAGGTTCTAACATTATATCACCAAGCTTAGCATTTTCATCAATCTGCTTAGCTTCTGTTAATGTAATAAGCTTATATTTATTTACGTCAGCATGATCTATTTCATTTTCTTTCCCTTCAGGAATAACAACTTCACCATTATCACTGATAACTAATACCTGCCTATAAGTAGAAATTAAACCTGTCTTTTTATCAACAGTTACCTTAATCTTACAATTGCCATACCTACTACGACTAGTTAATTGTATTGCTTCTTCTATAGCTCTGATTATTACATCTAAATTTAAGCCCTTTTGATCAGCAATATCCTTAGCCACCCTTATCAATTCCAAATTATCAAAATTTTGTAGATTAGCCATAAAAACCCTTAGTAAAACCTATGTACAAACAATTAAGATTTAGTACATTTGATTATTAAATAAAAAATGACAGATACCTAGATAAAACTGCGATAGCAGTCTATATTATAAACATTACCCAAGTCAAGCAATTTCTCCTAGTAGCAAACCATCCTATCAGACTTATTAATTCTATTACATTTTCCCAATACAAGCAATGCAGGAGTAAAAAATAAAGTAATTACAGTAGCTAATAATAATCCAATAGATATAGTATATGATAACTCACACCACAACTGGCTTGATGGAGAATTATAGATAACTCTTTGATTAACAAAATCAAAACTTATACGGAATACCATAGGTAATAACCCAACAATCCCAGTAATAACAGTTAACAATATAGGTCTTAATCTTGATATAGATGCTTTTATTATAGCATCTTTTTTATCATTTATATTACTTATATTAGCATAAAAAGCATCAATCAATAATATATTATTATTTACTATAACACCAGCTAATACAATAATACCAACACCACTCATCACTACAGAAAAAACATGATTTGTAACAAAAAGCCCCAAAAACACACAACTAGTTGATAAAAAGATTGCTGTCATAATAATAAATGTATCATAAAAACTATTGAATTCAGTAAGCAAAATCAACATAATAAGTACTATGATTATTAAGAATGCTTTAACTAAAAACTTAAGAGATTCTTCTTGATCTTGTATTTCTCCTTTTAATTCAACTAATACTTCTGGATCCATATTTTTCTTCAATTCTTTATTTAATAAACTTACCATATCATCTAACAAATACCCATTAGCCAAATCAGCAACTATACTAATAGTTCTTTTTCCATTTATACGGCTTATTATACTATCTTTGTGTTGAGCTTTATGAGTAACAAAATCACTTACAGCAGTATATCCATGAATAGTATTAACAAATAAATTATCTATTGTGTTCAAATTACGATACTCTTTAGAAAACCTCAAAAAGATATCAACTTCATCATTAATATTATCTGGATGATACTTATTTAGCATTATTCCATTAGCTATCATTTTGATAAATTGACTGATCATTGAAACATCAACTCCAAATTTTGCTGCTTTATTTTTATCAATATCAATCTTCCATTCCAACTCTGATGATGATCTATTATCTGTAATATTTTCAAATCCTAACGAATTTTTCATTACATAAATTATCTTATCTGCAACATTATGAATTTTATCTACATTATATGAGCTGATATCAATACGAATTGGTTTACCAGTAACTGGCTTAACTCTTTCCTCTAATACCTCTATAATCACACCCCTAATATCTTGTAGTTTTTCCATAACTTCATTTAATATTTCTTCAGACTTTCTACGAAGAAACCAGTTTTTTAATTCTAATTGAATTTTTCCAATTACATTATTTGAATCCAGCAAATATTCAAAAAGCCCAACTTTTACATATAAAAATTTTATACCTTTAACATTAAAAATTCTTTCTTCTATCTTATTTAATATGTTATCTCTTTCAGCAATAGATAGATTACTATTTGATTTTATAGTTATAAGTATTCTCTCAGGTTCAATGCTTGGAAAGAATTCTATACCAGGACCAATTGTAAAATACCCAAACGTAGATAAAACTAATACAGCAATTACTGCACAAATAAATTTTTTTGGATGATTAAGTACACTTTTGAGTATATTAACATAACTTTTACTAAATCGTCCTAAATTTGTAAACTTTCCAGTTTCTATTGCCATAATTTTTGCAATACTTTGCTTATCAGTAACAGATGGCTTACCAATCATAGATCCTAAAACTGGAATAAATATCAAAGCCATTATCCAAGAAGCACTTAATGTTGTAATCAATGCAATTGGAATATATTTCATAAACTCACCAGTTGTTCCAGGCCATAATAGTAACGGTATATAAACCACTAGCTTTGTCAGTGTCGCTGATGCAACTGGCCAAAACATATCATATGCAGCTTGTTTGAATGCTTCTTTTCTACCTAAACCATTGATCATTTTTCTATCTGCATACTCAGTAACTACGATAGCATCATCAACAAGCATGCCAATAGCCATAATTAAAGAAAATAAAATTACTATATTTAATGTATACCCAAGTAAGTACATAACAATAATACCAAGTAAAAATGATCCTGGTATTGAAATAGCAACTAACAATGCAGTTTTAGTTCCCATAAATATCATCATAATGACAACAACTAACAGCACCGAGACAAGTATAGAATTCTGCAATTCATTTAAAACATCTGATATTTCTTCTGATTGATCTTGCAAATATATAATTGATAAATTGTGTGGTAACACGTCTTTAGTATCATGTATCATATCCTTTACCTGAGATATAGTACCAAGGATATTTTTACCTGGTTGCTTTGATATTTCTAATACCAAAGATGGCTGACCATTTACTCTTATAATTTCCGTATCATTTTGATATATTAATTTTACAGTAGCAACATCACCTACAGTTACAATAGAATATCCATCTGTTTTTATTGGTATATTCACAATATCTTGTACATTTTTCAACAAACCAGACACATGTAGTGCATATTTACTAGACGTCACATCTAAGTTTCCAATATTGATAAATTGATTATTATTCAATATAGAATTAATCACTTCATGCACTTGCAAGTTGTACATATTAATTGCATTAGGTGAAACATTGATTTCAAGAACATCTTTACGATTTCCAATAATTTTCACATTTTGTACATTTGATAATCCTTCTAATTTAGCTTGTAAATTTCGTGCGATTTTAAATAATGCTCTATCAGGAAGATCACCTGTCAATGCAATATTTAACACAGGTAACAGACCTAAGTTCTCTTGATTTACTACAGGAAAAGTTGCTTCCTGTGGTAACTTAGCACGAATGATATCTACTTTTGATCTTACATTATCCAAAGCTTCTTTATCATCAAATCCTGCACTAAATTCCAATATAACATTTGCATATCCATTTTTTGCTAATGAAGTAACTTTAGTAACACCTTTAATTGACATTACTTCTTGCTCAATAGGATAAATTATTAGCTTTTCTATATCTTCAGATGACATACCTTGTAATACAGTATGAATAGATAAAACTGGCTTTTTAATTTCAGGATTTTTCTCTTTAGCAATATCAAAATAAGAATAAGAACCAAATATCAATATTACAATCAATAAGAATATAGATACCCTATTTCTTTCTAAAAATATTTCAGATATTTTTCTCATTTTCTAAATTACATACTAAATTAATTAAAACAAGAGATTTAATACCACAATATGGATAAAAATACTTTATTTATATATACAATTGTAGTTTTTTTACACTACTTATTATTTTGCTCAATATATCTACATGCTAATATTGAGACTTCGTACAACAATAGCATTGGCACAGCCAAACCTACTTGACTTAATACATCAGGTGGAGTTAATACAGCAGCAATAATAAAAATAATCACTATTGCAAATCTTCTTTTCTTCGCTAAAACTCTTGCTGGTAAGATACCAATCCTAGACATTAACGTCAAGAATATAGGTATTTGAAATGCTACTCCAAATGCAAACATCAATTGTAATACCAAATCTAAATATTCACTAACTGATGGCATAAATTCTATAGGTACACCCATTGAAGCATCTCTATTTTCAAAGGCAATAAAAAATTTCCAAGCTAAAGGGAATATATAATAGTATACCATTGCTGCTCCAGCAATAAACAACAGTAATGCTGAAATCAAGTAAGGCAAAAGAATTAACTTTTCCTTTTTGTATAAACCAGGAGCTAAAAACATATATAATTGCCATATAAAAACAGGGCAAGAACATAATAAAGCTGCCATAGTAGCAACTTTTAAATATACAAAAAAAGCTTCTGTTAAATCAGTATATATTAAAGAAAACTCAGAATTAGAACCTTCTAATTCTATTAAAGGAATTAATAAGAAATTATATATTTTTTCTGAAAAAAAATAGCATACTCCAAACATAATACAAAAAAATGCAAAACAAAAGAATATCCTATATCTTAATTCCTCAAAATGCTTAAAAAAGGGCATTTCACCATTTGTAGATTTCATTATACAAATTACCTTTGCACTTTTTAATCAGTGATAATAAATACTAACATAATTTTCAATAATTGATACAAATTGCTCAAAAATATTATTACCTTCTAAAGTACATAATTTTTCACCATTTTGATATACAGCAGCTACAGATCTTTCACCATAACCAGGCATACTAATTCCCAAATTAGCATGCTTGCTTTCACCAGGCCCATTAACTACACATCCCATAACTGCTATAGTCATATTCTCAACTCCAGGATTTGCATTTTTCCATACACTCATACGATCTGCTACATATTTATTCACATCACTAACTAACTGATGAAAATACTTTGGATTAGTCCTATTACATCCTGGACATGAAGTAACTTGCACAGAAAAATTTCTTAACCCTATACTTTGGAGAATTTCTTGACACAATTTTACTTCATTAGTTCTTGATTCTCCAGGCTGTTGAGTTAATGAAACCCTAATAGTATTACCTATACCATGAAGTAAAAGATAAGATATTCCAGCTGAACTACCAACAATTCCTTTTACACCAGATCCAGCTTCTGTCAAACCTAAATGCAGAGGATAATCACAAATCTTTGACAACATAGTATATACAGATATTAAGTCACGTACTTTACTCACTTTACAAGATATAACTATTTTATTCGCAGGCAAACCAACTTTTTCTGCATGTTTAGCACTTGTTATAGCAGAAATTACTAATGCCTTCCTTAAAACTACATAATCTGGATCAGGAGTACCACGTAATGAATTATCATGCATCAATTTTGCAGCCAAATACTTATCTAAACTTCCCCAGTTAACTCCTATTCTGATAGGTATATCATTTTTTATTGCAAACTCAATAATATCTTCAAAATTTTTATCTCTTTTATCTCCAAAACCTATATTTCCTGGATTAATCCGTATTTTCCCTAAAGCAAGTGCACATTCTGGATATTGTTTTACTAATCTAGCAATCTCATACTGTCCACAACCTATAATCATTTTACTATTAAAACCATGATTAATTAATACATCTCTAATATAAGGAACACTTTTTATTGCTTTATCTGAATTAATTGCAATTCTTACTAATTCAGACCCAGCCTGTGCAAGTTCTAATACTTCACGTGCATCTTGATAAACATCTCCAGAACCACCAAGCGCCATTGACTGTACAACTATAGGATTATTACCACCAATTATCACATCACCCACTTTAACTTCATGAGTGAATTTACTTCTGTATACAATAGCGTTTAGCAAATCATATTCATTTAAAATTCTGTCCACAAAATCACACTGCATATCAAACCTACTACAACAACCAGACGTAACTATAACATAATATAAAGATTAAACAAATCTTCTATTCTGCTAATAATAGCATTATTCTAACTTAATAAAGCTAATGTACTTCTGCTATAATAGTGCGTAATAAACCATATTGTAATATAAAGTGCTGTATATAAAAATCATATACTACATAAATTTTATTAATGAATTAATTTACTACTATTTCATTTAAAATTCTGTCCACAAAATCACACTGCATATCAAACCTACTACAACAACCAGACGTAACTATAACATAATATAAAGATTAAACAAATCTTCTATTCTGCTAATAATAGCATTGTTCTAACTTAATAAAGCTAATGTACTTCTACTATAATAGTGCGTAATAAACCATATTGTAATATAAAGTGCTGTATATCAAAATCATATACTACATAAATTTTATTAATGAATTAATTTACTACTATTTCATTTAAAATGATGTCCATAAAATCACACAATATGTAATAAATCCTCTTAAAATGACCAGATATGGATCATAAGATAATATAAAACTTAAATAATCTTCTAGTTTTACTAATAACAGCATTAAATGCCATTAACTAATTACTTGTTTATGCAAAATAGTATCTAGTAAATCATATTTATTTGCATATAAAACTGTTAGTATAATCACAATACAATATTATAAAATACATCTCTTGAGTTAGAAAGCATATAAACTTCACTTACAAACTAAATAAATTAATATTCTAAATAAAAGATCCCAGTAAGTTCAAAAATTAATTTAGATGACATTGAATATAAAACTAATACATAATACACGGTAATACAAAAACCATATATTTAAGATAATCATTAACGCAGATTAGTTCATATTATTCATAATAATAGGTAATAGAATAATCCTCATCGTATTCTTCTTTTACTTTTACATCTTTCTTATCATGCTGCTTAACTGATTTTTGCTGATTTTTATTATCATACTTTTTATTTACATTATCCGATAAAGGAAGATTATTATCACCAGGACCTTTACTATTATTTTTCTCTACATCTTTAGTAACGTTCTGTTCACTTAATTCTGGTAAAAAGTGAGTAACTTTGTGTGTAGTATCTTGCTTACTATCCTTATGATCATTAATAATAGTCTTTGAATTATTATCTCCTTTTAAAGGTTGATGATTACCTAAATCTTTTTCCTTATCATTATCTTTTGAAAAATCTAACAACAAATGTAATTTACTTTCATCAGTATTACTATGATCCTTTCCTTCAACAACTGGAAGCTTACTTATATCTAACTTAGATTTATCTTCAGGTAAAGATTTGCTCTTATCCTCTTTCACATGAACCTTATTTTTATCTAATTCAGAAGATTTACTTTCAGTTGATACCTTAGCTTTATCTTCTTTAATTGCAGGAAGCTTACTAACATCTGATTTAGATGTATCTTCAGGTAAAGACTTGCTCTTATCCTCTTTTATATGAACCTTATTTTTATCTAATTCAGAAGATTTACTTTCAGTTGATAACTTAGCTTTATCTTCTTTAATTGCAGGAAGCTTACTAACATCTGATTTAGATGTATCTTCAGGTAAAGACTTGCTCTTATCCTCTTTCACATGAACCTTATTTTTATCTAATTCAGAAGATTTACTTTCAGTTGATACCTTAGCTTTATCTTCTTTAATTGCAGGAAGCTTACTAACATCTAATTTAGATGTATCTTCAGGTAAAGATTTGCTCTTATCCTCTTTCACATGAACCTTATTTTTATCTAATTCAGAAGATTTACCTTCAGTTGATAACTTAGCTTTATCTTCTTTAATTGCAGGAAGCTTACTAACATCTGATTTAGATGTATCTTCAGGTAAAGACTTGCTCTTATCCTCTTTTATATGAACTTTATTTTTATCTAATTCAGAAGATTTACTTTCAGTTGATAACTTAGCTTTATCTTCTTTAATTGCAGGAAGCTCACTAACATCTGATTTAGATGTATCTTCAGGTAAAGACTTGCTCTTATCCTCTTTCACATGAACCTTACTTTTATCTAATTCAGAAGATTTACTTTCAGTTGATAACTTAGCTTTATCTTCTTTAATTGCAGGAAGCTTACTAATATCTAATTTAGATGTATCTTCAGGTAAGGACTTGCTATTATCCTCTTTTATATGAACCTTACTTTTATCTAATTCAGAAGATTTACTTTCAGTTGATACCTTAGCTTTATCTTTCTCCACTGCTTCATACTTTTCTTCAACAGGAACATGGTCATCAAGTAATTTTTCTTTAACATCTAATTTTTTACTTACACTTTTACTACTTACGTGCTTCACATTCTTCTTAGAAAGCTTACCTGACTTGTCTTGTAAATCATTATGTTTTTTTATAACATTATCATTTTCATAATCATCATCTATAGATTGAACAAACCTAGCACCTGCCACATCAGCTAAGTTAATTCCATTACTATCTACCATAAGTTGTAAATCCTTACTTTCCGATAATCCATCATCTTGTATAGGATCGTATCTATTTATATGCTTATTATCCAGTTTACCATATTTTTTTTTTGACACATTCTGCTGATTACCGTCTCCTACTAAAGCATCCCTACGTTCTTTGTAAACTGAATAAGCACGAGAAAACTCTTGGTTGCTTTCAAAAGATTCACCACCAGGATTATAAACTGGAGAATATTTACGACTAAATTGATATTTAGTTTTATTACTACACGAAATAATAAAACAACAAATCAATATCAACAATGTATTTAATACACGCACAAACATCCGATACCTATATGGATAAGTTCTACACTATAATACATTTATACTAAATATACTATGATAAGTAAACGCATTATTTACAATAAATACAAATTTTTTATTATTTAAAATATATTTATCCACAATTAAATTAAGATTTATCTAATAAAATATTAATAAATTATTAAAAATCTATATACATCAGCAAATACAAAACATGAAATACTATTTTTCAAAACAATCGTAGTGTAAACCAATATAAGCTTTTATATAAATTAGATAACTAATTCAATTTACAAATGATATCAGATGCAACCCTTCTTGCTATAGAATCACATTCCAGAATATCTGATAAGGAATTAATATGCAAACAATCAACCATATCTAATGTACTATAAATCACATTCACAATATCAAGAAATCCTATTTTTCTATTTAAAAAAGCATCAACTGCAATTTCATTAGCAGTATTAAAAATAATACTATTTGCATGAATATTTGATGTTCTAAGAATTTCAAAACCTAATCTTATTCCAGGAAACTTGTTAATATCAGGCTTCATAAATGTTAACTGATGGTATGATGCCAAATTCAACTTTTTATACAACATAGACATTCTATTTGGCCAGGACAATGTGTACATAATTGAAATTTTCATATCAGGAACAGACATAAAAGCAATACAAGCACCATCTACATAAGACACTATACCATGTACTATCGCTTCAGGATGTATAATTACATCTAATTTTTCTGGTTTTACTGAAAACAAATGATAAGCTTCTATAATTTCAAGAGATTTATTGACCATAGTTGCACTATCAACGGAAATCTTTTTACCCATTTTCCAAACTGGATGTTTTATTGTTTCCTGAACTGTTATATTTCGCATTTGATCATAATCCATATATAATAATGCACCACCAGATCCAGTAATAGTAATCTTATCTATGTTTTCTCTGTCATTACTATGAAGTATTTGAAATATAGCATTATGTTCTGAATCTACAGGAATAACATTAACATTTTTTTCTCTTGCTAAATTAAATAATAATGTTCCACCACAAACAACACTTTCTTTGTTTGCCAAGGCAATAACTTTAACACCAGCACTAATCAAATATACCATAGGTACAAGTGCAGCTATTCCTACAATAGCCATCATAACATAATCCACATTCAATGATGCTGCCATTTGCATCCCAACATCACCAACACTAATTTTAACATTAGTACCAAATAATAAATCCTTTAATTCTTTATATAAACCAACATCTGCAATAACCACCATTTCAGCATTAACTATCTTAGCTTGAAATGCTAGTAATTGAACGTTTGACTTTGCAACTAATGCTTTTACTTGATAACTATCAGAACTAGCAAGTATCACATCAATTATCATCTGACCAATAGCTCCGGTCGAACCAAATATAGAAACTGTTTTCACAAAACTAATATAAAAAACTTCAACAAACTATATATCGAATATTCACATTATTATCCATTAAAAAAATTAAAATGTAAAAAATAACCTATAACTGGCTTCACATATCCAACTAATAAGAAAAACACTAGATTAATTAATACTGTAGTCAATAGAATAAAAAGCAATCCATTACTCATTATCAAATTACAAGAATGATCATTACTTTCATCAAAATACATCACTTTAATAATTCTTAAGTAATAGTAACAAGAAATAACGCTAATAAATGCAAAAATAACTGCAATTTCTATAAAACCATTTTCTATCAAGCTTGATAATACATAATATTTTGTAAAAAATCCACCTAATGGCGGTATACCTGCCATAGACAACATAATTACAGAAATACAAAATGCTATCATAGGGAACTTGTGATGTAATCCTGTAAGACTAGAGATAGAATAATCGTCATTTTCATACTGCATCAAAAATGAGAAAAGGCCTATATTCATAACAATATACAATAATAAATATAATATTACAGAAACATTAGCATCAAAGGTATTCATAGCTAATGCAATCAACATATACCCAATATGACCAATAGCAGCATATGAAAATAATCTTTTTAGATTATTTTGTCTTATTGCACAAAATGCTGAAATACAAATAGATAATATAGATACAAAAATCATGATCTGCTGCCAATTTTTGAACAGATCAATTAGCACTTCATTAAGTAATCTGATTAATAAAAATATAAATGCACTTTTTGGAACAATAGAAAAAAATGCCGTCATAATAGTCGAAGTTCCTTGATATACATCAGGAACCCACATATGAAAAGGAGCGACAGATAATTTAAAGAAAATGCTAATTAAAATAAGTACAATACCTAAAATTACACCTAAAGATACAACCTCACTTCCAGAAAAGAAATTATGTAATTCATCAAAACCAACCTGTGCTGTATACCCATATAACATGGAAATCCCATACAACATAATACAAGAAGATAGTGCACTTAAGACAAAATACTTGATTCCCGCTTCAGAAGATTTAACAGCACTCTTATCAAAGCATGTCAATGCATATAAAGTTATACTTTGTATTTCAAATGACAAATAGAAAGAAAGTAGGTTATTTGCAGAAATTAAAGTAATTAATCCAAAAACTGCAAATAAGATCATAATAGAAAATTCATAACAATAATTTCTACCAGATGCTAATAGCATTAACAAAAGAGTAATACTAGAAAATAAAATAACAATTTTCGAAATAGAAATATATAGATTAGATTTTAAAAGTCCATCAAAAATCAACCTAGGCTCAACTTCAATACTACTTATTACAATACCAATAGTAACTAATAATGTAATTACTGAAGAAATATGTATAATTTTTTTATCTACAACAATTCCCAATAATAAAAGGATTAAAGATGAACTGATTAAAAAAATTTCAGGTATTATATAAACAAAATTATTCCAATACATAATAATCTCAAATACTACTAAAGTATAAGTTTCTTAACGACAATTGCTCCATAAATGGAGACAAAGATTTTAACAAAATATAATAAGGATATATTCCAAATACTAGTACAAGAGTAGCTAAAATAATTAAAATAAATAACTCATTCTTATTAAGGTCACATACAATTAAACTACTATTAGATGCTCCCCAGATTATTTCTTTAGATAAAAATAACATATATACAGCACCTAATATAACTCCAGTAGCAATCAAAGCTGCAAATAATTTAGAATAATGAAAAACTCCTAATATAGACAAGAATTCCCCTACAAACCCTGAAGTACCAGGTAAAGCAATAGAGGCCATAGTGAAAAATATAAACATTATAGAAAACTTTGGCATTACTTTTGCTAAACCACTATATTTTGATATCTCTAAAGTATGATTCCTATCATAAAGCATACCAACACAAAAAAATAATGCTGCAGATATCAACCCATGACTAATCATTTGAAATATAGCACCTGATATTCCATATTCATTAAAAGAAAATATCCCTGCAGTAACAAATCCCATATGAGCAATTGAAGAATATGCAATAAATTTCTTAATATTACTCTGAACAAAAGAAATTAATGAAGCATAAATAACACCAATAATACTCAATATTATAACAAAATTTGAAAAATACATATTAGCTTCTGGTAACATGGGAATAGAAAATCTAAGTAATGCATATGTCCCTACTTTGATCAAAATACCAGCCAATAATACAGATCCAACAGTTGGTGCTTGAACATGGGCATTAGGCAACCACGTATGAAAAGGAACAATAGGAATTTTTATTGCAAAAGAGATAAAAAATGCACACCATAACCACTTCTGAGCTTTTATATTTAAAAAGTTAGGTAAAATGTAACTTAATTGTTCTATATTACTTACCTTATCAGAAAAAAGATATATATATATAATAGCTATTAAGAATAACAAAGACCCAGCTAAAGTATATAAAAATAACTTAAATGTAGCATATATCCTGTCTTCATGTCCCCAAATTCCTATAATAAAAAACATAGGAATTAAAACAGATTCAAAAAATATATAAAACATTATAATATCAAGTGAAGCAAATACTCCGATCGTTAATCCTTCTAATAATAATAATAATGCAATAAACGTACGTAAGTTATATATCTTCATATTAAAAAGAGAAAACACAGTACATAATAAAAACAAGAAACTCGTTAATAATATAAGAGGTAATGATAAACCATCTACTCCTATTGAAAAACCATGTAACAAGTTACATATAAATTGATATCCCTTATATGAATAGTCAAATTTTATAGCTATAATAAAGTTGAGAATAAATGTAGCCCCAGAAGATATTAGAGAAATTACCTTTATCAATACTGAAGTTGTCTTAAAATTATTAATTGTTAATAAGCACGACCCTAATATTGGCAACAAAATCATAAAAAGCAGCATAAGGTTTTAAAATCCTGTATTATTATAAATTAACCACATGACAATACTTATCAATCCTAATAACATTACAAATGCATAATCGAAAATAAAACCAGTCTGTATTTTAACACTACCTTTTGATAAGGAATTTACCGTTCTAGTAATACCACCTAACCCAAAATAATCAATAACTTTTTTATCAATAATTTGTGAAAAAAAGTCAGCAATTAATTTAATAGGTATTACAAATACGTAATAATATAATTCATCAATATACCATTTTTTATACAAGAACTCAGTTAACCTATGAAACTTAAAAAAAGTAAAATAGTTAAAATAATATCTTAAATATGCACACACTATCCCTAAAACACTTAAAACTAAAGGTAATAACTTTATTAATAACCCAACATCTTCATGGGTGTGTATTGTAAGGCTACCTTTCCAAAATATATGATCATTTATTAGTAATACCTTTTCCCCCCACATACCAGAAAATATAGAACCTACGGATAATACTAACAAAGGCAAAAGCATTACTTTTCCTGACTCAAATATAGATTTTTTTTCTGAATCAATACCATGAAAAACAATTATAATTAATCTCCAAGAATAAAATGCAGTTAAAAATGCAACTATGTTAGATATTATAAAAGCAGTATTACTAACATTATAACTACTTTCAATAATCAAATCTTTTGAATAAAAACCAGCAAATGGAAAAATACCTGCTAATGCTAAAGACCCTATCCAAGTTAACACATACGTGAATGGTATTTGACGCCAAGAAGCACGTATTTTATAAATATCTTGCTCATGTGTAGAATGAATTATATTACCAGCACATAAAAACAACAATGCTTTAAAAAAAGCGTGTGTCATTAGATGAAATATAGCAACACTATATGCTGACAAACCACATGCAAGAAACATATATCCTAATTGGCTACAAGTAGAATATGCTATTATCTTTTTTAAATCAGTTTGAACAATAGCAATAGTAGCAGCAAATAAACAAGTAATTGTTCCCACAATTAATATAAAATGACGTGCTACATCTGATAACTCAAATAATGGAGAACATCTAACAACAAGAAATACTCCAGCTGTTACCATAGTTGCAGCATGAATCAATGCTGAAGCAGGAGTAGGCCCCTCCATAGCATCAGGCAACCACGTATGTAAACCAATTTGAGCAGACTTACCCATACATCCAATAAAAAGCAGTACACATATAACATCTATATAAGGGACTTGATAACCAAAAAAATTAATTATACCAATTCTATAATCTGAATTCACTATACTATGAAATACTCTAGCAAAATCTAACGAATCAAATACTAAAAATACTGCTATAATCCCTAATATAAAAAAAAAATCACCTACTCTATTTATAATAAATGCCTTCATTGCAGCTTTAGTAGCTGAAGATTTTTCAAACCAAAATCCTATCAATAAGTAAGAACATAGACCAACACCTTCCCACCCTAGAAACAATTGTAAAAAATTACCACTTGTTACTAAAATTAACATAAAAAATGTAAATAATGACAAGTATGACAAAAACCTAGCTGCTCCTACATCATGAGACATATAACCTATTGAATATATATGTACTACTACTGACACTGTATTCACTATAACAAGCATAATAATACTCAAAGAATCTAAATACAACGACCAGTGAATTTTTAAATCATAGACTTGAATCCATGAGAATAAATCAATAATATAGCTATTTTGAAAATTGAAAAATAAATACCACGATAATAATGATGAAGAAGTGATAAAAAAAACAGCACACAACTGTGCAAAAAATCGATGACTTATTATATTAGCAAAAACAGAACCTATTAAAGGTAATAATACACATAATAGCTCTATTTTTATCATAAAACTGATCTCCAATAAATTACTATTTTTAATATTTAAACATAAATAACTAGACAAAAAAAGTACATTTTCATTATTCTTTCATCTTATTTGCTGTTTCAATATCAATATTTCCACAACTCCTAAAATATACAACAATAATTGCTAATCCCACTGCAGACTCTGCAGCTGCAACTGTCAAGATAAACATGACAAATACTTGCCCTAAGATATTGTCAAGATATACTGAAAAAGCAGCAAAATTGATATTAACTGCTAATAACATTAGTTCTATTGATAACAAGATTGTTATAATATTTTTGCGATTTATAAAAATACCACAAATTCCAGTAGTAAACAGTACTGCAGCTAAAATTAGAAAATGGTTTAGAGTAATTCCAGCATCAATCAGAGTCTTCATAACTTACCCCTCCTCTTACCTTAACATCTACATATTTTACAAAGGGAGATCTACTTATCTGAATATCTGGACTTTGCCTACGTATATTATTACCTTTATCACGCAAAGTTAATACTAATGACCCAATTATCGATATTAATAGCAATACACCAGACAAGTGAAATATATACATATACTTTGTATATATTAGATTGCCAATAGCCATAACATTACTAACATAAGGCTTAGATTCTGTAACTAAGTCAGCTGTTGCAGAGTGTTTTATAATAAATACCATATTAACAAAAAGTATCATTCCACTTATTAATCCTATAACAAAATATTTCGTAAAACCATGCTTAAATCTTGAATAATTTATATCCAACATCATTACAACAAACAGAAATAATACAGCAACAGCACCAACATATACTATTATAACTAACATTGCTATTAATTCTGCACCTAATAATATAAATAAGGTGCTAGACATAAAAAATGTTAAAATCAAGAATAAAACAGAATATACAGGATTAGATACATAAATTACAGCTATAGAAGATAGTATTACTAATACTGCAAAAAAATGAAAGAAAAAATAAATCATTATATTTCTATCTGTTTAATGATTAACAAATTTAGCCAAAATCATCTAAAGTATAACTAATAAAATATTCAAGTAAACTACTAATTAGTAACTTAAAAGCCATCATACATTAACTGACTAAAGATTTAGGCCATATATTTAAACAACAAAGCATAAATAAATTCTTAAATTTTTAAGCAAAAAAATCCATTCTCTGGGTATACCTACTAAATATATACATAAAGCTCTAGCACTCTATATAAAATAGACCCATTTTAATAGCACATAATCTACTTATCTATAAAATAACAAAATATATTGTTAGTTTAAAAATACTAATTTACTGAAAATTCATTTGGTAAATATTTTTATTAATTTTACAAATACTGAATTAAGTAATTTTTATAAATATTACAAATATATACAATCAGGTCATAGTGAATATTATATCTTAAAGAAGACATAACTATTTTCTTTGATTTAATTATTTTACTACATTACCCACCTTATTTAGTGTTAATCCTTTAACAATTGCAGTCTCAGCAATACTCACAATTATTAAGTTACTTTGAAAAGAAAGTTCATCCATATTAATAAAATAGCATACATAACATAGGAATAATTATTAAGATAAAATATCTTTAGTTTTTATATAAATTTACTACAAGCATTATTATACTAATCACTATATCTTTATTGTATAAATTTAGATAATCAAAATATTACCTTGCATTATAAAACTATAATATAATCAAGATACTCAACATATATAATCTAGATACAACTACATCATATCAAGATTGTAAAACTCATATATTAACAATAAAGTACTGAATAAGTCAATTTATTGCTTAATTATGATAACACTCAAACAACTTTTTGTGATTTTTTTATGTGATAATACCTAAATAGAATGTAATGAGAAGAAAAATTGTTCTCTAAAAATTAATTAAAAGATTGTTATAAATGATATTGTATCTCACCTATATTGTAAAATAGACATGTTATTTTTTCTATGATTTTCTAATACAATTATCTATTCTCTCTTCAATAACACCTCTAAAATGTCTAATTAAACCTTGTACTGGCCAAGCTGCAGCATCACCAAGAGCACAAATTGTATGTCCTTCTATCTGATAACTAATACTTAATAATAAATCAATATCATCATATGTAGCAGTTCCTTTTACTAGCTTCCTCATGATTTTCCACATCCAACCAGTACCCTCACGGCATGGTGTACACTGCCCACAAGATTCATGCATGTAAAAATGTGATAACCTTTCTATAGCTGCAATTATATCTGTTGATTTATCCATCACTATCAAACCTGCAGTACCCAAACCAGATTGCACAGCCCTTAAAGAATCAAAATCCATAGTAATAGTATCACAAATAGATTTTGGAAGCACAGGAACTGAAGAACCACCTGGTATTACTGCTAATAAATTATCCCATCCACCACGAACACCTCCTGCATATTTCTCTATTAACTCTCTCATAGGAATACCTAATTCCTCTTCTACATTACACGGATTATTAACATGTCCTGATATGCAGAAGATTTTAGTACCAGTATTATTCTCCTTTCCAAGAGATGCAAACCAATTACTACCTCTTCTTAAAATTTCACCAATTGTTGCAATAGTTTCAACATTATTAATCGTAGTAGGACATCCATATAATCCTATTGCAGCAGGAAATGGTGGTTTTAACCTTGGCATCCCCTTTCTACCTTCCAAAGATTCAAGCTGAGCAGTTTCCTCCCCACAAATATATGCACCAGCACCTCTATGAATAAATATATCTATGTCATAACCAGACTTACATGCATTTTTACCAATTAATTTTGCTTTATATGCCTCCTTAAGTGCCTCAGATAATATTAAATATTCATTATAAAATTCACCACGAATATAAATATAAGCTGTAGTCACTCTCATAGCAAACCCAGCTATTAATATTCCTTCAATAAGCCTATGTGGTTCATACCTTAATATATCACGATCTTTACATGTACCAGGTTCCGACTCATCAGCATTAACAACTAAATACGCTGGCTGTCCTTCTTTTCTGGTTTTTGGCATAAAACTCCACTTAAGTCCTGTAGAAAAACCTGCACCACCCCTACCACGTAATCCAGATTTTTTTACTTCTTGAATAATGTGTTCTGAGCCTAAATTTAATATATCTAAGATATTACTCCAAATACCTCTACTTTTTGCAGATTTTAAAAATGGAGAACCTTGACCACTAAGATTAGTAAAAACTTTGTCTTTATCTTCTAACATAAAGCTTTAAATAAACAAGAACTAAAAATTGGAAACTAAAAAACAGACATCCAATATAAACATATTGATTCCACATATTAAAACTATATAACTGTTATCTAAATAAATACAACACAACTATATAAATTTTACTAAAACATTAATACAATTGGTGGGCTTGGGAAGAGTTGAACTTCCGACCTCACGCTTATCAGGCGTGCACTCTAACCACCTGAGCTACAAGCCCAATATAACACATTTTTAAGAAGCAGAGTTAACCTCTAATACATCAACAAATGTCTTATTTAAAGCCCCTTTCCTAAAGTACACAACACCTGAAACCTTAGAGAAAATAGTATGATCTTTTCCAATACCGACATTTCTACCAGGATGATATTTAGTACCTCTTTGACGTATAATAATATTACCAGGGATTACTTTTTCACTACCAAATTTCTTTACACCTAGCCGCCTACCCCTCGAATCTCTACCATTACTGGAACTACCACCAGATTTCTTCGTAGCCATAACTTCTACTCCATATTATTAATTTTAGTAATACGTAAGACAGTCATATATTGCCTATGACCATTTTTACGCCTATAATTCTTACGGCGCTTTTTCTTAAATATTATTACCTTATCATTCCTACACTGCTCAAGAACTGATGCTGTAACACTTGCATTTTGTGTAAAAATAACTTCATTATTCACACCAGTTAATGCTATCACTTTACTTAAAGTAACTTCCTCTCCTACACTTGCATTTAACTTCTCTATCCTTATAATATCGTGTTCCTTTACTTTATATTGCTTTCCACCAGTTTCAATAATAGCAAACATATATATCTCTTAGTGTTCTTAAAAATTACTCTAGCTAATTCTGCGTAATATAACATAATCTGTCAATAATATTGTGATTTTAATTAACTTAACACCTAGAATACACATTTACATTACATAAGAAAGTAATTATTATCATTAACTCCAAATAATAAAAGGTACTTTGTGGCTAATGTAAAAATTAATAACATATCAGCTAGGCAAATTCTAGATAGTAGGGGTTATCCTACTATTGAAGTACAAATAACATTATCAAATAATGTATTTGCAAAAGCCTCTATACCATCAGGAGCATCAGTAGGAAAATTTGAAGCTGTAGAACTACGGGATCACGATACAAATTATTACCATGGATATGGAGTTACAAAAGCAGTAAACTTAATCAATTCAGAAATTGGACAAAAAATCATAAAATTAGAAACTTTGGATCAAGAAAAAATAGATAATGCACTAATTGAAATAGATGGTACAAACAATAAGTCAAGAGTTGGTGCAAATTCTATACTTGCAATATCACTAGCAGTTGCAAAAGCTGCAGCTTCAACATTGAATATTCCATTATATCAGTATCTAGGAGGAATTACAGCAAAGATTCTTCCAACACCTCTTATCAATATCATAAATGGTGGAATGCACGCAGATAATAATTTAGATTTTCAAGAATTCATGATTATTCCGCATGGAGCTAATAGTTTTGAAGATGCAATACGAATGTCATCTGAAGTATTTCACACATTAAAAAAAATCTTAAAACAAAAACAATATAATACAAATGTAGGAGATGAAGGAGGTTTTGCCCCTAATATAAAAGATAATACAGAAGTATTTGATATTATTATAGATGCTATAGAAAAGTCAGGATATAAAGTATATAAGGATTTTTCACTAGGATTAGATGTAGCAGCATCTACATTTTACAAAAATGAAAAATATAAATTCTCAGATTATCAATTTAGTACTCATGAACTAGTTGAATATTATAAAAATATAGTTACTCAGTACCCTATTATATCACTTGAAGATCCAATTGCAGAAGAAGACACACTAGGCTGGAAAATGATAACAAAAGAACTAGGAGATAAAATACAAATAGTTGGAGATGATTTATTTGTAACTAACTGTAAATTGATTAAAAATGGTATTGATAATAATATGGCAAATGCAGTATTAATAAAACCAAATCAAATTGGTACTCTAACCGAAACTTTAAATGCTATAAGACTTGCTCAGAAAAATAACTACAACGTAATACTATCTCATAGATCAGGTGAAACAAATGATACTACAATCTCTCATATAGCTGTAGCAGTAAATTGTGGACAGATAAAAACAGGTTCTTTATCAAGATCTGAAAGGTTAGCAAAATATAACGAGCTATTATATATAGAAAAGTTATTAAATACCTCAGCAATATATCAAGGAATGCTATGAGCTTTATTGACGAAGCAAAAGTCTACTTAAAAGCAGGGAAAGGTGGGGATGGATGTAGTAGTTTTCGTCGTGAAAAATTCATTGAATTTGGTGGCCCTGATGGTGGTAATGGTGGTAATGGTGGTAGCATTATTTTTATTGCAAGTCATCATGTCAATACCTTAATATACTTTAAGTATAAGCAACATATAAAAGCAGAAAATGGACATCCGGGATTAAGCAAGAATAAATTTGGATTATCTGGAAGAGATATTACTATAGAAGTACCTATAGGTACACAAATATATGATGAAGAAGGAACATTAATTACCGATCTCAACTCTGAAAACCAAAAATTTATAGCAGCACAAGGTGGAAAAGGTGGAATAGGTAATTCCAGGTATAAAACTTCTACTAATAGAGCACCAAGATATTTCACACTTGGTGAACAAGGAGAAGAAAAATGGATTATACTGAAATTAAAAATTATTTCCGATGTTGGAATCATAGGATTACCAAATGCAGGAAAATCAAGTTTTTTAGCTTCTTGCACTAATTCAAAAACAAAAATAGCAAATTATCCATTTACAACATTAGAACCAGAGTTAGGTGTTGCTTTCATTAATAATACAGAATTAGTTTTAGCTGATATACCAGGACTGATTTCAGGAGCTCACTTAGGATACGGTATAGGAGATAAGTTTTTAAAACATATAGAAAGATGTTCTATATTATTACACATTATAGATTGCACATTGGAAGACATAATAGATTCATACAAATGTATTAGAAAAGAACTATCACTTTATAGCAAAGCACTAACTGAAAAAACAGAATTTATATTGTTGAATAAATGTGATTTGCTTGATAAAGAAGAAATAGCTATAAAAAAACGTCTACTTGCTGAACATACAAAAAAAGAAATATTCACATCATCTATTAAAAAAAGTAAACAACATATTCTATCAATATTAATAAAACATATAAATAAAGATTGTTCTATAAACAAACCATTTATATATGATCCTTTCAACACTTAATCTTAAATTAAACAGAATGATTTAATCTAAATCACTAAAACTAGTTAAATAACATTAAGTGTTAAAATTAAGAATAATAATGCTTCAATTCGATCTTTATAAAAAAAGTTTTTAATTATAATTGTAACCACCGTACATAAACTAATAAACTAATTTTATAGGAATTTATAGTATGTTACATATAATAGTTAAACTATATTATTTTTTTAAAAGTAATTCTAACTACTCTGACTATATTTAAATTACATTTAATAATATTAGAAAATGTGTTTAAGTAGAATTAGAAAATAAAGAGTTTTTATTATGGTAGTAAAAATTATTTTTTAAAATAGATGTAGATTAGTTAAATAGTTTTCTTAAAAGGATCGCTCTCATAACATTTTGTGTTCTTTGATATTTTTTACATGTATGTAATTAATGAATAGTACTAATAACATAAGATTATTGATAAATGTAATGCCAATACATTACCATAACTATGATCATCAATAGATGCTAATTAATACAACTCTGAAACATTTTTAGAACAATATATTACTAAACTGTAGAATAACTTTATTTCTACAAAATAAATTGGATCATATTATTAATATAATATTAGGATTGTAAAAAAATATATAAAAAATTAGAAAATCTTATAAACTTAATATCTAATTTTAAGCAATAATTATATCATAACACTTAACTACATACTGTATTGGAATACATAACATTACAGATAAATTCAAAATAAGTATATAATGCATCAAAAAAAAACATAACAATAAATACAAGATTTTTATAGTTAACTTCATTTTGTAATACGTTACTAATATTTATATTAAACATAATAATTTTCTATTACATAATACTATCACCTACAACAATATAGTAGGTTTTATCGATGCATAACTTAATGACATGACTAAATAATAATCAGAACATACAATAAAGCTAATAACTATAGATAATTTTGCTAAATAACTAGCATAAATATCCACATCAAAAGTTACTTTACAATATACAATCTCAATACATTTTATATACTATTTTGAATAAATTATTTTTTATATCGATATCAAATAATCATTGTATTACTTATAGATCAATCTAACATGAGCTAAGATATTACATGAATAATTTGACTAAACTATCTATATTTCTAATGAAATACGTAGTATTTTTGAATATTTATCTAATGTTGTAAATTTAATGGATGCTATGTACATTTTAGCCTAATCATCAGAACAAGTGCTAACATCTCATGATTCATATCAATATAAATCTTCCACACTTGTAGATTTATATTGATTATAATGAAATTTTAACTAACAAAATACTGTACTTATACTGACACTAAAACCCACACTTAAAGAGTGTAAATAAATATAGCATCTTATAAACATAAAATTTAACACTAGTTTATATAATACTGGCTTTTCCATAAAAAAATTATAGAAATATACATGGAAAGTATCACATATATAATAATATATAAATAGAGTAAGATATTGTAATAGCTTTTTTTACTAATAGTTAGGCAATTGGATAATATCCTACATCAATATTATCAGATAAATATATTACATCACTATATATTTCCAATAAAACCAATCAATATTAAAATATCTTTTATTTTCCATAAATTATATGAGAAAATATATCAATATACTAAAAAAGTAAGAGTATAACATATCATAAAATAACAACCATACTAACGTATTAGTCAAATATTATTTAATTGATAACTATAAAACTTCCAAAATTTACTATGAAAGAAACAATATAGTTAGCAAATCATATTTAATACACTCTCATAGTTTTAATATAGCACGCAATTTTGCAGATCTAGCTCTAGGATTACTATGTATTTCTTCAGCAGTTGGTCTAATTATTTTTTTATTAATTAACTGAAATCCTAACCCTAAATTTAATAAATTGACAGATTTTCCGTCACACAATAACTTAAATATGACTTTAACAATTCTATCTTCTAAAGAATGAAAAGATATTACTATTATTTTTCCACCCTGATTTAATATATTTGCAGCACAAGCTATACCTTTCTCTAATTCCTCTAATTCTTTATTCACCCATATCCTAATTGCTTGAAAAGTTCTTGTAGCTGGATCAATACTATGGTTTTTACTACGCGATACCACAGAACGTATTATTGATGCAAGTTCTCCTGTAGTATTAATCATATTTTTATTTCTAGCATTAACAATAGCTCTTGCAATTTTTCGTGAATATTTTTCTCCTCCATATTGATATATAACATTAGCCATTTCTACTTCAGATACTGTATTCACAAACATACGTGCATCAACACCAGACAATGAGGTACTCATTCTCATATCAAGAGGCCCATTCTTAGAAAAAGAAAACCCACGACTAGCATCTTCCAATTGCATAGAAGACACTCCTATATCAAATACTACACCATCTACCTTTTTTATCTGCACATTATTCAATATTTGCTGTATTTTACTAAATTTATTAATAAAGAAATGTATTCTATTAGGAAAATCATTAGATAACTTTTCATAAAAAGTATAAGTATATTCATCCTGATCAATAGCATAAACTTGACAATCTGCAGAATTTAAAATCGCCCTACTATATCCTCCTGAACCAAATGTTGCATCAACATATATCCCTCCATTTTGAGGAGACAATATATCTAACATTTCCTTCAATAAAACAGGAGTATGGTACATTCTTTAATCTACTCTGAAAAAATTTTATTACTCTTACACTTTTAACATAAAAAACCATTTTTCACTACACATTTCCATTATAAAACCACAGCAATAACACAAATCAAGTATTACTTAAATTATAAAAATAATTACCTCACTACAAACTATGTAAACCAAATAAATAATAATTTAATGCACATAAAATGTTGTGTTGTACATATCGATATAAAGCTTAACTAATACAGAAAACAACTTCCATATTAATAAAAGATAAACAAAAATCGAACCAAAGCATATTTTATAACAATGTTTTGTTTGTAAAGGGTGCTACTGCTTGCTCATATGAGAAAATTTTTGTTTTATTAATAAGATTTGTTAATCCATAAATATTAAAAAATACGTATACTATAAAAAACTATATCTAATAATCAGACAACTTATTAACTTATATAAAAATCATTACCATGATTAACTCACTAAATAACTCGTAATACTATTTTTAATATTAATAATATATCAAGTAGGTAATAAGAATTTATCAAGTTATATTATACCTTACTACACCTCACTAGCGATATCATATAAATACATTTATTAAATAACCTTAGTATAACTTTATACATCTACTATTTTAACACCTGATAACTAATCATTACCAATTTACATGTACAGTACACACTGTATATTAAACAATACTTTAATAAATAGATAAATGTTTAATTAAAATTTATAATATTCTACATATTTATATTAATTTAATATACACTATCAGTGCTTTATTGTAATATATACAACATTTCTCAAATCTACGTATATAACATATTGAAAACTACTTAAGCTAGTGTAATTAATAAATACATAACATAAAAAAACTTTATAAGTTGTGATCAAAGTACTATACAGATAAAATAATATATCAAGAGAATTTATATATCTTATTAAAGATATATAAATTAATGAATAATGTTTATACACTTTAATATAATATATAATTTTTTATATTTTTAGGATGATACTAACAAACTGACTAAAAATAAAAGACTATAGAGAACCTGAACACTATACAATCAAAAAAATTGCATATTACCTACTTTGTAAAAAACTTATTAATATTTATACTTTAAGCAGTATATATTGTTCTATATGTTATAACTTTTAAACTAATATCTGTTTTATCAACTACAGAATATAAGTTCATAAAATCTCAGACACTTAAAACATTTATAAAAACAGATTTTACCTAATACCCATAATAATACCTTATATCTACACAGCAACTATTATATATTTGCATATCATATGATGTATAAATTAATATTAGTAATACATGAAATTAGTATAATTAAAATTACATATCTAACATATTTACATGCATTTCTTAACATCTATTAACCTAACAAATACCTTAACACAATAAAAACTGACTAACAAAAATAAGCAATATTATTTTCACAAACATTGTTACAATACACACTTATCTTATATTAAGATACTAATTTTATTTATATTTATTAAAATAAAAAGACATTAAACATATTGCTATAATAAAACCTTTTTAACATTATAACATCTAATTGAACAATATCTGACATAAAATTTAACTTAACACTATACAATTTTATATGAAAATAATATAGACTAAATACATAATTCCTTAAAAAAGAAAATATAAGTAAAACTTTAGATATTTTTACATTTTACTTCAAGAAAATTATAACTTTTTAATAAAAAGAGTTAAATTTCTATCTTTCATTGTAGTTTTACAATATTCTGCTACGTTATTAGCATCCAAATTTTCATATATAACAAGTGATAGAGATAGAGTTTGTTGTACAATATATTCGTACCATGCTTGTACTGAATTTTTAACCATTTTGTCTTGAGTACATATCACTACATCAATTTTATCAGAAACATTAAACTTATTATCTTTCCTAGATTGTTGAATTATCCTAACAATATCTCTTGCTATACCTTCCATAATTAATTCATCAGTTAGTGTATTATCTAATACTAATACTCCTAGTAAATTTGGCCCCAAAGTTATAGTGGACGCAAATTCACTGTGAACCTTTAGATTTAATGTATATTCATTGTCTTCTAATATATAGTGTTCACCTTCTCTAATACCAAGCATTAGTTGGCCATTTTCCAGTATTTTCCATTGATTACTCTTTAACAACGATATCAAGTTTTTCATTTTTTCTGGTATTCTTTTTCCTAATTCTGGAAAATTAAGTTTCAACTGAAACGAAGCAATATCCTCAATATTAGACTTAAACACTATGCTTTTTACATTTATTTCATCTAACAAAATATTTTGGTATTTTACAGGTAAGTTAAATAAATCATTATTATTATAACTATATATAGTAATCTTATTTAAAGGCTGTCTCACTCTAATATTACGAACATTTCTAATAGAAAGCACACAACCACATATATTTATGATAAGTTTCATATATTGTATATTTTTCTGATCTTCATCTTTTAACGTAATATGCTCTATATTAGGCAATAACGATAAATGTACTGATTCCTCTTCCTGGAAATTCAATTTTTGCCAAATTGCTTCAGTAATAGCAGGCAAAAATGGTGCTGATACTTTTACCATATAGTACATTACTGTGTATAAAGTATTATAAGCATTTACCTTATCTTTAGTAATTTCTGATGACCAAAAGCGACTTCTACATCTTCTTATATACCAATTATTCAATACTTCAAAAAATTGTACAATACTATTACATGCAGCTTTTATATTATATCCATAATTACCGACACTCTGATCAAACTCTTCCATAGCATTAAATATGGACTGTATAGTACTGATACACTCACACATTATATATTTATCCATAATGTTATCTACTTCATCTAGATCAGAGATAACCCTTGCGTTTACTTTGTCAATATCAGCATAAATAGTAAAGAAATTATAACTATTCCACATTGGCTTTATTACATTACGTATTACATCACGTACCATAACACCATCTTTATCCAATAATAAGTCTCCACCATATGACACTGTATGAGATAACATTAGAAAACGCATAGCATCAGAGCCATATTGCTTAAATATCTCCATTGGATCAGCATAATTATTAAGTCTTTTCGACAACTTTTGTCCTTGAGTATCTAATACCACACCATGACATATACAATTCTTAAATGGAGGTTTATCAAATAAAGCTGTAGACAACACAAATAATGTATAAAACCATCCCCTAGTTTGAGCTACATATTCAGTAATAAAATCCGCTGGAAAATAATTCTCAAAAAGTTCTTTATTTTCAAATGGATAATGAAGTTGAGCATATGGCATCGATCCAGATTCAAACCAACAATCAAATACATCAGTAACACGTCTCATCATTGACTTCCCAGTCGGATCATCAGGATTGGGACGTACTAAATTATCAATATATGGACGATGTAAATCATCTATAGGTATATCAAAATCCTCTTCTAGTGCTTTTATATCATCAAATACTTTTTTTATTGATCCATATACATCAACCCTAGGATAATTAGGATTATCAGATTTCCATACTGGCAACGGAGTTCCCCAAAATCTATTACGTGAGATTGCCCAATCCTTAGCATTTTCAAGCCATTTACCAAATTGTCCACTACGAATATGACTAGGAATCCAATTTACATCTTTGTTTAGATCTATCATTCTATTTTTAATTTTTGTAACTTCAACATACCAAGATGACATTGCTCTGTATATTAATGGAGTATCAGTACGCCAACAGTGCGGATAATTATGTAAATATTGATCTGTTTTAAAACAAAGATTTTTTGCTTTTAATATACTTATGATCTGATCATTAGTATCAAATACATGCATATTAACAAAATCTGAAATTCTCTCAGTAAACTTTCCTCCATCGTCTATTGGACAGATTGTCGCAAGTAATTTTGAAGTATCCTTATCATCAATATCTGGTATACCTTGTTTTTTACATAATATAAAATCATCTTCCCCAAAACCTGGTGCCATATGTACTATTCCAGTGCCTTCATCTTCTACAACAAAATCTGCAACTAAAACTTTAAATGCATTTTTTATATCAATAAAATAATTAAATACAGGTTTATAAGACAAATATTCTAAACTTAAATAACAAATATCACCATTATGTATCAGATATTCTATATTATTTTTCCTGCAATGATCTTCAAAGTTTTTCAAATATGCCCTAGAAAAAATATACATTTCTTTATTTATGATTGCTCCACAATACTTAATATTTGGGCTAATAGCTAAAGCAAGATTACAAGGCAAGGTCCAAGGAGTAGTTGTCCACACTAGTATTTTATATGCTGTTATATTATCTACTATTAAAGATTTTGGTGCATCTAATAATTCAAACGCTAAAGTCACTGTTTTACTTGTCTTTTGTCTATACGCATTATCTATTCTAGTTTCAAAATTTGATAATGGTGTCTGACATGCCCAACTATATGGGACTATTTTTATAGATTCATATATAAGTCCTTTTTGCCATAATTGATAAAATGACCACATTATCGATTCCATAAAAGACAAATTCATTGTCTTATAGTCATTTTCAAAATCCACCCAACGTGACTGTCTATCAATATACTGTTTCCACTCTCTTGAAAATTTCATTACTGAATTACGACAATAGTTATTAAACTTCTCTATTCCAAATTTTTCTATCGCTAATTTTCCAGATACCCCCAATTCTTTCTCTGCAAGCATTTCAGCTGGTAATCCATGACAATCCCAGCCAAATCTTCTATCCACCCTAAAGCCTGCCATAGTCTTATAGCGCGCAACTGTATCTTTAATAAACCCAGTAAGTAAATGACCATAGTGAGGTAACCCATTGGCAAATGGAGGACCGTCATAGAATATAAATCTCCTTTTCTCATCACGATTTTCTATAGATTTTTTAAAAATATTATTTTCTTTCCAAAATTCTAATATCTGCTCTTCTATTAATGAGAAATCTGATCCTTCTGTAAATTGTGAGTTATATTCTTTCATAACATGTGTTATTAAGTGTAAAGTTTTTACTATACACATATTTGTATAAGCTGCAATCACAGTTTATAAATATGTAAAAATTATTGACTCATATTAATATTCATAGCATTGTTTTAAGAAATTCATATTGAGGTTTTATGACAGTAGCAATAGGAGACACAGCACCATATTTTAAAAGTCTAGATACATACAAAGGAACTAAGAATATAGTTTTATATTTTTACCCAAAAGATGATACACCAGGGTGCACTAGAGAAGCAAAAGATTTTCAATCTGCAATTAATGATTTTGCTGATTTAGATACAGTAATTATCGGTATATCTAAAGATAGTCAAGGATCGCATGAAAACTTTAAAAAGAAACACAATTTATCATTCGAATTGATATCAGATGAAGAATCCGAATTATCCCAACAGTATGGCACTTGGGTACAAAAAAATATGTTTGGAAAGTCATATATGGGAATAGATCGTTCAACATTTTTGATAGATAAGAATGGAAAAATTAGGAAAATTTGGCGCAATGTAAAAGTAGCTGGACATGTTAACAATATTTTAGAGATAATAAGGGAAATAATATAATTAAAGTAAGATGCATAATAAGTTACTAAATGTTAGGCTATATGTTCCTGATTCAATTAGCAAACACTCTATTATTAAATTAGATACTCTAGCATCTCATTACATATCTAAAGTAATGCGCGCAACAAAGTGTGATTATGTTAAAATATTTAATGGTAAGGACGGAGAATGGATAGGTGAGATATGTGAATTATCTAACAACATCAAAATCCGCATAGATAAATTAACTAGAAAACAGGTAAAGAGCAAAAATTTAACATTGTGTTTTGGAATTGTAAAAGGTACCATATTGCCTAATATAATTAGACAAGCAACAGAAATGGGTGTAACACTCTTACAGCCAATTTATACAAAACATATAGCAACTAGTAATATCAATTTAGATAAATGTAGAAAGTGGGCTATTGAGGCTTCTGAACAATGCGAAAGACTTGATATACCACAAATATCACATCCAATTAGTTTTACTGATTTAAAAAAACTAGATACAGCAAATATCAATTTTATTATTTGCGATGAAACAGGAAATGGTAAAAAACCAGCAGAAATTTTAACAAATAAGAATAATATTTATATTATTGTAGGACCAGAAGGTGGCTTTTCTTCTGAAGAATTGGATTTTGCATATACTTTTTGCAATGGTTTATCTTTAGGAACAAGAATACTAAGAGTAGATACAGCAGTTGTCAGTGCACTAGCTTATGTAAATGAGTATTATTACGTATAAATATGGTTAATATTGAAAACATTCATCAAAAAAAAACTGAGTTACGCAAAAGATATAGGAAACTAAGAAAGGAAGTTATTCATAAGGAAGAAGCAGCTCGTCTATTACTAAATAACTATATAAATAATGTAATAACAGAAGGATCATCTATAACTTCTGGATACATACCTATAGATGGTGAAATAGATGTTTTACCATTAATGCATCATCTATTACAAAAAGGCAATGTAGTAGCAGTACCTGTAATAGATCAAGGTAGCAAAATATTGTCATTCCATCAATGGAATACTACTAACCATATTATTCCAAATATCATAATAGTACCACTAGTTGCTTTTGATAAAAAGTTAAATAGATTAGGTTTTGGTGGTGGATACTATGACACTACTATTGCTAAACTTAAACCACATTGTAAAACAATAGGAATAGCATATAATATACAGTTATGTGACAAAATACCTACTGAACCACACGATCAAATACTAGATATGGTAATTACAGAAAATATGGTATATACAACTTAAGTCTCTATTAAAACTTATCTTGCCTTAAGATCAAGTAAAAAATACATTATTTATAGCAATAAATGTACGTAAAAACTTATATAAAACACTAATGATATCTTAATATATTTTGTATAGTTATTTCATTTCTGTCAATGGTACAATAGAGAATATTGTTAAACCACTTGCAATAACATATCCAACAGATTTAGCTAAATATATTCTGGCAGATGTGAGATTTATATTATTATCTACAATAAAACGCATATCTGTACTCTTATTACCATAACCCCATAACGCATGAAACGCTTCAGCAATTTCTATTAAATAGAATGTTATACGATGTGGTTCTGCAGTTTTTGCGGATATTTCAACTATATCTTGCCATTTTGCTAATAGCTTAATTAATAAAATTTCTTCCTTTGAAGATAACACAGAAAAATCTACAAGTTCTATTTCTAGAATTTTTGGTGCATTACGTATAAGTGAATGAACACGAGCATGTGCATACTGTACATAAAATACAGGATTATTTTTAGACTGTTCCACTACTTTTGCAAAATCAAAATCCAAAACCACATCACTTTTACGAGTTAACATTATAAATCTAACTACATCCTTTCCTACCTTTTCTATAACATCCTTAATAGTTAGAAACTCGCCAGATCTTTTTGACATTTTAACCTGAGCTCCATTATCAAGAAAATTAACAATACTATGTAGCTTTATATCAATCGTTGCATTACCATCACTTAGTGCTTTTACAGCGGCTTTTAATCTTTTTACATACCCAATATGATCAGAACCAAGTTCCAATATCATATGCTGAAAACCACGTGAAATCTTATAAAAATGATATGCTATATCATTTGCAAAATACGTCCAACTACCATCAGCTTTTTGTAAAGCTCTATCTACATCATCACCAAAATCAGTAGACTTAAATAACATCTGAGTTCTAGGTTTCCAATTTATACCTTCTGTACCCTTAGGTTGATCTAAAGTACCATAATATATCAACTGCTTTTCTTGCAAAAGCTCTACACATTTTTGTACAATGTTATCTTTTTGTAATTGTGATTCTGACGTAAAAATATCATGTTTGATACCTAACAATGCAAGATCTTCTTTTATAAGCTTCATAAGATACATCAAAGAAACATCACGTATAATTCTTCTTCTCTGACTATAATCCATTCCAAGTAGACCACTATCATATTCTTGATATAACAACTTTCCTATATCTTTCAAATATAAGCCAGGATATAAGCCACTTCCTATTACAATATTTTCACCTAAAACTTCTTTATATCTTAAATATACTGATTCAACTAATACATCTATTTGTGCACCTGCATCATTAATATAATATTCCCTAACAACCTCATATCCTACCCTTTCTAATAAATTAGCAAGTACATCACCAAATATAGCACCACGCGCATGACCAATATGCATTGGTCCGGTTGGATTAGCAGATACAAATTCTATATTTACTCTCTTACCATTACCAAAATTAACATGACCAAACTTCTCTTTTAATCTGTTAATAGAAATTATAATTTCATACCACACATCAAGAGAAATATTAAAATTAATAAAACCAGGTTTTACAACATTAATATCAGATATTTCTTTAATACTAGAAAATTCATCCACTAAGATTTTTGCAATATCCATAGGATTCTTTTTAATATACTTACTCAAAATTAAAGCTGCATTAGTATATAAATCACCATGGTCAGGATTATTAGGATAATCAACTATTAACTTAGCTAATATTGACTCATTTGTTACTACAAAGTTATCAATGTTTAATACATGTAATTTTTCTATTATATGACGTCTAATAGTACAAGCTACACTCATTATATTCAGTAATTCTTTTATAATTTTGCTATTATACAGGTTTTTAGCAATATTAAAAGTAAACAGCAGTAATAATACTTACAAAATTAAACACATATAAAAAAATCAAAAAACACAAAATGTTATGAGAGCGATCCTTTTAAGAAAACTATTTAACTAATCTACTCCATTTAAAAAATAATTTTTACTCACCATAATAAAAACTATCTATTTTCTAATTCTACTTAAACACATTTTCTACTATTATTAAATTATATTTATAAAACAATTTGATAATGTGAGATGGCAAGACCAAGGCATAGTAATTGCAATAAGAAAATACTGTGACAATCAAGTTATTATTTCAGTACTGACTAAAAAACATGGTTTAAAAAAAGGATTAACAAAATATTATAAAAAAACAATTAATAGACTACAAATTGGAGACTATATTAATGTCACTTGGAGTGCAAGATTAATCAGTAATTTAGGATACTTTAAATACGAACTGATTAAATCTACTATATATTATTATATAACAAACAATCTACAAACATTATGTTTAGCTTTTTTTACATTTATATTAGATCAAGTATTACCAGAAAACGAAGAAAATTACGTTATTTATCACTACTTCGACATTTTTATCAATTCAATACAATCCAAAAACATAAACTGGCAAATAAAGTACCTAAAATTGGAAATGGTACTACTTTCTGAACTTGGATTTGGACTCGATTTATCAAAATGCGCTGTAAATCAAACACAAGAAAGTTTAATATTTATTTCTCCAAAAACTGGAAAAGCAATATCAGAAAACATAGGATTACCTTATAAAAAAAAATTACTACCTCTACCTCAATTACTTTACAATATATACAATGACTATACATACGAATTCTCTAATACAGAATTCAAATTGAGTTTGAATGTATTAGGATACTTTTTCAAAAAACACTTTTTAACAGATAAAAATATAACTTTTTTAAAATATAGGGAAGAAATTATAAAACTACTAGATACAGAGAACTAAAATATTTAAATCATATTATCAAATACATATATTTAGTCATATTTTTAATTTTGTCACATTTTAAGTATATACAAGAATTATATTACTTTATTTTAAGACCTATATAAATGTTCTACACATGCCTCTTTAGCTCTAATTATTAAAAAGAAATGAACCTAATCTTGAAAAAAAATATTTTCACTTTTATTTTTCATTTTTACCTCATAATCAAATTTCTCACACCAATAACATTAAATAGCATCAAACCTATCAAGTAAGTACTACAGTTAGTTTTAGTAAGGAATTATATAACCATGTAATATACCTAGATTTTACAGAATACAAAACTTACAATACTAGCTTCATTTTTTAAGATATATCTCCCTAATATATGACCTATAAATATAACATATCATTCTTATATTCTTTTATTTTTAATGCTTATAAAAAATAAATTAATCACATAAGAACTTTATTAAGAAAATATTTTCCATATTTATATTTTATTATATTTAAATCATTCTAGAACGCTATAAAAGCTATATAGCTATAAAACAGTAAATATACATAAGTTCATATACAATATAATACTTTATTTAAAAATCTAAATTACCCCTTCAATTGAGAAAGAAAAATAATTTTTTATATGTTTACCTTTAATCATGAAATTGAAACTATGATTTAACAAAATATAAGGAAAATAGTTTAACCTCTCATAATGCTATACAATATATCAAATATCAAAAAATTCTTATTACAATCAAATCGACTAAAACTAAGAGCAGAGATTTTTCATTAATAATAAATATGACCTAACTACATGACCTTTCATTCTTATTATAAAAAAGTACACTACCCATTTTAATACTATATATTAAAAATATATTTACAATTACATAATATAATATAAACATATCATAAAATGATGTATTGGTAAGTTATGGATGAATCTCATTCCAGTGGAATAAATGTTTCTGCTTTACAATCCTATCTTCATGAACAACAAAGTGGTGGACATGGAGAAGATGAAGAGACTGTATTTTCTGTTTTTGTATTTCTTGCATGGTTTTATAAAAATGTACCAGGAGTTTGTGATATGACAAGCGGAAATCTATTAGCAGCAGTTACATCATTAGGAATGAACTTAAAAACTGAATTTTCAATAATGTCAGATTCAGGCAAAAACTTCTTTGGATTACCAAAATTATTACCAGATGCACAACCAGGAGGAGCTCCGGCTGATGGAGGAAGTGCTGATGGAGGAGGAGAAGGTTCAGCTACCGGTGGAGAAGCTAGTGATAATGATGCCATATACCATGCTCATCATGATGACCCATATGCTCATGCTGAATACCCTCATGCCGATCAAGAAATAATGCATGCAGCTGGTGGAGGATTTAATAACATTAGCCATGAAGATCATAGCCCACAACATGATCATCACCCTAGCCCTACACCTATCAGTCCATCACATGCAAATCAATACTACCATGACATGTAATGCAGCATGGTTATATTACCCCAGTAAATAGTTATTTATATACTTTATTTAGTATATATACAATTGGTTAGTGTTATAATCCCAACATTAGATGTAGCATTATACAACCAATATATATCATTTATAGGATAGTACTCAGTTTTTTAGTCATTCTATCGTGAATACAATAGTAACATAAGATATACATTTCCAGTAAAGATAACTTAAACAAGTATCTTTTTAATTCATAACTTAAATAATAGCATTTTTATGCTTCTTATTAAAAGATTCACAGATATTTTTCGTTATTTTAAAGCTGTATAAATCTATAATACTTTTATTCATAAAAATACAAACCAGTCAAAATCATATTTGTCATCTAAAACTGATATATATAACCTGATTCTTAACAATATACACAAATACCTATTTATCCATAATACATATACTAAAAACATTTATATAATATTGTCTACGCTAATATCTAAAATTTATACAATACCTATGTTCCAAGAGATTTCTGATCAAAAGAACATACCAATTCTTAATAAATTATATATATAGGATTGTACATATTTACTTAATTAGAATATACTGTTTAATATCACTTTTAGTTTATATAATTATTCAATACTTATATCATAACGAACTACGGATAAAGATATTAATGTAAACGCAACAAATATCATAAGCATCACATATACAGTACACATATTATATAAATATACTAATATCATAACAACAACCAGTAACTAAAATTATAGCTGTTGAAGTAATATTACCATTATGTATCACTATTATATAATAGTTAAAATTATTTATTAGAATTGCATTTATATAATAGAAATACGAAAAAACACATACCTATAGTACTTATACTATTACTGATCAAATATCCATTATGTATAGAAGTATCTCTTACAATACTACATGTATAACTTTCCTATACATAAAACTAAACAATATTCTTAACCCAATTTTCCAATTTATAACAATAATATGTTAGTCATTTACCTAGTATTCTTCAATAGATACAATTTGTACAAATTGACTCTTAGATATATATATAATCAAAAATATAATTAGCATTATAGATACTAAAAATCTTACACAATATAGATACATTATATATGTAATAAACCTATTACATTTGTGCTACATATATTATGCTGATACAGCAATACTTAACGATATAGTAAGCAATAGATAATAAAAAATGTATTGATATTATAAACTAGGATGGTCGGAGTGGAGAGATTTGAACTCCCGACCTCTTGGTCCCAAACCAAGAGCGCTACCAGGCTGCGCTACACTCCGGACGCAAAAGAACATATATAATCCTACCAAGAATATATATTATATCAATAAAATAATTCTTGTTATTAAATAAAAATAATTTATCATTTTATTTTAACTTAGATGGTATAAGTATATATCTATTACAGTCAAAACTGCAAAAGGACGTAAAATTTCTTCTACAAGATGGCTTCATAGACAATTAAATGATCCTTATGTACTTCTAGCTAAAAAGCAACAATATAGATCCAGAGCTGCTTTTAAATTAATAGAAATAGATAATAAGTTTTCCATTTTTAAAAAAGGACAGTATGTACTAGATCTTGGTGCATCACCTGGTGGATGGTCTCAAGTTGCTTCACAGAAAGTATCACATGGTAATAGCTCTTCTGTATTTGCAGTAGATATGCAAGAAATGAGTAGTATTCCTAACGTTATATTTATTCTATGTGATATTGCTAATAAAATAGAATTATTAAATTCTACATTTGATAAAAAAAAGTTTGATGTAGTATTATCAGATATGGCACCAAAAGCTTGTGGCAACAAACAAGTAGATCACGCTAATATAATCAATCTATGTGAAATGTCTTTAGAAATAGCAGTAAAATTTATAAAGCCTAATGGAATCTTTATAACTAAAATTCTACAAGGGGAATATGAAAAAGAATTCTATCAATCAGTAAAATATCATTTTAATTCTGTAAAATATTTTAAACCCAAAGCAAGTAGAAAAGATTCATCAGAAATGTATCTAGTTAGTTTAGGATTTAAAGAAAATTTGGAATATATTTAGAATATATACTACTACTTTAAGATACATAGTAATAAATACAAAGTAAAAACTTTAACAAATTCTTCTTCATTATTTGTAATTTTTTACCTACCATTTGCAGAAAAACTAAACCTACCTACATTGTACATATAATTAATATTCTTTAAACTTTTTTCTGTTTTACCAATAGATGCAACAGCAAGATGTGTACATATAACAGTATGGAATAACATTCATAATCTACACATTGATGTTTCCAGAAATCAATTCTGTCACATTTTATAATTATATCATATATTTATTAATATATAAAAATTTAACTTTTATTAACAAATTATTAGAAATATATTTAAAATATCTATATACTAATATTTTTACTATTAAAATAAAAACCTTAATATGATACAGGTTAAAAGTGTAGCATTTTATGGAATAAACACAATAAATGTTAATGTACAAATACACGTTGCAAAAGGAATACCAGCATTTAATATAGTTGGACTTCCAAATAAAGCAGTTGCTGAATCTCGTGAACGCATTAGAGCTGCTTTACATTCTATTAACTTATCACTACCAACACAAAGAATTACCATAAATTTGTCTCCAGCAGACATCATTAAAGAAGGAAGCCACTATGATCTACCTATCGCAATAGGATTACTAATGACTATTGGTGCAATACCTAAAATCAATAATTTACCATATATCATACTAGGAGAATTATCATTAGATGGATCAATAGTCCCAGTATCTGGAATATTACCAGCTGCTATAAATGCTCGAGAACATAATATAGGGATAATATGTCCATACAATAACGGCTCAGAAGCATCCCTAATTAAAGACATTCCAATACTATCACCTAAACATTTAGTATCATTAATAAAATATTTTAATAATCATGAAACTATACTTCCCCCAATCAATGATATATTTATAGAAGATATAAAATACTTAGATATAAAAGACATAAAAGGTCAACCTATAGCAAAAAGAGCCTTAGAAATTGCTGCTGCTGGAGGTCACAATATGCTAATGATTGGCCCTCCTGGTACTGGAAAATCAATGCTAGCAAAAAGAATTCCAGGAATATTACCTGACTTAATATATGAAGAAATTATTCAAATAAATAGCATTGTAAGTATAACAAAGCAAGAAACAAAATCAATATCAACTACTCGTCCATTTCGTGATCCTCACAGCTCACTATCTATAGCAGCTATGGTAGGAGGAGGAAAATATGCTAAACCAGGAGAAGTTACTTTAGCACATTGTGGTATACTATTTTTAGACGAGTTACCAGAATTTTCAAGATCGGTACTAGAGTCATTAAGGCAACCATTAGAAAATAAAGAAATCCTTATATCAAGAGCAAACATTCAAATAAAATATCCAGCAAACTTCCAGTTAATTGCAGCAATGAACCCATGTAAATGCGGATACTTTGGAGATACATCACAATCTTGTCAAAGAGCACCTAAATGTGCTATCGAATATCAAAATAAAATTTCTGGACCATTACATGATAGAATAGATATACATGTTGAGGTACCAAATATAAACATATTATCTTATAATAATTCTACAATAACAGAAGATTCAAGAACAATCAAAGAACGCGTTACACGTGCAAGAAAAATACAATCAAATCGTTATGGTTCATCTCTTAATAACGCTACAGTATCAGGTAATATCATATTACAATTCTTCACTCCAGATAAATCAGTAATTAAACTTCTAGAGAAAATATCACAAAAAAGGAATATATCTGCTAGAAAATATATAAAAATTATTAGGATTGCTAGAACCATTGCAGATTTATCCTCAGAGGCAATTATATCATATGAACATATTGCTGAATCTTTATCATATGTATAAAAAAATTTAATAAAATTATACAAAGATTAATCTAATATTGATTTATGGTTAATAATTTACTAAAATCAAATATTAATAAATCTTTATATGGTAATAATTATGTTTACAAGTATAGGTCAACCTCATAAAATAAGTTATAAAGGACTTAATATGGCACTAGGAGTTTGTGTTTGTATTTCTAGTATACTTATAAAACTATCAATAATTACTGGTATATCATGTTTTGGTGGTGTTAAAATACCAGGTTTACCAGAATTTTCACCTTTACATTTTTTTGCTGCTATAGCAGGTTTTGCACTAAGTACTGGAATCATTGTACTTTCTTCAATAGGTCAAAATGTTACCAAGCTTGTAGAAGCTAAAATTAACGCTCCAGGATCCATTGTTAATACATCAGAATCAGAATCACAAACTCCACAAGATGATCATGAAATAAATACTAGCTCACCAAGATTACAGAGAACTACTTTAAAATGATTACAAAACAACATCTTATAAAGTAATTGCCACTCATAGGTGTTTATAACATTAAAGTACTTTCTTATTTTACATGATACACTATTATCTAAACAATTATTATGTAGTGTATCATGCGTGTTATCTTAAATACTATTATAGGAAAAATTTGTTATATCTAAGCTATTATTAAGTAAATATTATAAGTATTTTTAACTGTACGTCTTATGCTTGAACTACATAAAGTTATATTAACAGCACTGTTATTAACTCAATAGTAAATTAATTTTTTCGCTAGTTCTATGTATCATAGTTACTTTTTTTGTAGTAATATGCTCTATAAAAAATATTATGTACTTTATCAATAACAAACTGCTAATTATAAAAACTAGCAAAAATGCATTTATAATGATTACATGAGATTAATTAGGTAAGTATAAAATATAAGTAATAAAAGAAAAACAATACCCATCAAATGATAAATATCTCAAAAGAAGTTATGTGACAATAACAACACTAATATTATTAGTATTTTTTAGTGTGTTAACATTCAATGTAGTACAGATATTAAATCAATATTCATGTTAACACAAAAGTAGTAACTTACGAATTAATTTCAAGAACCCAGTAAATAATTTGATATCATAGTTTACTAACATCGGTAATCATAGAAATAACACTCATACAAAACATTTCTATAGCTGAATACTTTCATATATACAATAAGAACAAAAAGAATAATAACATAAACAAAAATATTATTTGATTATATAAAAATAAATATATATGCTACTACATATACAAAAAAGTTAGTAAATTAATATTTAATAAAATTTTCAATATATTGATCACTTACAGTCAATTAAAACACTACTCCATATATAAAAACACAATCTAACACAAAAATATATAACTAATGCTAGTTAAGATATTACTTAAAGATTTTCAATAAATAAATACTATTATAACTATCACAAAAAATACCAACTTCTATATATAATCATATATAGAATAGTAGATAGTTTTTTTTTACTAATATTTCATAAGCATTTATTGTTTCTATTAAAGATTATATAATAATTATTGTGAATATATAGCATATTCCAATAACAATTTTCTAATAAATCATTAAATAAAAATATAGAGTAATATTACTTTACATCTCCTATTGCTGTGTTACACCATAAGGTAAATCACAACCATTTTATGTCAATAATATAAGCAAAATCACCTATTCCAGAAAATGCTATACCTCTAGAAAATTAATAAAAATAACATTAATTATATATTTTTTGATCCTAAATAAACTGATAATTATCTTATGCTTATTTCTAATACAACAATATTACAATGTTTACACAGTACTATTAAATGCATTTTTTATTCTATAGTTAAATTCTGCTCCATATATAAAAAATATACTTAAGATATAGAAAAATAACAAAGAAGCAATAATACTAGCTAAACTACCATATATTATATTCAGTTGATGAAACGTTTTTAAATACCATGTAAAAATTAAGGATGAGCAAGTCCATAAAAAAGTAACCAATACTGCACCTGGTACTACATTTGCCAAATTTTGCTTAACATTTGGTATAATAAAATACAATAAAGTAATAGATACAAATAATACTAACTCACTAACAGCATACTTAAAATACCCAAGATTTTTATTTAACATTTCATAAATTACAGGTAACACAATTATACATATCATAGCAATAGTCATCGCCAAAGTAATAGAAATAAACTGAAATATACTTAACAATCTACGAAAAATATAAGATGGTGGACTAGAAACTCTACATGCTTTATTTAATATAGTCCTTATTCCTTCTACAGCAGATGAAGCAGTCCATATTGTCCCTATTACTGCTAAAGTTAACAAACTATGTGGAGGACCTGAAATTATTTCTTGAATCCTTGGCATTAATCCAGAAATAACCTCACTAGGTATATTATCAGTAATTAATATAATTAACTTATCACTTACACTAATATCATAATAATGTAATAATTGTGCTAAATTGGACATTAATGCCATAAAAAACACTAAAAAAGGAAATACCGATAATAGTATTACAAATGATAAATATCCTGCATGTTCTATACCATCATGTTCTATCATATCAACTACTGCATAATATGAACATTTAAAAATACATCTTATCTTTTTAGCTAACATACCATAACTGCATATAAATACATATTAATCAATTATACCAATAAAGAATATATATGAAATCTTCATCTTTTCAAAATATTAATAATTATATACACTCAAATCTAAAAATATGAATTAAACTATAATGTATTACCACTAACCTAATTTCTTCAATTTAATATCTAAGAATTTTATGAAAGAATTTGAATATCTACAAAATTACATATACACATTAGATAACAATTCATTAATAGGGGATGATGCTGCTATTATTAATTGCACAGAAAACCAACTTGTCGTAACAAAAGACATTTTGATAGAAGAAGTACATTTCCTAAAAAATTGCAAACCAAGGATATTAGCAAAAAAAGCACTTCGATCTAATTTATCAGATATTGCTGCTATGGGAGCAATACCTTATGCATACTGTTTAGGATTAGTATTACCTAATGATATATCTAACAATTGGTGGCAAGATTTTAGCAATAGTTTAAGAGAAGAACACAAAATATTTGACATAATACTACTTGGAGGAGATACAACTTCACATAAAAATAATATAATTATAATAAGTATCACTGCTTTTGGAATAAATCATGGTAATTTATTAAAAAGATCTGGAGCAAAAATTGGAGATTTTATATATGTTAGTGGGACTATTGGAGATGCAGCATTAGGTTTACTTGTTTACCAAAACATTATCAAAAAAAATTATGAAAACTTAAAAAATAAATATGATATACCTCAACCAAGAATTAATTTAGGAATTGACATTAATCAAATTGCATCTTCATGTATAGATATCTCTGACGGATTAATACAAGATATGGAACACATTTGCCATGCATCTAATGTAGGAGCATCCATATACTTAAATAAAATACCATTATCAAATGAAACTAAAGAAATTATTGCTAATACACCTAGATACATTAATTTAGTATTAAGCGGAGGAGATGATTATGAATTAATTTTTACAGCTAATCCCAAATTTTCTGATTTAATAAAAGAAATATCTAAAAAAAATGGAGTTAAAATCACTAAAATAGGAAAAATCACTGAAGGTAATTCTGTAATACTATATGATCACTCAAATAATATAGTAACTTTAGATAATAAAGGCTTTAATCACTTTACCATTTAGATATAAAATACATTATACACAGTATATAAAACAGTAACTATCTATAATTATAGCTTTTAGGTAGCTTAAATATCCAATAAATTAGAATAAAATAATTTTTTAATATATAACTGTATTAATAATGCAATACCCTATTCTTGTATACTCACAATTCATAAAAATTTTTATACATACTCAAGTTAGTATAAACAGAAACATTAGCTAGATGTACTTATATTTAATTTTCCTTAAAATATCAATAATTAAAGTAAATAGTTTACACTTTTATACAAGATAATAAAGTACATTTTCCAATTTACGTAGATATTTTTATAAAGAAAGTATCTTCATAGGTAACAACTCACTATTTCATATCAATGATGTATCATTATCAATCAAAATATAAAAAACTAAAACTATAAATAACATACCTATTATGAAAAAGATAACAAAACACACTGACTAAAAAGTACTATAAACTATCCTTAAAAAATCATTGTCATAAGCAACATTTTATACTAGAAGTTAATAATTATCATTAAATAGAAAAAATTAATAATATTTAATTTATAATAATGCATTGTTATTATCGAGTTAAATATTATGAACTAATAAATAAGATATTTCATAACCAATCCGGAATATAGTTAATATATTCGTCTAAAGTAATAAATACAGCTAATAATAATTAAACAAGATTGTTACAAACAAACATCAATTCAAATTAATACTTATAAAGTATTAAGGAAAGTAAATATTAGAAAATTGCTTTACTTATTAAACCACAACTATATATTACAAATTTACCACTATATAAGTATCATTATATTTTATCATATGCTTTAACAAATACCCTTACTCAAGTAAACAAAAATACTATACAAATAATATTCACTAATTATAATTTTCATTTTTTTTATAAAATATATTGTTCCAAATAGGATTTTTTATTTTTTCCAATAACATCTTATGCTTTACTATTTCTTCTTCACTTACTTTATACAAACGTGGCTCTATATAAGATCTACTTACATCATGCGAGTAATCACTACTTTGAAACATACTACTATTATCTTGAAAATTTAAAGATCTCTGCAATCCCCCCATTAATTGCACATACACTTTTCCTAACAATGTTGCATCTAATAGTGCTCCATGAAACTTTCTATCTTGTAAAGAAATATTAAATCTTTTACATAAAGCATCCAATGTAGAAGACACTCCAGGAAACTTCTTCCTAGCTAAAATAAGAGTATCTACAACCTGAAAATCAGAATTATAGCTCTTTTGAATTTTATCAAGTTCCATTTTTATAAACTTAATATCAAATACAGCGTTATGAATAACCAATACACTATTACCAATAAAGTCTAAAAACTTATCTGCAATTTCTGAAAATTTTGGCTTATCTTTCAACATATCAACAGTAATACCATGAATTTTTGTTGCATAATATGGTATATCACGTTCAGGATTAATATACTCATGAAATACTTTACCTGTAAAAACACGATCTATTAATTCAATACAACCCATTTCTATTATTCTATCTCCACCATCTGCATCTAACCCTGTTGTTTCAGTATCTAATACTATCTCTCTAATTCCATTGTAATAAGACATATGTTTTTAGCTTAATTTAGTTATTAAGTTATTATAAAAACTTAAATATCTAAAGCATAGTAATATAAATCAAAATAAGTGCTACCACTAAATAAAGATACATATTTTATAAAGATTACTCAAATTTAAAATATTCAATATAATTATAATTATTTAATGTGATCACACTAGAAAACATTTATAATCATCTATATAATACTACTTTAGTATGTAAGGAATCCATTAAAGTACTTAAGATAGTTTAAGATATCTAAAGTTTTAAAATTATGTTCTCTCAAATTAAAAAATATTATCTTTCTTAATTTATTATTGAATTTTAATACTTTGTAACTTAATAAGTATCATTAACAGATAAATAATCTATAAACTTAACATAATAAACAAGCATAAGAACATAACTTATTATCAAGAAACTCACTATAAATCTACTATTACTTGCTAATAAAAATTATAAAAAAAGTTATACTAACTCAACGTTAAGAGCATAGTATAACTTTTTTTTTTATTCAATATTATAAAAACATTAAAGATATCACTTAAATGGCTAATTAAAATTCATACTTCATACCCAACAATAGAACATTACCAGCATAAGAACCACTGCTAGTACTTGAAATATTTTTTACATTAAAACGATGATAATTACCAAATACCTTATATTGCCCTTTATACTTACTATTAGCAGATAAATTACAATCTATTCCTATACCAAAATCTTGAAATTCATTACCAAAATTATTACTTCTAAAATAAGAAGTACTTATTGATGCATTATCATAAGTATACTTTGCACCAAGAGTCCAATAATAAGCATTCCCCTTAACATTAATAGGTTGACCAGATTTTCCTAGATATCCGTAAGACGCTGCAACTATTACACTATCATAAGCAACAGATGTACCAACAGCAATACCTGATAAACCATTAAATGGTACAAGAGGTCCCGAATATGAGGATTTTTTCAAAGCTTCAACATCATTAGAAGCATATTCTGCAATAACAGAAGCTTGAAAATCAATACTATCAAAAGAATGACTATAAGATAATCCTGCATTGATTATATTCTTATAATTTGGCCCTAAAAACTTTACCTTACCTGAATCAGCTAACCCCTCCATTTCAACATCTTGTAATGCTATCTTATCACCTAATACAGCAACTATTTCTTCTATTTTCTTATCTGCAGTTTTTTCCTGTAAAGGACCTAGTAGTGGAGGTATTGTTAATTTATCAACTTTATAATCATCACGATCTGCATGTTCAAACAAGCTGGTAGGATATCCTAGAGGAGCATAACTTACAGCAACTTTTAACCCAGCAAAACTAGGGGACTGATAAGATATCCTAAATGGTAAATTATTAATAAAATCTTTACCTCTACCTTGAATACTAAGCAATGCAAGTGATTCACTTCCATTAAATAAACTTTCAGTATATAAACCCGGGAAAACATGGTACACTAAGTTTTTATCCTTATCCAAGATATTTAAATTCTGTACCCACGTAATGCTGTTATCTCCAGACCCTATAGTAAAAGCATCAATCTTCATTATAGAATCAACACCTTCCTGATAACCCATTGATATATTTCCATAAGAAGAATCAATAAATAACTGGGCACCTCTATTATAAGCTTTTACAGTAGGAATAAAATATTTATCCTTTATAGCTGGCACTCCTATTTGCAGACTAGCACCATAAGAAATTCCTAAATTAGGATTTTCACTTACAGACTTTACATTTAAAATACCACTTACTCCTACCCCATGCTTTTGAGATTGATTAACATTATCTGTACACCAAGCATAAGATAATATTTGACCGCCTAGCTCAATCCTATGGTAACCCTTTGCTAATTTACGCAAAACTACACGCTTCATGTCACTATGATTTTTTTTAGTATTAACTGTTATCTTGTTATCATTTGTATTAGCTTTAGCTAAATTATCAACTGCAAATGCATCAACATTATACAAAAAGAGCAAAGAAACAAAAGCTGTAGTCAAAGAAAATTTACACATAAAGATTACCAAATTAATTCATACAACAAATAAACATATTAATAATACTTAATCAAGTATATAAGGTAATGTCAAGAAATAATCTTTATATTATTAATATAGCATATTAATATACAACAATCTATATAAATTTTTTCATAAATAAATTACGATAAAAAGGATGTATATTAAAAAAAAATTATTGTAAAACAAGAAATACTTTAAGATTTATATAAAATTCTAGAAAATAAAATGTATAAATAATTCAAAATGCTAAAAAAATATGAAAGACAAGTATATAGTCATTATTAGAAAAATTATGTTAAGTAAGATAAAACTAAATGCTAATACAGATACTATATAAAATCAATTACAAAATAATACCATACTGACAAGATACAATATAAATAATTATGACTTACGGTAATATAACCTACATTTAGCAATAAATAAGAAAAAATCAGATGAACCTAACACTATTCATCAAAAGTAAATCAACAAAAATAAAAACAACAAATAAATTTTAAAACTCCAGTTTTACACCAACTAAAAATATATTACCAGAACCACTTTTTAATTTTTCACTTTTTTCTCTAGTATTATAACCGAGTTTTTGCAATTCTGTTTGAGCTTGAGCACTATATACAGCAACCTCATGATTATAAACCACCTTATCAGTAATAGCAGTTTGTGAAAAATCATAATAATGATAATTACCAAATAACTTACATTTCATCTTATTTAAGTCTTTTAATAAATTATACTCAAAACCTAAACCTATATCACGTAACACATTACCACTTCTATTGCTTTCAAAATATGCAGCACTAATATAATAAGCATTATACCTATATCCTAAAGCTATATCCCAATAGTAGGTATTAGATCTTTCATATAATGGATATTCTTTATCTTTATAATAGTATTTTTCTACAAAACCAGATTTACCCAAATAACCAGAGGCAGCAGCAAAACTAAAATTACCAGAACTAATCACTGACCCAATAGATAATCCTTGAAGAGAATGACTTTTTGGATAAATATCATAACCTTTTATATTAGAATATAACCTAGGATGAGCATACTCACCTACTATTGCTACATTAAACCTTGCCCCATTACTAAAATCATAATCACAAGCAACACTACCACTTAATATATGCTCATATTTTGCACCAAAAAAAACATTACTACCACCTGGATTTTGAAGCACAGAAGCAAATTGTGGAACACCATTCCCATTTTGGTTCATTTTCATCATCCCACTAGTAACTGGATATACAATACTTTGAGCACTACCAGTATTATTAAATCCACTTTTTAATTCACTAAACTTCTCAAAATTATTGAACTTTTTATCAAAAAGATTGAATTCATAACCTTTAGGTGAATAACTAACCCCGAACCTAAAACCCATATAGCTAGGTGACATATAGGATAACCGCAATGGCAAATTATTCACAAAATCCTTACCTTGTCTATATGGATCATCAAATACTGCATTATCATTGTTTCTAAAAACAGTTTCACTATACAATCCTCCAAAAAAAAGGAACGGATACATCAAATACCCAAGAGAATTTTTCTCCTCAGCTAAAACACCTCTTATATGATGTGTCCAACCATGACTATCATCACCAGCAACTATACTAGATGCATCCAATCTCATAATAGATTCTACACCTTCCTGATATCCTACTGAAAAATCACCATAAGGTGTCGCAGCAAATATTTTCGATCCTCTATTCACAGCTGCTTTTTTCCCAAAATACTTTCCTCGAACATTAGGAACAGCTACTTGAAAATCTACACCATATTTAATACCAGAACTACTTGAACGTATTTCAGCTCCTACACGTAATAAAGCATCATAAGTTATTCCAGATGTATCATAATTAATGGATATATCTTTTACATTACCTTCTAACTTATCTTGTACATTATCTTCTAACTTACCTAATGAACTCCAAATGTAAGATATAGCTTGGCCACTCACTACTGCACGACCTATTGACTTAGGTGCATAACTAATAGAACTATACCTTGTATCTTTTACATTTTGCCATTCAACCCCTACTTTACTAGTTACATCACCCTGACTTTTATCTTGATCATAACTCAACTGATTCCCCTGACTTAATACATCAACTGCAAATGTATTATTTACATATAATACAAAAATAGAAGCCAACGCAGAGGCAACCCAAGTAAATTTCATAAGAACACACCATATCTTAACATAAAGATAAGCTACATGCTAACTATGAAATAATAATAAGTCAAATAATTTCTATAATTTATTTTATTAAGTAACCTTATCCACCTAAGTGATAGAATTAGGAAAAAATACTAAAATGACATGATTAAAAATTTCAAACTAAATTTAATTAAATATACCCTTACAATTAATCAATAAACACTTTATTAAAATATACCATATTTCCATAATACCTTACTTATTCTCAATGTTAAGTAACATCATATCTCTCAAAAAAAATTATATTCTACTTTTATTTTATAACATTAATGCCTCCTTATTAAAAACTTCCAAAACCATCATTTAAAAAAGTAATATTATCAATACTCTTTCAACATTCAATAAAAACATTGAGAACTAAAATTACATACAAATAAAAACCATCAATTATTTCCTATTAGAAACTCTTATATAGTTATACAACTATTCACATAATTATTAGCAGAAGTGAAGTTTCCTTAGTATAAAAAACTACAACATACCTACGCAAACCTTAATTATATTATTTATCTCAATACATTATTAGAATATCACTTAAATCAACACAGCTATATACAATATTAATAAAAATTAATAAGAAAAACACTGAAGTAGAAAACATATAAATATAATCCTATTTATCTTTATAAAGCGATTTCCATAGCCTTTTATTTACAAAAAATACAAAAATAGTAATCACTAATAAAAATGTAATAACTTTAATCCCAAGTTTCTTACGTACTTCCATTTCAGGTTCAGCAGCCCATTGCAGAAAATTAACTACATCATATGCCATATTCTGCAATGTAGAATCTGTGCCATCTATATACTGCACTAAATGATCAGAGAGAGGTGGAGGCATAGATATTTTTCCAGTAGCAAAATAAGGATTACTATATAAGCCACTTTCATCAGCAGTATTACTTTCATATCCAACTAACAATGAATATACATAATTAGCACCATTATGTCTTGCCTTAATTATTAAGGACAGATCAACAGGAAAAGCACCACCATTAGCAGCTACAGCAGCTTCCTTATTAGGGAAAGGAGAGACAAAATAATCCGATGGAATACCTGGACGTTCAAACATCTCACCAGATTCATTTGGTCCGTCTATAACGTTATATGATTTAGCAATAGTTTTCACTTCATCTTCTGAAAACCCAACATCACGTAAATTACGAAAAGCTATCCTTTTCATAGAATGACAAGATGAACAAACTTCTTTATAAACTTGGTAACCACGTTGAATAGATGGTTTATCAAATGAACCAAATACACCACTAAACTTCCAATTAATGTTCTTAGGAGATGCAGGATGAAATTCATCTGTAGCATAAGCAGGTGAAATATATAAAGAAAATATTATGAGTATAAAACGCAGTAACATTATTTCATCTCCGAAACTGTATCACTTAGTGTATTTGGAAGGACAACTGATTTCTCATATTTAGACAATATAGGTAAGATAATAACAAAATAGGAAAAATAATACAAGGTAGATAGTCTACTAAACGTTACAAATGGTTCTTTAACCTCTTGTCCACCAAGCCAAGTTAATAAGCAAAAATTTGCAATAAATAACCAATAAAATATTCTGAAAACTGGACGATAAGCACCACTTTTAATTTTAGACCTATCTAACACAGGTAATAAAAACCATACTGCTATAGAACTAATCATCGTAACTACACCCAATAATTTGTTTGGGATAGATCTCAACATAGCATAAAATGGTAAAAAATACCATTCAGGCACTATATGAGCTGGTGTCACCATAGGATCAGCTTCAATATAATTATCAGGATGGCCTAAATAATTTGGAATATAAAATACAAATAAAAATAATAATAAAAAGAATATACCAAATGTTATACAGTCTTTTACAATAAAATAAGGATAAATAGGAATAGTATCTTTACTAGATTTTACTTCAATTCCACTTGGATTACCTGACCCAAACCTATGTAGTGCTATAACATGTAATGAAGCAAGCATTAAAATAATAAAGGGCAATAAATAATGCAATGCAAAAAACCTATTTAAAGTTGGATTATCTACAGAAAAACCACCCCATAGCCATTGTACAACATTGTCACCAACTAAAGGTATTACAGAAAATAAATTAGTAATTACAGTAGCACCCCAAAAGCTCATTTGACCCCATGGCAATACATATCCCATAAATGCCGTAGCCATCATCGCAAAAAATATAAATATTCCAACAAACCAGACCAATTCACGTGGACTCTTATAAGAACCGTAATACAAACCACGCAATATATGTATATATACAACTATAAAGAAAAATGAAGCCCCAACAGCATGAGTGTAACGTATTAACCAACCATAATTAACATCACGCATTATTCTTTCTACACTATCAAACGCATGTGCAACATGAGGTGTATAATGCATTGCTAAAAATATCCCTGTAATAATCTGTAATATTAGTGCAATACCAGCTAATGAACCAAAATTCCATGCATAATTTAAATTTTTTGGAACTTGGTAAGAAGCTAACCCCTTTAAAAAAGCACAAATTGGCAATCTATATTCTATCCACGATAAAATACCACTTCCTTCTTGTTTTTCCATGTTATTATGTCCAGACATCAATAACCTCTTACTCTATAAACTTATGCAACATCAACTCCCTTTGCACCTATTACAATAACATCTTTCCCAGAAAAATAATAATCAGGTACAGGAAGATTTAAAGGAGCAGGCCCACTAACAATCCTTCCAGATGTATCATATTTAGAACCATGACATGGACAATACCATCCTTTTTTCCCATCCTCAACTTCAACTGGAACACAACCAAGATGAGTACAGATACCAACCATAATTAACCACTGTTCCCGTCCTGAATGTGTACGTTCTTGATCAGATTGTGGATCCCGTAAATCACTTATATTAGCAGCACGAGCCTCTTCGATTTCTTGCATAGTACGCTTACGTATAAAAACAGGCTTACCTTGCCACTTTACAACCTTAGTTTTTCCTTCCTTAATATCAGACAAATTTACTTCGACAGTAGACTTAGCTATCACCTCTGCAGAAGGACTTAGAAATTTTATTAAAGGGTATACCGAAGACAACAAACCAATACCTGCCATAGATAAGGTAGTTAATCCTAAAAAATCTCGTCTTTTAACTTTCTTCTGAAATCCAGATTTTTTGTTTTCATCGTTACTCATAATTACCCTTTCAATAACTATAATAAAAATGACTTAAAGCATTTAACACAAAGTTACCATTATAGAAGCTACATCTTACTTATACAAGTATATTTTATCAATTAACTACCTTTTAATAACAAAATTACATTATTAATAGAATTATTAATAAATCATCTAAAAACTAACAAACATTAATTATTAAATGGAAACATAACAGCTTGGTGATATCCTTATACATCATGTATGATAAAAAGTAAATAACAAATCCATATATTCAAATTGACTACTATGTAGTTTAAAAAAAACGTAATAATTATAATCTAATATTCTAAATTCAATATAATACTTACAATACAAAGTTAATAATTTATTAAATTAAAATCTTAAGTAAATGTTTATTTTACCATATACTACATGTTAGGTAATTCAAATAAAATTTAGATTTACAATAAACTTACATTTTACTGTAAACAATAAACATTATTCTTAAAATACAATTTTAAACCAACAATCTTCTAAACCTGATTCAAAATACTTAATATCTTACTCTTGCATTTTTCTAATTTTTCAACATTAGCTTCAGTGATTTTTGTACTACTTAACATATTATAATCTGAAATCTCTTTAACTAATTTGCAATATTGCTTATCTATCTCCACAAATTTATCATTTAAAGACTTCTTAATTTCTGGATAATCTTGTTCACTAATCTTCAATTCATTCTTAACATCACAAAGTAATAATTGATCAATAAGAAACATAATTAACAAACATGATACCATAACACCATATAAAAACAAATCTGTTAAATCAGACATCTCAAACATTGCACTATGAAACGATTGAGATAAAAAAATTAACAATGCTATACTAAATATTATTAAATTTATTACACGATAAGAAGCATAGTAATCATAATACTGCATATTACGCGGTAATAAGCACTCCTTTTGTATATCAGTACAAATCTGATCATTAGAAGCAAAACCACTAAAATGCAGTTCTGTTTCTCTTTTTATAGCACTTAACCGTATCTTTAAATTAATTATCTTAACTTCCAAAGCATGTATAGACTGTTTTTGCTTCTTTAGTTGATTATACTCAACAGACTCTTTCCTCAATATTATATTAGTAATACAGAACATTATTAAAGCACTGGCCAATAATATCCCGTATACCTTGAATTTTGTAAATGTTAATGGGTCTTTATTACTACCATATATTGAAAAAAACATTACAATGCCAACACTTAAGAATGACATTACAGCAATTACAGCATTGCTATTTTTATTGCAAAAATATCGCATTAATACATTTCCAACAAAGATTAAACATGCAAAGCTGCCTACTACACCAGCTGTACGAGCTGTATTCTTTAAAAGTGGCATAATATTCCTTGTTTATGCAATATTATATTTATTGTAGCATATTTTTTTAATATCGTAACTATAATTATTATTTTTTATATATTATTAGTGTATAACAAAAAAATAATACTAATAAATAATCTTACATGTATCGGATATTTATCATAAAAGAAAAACAAATACTTATAAAAAATAATTAAAGTAATTCTATTAATCACACTTTTTCTTAAAAAACACATACCTATGTAATATAAACCTCTAATTACTAATAATGTCCCTGACAGATCAAGCATTATATAGAATAAACTTATCTACAGTTATTAGCAATCATTCTTTCTAAAAAATTAATTGAAATTTATTAAATATTCTTACAATAATTAAAGATATTTAATATATAATTTAAAAAATTAAGTATTTATTTTAAATATATTGAATCTAATACTAATTAACTAACTTACCTACAGAATACATACACAATAGAAAGATAAATGATACCATAATTACTATAGGACCAGGAAAAATATCAAACTTTTCAGATAATAACAGCCCAATGATACCAGAGAATACAGAAATAACTGTAGATATAATGATCATTTGTAATGGAGTTTTTGATATAAACCTAGCTGCTGCTGCTGGAATGACTAAAAATGCAGTAATTAATAACACCCCAACTAATTGCGCTGCAAAAGCAATAAAAATAGACAATATTACTAAAAACTCCAATTTTATTAATCCCATATTTAAGCCTTCAGATGCTGATAAATCATTACTTATTGACATGATTAACCAATATTTCCACCTATATATAATAAGAACAATAACTACTATTGCTACACTAAACATTATTACTAGATCCCTATTCGTTAACATAAGCATATCTCCAAATAGAGAATGTATAATATTATTGTTTGCAGAGGGAAAAAAAGATAATAATATCATTCCCAAAGACATGGTCACATTAGTTACAATACTTAACACTGTATCTATAGAGTGAACCTTACTAATACCATAAGATAGTAAAAACGCAAAAATTACAGAAGTACATAATATCCCAGCAGATATATTAACATTTAGCAATATAGACAAAGCAACACCCAAGAGAGATGCATGAGAAATGCTATCCCCTAGATAAGAAAGGTTTTTCCATATCATAAATGAACCAAGCGAACCTGTAACCAGACTCACTATTACTATGGCTATCATACCATTAATAAAATAATACTCACTAATAATCTCAAACATAACAACTTATAACGATATTAAAGCTGCACAAATATTTCTACCTTCATATAACAAAACATTATATGTACGACAAACTGCTCCAGTAGACATATGTTCAAGATTAAAACCAAATTCAAAGAAATAGTTTTTTATTTCATTAGGTACAAAGATATGATCTTTGCCCGTACCAACCAAAACAATCTTTATCGTCTCATCCAATAATTCAATGATACTGTTCAAATTAAAAATACTAAGATTTAAGTAAGGAATAATCTTATTTGGAAAAATAATATGAGATCCTAAATATACATTATCATTCACAAAAAACTTACCTTCACCATAACCAGTAATTACATTTTTATCAGGACAAATAATCGGTGTGATATCCATTTTCTCTTCTATATATAATCTTAGGAAACTTATAACTATATATTAGTTATGAAATTAGTGTAATTACTAACTTAATAATTATTTACTTAACAACTGGCAAGCTAGTATAAAATATTTATTGAACAAACACTATTACTATAAATTAACTACACTACACAAAACACTTAATATATACTTACAAACCATATAACACAAACCTACTATAACAAATTGATAATACTCTATACAGTACAAATAAGCTATATAGAACAAGTCATATTAACTTCAACAACATAGGGTATAGCAAATACCAGATTGTTTCAACTAAAAAGTCAAGTTTGACCTATATGAACATACTAGATTGTAAAAAAACAAAACTACTTAATATATACTAAAGTATATTAATAACCAGATCTATATTATTATCTACTTATTAATAATAAATAGCTTATAATCTACAATATTAATACTAGAGCCTAATTCCTCTTCTTTCTTTTTTATTAACTCAGAAACTGTAAATTGACTATCCATAATAAACATTTGATTCATTAACACCACTTCCTGATAAAATTTAGCCATTCTACCATCTATTATCTTTTCTAAAACTGATGCCGGTTTATTTAATTGTTCAACCTGTTTTTTTATAATATCACGTTCCTTATCTATAACATTTTGATCTAAAACATCCAAAGATAAAGCTTCGGGTTTTGTTGCAACAATATGCATAGCAATTTGTCTTGCAAATATTTTTAACTTTTCAACATCACAATTAGATTCTAAAGCAACTATTGCACCCACTTTTCCTAAATTATCAACTATAGGATTGTGAATATATCCACATACTACACCACTACTAACAGACAAACAGCCTATTTTATTTAAATGAATATTTTCACCTATTACTGCAATATTACTCATTATTTCATCATTAATATTAGTATTATTAGCATATTCACATTTAAGAAAGTCTTCTATATTTTCAATCCCATACTGATTAGCTAAAAAAGCTAAATTTAATACTAACTTCTGAAACTTCTCATTTCGTGCTACAAAATCAGTTTCTGAATTCACTTCTAAAATAGCACCTTTATTTCCATCTATACAAATAGCTACTAAACCATCTGACACATCCTTATTGGATTTCTTATAAGCTTTTGCAATACCTTGTTCTCTTAAATAAGTTTTTGCTTTTTCTATATCACCATTACAAGAGGTTAATGCGTCCTTACAATCTCCAACACCAGCACCAGTAAGATCTCTTAACTCTTTTATCGCATTGATATCAACCTTCATTATTACTTCCTCCTATAAGATCACTTTCTTTAATATTTTCATCAGCATTAATAGTATTACTTTTATTACTCTTATTATCTTTATTCATCTTTAAAAAATCTTCTCTCCTTTCTACAGAAAAATCCTTAATACCATCAACATTAATACCAGACTTAGCTAAATCAGAGCGTATTGCCTCTAATATAGTGTCTGATATAATCTTACAGAAGAAATCTATTGAACGTACAGCATCATCATTACCAGGAATAGGATAATCTATACCAGTAGGATCAGAATTAGTATCTAAGACTGCTATAACAGGAATGTTCAACTTATTTGCTTCCCTAATAGCAATACGTTCCTTATTTGTATCAATAACAAAAATCACATGAGGTAATCCCCCCATATTACAAATACCACCTATAGATCTATCAAGCTTTGCACGTTTTTTCTCAAAAAGTAATAATTCCTTTTTTGTAAACTGATTATCTACATTTTGTAATAACTTTTCATATTCTCTAAGTTTCTTTATTGACAAAGAAATAGTTTCCCAATTTGTCAACATACCTCCTAACCACCTATTATTTATATAATACTGTCCACAACGTGTAGCCTCATCAGCAATAATTGCAGAAGCTTGAACTTTAGTTCCAATAAATAATACCCTACCTCTTTTAAGTACTATATCATATAAAGCACTCAATGCATTCTTAAGTAAAAATACAGTACTTTGTAAATTAATAATATGAATATCGTTATGTACCCCATATATATAAGGAGCCATTTTTGGATTCCATCTACTTGTTTTATGACCAAAGTGAACACCACACTCTACTAAATCTCGCATTGTAAATTTTGGCAAATCAACCATCTTATTCTCCTAATCTCATAATAGTTACTCCTCCATGAAATAACCTGCGAAACAACACAGGACCATTATGCTATATCATGTGTGAAATATCATTTGAAAAATAATCCTACAACGAAACTAACAATATAGAAGTCATCTAATAAGATTAGACCTCAAATGAGCTCAATCATAGCAAGAGCTAACACTATTAGCAAGAACTTTATCATTAAATTATTTATTAAAAACTACATCAGTAAATCAGTATGATGTAATTAATATATAGATTCTTGCTACACTATCAATCCATTAAGCATATAATAGGCACTATAAAATCAATAAATAATTGAATTATAAATTTATATAATAAACCACTAAATAATTGAAGTAATTTATACATACAGAAACACCATATATTTTTTACATCTTCTAACATCACACAAGTACAAAAAAACACATTACAATCTATAGTACAACACTTATCTTAATATATGTTTTTAACTTAACGACATGTAGAATATTAAAAATCCAAATCAATAAAATAAACATAATACAAGATCAATATGCTATTAAAATCAATTACAAGAAAACCACATATAATCTTTCTTAACAAATAAGTATTGTAACAATTACAATAATACAAAGCTATATAACTTCAGCATATTCAAAGAAGTGATAACAATTAACAAAACTATAAATTAGATTCATTATATTTACATAAAAAAAAGATAAGATTTTTGGAAACTTGTTTTCCAATATCAAATATTTATAATCCCAATAATACATATGATGCATTTATACAATAATTCACATATTATCAGTAAAAAAATGTAGTAAAACATATCCACTCTACAAAAAGTGATAATATTTAAATAATTCACTACATCACCTATCATTTACTAAAATCCTGTATATTAGACAAGATTTTTTCAACATTCATTTACTAATATAAATATTTCATAATCTACACTATCTTGATTACTAATGTATTTTTATAACTATTTATAATATCACTATATATATGACAATCTCTATCAACAATAACACAATATCATCTTGGTATATTAGCTCTATAAAAATTTAAAACACTTAAATCTATACTAAATAATTACCATAATCTCCTGTAAAACTCAGATTTTTTAGAATCATACCCAGAATCATGACTAAAACCCAATAATCATGATAATCTAGAAATCAACACATATTAATAATATCAATAAAAAAGCGTACTCTTCATAAGATATTATGCATACAATATTCTATCAATCATCACTAATACATTGAGTATGTATAGCAAAACACATATACAAAAAAATATCATGCTAATTTCATCTATGTTCTTCATAAGAATAGACTTATATAAAGTATTTGACATGTAAAGAATATTAAAAAAAACTTCATATACCTATAAGATGATCTATACAATCTTTATTGGCAAGTATATCGTAACATTAGTAATTTAACACGAAGTTATAAACTATCACTTGAACTCTGATCAATTAGCTTTCTTAACTCACTTTATTTAGATACCATTATCCAAATGAATAACGTATACAATTAGCATGTGTAAATACTATAAATTAATTATTAATATATCAATATTATGTACTTTACATTATTAATATTACAAATGTTTACAACTATATAGGAAAATATTGACTCAAAATAGAATAAGTCTCATATAATGGTAATCCTATCACAGAAGAGTATGACCCATTAATCGATATTACAAATTTACCAGCATTACCCTGTATATTGCATGCTCCAGCTTTTCCCTTCCATTCTCCAGATAATATATAAGAATTTATTTCTTTGACAGATAAACGTTTAATCTTAACTACTGTCATGACACTTCTATAATGCAATTTCTTACTAGGAGCATATAAATAAACAGATGTATATACCCTATGTCTACGACCTGATATTAATTCCAAAATTTCAAATGCTTGATCTTCAGTTTCTGCTTTTGGTAATATCTTCCTACCACAACATACAACAGTATCTGCACCTAATATAAACTTTTTAGGATATAAAAGACTTACCTTAATTACCTTCTCTTTAGCTACACGCATAGAATAAATTTTTGGTAATTCTTTTTTTAAAGGACTCTCATCTATATTCGGAATTACTATCTCACCTGGAAGTACTCCAAGCTGATTTAATAAGCATAACCTTTGTTTTGATGAAGAAGCTAATATTAAGTTATCAAACTTAAACATCTGTAATCTTTAATCGTCTAATAATCCTACCTTTACCCACATTACCTTTACTAAGACCATAAGTACTAACCTCAACCAATACTCTATCATGCATTAAAATACGTATCTTACTTTTTCTTATTTTACCTGAAGCATGAGCTATTATCTCACAATTATCGTTAAGCTTTACCATAAAAGTTGCATCACGTAATAACTTAACTACAATACCTTCAGCTTCAATTATACCTTCTTTTGTTGCCACTATATTTAATTCAAAAAATAAACCTTATACAGTGTAGAGTATGAACTAGTAACCTGCAACATAATTTTTTTTCCAATACTAGTATAATATCTCCAGCTACTCCAGCTACTCCAGCTACTCCAGCTACTCCAGCTACTCCAGCTACTTACTATTTAACAATTTTAAAAACATGCAAGAAGTTTTTCAAAAAACATGTAACTATATAAATTATGACACATACTTAATATACGCATTATCTAATACATATTCGTGCCCTAAAGTAATTATATCAAGTGTATCAGGAATATTACTAACCCAAACATCACCATTATATTCAGTATCAATAATTTCAACAGGTATAAATTTCACTTTATTATCAACAATAATTTTTATCCCTAAATCCCCATTATTTTGCAAATCTAAAGCAGAAGAAGAGATTTTATGAGCTTGATATTTTCCTACAGGAACCTTTATGGAATATACAGCACCTTCAACTAAGATCTTAGTATCACTATTATCTAATAACATCTCAACTCGGTAAGTTCTTGTGTGACGATTTATTACTTTACTAATAAAAACAATAGGAACTTCTATCTCCTTATCTTTTATCATAGAGATACTACACATATCACCTACTTTTAATCTGCTAATATATTTTTCTGGAACATAAGTAACTATCTTTATTTTTGCAAAGTCAACTAACTGTACAATAGGCAACCCTGAACTATTAGATACTAAACCACCAGTTTGTACATTAATTTTATCTATAAAGCCTGCAAATGGAGCTTTTATATCAGTATTATCTAAATTAATTTCTGCTTTCTTTACATCTGCCCTTGCTGATTCCAAAGCAGCAAATGATAATGCATCATTTATTTCAGATCTATACCCAGATTCGTTTAAAGATTGAGATGCTTTATATTCAAGCTCTCTTTGTTTTAATAAAGCTTGAGCTTGTTTAAGTTGTGCTAATTTCTCATATTTTTCTACTTTGACTAAAATATCACCTTTTTGTACATAATCACCATCTCTCACTAATATATCTAAAACTTTACCACTAACCTCTGGCATAATATTTACGGAACGAAAAGCTTCTACTTCTGCCATTAAAGATAAATATACTACTTTTTCTTGAGCATGAGAATTTACTATCTGAACATTAGCAACACCATTATTAGAAGTATTTATTATATCATTTATATCATTATGATGAACATCATTTTTCCTAAACACCCCAATAGTAATCCAAATAACAGCTAATAATATTATGAAACATGCTATTTTATGCTGCAGCTGCAAACCTAAGAGTTTCTGTAACATAAAACATACCTAAATTAAAACACTTATTTATTTCAAATACGCTGCCTCACATGCATCCTTAAATGCTTCATTTACATCTGGATGAGAATGGGAAATACGAAACACATCTTCCGATGATGCACGATAAGCCATAGCAATAGCTGCTTCATTAATGATAGTATCAGCATATGCGCCAATTATATGTACACCTAGTATTGCATTATTTTCTTTAGAAGTAAGAACTTTAACAAATCCTTCTCCATTATTTGTAATTTTTGACCTACTATTTGCAGAAAAATTAGATTTACCCACATTGTATGCATAATTAATATTTTTTAAACTCTCTTCTGTTTTACCAATAGATGCAACAGCAGGATGTGTATATATAACAGATGGAATAATATCATAATCTACATGAGGAATGTTTCCAGCAATCAATTCTGCTACAGCAATCCCTTCCTCTTCTGCTTTATGAGCAAGCATTGCTCCACCAATTACATCACCAATAGCAAAAATCCCTGGTATATTAGTTTCATATTTATTGTTAACCTTAATAAACCCTCTAGAATCACATTCTATGCAATTTTGGTCAATCAATCCATCAGTATATGGCATACGCCCAATAGATATAAGAACCTTTTCTGCTTCTATAATTTCAGATTTTCCATCTTTTACAGATTCAAGATGTATTGTTAAATTATCTGAACTTTTATCTATAGAGGTGACTTTCGTTGATAATTTAAAATTAATTCCTTGCTTTTTCAAACTAGCAAGTAGTGCTTTACTTATATCTATATCCATACTAGGAGCAATTTTATCAAAAAACTCAACCACTGTAACTTCAGAACCAAACCTACTCCATACAGAGGACATTTCTAATCCTATAGCTCCAGCACCAACAACTACCAATTTTTTAGGAACTTCTTTAAATGATAAAGCAGCTGTAGAAGATACAACATTCTTTTCATCAATCTCAATACCAGGAAAACTTGCAACTTCAGATCCAGTAGCAATAACAACATATTTAGCAGTTATTTTCTCTTCACCATTATTTCCAGTAACTGTAATATCAAAATTGTTAGAGTTTATAGATCTTATTTTACCAACACCACATAACCTATCAATTTTATTACTAGCAAACAAATAATTAATCCCATTACTTAATTCAGTAATATTCTTATTTTTAAAGGACATAATTTTATCTAAATTGAAACTCAAACTATTACAAGTTATTCCAACTTCATCTAGATGATTTTTGATGTGATAATACTCATGAGAAAAATGTAATAAAGCTTTTGAAGGAATACAACCAACTCTTAAACAAGTACCACCTAGGATCTCATTTTTATCTACACATGCAACCTTTAAACCAAGCTGAGCACTCCTAATCGCACACTTATACCCTCCAGGTCCTCCACCAATAACTACTATATCATAATTTTGCATACACTTCTTCCTATACTTTTTTATCAAAAATAACTACCTTATCCTTACTTGTAATAATGTACACTGAAGAATTGAGAAATATTGGTACATAATAAGATGATGGTAATATATAATTTACTGATTTTAAGGCTCCAGATTTAGAGTCTACTAATATAACACAACCATTACTTCCCATTACCAAAACATTATTATCAATTATAACAGGAACATTCCATTGAATTTTTGGCTTTTTATACTGTAATAAGTCATACTGCCATAAAAACTCTCCTGTACTAATATCTAATGAAATAAGCTTATCATCAATAATAGCAACTATATAGTTCTCTTTAATTCCAGAAATTCCTTGAATATTTAAGTCTTTTGACCATTTCTTCTTACCGGATTGAATATCAATACTTGATATATTACGAAATTTATCTATAACAATAACATCCTGCTCACTTGCACTTAAAGAAGCTCCACCAACAAAAGCAATATTATTATTTGTACTATCAGATACACTGATTTCCCATATCTTTAGCCCATTGGTAGAATTAAATGCAATAATTTTCCCATTAGAAAAAGATAAGACCACAATATCTCCAGATGATACTCTAGAAAAAGAGTAATAACTCTTTACTTCAGGTATTGATTCTTGACCACTCCACAATAACGAACCATCACTTAAATTAAAAGAATATAGATAATTATCTATTGTAACAACTATCAAACTATCATGAACCACAATAGGAGCACCTGCTATGACACTTCTCAAGGTTTTTTGCCATTTTATTTCTCCAGTATCAGCATCAATTCCATAAACATTATCATCTACTGCATATATTACCATATTTTGAGAATATAATATACTAGCCCTATATAACTTACCATATTTTGAAAAATCTAATTTCCAGTAATATTTATCTAGATTCTGCTTACTCACAGAATACAGAAAATAATCCTTACCTAAAAATATAATTCTATCACCTAGAATAACAGGTATTACACCTCTCTGCATTTTCAAAGAAATAGTATGCATCTTCCCAATATAAAAATCACTGCTAATGTTTACACCATCATTTAAATTACTATTAGTTTCTTGAATTACCTCACCCTGCTTTTGCAGTGTTTCATCTGCCAATGCTGCTATTGAAAAACAAGATATAAAAACAAGTAAACATACAATATTAGGGTTTATCATGTGCTTATATAATAAAATGTTATATTACTAAACTAAGTATATTACTTAAACAAAGAAATCAACTACTTTTACATTTAACAAGCCAATAACATATCAAAGTATTTTAAATAAATCATTAGAAATAACAACATGAACCCTAATTATAACCAACAAATGTATACCAATTTTTATATTATATATAGAACAGTATTATTTAAAATATAAAACAAGATACATCTAAAATAGAATAAAATATTATGTATATTATCAATGAGTTATAAAACACTTTTAATTTAACTTATAATAAAAATTGAATATTCTTAAATTAATCACCAATTTTTTAATAACACCAATCCACAAAATACTAACTCACATTACAACTTAATAATAAATAACATTAGACTGTTCTGTTAATAATAATTATTATTAATCAATAAACATAGCTTTTTAGTAGGAAAACTTAATATCCTCAAGTTTTACATTAATATTTGCAAAATTATATAATATATTATTTTTGTATTCTCACATATACAAGAATGATAATTTTATTACAAAAAAACTTAATATATTCAAACTTTATACACGTTACTTTGTAAAAATTTATACATATCTTTGTATTTCAAGATAGAAAAAATAATAACTTGTATATAAAAATTTTTATGACAAAACAACATCACTATGAATAAAAGCAATTACACAATAATGTATATAATTCGGTAAATAAAATTCAATATCTTCATTTATCTATATAATACTGTACAAATAATTATACTTATTGTTATACTTCAATATTAAAAATTGAAAAAAATATCTCTACTATGTCTTAACTAATGTGATATAGTAATCATAGTCCAAGTTCTACCATAAATTATGACTAATCATTCTGTAATCTTGTGTATATTAGATGGGTGGGGTAACAATAAAAACAGCCAATTCAATGCCATTGCACAAGCAGATACACCATATTGGGATAGTATAATTTCACAATACCCACAAAGCAATATAGTTACCCATGGACCAGATGTGGGATTACCAGATAGACAAATCGGAAATTCAGAAGTTGGTCATATTAGCCTAGGTAGTGGCAGAATTGTCCTACAGGATTTATGTAGAATTAATGAAGAAATAAAAAATATAAGAAAAAATACCCATTTATTAGAATTTACAGAACAAATAAAAAGGAACAATGGCATATGTCATATAGCAGGATTACTATCTGATGGAGGAATACACTCTTCCCTATCACATATGCTAGATATTATTGATGCATTATCTTATCTAAAAATCCAAGTAGTTATTCACATATTCCTAGATGGACGTGATACCCCACCAATATCAGCGTTAAAATATATCAATATCTTATGCTCTCACATTAAAGACCTCAGCAATGTTAGCATTGCAACAATAAGTGGTAGATATTACTCTATGGACCGCGATAACAGATTAGATCGCACAACAAAAGCATATAACTCAATAGCATTTGGACATGGTAAACGTTATGAAGACCCTATATCAGCAGTTCAAGATAATTACAATGCTGGAATTACAGATGAGTTTATCATACCCTGTGTAATTGGCAATTATCAGGGAATGAATCCAACAGATGGATTTATCATGACAAATTTTAGAAGTGATAGAGTTATACAAATCCTCAAGATGATTACAGAAGATCAAAACACTAATCATATCACACTAAAAAACACAATAGGAATGATAAAATACTCTAATGAACTCAATATCCCTTGCTTATTTCCTAATAAAAAAATAAGTAACACACTTGGAGAAATTATATCTAATCAACAATTACATCAATTAAGAATAGCAGAAACAGAAAAATATGCACATGTAACTTTCTTCTTTAATGGTGGCAGAGAAGAAGTATTTGAAAATGAAGAAAGGATTATTATACCTTCACCTTCTGTAACAACATATGACTTAGTACCAGAAATGTCTGCATATGAGATTACTGATACACTTATCAAAAAAATCAACTTACAGAAATACTCTTTAATTATTATAAATTACGCAAATGCAGATATGGTAGGCCACACTGGAAATATAGAAGCAACAAAGAAAGCTATAACAACTCTTGATCAATGTTTAGGCAAAATACTAAAATGTATACATAATACTAATTATATATTGGTCATTACTGCTGATCATGGAAATGCAGAAGAAATGTTTGATGTACAAAATAATATGCCTTATACAGCACATACATTAAATCCAGTGCCATTTGTAGTATGTAATTACCCTAAAAAAATCAAATTAAAAAATGGCAGATTATCTGACGTGGCACCAACAATTTTAGAAATCCTTAATATAAAACAACCAGAAGAAATGACAGGCATTTCATTAATTGATACAAGTAACTAAGTAGTTATTCACAGATAATTTTCAAGCAAATTTAATATAAAATAATGTAGTATCAGAAATTAAAAAAATTAATCTTAAAAGAAATACAAAGACTTAATTATTATATTTTCACTAAAGCACATATAATGTATAATAAGTACTATGCTCAGTATAACTATATTATTAATACGAAAATTAGGTTATGGTATTGCAAGTATAATACACACAATAACTCTGCCAAGACTTAATTAATAAAATTACTTAGATAATAATGATTAAGATAAAGTATATTACCCAAAAAACTTAACACATTATAGTAACATTACTTAAATTTACTATTCTTCTAAATAAAAAACAATAGATATTCATTAAATGGATAAAGTACTTTATCAACCAATTATATAATACTTTTAAAACACACTATATATAATGCTAATAGATTTTCACAATAATTAAAATTACCTCATAATAAGCAAATTTCATAAATATCAATTATTTCCCTAAAAATCTCATTTTGTATTAGTAATAAGATTACATTTCATAATATACAGAAAATCATCTAGTAATATCAAATAATCCAATACCCATTTACCTTATATAGCTCATTTATATATTACTAACTTATAACATTTTATATTTAATAATGATCATTAACATATCAAGACAGATACATACTAGGCAATACTGTTACTATCTTACATCACAGTAATTCTCCACTAATATATAGAATATCAAGTATTACTGTTATATATGTGATTGACTACAAACGATACATTAATGATATTGAAAAATATTTATTAATTTTAACAATCTAAAAAGACTTATCCCGTAATATTGCAAAATCTAAATTATATTACTAACAAAATAACATATCAAGACAGATACATACTAGGCAATACTGTTACTATCTTACATCACAGTAATTCTCTACTAATATATAGGATATCAAGTATTACTGTTATATATGTGATTAATTACAAACAATATATTAATGATATTGAAAAATATTTATTAATTTTAACAATCTAAAAAGACTTATCCCGTAATATTGCAAAATCTAAATTATATTACTAACAAAATAACATATCAAGACAGATACATACTAAGCAATACTGTTACTATCTTACATCACAGTAATTCCCTACTAATATATAGGATATCAAGTATTACTGTTATATATGTGATTAATTACAAACAATATATCAATGATATTGAAAAATATTCGTTAACTTTAACAAGCTAAAAAAACTTATCCCGTAATATTGCAAAATCTAAATTATATTACTAATAAAATAATATATCTTACCAATACAATCATTCTAAATGCAAATAGTCACTATAAAATTTACCTTACCTATTCCTTTAAAATAACACATATTAATAATTAACATCATATGGGTTTTTATTCTTTTTAAAATTCATTCTAATGGGAATTCCATCAATAGAAAAATATTTCCTTAAACTATTCATTAAATACTGTTGATATGTTAAATCTATACCATACAAACCATTAATAACTATAGCAAAAGTTGGAGGCATAACTTTAATCTGTGTAATATATTTTAATTTAACTGTTTTACCATTAAATAATGGTGGTCTATGATGATCTACAGCAAGTCGTAACCACTTATTCAACATAGGAGTTGAGATACGCATTGTTAAATATTTATATAGCTCTATACTCTTTTCAAGAACCATATTACAGTTAATATTTTTAAGAGCAGAAATTTCTATTATTGGTACATCAAAACTTAATTTATTATAATTACGGATATCTCTTAATAACCCCAATCTATGTTCCTTAGAAATTACATCCCATTTATTTAATGCAATGATGATCGCTTTACCTTTCTGTATTACAAGCTCAGCAATTGATAAATCCTGCTGTTCCATACCACACACAGAATCTATCATTAAAATTATTATATCCGATCTATTAATCGACTCTATACTTTTATACACAGAAGTTACTTCTATATTTTCAGTAATTTTTGCCTTTTTACGCATACCAGCAGTATCAATCAAAATAAACTTCTGATCTTGATATTCATATTCTATATCAACAGCATCACGAGTAGTACCAGGCTCAGAACTAACAATCATTCTATCTTCACCAACCAATCTATTAACAAATGTTGATTTCCCAGCATTTGGCCTACCTACAATAGATATTTTAATATAAGAAGAAGTGAAATTTTCTACATTACTTTCTGGAATAAATGGAATCAAAGCATCATATAAATCTACCATACCTAAGTTGTGTTCTGCAGATATATAAATCGGACCTATAAAATTAAAATACTCTAAGTAATCCACCTCAGAACACTTTTTTCTACTTTCACATTTATTTGCAATCAAAATTATAGGTTTATGAGTATTTTTTCTCAAATATTTTGCAAACTCTATATTCTTAATATCTCTTTCAACTCTTGCGTCAACAACAAAAAATATTACATCGCAAGCTTCTATAGCTAATTTTACTTGATCCAATATTAAAACAGATAGTTTAATCCGATAATCTACACCACCTGTGTCAATAACCTTAAATTTTAAACCACATAAATCAGCACTTCCCTCTCTTCTATCTCTAGTCAAGTTAGGTACATTACTAACTATAGCACTTCTTTTTTTTACCAACCTATTAAAAATAGTAGACTTACCAACATTAGGCAACCCAACTATAGCTACTTTTAACATAGAAAAATTTCATACCTTTATTTGTACATGATTATACAGCATATAACCTATTTCTCACATGTTAAATTTAAAGCTTAAGAATCAATATATTGTGATATATATTCTATTTACTCACTAAATAAAACGTATAATATAACAACGGCAATTTTCGTATTCATTAATACCATTAAAACAACAAGTGTTCTAATAATAAGATAATCATATCTATAGAGCTACTTTTAATCTCAGAAAACTTAAATTTCTATTATATACTACATAATATGTGATTTTTTTCTTATATATTAAAATTAAAACAGGTAAAACTATACACTTACATCTGATTACTCATTTAAGAAAAAGATCTCAAAAACAATAGCATTTTTCTCATTATCATCAAATACAGACTACATTACACCAGACATACCGATTAAGGTTTACTCTTAACAAAAAAACTTAGATTTTATTATATAATTAACTCTCATGTTACTAATAATATAGGGAAATCTCAACTATAATAATTGAATCACAAAAAACTTATTTTACAAAATACTATTCATAAATGATAATTATATAGTTAAATCAAAAAGAATTTGTTATATAATTTGCAAAATCTATTAACTCTATACATAAATAATGTCTCAAATAAAAAACTATTTAAACGCTATCCTAATGCTATCTGATGGAAAATATTTCCTTGGAAAATCTATAGGAAACAAATCTAATGCTGTAGGGGAAGTATGTTTTACTACTTCAATGACAGGATATCAACATACTATAACAGATCCATCATTTGCAGGCCAAATAATCACATTTACTTTTCCTCACATTGGCAACATTGGAATAAATAAAGAAGACTTTGAAAACACTCAAGTACTAGCACATGGAATTGTTGTGAAAACAATATCAGAAGATTCCCATTCAAGTTCTTACTCAAACTTAGAAAATTGGATGATAGAAAATAAAATAACTGGAATATCTGAAATCGATACTAGAGCATTAACACGTCACTTAAGAAACTATGGATCACAAAATGGAATTATACATCATTTCCATGACATGAATTCATTAAATCTAAAAGAGTTACAAAATACAGCATCTCAATACAATTATGTAAATCATTGTCAATCAATTTCACAAGCTTTTATAAGTGATTACAATCAAGAACCAAAGTACAAGACCTTATACAACATAGTAGTTATTAATTTTGGAGTAAAGTCCAGTATATTAAATGCTTTATCTAATATAGGATGCAAAGTACATATAGTACCAGGTCATGAATTTAATTTAATAGATAAAATATTATCATTCAATCCAGATGGCATAGTATTATCAAATGGTCCAGGAGATCCATCTGCAATTTCTGAACATACTATACAACAAATTAGAAGTATAATAGAATTAAAGGTACCAACATTAGGAATCTGTCTAGGGCACCAACTAATTGCACTAGCATTAGGTGCACAAGTTAAAAAAATGTTATTTGGACATAGAGGAAGTAACCATCCAGTATATAATAAAATGCTCAATAACATAGAAATTACTAGTCAGAACCACGGATTTACCATAGATGAAAACTCATTATCTTCAAACATACAAATAACTCACACATCTCTGTTTGATAACACAATTGAAGGTATTAAAGTAGAAAATTATCCCATTATTTCAGTACAGTATCATCCTGAAGGCAGTCCAGGACCTAATGATACAAAGTACATATTAGAAGATTTTGTTAATTTAATACAGGAAAAAACTGTATAAATTTTTTATAAGTTAACAAATCCCAAATTATTCAAAATAGTTATATGTTTTTAATATTTATCTAACCCATAAACAAAATAACAGACAATTATACTAAAATACATACTTAAGAATTATGCTAACTGATGTAATTATTTTTCTCAAATCAATAACATTATCTAGCAGGAAGAAGATTTGGTCTAAATGCACCAAATCCGGCAGCAATTAAAGAATATTTAAAATTTTTTATGAACTAATATTTCAACAATTAAACAAGCAGCAAATTATCCACTAACTAAACTATCTAGAATTATAAATACATTTAATACTATATTTCATATAAATAAGATAACCTCTAACTATATAAGATAAATATTTAAGGGTTATATTAACTCAATAAAGAAAGTTTTTTAAGTTTAATAATTTTATTCTATGTGTTTTTAGCATCTAATAGCATTCAGCTTATTACCTACTTCCATACTATAAACTCATAGAAAATTAATAAGATAAATAATCAATTACTCTATCTTAACACACATACAGATGTATAAAAAATATTCTGAAAATTAATAAATCATGTGTCTAATATTCAAACTAAGTATACTAAAAACTATTTAATTAAACTAAGCTTGATTATATTAAAATGTAACATTACATAAATAAACTTATAATATTTTTAAATATACTTAAAAAAACTACCATACTAAAGTTTTTATCACTTTGATACTATCATGAATTAGTAAAATTCTATACGATAAATATAAATTGACATACTACATACAGAACAATACAATCAATATTGTTGCATTTAGTTGATAAAAGTTATGCATAATGCAATATACACAGACCTACAAAAAGAAGTAGAAGTCATTTTAGCAAGACCAAGAGGGTTTTGTGCTGGTGTTTCAAGAGCTATAGAAATAGTAAAATTAGCAATAGAGTATTATAAAGATACTAAAACAATATATGTACTACATGAGATTGTACATAACAAATACATCGTAGAAACTTTAAAAACCATGGGAGTAATCTTCATAGATAAAGTAGATCAAGCTCAAGATGGGTCAGTATTAATATATAGCGCACATGGGGTTTCAAAATCCATAAAACAACTAGCAGAATTACGAGACCTGGAAGTTATAGATGCAACATGTCCATTAGTAAACAAGGTGCATAAAGAAGTTCAGTTATATGATAAGTCAGGATATCAAGTCATCTTAATAGGTCATAAAGGACATAGAGAAGTAGAAGGTACTGTAGGACAAATAAGCACTCCAGTAATTATAGTACAAAATTTAAATGACATAGATAAGATAGAAATATTTGACCCAGATAAGCTTGCATACGTCACTCAAACAACTTTAAGTGTAGACGATACAAAAGTAATAATCGACAAGTTGAAGAAGAAATTTCCAAATATAAAAGGACCAGATTTAAAAGATATATGTTATGCCACTCAAAATAGACAAACCACCACTAAACGTTTAGCTGAGCTAGTAGATATAGTATTTATATTAGGAAGTAAAAATAGTTCAAACTCAAACCGTCTTAAGGAATTAGCCGGAATACAGACTCAAGCTTTTTTAATAGATTCTTACAAAGAAATTGATTTAAACCTATTAAATGATATAACAAAAATTGGCATAACAGCAGGCGCATCAGCTCCAGATATACTAGTACAACAAGTCATAGATTTTCTAAAACAACACATGAAGGTTAAGTTATCAGATTTAGAGATTGTACAGGAAAGCGTAACATTTAATGTACCTAGACAACTTAGGCAATATAAAGAACAATATAATCCTATATAGAATATTATAGAAATTATTGGCATTTTTTACATTGACTTATATTAGAGTAAGTAACTTATTGAAATAATAATAATACAAATTTCTTACATTAAAATTTTTTTTATCCAAAGCCAAAAATCTAAGTATTACTTACACAATAGCTTGCAAGGTTTTATTTTTCTAAATTTCATAATAAAATAACCCACTATTAAGATAAAGTATAGAACCATATACATTTCATACTAAATATCTCAATACTAATTACTTTATAACCAAGAAATTCACCATTATTCAACAAATGCTATAAAATAAATTTATATACAATATTCAACACTGAACATTACTAGAGCTTACTTTTTAGTATATTCCAAAAAAGCATAGACATTATCAAAATAGGAAAACAGAATTACATATCTTTCATATCAATATCTCAATACTAATTACTTTATAACCAAGAAATTTACCATTATTCAACAAATGCTATAAAATAAATTTATATACAATATTCAACATTGAACACTACTAGAGCTTACTTTTTAGTATATTCCATAAAAAGTATAGCTATTATCAAAATAGGAAAACAGCATTACATATCTTTCATATTAATATCTCAATACTAATTACTTTATAACCAAGAAATTTACCATTATTCAACAAATGCTATAAAATAAATTTATATACAATATTCAACATTGAACACTACTAGAGCTTACTTTTTAGTATATTCCAAAAAAGTATAGCTATTATCAAAATAGGAAAACAGAATTACATATCTTTCATATCAATATCTCAATACTAATTACTTTATAACCAAGAAATTTACCATTATTCAACAAATGCTATAAACATAGATATGCTATATACAATATCTAATAATGTACTATCAAGATTATTTGTATATGTATTTCAATAAAATAACATAATAACTATATATCATAATAACCATATATTATTAACGATAGAATATCCATTTTTAATAAAAACTATAAGATAAAAAAATTCATGCTACTGGTAAAATGTGTTAGCAAATATTCTACACATGTAATATAAGACAATAATAAGTCTTTTTACAATCCATAGTAATAAATAACATTATTGACTAATACAAAAAACTAATTAAAATTACTGAAAAAAATATGGAGTAATTATATTAGTAGTGGCGTATCTATTAAGATCATAAAATTAAATAACAGTGATCTTCCTCTACCGTTTTATGCAACAGAACAAAGTTCTGGTATGGATTTATGTTCAGCAGTTGTATCAAGCATAGTGTTAAAGCCAGGATGCAGAGAGTGTATAAAGACCGGTATTGCAATTTCTGTACCAGATGGATATGAAGCTCAAATTAGGCCAAGATCTGGTCTAGCTCTAAAATTTGGTATAACTGTACTTAATACTCCAGGTACAATAGATGCTGATTACCGTGGAGAAATCATGGTAATCTTAATTAACTTAGGAAATGAGGCATATACTATTAATTATGGAGATAGGATAGCACAAATGGTAATAGCTCCTGTTACTCGCATATCATGGAATCTTGTCGAAGATCTTGAAGCTAATACCACAAAACGTGGCATTCATGGATTTGGATCAACTGGTATATCAACATAACACAAGTTACTACTAAGAAGTCTCATTCAATTAATTTTTCAGAATGAAGCTATAGTAGTTTACATTTTATGTTATTCTGAAATGTATATTTACCAGTTACAAAATTAATTTTTCTAGTTTAATATAAAACATATCATCTTAGACTTATAATAATTAATAATACAGCTCTGCTGAAAACACAAATATACAACTGATAATCCATTTCATACTTTACTATAATCACAACTTTATACTTTTAAATTGATAATTTCTTAGCTAGATTAATAAATAACCACAACAATACAATATTTAAATATAACTAACAATATAAACACATCAGTAAGTACTCTACTTCTTAAAAGTTTTACTACAAATTAGTAATAAATACTCAAACTTATATTTCAAATGTATACTAGCTAGATTACATAAGCACGTATAGATTTATAAATACTACAAAAACATATATAATTATTATATAAACTTTGAAATAAGAAAATAAACGTATCTTAATACAATTTACTAAAACTTAGGCTGTAATGCTACTTACAATTTTATACTTTAAAAATGTATTTCCTTAATTAAGAATATCACATAATGCATATAGTAAGCATATCAATTTGTAATATACAAAAGTTTAATACCTAACCAACCTATTGTAATCACTTATACAATTCTACAATTTATAACTAACAACATTCAGAAACACAATATTTTTTAAGTTTAGAGACCTTAAATATACTGATATTGACTGAACGACAACTCAATATTTTATATTAAACAATATATATGTACACACTTTTATATTATGATTACATAATTGATGCTTATGTGATATAATTCGGATGTATACTAAATATAGGACACAAAGCCGTCCATATTTCTAGCTACCCAATATTATAATCACCTAAGATTAAAATACCTACTTAAACCATTACAATAAACAAACATATTCTATGGTAACATCAATGACATTTTATGAAACAAGATTCCCAGAAGATATTTCTTATGGATCAACTGGCGGTCCAGAATTTACAACAAGTATTATAGAAACAAATAACGGTTATGAATACCGCAAAATCAATATATCATATCCACGCAATAAGTATAACATAATGTATAGTGTAAAATCAGAAGAAGAATTATTAAAACTAATCAATTTTTTTTACATTCATAAAGGCAAAGCGATTGGATTTCGGTTTAAAGATTGGGCGGATTACAAAGCAATACAACAAAAAATTGGTATAGGAGATAATCATCAAACAACTTTTCAGTTAGTCAAAACATACAAAGTTGACCAATTCTCATATATACGTACAATTACAAAGCCAGTAATAAACACAGTAAAAATTTATTATAACGATTCTATCAAAAATAATGGATTCTCTGTTAATTTATCTAATGGACAAATAAAATTTGATATAGCACCAAAGGATGGAATAGAAATATTCGCAGATTATGAATTTGATGTTCCAGTAAGATTTGACTCAGACTATCTACCATATTCTATAGACAACTACAAGCAGTATAATTGTAACAATATCACACTAATAGAAGTGAAAACTTAAAAAACCACCTTATATAATAACTTATCTTCAGAAACACGTTCAGTAATAATTCAATATATACTTATTTACTATTGTAAAACACCATAAGACTACCATAGTTTCTAATTATATACTTATTTGATATTAATCTCATAAATTACACACAGTACAACTAAACTACACAATTATTACTGCAAAATAGAGACTTATTATAACCAAAAAAATCACCAACAATTTATAATATATCAAATATCAAATGAGTTTTTATTTACTATAAAGCCAGTAATCAAACATTTTATAAATAGAAAAATACTCTTAAATATAAATAAATATTATGATCTAAATCTTATTAAGCAATAATCAATACAAAAATTTAATAAGTAATATTCTTATTAAATTCTCCCGATTATCTTAATAGGCAATTGCAACACTGCATTTAATACAATTTACTCACATATATAATTACATGAATTTTTAAAACAGTCTCTTACCTTTTACAAAAAGTCAGTTGCATAGATATTTTATCAATAGAAAAACTATTTTAAAGATTCATTAAACATAATGATCTAAATTTTATTGATTAACAATTAATATAAAAAATAATTTTTTTATTCACATAATAATTTAACTATCCATTGTTTAGCCCAAATATATACCTTATATTTATACAACTACGATAATAATGTATATATACTTCACACATTAAAAATAAAAAAATAACATAAACAACAAACAAAAGCATTTACAGACTAATAATATTATAAATCATTATTTGAAAAATACATTATTGCTTTATGCTTAGCTTAACATAATAAAAATACTATATCACTACCTAACAAATTACTATGAACTAAATTTTCTATTCTTTTATTGTAATTTTATAATGATAAATTTTAATATCCAGTATAACTAACCACTTTCTCATATATACGTCAAAACAAAATATTACATATCCATTGATACTTAAACAATTACTTTTCGTATTAACATCCAACTACCTAAAGCTACACAATTAATATAAAAAAATTATATGCAATCATTGATTATCTAAAATGGATTTTATTGTACTTTCTAATTTTCTTATATCATCTTCTATGTTTGCTATCTCACTAGGATCAGTAAGCTTTGATTTTTTATCTTTTAAAGATACAAGTAATTGTTCAAGATCTCTTACCATAGATTCAATATCTTCTTTTGAAAGTTTTCTTTTACCACGTTTCTTAGATTCAGTATCTTCAAAGAATTTATCAAAAGATTCTGATAGCCCTGTAGATATCTGTTTTGCATATTGATTTACTAAAATTTTAACACCAGACATAATTTTTGGTAAAGAAGTTTTCTTTGTTTTATTAGATGTTGATGTACCTTTTTTCTCTTTAGCATTATCTTTACTATCTGTAGACTCTGTTTTCTTAGCCGTACTACTTTTCTTACTTACAGCATCCTTTTCTTCAGATTTTAACGACTTAGGAATATGAATAGACTGTGCACCTTCTAGACCCATTTTTTCTTGCAACTTGAATTCCTTACCACTATCAACTTGATGGACAGCAGCTAATCCCTCTGACATATCATCAGTAACAACAGAAGCTTTTTTCATTCCATGCCCTTCAGTTACTGACTCCTCAGGCATATCTTTAACTGCAAGCTCTTCTGTTAATTCCACCTTAGACTCTTCTGCTTCCAAATCATTCTCTAATGTATCATTAGATCCTTTTTCCACATCTGCACTATCACCATCACTATCTACTTCATCAACTTCTGTACCTTCATCAGAAGAAGTATCATGTCCCTCTTCTTCAGATTCTTCCACATCACGTTTACTATCTTCATCTAGTACACTTGTAGATTCTTCTTCTGTGCTACCTTCTTGAGCAGGCTCTACTATATCTGGTTTTTCACTAACCTCTTTATCTACACTAGTATCTTCAGCATTACTATCTCTTTCAGATTCTCCTACCTTATCTTGTTCTTCCATTGATGTTTGATCAAGTTGACTATCTTCACTACTTTCCTTATCAATACTTTCACTAGAAGCAGCACTGTCACTGTGTTCTTCTGTTACATCTACTACACCTTCACTTTCATTACTTTCCACTTCAACTGCTTCAGGTTTTGTTTCACTACCTTCTTGAGCAGGTTCTACTATATCTGGTTTTCCACTAACCTCTTTATCTACACTAGCATCTTCAGCATTACTATCTCTTTCAGATTCTCCTACCTTATCTTGTTCTTCCATTGATGTTTGATCAAGTTGACTATCTTCACTACTTTCCTTATCAATATTTCCACTAGAAGCAGCACTGTCACTGTGTTCTTCTGTTACACTTACTACACCTTCACTTTCATTACTTTCCACTTCAACTGCTTCAGGTTTTGTTTCACTACCTTCTTGAGCAGGTTCTACTATATCTGGTTTTCCACTAACTTCTTTACCATCTATACTAGCATCTTCAGCATTACTATCTCTTTCAGATTCTCCTACCTTATCTTGTTCTTCCATTGATGTTTGATCAAGTTGACTATCTTCACTACTTTCCTTATCAATACTTTCACTAGAAGCAGCACTGTCACTGTGTTCTTCTGTTACATTTACTACACCTTCACTTTCATTACCTTCCACTTCAACTGCTTCAGGTTTTGTTCCACTATCTTCCGGAGCAGGCTCTACTATATCTGGTTTTTCACTAACCTCTTTATCTACACTAGTATCTTCAGCATTACTATCTCTTTCAAATTCTTCTACCTTATCTTGTTCTTCCATTGACGTTTGATCAAGTTGACTATCTTCACTACTTTCCTTATCAATACTTTCACTAGAAGCAGCACTGTCACTGTGTTCTTCTGTTACATTTACTACACCTTCACTTTCATTACCTTCCACTTCAACTGCTTCAGGTTTTGTTCCACTATCTTCCGGAGCAGGCTCTACTATATCTGGTTTTTCACTAACCTCTTTATCTACACTAGTATCTTCAGCATTACTATCTCTTTCAAATTCTCCTACCTTATCTTGTTCTTCCATTGATGTTTGATCAAGTTGACTATCTTCACTACTTTCCTTATCAATACTTTCACTAGAAGCAGCACTGTCACTGTGTTCTTCTGTTACATTTACTACACCTTCACTTTCATTACCTTCCACTTCAACTGCTTCAGGTTTTGTTTCACTACCTTCTTGAACAGGCTCTACATTTCCTACTGCAACACCAGGCAATCCTAATTCAAGAGAAGCCACATCTAAAACTTCATTATCAGTAGCATAATAAGTATTTGCCTGTAACTCAGGTTCTAATACTTGATCATCACTTTCTGAACCTCTTGACTCAGTACCATCTGAACTCTCTGAACTAGATAATTCAGAAGCAGTGTCTTGATATTGATCAGATAGCACATTAACAGAAGAATTACCTTCTGCATTCATATCAATTAATTCTTGATCTGAAGTTTGAGGAACATCCAGTTCCTTCCCAAACGCATCAGAAGTGTGATCTACATCTGGTATACTTTCTATTGTATCTTTATGATCAACTAACTCTTTACTTTCTTCGAATTCATTACTAGATTTCTCATCAATAAAATCAGTACTTTCTTGTGTATCATGAGATAAAGGATCTGTATCAAGAAGGCTATCAAAATTTTCATGTCCTAATAACACATTTTCATCACTAGCTACTGATTCTCTATCATGATCACTAGTACTAGCATACGATTCATTTTCACTGATTAATGTTTGATCAAAGATTGCCTCTAAATCTTCAGATTGTGAAGAAGTTTCCCCCTGTGAAACACCTGTAGAACTAATATCAGATAATCCATCTCCAGATAATTCTACATCTAACGCACTTGGTTGTGTAGTATCACTAGGTGATGTAACTGCTTCGCTTCTATCAACTTGTACTTCATCTTGTACATGTACACCAGTTTCACTAGATAATTGCTGCTCAGAAGTTGCTCCTAAAACATTCAATTCTATTTCTTCAGATTGTGGAGAAGTTTCCCCTTGTGAAACACCTGTAGAACTAATATCAGATAATCCATCTCCAGATAATTCTACATCTAACGTACTTGGTTGTGTAGTATCACTAGGTGATGTAACTGCTTCGCTTCTCTCAACTTGTACTCCATCTTGTACATATACACCAACTTCATCAGATAATTGCTGCTCAGAAGTTGCTCCCAAAACATTTAATTCTATTTCTTCAGATTGTGGAGAAGTTTCCCCTTGTGAAACACCTGTGGAACTAATATTAGATAATCCATCTCCAGGTAATTCTACATCTAACGCACTTGATTGTGTAGTATCACTAGGTGATGTAACTGCTTCGCTTCTATCAACTTGTACTTCATCTTGTACATGTACACCAGTTTCACTAGATAATTGCTGCTCAGGAGTTGCTCCTAAAACATTTAATTCTATTTCTTCAGATTGTGGAGAAGTTTCCCCTTGTGAAACACCTGTGGAACTAATATTAGATAATCCATCTCCAGGTAATTCTACATCTAATGCACTTGGTTGTGTAGTATCACTAGGTGATGTAACTGCTTCGCTTCTCTCAACTTGTACTCCATCTTGTACATATACACCAACTTCACTAGATAATTGCTGCTCAGGAGAAGTTTCCCCTTGTGAAACACCTGTGGAACTAATCTCAGATACTCTATCTCCAGATAATTCTACATCTAACGCACTTGGTTGTGTAGTATCACTAGGTGATGTAACTGCTTCGCTTCTATCAACTTGTACTTCATCTTGTACATGTACACCAGTTTCACTAGATAATGACTGCCCAGAACTTGTTCCTAAAACATTTAATTCTATTACTTCGTGTGGTATAGTTTCCTCTTTTAAAGCACTTGCAGAAATAAAATCAGATATCTCATCTCTCCCGACATCTAGCATACTTGATTGTGCAGCAGCATTACTATGTAATATATCTTGTCCTGTATCTGGAACAGAAGCACTAGATATTTGTGCTGTACCATCTAATCTAGAAATATCATCAATATTTAATCTAGAATAATCAGTCGCTGATAAATCAGAGGAATGTTGAACAGCCATATGAGAATTAGCATAATCTTGCGTTACTTGCTCAAAATCATGACCTAAATGCTTATGTAAAGCACTATCTAGCCTATCAATATCATAATTAATATTTATCAATGCAGTTTCATCTTTAGTATTTTCACGCATTGTTTTAAGTTGTTCCCTTGCTTCAAGAGCATCTGCTAAATTATCCTTACCTACACGTACATTTCCAGCATCATCTAATAAAGAGTGCTGATTTTGTAATTCTAACCTAGTAATAGGACCAGAACTACCTACTACGCCGCCAGCATAGCCTTTAGCAACAGCAGCATCACCTATTACATTACCAGCATAATTTGTATCATAAGAATCACCTCTCACATTACCAGTATCAGTTCTTGCAATAGAATGAGGCTCACCTCTTACATTCCCTTCATAATTTTTACTACCAGGAGAGCTAGAATCACCTACTAAATTTTTAGCATCATTTTTAACAAAAGGATTAGAATCATCTTCTTTCTGTTTCGGTATATAAGGACTAGGCTTATGTTGTTCAGGCCCCAATATATGTGCCTTTAAACTATCCAATGCAGCCTTACGATCCTGAACCATATTATGAATTAGTCCACCACTCCTACTACCTAACATTTTTCCAGCAGCATACCCACCTAAATATTTCATTGCACTCAGTGGAGAAAATCCTAGGTGAGCTCCTATGAAAGCACGAGCATAATTTAGCTGCTTAAAGTTTGAACTGTGCCTTCTATCATATTCACCATATGAAGATGTCAATCCACCAGCAACTTTACCAGTAAATTTAACAGCATGTCCTAACACAGGAACTTTCTGTAACATATTTAAAGGCCTACGTGCTGTTTCCGTTATATAGTTACCTACTAATAATTTATACGAATCTAAACCTCCATCGATTGTTTTAAATACCTTACCCACAACAGGAATACTTGAAAAAGTCTTTAGGAATCCTTCCTCATACATACTTGCAATAGTTTGTGACATCATACTACCACCTGCTAGAGATACAGCAACACTTTGTACAAAAGCACGCATTTGCCATATCAGTAATGCAGCAAGGAATAAAGAACCAACTTCAGACCACAAAATTAAATCTCCAGCACGTATTCCTTGAATTAAAGCATAATCATACTGTTCATTTAATTTTTCTTGACTAGTAGGAGTAATAGCAGCTCCATCGATAACATTATCAATAACAGATCTAATTATTTGTGACTTAAAACTTTGATCACCATACTTATCCAATTCACTTTTACCAGCATCCTTATCTTTTTTAATTCTGTCATCTATAATCTTCAATACTTTATTTTGACTATCAGAGGTTATTGTCTTATTTTTCACCAATTTCTCTAACTCAGTCTTTATATCAGCAACCAACCTAGCAACTATATATTTTTTATCAGTAGTTAGTAGCGCATTAACAAGATGCGACAATTCTTTGAAAGGACTATCTTTTGCAACATTAACACCATGTGGATTACTATCACTTTCAGTATCTGGATCAAGGAACGGATAATCTATATACCTAAAATCCTTATACTTGTGATCAGGAGGAACACTAATATATCCACCTCCACCAGTAAACTTATATCTTGCATTACCAGACATTTTTATATCATCTGGATCATCACTAGAAGCTTTCTTATCACTAACGTTAAAATCTGAAGTTATTCCAATAACTTTTGGATCATACATCTGACCTGGAGTCCACCCAAATAAACTTTTATCTACTAAACATCCAACTCTACCAAATAAACAAATTTTTACTTTCATCCATTCATTATAACATACCGTAAATCCAAAAATACGGTAATAATAATTCATAATAAGTGTCCCAAATAATGAAATCAAAGTAAATATTAATATTGCCTGCAACGAGAAACTTATACATTGTGTTAACCAACCATCAAATAAGCTCTTAAATTGAGAAAAAAGAATACCTAACAATAACAATGGCATTAACCCTACTAGAAAGGTAATACCAACAAACGCTGTGAGATATATAACAAAACCATATATGCACAATGCAATATAAATCAGAACAGCAATAACAATTACCAATACAGCAAATATTGAAGAAAAATTGGCAACAATCAATGCTCTGATTTTTATTTTCCAAATCACTGGAGAAAAAATCTTATCCCTAATCATTATATCCATAAAAGAAAATGGTGCTTGAGGATTATAATCACCTGTATAGCTATTAATCATAGCAATAATTTGATCTGTACCATGAATGAATAAACGAAGTAAATGGTTATAAAAGAAATCCCAACTATTAGGAGAAATTAACAATAACATTAAAGATATTTTCAATAACCTAACAATAATATCAGCAAACGGAGTACGAACAATACCTAGAATATAAGCAAGTGAACCAAATATTAAAAATAAAGTTAATAAACTAAAAACAAAATTCTTAAATACCGGATTCTTAACTATATTTTTAAAAAGGTCTTCTCCCGCTTTATCTAACCTACCTCTAACTTCCTTTCTAACCCATTCAAATGCAGAAAATTCTTGTTCAGCTTTTATCCCATCAATAAAAGTAACTGTATACCCACCAACATTATCATAATAATTTCTATCCAAGATTTTTATATATATTTTCCATCCTGGTTTTAATTCAACATCTTTACAAGAAGAATCCTTAATTTTCTTACTACTAGTAGAAATACCATGAGTACCTGCTAATTCTAATGGTTTATATCCTATATGCATAACAGGAGAAGTTGGATATCTCATATTAGTAATCGTTTCATTTGGTTCAGGATCTTCTGGTCTTTTGAATAATAGGTACGCACCATAACCATTTCTAAACCAACAAGGTGGACCATATGTTCCTGTCTCTAAATTGTCTTGAACTCCGGAAATCATTTCACATGATACTTTACATTGATTTGTACCATTAGAAAACGTCTTCTCTATTTTTTTATAAGGACCACAAACTCTATCAACTGCCAAGATAGCATTATAACGATCTACATCATCATCTCCATAATCTGTAGTATTTTTTTGAACTTCAGTTACATTATTACTTTTCTTGGCCCATGAAGTCCACATTCCTTCAGCCCTTAATACAATCGGATGACCATTTGTTACATATCCAGTATATTTCCACCGCACTACTTGATTATCTTCAACAGAATTTCCTAAAGCCTTATTGTCAGACATAAAATTTTCAGAAGTAGGATCAAAATATGCAGATACAGAAGTTGTCCTGCCTTCAGTAAATACATCAGCTGGTACACATCTAGGCACCGGATGCTGATTTGATTCACATGCAGTCATCAATAAAAGTAACAATAATTTTATAAAATGATTTTTAATAAAATTATACATATAACAACATCCAACCGTTACTCATCCTTTTTCTTACCACGCCTTTTCACCTGTGATCTTTCATGAGATTCTGTTTCCACATCTATAGCTGATTGATGGCCGGCAATTTTTTCTTTCACACTAGAATATTCATCCATATATAGTCTTCTTTTTTGAGGACCATCTAAGAAATTAATATCACGTTTACCTCTCTTCTTACCAACACCTTCACTTTCACTAGATGAATCATCAACAGCACTTGATGCTTTACTTTCTGCATCCTGCATATCATTTGTATTATTATTTTCATCAACAGTAGTATTAGTATTAAGGTTCTTATCATCTGAGTCATTCTCTGAAGTATTACTTTCTACATCACTACCTGAACCATTCGTTTCTCCTTCACTTACAGGACTATCAGAAGTACCATCAGTACTATCCATAGTATCAGTTCTGTCAGTTGTATTACTTTCCTCCCCTAGATCAGATTCATTTTGTTGTACACTTTCATCTTTATTATCATCATCACCAGGTGTTTTATCGTCAGTATTACTTCCAACTTCAGTAGTATTATCACCACTACTTTCTACATCACTCTCTGAAACATCAGATTCTCCTTCACTTACACTACTATCAGAAGTATCATCAGTACTATCCATAGTATCAGTTCTGTCAGTTGTATTACTTTCCTCCCCTAGATCAGATTCATTTTGTTGTACACTTTCATCCTTATTATCATCATCACCAGGTGTTTTATCGTCAGTATTACTTCCAACTTCAGTAGTATTATCACCACTACTTTCTACATCACTCTCTGAAACATCAGATTCTCCTTCACTTACACTACTATCAGAAGTATCATCAGTACTATCCTCACTATCTATAGTATCATGTCTATCAGCTGCATGACTTTCTTCTTCTACATTAGATCCATCTTGTTGTGCATTATCATTATCATTTTGATTTTCATTATCAGTAGGTACTTTATCTTCAGCACTACTACTTCCATCACGATCACCTATATCTGAATCATTACTACCTTGCATATCACCATCTCCAGTAGCAACACTTTCTTCTACTGTTTTACCATCAATATTATCTTGTGTACTATCATTCCTATTAGTGGTAGAACCTTCATCAGGTACATTATCACGAGTCTTAGTTGATCCATCATCCATTACATTTCCAGAAGTATCTTTTACACCATCACCATTATCTTTATAATGTGAAGAATCAGTATCTAACACTTGACCTTTAGTTGAATTTATTAACGTATCATCAACTGGACCATAGCGACTTCCTGAAGATACTTGATGTTTTTCATCACTATCAAAGTTTTCACCTGAAGATACACTACTACTACCTAATTTATCATGATCACCAGTAACTGGTCTATTACTACTATCATCACCATCTTTATTTAATGATTCCCCTTCATTAACAGGATTAGGATTAGCCCTACTTGAAATATTAACATCAGATTGGCCAGTAGACCTACGATTGGCCATAGCATTTTTAATAATACTTTGAGTTTCTTGATCAAGTCCTACTATCGACGCTAAAGACTGAGTTGCTGCATGCAAACTAGCACCGATACCAGCAACACTTCCTGAAATAGACTGAGAAATAGCTTCTGACATCCCTCTAAACGCCTTCATAGCATTTGCTGTAATAAGTAATATTAAAACCGACGTAATTCCAAAAGGAAGACCAAGAAACCCAATTCTACCATCTCTAGAATCTGATTCTCTAACTGCATCATCTATAGATAACTCACTTGCATAACCCACTGGTAACAATACAGGCATAACACAAACATCAGGCGGAGCACCTTTTTCAGTAACACTTGCAGGAAGACTTAGTCCAATAAAACACTGATTACAAACAGTAAATCCTGTTACATCATGCAGTACTGTTAACATTACCTGATTTAAAAATGCAAGAGCAGCAAATAAAATTATAGGCTGTAGTGAAAAATTCACTAACATTTTTATCCAAGAGTCAAATAATGTTTTTGTCAATTGAAACAAAAGAAAAGTTATAAAAATAGGAGCTAATGTAGCCAAAAATGCAATAGCAACAATAGTAAATAAATACGCTATAACTGCTTCAATTATACATACAAAAAATACAAACACAGCCCATATAATCATAGCAAATACAAGCCATCCTATTGGACCTGTAATTATTAATGTTAAGAACCTAATCCAAACTTCCCCTGTTAACAAAACGCCTATAGTTGGATCTAAAAATGCAAATGAATTATCTCCATCTAATTCTCCATTAAATGTAGATATGAGATCACTTACACCTTGCACAAATAAAGAGAAGAAATGACTACTAAAAAGCTCCCAACTATCTTGACTTAGTAAACCAACAACTACAGCTATTTTAGCAATACGAACTCCTAAATCATATTTAGTACATTTTACAACCCCTATAACATAACCCAATACCGTAAAAATGATATATAAAGTACATAATGCTTGCACTCCTCTCCATAATTTTCCAGAAGTAGTCTGATTAGTATAAATATGTTGTACTGCCCCTTTTGATTTAGTAGTACGAACAACATCCATTGCTTGAGATATACTACTAACTTTTTGATTATCAGGTAATCCATACAAGACTTTCAAAAGAAAATCTCTAATCATCACAAATGCTTTAGAGAAGTTAGGATTCCACCTATTAATAGCAAAATCAACAGTATATTTATTATCTGACTCAACACTTGGCATACTTCGATAATCAAATTGATCTTCATAACCTTGAACATCTACTCCTAAATAAATAGTACCGGATTTCTTTTGAGAGTTATCATCATTTATTGTATACGTCGCAGTCCCAGAAGTAGATTGTTTACCATCCTTACCTTTCTTTGGAACAAAAAGCTCAACAGTATTATTACTACCTGGCAACATAGTTGGAGGAGTATTTCCTATGTACATGTATAATTTCTTTCCATCTACAAAATTACACATACGTTCTACATGAATATTATATCCACCAGAATAACCTGCATATTGATTATACCCACCTATTATACCAAACTTTAATACAACAGGCTCATCAAACCCATAAGTATAGTTAACATTAGATTTTATGCTATTTTCTTCTACACTCTTTCCAAAAATAGCACTAATACATCTGAATCCTTGTGAATTAGACTCACTAGGAAAACAACGATGCAATGGCTCTCTACTTTTCCTATCTACTCTATTATCAAATAATCTAAAATATGCTGTCAACCCTACTATTATTTCTGTTTTAACATCTTTCTTCCATTCTTGCTTTGTCCAGTCTTTCTTCTCTAAATCCTCTTTTGTTGCATTTTTAAATTCTTGATCTGAATTGTTAGCAACACTACACTCACTACTACCTTCATTAAGAGTTAATATAGAAGATATTCTACTTTGTTGTGACAATGATTGATCAGATTTACACACTGTGCCACAAACACAATTAATATCATAAGTGGTAAAACTATTAAGAACATCTATAGTATCTTGTGTAACTTCTGATTTTATGATATTTCTTTCTTTTTGTTCTTTATAATATTTGAGAATATCAGCATCACTAGTACTTGTATTTACTATATGACTTATCATATTTTTCTTATTAAGTTCTTTAATAATCTCACATTGATCTTTTAACTTATCAATACTTTTCTGATTCTTAACTGTTCTAGCATCATAAATAAAAGGAGCTTCTATCCAATTTTTCTTGCTATCATTTGTATAAAATATTTTATTTCCACGAGGAGAATATCTATTATCAACTAATGCGGAAACTTCTGTTCCTTGTAGACGATTTATTGCTCCTGCTCCTTCTGTAAAATTTATACAAGCCTGTTCATCTCCTATCTTCATAGAAAAAGATTGTATCCCATTCTTGCATATATATTCAGCTTTTACAGGTTTACTACATTGATCATCTTCAAATATTTCATTATCAGAATAATATATAATACCTAAACCTTTTAACTCAGCACTACTACAACCTTTAACTTTTACTGTTCTAGGAACTAGATTAACCCTAAAAACATCACCTTTATTAAGACGAAATGTGCTTACAGTATGAACATCGGGTGCAAAAATCATCTGATCTACTTGTTGTTTCGTAGGTTGTTGTTTCTTAGATTGTTCCTGATTTCCTGTAACACCACGTTTAAAAATCACACTATCTATTAATTTTTGTTTTGCATTATCCTTAACCTGATTCTTAAAAGCTTCTCCACACACCTTCCTTATATGAAAATAAGTAGATTCATTTTGATACTCATCATCAGGAACGCCATACTGACATGAAATAGCCGGTACAATTATTTCTCGTGGATTAAAAGAATCCTTAGGACACAGATTCACAGACCCATTAATTGTTAAGTTGATTTTTTGATTCTCACTAACTCTTATCCCAGTATCAATCCAATTAGGATGTACCTTTCTATAATCTATGGTAGTTTCTTTTCCATTCTTCTCTTTTACCTTCTTTGTTATAATACTAACCTTTGCCACAGGCGGAACATCAACACTAACTGAAGTACTACTTACACCTTTACTACCTTCTATACAATTGATCCCACATCCAGTTATAAAACACAGCATCAATAATATAATACTATTCTTCATATTATTTACCAAAACTAGATGGAGGACTTTCAGGAATTGAGACACCACTACGTGATGACCGATTACCATCCTCTGCAGGTAATGGAGCAGCAAAAGAACTACGTTTACGTTCACCATCACTATTTTGATTATTTAGACTATTCATCTCATTATATCTCTGTCTTTGCATACGAGTATTTCTGTCCATACCAACTACCCCTAAAAGGCTTTCTTTTGCATTATCAGCAACTGAAGATAAATTAGCAAATGATCCAAAAATTGATGTACACATTTCACCAGAAGAACCAACAAAATGCTTAGTTGCATTTACCATAATAACAAATGCTATTATCTTAGTAATAGGAGCTGGTAATCCTATAAATATTAGTGAGTCACCATTTACTGAATCTCTCATATTATCAGAAAATGTTGAAAGAGGAGAAAATCCAGAAGGAAGAAGAAATTCAAGTAAACAGAAAGTTATCTTGATTATCCCTATATTAATTGTAGGATTAATAACACAAGCATCACATGATTCAAAATTAAACATAGCCTGTATTATACTATCTATTGTTTCTGTTAGTAGTGCAAAAGATGCAAATATTATAACAGGTTGCATGACAGTTTGAACTAAAGATTTTATCCATGCATCAAAAATTGCTTTTGTACGTTTAAATAAAATACAAATTATAAAAAATGGCGCTATACTAAGCAATAATCCTATAAGAACAATAGATATTAAGTAGGTGATAATTGCACCAGCAATAGTTAAAAACAAAACACATAATCCCCAAAATATCAGAGTTACACTCACCCATCCTATTGGTCCTGTAAAAAATAACGACAACATTTGCAGCCAGCTGCTAGATAAAGAGAATCTGTACAACATCATATCTAAAAATGCAAAACTTGTACTATTCTTAGATTCCTGACCTGTCAGGATATTAATTAGTTCTATAGGAGCATCAGTAAATAGTTTAAATAAGTGATTATGAAAAAAGTCCCAACTATTAGGACCAATAACATACATTACTATACCTATTTTTAATGTTATAACTAGTAGTTCAAAAATAGAAGATTTAGCAAATCCAACAAAATAAAACAATGCATTTATTAATATATACAAAACTAATAATGCTTTTACTATCTGAATAAAATGTGTATTTTTAATTAAGCTATCATATATTAAATGAACAGATCCAGAATTAGTAGCTGATGTACCATACAACCCCCTGTATAAACTATCTTTTAAAGTATTTACCATATAAGATATGATCTTAGGTATCCTTTTCTTTGCCACAACTGTTATATTAAAATAACCAGTGTTATTTTTATATCCATCTCCATTATCTTTGACACCAAAATACAATTCACCTGCTTTATTTTCTTTTGTTAAACTTACCGTTATATTTTTATCACTAGCAAAGTCAATTTTATGTGTACCTGAATCTCCTGGTTTACTATTAGGAACACCCTTAGATATTGTATAATATAAACTATCCTCAGCATAACCACTACAATCTCTCATAGCTTCAATAGTATATTTGCCTTTTAACGTAGCATCTTTTGGTGGTCGAATTTCTAAATAAAGCCCCTTATCTTGCCCACCATTTTTAATTTCTTTTGAAAATTTATAATTATAACCAGTTAATAACCCTACAGCATTGTTAAGAGTACTATCACTATTAACATTAGGTTTATTTTCATCATCTTTCCATTTTTTTATGACTCCATCAGACTCAAGAAAGTTATTTATGTCCTCATTATCATATAATAGATATACAAAACGCAACCCTGTATACTGTATATTATTCTTTATTACATTACATTGTGTACCATCAGTACAAGAACTTACATCTTGTTGCGTTGGTATATAATTCGCTTTCTCAATAACAAAACAATTCTTTTCATTTTCTTCATTTTTGTAATTACGAAAACCACATAAATTCCCACACAACATATTTACAGTATATGCATCATATAATCTCTTATATTTCTCTATTACGATATTTCTTTCATTACTGTCATCACCAGTATTTTTTATGTTATCATCTTTCTTACAAAGTAAGGACATCTCTTCAGAATTTATCTCTCTACTGCTTACATCAGTTATTTTATTATCTATTTTACTAACTAATTCATCATATACCTTATAATTAATATCATATAAAATCCTAGATGGAAAATTAATCCAATTTTCTTCCTCTTCTTTTCTTTCTTCTTTCTTTTTTAATGCACCATCAGTATATTCCAAATACATCATATTATTCATTTGACCATTATGTTTACCAAAAGGTATATAATGACGTTCTCCAAAATAAGTATCCATACACTTATCCTTATTTTGAACATAAACTCTAGGATCTTTATTATCACATATATCTTTATCAACAGTAAACTCAAACTCAGGCACTACTCTAAAGCTAAGTTTATCTTTTGGCATTATATTATTAAACCCCAAGTAAAACTTTTTTTTATCTCCACTTTTTTCATTACCATTAATAAAAACATTTATTGTTCTTTTGTCATTACTACAAAAATTAACATTTACTGTGCTTACACTAATATCTAAAGATTCTCTTCCAGCTAATATTAAATCTGATTTAACCCAAGTAATATGTTCTTTTTCTCCATCTTTTATTCCAGCTGCTACAACATTTGAATATTCATCGTATAACATATCTTGCGGCTTGATACACTTATGGTATCCACAGCTTGATAAAAGTAAAATACTGATTACTAAAATTACTCTCATCATAAAACCAGCTCTTTTACTTTAATAAACAACATAGCACTTAATATATCCCACTATATTACAAACTTTTAAAAAACTAAATAAACACACATTTTCATTATAAGTTTCCTTCTATTACTTCTTACCGACTATCAAAATACTCACGAAGAACTGTCTGACGCACCAGATGATCTAGAAGACCCAGAAGATATTTCATCCTTACCTCCATCTCCTCCAGATTTATTATTTCCTAATTTATTACTAATAGCATCCCTAGCCTTATTGAATCCAGCACCCTGTGCTTTAGCAGCAAGATTGACTGCAGAACCCATCATAGCTTTAGGACTTAACGATGCTCCAACATGACCAGCTCTTGGATCTCCTGCTAATTCAGCTGCAATATAAGAAATAGAAGATAAGAAATGATAAAATAAAAACCCTATTAACACCATCATTAAGAGTTTAGTCCATAACATCTCAGCTTCATGTTTAAAATCAGGAGCATAAGCATTAAACCCTAAAAATGCAGGTTGTGATAAAAACTTCATATTCCCAAACATACAAGCCAAGTTATAATCATATTTTGAACCATCACATTGATTTGGATTTTTTAATTTAAAAGTAATTCTTTTAGCATCAATAATTGTAACTTCATGCCTTTCAAACTCAAGATCCTCAAAATATAAATTATCAAACACAGTAAATAGCAACGCAAGAAAACCGAACAATATAACAGGATATAAACTATAAACCATTAACTGCCTAATCCACCCATCAAAAAACCCTTTCGTAGCTTGAAATAATACCATAGGAATCATAAGCGGAGAAATTAATATTAGTATAGTAAGGGCTATCAATGATAGTAAAAATATATATACTAACCATATTACAATAAACAACAACATTAATACGGCAAAAATTGCAACCAAACATAACATCATTTTGACATTAAATAACATAGTAGCAAAAAACATACCTGCTGTTATGAATAATCCAAGTAGTACAGTAGCAGGCCCACCAATTAATTGCTGCCCAAGATAAAATAGTATTCTACAGTCCAGCCTATCCCATGGAGCTATATATTTATATTTTTCATCATAATCTGACTCTTTATAATTACATATACTCTGTGTACCTCCTGCACTTAGCACAATATCAGATAGACCTATTGATAATTTTACCAACTGATCATAATAATGAGACATTGCATTACCCTGAGTAAAATACACTACTAAAGAAAACTTAATTACTAACATATATAATTCAGCTGGACTTTGTATTCCACCAAGAGCTGCTTTAATAGCAAATAATATTAGAGCTAATATTAAAACTGCCATAACAGCCTTTTTTAATTTTTCTTGAGCAACTTTTAAAAACCCAACTTTTTGACTCTTATTATCCCTACCAGCACTACATGTTCCGTTCAATATGTTATTCAATGAACCTTTTATACAAGCAACTATTGTAGAAGTTACAGGGAAAATAGACTTAACATAAGCACCAACCTTACCTGTACATGCATCATCTATATAACAACTATAACACTTAGAATTATCATAATCTATAATCTTACCAGTTTCTGACTTTATAGCTTCAGATTTATCACACATAGGTGCTGGTGGACCACCAGGTCGCATATGACAACCAATTTCAGCATGAGGCCATAAAGGTGCGCCCCCTCCCTTAACAGCATGTACACAAATCTTATCAGCTTTTTCTATTGCACGAAAAGTAATTGTATGAATGGTTTCTTCTTGACCAGCTCGTAAAACCTTACACTCAACAGATCCTTGTAAAGCATATTTTGCTCTTTTTATTTGAGAATCACCATAATCAGCTTCCCTTGGATAACTTCCAGACCTTAATAGAGCATCAATATCACCAGAAATAGCTTGCCCTATATTCTTTACCATAGTAAATGGATTACTAATACCTATCGGGTTACGATAACAAACTTCTATATAGGATGAACTAGATACTCGATTTTTAGGCCAACTATATTTGGTTGCCTTCTTAAATTTTCTAGAGTGACAAGTAGGTTCTTTATCTTTAGCAGCTTTTAAATTAAACGCATCAGTACCATCACGTTTTTTAGTAGCAATACACCTAAAATATTCTTCTTCTAATCCTATATCGTCATTAGCACATTTAGGATAACTCTCACCTTCAGGTTTCTCACACTCCTTATAATCACCTGCTTTAATATCGCCAGTATTCCCAGTTGTTATCTTTTTTGCATTCTTCACATCAAAATCATCAAATCGCATAACTGGATGACGTACAAATGCCCAATTACAAGCAAAAAAGGATGTAGCTCTTGTAATAGCTACTGCAATAGATGCAAATGCTGAACCCACCATAATCAAACCAATAATCCAATGCCCTGTTGCAAACACTGGAATACTTGCTATGATAAGTGCAATACCAGCAGTAAATCCTGCAATTCCAATATATTTAGTATGTTCATTTATTGCAGCACAAAGAGGATTACTAGCCAATGTTGTCCTATATACTGCTACTTTTTCACTTTCAGCTTCTACTGCAAAAGCAGGCTTAGCATACATAAAGTTAATATTGATTAAAAATAACATTAATATACATATTAACTTTTTACTAGCCTTTAGCATAATCAACTCTTTTACTAAAAATATTCAATAATTAATTTTTATACATACTTCGCTCGTTCATAAAATATAGGCAACCAAACATTTGGATCATCACCTACCTCTTTTATCAAATCATGCAACATTAGCACTGTCTCTGTCCTACCTGATAACACACTGATTATATCCTCAAGTCCACTTAAATTAATTCTAGCAATCACTGCACTAACACCCTGTTTTACCAGGAAAAACCTAGTACTAGGATCAGTATGTTTTATTAAAGTATATTCTCTCTCAGTTAACATAAACACATTTCTATAAGCACTAGTAGCCTTTAAATTAGGTAAAAATATTTGAGTAGCAGTTTGCTGTACCAAAGTATCACTAATAGCACTTTTACTAGCATCTTCAACACTCTGAGTAGCAAAAATTACAAATGTATTTAACTTTCTTAAAACTTTCAACCAATCTTTTATTTTAGGAGCAAAAACTGGATTATCTATTAAAGCCCATGCCTCATCTAAAACAATAATAGAAGGAGTACCATCTAAAGAAATACTAATCCTATGAAATAAATACAATAATACAGGAGCAAGAGATACTGGATCTTTTAATAGATGACTCATCTCAAAACCAAATACCCTGGATTTATTAAAATCTAATAAATCTTCTTTATTATCAAATATTGCTGCATGAGATCCATCACTATGCCACATAGAGATTGCTCCAGCTAAAGTATTAGGACCATCTAAGCCTAAAAATGGCACTAGATTACTTAATACCCGATGTTCCTTCTTTAATTTAAAATTACCTTCAATTGCATCATTAATACGAGTAATATCCTCAGAAGTAAGTTTATCATTAAATACAGATATTAGAGATTTAATCCATTCCATTAAAAATGTACGATTATCTGGAGTATCATCAAGATGTAAGGGATTAAAGCCTGTAAGATGTCTAGGCTCTATAACCATATAAACTCCATCTATCGCTCTGATAAAAATTTCAGCACCATAATCTTTATCAAAAAAGAAAATTCTTGGTGAAAATTTCATGGCTTGTGCACATAAAAAGTTCATGAGTACTGTCTTTCCACCACCAGTAGGACCTATAATAGAAGTATGACCAACATCACGAATATGAAAGTTAAAGAAGAAAGGAGTACCAGAAGTAGTATCAAATACTGTAACTGCTTCACCCCAATGATTATTAAACTTTTTCCCAACAGGATAGTTATGTTGAGATGCAAACCCAGCCATATTTAATGTACTAATTATAGCTTTACGCACCACATATTCAAAATTTCCAGGTAACTGAGCCCAAAATGCTGGCTCTAGGTTAATTTTTTCTCTTACTGGATATACTCCACAGTTAGACAATTCTGACTCTATTAATGACAATGCATTATCAAGAGTTTTTAAATTTTTTTCTGCACATAAAATTGTCAAATGATGTTGTCCAAAAGCAATTCTACCACTAGTAGCATCATCCAAAGCTTGACTTATTTCCACCACTTGTGATACAGCTTTATCAGAAGATTGTATCATACGATTTTGCTGGATTTGCATTTTAGTAATAGCACTCTGTCTATTAGTAAAACGAAAAGATTGAGTAATAATCAATTCATAAGGCAACTGCAAAAATGCATCTAGCATACCAGCAGAAGTAGTTTGACCATATTCTTTTAAACTAATTAATCCAGCATACTTACACTCATTATGGCCTACAATTTGTATTGTCTTATGACCAAAGTATAACCTATGCATAGGCAAGTACCGTGATACATCACCCATAGGAAATAATGCATATTGAAAAGAACCACAGTTTACTATTTGCAACAAAAATTCCATGATCTCAGAAAATACCCCATGTTTGGTTTCTCTAATACCTAAAATTTTAGGCATATAGTTACGTAGACTTGTAAATACACGATTTGTCACTTCATCTAAATCTTCAGAAATAGCATGCAAATCCTTCATCCTTGCTTCTTGCGCAGCACCTTTTCCAAACTTATCAAGGATACTAGAAAGAAATTCCATTCCTTTTTTGCCACCTTCCCTAACTATTGTAATATACAAATCATTAGTAAAAGACTGTTTTGTTGCATGCTTTTCCCTCCATTTTACATTTACATAGTTTGCAAATGAACTAGATACCTTATCACTAGCGAAACCTTCTGTAAAAGCATTCCTTCTACGTCTAATTATATGAAAATACAAACCAAAAGATGAAGATGATATACTTCTTAACATTTGATTACGAATAGAATTTTGTATAGATAAATCTTCATCGTCAGCAGTTTCAAACGCATATCCAGACAATTTAATAACCTTAAGCATTGACCCATCTTTTGTCATCAATGTAGAAGAATTCCAATGCTCACTATAAGGAATAAAATTAGACTCATGATATTCCCGAGCTATTATTTTTCTTTTTTTTGTTTGCAACCTATTTAGCTTTAACATCACATCACATCATAAGAATTAGCATTATGATAAAACCTATTTAAACATTTACTACACTTCTTCATTCTCAGCATAAATAATTCTAAGAATAATGGCTCTTTTGATGAAGCTAAGAAACCTATACCATGTATACCTGGCCCTAAAATGAACAATGCTCTAAAATCATTAGTATACATAAATAGCATTATGCAAATCATAAAATTTAACATAGCAAATATATAGCTAACACCAAATAACATTGTAGGACGTGTCAAACCCTTAAATAACTGATCTGCTTTAACAGTACCTGCCATAAACACATAACCAAAATAAAAATATATTAGTGATCCTAAGCCTTAACGTGCAAACACTAACACAAAAATGTTTAAATACAATACCTATAACGGCACACAACAATTAAAGTAACAATAACAATTTAATAAAACATTAAATCAGAATTATTTATCATAATTAATAAATTCCTTTCATTAATAATTCACCACATATACCAACTATAGCATTATTTACTAACTACAAAAATATCTGAAAAAATAGATTAAAAAACTAATAAAATCAAAATTACCTAATTAAAACACTATTACACTAAATTAATACTTAAAATATCATAATAAAAATTAAAACTCTATAAGTAAATTAAACAATAGTAGAAAATAATGTAAAATTAGCATCTTAGGAAAATATTTATTTAACATTATCAATACATTGAGAAAATCTTTGAGATGCAAAATCCCAATTAACTAAATGTTTTAAAAATATTTCTATATAATTTTGACGAACATTAAAGTAATCTAAATAATAAGCGTGTTCCCATACATCCATAGTCAGTAATGGGTATGTATCAGGATATTGAGTAATAGGAGTATCACCATTAGCTGTACACAAAATTTTAAGTTTTTGCTCTACAGTATCAAAAACCAACCATACCCATCCACTACCAAAATGACCTTTTCCAGCTTCAGTAAAAGCATTATTAAACTTTTCAACACTTTCAAAATCTTTATTTATTCTATCTAATAACTCTCCTTTAGGCGTAACAACACCATTCTTTGTTATAGATTGCCAATAAAAATTATGATTCCATACTTGACCAGCATTATTAAATATTGATCTAGTTGCTAAATCACTATGTGTAGCTTTAATAACCGCAGGTAAATCTTCATTCGTACAGGTACAGAAATCAGTCCCTGCAACAAGATTATTTAAAGCATTTACATAACCTTGATGATGCTTTCCATAGTGATAATTCAACACATTAGCACTCAAATATGGGGCTAAATCATCTTTTTGATAAGGCAGTTCTGGCAAAGTAAACATATATCCCTCCAAATTAATTATTAACTATATAATAAATAGAATATTAAAATGCTGACACAAATAATTTTTAAATGTATATCGAACAAAAAATTATATCTTTAAAATACGATAACATTATACAAAATATATGTACATATACTAGAAATTAAAAAAATAATGCTAAATTAATATATTTATTTTATATAAAAACACTTTTAATATAAATGAATCATAGATAAAATTAAAGGTCATCATTAATAGTACGATATTACATTTATAAATAACATGCACATACAAAAAAAGTTAGGTAAACTATTAAAGCACCGTCATATTGCATCTCGTGTATCCTTGAAAAATAGGAAAGATCGTATCTTATCAATCTTATCAATGAGTGCATTAATTTCTTCATTAGGAATATTATTTTTAATTTTAGGTAGTATTATCAACAATGGTTACAATGCATTAACAGCAACAGAAATTTTATTACCAATCACCATAAATAAAAGTACTACAGCTGATAATATGGCACTAAGAGGTATCCTTATAGACTCTATTCATAAATCTTTAGAGACATTATTTTCAGATGTTGTAGATATTTCAGACCCTAACAATAAAAACACTATATACAGTATCATAAGCGACACTGCACACCACAACTTAGCAGACTTTATATACAAAAACCCAGAAACCACCACATTTAAAATGTGGTTTAAATCTTCCACCACATTTAATAGAATTATCAAACAAAAAAACACATATAACAAAGTATACTCAGCAATCATCACAAAACTACAGAATGAAAATTTAATAAAACAATCATTCAACAATGCTTTATTTATTAAATATAACTCTAGATCTCCTGAAAGTAGCGGAATAATTGGATCATTAATAGGATCTATTTTTTCAATCATCATATGTTTAACATTTGCAGTACCAATTGGGATCACATCCGGCATATGCCTAAATGAACTAATACCTAAAAATAGGATATCTTATATAATAGAAGTCAGTATCACAAATCTTGCAGCGGTTCCATCAATAATATTTGGTATTTTAGGATTAGCAATCTACATAAATATTTTCAAAATACCACGCTCATCATCTTTTATAGGTGGTCTAACTTTATCATTAATGATGTTACCAAATTTAGTAATAGCAACAAAACAAGCTTTAACAGCAGTTCCATCATCTGTAAAAGATGCTGCATTTTCACTAGGAGCATCAAATATGCAAGTTATTATGCATCATTCGTTCCCGTTAGCCTTACCTGGAATTATGCAAGGTGTCATTTTAAGTATAGCTAGGATATTAGGTGAATCATCTCCACTTATTATGATAGGTATGGTAGCATTCATTGTTGACATACCTAAAAATTTTCTTGACCCAACAACAGTGTTACCTGTACAAATATATATGTGGGCAAGTAACCCACACATTGAATTTATACAATTAGCTGCAATTGCAATAGTAGCACTATTATTAATATTACTAATTTTGAACCTTATCGTAACCTTTATAAGAAAGAAATTTGATTACTTTATTTTCTAATATCCATTATAACAAGCTATACAAAAAAGCTTTAAGTTTAAATTGAATTTACCTAATAATAAAAGGAATATTTAATAATCTATTAACACCATTATTTGTAAATTTTTATACCCTTACAATATATTATCTACAGTAATCAGATACATAAAAATACAAACACATATATCTATATTCTAATCATAGAATATAAGCTTATGTTAAAACATATAATATTATTCTATACATACTGTATATTTTTTAATTAAGTAATTTATCGGTATTACAACTACTCATTCACAAACTATATACAAAACATAAAATAGTCACCAAGTTACAGATAATTTATTAATTATCACTCTCAGTACTATAAATACATTAAAATAACTGAAATATAACCTAAGCATTTTTCATTAATTTATTATTATTGTTTACAATACTACCAGTGAAACTAGATTTCCGATTTGTATTGAAAAATATACAACAGAATAATATGCTATTTTAATATAACATTATTATGAATTATAAAAGTATTTCATGCCACTTACATCAATTTATAACATTATTAAACTTATCAGTTTTATAAAAATATCTATTGAATTAATTAAAACTATCTTGTTAAAGCAGCACTTCTTTAAGTATAAAAAGTTATTAAATATATCTTAAATATACTATGATAAATATTAATTATGATATTGAGACACTAGATAGTACTTTACATAAACATTCAGGTCATGATTTTCAGCAGTAACGCAAGACTATGCTAGTTCTCATCAACTTTATACTTACTATGCATTATAACTGGTAGCCAACAAGCAAACAGGCTAAAAAACATCTATTTAAAATATCAACTTACACAAACAAAAAATTGTTTAATAGAATACTATCTATCTTTCCATAATCAAAGAATAGTATACTCATTTTTTAAATAAAAATACATATAATCAGAGAGTTATACATGAAACTCTAATATTTACTTTAATAAGATATGAAAATTATCACTAGACATATTTATTTACAATAATATACACACTATCTAAACTGAACCTACACCTGTTATTAAAGATTTAAAGATAAAAAAACTTATATAATAAGGAAGTTATGTATATAACTTAAATCTTGAGTTTAATAAAATATAAAAATTACTACCAAGTAAATTTATTAGTAAAAATACGTGCACTATATAGAATTTAAATTCACAATTTCAGTATATAAATATTAAAAACACATATAATAAAGTAGTTATACTTATAACTTAAATATTTTTTAATAAGATATGAAAATTATCACCAAACATATTTATTGACAATAATATACACACTATCTAAACTGAACCTACACTTATTATTAAAGATAAAAAAACTCATATAATAAGGAAGTTACGTGTATAACTTAAATCTTGAGTTTAATAAAATATAAAAATTACTACCAAATAAATTTATTAGTAAAAATACGTGCACTATATAGAATTTAAATCCACAATTTCAGTATATAAATATTAAAAATACATATAACAAAGTAGTTATACTTATAACTTAAATATTTTTTAATAAGATATGAAAATTATCACCAAACATATTTATTGACAATAATATGCACACTATCTAAACCGCACCTACACTTATTATTAAAGATAAAAAAACTTATATAATAAGAAAGTTATATGTATAACTTAAATTTTGACTTTAATAAAATATAAAAATTACAATCAAGTAAATTTATTAGTAAAAATACGTGCACTTAGCAGGATTTGAACCTGCGACCTTTACCTCCGGAGGGTAATGCTCTGTCCACTAAGCTATAAGTGCAAAAAATCAAATAATTTATAAATATACTAAATAAGACTATAAGCATATAAAAAAATAACATTTTCAAAATTGCGTACTTAATATAACTCAATATTTCAACAATATTTATAATTAAAATTCTTTCCTCTATATACACTATTTCATTTTTTATTAGAGAATTTACTTATCAGATTTTCCATCACGTAAGGTATTTCAATTAATGAGAAAATCATAATAGCACAATCATATGTGCTAAATTCCTATAGCTATTTATACACAATAAAAACTATTCTTACTATACATAAAGTACTGACCTTTTATTGCAAAATATTGAACATATATTTACATTACTAAATATTTTAATACTGCTATAATAGCACAATTGTAAATTTTTAATCTATAAACTGTTCATAATAAATTTAAAACTAGATATATAAAATACCAACTCTCCACCAGAAACTACTAATACACGTACTTGTAATTCAGAAAATTAGATACTAAAATAAGGCTATTTATTTCAATATAAAATTAACAAGACAATCATATTTTAACTATTATACAACATAAGACTTGTTATTTCACTAATCACAACATTTTCTCTTCAAAAATACTTAATATATATTGATTATCAAAAATTATATATCCCTATAGATAAAGTACCAACCATAAAATAGAAAATATCATAAGTATTTGATTTGTTAATTTCTATACTACATTGTCATGGTTAATTATACTTCTCAGCCATTTCTATAGAACAATTTATAATGCCAGTATCAATTATTTCTCTTAACATTAACACTATTTGACTAATAATAGATGTAACCAATATCAACTCAAATGTATACCTACAAAAAAATACTTATTAAACTCATATTCATAATAATAAAACTTATAAGTTATGGATTATATAAGTGATACTTTAAAAATATAGTATACAGCTATATATATTTTTCTTTCCTTTGACTACACACTTTATACTTATGTATACATAGCAGCACGATTTTTTTTAAGTCTCTGAAAATCCTCTTCTGCATGATATGAAGATCTAACTAAAGGACCAGAAGCAACCATTAAAAATCCTTTGGAATACGCAACATATTTATAATGATCAAATTCCTCTGGAGTAACATACCTATCAACTACAGCATGTTTAGAAGTAGGCTGTAAATATTGACCAATTACTATAAAATCAACATCTGCCGACCTTAAATCATCCATAACTTGGTATATCTCTTCTTTTAGTTCTCCCAATCCTACCATTATACCTGACTTAGTAAATATTCTAGGGTTTTTCTGCTTTATTGTTTTTAGCAAATATAAAGAATGAAAATAACGTGCTTTTGGTCTAATCTTAGCATACAGCCTTGGTACTGTTTCTACATTATGATTATACACATCAGGAAATGCTTTAGCAATTTTATCAATTGCATCATGTTTATTTAAAAAATCTGGAGTTAATATTTCAATAGTGACATTACTATCCCTTTTGCGTATTTCTTCTATACATTCTACAAAATGCCCAGCACCACCATCTTCTAAGTCATCTCGATCCACAGATGTAATTACAACATGCTGTAACTTCAACGAACTAACAGCTTTAGCCAAACTTTGAGGCTCATGAGGATCCAACTTATCAGGAATCCCAGAAGCAACATTACAAAATGCACATGCTCTAGTACATGTAGAACCTAAAATCATCACTGTAGCATGTTTTTTATTCCAACACTCACCAATATTAGGACATGCAGCTTCTTCACATACTGTATTCAGTTTATGCAACTTCATTAAATTGCGCATTTCATAAAAAGCACTACCTGTAGGCATCTTTACCTTTAACCAATCAGGCTTACTTTTCATATCGCAAATTTAGAAATCAAGTTTTACTACCTACTCAGGATAATTAATACTTACAATTCTGTCAAGAAAATGACTTCTTACCAACTCTATAATAAATACAAATAACTATAAGTAGAACTTTCTGTCTCATGATAACTTGTTCTTAATTCATTACAATAATTAACATTTTTTACTTTATAATAAGTAAATTTATTATTTCAAAAGAGAGTCAGTATACTACATAACAACCTAAAATCTTCTTATACACCAGGAAATGCTTTAGCAATTTTATCAATTGCATCATGTTTATTTAAAAAATCTGGAGTTAATATTTCAATAGTGACATTACTATCCCTTTTGCGTATTTCTTCTATACATTCTACAAAATGCCCAGCACTACCATCTTCATTTAATTTAAAATATGTAATTTATTTCAAAAATTAAGTACAAAGATACCTTTTGCTTAATATATCTATCAATACTAATTCCCTAAATTATTAAATCTATTATGTAACTATGTTTTAATAACCCATAAACAATATATATAAGATATCTTAAATCTTCTGCTAATACATTATGAAATTAAGTAATATCATACCTATTTATTCAATACATCTCCTTTATCCCACATAATCAAGGACTAATATTTTATTAATTCAGTAAACTATCCTAAAGAATTAGAACATACAGTACATCACGCATAGATGTTAATGACTGATAAAAAAACATTCTGCGAGATATTTTATTTAAGATATGTTCCTTACTATACAAGATAAATTTTTTCAGAAATAATCATTTAATAAAAAGTAGAGTAATTAATACACTTACATTAATTACTATAACTAATATAAAATTTAATATCTAGCATGTATTACTATCTTATGCATTTTCTTTGATATACATTCTATTATTATTCAACTTATCATACTAAATATAGGGAACCACCTTAATAACTGATAATCTATAATCTTTAAAAGACTAACTAAAAAACATATTAAAACAAATCTATAAAGCTCCTTCACATTTATATCGTTTAAACATACTATCACTACCTGTTGATTGCTTCAGCTTTACATATCATATTTTATAATTAAGAAGCATAATATTTTTTCAAGTTAAGAATACTTTGTCATACTTAATTCCCTAACTTTAATGATTGAGAAGTACTACAGGTTTGAGACATTTCCTTAACTTTTATACTATCTAAATAACTATTATTTTTAATTTCCATCGAAGAAAATCTATACTCACTGTGATAACTATACGATGACATATAACCCATCATACTTTGAGTACTATAAGTAACACTTTGACTCACACTTACAAAACTACATTTATAATCATAGCTAGCAGCACTTTCAGATCCCATATTTAAAGTACTTTCAGGCTTAACAGAAGCAGGAATACTATGCCTACGGTGCATAACAGGTACTTCAGATCTATCAGAGTGAAAAACCTTAGAAACAGCATCTTTAACTTTTCCTATAGCATAATCTACTGCACGCATTATAGCATATACAACAGCAAACATACCAACATTAGGTACCTGCTGAACAGACATATGATCTCTATGCATCATCATATAATATTGATCGTGTAATTTATGAGATACTTCCTTTACACAACCACGATAAGTATCTGAAATATAGCTTTGTGCATTTAATATACTCGACAGACTAACAACAGGACTTACTTGAGAAGTATTAGCAATTGTTTCATTTACAATACTTGAATCTTTTTGTTGTAATAACAACAGTTTAGACAAATCACGTAACAAACTATCATGTTCTCTACCTCCAACAGAAGCTTCCCCTTGTACCCTAATAACAGAACTAATAATACTTGAAGTTAATAAACAACTAATAAGTAAACTAGAAGTAATACCCTTTTCAATTAACATAGCCTTTAATTGCATTAAAAGAATTAACCTTTCATGAAGCAATTTTCTAAGTTCAGGATCCTGCTCTTTACTTAACCTTTCTTGTAACTCTAAAATTTGTTGTTCTATTAATTCTTTGAGACTTAGTCTACGATTAGCACGTAATAGTTTTTTTAAAAATTCTATAATAGATAATAATATAAACCTTTTTTTCCTTTTTTTACGCTCTAAAGGATTAAGTTCATACTCAAAATATATATCTTCTTCACTATCTTCAGATAATCCAACAAAAAAATCTAATATTTTTTGTAATAAGGATTCTTCTATTATCTCAAGATCTTCAGTATGATCTACAACATTTGATAAACTATAGTTATAAGCATCATTATATCCATCTTTCTGTATTACACTGCTAAGCCCAGCTTGTTCTATAATAAACCTATCAAACTGTTCTTCCAGCTGTAGCATAGTTTCCTGAATATCTAAATCTTCTAGCTTTATTTTGCCAAGAGCTTTAAAATCATCACTTACATCACCACTAAGCTGTAATAAAACTATATCACTAATTACACTATTTGGTTTGTTATGATATTTTTCTAAATTATTTAAAGTATTAGATTCAGTATCAAGTTTATTATTATCATCTACCATGGAGATACACCATCAATATTCCTATAACAACATATCATGAATTACATAATATGTAATACTTATTAATCAAAATCTAAACTCAATCCCAACATATGATATACCCCATCAAGGTCAAGTAATAATTGATCACTCCTACCATTTGCACAAGATACTTCCCCTTTCATATCACACTTTAACTCATTAGCAGATAAACATTCTTGAACACTCATTAACATTGAATTAGATACCATATTCTCATGTAATATGAAAGACTCCATATTATATATTACTTTCTCTCGAAAACAATGAGTAATATGTTTCACCATTTTTAATCCTACCATTTCATATATTAATCTAGCACACCCATTAATACACTCTAACAATCGCCATTGAGGTTCATTAATCCTATGAAAAGAAGAAGAATATATTAGATAATTAATATCACAAATTGGCAAATACTCATCTTGTACATCACACACATCATTACATAATAACCCCAAATTCAATTCAGCCAACATACAAGTTAAGTCTTGAAATAACATACCCTGTTTATAAAACTCAAGTAATAATATCTTTCCAAAATCAGTTTGAGTAAAATATTTATATAACTCTTCTATTGCTATTACATTTAACACCTGATCCATTATTTGTGAGACATGCTCAGTAATACTTAATAAACACGAACTAGAATTTGTTAAGCGAATCAAATAGTATATAAAAAAAGAAAAAACAGTACCTTTTGGATTTTTAATACATTCCATACTTTCACAAATATACTCTTTAAATCTTGAAAAACATGATATTGTTCCAGTTTCAACTCTAATTGTCCGTGCCAAATTTTTAGCTTGATCTGATGGTTCTTTTAATAGTAAGTTGTGATTGCCAAAAAAAGTGTCAAAAAATACTTTCATGCTCCTCATTTGACCATTATAGATTATACTAGTGTCTACAGATTGTAAAAGATAATAAACATCTCTTATATAACAAGAAAAATTGCACTCAATATCAACATCTACAAAACTAGTAGAAATCACTTCACCATGTTGAACGCGTTTTCGATAACTTTCTAATCTTAAAATGCAATCATATAATACTACTGTTACAATATTATCTAACCTAGTATTTAAAAATATCAATTCAGAATTACGCTTGATATTATAAACATCACAAACACTTAACATATGTATTGCCCACTTCAAAGATGCAATTTTTATATTCAATGTTTCTACTGTTATAGCATTTCCAATATCACGCACCCTATCGAAAATACTTTCAACATCACTTACAGTACATATTGTTCTGTATGAACCTTTAGAGAAATACTTAGTTTGTAAATTAACAGAAGTAATTTTATTATAGATTTCTTCTCTTCTTCGAAAACTATTTAGAATATTAGGCGAATCACCCTTACAATCATTATGATAGCTGAAGTTTTTTATATAATTATTCAATAAATAAGAAAACTCATATTTTAATTTCAGATAATTTACATTACTTATAATATCCTGAGGCAACTTAGCAGTATAATTCTCAAAATCTCTCAATAAATTCTCAATTCTCGGTTTTCCATAATATAAATTTTGATTAATTTGAGATGATAACTCCTTAGTTATCTCAGTAATCCTTAATAATACTGGTAAATCAATATTAACTTTATTACAAATGTCTTCTAACATTTCTGCAATATTGTATTCAGTATGGTACCTCCTCATACCATACACGTCTAGTTCTTCCTTCTCATTTGAGTGATCATAATCTTTAATTATAACACTTTTTAGAGATAATAGTTTATTCAATAAGATAATCATTGAACCTTTTAACCCATATGTAACAAGTGATCTACACACTTCTTGAAGAACATTATATACAGATATGCATACAAATCGTATGCCTTTTATAACTAATTTAATAACCTCAGATAATAACCCACACAACAAAATAAAATCAAGAACTCTAACTACAATGCCAATAACATCTAACATTAAAGTCCTGACTTTATCTACAAAAGTATCTAGCCCAGATACTACAAATAAACTATCACATACTCTTCGTATTACATCAATAAATCTAGCAAGAAAAATACCAGATATAATATTGAAATGTCCTAACAATACTACACAAACTGTAACTATTAGCATTATCAAAAACGTTAGTATAAAAAGCAAATATGCAACAAACTTATTAGAATATAAAACTGTTTTTACTTTTTCCAATTTACCTGAAATATTATGAGCTTTACAAAATTTCCTACTCAAAAACTTGGCTTCATGATCACTTTCAACAAATCTTTGTTGTGACAAATTTAATTTTAGTGATTCTATAACACTATTTGAAAATGATGTAACAGGAATTTGTTTGTTCTTTATATACAATTCCTCTTTTAGATTTTTACCTATATAACCTGATACAGTACGATAACGACCAGGATTAACATAATAAATAAAGAAAGAAGAAAATGGTAGGCATTTTAATACTCTATATAAAATTTGCAACACCCTTAAAAAACTACTGATTTTAATATCACAGACATATTGCTTATCTACTCTCACAGCACGTATCATAGATTGTAAAATAGTAAAAAAATCTCTATTACTTAACTTATCATCCCATAATTCCTCAGGAATATCTGATGAATCAATATTGATATCTAAATAATCCATTAAAGAATGCAATCTTAATTGATGCAAAAACCACTCATTCTTTTCTTTCTTACACGTTACCCATCTACCATCAACATAATCAATAGACTTTAACAACTGCACAACATTTATAGACGGTAACAGTTGTCCATTTTTAATAAATTCAAGACTCAACGTATGATGGCTACTAACAATATAGTAAATCACCCAATAGTTCATAAAGTATTTATTTGAATCTATAACCTTTAGATTATTATTCATATATCGAACAATTTCATCTAATAACAACACTCTACCACTTACATATTTTTTTAATTCTGAAACTTCCTTTCTTGTAACTTTTAATATTGGATTCCTATAAACAATTTTCCTATGCATAAAAAAATCATACATTACCAGTAATTCATTGATATCATGATGTACTTCTTGAAAAGTCACCTCTAACAAGAAGTTCAAGTCTTTCATGGTTAAAACATCTTTAAAGTTTTCTAAAAAATTAATTTCTGCATTTATCAGTGCAGTTATTCCTCTGAAATACTGTTGCGCACGTAAAACACCTCGGTTCTGACTAATCTCAGAAAAAAAATCAATATTTATTGTAATATTGGACTTTACAGCATGTAAGTCAGATATAGCTTTTTCTGATCTTAAAATAACTTCTGGTGAACTATTTTCTATACTATAGAATGATTTATACACATTTCGTGCATCATTTATATCTAGAAAATCTATTTTTATTTTCTTATCTTGAAAAAACTTACAAACAATACCGTTTGTAATATCATATTGTTGACGTTCTTTTAACAGATTTTCAATTTCTTTTAGTATTATCTCATCATTTGAGAGAATTGATAATGTTGCATGTAATACATGAAATGGAACCTTTAAAACTAATATACTACTTTTCTCTATTCGTAATACATAATCAATAAACAACTTTAAACTTTTCTTTTGATTTAACAATTTTAACAATTCATTATCATCACATAGATTATCAATTTGTGATTGTAATAAACTTAATTTTTTCGTAATTACCTGAAATAATACACTATCCTCAAATTTTTTCGTATCACACAAGAAAAATCCATACATACCATTTTCATAAATACATATCTTTTTTCTTAACAATTCTGGATTTGGGAAACATAAAGGGATTACATCAGTGATACATGTTGATTCCATTCTTCCAGAAAACTCATTGTTCCGAAAGAAATAATTAACTAACTTATAAAAATTTTCACGTACATCATGCTTATAAGGACCTGTTATGTTATAATAAATATTCTCACAATGCAATTTCCATAGATCAGTCACCTCAACTAATAAATACATCATCAATCTGATGTTATATTCACCACCACACGTAGCATAACGGAAAGGATTCTGAATTTTTTTTCTAAAAAAAACTAAATCTACTTTTTTTATTATCAACTTATGATTAGCTCGATCTTCTTTAATAATATCACTAGGCAATAAATCTAAAAATCTTTTCCTTTCTGTATTATCTCTGTAGAAAATCTCAAGATTTAAAAACCCCAGTTTTACTTTTAGATTATCTGTCTGAAGTACAGAAGATAAGAAATCAACCAATGATTTACTACCATATGAACTATCTAACAACATAATATTATTACCTAATTATAGATAACTATATTTAGGTTATTACAGTATTAAGTGTGACAGTGATGAATAAACAACCTTAATCTTATCTAAAAACTATAGAGAGATTAGTAATGTACTACAACTGATACTATAATGAAAATCTTTTTTTACAATTTATATTCTAGCTGCTACATACAATAACAAGTAATTAATATATATACAAACGCTATAGGTTAAGTTAACTCAATAATAATATCTCCCGTAGAAACATTACTTCCCTCTGCTAACAACACAGATTTTACTATTGATTTAACATCTGAACATATTACATTTTCCATTTTCATAGCTTCTATTACCAATAATGATTGTCCAGGATAGATCTCTTCCCCTTCCTTAACATAGATCTTCACTATCATACCAGAAATAGGAGAGCATACATTATTAGGAATGAGTTCTTGTAAATCGGTTTTAGGCATTATACTAAGTAATTTAGATACATAAGGCCTATATACTGCACATGTTGCACGTATTGCAGAATACCTCAATTGATATTCACCAATTTTTCTACTATCAACCTTTATTGGAATAACTTCACCATTTACTCCTAGCGCTAATATTTTAAAATTCATATTCCACATACCTGATATCACATACCTGATATCATTATACAGAACAATTATTTTACCATCTTCATATTTTACTGATACAAAATATTCCTGATCATTTACATAAACAACTAATTCCTTATCACAAGATAAAACATACGCACACCCCCCATATTCATCTTGAAAAAATATAAATATTGCAGTCAAAATAAAAAGCTCTATGCTGTATTCTGTTAAGTGTTCACCTTGAAAACCATTAGGATAAAATTGTTCAACAAATTTCGTATTAATATTTCCAGAAATAAATACAGAATTATTAAATACAGATAATAAAAAATCTATGTTATTAGCAATACCATTAATATAAAAACTATTTAAATACTTTTGCATAAAACCTATTGCTTCATTCCTATCTTGACCATGTGTACACACTTTAGCAACCATAGGATCATAAAACATACTCACTTCTGATCCTTCGAATATTCCACTATCAATTCTTAAATTATCATTAGGTACAGGAGCAGAATAATAAACTACTCTACCACTAGATGGCAAAAAATTCTTCATAGGATCTTCTGCATAAATTCTAGCTTCTATCGCTGAACCATTGAATTCTATATCCTTTTGAGTAAATCTTAACTTTTCACCATTAGCAATTCGTATCATTTCTTCTACTATATCAATGCCAGTCACAAGCTCTGTAACAGGGTGCTCAACTTGTAATCTAGTATTCATCTCTAGAAAATAAAATTGCTTATTTTGGTCAACAACAAACTCTATAGTACCAGCAGAATAGTAGCCAACTTTCCTAGCTAAACTAATACATTGTTTGTACATCTTTCGTCTTGTACGCTCATCAAGAAAAGGACTGGGTGTTTCTTCTATAACCTTTTGATTATGTCTTTGTATTGAACACTCTCTTTCCCCTAAACATACAATATTTCCATGTTTATCAGCTAGAATTTGTATTTCAATATGTCTTGGTAATTCAATATATTTTTCAATAAAAATTCTACCATCTCTAAAATTTTTTGATGCTTCATTTGTTGCAGAAGTAAATGCTTGATTTATTTCATCTCTTGATTTTACAATTCTCATGCCTTTACCGCCACCACCAGCAGTAGCCTTAATCATAACTGGAAATCCTATAGATTCTGCTATTTTTTCTGCTTGTTCAGAAGAATCTACAATTCCCATATAACCAGGAATAATGTTAACTTGTGCAGATTCAGCTATTTTTTTTGAAGTAATCTTATCAGCCATCATCCTAATAGAATCAGCACTAGGACCAATAAATTCAATTCCATAATCATTAAGCTTTTCAGGAAAATTAGCATTCTCAGATAAAAAACCATATCCAGGATGTACTGCTTGTACACCTAGATCTCTAGCTATTTCACAAATTTTCTCTATACTTAAATAACTTTGACCTACAGGAGCAGGACCAATATTCACTGCTTCATCAGCAGATAAAGCATGTAAAGAATACACATCTGCATCTGAATATATAGCTACACAATATATCCCCATTTTATGAGCAGTTTTCATTATTCTACACGCAATTTCACCTCTATTTGCTATTAATATCTTCTTTATCATGATTATCAACACTCTAAATTATAGGTCACCTTTACTAAACAATATCAAAAATAGACTAAATTTTACCTAGCTATAGCTATACTGCAAGCAATATCTGACTATTTTGACGACAATTAACAATTACAGTATATTAGTTAACATGAATTATAAACTATAAAAATGTTTGAAAAAAAAATTTTTATCCAAAATGGTGAAGAAAATAAAAGATTAGACAAATTTATAGCACTAAAACTCAACATATCACGTAACAAAGTACAACAATTAATACAAAATAATAAAATTTATTTATTTAATAAGATAGTAAAAGATAACAATCATATTACAAAAGTAAACGACATATATTATATAAATATGCCTACACAAGAACACAACTGTTCTATTACACCAAACATCAATATACCAATAACAATTCTATATGAAGACCAAGATATCATAATAATCAACAAAGAACCTGGAATCACAGTACATCCAGGTGCAGGTACAAAAGATGACACACTAGTGAACGGACTAATAGCACATTACGGAAGTACTTTAAGTTACATAGGAAAAGCTTCAAGGCCAGGCATTGTACATAGATTAGATAAAGATACTAGTGGACTAATGGTTATTGCAAGAAATGAACACTCGTATTATTTTTTATCCGATCTATTATCAAAAAAACAAATAAAAAAAGAATACCTAGCAGTAGTATGGGGAATACCAAATCCTAAATGCAACATTATCAAAAATCATATTGATACAAAGTCTAATAATAAACAAATGATGACTGTTACACACTCACGAAACAAAGGGAAACTTGCTATAACTGAATATAACACTATACAAACCTTTGCTAGCATAGCAACTTTAGTAAAATGCAGAATATACACTGGTAGAACCCACCAAATACGCGTACACATGAGTTATATAGGAAACTCAATAATAGGAGACCAAAAATATGGAAAAAATGATAGTAAAATAGCAAAATATGCTCAACAAAGCACCATTATTAATACATTAAAAAGACAAGCATTACATGCACATAAGTTAGGATTTATTCACCCAACAACAAATACATATATAGAATTTAATTCTGACATCCCTAACGATATACAAATACTACTAAATGAATTAGCACAACTTGCAAAAAAATAGTATAACCATAAGATAGCTCTACATTACAATATTGTAGTAGCATCTTACACAACTCCACATTAATTACCACAACAAATTAAATATGTATATCTTTATTAGCAGTAAATAATTTGTAGTTTAATTTCAGACTATTATATCTAACACAACTATTTAAACAACATGACTCTAACATTAGGGATACTATATTATGCTATAATATTAATAACCTTATACAACAAATCACATTAGGCACAGAGCTTATTAGTAATATGTAGCTTTACAAAGTAGTAAATAGATAAAATATGATTTTTTTATATTATAACATCTATACACAACATTAAACACATATAAAAAACTCACTTTAATAATTAGACACACTATATATGTCATAATACTGTAATAATAAGCAACTGCATAATAAATTATTATAGAATATTGAACACACAAAGTTAAAAAGTAGATAAGTAAATGATTTTTAATGGAACTTTACGTTTTAATACTCATAAACAATCTTAAGCACATATAAATAACTCACCTTAATTAATAAGACAAACTCTATATGTTATAACACTATAATAATATAATGAATGTATAAAATCATTTCGAATATCGAGTATGCATGTTATAAAGTAGATACGTAAAATAGCAATAACGTAACTTTATATTTTCGTACTTATTAAAATTGACATAAACAATACAATCTTAATATTAAACATATTATATCATACTAATAATACAAACATTAAATAATTTCTCAAGATCATTGCAGAACATTAAATGAAGTATATTAAACACAATTTTTATTTTAAATTACTATGTTTATACAAATAGTCATCAATGATTTAAAATAATCGACAAAATACATAATTTAACTACCAGTATAAGTTTTACATTATAAACACTATTACTCCCAGATACATTTAATAATGATGATTCACAATTTACAAGTAAAACTTAAGCATTTAAATATAAGTCCAATGTACTGAATATAGAAAACGTAAGCGTATTAGATATTACAAATTTCTCCTATTTATAGATAATATTAATATCATTATTTAACATTAACACTGTAATACAACCTTATAATGCATAGTGTTCCATATTTATTAACTATATATAGAAAATGTAAGCGTATTAGATATTACAAGTTTCTCCTATTTATAGATAATATTAATATCATTATTTAACATTAACACTGTAATACAACCTTATAATGCACAGCGTTCCATATTTATTAACTATATAGAAAACCTAAGCGTATTAGATATTACAAATTTCTCCTATTTATAGATAATAATTAATATTATTATTTAACATTAACACTGTAATACAACCTTATAATGCATAGTGTTCCATATTTATTAACTATATATAGAAAATGTAAGCGTATTAGATATTACAAATTTCTCCTATTTATAGATAATAATTAATATCATTATTTAACATTAACACTGTAATACAACCTTATAATGCACAGCGTTCCATATTTATTAATTATATAAGTAAAACATGACATATACTAATAATATACAAAACTATTAGTATTACAAAAAGTGAATCTACATCAACTTATCACAAACCACCAAGAAAAAATTTATTAAGCAAACCCTAACCACCATTTAATAATTATATATAATAGACTTAGACTAAACTATTTATATGAATTAAAATACCTAATTCGAAATACAATATGCTTTATCTGCTTTATTATAACCTTAATATACTTAATATAGAAAAGTAAACCGTATTAACAAAACTCTACCTTGTAATATTTACTAAACATCCTTTAAGAAAACTCTCTAATTATTTGATCATAATATGTTATAGACTTATACTAAGATATTTTTATGAATTAAAAACTCAACTTGGAGTACCATATGCTTTTCCTAGCTAATCCTTTTTTTCATTATAAGTCCAATGTACTGAACATAGAAAACGTAAGCGTATTAGAGATTACAAATAGCATAGGTACACCTGTTTATTGTTACTCTCTTAATGCAATCAAAAACAATTACATACAATTCAAAGAAAATTTACCGAATAATTCAATAATATGTTATGCAGTAAAATCAAATTCTAATTTATCCATTTTAAGTCTATTAAGTTCACTAGGATCTGGAGCAGATGCTGTATCTGAAGGAGAAATACGTCGTGCTATTACAGCCGGAATTTCACCAAACAAAATAGTCTTTTCAGGAGTAGGAAAAACTGAACAAGAAATCAGTTTTGCATTAGATAACAGAATTCTGCAACTTAATGTAGAATCTATTGAAGAGTTACAGCTTATAAATAAAATTTCATATCATAAAAATATCATTGCACCAGTCTCTATAAGAATCAATCCAAATATCAATGCAAATACAAATGATAAAATTACAACAGGATTAAAAGTAAATAAATTTGGAATACCAGAGGAATCACTTGATCAAGTATTTAATAGCTCATTAACTAATATAAAAATCATAGGTATTTCTGTACATATAGGATCGCAAATTGCTAATCTAGGTATATTCCAAAATACTATTGATAAAGTAAAAAGAATTGTAAAAATCTTTGAACAACATAATATCCATATATTAAGAGTTGATATGGGAGGAGGACTTGGAATACCATACAAAAATTCTGATATTTTTCCCACAATTCAAGAATATACAAATTTATTAAAAAATAATTTTGAAAAGGAAAGTTATAATATAATATGTGAACCAGGAAGAGCTATAGTAGGTAATACTGGTATACTACTAGCAAAAGTATTATACCACAAAAGTAATTATGAAAAAAACCACCTGGTACTAGATACAGGAATGAATGATTTAATACGTCCAGCATTATATAATGCTGAACACACAATAATACCTGCAGTAGTTTCTTCAAAATCTCATTTATCTTTCGATATAGTGGGACCTATATGTGAATCCGATGATACTTTTGCATATAGTTACTGGATTAACAATGTAGATAATAACGAAATAGTAGCAATATGTACAGTAGGAGCTTATGGATCTTCAATGTCAAGTAACTACAATTCTAGACCACTGGTGCCAGAAGTTATAGTGAATCAAGACAACTATCATATAATACGTCATCGTCAAACTTACAATGATATGTTAAAAGACGAGGTAACCTTAAAATTCAAATAAATACAGATCAAGTCTATATAAATTAGACAAGAATTATTGTACAACATTATATAAATAAACGACCTACAAATAAAGAGATATACAATGCAGTGTTACATATTGTATATTACCTTAATAAAGTTTCCACAAATATCAAATAACAGACTAAATTAATGATCGAATATTAAAATACAGAAATTTTAAACCGTATAAATGATTAAATTTTCATAAATAAAATAGCTTAAGCTATACACAATAAATCATGATTATAACAACACCACAATCCATCAGCTATCAAAATAGCAAATACTAGAAAGAAACAAATAATTAGAGAACTTCATATATTTAATTAACCATAAAATAACCAATATATTTTCCTAATATTCATTACAAGAGCTACCGTCTACAAAGAGTAGAAATAGTAGTTTATTAAAGATATAATAAAAACACAGCAATTTTAAACTGTATAAGCTATCAAACTTTTAGGCAAAAAAAGCAACATAGGTTAAATATTATGCGTAATAAACCAAGCATATCATTTCATAATACAAAAAAAAATAGTATTAGAACTCAATTCTATATACTAAGTAATTTAAAATAAAAAAAACAATAAATACATTCCAAACTACTAATCTATAAAACTCTACAATCATTTTATGTCATATAAAATCAATAAAAACATGCTCAAAACTCAGCAATTACAGAATGTATAGATAAATTGGTTCTAGAAATAAAATAGAAAATTACCAACATATTAATTAGCTATAATATTATCAACAGGTCAGAATAAAAGTAGATCAACAACCCTTTATAATAGTTCTAATTGTCAATTTATACTAAAACTTATATTCACCGAATTTATCATATTATTATAAGACTCAACCTAATACACTTATTATATTGAAATACAATCTAAGATATTAATTGAGAAGTAGATTAACAACCCTTTATAATAGTTCTAATTGCCAATTGATACTAAAACTTACATTCACTGAATTTATCATATTATTTATAAGACTCAACCTAATACACTTATTATATTGAAATACAATCTAAGATATTAATTGAAAAGTAGATCAACAATTCTTTATAATATTTCTAATTGCCAATTGATACTAAAACTTACATTCATCGAATTTATCATATTATTATAAGACTCAACCTAATACACTTATTATATTGAAATACAATCTAAGATATTAATTGAGAAGTAGATTAACAACCCTTTATAATAGTTCTAATTGCCAATTGATACTAAAACTTACATTCACTGAATTTATCATATTATTTATAAGACTCAACCTAATACACTTATTATATTGAAATACAATCTAAGATATTAATTGAAAAGTAGATAAACAATTCTTTATAATATTTCTAATTGCCAATTTATACTAAAACTTATATTCATCGAATTTATCATATATTATAAGACTCAACCTAATACACTTATTATATTGAAATACAATCTAAGATATTAATTGAGAAATAGATTAACAACCCTTTATAATAGTTCTAATTGCCAATTGATACTAAAACTTACATTCACTGAATTTATCATATTATTTATAAGACTCAACCTAATACACTTATTATATTGAAATACAATCTAAGATATTAATTGAAAAGTAGATCAACAATTCTTTATAATATTTCTAATTGCCAATTGATACTAAAACTTACATTCATCGAATTTATCATATTATTATAAGACTCAACCTAATACACTTATTATATTGAAATACAATCTAAGATATTAATTGAGAAGTAGATTAACAACCCTTTATAATAGTTCTAATTGCCAATTGATACTAAAACTTACATTCACTGAATTTATCATATTATTTATAAGACTCAACCTAATACACTTATTATATTGAAATACAATCTAAGATATTAATTGAAAAGTAGATAAACAATTCTTTATAATATTTCTAATTGCCAATTTATACTAAAACTTATATTCATCGAATTTATCATATATTATAAGACTCAACCTAATACACTTATTATATTGAAATACAATCTAAGATATTAATTGAGAAATAGATTAACAATCCCTTAATAATGGTTCAATTACTAATTCATACTAAAACTTACATTCACCCAATTTATAAATCAAAATTATCATATGATTAATAATAAGACTCCACATAATATATTGATTATATTTAAAATATAACCTCAGATATTAATTTAAAAAGTGATACTAAGATATACCAATTAATATACATTTTGATGAAAAATCATGTTTTTGTAGGCATTCCTATTGATTAGATTATCATAACTTTAATCTTATAGTAACACAGCATTTATTAATTGTTATATTGTGCTATCCTAAAATAGTAACATCAGTTTGTATATAAATAGTATTATTGCTAATTACTTTACAAAACAACAACATGAACATCACTACTAATATTTAGAGTAACTATCACTAGCATTTGAACTATAGTTACATTGTAACTACTATTGTAAAATATATTTTAGTTTTCAAAAATAAACTTACATTAGAAATACTTTCACCTTATTGACACTATTTAATAAATAATGATCAAAAAGAAAAATTTACCATTTAATTAACATGTGATGTTTTATATAAATATTATATCTCTATATAAAAGCCAAATTATCAACCGTTTTCTTGAATCTGACAATTTTAAAAGACTATGATTTATATTTGACTAGTATTATTATCATCTATATAATACATGACTGTTATTAGCAATGTATAGGTTTGTAGAATGAGTAGGGTTTGTGATATTACAGGTCAAACTAAATCTTTTGGTAACAAGGTATCTCATTCTAATCGTAAAACTAAAAGGACATATTTGGTAAATCTACATAATGTTACATTATTCAGTGATGTATTAAACAGAAAGTTTAGATTTAAAATATCCAGTAGAACTCTAAGAACAATAGATTATAAGGGTGGCCTTGATTTGTACTTACTCGAAACTTCATCTAGGAAGTTAAGTGATAAAGCTCAGAAGATTAAGAAAATGATAAAAAAAGCCACTGCAGAAAATGCAAAAGTTTCTTTATAACAATGTGCTATACTAGTTCAATAGCATCCATTTTATTAGGGTAAAGATTTTATTTTTGGGTAGGTTTAGGGTTATTTATATACTAGTAGTAAGTAATACTTTATATAGTTTTTTCAACGTTAAATTCAAATACCACTATAATGAAAAACATCCCTCAAAGTAATATAATTCTTAAATTTTAACCTCATACCTGATAATGTTCACTGTAGTTATTGTTCAGTACTAACAAATCTCAAATATACACAATACACTCTATAATACTATTTAAATGTAGTACTATATAATCTGTTGATACAGTAGTATTCATATTTCTACACTTGATCTAATCTCAAATATTTATGGCCTACTCTAGTTACCATTTTATAAAACATAAATTATATTACTATCAGATTAACTTTACGTGGTAATATTCTAATAAAAATTATGAACACCATGAATATTAACTAGCTTTATATATAATTAAATTATGTGATTTAATCCTTAGCAAAAATAACCCTCCTACAATACAATAATATAAAACTCACATAAAATTAATTGGATCAACATCAATAATAATTTTTACCTTACCTGTGCTTGCATAATATTCTTTATATCTAGTAAGTAACTTTTGTATTACAACATTATTTTGTACTTTAATTAAAATTCTATACCTGTATTGTCTATTCAACAAACTAATCGGAGCAGGAGCAGGACCAAGTACGGTAAGTGTTGTTGGAAGACTTTTCACTATTTGTTTAGACACATTGATTACTTTAGCTTCATTTTTTCCAGTAACTATAATACCTATTAATCTAGTATAAGGTGGCATTTGAGTTAATAACCTAGATTTTAGTTCTAAATCATAAAACAACTCACGATTATAAGATGACAAAGATTTAATCAAAGCATTATTTGCATCATAAGTCTGTAAAATTACCTCACTTCTATCCACAAATCTACCAGAACGTCCTGCTACCTGATGTAATAACTGATATGTTCTCTCCGTCGCACGTAAATCACTATTATTCAAACCTAAATCAGCATCTATTACACCAACTAATGTCAATTTGGGAAAATTATGACCTTTTGCTATTACTTGAGTTCCAATAATAATGTTTACCTTGTTTTGCATAATAAGATCAATAGTCACACCAATTTCCTTACTACTAATATCACTGCTTATTATTGCAATTTTAGCATCTGGTATGAGTGTCATTATATCTTCCGCTACTTTTTCTACTCCTATCCCATAAGATATAACTGATGATTTATCTAAACAATTGTAACATTCATCTACTATTGTACATGAATATCCACAATAATGGCACAATAATACATTCCTTCTTTTATGTTCTATAAGCCATGTAGCACAATTTTTACATTGAACTTTAAATCCACAAGTTTTACATAATCTTAATGTTGCATACCCACGACGATTTAAAAACAGCATAACTTGATCTTGCCTTTGCAATACCTTTAGCATACTACTGTAAAGATCATAAGATAACCACCTATTCACCATTTTGCTTTTACACAAATCAATAATCTTTACCGTAGGCAACTTAGCATCTCCAAACCTTTGAGTTAACCTCACATGATAATACTGAGATTTTTGTATATTACTAATAGTTTCTAAAGATGGAGTAGCCGAAGACAAAATAACTGGTATATTAAACTGCTTTGCTAGAACTATCGACATATCACGAGCATTATATATTACACCATAATCTTGTTTAAATGATGCATCATGTTCTTCATCAACAATAATCATTTTAAGATTCTTAAAAGGTAGAAATAACGCAGATCTTGCTCCTATTACAATTGAAGACTGACCATATGCTATTGATAACCAATACTCTCTACGACTTTTTACTGTTAAATTTGAATGCCATTCCACTGGAAAATAGTTTTCGAAATAATATTTTATGCGTTTAATCAATTGTAATGTTAATACTATTTCTGGAAGCAAAACTAATACCTGTGCTGTATTATCTCTAGTAACTAATTCACGTATAACTTCACAATAAACTTCTGTCTTCCCAGAACCAGTCTCTCCATCTAAAAGAATTACTGAATAACTTGATATCTTACCAATAATATTATTATACGCTTGCTTTTGTACATCAGATAAATTAATTTTTATATCACTACTATACTTTTTATTTTCATCAACAGAAAATTGAAGTTTATTAAAAAATTTAACATTTACTACATTACTAAAAACCATTTTTAAAATTAAACCAGCAGGAACAACATTATAATCACTAACCCACTTTATAAAATGAATAAGTGCACTACAAATTCCAGGCAAAGAACCTTTGCAATTTACCATTTTTAACTGTGAAATATTTACTTCACAAGTTGAAGGTATAGAATCACTGATAGCTAACACAATACCTACAATCAATCTAGACCCGAAAGGTACAATAACATAATCTCCTACAATAAAGTTCTCATTATAAGGAATATTATAAAAAAACGTTTTATTAACCGGCACTGGTAGCAAAACTTCAGCAATCATGCCTGACACATTCACAGAAAATACTGATTTACAGCAGATTATAGCAGAAAAATAAAAATATTCACACTATTAACTATACTAATGTATTTAAGGTGATATAACTTCTGAATTACCTAAAAACTAAAATAAATCTGCTTAACAATATAAATTATATTAGGATACTATGTAATAATATGCCATAGCTTATTCTATCGAATATATTGAAATTAAAAAACATAGATATATTTTTAATACATGCTCTCCAGAATTAACAAAATAGTCAAAATAACAACATAATAATTATGAGAATCACTCTATCCATGATTTTTCATTAACATATGAGTAACACAACATGTTTATAACTCAATAACAAATATGATTCATCTTAATAATATGTTTTAAACCTAATAAAACATAAAATTATCTTTACTATATTCTTTTCTATTAGATAAAGTACTAAAAAACCACTATTAATAGTAAACCACTAGCAGTATATTTTCAGTATCAATAAGAGTGTATTTCAATGATATTATTTAACTGAATATAATAAAATTAATTTTATTATATTCAGTTCCTTAGATAAAATACTCAAAAAATAACCGACAAAAACATCATGAGTAAATTATCACTCATATTTTTTTCATTATCTTTACACATTCAAGCATTATATTTCATTGTTTGATAATAACAGGTTCTTACTTAAAATTATCGTTAATGTTTTTGTCTAATAAAAATTACACTCTATATTATCCTTTAAGATACAAACACATTAATGTAATTAAGACTAGTTATCATATAAATACACTAACATTACAACTATACTAACCTTTTTCACAAAAATAATTCACAAGATATTTACAATAAAATACTCTTATTTCCCTTTTACTATTCACTATAGATATACATCTGACCATCTTGATAATTAAAAATTTACACAAACTCATCACATAAGTTATTACTATAAATTAGGAGAAATAATTTAAATTATACATAGAATAGACTCTAAACTTATTGTTATTATATCAATAGTAAGGAAGAAAACTTATTCCACTATCGATGAATATGTTATACAGTATAACCTGTGAAATTCTCACTATAATAATCCAAAACTATTTATAGAATAGATAAAACCTACAAGTTATTATACAAAATAAAAAAAATAACTTAATCACAATATAGGGTATCATAAACTATTGTTATTCTATCAATAGTAGAAAAGAACACTTACTCTAATATTAACAAATAGAAATTCTTATATACAATAGTTATCAAAAATTAACTATAGATATATACTAAATACCACACAAAATATTATATAATCAATTTATTAAAACACTATATAATAATACTTGTAATAAGAATTTCTTATAATCCAAAAACACATAACTATCCTTAATAGCATACTATATGTTATAACTTAATCACGAAAAAGAAAATCTCTAATTATCGCATCTGCAATCATAATAGATGTATCCATTCCAACATTATTAAGACGTTTCTTCTCAACATTAACTAATAGATATTCTGGGTGAAACTGAACATATATATTACCATATTTATCTTCTATAGCTTCTATTATACCATCCTCTGATAAAGCAACAATTTTATAACCAAGACTATATATCTTTTTAATATTTTCTATACTATTATCAACTGCCTCTGAATGTGCATCTGGTAAATATATTACCTGTGTACTTTTATTCAACTCATCATTAAGATCATTTAGAATACCTGACAATCTATTATGAGAAAAAACTATTATCTTATGTAAATTAGCATCTACATTTCTAGGATTAGGCATTGAAATACGATGAGATGCAACTGAAATTTCAGAGTTAAGCATACTGTCCACCGGTCTAATTTTAACACCATTTGCATCCATTATACCTTGGAATCCACCACATATTCCAAAAAGATGTATACAATTATTTTTATTAACAATTTGAACAATAGCATTAGTAACTAATTGTCTATCCAAGGATGGAGAAATAGGAAAAGAACTAATGTTATAATAATTACCTGGTATTAGTATCCTATTAATACGATTATTTTTAATAAATTCTTCAACAACATCTTCTATTATACTATAACGCGATACTTGATAATTCTGTCCAACATAAGATTTATTTCTTTTAATAATCTCATCTTTAACTGATTCCATAAGTACATTATAGTCCATCAATACTACACGTACTCTATAGCTTTGCAATAGCTGTGTAATTTCTGCAGCAGTCTTATCTTCATTAGGGTATGTAGGAAACTTGGTGGATAATAAACCAACTACAATATCTTTTTGATCATATTTTATACAATCCGCCAATACCAGACTGTCTGGTATAATCACAGAAATAAGACATAAAACTATAATACTTTTGATTTTATATATGAATTGCATTAATATAACCTACTATAAAATTGTATAGTCATTGCTAAGATACAAATACAAACAGTATTACCCTAATTTAGGATAATACAAGAAGCTAATTATACAAGTGTTTTTGATACATGCAATATTATAACATAGTAATGCTATATCATTAAATAACTAATCAAAATATAATTAGTTTTATACAAATAGTTAAGTTGATTTTCTTATAATATTGATATATCTTTAAACAACCATGTAGAATCACCATTAATGAAGTCTTTATTAGTTACACGACCTCAGGAAGACTCTATAATAATAAAAGAAACCTTAACAAACTTAGGCTTTAATATTTACATAGAGCCTATGTTCTCAATAAAATATTTACCTGTAAAACTTAATTTAGAATATTTCGATTTAATTATATCTACAAGCAAGCACAGTATTATTGCATTATCTAAAATTAGTAAAAATCGCACTCAACCCATAATCACCGTAGGCGATAACACAAAGCAAGTTGCAGAAAAATTAGGCTTTTCATCAGTCACATCACTTAACGGTAATATTCATGACATTATATCATACATACACAATAATTCTCATCTAAAATTTTTATATATCAGAGGACAAGAAATAACATATGACCTAAAAGAGATTTTTAGTAATAATACTATTAAATTTTATGAAATTATACTATATTCGACAATAGATAAACAGTCTTTAAGTAATCATTGCTATAACTTACTCTTTCATAATAGAATTTCTGGGATATTATTCTACTCTTCAAGAACTGCCACCATATTTATGGATTTAATAAAAAAGCACAATATAGGTCATAAAACAAGCAGCATAACTGTATATGCTATGAGTCAAAAAATCGCAGAAACTGTAAATAATATATCCTGGAAAAGTATAAAAACTTCTGATAAACCGACTAATAAATCACTAATTTCATTAATATCTTCTGATATGAAAATTATCAAAGAATCCACATTAGACTAACAGTACAACAATAAAAATAATTTTTATATTTTTAAAACTTTTTTAACATGATAGATAATAATAAGCTAAGAGTAATATTACTACACTATATTAAATTACAGTATCAATTACTAGAATGTTTGCAATTTACAAGTTTTATTTTCAAAAAATAAATTACATATTTCAATAATTAAATTCATTTCACTAAAAAATGAAACTAGAATAATTTACTATAGCAGCACCTAAGTATTATACATCCACTTACAAAAGTTATGTTATACTACTGTTTTTCAATATCACACAACAAAACAAAATAATCAACATTGATATGCTACATTGTAAATATTGAAGTCTTAATTAATAGAATAACACAATTTATAAAATCTTATAAATTGAAATAAACGTCCCATAATACTTGTAAAGTATAGCCATATAATAAAAAAAATAACTCTTCACAATAGCTAACACATATAACATAAATATAGGATTTATCCTACTCTATTGCTTTTTAACACCACAAAATAATCAACATTGATATGCTACATTGTAAATATTGAAGTCTTAATTAATAGAATAACACAATTTATAAAATCTTATAAATTGAAATAAACGTCCCATAATACTTGTAAAGTATAGCCATATAATAAAAAAACAATTCTTCACAATAGCTAGCATATATAACATAAATGTAGAATTTATCCTACTCTATTGCTTTTTAATATCACAAAATAATCAACATTGATATGCTATGCTGTAAATATTGAAGTCTTAATTAATAAAACAACACAATTTATGAAATCTTATAAATTAGAATAAACTGTTCATTATATTTTAAAACACACTAATATAATAAAACAACCTCTCATGATAACATGTGAATACATCTACCATAGTTACAAAATTCCTAAACCAATTTCACAATCAAAACGACAAAAGATTAGAATAATAGAAATCACATATATTTATATTATATAAATGCAATAATATATATAAAGTATCTATTTCTCTATAAAATAAAAATTAACATAATTCTTCACAGCAATATTATTGTATAAAAATATAAAATAGCTAATATAAACACTTACAGTTTTTATTATATTATCACTTTATACTACGACACGAATTCCATAACCAATCTTTTACTTTCGCATTCAGATATGGAGCAACTGTTGTATATACAAAATCATGATATTTATTTATATAGTCAATTTCCTCTTTACTTAACATATCAACATTAATTAAGTTTAAATCTATAGGAACACATGTTAATTGTTTAAATCTTAGAAATTTATCACAACATTTTTCAACATACATTAAATTTTCAATTCTTATTCCATATTCTCCATCTTTATAATACCCAGGTTCATTAGATAAAATCATATTTGGCTGTAATATAATATTATTACCATAAGAAATAGCACAAGGACCTTCATGCACTGAAAGGAAACTTCCTACACCATGACCTGTACCATGCTGATAATCAAGTCCACTTTTCCATAAATACTGCCTAGCCAATATATCCAACATTCCACCAGTAGTTTTTAAAGGAAAAACTGCCATTGCTATTGCTATATGACCTTTCAATACCAAAGTAAAATTAACAATCTGCTCATACGTAGGTTCACCTATTGCAATAGTACGTGTAACATCAGTTGTACCATCAAGATATTGCCCACCAGAATCTAATAAATATAGTCCATTTTTACAAATTAACTTATTTGTTTCATTATTTACTTTATAATGTATCACAGCCCCATTCTCTGCAAATCCAGAAATCGTAGCAAAGCTATCTCCACAAAATAAATCCTGTTGTTGTCTAAACATTAACAACTGCGCTACAACATCTAATTCTGTAATTCTTGCATTATTACTCAACTGAACATCTAACCAATACAGCAAATTAATCACAGCAACACCATCTCTAACATGTGCATTAACTGCACCAGAAATTTCAGTATTATTTTTTATAGATTTTATTATAAGACAAGCATCAAAATCTTTAACTAATACATCCTTCTGACTCAAGTGCTTAAAAATATTCATTGGAACAGTAGATGCATCTATCACTATTGATTGTATAGATTCTAAAACACTAAACAACTCATCAACATGATATATTCTAATATATTCATACTCAAAATTAACTGATTCAACATTTTCAATAAATAAATCAATTGTTCCATCTTTATACAAAATTGCACGGGATAACACAGAAGGATTAAAAACAAAATCTTTATTACGGATGTTTAATAACCATGAAATAACATCAGTATCTGTAATTAATGCTACATCCTTACCATGCAAACATTTTATAGCTTCACTAGCTTTCTCATAACCTGCAATTCCAGAATATTTTAAATCATGATCCACTATGTTTTGCGGCACATTGAAATCACGAACCCATAATTTATCAATTAAAATATCATCTATCGGCTTTAAAATAATATGATGATTTGTATATTTTTTTATATGATTTAATGTAAATAGTTGAGCTTCATATCCTACTATAACACCTGCAGGTAAATTTCTCACACACCACTGCCAAGGTGTAATATCAGCAACATTGTGTATTTGATAATAATTAAGATCCAACTCCTGTTGAGCCTGCAATGTATACCTACCATCAGTGAAGAAATGCTGTTTTTCCTGTTTTGATATTATTAAAGTAGCATTTGATCCAGAAAAACCACATAACCATCTTAATCTTTGTTTACTCTCATGTATATATTCTGACTGATACTCATCTGTATTATATAATAATAAAACATCAATCTCATATTCTGTAATTATACTAATTAAGCTGCTTAATCTATTTTCCATAAAACCAAAACCTCTATTAGCAAACACCTAATACTCTTAAACAGATTTATGTTACAAAATCAAAAACTAAAAGCTATCATGGTACAATATAATAGTTCTTGATAAATCATGAGCTATTAGTATATAACTAATACTCAAGAAACAAATTTAAACATTTTAATAACCACTTTTCTCAATCACATACATTAAATATATTTCCACTTAATAATACAACATATTAAAATGTTACCTTAACCATCTACACATCTTTCTAAGCAATGTACATAATATTTAGTAGTATAGTTTTCTACAAATCATGAGCTATTACTATACAACTAACACTCAAGAAACAAATTTAAACATTTTAATAACCACTTTTCCTATCACATACATTAAATATATTTCTAGTTAATAATACAACATATTAAAATGTTACCTTAACCATCTACACATCTTTCTAAGCAATGTACATAATATTTAGTAGTATAGTTTTCTACAAATTATGAGCTATTACTATACAACTAACACTCAAGAAACAAATTTAAACATTTTAATAACCACTTTTCCTATCACATACATTAAATATATTTCTAGTTAATAATACAACACATTAATAAAATGTTACCTTAACCATCTACACATTTTTCTAAGCAATGTATATAATATTTTAGGAGTATAGTTTTCTACAAATCATGAGCTATTAGTATATCACTAATACTCAAGAAACAAATTTAAAATTTTAATAACCACTTTTCTTAATCACATACATTAAATATATTTCCACTTAATAATACAACATATTAAAATGTTACCTCAACTCTTTACATATCTTTTTAAGCAATGTACATAATATTTTAGGAGTAATTTTTCCATAGCAAAATTATCATCCTACATTTTATATTAAAATATGAGTAACATGTTTAGTTATCAAACTTGCTACTACACTAATACACATATTAGACACATAAAAAAACTGTAATATCAGCTATGTATGGAACGAATATTAAGTTATTATAAACATACTCTGAATGTAATTTTATTATCAATAAATACCACCTAATTTTCACATGAGCTTATCTTGTACTATATTAACTCACTGCATAACAATATAATCAATACCTAAACAACAAAAAATAATAAACCATAGCTTAGCTATATCAGGATCTCAATAACATTTATCTTTATTAAAAAATGACCATTTATATATTAACTATAAAAATAAATTCTGATAGTATATGAATATTTAACTAGTTATCAAGCATACAGGTTATAATTTTATAAATATAAAACTTTAGCAAGTATTTAAAAGTCAACTTTTATAACAATCTCACTAAATACGTGTCTTTAAATTAAATATGATAAATATTTTCATATATAAATATTCTATAACCTTAATAAAAATTAATAACTAATTTGCTAGCTACATATACAGTAAACCAAAATATACAACAGTACATCTGAATAAAAACTTATACTAAAACTACCAGTGCTAATTTAGTGTTAAAAAGAAAAAAACACATATAATTCAATTATATATTATCTAAACGATTCTAATCTCAATATAAAATATTATTTAGTACTATTTACTCCCACATCAGAACTCTATAACAACTTATTTTTTTAAGAGAATTTATTCAAAAAATAACATTTTTATTCACTCTGGCTAAATCCACAAAACTTATATTACAAAGAGTTTTCGCATCAATATTTTTAACAAAATAAAAAAAGTATAAAATAGATTAATTATTACTCATTAGTATCTAAATCTTCTAATTTTGATATAATTCACTTAATCACTACTACAAAATCATTAAAATTATATTAAACAGATTTAAGAAAATAGCACCATTACCTGTCATTTAATTTCCTAAGTACTATACTGACAATTTTCTGTTTATAGTTTCATACCTAAATATCTTCTAACCTTTATGATTCACAGATACATTGAAACTAACAATAACCAAATCAATAAATGCTTACTAAAATAAATTTGCATTAACATATATCAAATAATAAATAAAAAAGTACAAATAAAATTAATTATTACCTATAATCCGAATGTTCAAATACTTTATACAAAATATTAATTTAGTACCACCTATATCATATATAAACTGTATAAGAATTTATTCTTAAAAAAAATCCATCATAAAAACACTATTACTTAAATATTTATTTTAATGTGCTACACTTCAATAAGTATTTAATACTAATGTATTACCACTCATATAAAAATTAAAATATTGTAAGAAACTCATTCCTAAAAGAGATGTACGCATTGGAGCAACATTAACACTTGCTTTAACATCTTTAACAACAAACTTACCTATCTGCATCTCAGATATTTCAACATATAATGCTTTTATTGTCCCGTTAGCTGTATGATATGTTTTTTTTCGATTTAAATATTTTAAGTGATCTTTGATTTGCTTGGCATCCTCTGCAGAAAGCACAACATCAGTAGCTCCAGTATCAACAAGAAACTTTATTGGAACTCCATGTATCTGTGCTGTTATATAAAAATGCCCATCTTTAGCACGATAAAATTCAGCACCTCCTTCCTTAGTATAATGAATTTCATCCTGTGTAGTACCAAGATTAGAAAAAAATTTATTAAAGTACCTATTAGAAGTTAAATCATCGTTAGCATCTTTAAACAGCATAACTACAATTATTAAACCCAACCAAAACAATATATATTTTACGTTTTGCATAATAGATTCCAAAAAACCCACCAATTAATAATGATATATTGATAAACATATAAATTAATTAACTGAAAGTATTTAAATGTAATTAAAGATAAAAATTTCCACTACAAGCTTTGTTCCACTCTAATTTAAACTGTTGTAAATGTCTCTTTTGGCTTACATCTAAATATAACAACAGATCATCTATACTCTGATTATAACTTAACGTTGTAATTCTGCTTTGATGATGCATAACTCTCAAATATACTAGATAAGTATTGATAACATCTGTTTCACAATAATCTCTAATTTCTGATATCTTATCATTATCATATAACTCAATAACTTTTGACCCATCTGTACCAAATTTTCCAGGAAAATTTAAAATCGAACATACCTCATTCATTTTTATCCTAGCAGAAGTACCAAAATCAGATAAATAATCCAATAAATCACAATGCCAATCAATACTATAACGTTGAAAGTAATTATTCCACTTATCTCCAACTTTATACAAACACCCTGCTTGTATCCCATATACCATTGCTCTATATTTCAACACTGGAAAATCAAAAGTACGCCCATTAAATGACACAAATCTTGGCTTTAGAGATGAAGCATACTGAAAAAAACCCTTAAGCAGATCCTCTTCTGTAGAATCTATCTTTCCCCCAGAACGCACTTCTTGCAGGTGAAAAGATTCATATTCTCCTTCTTTCCTAATACTTGCTTTCAAAAAACTAATAGCAACTACCTTATGAAAAGGCTGTCGTAAAAAAGAGTTTTTACCATCTGTAATTTCAAGGTGATAATTTGCTAATGCCTCTCTTCTCTCAGTCACACCATGTACATCATCAAAATTATCTAAAAGATTAGTACAAACATTCACATCTGGTACTGTTTCAATATCAAAAACTAACAAATTACTCAGCATATCCTACACACTCATTTAAATGATTCTGCCAAAACTCTCGAACTTTTACAAATAAAAAAAGATGTACTTTTACTTGAAGTATGTTTTCAAGATCAGATTTAGATTCCATACTAATTTTTTTCACCATTTCACCTTTCTTACCTAGAATGATGGTCTTATGACTACCCTTAGTCACATATATAACTTGTTTAATAATTAAACTATTATCTTCCTTTTCTTCAACCAATTCAGTAACCACAGATAACGAATACGGCAATTCATGACGTAAAGTTATAAATAACTTTTCACGTGTAATTTCAGCCATAAAAAACTTCAAAGGTGCATCACTAATCTGATCATCATTATATAACCAAGGACCATAAGGTGAAGTTTCACACAAATAATCTACTAATTTATCTATACCAATTCCATATAATGCAGAAATAGTAAAAGCCTTAGAAAATTTATATAAAGAATACATATATTCTATTACTTCACTAACTATCGATTGATGAACTATATCAATCTTGTTAAGAACCAAAATAGCATTAAGATTAGAATGTTTTATTCTATCAATAATCTTTTTCAGATGCTGATTTAAATAGTTTTTTACATCAACTAATACTATTACATTTTCAATGCCCTTGAGAGACATCCATGCATGCTTAACTAAAAACTTTTCCAATTTTGTCTTTGGTGAAAATATACCCGGTGTATCTATAAATATCAACTGTACATTTTCATGATTTGAAACAGCATGCATCCTTACTCTTGTAGTTTGCACTTTTGGAGTAACCGCTGCAACCTTTTGCCCTACTAGTACATTAACTAATGTTGACTTACCTGCATTAGTTGCCCCAACTATAGCACTCATAGAACATTTTCTACCTACATGATTCATATTTTTCTGCTAGTACTAACTAATTAAACATACTTATACATCAGAAGACCTGTATCAAAATTATAACACATAATTAAGATCACAATACAATTAGAAACTACTATTTATAGAATTACAAAAAGCCAAAACAGTAACTTACTTATACTATATATACTCTGGTATTACACATTAAAAACATATTCTATGCAATAAAATTTTTTAATAAATTAAAAATGTGTAACCCAATAAACAAAAAAACAATACAAACATTACTAAATATGTGTAGAAAACATAACAATAAAACAATTATTATCTACAGAGTATATATTTAAAGTTTACCAATTAACATTGGTACTGACTACTTACAATTAGAACACTATAATTTTAACAACATTTTGCTATATGTATAAATTAAATACAAGTACTTACCATAAATACACTTTACAAAATAGAAACAAATAAAAATATTAACTTAAGCATAAATTCTTATACTGAAATTTTCTTATAAACAGAAATAATTGCAATTTATAGAAGTGTACACATAAAAACTATAAAGTTCATAATAAAAAAAAGATTCACACAAAATAACATTAATACCAATATCTATATAGCTATATTAAACATAATATAAAATTCATTATTTATATAATTACAATAAAATGTTTAATAATTTATCAGGTTTTTATATAGATAGTTACTTATTACTTTAAGTATATAAAATCTCAATATCCTTGATCTTTTACTAAAAAAAGATTTATGTAAAACCATTTAATATAAATAAATTTGTATCATAACAATATGATACAAAGCTTACTAGCATTTAATTACATGTCATTACTTCAAATATTCAAGATTTACAAAGGTTTTATAGTTAAGTGATTTATCATCAATACCAACATTAAAAAATCAAAATACTAGCAAAACTCTTATTACTAACTTTTATAATATAGTAACAACATTAATGCTTATGCTTTACCTTCTGATTAATAGATAGAAAACTGATAACTATTTTACCTATAAGCTAAATGTCCATAAACCTTAGCAACATTCAACACTAATTAATTATCACTATATAAACAGCATTGATAAAATACATTTTTAGCTATCTAACTAGTTAAAAAAAAGGACCTTGACCTGCTTTATTTAAAAATATATGTATACCTAAATTACTATTAACTAATCTTTAAATAACAAATATTCGTTACATGTAATATTAGTCTTATTTGTAACCAAAACACATCAACATTATTCATTGTTTTTCAGTAAATTCATAAAATTTACATCTTTAAATTTATTATAGTCAACCTTACTGAACTTATTCATTAAATTACTCATTTGATTAAATTGCTTGATTAACATATTAATTACATTAACTGGTACACCAGAACCTCTTGCAATTCTGGTTTTACGTGAACCATTTAATATCTTTGGGTTTGCTCTTTCCTTTTTCGTCATAGAATTCACAATAGCTATATATTGTTTTATTCTACTATCATTAGCAATTCCAGCAACTTGACGTTTAACATCAGAACCAAAATTAGGCATAAACTTCAAAATATTACTAATACCACCAAGTTTATTTAAAGCTTTTAACTGCTGAACTAAATCATTTAAATCAAACTTACCTTTCTGAGCTTTCTTCTGCATTTCATCTATAGCAGTTTTACCTACAACTTCAGTAGCTTTTTCTACTAAAGATACAACATCACCCATATTCAATATTCTTCTAGCAATTCTATCCGGATAAAAATCATCTAAATCACTTAATTTTTCTCCAGTCGCAAGGAATTTAATAGGAGTACCAGTAGACATCTTCATTGATAAAGCAGCACCACCTCTTGAATCACCATCAATACGAGTTAAAATTATACCTGTTATACCAATATTACTATCAAACGATTTAACTACATTAACAGCATCTTGTCCTATCATAGCATCGGCAACCAAAATAACTTCACTTGGAGAAGTAATAGCTTTAATAGCCTTTAATTCCTCCATCATAATCTCATCTACGTGTAATCTTCCAGCTGTATCAAAAATTAAAACATTACAGTTACTTTCCTTAGCAACTGTAATTGCCCTCTTAGCTATATCAACAGGTTGTTGCTTCTCAATAATAGGTAATGTCTTAACGTCTATCTGTTTCCCTAAAATTTCCAATTGAGTTTGAGCTGCAGGACGATATAAATCTAAAGATGCCATCAACACTTCTTTCTTTTTATTTTTAAGCCTTAATGCTAATTTTGCTGTAGTTGTAGTTTTACCAACACCTTGAAGACCTACCATCATAATCACAGCAAAAGGTTTTGCAGAAAGATCTAGATCTCGTTTTTCAACCCCTAATATCTCAATTAAACAATCTTGTATTTTCTTTATTACCATCTGTGTGGGTAATACACCTTTTATTGTAGTTTCTCCAACTATTCTATCTTTTATATCATTAATAAAACTCTTAACTACAGACAACGCAACATCAGCCTCAAGTAAAGCTACCTTAACCTCTTCCATAACAGAATCAAAATCCTCAGAAGAGATAACATGTTTACTCTGCATCTTCTGGAGAACTGCAGTTAAACTACTAGTTAAAGATTCAAACATAAATATACACTAACCATAATAATAATAAATAACATAGGTAATATTATAGCAAATCCTAAAGATTTCATATTTGATATGTTCACCACTTTTCCATGAGTTTCACATAACAATAATGTACTACAATTCAACACATAACTTATTATGCTAACAATAATACCAGAAACATACAATAAAAAATCACCAATAAATAACATAAAACGAGCTAACAAAATTCTGTAAAACCAATCTAATTCCATAGTAAAATTGATTCTTCCTTTAAAAAAGGAACAAAAACAAATAAATAACAGTATACTGCCAATTATTATACCACCCTGTAATATTACACTATGTAATTGTTCATAACTTAAATTATAGAAAAGATGATAACTTCCATACATTCCTAAAAAAATACAAATCAATACTAGTACAACCATTGAGACTCTTGCACCAATATTTTGCTTCATCTGATTAAAAATAAAACCATCTCTCGGTTTAGAGATAAATACAAACCAAAAAAATTTTAGACCAACACTAACAAACAACAAAGTACTACATACTAAAAATAACTTACTCACTATTGCGTTAGTCATATCTGTAGTATCTATACTATGACTTACAAGAAACTTAGATATAAAACCTGCTGTCCCAGGGAATGCTCCCATATTTAATATAGCAATCGCAGAACATATAGCCTCTAATGGCATCTTCTTTAATAATCCACCAATTTCATTAAGATTAAATTTTCTAGTATTATTTATCACAGACATAGCAACTATAAACAATAAAGTTTGATATATCATAGACAACACTATCTGAAATACAATTATACTACGAACAGATACTCCACTACTATATGAAAAACCTACAGCAGTAATAACTAATCCCATTTGCCCAACTAAGTTGTAACAAAGTAAACGCTTAATATTGTTTTCTAATATAGAAAAAACTATTCCATAAATAGCAGTTGTAATACCTAAAAACAATAATATCTCTTCCCCTTGAAAAAAAGATAGTAACGCAAACGCCGCAACTTTAGTTGTAAAAACAGATAATACTATAATTCCATTATTAGCTGTTGAAGAATATGCATCAGGTACCCAAGATGACATAGGGAAAGATGCACAATTAATTAATATTCCTATTAACAAAAATAATTTACAATAGCTGTTATAATCTATAGATAATTCAACCACACTACCAGATGCACCAACTAACAATAGTACTCCAGCAAAAAAATGAATATAAGAGTAATGTATAACCTGATGCATATTTTTTCCATTAGATCCAGTAGCAATTATCATAACTGCACTTAATGCCATAATTTCAAAAGAGATAACAAATTTTAGCAAACTTTCAGCAGAAATGGCTATTACACTACTTAAATAATACAAAATGTATAAAATTATCTCTTGCTTCTTTATTTGTGAAATATATAGAAAAATTAGAGTAATAATTAAAGAAAATACAAAAAATAACACTGTATTATAAAAATACAGACTGCTTTCTATCTTATATAATAAATCACTCAATGTTATAGAAAATAAGTCAAAGAAACTCATAACTAAGTCAATAACATACTTACCCATAGTCACTCTATAGTACTATTACCTACTTCCATATATATCATACTAATACTAATTATTACATAGGCAACAAATAGCATTATAAATTATAATTTATATAAAGGAAAATATACCATATAAACACTAAAAGCAATACATAACAGGTATTGTAACATTTTACTATCACATAATTAAATGTCATTGACTACATAATCTATTCAAGAAACTACAAACTCAACTAAAAAAAAATTTAAGTAAAAATAGGTACAGGCTTATTAAACTACCGATAACTGAAAACAATAACCCATTCACATAAGTTGTAAGTATAATAATTACTATAAATTGAGAGTTGACGTTTCATAACCATTCAAATAATAATATAATGTGCAAGATATATTGATTGATAAAAACCATATAATTTTAAAAATAAAGTCCAGCTAACCTTAACATCAAGTTGTAATAAATATTCTATAACCAAAATAATTTACATCTTTACATAGGTAGTTAGGTAATAATTATAATACAGTTTATAGTTGATGTTTCAATGATCAGTTAATAATATAACAATAACATATGTGGTATACATGATTAATAAAAACTATATAATTTTAAAAATAAAGTCCAGCTAACCTTAACATCATGGTTATAATAAATATTCTATAACCAAAATAATTTACATCTTTACATAGGTAGTTAGGTAATAATTATAATACAGTTTATAGTTGATGTTTCAATGATCAGTTAATAATATAACAATAACATATGTGGTATACATGATTAATAAAAACTATATAATTTTAAAAATAAAGTCCAGCTAACCTTAACATCATGGTTATAATAAATATTCTATAACCAAAATAATTTACATCTTTACATAGGTAGTTAGGTAATAATTATAATACAGTTTATAGTTGATGTTTCAATGATCAGTTAATAATATAACAATAACATATGTGGTATACATGATTGATAAAAACTATATAATTTTAAAAATGAAGTCCAGTTAACTTTAACATCAAGTTATAATAAATATTCTATAACCAAAATAATTTACATCTTTACATAGGTAGTTATGTAATAATTATGATACAGTTTATAGTTGATGTTTCAATGATCAGTTAATAATATAACAATAACATATGTGGTATATATGATCGATAAAAACTATATAATTTTAAAAATGAAGTCCAGTTAACTTTAACATCATGGTTATAATAAATATTGTGTAATAAAAACAACTATAACGATAACTCAATAATACTTTAATATTTTATCCAATATAGCTTTATGAAATAATAACACTTATTTATACAGTTTATCCAGTATACATAGATATTATACTATCACATCAAATTTTAATTTTTACTAAATAAAAAAATATTTATATCAGTAGTATACTAATTAGTGTATTATCAACAGATTACGTGTGTTATTTAATCGGTAATCTTATGCTATTTAAATACAATCCTGATAATACTAAAAATATACATGATGAAGCTTTAAAATGTCTAAGTAGTATAAAATTATCGGTATATAGCTACCGTTGTATGGGATATACAGGAAAAGACGGAATTTTAAGAGTTATATCAAATCCAGATAAAATACGTATCCCAATTAAACCAAGTATTGGTTATTCTTTATTTTATCTGAAATGCACTATATCTCCTAAAACTCTCAGTGAAAACCTATCATTAATAAATATGGCACTAGCAGTTGTTAATAGTCCTACACTTAATGTTATGATTAGAAGTAGGCATCTTGCACCTGCTATGTGCATGGGATTTTATATATTAATACACAGTGATAACCTTAAGTTACTAACAAAACAAGAACTTTCTCCTACTCGTAATGTAGCTAGAGTTGGTCAGTTATTACTTTGTAAACCTAATTCTATAGGCAATGGCATATATAAAATAAATATGGATTTTGATGAACTAAAAGCTTTACAAGCAGTTAAAGAATTAGAATCTGCTCAGTTTATGGTAATAAAACCTCTACCCGTTAAAATGAATAAACCATTATTTGAAGGAAATTCAAATAATTATTCTTCGCTAGTTGAAGAATCCAGTACCCATGAAACAAACACCACAAGCAATACAGAAAACGTATCAAATGAACAAGGTGCAGTAGGAGGAGATATACAACCACAACAACTCACTAATACGGAAGCAGCAACATATGATATTAATTTTTTAACTGATGTCTCAATAGCTCTTGAGAAACTATGTGAAAAATACTATTAACAAATTAGTAATAATTTCCTTCTTAACTATTGTAAAACTTACAATTATATTTACTTACAGTATGCATGGTGACTTTTTAATTTTATGGTGATTCTTCCATACTTTTATATATTATGCTCATCATTAGTAGTTCAAAACCATGCATATACACTTTAAATATAATAAACATTACAAGCTTTCGATACTAAAAAAATAAAATCTATCAGTAATATCAACTCAGTAAGCTAATTTCCCTTCTATTTCATTACCTAGAAGATATTTTAATCTATTAATAACATAAGGAAACATACGTGAGATAATTATTTTATAATATCAAGTTACCACAACCTTAATTTATAGCAGGTTATCTTATAAATTTAACCATCAATATTATAAAAATAATCGTAAATGATACACTAAGTATTATATAATATAAGAACAACGTGTGTTAATTTAATCGGTAATTCTATGCTATTCAAATACAATCCTGAAAATACGCAACAGTTACATAATGCAGCAGTAAAGTGTTTAGAGAACATAAAAGTGTATGTAACATTATCTCGCTGCATAGGATATACAGAAAATAATGGAACTTTAAATGTTATAGTCAGCAAAGATAAAAAAGAAAGCTTATGTAAACCTCAAGGTATATCTTTATATTATATGACATGTAGTCTATCTGAGCATAAAGTTGCTAATCACAAAGAAATATCGGATATCTTAAAAGCAGTTATTCGTAATAAAATTGTGCGTGCAAGTGTTGATTACCGCATTACAGCACCTACTGCAGATTTCGAGTTTTATATATTAATAGACGAATCTAAAATTCACATGATAACAAAGGAATACCTTTGCCCTGTCAATAACATAGGTAATCTTGGAAAAATAATACTATGTAAACCCTTATCTGTAAGCAAAGGAACATATTCATTAGACTTGTACTTTGATGAAGAAGAAGCTTTAAAAGAGTTTGGAGGACTAAAGAATGCTATCTTCACAAGATTAGATATTAGACGACCACCTACTACTAAAAAACTACAATCTACAAAAGGCTCACATGGCTATTTACAACTATCAGACAAACATAATAAACATGAAACAAGTTCTACAACCATTAAACAAGGTGCAGTAGGAGGAGATATACAACCACAACAACTCACTAATACGGAAGCAGCAACATATGATATTAATTTTTTAACTGATGTCTCAATAGCTCTTGAGAAACTATGTGAAAAATACTATTAACAAATTAGTAATAATTTCCTTCTTAACTATTGTAAAACTTACAATTATATTTACTTACAGTATGCATGGTGACTTTTTAATTTTATGGTGATTCTTCCATACTTTTATATATTATGCTCATCATTAGTAGTTCAAAACCATGCATATACACTTTAAATATAATAAACATTACAAGCTTTCGATACTAAAAAAATAAAATCTATCAGTAATATCAACTCAGTAAGCTAATTTCCCTTCTATTTCATTACCTAGAAGATATTTTAATCTATTAATAACATAAGGAAACATACGTGAGATAATTATTTTATAATATCAAGTTACCACAACCTTAATTTATAGCATATTATCTTATAAATTTAACCATTAATATTATAAAAATAATCGTAAATGATACACTAAGTATTTATATAATATAAGAACAACGTGTGTTAATTTAATCGGTAATTCTATGCTATTCAAATACAATTCTGACAATACGCAACAGTTACATAATGCAGCAGTAGAGTGTTTAGAGAACATAAAAGTGTATGTAAAATTATCTCGCTGCATAGGATATACAGAAAATAATGGAACTTTAAATGTTATAATCAACCAAGATAAATCAGGAATTTGTGTGAACCACAAGCACATAGATCATTGTTTTATATAGAATGTAGTATACTTTCTAAGAGAGTTTTTGATAATCCATCAATATCAAATATGATGAAAGCTGTCATCGGTAAAAAAATAGCTCACACTTTTTTTAACTATGCAACCAGTACCTACTGTAGATATAACTCTACATATTAATAGATAACAGCAAACTCAATATGCTCATAAATGAGCACTTCATGCCAATATATAACATAGAAAGTATTGATCAAATAATATTGTAAACCCTCTTAGTGTAGCTCATGGTTTATACTCATTAGATATGGATTTCGATAAAGAAAAAGCTTTAAAGAATTTTGGAGGATTACAAAATGTTATGTTTATAAAAACAACAACCACACCACCTATTACTAGAAAATTAGCACCAAATAAACTGAACTATTCACAACTACTATAACACAATAAAGATGAAGTAAGTACCAAAAACACTAGTACTAGATGTGCGGTAGAATGAGAAAATGTATTACAAAGTCAACAAAGTATTTTAAGTGCAACAGAAACTACATCACCTTTAAAACCTAGTTCTACCAATATAGACATAAGTTTTTTAGTCATCTTACAAACAGTCTTGATAATTTTGTAAAATATTATTAATAGGCTTTAGTCATTATAATTCTCTCACTAACCATTTAAAAGCTTATAATATTATTGATAGTATATCTATCCATAAACTAATTATAAGTAGAACTCACAATAAAATGAGAAATACATAAACAATACTGAGATTATTGTGCATCAGTTATATAATTAATCACAGTTTTAACCTCCATATTATATTCATTTTATGACTAATGCATAAATACTACTTTACAACATCAGTCTTAAATTTAGCATAAAAACACCACAATCTAACTTACATTAACAATACCTTACTCTACACAAACATATATGCTTGTAACAGCATAATATGCTTGTAATAGTATAAAAATAATATTATTATACCATTACAATCAAGCCCATGTGTAAATTAATGGAATAACTATGCTCTTTAAAAACAGTGCTGAATACACACAAAATTTACATAGTCGTGTATTAGACGATTTAAATGACATGAAAGAAAAAATCGATGTAACACGCTGCCGTTGTATAGGAAAGACAGATAACAGTGGAAATCTAACAATTTTTACAAGTAAAAATAACAAAAACGATCTATGCACACCAGAAGGTAAATCATTATTTCTCATTAGATGCCATTTATCTCGTCACACAGTAAACAAATACCCAGCTATCAAAGAATTGTTATATAATTTCATTCATAGTGCACTTCCAACACCAGTCTTTATACTAAATATATACTTCTTAGTTCATGAACAGAAAACACAAAAATTTAAGGATTTATTAGAACATTATAAGATAACAGCACATACTGACAATCATACTAATTTAAATATGAGTGGTTTTGGTATTTTCATTTTATGTAGACCATTATACGCAGGTAACTATGTAAACCAAGCTTAATAACATTTTTAACGAATCAGAAGCTTTACAAACTCTTGCTGGTAGTGAATTAAAAAATGCTACTTTTATAAATATCGATATAACACAACATACAGAAGATAATACAGAAGAAAGTCCTATAACTACCACTACAGCACATAAGACACAATATCAAAAGAAAAAACACTATGGTATATATCATGTTAATACACCCACTAAAGAACTATTACAGGCACAAGTAGATAGTACAGAACCTAACAAACAGACAGATAATACAGAAACATCATCCAGGACAGAACCTCCTAGATGGCTTACCAAGTCACATCTTAAAAACAAATTTGCAAGTATTATCTCATCTACAGAACAATCAGATATACAAACTATAGAGAATGCTGAACCACAATCAAAGGCAGTATGTTCATTAAAAGTAAGAGCAAATGATAATATACATAGTCGTCGTGTAACTATAGTAGAAAATAAAAATGAGGTTAGCACAACACTAGCAAATATAACAGTTGATCGACATAGTACCATAGAAGTTTATTTGCAAGATATATAATTTTACATTACAATATCATCTTCTGTATCTGTTTATAAAGATACAGCTATTATTAACTCTAATAACTTGTAGTAGGTATACTATCGCTTTACACTTAAAGCTATTTCTTTAATAAGCTAATTGCCCTATCTCTAAAAGCAGTAATTATCTTTTTATATGCATGGTCACATACTAAATTAAATCCAGATTGCAACATAGGAATTTTAAAAGCACAACTAATATAAAATTGTACTAATGTTTCATCTTTTTTTTGTGGGACAAAAGTCCATTGATTATATAAAAATTTAAATAAATTTTCTCCTCCTTCAACCTTTATCCACCCTGGCAATTCCACAGTAGGCTGCTCAAATATAATATATGAAGTATATTGACCACTTAATCCCTTGAAACTTGCTAATAAATCAGCAACTATCATCGCATCGCTACGTTGCTTTATATATACTGCCTTACACCATGGAAGAAAATCTGGGTACTTCTCTACATCTAGTACTATATTAAATAAATCAATAGCAGAAAAATTTAAAATTTCCTCCTGATTTAGATTATATTGATTATTAGACATAATAAGATCTTTCTACAAGAACAAAAAAATCTTACGGAGGAAACCGTAATTGCCGCCTATGCTCTGAATATCCTGAGACTTAAGTTAAGGTGGGTACCGTTTATTAGTCACCACTAACTAACAGTGACAGTTCCCTAAAGAATCAATCGAGCTCGAGGAATTAACTTAACTTCAACGTACAACACAGAAACCCCCATAAGATCGTAACATAATACAATGGATCTATCAACTTGTATTAATTTACTTACCATCCTTTTTATCAATTTCTTGATAATCAGAATCTACAACTTTAGATCCATCACTATTTGATGATGATCCAGTATCAGTAGTATTATTATCACCAGCTGTAGCATTGTTAGTATTAGAATATAAAGCTTCCCCTAATTTCATAGATACTTTCATGAGATGGTCAAGCTTGTTCTGCATAGTATCTGTATCTTCTATATTATCCTTACTGATACAATCTTTTAAATCCCTGATAGCATTTTCAATATCAAGCTTATCAGCATTTGAAATCTTATCACCATGCTCTTTTAAAGATTTTTCTGTAGAATGCACTAAATTCTCAGCATTATTTTTCACCTCAACAAATTTCTTACGTTTCTCATCTTCTTCAGCTTTACTTTCAGCCTCCTTGATCATATTTTGAATTTCATCATCAGTCAGACCTCCAGATGATTGAATCCTAATAGCCTGTTCTTTTCCAGAAGCTTTATCTTTTGCTGAAACATGAACTATTCCATTTGCATCTATATCAAATGTAACTTCAATTTGAGGCATACCACGAGGAGCTGGAGGAATCCCTTCTAAACTAAACTGACCTAGCAACTTATTGTCATTTGCCATTTTCCTCTCACCCTGGAATACCTTAATAGTTACTGCAGTTTGACCATCTTCTGCTGTTGAGAATACCTGAGATTTCTTTGTAGGAATTGTAGTATTTCTTTCAATCAATGGAGTAAACACACCACCCAAAGTCTCTATACCTAAAGATAAAGGAGTAACATCAAGTAATAATACATCTCTTACATCACCAGCAAGAATACCACCCTGTATTGCAGCACCTATTGCAACAACTTCATCTGGATTTACCCCCTTATGAGGCTCTTTACCAAAAAATTCTTTTACTGTTTGTATTATTTTAGGTACCCTGGTCATACCACCTACTAATACAACTTCATCAATTTTATCTGCAGATATACCAGCATCCTTTAATGCTTTTTTACATGGTTCAATAGTTCTTTTTACAAGATCACTCACCAAATTCTCAAATGTAGCTCTAGTTAACTTTAAACTCAAATGCTTAGGTCCAGTACTATCACTAGAAAGGAATGGTAAATTTATATCAGTTTCCATACGACTAGATAATTCTATTTTAGCCTTTTCTGCTGCTTCTTTAATTCTCTGCATTGCCATAGCATCAGAATGTAAATCAATACCTGTACTTTTTTTAAAATCATCCATCAAATATTCCATAATAGCATGATCAAAGTCTTCACCACCAAGCATTGTATCACCATTAGTTGACTTGACTTCAAAAACACCATCAGCTATTTCCAAAATTGAAACATCAAAAGTACCACCACCTAAATCATATACCGCTATTACTTTTTGCTTATCACTTTTATTTAATCCATAAGCCAAAGCAGCAGCTGTAGGTTCATTAATTATTCTAATAACATCAAGTCCTGCAATTCTTCCAGCATCTTTTGTTGCTTGACGCTGTGCATCATCAAAATACGCAGGTACTGTAATTACAGCTTTTTCGACCTTACAACCAAGATGTCTTTCTGCTGTTTCTTTCATTTTCTCTAGAATAAGAGCACCAATTTGACTAGGAGAATAATCTTTATCACGTACTTTTATCCAAGCATCCCCATTTTTTGCAGATACTATATCATAAGATGTTTTAATATCCCTTGTATCCTGATACCTACGTCCTATAAGTCTTTTACTAGCATATATAGTATTTTTAGCATTTGTAGTAGCTTGACGCTTTGCTGGATCACCTACTAAAACTTCTGAATCAGTAAACGCAACTATCGAAGGGGTAGTTCTTGCACCTTCACTATTTTCAATAGCTTTTGCATCACCTCCTTCCATTACTGCAACACAAGAATTTGTCGTACCTAAATCTATACCTATAACAGCCATAAACAGCCCCCTACATAAAATCAAAATCGATATTCACAGATATAATAACCAATTACCAAGATTACAACCCCATTTAATATAAGTTCACACAATTTATATTAAATATGCGAAAATATACGATTTAACCATCGTTTTATCCATACACTACTAGTAGACTTTTGAACTTCCTCTTTTAAGTCTTCACTCTTAGAAGTTTTATAGTCAACAGTAAATACATTTACCAGATCTTCACTTTGATTTACTATATTATCATTTTCAACACTAATACTAAAGTCAGATACACTATTAAGATTTTGACTAACTGTTAACTTTATTGATACGCTAAACTCTGCTTCAATTTCAGTAATATGCTGACGCTTATTATTAAAAAAATATTCCACCATTTGCGCAACTACCGAAACATTTATTAACTTGTTACGATTTTTATTAGCACAATATCTAATATTTCTTAGTATATCTCCAGAAGATGATTCAAAAGAACGTACCTTACCTACTCCTTTACAATGTGAACATGGTACTGTATTTGCTTCTAATATACTTTGCTTTACTCTTTGCCTTGATATCTCCATCAATCCAAATGTACTTATATACCCAAACTGAACTTGTGCCTTATCATATTTAAATGCTTCTTTGATTTCAGATTCTACTGATCTACAATATCGATATTTTAACATATCAATAAAATCAATTACTATTAATCCAGATAAACCACGTAAATTAACTTGTCTTGCAATTTCTTTAACAGCCTCCATATTTGTTTTATAAGCTGTTTCTTCAATACTATCTTCTCCTGTCATTTTACCGGAATTAACATCTATTGATACCAAAGCTTCCGTAGGAGTAATAACCATATATCCACCAGAAGGTAGATTTACTATATTGCTATATAGTTCACAAATTTGAGATTCAATCTTATAATAAGAAAAAATAGGTACACTACCTTTATAAATCCTAAGACGTACCCTATTCCTAAACATAAACTTAATACATTCTTTAGCTAATTCATATGCATGACTACCTGATACAACAATATCTTGAGTACTTTCATCACAATAATCACGTAATGTTCTTTTTATTATATCCCACTCAATATACAATAATGAAGGTACAGTAACACTTATATAACTATTTTGTATACTTCGCCAAATTGATTGTAAGTATGACAAATCTTGCTCGATTTCTTTTCGAGCTTTATTAGATCCAGCCGTTCTAATAATTAAACCAGATTTTTTAGGTAATTTGATAGAATTTAAAAAATTTTTTAATATTTTTCTTTCTTCAGGATCATCTATACGACGCGATATCCCACTATTTTTATTACCAGAGTTAGGCATAAATATGCAATATCTCCCAACTAAAGTAATAAATGTTGAGAAAGTCGCACCTTTATTCCCGCGCTCTTCTTTTATAATTTGAACCATTATTTTTTGGTCCAACTTTATGACATCCTGTACCTTATATAGCTTATGAAAAGGCAACTTAGATTTATTATAATTATTTCTTGAGTTTTCTTTCTTTAATAATGCTAGTTTTTCTTCAGATTCAGTAATACCTTCACTCTCATCTTCAGATAAAATCATTGTATCTGTAGATTTTTCATCATCACTTTTTGTATCAGTATCTTTATCAGAATCTTTATACAAGGTCTGATATAATGCTTCTTTCTCTTCTTCAGGAATATTATAATATTCCAAAGATATCTCAGAAAAAGGCAAAAACCCATGCTTATTTATTCCATACTCAATAAATACTGCCTGTAAAGATGGTTCTATACGTTTCACTACAGCACAATATATATTACCCTTCAAACACTTTTTGCTTTTTGATTCTTGGTCAAATTCTACAACCTGACCATCACGTAATACTGCTACTCTAATTTCATCCTGATATACCCCATCAATTAATATCCTTTTATTATAATTTGACACCAAATTTACACCTAAAACTTACTGAAACTATAGTAGCTAATTATAACAGTATAGATAAGATTTTAAAGATAAAAACACTTTATTATTTTCTTATCATTTCAATATAAAAAATATATTATCTAAAGCAATATATAACTGTTAACTAATCTCTGATCTTCCTATCACTTATAGAAGAAAATTTTTTATTAATCTTAACAATTATCGATAAACCAACTGCTAAAATCGCAACTCCGACAACAATTGCTGTTAACATCAACACACTAGGCAAAGGATTAGTATATAACACTGTTTTATCTGTTAATATTGGTGGAACAGCACCATATACATAACCTATGGAAATATAAAACAATAATACAGAAGTTTGAAATATATTTAATCCTATTAGCTTTCTTACAAGATTCTTATTCGCAATAGTAATATATAAACCTATAACCATCAACATTATAGATACAACATAACTAAAATAACTAAAAATCATACACTAAAATCACATTACAAATTAACATAAATAGAGTATTACACCATAAATATCTACAATAAAACTATCAATACATCAACTTACAGATGTTTACTCATTCCTTACACCAAGACACAAAACTAAAATAAAGAGTCAACATCGAACTACATACTGTAATACCCACACCTAATTCCACAAGAAATATTCCTAATTCTTGACCAACAACTGAATTATCAATTAAAACAGAGTAAGATAAAAATTCCCCACCAAAAAACATTGAAACAATACCAGTTATCCCGTATATCAACACACCGATTCCACCCATTAATCGTACAATATATGGCGAAATTGCTTTCAATGTAATACTTAATCCAAACAACATACTATATATAATAATTGCAGCAGCAACAATTACCCCAGCCTGGAAACCCCCACCTGGACTATAATCACCATGAAATTGAACATACAAACCATACAAGACTATTACTGGCACCATAAGAATAGTTATTGTACGTAAAACTGGATCTTTAAGCATTATCACCTCGAACAAGTAACAAAGATACACCTAAACCAGCAGTAAATATTACAATTGTCTCACAAAAAGTATCATAGCCACGAAAACTTGCCAGAATCGCTGTAACCACATTAGGAATCCCTATGTAATAACTGGTATTCTCAAGATAATAAGATGCAACATGACCATTCGCAAAAGATTCAGGATCTCCAAAAAGCGGTAAGTCAGGTATAGCATACAATAAGCTCACAAACATTGATATTGCAATCAACATAGGAAACACCTTCACCTTACTATACTTTTTTACTACATCATTTTTAAGTAGTGATAATGCAGCCAACATAAGTACTGTACTTATACCAGCACCTACAGCTGCTTCTGTAATTGCAACATCTGGAGCATCCATTATTAAATATAACAACGCCATTAAAAAACTAAACATACTCATCATAACTACATTAATAGTCAGATCTTTAAAAAAAACTAGAGAAGATGTTATTGTTAGTAAAAACAAAGACAAAACAACATTAATAATAAAAGTTACATTACTCATCATCATTCTCACCTGTTTTCTTATTATGATAGGCAGCACGTACCAATGCATAAGAAGCAGTAGTACTAGTAATCCACAAAAAACAGATTAATAATAGTACTTTTACTGTAAACATTGATAACTCACAGCGTAGAGCTACCCCAATTAAAATCAACGCTGAACCTAAAGAATCCGTAATCCCTGCAGGATGTAATTTTGTATAAAAACCAGGAAACCTCATTACACCTATAACAGAAGTAACAATCAAAAATAATCCTATTCCCAAAATTATTATACTTAAATATCCTATCATCTTTTCGTATCTCCAAACGACCCATGAATGAAAAATTTCATAAAAGCAATGGTAGAAATAAAATTAATACAAGCATAAACTAAAGATACATCTATTAATGATAAAGAATCATTTATAACTCCAATAACTACAATTAGTATTACAGAATATGTTCCGAACAAGTTTGCAGCTAGTATTTTATCATATATAGTCTCCCCAGAAGCTACGTAGATTAACATCATCCCCATACAAAATAATAAAACAAAGCTTACTACTAACAACATCAAAATTTATAACAACTATAATAAGATCAATATATATATCAATATTAATAAGGTATAAATAATTAAATTAAAGTAACTATAGTTTTTTTAATATAAAAACTTTTATACAATTATAAAACTTATAGAAAAATAAAAATTATTTATTCTTTAACATTTGAATATACAAAGAAAAGATTATCGTAGCAAAGTATTTAACTTATCAAATTAATTATAGTATCTTCGTGCACCATTAACACTAAACTGATTAAATACTATTTACCATAAATATGCTATGTTGACTTTTATTTTGATATTTCACTTAATAAGTCACCTTACACACAAATTAATTATAATCAATGATTTGAGACCACTTATTAAGTAGACTACACCTAAATACACACCCAATATTCTAATAAAAATAATTATAAAATAACACATATAAAAAATTTTTGTATTTTATAAACAAACTATATACACTTTTACAGAGTGCTATCTCAACTAAAAAGATAAATTACTCTTATGTTAACCAACTAGACATTTTTAAAATATACAAATTCAATAAAATTTAACATCAACCTATGTCTAGTGAGTATATCCATATAGCAATTAACTTAAATAGAGAATTACACATAAGTAAAATTTCCTATATGTTGAATGTTCTCAAAGATTAGGTTCTTCTTTAGATGACTCGCTTACTGAAGTATTTGATAAAATAACAAGACTATAACAACATGGAAAAGTAGTAAAAATTCTCGCATTCTGCTTAATAACAAATAAAAACACCCAACTATTCTACATAAATGCATGTATATTTATATACAACATTTTCTCTCCATAAATAAAGATTTTACAATTTTTAAAAGTTATAATATACATCATTTATATATAAAACGTATATATTTGTCCAACATCTAGGAAAGTACAATATATTTCTTCCATATCAATACAAATTGCACATGCTTATGTGTTAGTTCAATAAAAACTCGTTAAAATATAATTTTTATCTGACACAATTAAATACGCTTAAAATGTCTACTAGTTTAATAAAACTACGAGCCTTATTATATGTACACCAAGATCTCATTCGATAACGTCTATTACTAAACCTGTTGTTTAAGGAAATAAAATGTTAAGTACTTCAGAGAAATGATATTACTCAACTTTCTTTCACATACACCAATCATCTAAATAATTTATATTTTATATTGAAAAGAAATAAAAATTATATGAAAGATCTTCTGATATATTCTATAAAAAACTTCACCTTCTGAACATGAAGATTATAATACCTTATGCATATGTATAGTATTAATAATACAAATTGAATAATAATGACAAAGTCACAATCTTAACAAAAAGTACAACAGATCCTTCAAAATATATATATCTTCAGAAAGTGCAATTCAGATAGTATAATTAAGAATAAAAAAACTATTTAGATATTTTGTATACTAAACTGTTCACTACAAAAAAACTAAGAAATGCAAACACATATAAAGGATTCTGTATATTATTTTACAAAAAACTATTACCTTCTAAGATAGAAAAGCATAATTAGGTATTTAAACTATATCTAAAAATATATAATTGATGTAGAATATACATGTAAAAGTAACTACAAAAAACTTTATAATTTATATAAAGCTTAAACATTAAGCTTCCATTATTAAAAATTTATAACTTACACAAACATTATAAAAAATACAAAATGATCCAATCAAATATTCATTTTATATTATTCAAAGCTAACCTTACTTCACTAGTCCAGTAGTAGTTGCTTTAGGTAATAATCAGTATGCTGGACTTTTTTTATAATAATATATTATACTAATGTTAAATATTACCTTACTGCTATTAAAAAATAAATTGCTAGTAATTATAGTACTTTAATATTATCACTTATATTCTCAAAATTACTACAACTGATTCAATTTATTTAGTATATCATGTATCAAGCTTATCAATCAATTTTCAAATACCCAATAACTCCCATATCAATTAAACTAGATTTTTACCTAAAAAAATTCTTATTTCTCTATAGAAATCCTGGATACTCATCACGTTTATAGAATACCTAACTGTATTGTTAAACATAGTATTACTAGATCACTTATAATAAAAAAAATATGTCAACTTTTGAAATAAATATCAACACAAATTACACTTTTAATACAAGCTTTAATTGTAACTTGTAAAACTATAACAAGAAAATTACACTTAAACTACTACTATGTTAACAACATATTTATTATATAAGTTGAATATCAGATGTATATGATTATAAACATTGACATTACTAGACAATATAAGTTATACTAATTAAGCATTATCCTTAATTTCAGTACAGATATAAACATGTTATTCAAACCCGGTTTACCCATTTCCAAGATTACAGAATCTCTGCATAGATCAGTTATACGTGAGTTGAATAGAGCGTCAGAAATACATGTTAATACGTGTCATTGTATAGGAGCTACAATAAATAAAAAAACTCTTAATATCTGCGTTGATAATAAGCCAGGTAATCGGTGTACTCCAGTAGGAACATCTTTATTTCGTATGGAATGTATTATACCCGCTCCTGTAATAAATAATCCACGTAATATATCTTTACAAAAGTTGACACAAGTATTGTCTAGTCCTTTTTTAATAACACTAGAACCACTTAAGGTTGATGCATATTTTATTGTACCAGAGGAAGAATTAAAGAATTTCATAGATTTAGTAAAACCTTTATCTAGTATGCCACGTGAAGGACTTTTACCTATTTATAATATTGGTAAATTCGGAACATTTTCCTTATGTAGGCCAAAAAGTATAGGTAATAGAGATGTAAGGCATGATGTACCATTTGACGAATTCAAAGCTTTAAATATTTTAGGAGGTCTAGAGGATTCTATTTTTTTTAAAACACCCTCATCAATCCCTGATATCACAAAACGTAATACAAAACAAAGCATAGCAGATAGTAAACAACAAAAAGTTGTAGTAACTGGTAAGGAAATTCAACACAAAATACAACATATAAAAAAAATGTTTTCTAGAGTTTCTACTACACAATGTTCACCTTCAAGTACACCAGTCAGTGCTCAAATGACACATAATATAGAAGAAAAAACAGCAAGTAGTCCGCAAAAGCCAGCTATCCAAAAGGTTATAGTAACTAGCAAACAACCTCGTAAAGAAGAAATACAATTTATATATACAAAGTTTCCTGAGGCTCCAGAAGAACATTCATCTTCAAATCAAACACAAGAGACAACAAGCAAGCATTTAGAACAGCATCTATCAAAAAGTATAGTAGGTGGTGCGCCACTTATACAAAAAGGTACAGTAGATCCTCAACAAGTTGTCAGACCAAAAACATTTGCATCTAGTCCTTTTTATAAAGAATCGACACTTCCAACTACAAAATATCCATCTTCAAATCAAACACAAGAAACAGCAAGCAAGCATTTAGAACAGCATCCATCAAAAATTACACAAAAAGGTACAATAAACCTTCAACAAGTTGTTAGACCAAAAACACAATTTTCATCTAGTCCTTTTTATAAAGAACAGGTACTTCCAAATATAAAACATCCATCTTCAAATCAAAGACAAGAGACAGCAAACAAGCATTTAGAACAGCGTACATTAAAAAAAAGTACACTAGGTAGCATGCCGCCATCTATACAAAAAGGTACAATAGATCCTCAACAAGTTGTTAGGCCAAAAACACAATCTGCATCTAGTCCTTTTTACAAAGAATCGACACTTCCAACTACAAAACATCAAATGTTAAGTGTTATAGAAGAATCGACAAATAGTAGTGTACCAATTAATACATTAAGTTCTGAAGAAATACCACGGTTTTTCAGTGTAGATTATTTTAGTAGTTATAAAGTATTGTACGATACTTACAAAGAATCTTATAAAGTTGATACTTTACCAACAGCACCTCTCGTCCCATCATGTCAACTTGAAGATGATGTATTTGTTGAAAATAGTAATCCCCATGTATCTTTGAATTAACCTAAAAGTAAAAACATATAAAGATATGTATCGTGTTTATCTAATAAGAGTTTCTTTATAAACCATGTTTTTTTATTCTGTCTTATAAAATATAAGCATTACATCTGCAAATATTAGTTTAAATTCATTGTAATATATCAATGTGCTATAAACCATCTTTACTATTTGTTAACAATTAATATATGGTACATTTAAAACCTTAACATTAGCAATATTAGTATTATAAAATATAACTTTGTTACTTTTACATATCTTTTTTATTCATTTTCTTTGTACAGTACAAACACAGAAACTTTTACATATAATTTATATACCAATATACTATCTTTGATTATTATTGTGTTAATTTATTACGTATGTTATCCCATAAAGCTTTTTACATATCACTTTATAGCCTTATAAGTTCTGAAATCCACAAAACTATTGTAATAGAATCTTATTATTACTATACTCTATTTACAATCATTAATCCACTATTAAAAACAGTTTTATACAACTAATAGACCATATCTCTCAAACATATTTTATATATCTAAATAAATTTTACTACATTTAACTATATAAATACCACATAACTTAAAATGACATACTTATAAATAATATACACTGAACCATGAAATTCTGTGTATAATACAATATAAGATGCACTACCTCAAATAAAACTACAATGTTAATAGTACATAAAGACACTAATAATGTTTTATACTTTAAACATAATAACATGTTTTTGAAACTCTATGCTTTTAAAACAATACACATATCAAAAACGGTAATATACAAGAAAAAATTATATTGATTTTTCTATAAATAACTTTAATCAATCTATAGACCAACAGTACTTAAATAAACTAACATTCTTTATATTTTGTAACATTATAACACAGATTTTAAATTTTGTACTTTAATAACAGTACACTTACAAAAGATAGATAGTTTAATATCATAATAATTATTTTATTTATCATAGGATATATTACTAGAAATTAAAGGTATAAATACTTTTTTAGTAATAGCAAAACCATTAGATTATAAAAAACCTACTACTTATATTGGTCATAACTGACATAAAAACTTATCTAACTAAATAGCTTTCAATACTTGCACTTTTATAACAATACATTTACAAAAGATAGTTCATATATAATAATTATTATTATTTTATTTATCATAGGATATATTACTAGAAATTAAAGATATCAACACTTTTTTAGTAATAGCGAAACCATCAGATTATAAAAAGCCTACTTATATCGGTCATAACTCACACAGAAACTTGCCTAACCAACCATACATGAAATTTCCTGCTTGTTAATTGTAATTTAAACAAAACTATTACACCAATATTTACCTAATTTGCCTAAACATACTTATAGATAATTCATATAGACAACTTACATTGTCTTATAACATGCTACTTGCACTTATTTCATGCAACTTCAATTTTAGATCCAATAATAAACACCATACACTTAATCACAATACTAATACATAAATCATATGATAAAGATATCTAATAATAACTTCTATAAACGTTCATTTAATAGTAAAAAGACTTTTCATCTTTTAAGTAATACTAACTTTATATTATAGATGAAAATATCACACTGCGATTATTTCGATATTAATAATTACACACATATCTTCTAAATAATTGTATATTAACAACATATACTATAAAATTAATTGTATTAACATGAATATTTAGTTAATATATAAGCAATATGTGTTATTTAATTAATAAGTTATGTTATTCAAAAACAATAAACTATTCTCTAATGCCTTACATGGACAAGTCTTAATAGAATTAAACCATATAGATAGGATATATGTAAAATCTATGTGTTGCATAGGAAATACAGATGCTAATGGCAATCTCAACGTTATAATAAATAAAGATAAAACACATAATCTATGTACTCCTGGAGAAGGTAAATCCTTATTTCATATGCAGTGTACTGTATCTGCCAAAAGGCTAACCAGATATCCTGCTCTAAAAGAGCTAGTCTATAAACTCTATCCTAGTTTTTTGCCATTACCTATTCTTAACATGGAGGCATATTTCTTAGTAGAACATACTAACATTGGTATAGTAAACCATATAATAAATAATCCGGAAGGACCAGTAGATGGCACCACAATATTTAAAAAACATAAGCCTGTATTCAATCCTGGCACGTTTGGACAGTTTATTCTATGTAACCCAAAATCTGTAGGTAATTTTGGTACACACTATCATACGGAATTTGATGAGGTTACTGCTATACAGACACTTGGTAATTTAACATATGCTACTTTCCAAACAACACAAGAATCACCAAAAAGTGATACAACTACACAGAAAACTAAACAACAAGGTTTACTTTCAAGGCTTTCTAGTATATTTCACAAAAAAACACCACTTGAAGAAGATGTAAATGAAGAATCTCAAAAATTATTAGAAGATGAATATGAAAAACTTGGTGCAGTAGGAGGTATTGACATCTCTGGTCCTATTTGTACACAATCTCAACAAAACAGTGATACAGAATCACCAGAAAGTAAAAATAAATATTTTTCTTCACTATCACAATTTTCCAGTGTAGTCCATAAGACAACATCAGATAGACAACGCACCAGTGAAGAATCTAAATGCTTAATAGGAGAAGAGGAGAATGATGAAATTAGTACAACAAGTAGCATTGGTATTAGCAATATAGCCGGAGATTCAGAATCTTATCCACCAGCTACTATATATGATATATCAGCTTCATCTAATCAGCAGAAAAAAGAGAAACATTAGATATACTTGTAGCGGTACAATGTATATTTATCATCAAATTCATTGTAGCGCTCTTGTTTTTTAAGTATTATCCTTGGTAGCAGTAATAACTATCCTAGTAATTTACAGTTTTAACATTAGCTAATACAAGCACTAAAAATTATAAATTTTTTACAAGAGTCTACCATATAACTTTTTTTACAGTTATCAATATAAGAATTGTTTTAATTAAATTTTATAATCAACTATTATTTTTATAATCATTCTTACTTAATATATTATAGCTAAATTCCTTATATATAATTTAAAAATAGGTTGACAACTTTTTGAATAAATATTTGTTTCAAGATTTTCGTAATATAATAACCTATATTTCTCAATATATTTATAGTACCTAAATCAACTTAATAACTTTTATGTTTAATCACAATCATATGATTTTGAAACTCTGCATTTATAACACTACACTTACTAAAGATAATACTATACAGAACACAATTACCATAATCATATAATGTATAACTTAAATAAAATTTTTTCCTAAAAATAACTTTAATGAATTCATATTGTTATGGTCCTTAGATAAACCAACAGTTTTTATACCTTTAATATTACCACTGATTTAAAACTCCATATTTATAACAACTAACCATTAACAATTCACTAATAAATCTTAATTCACCAATACATTTATAATCTACAAATAAGCTAACAGTTTACTGAATAACATATCACATAATTTAAATTCTATGCTTGCAACAATACAGATTTACTAAAAACAGCTTTTAGTCCAATAATTATTTAAACAATCAACATGTTATTTTAAATAACATCACATATTTTTTTTAAATAACTTGAGTCACTACATACATTTATAATACACAACAAACTAACAATTTTCATACTTTAAACATGATAACATGTTTTTTTTTTAACTCTATGTTTTTAAAATAATACACATATCAAAAATGGTAACACACAAAGAAAAATTATATTGATTCCACAAATAACTTTAATTAGACTATAGACAAATAGTACTTAAATAAACTAACATTCCCCAATTTTGTAAGATTACAACACAGATTTTAAATCTTGCACTTTAATAACAGTACACTTACAAAAGATGGTTCAACAAAATAATAATTAATTATTATTCATCACAAAATACATTATTAAAAATTAAAGATATAAACACTTTTCCAGTAATAGCAAAACTATAAGATTATAAAAAGCCCACTATTTATATTAGTCATAACCCACATAAAAACTTATCTAACAACCAGATACAAAATTTCTTGCTTGTTAACTGTAATTTAAACAAAGCTATTACACCAATATTTACCTAATTTACATAACACATACTTATAGATAACTCATATAGACAACTTACTTGTCTTAATAATATACACTTGCACTGATTTTATACAATTTCAATTTTAGATCCAATAATAAAGATCATATGCTTAATCACAATGCTAATACATAAATCATATGATAAAGATACCTAATAATAACTTCTACAAATGTTTTATTTAATACTTAAAAGATTTTCCATCTTTTAAGTAATACTAATTTCATATCATAAAAAAAAGTACCATATCATAATTTATATATATTTTTCACCAAATAATTGTATATAGTAGTAAATACTATAAAATTTTTAATTGCATCATAAATATATTAATAATATACTAATAATGTGTGTTATTTAAATTTATGAGGGTTTATGTTATTAAATAATAGTCATATTATTCCCGAGACATTATCATTTAGAGTTCTCAAAGCACTAAGACATATTGAGAAGTTACAAGTAAAAGCTATTACGTGTATAGGACATACGCATGATAGAAACAAACTTATTACATTAAATCAAGACCATACAGTAAACACATCTCACTTAGAAGGTGAATCCATAGTGCGTGTACTATGTACTGTATCTAAAAAAAGAATACTAAGAAATCCTGATATTAAAGAACTACATGATCTTGTTAATCCTGGTGTACCGGTAAAGCCATTAAATTTAACCATATATTGTGCAGTAAACCGATTACAACATAATAATTTTACAAATATATTTCCTAATACTAATTTTACACAGAATAGTTCAGGAGTGTTAAAAAAACCTGTTAAGGTAGTTACTCCTACTGAAACAGTAGGATATCCTGTATTATTTCTACCCACAAATTGTGTACTTAATTTCAATGAGGCAGAAGCATTAAGAGAAGCAGAAATAACAAGTAATTTTCAAATAGTACGTGATGATACCATAGTAAATACTCAAGAACAAGCAGCTACATGTTGTAGTTTATTATCATGTACTACTACTACTGCTAGCACCAACCAAAGACAAGATTCAACAAGTAGGTAATTATATATTTTAAGCTACTGCCTACCTATTGCTGGTTTCAAGTATAATACAAAGTATCAATACTTTTTTTATATTATGTAACAAAATTTTCACCTGTTACTGCTATTACGTTGTATTAACCACCTAACAGCAGTAACAGCTATGTATCATTATTTACAGTGTCAAAATAAGCTAAAGTAAGTATTAAATATAATTTAGCACATCATCCTGTAACAAAGATTTTTCATGCTTAATTCTATATACATTATTATCTTTATGATTATTGTATTTAAAGAAAATACAGATTCCTCTAAAAAAGTCAGATTAACAAATTTCAAACAATAATACATAAATTAACATCATCTGTATAATATGATCAATTATAAGTTATATTAACAAAAAGCTTGACTACATAGATTTTTATTAAATCATGTATAACAACATAAATATACAAATAAACTAAATTGTTTATAGAAAAAATTACATCGCATTTTTTTATAATTATGTTTTATAGCTATAGTAATTACCGAACTATTGTGAATCTACTCATCACTAGTACAAGTATAAAATTTTAAAACCTATATAATATATAAATACAAAATATAAAAACTGTAAGTCTTTTTAAGCATTATGAAGACAATATTAGTAAGTAGACTTAAATTATTTATGGAAAACATATGTTATGTTACTTCATACAAAATAATCATTAGTCACATAACATTATTTTTAATTATTATATACCTATTTATTACAAGTACAGATTTTAAAAAACCAAAATATCTAAATTATTTACCTTACTACATATTCTCCCAATTCGCAAAAATTCATCAATAAAAAAATCAGCATAGATAATGAACTCAGCAATTTAAAGCAAAATTACAACAAATGTAATATAGAACAGCAATCATACAGGTAAATACATTATATAAAACAATAACATATAGAATAATAAATCTAAATAAGCTGCTAAGAAGACATAAATAGAAAAAGCAATAGATTTATCTAAAAAATAATACAATGTGATAATTCTCTATCAATACAATCACAATGAAGACTATAACAATCAATCCGCAGTAACATTACTTTCGTAATTACTATTAATTCTTAATTTACTGAGTATTTTATCCACTAAGTTTTCTGGAGTAATTCCAAAATACTTATACAAATCTTTGAATGGAGCAGATATTCCAAAATCTTCCAAACCTACAAAAATTCCATCTTCTCCTATATACTTACACCAACCAAATGAATTAGCAGCTTCTACTGCTGCCTTTATACTTTTATTATTTAACAGACTTATAATATATTTTTTATCTTGTTTATAAAACAATTCCCAACAAGGTACAGAAACTACCCGGACACCTAATCCTTTACCTATTAAAATATCACTTGCTTTTAATGCAATCTCAACCTCAGACCCAGTAGCAAAAATTGTTACATCGAGATCATTCTTATATTCACGAATAATATATGCACCTTTGTTTGACATATTCTCTGCAACATAAGTACTACGTACACATTTAACATTCTGTCTAGATAATATCAGAACCGATGGAGCATCTATTAACTTTAATGCAATCTCCCAACACTCTAATACTTCTATAGCATCAGCTGGTCTAAAAACATACAAATTAGGAATTAACCTCAAAGATGGTAGATGCTCAACAGGTTGATGAGTAGGACCATCTTCCCCAACCCCTATTGAATCATGGGTCATAATATAAATAACTTGCCTTTTCATCAAGGCAGACAACCTTATAGCTGGTCTACAATAATCAGAGAAAATTAAAAATGTACCACCATAAGGGATTACTCCCTTATGCAATGCCATACCATTCATACATGCTGCCATAGCATGTTCTCTAACTCCATAATGTAAATAAGAACCAGAGAAATTATCTTTATTAATTACCGATGTAAATTTTGGTTTAGTATTATTAGAATTACTAAGATCTGCAGAACCACCTATCAACTTACCAGTACTACCCATTATAACATCTAATACTCTACCTGAAGATTTACGTGTTGCTTCATTCAAATTCAAGCTACATAATTCCTCTTTTAAACTCTTCAAATTCAAAAAAACCTCATTAGATACACCATCAGCCATCACATCCATAAAATCTTGTGATGTCTTGCCATACTCACTAACTCGTTCTACCCATAATTTATACTCTTCCTCTGAATTACACGCAATATCTTGCCATAATTGCAGAATTTCCTCTGGGAACTCAAATGGCTTATAAGCCCACCCTAATCTCTTCTTCATTACAATGATATCTTCTTCAGTCACTGGCCAACTATGTATATCACAAGTATTTTCTTTTGAAGGAATAGTTTTGCCAATAATAGTCTTACAACAAATTAGAGATGGCTTTTTAGAATTTTTTGCATTTTTAATTGATGATTCAATCTGAGAAAAATCATGCCCATCTATTTCATCAACATCCCATCCATAAGATAAAAATCTACCTTTAACATTATCAGAAACAGACAATGATATAGGACCATCGATAGAAACATTATTATCATCAAATAATACTATTAATTTATCTAACTGCAAATGTCCAGCTAAAGACGCAGCTTCATGGCTAATTCCCTCCATAAGACATCCATCCCCAACCATAACATAAGTATTATGAGATACAATATCAGCTCCAAATTTTTCAGATAGTATTTTTTCTGCTATTGCCATACCCACAGCAGAAGCCAATCCCTGACCTAGCGGACCAGTTGTAGCATCAACTCCAGGAGTACAACCATATTCTGGATGGCCAGGTGTCAGAGAATGTATTTGCCTAAACTTTTTTATCTCTTCTATATCCAAACATCCTAAGAAATATAATATAGAATACAATAACATTGACCCATGTCCATTTGATAAAACAAACCTATCCCTATCAAACCAATTAGGATCCTTAGGATTAAATTTTAAAAACTTAGCAAATAACATAGTTCCTACATCTGCCATACCAAGAGGCATACCTGGATGTCCAGAAGCGGCTTTTTGTATAGCATCTATTGAAAGTACTCTTACAGCATTAGCCATGGCAATCATATTACTATATTTTTGACTCATATGCTCATCTCATTAATTTTATATAATTTACACAGTAACATAATAATACATATCGTAATTATACTTTTAAATACTTATCCACTAAGTAATTTTTATAAAAACCAACATTTAATTTTTGTCCAGTAACTTTCTTTAAAAAATCTATACTGTTATACCTACCCCCATAATGACATATATTTCTATTTATCCATGAAAGAAATAATGAAAAATCACCCTTTTCAACTTCTAACAAAATCTGAGGTTCATCCTTTTGCATAACACTAAACATCTGTGATGCAATAATAATAGAGATTATATTACATGGAATATACCCAAACATCCCATTTACCCAACTATCATCTTGTAAAAACCCTTCAAAATCATCAGTTGGTGTAACATTAAAGTAATGCTTCATACCCTGAATCCAAGCATCTGGCAAATCCTGTACTTGTAAAGTATCATTTATCATTTCTTTTTCTAAAGTATATCGCAACATAATGTGAGCTAACAAAGTGACCTCATCAGCCTTATGCATAAACAAACTTGGTTGAACTTGACTAAAATAAGATTGAATATTTTCATAGCATCCTACCTTCCCCCTAAAAGAAAACTGTTTTTTCAACTTAGGAGCAATAAAATTTATAAATTCCTTACTCATCATTAAATGTTCTGATATAAGAAAACTTAAAATCCCAGGTATTATACTACCAATATTCCAACACAAAGGTTGTTTACTCCACTTTATAGGTGGATTTAAGGTACATAAAACATAACCTACTCTTTTTAGTAAAGATTTTAAACCAATCTTATAATCACTCTTATCATAATTAATCAAAAAACTAACATCTTCTCCTAACAAATATCTACTACTCTCAAAACCCTGATGATTAATACTAATATTATCAGATACAATACCAAAATAAGATAAACAATCATATCCTAAGTTAATCTGTTTATTTTCATCGATATCTCTTGGAGAATAAACCTTAATCTGCTTTTGCTTGGTATTCACTTCGGTCATAAACTGACGAAAAAAAGCTCCAATTTCAGTAAAAATACCATCTATTTTCTTAGTATTTAACTTGGAATCCTGTGCTCCTAAAATTACATCATACTTAGAAATCTTTAAACTTTCAGCTTTAATACCAGCAATCTCACCCACTAATCTTATAACTTCAGATAACAAACCTATTACATCATGTATAGAAACATCACCTTGACGTAATGATAACCAACAATTCTTACATTTTTCCTGTGCTTTAAAAAGTTCTATAGTTAACTCTAGTGGCACCATATTACTATTTCTACATATTATCTCCATATGGTTCAAATTGGCAAGTTCCCATTCATTTAGTTTTGCCTTATTGGTTAGTGAACACTGTATCATTTCATTAACCATTTCACTAGTTATAATCTCATGTCTAATTTCTTTAAGTGTACAAATATGTTCTATTCTGTCATCTACACCATTCTTATTTGTTTTTAAAACATTAATAACGGAATTAACATGTCCCACCTTCTGAAAAACTTCTTCTAAAAACTTATAATATTTCATATGTATAACATACCACGTGTTAAATTCACTCTTGATCAATAAAAAATTAATTAAATAATATCAATAGACATGCAAGACTTTTCTAAAAAATATACTAAGCACACATCAAATACTCAGATTATACCACATCAAATAATATATTAACAATAAAAGTCATTTAATACCTAAAATCACTATAGATTTTCAACAAATAAATGTATAATATACCTCTATTTTCATTAGCATTAATACTCCAAAATCATTGATTAATATAGAACCTATTTAAATATATTAACCTTAAAAAAAATAATAATAACACCTTTTCTAAAAATAAGAACTTACTTAATGATTTCACTTAATACTACTTTAACTATGAGTATTTTGTTATCTAGTAATATATAAATAACCATATAACTTACATTCATAGCAAAAGCAAGTAATCATCATCTAATTACCAGAAATTAAGTATATTTTTTCTTTATCATCATATATATCACAAACATTTCATCTTATTTTATAAGAAAAGTTTATAAAATATCTAGAATCATCATAAAATTCCATTAATAATCCGATATAAAAGGATTATCATCACACTTAAAGTTCAATGTGACATATTATAACACATTAACAAAGCATTACAGGTAAGATAAATTTTTATAAAACTACTCTATTCTAAGAATACTTTTATTTTTCTCTTGACTTAAAACAATTTTACGCAATGATCATGATTGATTTTGTTTCAATAACAGTTGAGGCCTTATGCGATATCAGTTAATAGTTGCAAATTTGATTCTATTATGCTTAACCTTAAATGGTTGTCATTTTAACAGTAAGCATGTACCACTAGTAAATGTTCACAATTTATTTTCTAACATAAAAGCTATTGATAAAGTATATTTTGATCTCGATAAGACAGTAATAAAAGATTCAGATAAAGTACTACTTGAAAAATTAGTACAAAAAGCACAAGAAGATCCTACAACTGACATTATTATCGTTGGACATACTGATACTCGAGGTACAGATGAATACAATTTAGCTTTAGGAGAACAGAGAGCAAATGCTGTTAGGGATTTCATAATAAGCTGTGATAAATCTCTAGAAAAGAGAATTACTGTTAGATCCAAAGGAAAGTCTGAGCCAGCAATTTTGGTATACTCTAATAATCCTAAGGAAGCTGAAGATGCACATGCTAAAAATCGTAGGGTAGTTATTACACTTGTAAATAATAGCACATCTACAGATAATAAGGTTCCTACAACAACTACACCTTTTAATGAGGAAGCACATAATACCATTAGCAAAGATCAAGAAAATAATACACAACAACAAGCAAAAAGTGACAACATCAACAATATTAATACACAGCAGAAGTTAGAACAAGACAACAATAACACACCAGAAGTAAACTAGTTTTACATACCCATCCTCTACAAACTTTACTGTAAATAGGTATTCTATTGTAGAGGAGTGGAAATTTTTTTTAAGGCCATAGTTTTAGTATAATGGATTATTGTTAACACACCATAATTTTACTATCTTTTAATATTGTAATATTAGTACATAAAATATGTGTAGGTACCCACACTTAAGCATGCAAGTATTTTTTATATTAAAAATATTTTTTAGCTTAGCAAAGAATAATATTACTAGCTTATTAATTATACATCGTAATCTTACTATCTTCTAATATCGTAATATTAGTACATAACATATATAGATATCCATATTTAAGCATGTAAGTATTTTTTTAGTATTAAAAATATTTTTAGATAAACAAACAATAATATTACTAGCTTATTAATAACACGTACTTATAACTAATGAGTTCATTATGGAACCATTACATACATGTTTTTTATTATCAGAAACTGCAACAATATCATATAACATACAGAACAGTAGATGTACTATATAAATACAAACTCAGTAACTTGCCATTGTACATATTTTCCTGTTTTACTAGTGCATTTTAGCAATGCTAATTACAATAACTTCATACACATATATACTAACAATATGGATATCTGAACTAGCAATTTATCATTATACGTTATTTTTATATATAAAGTTACATGCTAATTAATATAAATTTTCCATAGTAATTCAAGAACATAGATACAAAAAATAACAGATTTAAACACTAAATAATTTGACACAATTTCTTTATTTTGCTAGTGTGACTTGGGATTTATACAAATAAAGCTATGACAAATATAGTAGTTGTAGGATTACAATGGGGTGACGAAGGTAAGGGAAAAGTTGTAGATTGGTTATCTAATAATGCAGATGCCGTAGTTAGATTTCAAGGAGGCAATAATGCAGGTCATACTATAGTAATACAAGAGAAAACTTATAAATTAAATTTACTACCTTCTTCTATTTTACACAATAACAAATTATCAATAATAGGTAATGGGGTTGTCCTAGATCCTTACGCTCTGATGTCCGAAATTGACAACTTAAGAATCAACGGAATTAATATTAACACTCAAAATCTTGTAATATCAGAATCTTGTCCTTTAGTACTCAATATACATAAAGAAGCGGACACGTTATTTGAACAACTAAGACAAAATACTATAGGTACCACAAATAAAGGAATTGGTCCATGTTACGCCGATAAGATCAGTAGAAGAGCTCTTAGAGTATGTGACCTATTTGATAAAAAAGACATATTGTACAATAAGGTCAATAACCTTTTAAATTACCATAATCTATTAAGACAAAATTTTAATATTCTACCAATAGAAGCAAGCAAGTTAGTAGATGAGCTTTTAGATATCGCACCAAAAATATTACCATTTGTTAAACCTGTATGGAAAGTCATTCATGATCTAACACAACAAAATAAAACAATAATCTTTGAAGGAGCCCAAGGTACCTTTTTAGATATTGATCATGGAACATATCCTTTTGTAACATCAAGTAATACTATAGCACCACAAGCATTTGTTGGAGGAGGTATTAATCTATCACATAGTTCTTGTGTTCTAGGAGTAATAAAAGCATATACAACACGAGTAGGAAATGGCCCATTCTTTACTGAACAAAAGAATGAAATAGGTAAGTCTATGTTTGAACGAGGTAATGAAATAGGAACAGTAAGCAATAGAGAAAGAAGATGTGGATGGTTTGATGCCGTATTAGCAAAACAAGCAATCATATTATCTGGCGTTTCAGGTCTAGTCTTAACTAAGCTCGATGTATTAGATCAGTTTAGTGAAATAAAAATATGCACACAATACAAATATGATGGTGTAATATACGATTACATTCCAGCATCATCTTATGTACAAAATAATTTAGAACCAATTTATGAAACAGTTCCTGGATGGAAAGAAAATACATTTGGCAGTGTTACATATGAAGACCTACCTAAAAATGCAATATCTTACATAAAAAAAATAGAAGAAATCTTAAAAGTACCAGTGTATTTGATATCTACAGGACCAGAAAGGAATGCCATGATTATCATTAACGACAAGTTCCTTAAATAGACTTCTATATCTAGAATATAGATCATTATTAATTAATAATACTATATGTTATTTTAATTACAATACTAATATGTATACTACTATTTAATACGTTTACATATTCTAGCAACAGTATTACCTTTGTATTTATACAAGAATAATGAATTAATAAATTTTGTCGATTCTCTCTTGATAAATCACTGTTTATTGATTGTTAGTTTAAAACCTTTGCATAAATAGAGATTCTGTAGAATATATATTACACAAGTATATTATTTTTATATAAAAAAAACCCTGGCCCCCTTTTTCCTAGACAGATAAAAACCAAAGGATTTACTATATATAAAACCATATTAATTATAGTCTAACGTGTTAATAATAAATAAAGTATTTCTTAATTTATACTTAAAGCCAGTTATATAAAAACAACATAAGTAATACTATTTAAATAAAGATCTCAATACCACAATCATTTAAACTTAATCAACATTACACTATATAATACTATTAAATATTATAACAAACTCTTGCAGACACTGAAAATATATATTTATATATGTCAATAATTATACTGGAAAGTTGACCAATATAAACATACCACAAAATTACGTATAATTATAAAGACATGAACATATTCATTAATAAGCTACTAAACCACAAACTACAGATCAGTTGTATAGATTTAACAAACCAAAACTCTACAATTAATAGTAACTAAACTAAAGCTGTACAATAACAAGACATCAAACATATGCTATTTTATACATAGACATGATAAAATATACTTAAACATAACAAAATATAGTAGAAATACTTAGTAAAATAACTTAAATACAATATTTAGTGACATAGTTATCATACAACTAGAAGTTCAAGCAAATATCATAAAAACCATTATACAAAACTATAACACTTACAGTAAAACATATGAGGTATGCATAAGAAATAAATATTGTATAACAAAAGATCACAAGAATGAATACAGATCTAGAATAATACTTAATAATATTACATATGAATTACACAAAAAGAGATATAAAATGTAATCACCATAATACTAGGTATTAAAGTCATATTAATTAACCAAATATCGCTATATATCACATATACAGAAAAATAAATATTACATAATAAAAAATCATAACATGTAAATAGAGATCTCAAATAACTCCTAATAATATCCCAAACAATTATACAAAAAAAACTTTAGATTAATTAAAGTAATATAATTAAACCAAGTATAGAAAAAATAAATATTTATATAAAAGAAAACCATAATACGTAAACAAAGATCTAGTATAACTACTAAAAAAATAGTACACATGAATTACATAACAAATATATTAATCATTTACATGACATAATCTAGATATAATAAAAACTTAAATAATTGTAGAATATTGTGTAAATCTATAAATAATACGCTAACATATAGCATGCTAAAATTATGTGATAAGAAACTATGATAATATAAACATAAGATTTACAATACCTTGCTAGAATAACACTAATATTGTAAAGCAATCAGTACTTTAGCTTATAAGTAAGTTATACAACAACGACACAGTTATACATTTCACTGATAAATTAAATAAATCGCTATATAATAAGTGTTTTTCACATTGAGTTACAATTCCAGCAACTCTACAGTTAACTCACCCTAATAGAAAAACTGTAATAATATTCTCATCAAGACTTTACAATATAAATATATAATTTTATTGAACTAATGTATACACTAAACTTTTTATATGATCACTAAATATAAACTTAAAAGTTAGATATTATAACCCTACATCTGATAAATCTTTACCATATCTAACACCTGTTGTAAAATTAATACTGCAGCAATTTTATCATCTATTTTTTGAGATTCTTTTCTCTTAATATTAGCTAATTTTGCTACCCTAGTAGCCATAGCAGTACTATATCTTTCATCATGCAAATAAATATTAATTGCATACTTTTTAATCATACGATTTGCAAATAACATTACTTTATCACATAACTCATTACCCATACCAAATAAATCAAGTGGCAACCCAATTACCATTGAACCTGCATCATTTTCTATAAGTATACCATATAAACTACCTAAATCTTTTCTGGTATTTTTTCGAACATATACACTATGCGGTATTGCTATTAAATTTGTTTTATCACTTAAAGCAACTCCTATTTTCTTTTCTCCAAAATCTAAACACATAATTCTCTTTGTTTTATCTATAACTTGTTCAAATTCATTAATATTTTTATACAACACTATATTACGTTACCCAGTATACATTACAAATCTATAAAACTTAGAATTTTAAAACCACAATATATATAATCTACAACACACATATATGTAATACACAACTAGAGAATATTTTTCATATCTAATTCATATCAAAAATCACAGAATTAATTAATACAGGTCCTAACTCTTTACTCTATAACTGATCACCTACATATATTTATAATGATACAATAATAATTTTCTAATGTCTTTAAAATCACTGAACATTTGATATTTTTCTCATGTCTGATGATAAGCAATACTTTTACTCATCAAAATACCTGACTATTTAGTATGCTATTATAAAAATTCATTACTTATATAGGTCATCTATAATTTTAACATGTTAATTAATTCATCAATATTACTGACATGATAAACATTCATCATAATCAAAATTTGTGATCTGTTTACACTGCTCAATTGATTTTTCAAGTGCACCACGAGACACTTTATCTGCACGCTGAATAGACTTTGACCTGGAGTAATATAAACTTTTTAAGCCTTTTTTCCATGCAAGAAAATGTATTTTATGTAAATACCTCTTATGTACATTAGCAGGTAGAAAAATATTAACAGATTGTGCCTGACATATGTATTTTGATCTATCACTACTATGCTCTATTATCCACCTTTGATCAAGCTCATATGCAGTTTTAAATACTAACTTTTCTGTATCAGTTAAAAAATCTAAATGTTGAACTGAACCCTCATTAGTTGAAATGGTAGACCAAACTTGATCATTATTCTCACCTTTTAATATCAAGAGTTTTTGTAAAAATTTATTTCGTACAATAAAAGAGCCAGTTAAAGTTTTATGGGTAAAAACATTAGCTGCGTAAGGTTCAATTCCAGGAGATGTATTCCCAGCAATAATTGAAATAGATGCAGTAGGAGCAATAGATAATTTATTAACAAACCTTTCCATAACACCAGCATCCTTAGCATCAGGACAAGGCCCTTTTTCTATAGCAATTCTATATGATGCAGCATCAGCATGTTTTTTTATATGAGAAAATATCTTTTTGTTCCACATAGTAGCTGCTACCGATTCAAAAGGAATCATTTTACTTTGCAAAAATGAGTGAAAACCCATAACTCCAACTCCTATACTACGCTCACGCATAGCTGAATATTTTGCTCTTTCCATTTCATTAGGAGCTTTCTCTATAAAATCAGTCAATACATTATCAAGAAATCTCATTACATCTTCTATAAATAACTCATTATCTTTCCACTGCTCATAATATTCAAGATTTAATGATGAAAGACAACATATAGCTGTACGAGACTTATTCAAATGATCATATCCAGTAGCAAGAGTTATCTCAGTACATAAGTTAGACATTTTTATATCCAAATTTAGTTTTTGATAAATCTCTGGTTTATTACGATTAACATGATCAATAAACAATATATATGGCTCACCAGTTTCAACTCTGGCAGTTAAAATCTTTATCCAAATATCACGTGCTTTTACAGTAAAAATAACAGATTGATCCTTAGGGCTAATTAAATCCCACATTGCATCATTTTCAACACACTTCATAAAATGATCTGATAATACTACCCCATGATGTATATTTAATGCTTTTCTATTAGGATCACCACCTGTAGGCTTTCTTAAATCTAAAAACTCCTCAATTTCTGGATGCCAAACCGGTAGGTATACAGCAGAACTCCCACGTCGCAAAGACCCCTGACTAATTGCTAAAGTTAAAGCATTTTGTACTACAATAAACGGTATAATCCCTGAAGTTTTTCCACTACCACGAACTTTCTCACCTATAGATCGTAAATTACCCCAATAGCTACCTATTCCTCCACCTTTTGAAGCTAACCATACATTTTCATTCCATAAATCAACAATACCTTTTAAACTATCTTCCGTTTCATTTAAAAAACACGAAACCGGTAACCCTCTATTTGTGCCACCATTACTCAATATTGGAGTAGCAGGCATAAACCATAGCTTACTCATATAATCATATAACCTTTGCGCATGCTCTGAATTATCTGCATAATACTCAGAAATTCTTACAAATAATTGTTGATAATCTTCATTTTCTAGCAAATACCTATCAGATAATACAGCCTTACCAAAAACTGTTAGGTTATTATCCCTTTCGTAATCAACAATTACTGATCCCATAATTTTTACCTTATTTTTCGTCCATAAATCTTATACATACTATCAAAAATATTGTCCATATAATATATATTGTATTTGTCTATTATGTAAAACACAATATATAGAAATATAAATATATTAAGCAATATACATAATTATCAAACAGGGGTACATTTTACACAGTAAATTTTATTATTACTAGAAAATATTCACCTAGCAAAATTGAAATAATAGCACTATGAGAAAAAAGATTACAAAATGCGAAAGTGACTCCCACGGGAGTCGAACCCGCGTTACCACCGTGAAAGGGTGGTGTCCTGGACCACTAGACGAAGGAGTCATACCGGGTGATTATAAAAGTGAACATTATTATAGTCAAACATTATTGTTTACAATTTATTTCACTATGTAGTTATATAAAACATCCCTATCCACTAAAGTATAAAACTATACTAAGATCAAGTAAAGCCAATCATCACTAATTTATTTACTTAAATATCATACTACCAATATATAATTACTAAATTTTAAATATCACAAGCAGCAATAAACAAATAAATATACTTTTCTCAGAACTACACATTTTAAATTACTTGTACTTCTAATCTGGATATATAAAGATCATATATATGCTTAATGTGAGTATTATCAGTATAATCAGCTATTAAATTACTAACTAAATATTTTCTAAAGTACACGTTGCCAATTATTTGTATATAATAAAGTCCAATAACTACAATATCTTGTTACATGAAAGATAATCTCAAATATTATTGATAACAACAATATAAAACACATACTTCATCAATACTCAAATAGATATTTTTTGTCATAAAATTAAAACAATTTTAATTAACAAAATACAATCCACTTTACACACACCACATAACTCATAATCTTTAGAATCACAAAATTATAACAGTATTGCACGATACTTAGTAATACCCCACTAAGATCTTTTTCTTATGTCTTAACAACCAACACAATGCCAAAGAAACATTCATTTAACAGTACACTATAAATTTATAGTATACTAATAAACCAAAACTAATAGTTAATCGATAAACCAGTATAATTTAAGCAACATACTACAATATTAGCATAACATACAACACAAGTCACATTACTATTAGTACATAAGAAAACATTTTGTGTTTTTTAATAATAGAAAAAAACTTATTAAGGTTATATAATAAGGCAATAAAAGTATGTTTATACAAAGTAATAAATTATAAAATTTCTATATGATTCAAAACTAAAATATTATTAACAATCAATACTTTATACATAAGCACATACAACCTGAAATAACCTAGATTAATAAAACCAGTAATATAGATCAACTAATATATATTGAAAGAATATATTCACCAAAAACTAACAACATAAAACAAATTCACTAGATTAGTATTATCTGATAACTCCTTTAGTAAAATTATAATCAAATACTATCAATTACTCATAACCTATTTAACACAAGCTAATATAAGCCAATAATAAAATACATAACCAACATTCATTTAACAACAAAATTGATCTAAAACTACTCAACATACAAAAAATCACTAAGTATCTATAATAATTCTTTTAATAAAATTATATATTAAACATTTATAACTGATTTTAAACATAAGCTCACATACATTAAAAACTGCTATTTATAATAATCTATAACTAACGCTTCTATTGAAAAATAGATCTATCTCAAATAAACAATAAGCAAATACCTTATTATCCAGAATAATACATCTAAAATTACACATATTATTATTTTACAATGGATTTGTAATCTTATTATTATTTCATTTATTACCACTTATTATAGAATACATATTCTTAAATATAAATTTGGTTCAAATATTAGATAATCCATACTATAGGATTAAGCTATTTGATTATATGAGATTAACATTATTAAGTACTAATAAAAACAAGACAACCAACATGGTACATCTCGTTGATAATACAAGTATTACAAATTTCGTAGTGAAATATTCATAAATAACATTGCATATTATCCATGAAATTTCTATAATCTTAAAAATTTCGAAGAAGTAACTTTAGGATTAGTATTGTTTTATAATATATCACATTTAATGGAAAATTACAGTAGGTTATTTACTAAAGAACTGTACAATATCTTACCTAAAGCTGATCATGATGATATACTTTTAGCATCAATGAAATATTCTCTTTTCACTCCTGGAAAATATATACGTCCTTTCTTAGTCAACGCATCTGCACAAATATTTAATGTGAATATAGACAGAACATTACCTGTTAGCGTTGCGATTGAACTCATACATGTTTATTCTTTAATACACGACGATTTACCAGGTATGGACAATGAAGATACACGTAGAGGACAATTAAGTTCTCACAAAAAGTTTACTGAAGCAATTGCAATATTAACTGGTGATGCACTATTAACTTTAGCATTTGAAGTATTATCCACAATAAATGAATCACCGTATATACGTTGTCGTATTATACAGGTATTAACACAGGCCATAGGATACCAAGGAATGATTAAAGGACAAGTACTCGACACTGAAACAATTGCTAAGGATATTAATGATATAAAGACTATGCATACACTAAAAACAGCATGTCTATTCTCTGCAGCATGTGAAGTAGGAGGAATACTTGGTGGTGCTTCAGATACAGAACTTAATTCTCTAAAAAATTATGGATTAAATCTAGGATTTGCCTTTCAGATTAAAGATGATATAGCAGACATATGCAAAGATATATCTAAAAATAATATTCTCAATATATTAAGCAAGGAAGATACTGAAAATTACATAAGGTCGATAGTAGATAAATCTATAGAATATTTAGCTATTTTCTCAAATAAAGCAAATATTTTAAATAACCTAGCTGAGTTTATAAGAAATTTATAATAATGATGAAGAAAGTACTACATAAGTTATTATATGTTTGTTTAATTATAGTAGTTTTAATAACTATAGGAAAAATATTTGAACCACTATTCATAAAAATAATGTCTGATAAGGAACACATTGATAATAGTAAACCATATCACATTAGTTTTCCTAATAGTTTTACATATAATCTAGGATACAAGTTACTTAGACCAATTATTGAATCTCGCATTGATCACTACATAAAAGAAAACGGATTGGCAGAATACTTATCACAAATAAAACGTAAAACTATAATTGAAGATTTATTTACACAACATGATTATATTAAAGGATCTGGAAAAACAGCATTATGTGGACAAAACATTTCAGCAATAATATACAAATTTTCATATACTGATAATAGTAAGGAAATATTGAGTGAAGTATTAAAAAATACATTACAAGAAATACAATTCAAACTAGGAGATAGCATTATTAAAGAAATAAACTATGCAATAGATGGTATGAAAGAAGGAGGTGAACGCATTGTTATATTAACAGATCAAAAAGGGATACCAAAAGAGCAATACTATATAAAATTAGTATCTGTTAATTCAACATATCCTGACTCAATTAATAACTTACTCATATTTAGTAGTATTATTGAAAGCTATGAAGGCATTGTGAACAAATTTCGTTGTGGAGATACTGTAAGTATAAAGTACGACGTACGTGAACTAAACGGTAATACAATACTACAAGATCAAGAATTAAAATTTACTATTGGAAAAAATGAAGTCCCTCTTGCAATAGAGCTAGGTGTAATTAATATGAGACAAGACATGGTCAGACATATTATTGCACCATTAGAACTTTTGACTAATTTTGACAAACCTGACAATTTTGATGAATATAAAATAAAACTAATTGATATTACCTACATTAATCAACCACAACCTATACAAAAAAACGCAAAGCCCAGCCAATCTTAAGGTGATTATCTGTATAGCCACATAAAAAAGCTAAAAATAACGTTATTATATCAAATAAATTACAATCAACAATACTACACTAATATTATAGAAATCTACTAATATATTGATATAGTAAAATAACACACATTTACACAATCAATACTTAAATTCATAATAACTTGTGTCAACTTTATAAAACCAGCTATTTCATAAAAATAACACAAAACTATAAAACACCAAATAGCTTACTCACAATAAATGTCTCTATAAATAAATCAACTTGTTATTGTAATAATATAAAAACTAACCAACTTTAATAAAACAAATATATACTAATCTTTTATTTCCTAATTCATCTTAATAAGATTCAATATCCTTATACTAATACAAATCTTAACTCATATATTACCACCCCACACTAACAAATCCATAGAACCTGCTAAGTGTATATTATATAATATTAATTTAACATGTTAATGACTGAAAAAGTATTAACTTAAAGATCTATTTAATAAAATTTAACCTCTTCTATAACCTTAACTATTACCATTTTTAAGTAACTGAAGTATTTAAGACATTTGACAATTATATATCATATAAAAATCTGCTTAATGTATTAGCAATCGATCGATTATTCTCTCATAATATATGCAAGCATAAATGCCTATTTAACAAAACTTTATCTCTTCTATAACCTTAATTATTACTATTCTGAAGTAATGAAGTATTTAAGATATCTGACAATTATATGCCATATAAAAATCTGCTTAATGTATTAGCAATTGACAACTATTCCCTGATAATATATGCAAGCATAAAATGCCTAATTTAACAAAACTTTATCTCTTCTATAACCTTAATTATTACTATTATGAAGTAATGAAGTATTTAAGACATTTGACAATTATATACCACATAAAAATCTGCTTAATGTATTAGCAATTGATCGATTATCCTCTCATAATATATGCAAGCATAAAATGCCTAATTTAACAAAACTTTATCTCTTCTATAACCTTAATTATTACTATTCTGAAGTAATGAAGTATTTAAGACATTTGACAATTATATGCCATATAAAAATCTGCTTAATGTATTAGCAATTGATGGATTATTCTCTCATAATATATGCAAGCATAAAATGCCTAATTTAACAAAACTTTATCTCTTCTATAACCTTAATTATTACTATTCTGAAGTAATGAAGTATTTAAGACATTTGACAATTATATGCCATATAAAAATCTGCTTAATGTATTAGCAATTGACAACTATTCCCTGATAATCTATGTAGCATAAAATACCTACAGGAATCTTTATTAATAGTAATTTACTTATCTATTGAACATAACTTTAAGTATTACTAGTCATAATATTATAAAGACACACTTAATATTAAACATTGTAGACATTTTAACATGATTATCTAGGAAAATACTATCTTACTTATTATCTTTAACTACTATTTTCTTAATAATATAAACACTAAAAAATGCTATATAATTTAGCATGTCATCTTGAAGTATAACTGTTAAAGATCTATTCATAGCTATCTCTTATTACTTGCTGACTACTATTATCCTTAAGTTCACAACCAATACAATTTAATATACATCATATTATCATTAATTAACGTACCAATACTTCATATAGTTTATCACATTTGAGCATTACCATCCTTACTAACTGCAATACTGAAAAAAACTTGACAAGTAATATTATATTACATTTAGTTTAGTACACTAACAATTGATAGATTATTCTTCGAAGATCCATTCAGTAAAAACATAACCTCCTCTATCAGAGAAGGAGCTAATAAATAACCATGCCTATACAAACCATTAATACTAATTATATTACCATTAACATATATTCGTGGTAAATTATCAAGAAATGCTGCTCTACAATTTTTTGACATTTCTATAATCCTCGCTTCAGCAAAACCTTTATGTACTGAATAAGCTGAAGACAATAATTCTAATACAGATTGTACTGATACTTCAGACATATCTTCACTTTCTATTTCAGTAGCTCCAACAACAAAACGAAAACCTGGTCTAGGTACTATATATACACTATACTTAGGATGTACCATTCTTATAGGCCTATTAAAACTTACCTGTGGAGCATATAATACCATTATTTCACCTCTCACTGCTCTTAAACCAGGTAAATCATCCTTTGCTCCTATCCCTCTACAATCAAAAATAAATTCAAACTTATACTCTGTACCATTTTCTAAAATTACATACTTATCAACAATTTTACTTACACAAGTATGTTCATACCACTGAATGTTATATTTTGCTAAAGTGTGCATTATATTCTGAAATAGCCCTGAAGTATCAATATGACCTTCCCATGGTAAATATATACCATAAGGAAACAAAAGTTCAGGTTCCAATAATTTCAATTCTTGTTCACCCATAATTTTCAAATGATTAATCTTCAACTTTCTTTTGATGAACATCATAGACCTTTCAAGTTCCGACATATCATTTCTATGAGCTACAATAATACTACCAGACATTGTAAAAAAAGTATTCCCTACTAAACTTTTAATAATGTTTGGCCACAAATTCAATGACCTAATACCTAATTCAAAAACAACTTCCTCCATTTTTTCTAATTCTGAATACAACCCTAACATACCAGCAGCAATAGCACCACAACTTTTCCTATCATTTTTACCAAACTTATCAAATAAGGTAACTTGCCAACCATCTTGTAATAATCTTAATGCCAACAGCCTACCTAATAATCCCGCACCTACAACAGCAGCTTTTTTATTCATATAAATTCATATATTAAAAAATAAATAAAAATTTAAAATTACATAATTTCGTAATAAAACATTCGATTTAATTATAAACAGCATGTAGAGTCAATCATTATCAACCAACAAATCCAACAGAATAATTTAGAAAACCAATAAAAAAACACCTAAATCATAACAATATCTAAATTTCACATTTAATACATTCACCTAATTCAATATAAATGTGACTTTAACATTAATATCAAAAAAGCACTTATTATACAGTTTTCACAAACCTATAATACCTATATTATGATACTTATGTTCAGTTTTTATAATAATATATTAATCTTCATTACTATATAGCTTTACTAGCATATCTTATAAAAAATACTTCTTACAAGAATACAAACTAATAACATAAAACACCATCTAAGAATTCTTTTTATAACTAATACCTAGTAACTATGATTGTTTTAAAATTATATATATAACTTCTTCATTAATAGCATAAAAACACATTTAATATTTTACATGATACTATCTAAAGATTCACAGAGCTAATATTGTTAAACTTAGTATGTAAGCTGTAAACATTAACTGATAACTTTGTAATACTGATTATCTTACAAATAGTTAGTATATTAATTTGAAATGCCCCCCCCCCCCTTACAATTCTGAACAATTAGGTTGTAAAATACTTCTATGTTATACTAGTATTACTAAATAATAAGGACAACTATAGCATCTATATCTCAATCATGTATCCGTCAACACTATTGCATACTTAGAAGATTTTCACATACCATAACTATTATACAAAGTTGTATGATATAAACAATATAATTAATTATATCAGAACCATGTGCAATGTGTGCTCAAGCAATATCTTTTGCGAGAATACATAGATTGTATTTTGGAGTATATAATAAAAAATATGGTGGTGTTGAAAACGGTGCTAGAGTTTTTCACTTCTGTCATAGTATTCCAGAGGTATATGGAGGAATATTAAAAGAAGAAAATATGAAATTGATAACTAACTCTGCCTTAGTAGTATAAATTTTCATGCTACTTTTACCACTATATACAAGACAAATATGACTTAATTTGGCATTGTTACATATATACATTACATTGCAGAGAATTTTTATTGTTATACAATATTTTTATAATGTATAAACAACAGAACTTATTATCAGTAATATGTTTGTAATATTACTTGCTTACCATGTATATTATAACAATTAACTTGTATTTCATTTAATATTATAATACTTATAAAAACTATTAGGAAAATTTCACTATATTACACAATACCAAATCATCATAGTATTTGTTACAAATAGTCAGTTCAACAATCTTTATAAGTTATATTCAAACTTACCTTTATCGAACTATATCAGATTATCAAGTATTCCTCGTTGCAGTAATAAGTTTATAAGTATAAATTATTTTTAGCTTAAATAATACTTATAACTAATTTTAATAACATATACATAAAGCATACAAACTAGTTAGCTGATATATATTTATAAATATCAAACAATTTATAATAAGCTTGTAATATACATGTCTTTTAGAAATAATAAACCTCCAGCACCATATTACAATCCCATATTTTTGAAGATTCAACTCATCAAGCTTTACTTTACTAGGCAAATAAATATAACCTAATAGGTACAACCATTATAACTAACATAACAATATACTATTCCCTAAGTCTTCTAAAAAAGTTAGTCATCAGCCTAATATTTTCTTCTTCTAATATTCCTCCATATACCTCTGGAACACTATGACAGAAGTGAAAAACTCTAGCACCATTTTCAACACCACCATATTTTTTATTATATGCTCCAAAATACAATCTACGTATTCTCGCAAAGGATATTGCTTGAGCACACATTGCACATGGTTCTAAAGTTACATACATATCACATTGGTTTAATATATGAGTAGACAATACAATACAAGCATGCCTTATAGATAGAATTTCTGCATGTGCAGTAGGATCACAGTTCTTTACATTTGAGTTGTTTTGACAAGATATTACTTTACCATTATACACTATTACTGCACCAACTGGTACCTCCAAACAATCTTCCTGTGCTTTACCAATAGCTAATCTCATGTATGAGTAATTAAACACTGAATTTATCGTGAATTAAAATTATGATTATACAATAAAAACCATTTCTTAATATATATGTATTTTATTTTTTCAATAGAGCTTACTATTTTTATTATATTATGATATAATGTATTAAGTTTGTTATAATTATGTGCACCTATGTATTTTGATGTTCTTACATGGTTAGTTATAGCTTTAGGAGCCTTAGGCATCTGTATAGCACTATTCAACCTGTATAACAATTCTGTACATAGATTTATCATCAAAATATTTACTGATGATGACTATGAAGATAAATTAACAGATGAAGAAAAATATAAGTTATACATAGAAAAGAAACAAAAAGAGATCATTAAGCATCAGATGCTACATCAATATATTGCTCAAGATCATCTCCAGGAATACAAAAATCAAGTGAAAATCGTATCAATCATGGAACCTATTGGTCAATGGACTAGGCTTGTTATGTCAGAAAAGCTACAAAGATTTGCTGGTTTAAAATTTGATGAGAATCAAACTGGATTTTGGCAGATGTTTGTAAGTATGAAATCTTTATCTCAAGGAAAACATAAAGGAAGATCGAAATAAGGCATTAATTAAACCCTAGTATAAATAAAAGTTTACTGGCTTTAATATATGACTCATAAGTCATAAACAGCTATTGTAATTAATCATACATTAATAATACCAAAAGCACACTAATGCAATTACTACTTTTTACCGCAATATAAATAAAAAACCTACTTTCATATAATAATCTAAAATGTACTATTCTATCTATCACTTGTACATAATACTCAATAGATCAATTTTAACCTTAATTTTCAATAAGACAAATCTATAAATCTACACATATTTTACTAAACATTTATAAGCCACTGTAATTGGAAAAATTATACCATTTTGCATTATTATAAACTTATATCTAAATAAAACGATAAATCTTCTTTTATGTAATTAACAATACTTAGTTGCTTTTTATACCCAACTTATAATATATTAACAGGTAATACCTACCCATCTTGATTATATTATTTTCAATAAGACAAATTGATAATCTACATATATTTTACTAAATATTTATAAGCCACTGTAATTGGAAAAATTATACCATTTTGCATTATTATAAACTTATATCTAAATAAAACGATAGATCTTCTTTTATGTAATTAACAATACTTAGTTGCTTTTTATACCCAACTTATAATATATTAATAGGTAATACCTACCTATCTTGATTATATTATTTTCAATAAGACAAATCGATAATCTACATATATTTTACTAAATATTTATAAGCCACTGTAATTAGAAAAATTATACCATTTTGCATTATTACAAACTTATATTTAAATAAAACGATAAATCCTCTTTTATGTAATTAACAATACTTAGTTGCTTTTTATACCCAACTTATAATATATTAATAGGTAATACCTACCCATCTTGATTATATTATTTTCAATAAGACAATTTAATAATTTACATTATATAACTTGTTACTTTAAAACCATCTGATATCAGATAATATTAAAATATTGTAGCAACTTTAACATTACAATCAGATTCTTAGCTAAATAAGAAAAAGTTTATTATTACATACCCACTATCTGTCTTCAATTCCTCAATGTTCAACTTATTGATAACTTTCAATAATATAACTTAATATACATATTACTTAATTAGTTACTCATAAATAACTAAAATTAGAAAAGTGTAACAGTAGCAACATTTAATCTGTTCCATATGCTATTATAGAAGTTTGTTTAGTAGGTTTCGCAAGTACTGTATGTCGAGTTATCAAGAAAGTACATACACTGATAATTCAGCATAAATCTAATCACTTGTTAACATTACACAATTTTATCAGTACTTAGGAATACCACTATAAATACCAATAAAAAATGTGCTATAGGTAAGTAATTTTGAATAACATGATACCATCTAGCACAAATATAAGTTCAACTTTTCACTAATAAATACAGAAAAGTTATAAATAGTACATAATTAAAATTAGTAGTATTAGATTTCTATCTTGGTTTATAATAGGCATAAATAATAAGATGGTATTTTAGTTTTGAAAGCAAACACCAATAAAAACTTAGAAAGATTAATATCTGAACTTCCGTGCAATATTGAAGCTGAGCAAATATTGCTTGGAGCTATGTTACGTGATAATAGAGTTTGTGATGCAGTTGGAGATTTAATCACAAGCGAAGTTTTTTTTGACCCATTGCATCGTCGTATCTTTGAACAAATTTTCAAAATCAACAAACGTGGACTAATTGCTAATGAGTTGAGTTTAAAAATGTTTTTTGATAATGATGAAGCGCTAACTGAATCCGGAGGAGTTGAATACCTGGCAAAAATAGCAACAAAAGCAAGTATTATTTTTGATATTAAAAATATAGCAAATATAGTAGTTGATGCTTACTTAAGAAGATGTCTAATATCATTTGGGCAAGATATGATTACTAATGCTTACAACTATGATATTGATAATCCTGCTGTGTATCAAATAGAAAATGCAGCCCAAAAACTGTTTTTACTAAGTAACCAAGGAAAATCAGATAACACTTACAATAAACTCGCATTTCTAATAGAAAACATTACCAAAAGAATAGAATTTGCAAAAAGCAATGAAGGTACTCTACAAGGAATATCTGTAGGATTACGTGATTTAGATCAGTTATTAAATGGACTACAAAAATCTGATCTAATTATTCTAGCAGCACGTCCATCTATGGGAAAAACAGCTTTAGCATTAAACATGGCATTAAATGCATGTAAACTTCTACACAGTAAAGATCAATATAATGGAATGCACATCGGTTTTTTCTCATTAGAAATGTCAGCTGAACAATTAGCATCGAGAGTAATAGCTATTGAATCAGAGGTTAGTTCATATAAGGCATTGTCTGGTAAAATTAGTGGGGAAGAGCTCAATAAGGTTATTGATGCAAGTACAAAAGTATGTAATTTACCATTAATTATTGATGATACATCTAGCCTCTCAATAAGTAGTTTAAGAACAAGAATTAGAAGAATGCACCAATTGTATAATTTAGGAGCTGTCTTCATAGATTACCTACAATTAGTAAAAGGAACTACTAAGCGCAGCGGAGAAAATAGAGTACAAGAAGTTTCTGAAGTCACACAAGGACTTAAAGCTATAGCAAAAGAACTAAATATACCAGTAGTAGCACTATCTCAGTTATCTAGGTTAGTTGAACAACGTGATGATAAAAAACCTCAGCTTTCAGATCTACGAGACTCTGGAAGTATAGAACAAGATGCAGATATTGTAATGTTTTTATATAGAGAAGAATACTATGAACTTAGAAAACAACCTGCAGAAGGGACAACTAAGCACATTGCATGGCAAGAAAAAATGAATTCAATAAGTAATGTTGCAGATGTGTTAATTTCAAAGCAGAGAAATGGCCCAATAGGAAACATAAAACTATTTTTTGAAGCAGAAAAAGGTAGATTCAAGAACTATACTGCAAAATACAATCCTGCAGATTTTAATGTATGATCTCCAAACAGCAGTTTTTCAATTATTTTAATAAAAAAATAAACTTAATAATAAAACTATACATTTCTTAACATTACAAACATAGTAGTATAAGAAAAAACATTACAAATAAACTAAAAAGTACACTACAAAGTGTAACTATATATATGATAAATGCACAATTTGTAAATATTCATTTTCCACATTTCACATAACAAGAAATACACCATCTAACAAAACTTATACACTTTTACATAATTTACTTATCATACACTATGTTATGAATTAAACTATTGCAACAAGCTAATGGTAAGTAGTACTAGCAGAATAAATGAAGATTTGCATTTCAAAGTTACATCATAAGTACAGTTTACTATAAAATACTACTTGAAGTTTTAACATAGATATATTACTAAAATAAATTTAAATTAATATAGAAGCTCTCCTAAATAACTTTATAATACATAAGACATAACAGAATACTTGAATTATTTTTTTATACAAATAGATAATATAAAGCACAAATTACACTATAAGATGCACTATTTTTTAACAGTTCTTTTTCATATCCATTAATAAAAAAAGTAACTACATATTTATACATATTGATAGAATATAGTCATATATATCATAGAATATCCAAAATGATTGACTAAATAAATCTATATCACTATTACTTCAAAATAAACGAAATACAAAATATTAAGATCACATGTTATAACACTAGTTTAAATACTAGAATAGATATATTGACTAAAACCAATTTACAATAACATAAGATACAAGAGAAATACTAAACTATAAAGAATATAGACCACAAATTATACTCTAAAACGTACAACCCTACAGATACACTATTCTTAAAAACCAGCAGACTATATAGCCTATACTTATACACTTTTATTAAATTCGTTACCATAAATAGAATACAGCAAATATTACACTTCAACTACTGTCTTATTATAATTACTACTATTTAATAGCTAAAGATATGTATGTCAAAACTATATAAAATAGCTTTACTGCAATATATTAATCTAGCAGACTATATAGCCATACTTATACACTTTTATTAAATTCGTTACCATAAATAGAATATAGCAAATATTACACTTCAACTACTGTCTTATTATAATTACTACTATTTAATAGCTAAAGATATGTATGTCAAAACTATATAAAATAGCTTTACTGCAATATATTAATCTAGCAGACTATATAGCCATACTTATACACTTTTATTAAATTCGTTACCATAAATAGAATATAGCAAATATTACACTTCAACTACTGTCTTATTATAATTACTACTATTTAATAGCTAAAGATATGTATGTCAAAACTATATAAAATAGTTTTACTGTAATATATTAATCTAAATGTCAATGACAAAAATATTATTCAATAAACCAAATATGCTGAAAATTTTATTAAATAATTTTACAATAACGCAATATAGTAAGAAACTGTAAACTACTCACTGAAGAATATAAAATAAAAACTATACTACAAAGTGCAATATTAGAGATTGATACATAATCTAAAAAGTTTTACAATTGTAAATGGAACTACTATTCCTCATATAAAACAATAAACACACATAAGATAATTTAGATAAAAGTATTTTTTATTTCTGGACAATTAATATTTAATACGTTGCAATATAGTTTTCTATAAACAATCTTTTAATAGTTTTTTATTACTACTAATTAACAAAATTACCTTTTATTCTTATAATATAATCATGCACAATCATAAACACTAAACGAGTATTATAAAACTTTTATTGACATACATGTTTTACACACATAATAACAAATTTTAATAAATAATATTGTAAATTATTATATTTATAATCCAGACTACTTAATACATTTGATTTAATATTTCCACATAATTTCCTACTTGCTCTTTACTGTTACCAGAGCACCAAACTTTCTGTATAACATGCAGGATAAACATTGACAAATTAGATATGCTAAACTACATATAATATTTATTAATAGAAAACTTACTATATATACAAGTTTTAAGATGCACTATTATATATAAACATATTTCAATTGCACATTATACTCCTATAATAACATGAACCATGTTTAAGTATAATTAATCCTTATCTACTACTTTTAAACTATTTTAAAATAGAAATTTTACAAAAAATACATATTATCCAAATTATTATATATTACTAAAAATCAATACTATAAACTGTATATAAAAAAACATTATAGAGATACACTACTTGGTAGTTTTGTATTTAGCAGAACAAAAGATCTTATTAAATGTATTACACTCCAGATAAATATGCTCATAATTTATCATATAAAACACATAGCTTGAATCTCTTTCACCTCTTGGATATGTCAACCTTACAATTAGAATAACAAAAATCTTGTATGTATTACACTTTAGCTAAACACTTTCCTAAATAATACTAATAATACTTACTATTTATAACACATAACTTGAATTTTTCATTTTTTACATACGATCTAGTCTTGTCATTAGAGTAATAGAATTTATATAATACTACATTCTCACTAAACATACACCCCAAGTAATACCAGCACCTATTGCTGCCAAAACAACAAGATCATCTTGTTTTAACTTTCCTGAATTTTTTGCATAAGATAATGCTAATGGTATTGAAGCTGCAGATGTGTTAGCATGTTGATTAATACTAATTACCATTTTCTCAGAAGGTATTTTTAATCTTCTTGCTACTAATTCAATGATACGAATATTAGCTTGATGCAACACAAACCAGTTAACCTCATCTATGCTCAAATTATTTTTATTTAGAATTTCAACTATAGAAGCACTTAATTTTTCAATTGCATGTTCAAACACAACTGTACCATTCATACATATTGTACCTGCAACACCATTGTATGCTGTACCACCACTTGTATACAATAAATTATGAAGAGTTCCATCAGAATACAAAATAGTAGATATAACACCAGTATTTCGTGCAGAATTATTACTTAAAACAACTGCACCTGCACCATCACCAAATAATACACATGTAGACCTATCCTTCCAATCTAAAATTCTAGACATTACTTCAGCCCCTATTACAAGTGACACATTAACCTGACCAGATTTTATAAAATTATCAGCAATAGCCATAGCATATATGAATCCAGAACAAACAGCCTGAATATCAAACGCAAAAGCATTCTTACACTCCAACTTAGACTGAACTATAGTAGCACAACTAGGAAACGTCCTATCTGGTGTAGTAGTAGCAACAACAATTAAATCAACATCCTGTTTATTAATACCTGAATCATTCAAAGCAAGTTTTGCTGCCTCTACAGCCATATCTGATGTCATTTGATCATCTGCAGCAATATATCTCTGTCTAATACCAGTCCTTTTGACTATCCATTCATCACTCGTTGCAACAGTACAAGCAAGATCATCATTTGTTACCAAACTTTTAGGTAAATAAGAACCTATTCCCAATATCCTAGAACTTCTCATTTAAATAACACTATCTTTAATTCAACTCATGAACAATCTTAGCATTAATATCATGAATTACAGCATTGACAACTACTTTTACAGCATTAGCAAAAGCTAATTCATCAGAATTCCCATGACTTTTTACTACTACACCATTCAATCCTAAAAACATTGCCCCATTATGTAGCTTGGGATCAAACTTGCTAAAATTTTTTATCAATCTTGGTTTAAGTAGTAACCCTGCAAATTTAGCTACTATAGATTCAGAAATTGACTCTTTAAAAATTGAAGCAATAGTACTTGCGATAGATTCAGACACTTTTAATACAACATTACCACAAAACCCATCAGTTACAACAACATCTACCTTACCATCTACCATATCTTTAGGCTCAACATAACCACAAAAATTTATTTTACCTTCAACTTCTTTTAATAAGGAAAATGCTTCTCTAATTACACCAGTACCTTTAATTTCTTCTTGTCCAACATTAAGCAATGCAACTTTAGGATTAGGTATATTTAGTACAGCTTTTGCAAAAGCACCACCCATAATTGCAAACTGGAACAAAGAATTTGCATTACACTCAATATTAGCACCTAAATCTAATAATACAAAATCCTGAAATTTAGAAGGAACTTTAGTACAAATAGCAGGACGATCAATATTAGGAAGAGTACCTAATACAAAACGTGATATCGCCATTAAAGCTCCAGTATTACCACAAGATACTACACCAGATGAAGTACCAGTTTTTATACTATCAATTGCACACCACATACTAGAAGACTTACGTTTTCTTAGAGCAAAAGATGGCTTATCATTTGCCAGCACAACATCTGAAGTATTAATAAAGACACTATTATCACGTACTGCTTTATACTTATCTAGCACAGGTAATACACAATCCTCTTTTCCATATATATTAAAAGATATATTGTGATCTACCAATAAATTCATCAAAGCAAAATTCAACCCACCTACTACTGCTTCTGGGGCAAAATCTCCACCCATAGCGTCTACTGCAATTGATATCGTGCTCATCTGTATATTTCCCAATATTAATCAGTATCAAAACAATTATATATTACTATCAACTTCCACTATTTGCTTACCATTATAGTACCCACCTAAACATATATGATGAGATAACTTATATTCTCCAGTTGTTTTATCAATTCCAATATTAGGAACTTTCAATTTACAATGTGAACGGTGCATATTACGACGTGACTTTGACTTTTTTCTTTTTGGTACAGCCATTAATATAAACTCCACAATTTAAAACACCAGGGTACATTATCAGTGAAAAAACATAAATTAGCAAATATTTTTCAACTAAACTCTAGTAAAAATTTATAAAATAACTTAAACATTACTTAAAGTATTAAATTTTTACATTGTTCATGTATAAAAATTTCCAATTTAAAGTAAAACATCAACATAATAATGCAAGATTATGTATGATACACACACCCCATGGAGTAATTAATACTCCAGCATTTATATTTTGTGCAACAAAAGCAGCTGTAAAAGCTGTTGATATTTCAAAAGTAAAAGAATCTAATACACAGATAATATTATCTAATACTTATCATTTAATGTTACAACCTGGAGAAGATATTATAAAAAAATTAGGTGGGCTACATAAAATTACGGGATGGGATAGACCAATACTTACAGATTCAGGTGGATATCAAATCTTCAGCTTAGGGTATGGATCAGTATCACAAGAAATAAAAAGTGCAGGAAGACCACATAAATCTAAAACTTTAATATCAATTAATGAAGAAGGTGCTATCTTTAAATCCTATATTAATGGTAACATATACCACTTAACTCCTGAAAAATCTATACAGATTCAACACAAACTAGGAGCAGATCTCGTTGTAGTACTAGATGAATGTACACCATTTCACATAAGCTATGATTACACAAAAAATTCAATGTACATGAGTAACCGTTGGGCTATTAGATGCATCAATGAGTTTAAAAAAATCAATGATAATTCCCAAGCATTATATGGAATAATTCAAGGAGGAATTTATGAAGATTTAAGACGAGAAAGCTGTAACTTCATCAATAATACCCCATTTTTTGGACATGCAATAGGTGGTTCACTAGGAAATTGTAAACAACAAATGTACGATATTGTTTCTTTTACATCAGAAAAATTAAATAGAGATCGTCCCATACATCTCCTAGGTATAGGTAATATTAATGATATTTTCCAAGGAGTAAAATCAGGAATAGATACTTTTGATTGTGTCTACCCTACAAGATTAGCTAGACATGGTGGAGCATTAATAAAAGTACAATATAGAAATGAAGAAAATGCTACTAAAGAATATATTAATTTACGAAATGAAAGATTTAAGATAGATACAAACCCTATAGAAGCAGATTGTAAATGTTTTACATGTTCTCATCATTCACGAGGATATATACACCATCTCCTAAAAGCACAAGAAATACTGGCTCATAGTTTACTTACAATACATAACATATACTTTATGAACAATCTAATGAGTGCCATTAGAGAATCTATATTGAATAACACACTAGATATAGAACAAAAAAAATGGGTGGTAACATCATAAGATAAATATTGATTATACAATATATTGTACTTTAATTGATTACATTTAAAAAATTTTAATCAGTAATTACTTAATAGAAATACATACTCATAAAAACCTAATATTTTCAAATTAATACACTATTAAGAATCTTTCTAAAATCACTTACCACTGCTCATAGCTAAACAAATATATTCTTATTAACACAACTTGTTACATTATTTCTTACATCAATAAAAACTATAATAAATGATTAATTATACAATATATTGTACTTTAATTGATTACATTTGAAAAATTTTAACCAACAATTTTATATAGAAATACAAATTCGTAAAAACCTAGTATTTTCAAATATACATCTTTCTCAAATAACTTACCACTACTCATAGCTAAACAAATATATTCTTATTAAAACAACTTGTTACGTTATTTCTTACATCAATAAAAACTATAATAAATGATTAATTATACAATATATTTACTTTAATTAATTACATTTGAAAAATTTTAATCAGTAATTACTTAATAGAAATACATACTCATAAAAACCTAATATTTTCAAATTAATACACTATTAAGAATCTTTCTAAAATCACTTACCACTGCTCATAGCTAAATAAACATATACTTACTAAAACATGTTATGTTCTTTCTTACATTAATAAAAATTATGGCAAGTATATACCCTAACTTTATCTCAAGTGTGAGTTTCAAAACATCTTATTTAGTAATATACTAATTACATAGTACCTTACACTATCATAAATCTCCTAACCAAATTAGCAATTATTGCCTATATTAAATACAATATAAAATTCATTGCTATAACTTGTAGTATTTCTTATAAAAAAAAATGTTATAAATGATCTACTATATATCTTTTCGTTTTACTTGACTGTGGGTTTTTAAATATTTCATCAGTAGTATTATATTCTATCAACTTACCAGACTCAAAAAATGCTACTTTATCAGATACTTTACGTGCTTGTTTCATAGAATGAGTAACTACAATAATGGTAAAATTCTTTTTTAAGTTTTGTATAAGATTTTCAATAACACTAGTAGCAAAAGGATCGAGAGCAGAACATGGTTCATCCATTAATAACATTGTTGGTTTCACAGCAATAGCACGTGCTATACACAAACGTTGCTGCTGCCCACCTGATAACTCAAAAGCATTATCCTTTAACCTATCAGACAATTCTTCCCATAAACCAACACTAGTTAAACTTTTTTCAACTATTTCATCTAATTTTTTCTTATTCTTAGCTAATCCATGTAACTTCGGCCCATATGCAACATTATCATATATAGATTTAGGAAAAGGATTAGGTTTTTGAAATACCATACCAACCTTGGCACGTAAAAGTACTACATTTGTATTAACAGAGCAAACATCTATATTCTCAATTATCAATTCACCTTTGATTTTACAATTCGACACAAAATCATTCATACGATTAAAACATCGAAGAAACGTAGATTTACCACATCCTGAAGGACCTATAAAAGCAGTAACTTCTCTTTTATATATGTCTAAACTGATATTATGTAAAACTTGGTTACTATCATACCATAAATTCAAATTTTTAGCTGAAGCATGAATCTCTATCGACATACCTTATTATACCAAAATAATTACTGTGTCACCATCATATCTGACATTGTATATATACCACAAGGTTGTCCTATTAACCATAAAGCTGCCTTTAGAGCGCCTTTTGCATAAACATTTTTATTCGTAGCTCTATGACTAAATTCTATAACATCCTCATCACCAGCAAAGATAATTTTATGATCACTAAGTCCTACCCCACCTCTAGACACAGCATATCCTATACTCTTATTATCTTGTCTACTTTCCTGACCACCTTTTATATACTGATTCATCCTAAATTGAACATTCATACCCCTTGCTGCAGCTTTTCCCAACATCAAAGATGTACCAGATGGAGAATCCTTTTTATACCTATGATGTATTTCCCATATTTCTACATCATAACCAGACAACATTCTTGTAGCATCCTCAACTAATTTTAACAGTATATTCATACTAAAACTTAAGTTAGCACTCCACAAAAAAGGTACACTCTTAATATAATCTTGAAAAACCATATCTTCACTTATTCCAGTAGTACCACTTACCATAGGTTTCTTTTTTAGTTCAGCCATTTTCATACATTCTATCATGGTATTAGGATTAGTAAATTCTATGACAACATCTGAAACATCAAAAAGATGCTCTAAAGAATCAGTAATTTTCGCATCACAATTACATCCAATAACGACACCTAATACCTTACCAACATATTCACTGCCTATACGAACAAGTCCTGCACTTACCTCAGCAATATCACTTGCAGATATTTCACTCACCAAATGCCTACCCTGCCTACCTAAACAACCAACTATCCCTACTTTCACTTTATTCATAATGGATCACCTATAGCCATATACTGTCCTCTATAATATACTAAAGGACTATCTTTACTATCTAATTTAGAACAATCTATGACTTGACCAATTATAATTTTATGATCCCCACCATCATACACATATTTTTTGATACAGTATATATAAGAGATACAACCACTAATCATTGGAACCCCATCCATAATATCATATTGAAAATCTTCCCAATTTTGAAGATCACACTCTGCAAAATTCTTAGATATTTCTTTTTGCTTAGAGCTTAATATATTAACAACAAATTTTTTACAGGTAGCAAATACTTTAAACCGCGAAGCAGATTTTTCAATTGAAAATAATACCATAGGTGGAGCTAATGATACAGAATTAAAAGAATTAACAGTAATGCCGTGCATAGTTCCAGCTTCACTAACTGTAGTAACAATTGTTACACCAGTAGCAAATTGACCTAAGCAAGACTTAAGATAAGCTTTAGAAAAACCACCTACTTGCATTTACCTATATACCTTAACAACAATCAAGAAACTAAAGTAATTTTTCACAAACATTATCTCATAATCCTACCAAGCAAAGCACCCAGGAACAAGATCATCCCTACATATATATTGATTTTAAACATATACATACATTTTCCTGGATTGTCAAAATCTGATTTTTTATATTGATAATAGAAAACCCCAGCTATAATAAGCATAGCGAGATAAAATATAGGATGCAATACAGCAATAATACCAGCTGATACCCACATTGTTATAACAATAATGTACAATCTTTTAATCCATGACCTGATATTATCACCAAATTCTATAGCAGTAGATTTTAAACCTAGTTGCATATCATATTTTTTATCCTGTGCAGCATATATAGTATCGTAACCCAATGTCCAAAAAATACATCCAATATAAAGCAAAACACTACTCAATGCTAAATGCCCAATAACCATAGTACATCCCATCAATACTCCACTATTAAACACTATTCCTAATAATAATTGTGGCCAAGAAAAACACCTTTTAGCCAGTGGATATAAAATTATGAGAACCATAGTCACAAGGCTTATTTTTACTGTATACATATTAGTAAACACAAGTAAAACACTTGCACATAGTAACAATACTGCTAACACTTTTAATGCTTGAAAAACACTCAAACTACCATTAGCTAACGGTCTACTTTTAGTTCGTTCAACCGCTATATCTATTTTCCTATCACAAATGTCATTAATTATACAACCAGCAGATCTCATAAGGAATGAACCTACAAGACATAGAAACATATATAAAGTATCACGCAATAGATTATTAGATACTAAAAGTATACTTGTACAACTAGGAAAAACTAATAAACAAATTATCCACACACTATGTAATCTTAATAAAAAATAATATCCTTTAAAATCTGAAAGAACATCCTTAAGTTTACATAACATATACATCTCCTAACATTACACACACTACATATATTTATCAAAAGTAGAAATACATGTATATTAAATCATATAATTATTCTTTAAAATACTTTTTGATTAGATAACCTATGCTTGCAAATGATATCATAAAAAATAGATAATCAATCTAACAAACCCAATTAATGCATATACTCATATTTTTATTTGAAATTCATAACTTGTAAACAGAAAGTTAAATGTAAACTGTTGCACTTATAAAAAATAAATACTCTTTTATTAATCAATATCTTAATGATCTATGAATACAAATACTTACCTTAGAGTATGAATTATTGGATTAATACCAAAATTCTATTTTTTAGCAAGAAATACCACATAATAAATAACTCACAAAACCCCCTTCAAACTCATTGTAATAATCAGTTGATAATAAATTAATTAAATATCTACATAGTTTAAATAATATTATGAATAATTTATTACAGTACACATCATTGCCAATAATCCTTTTAGGATAAACAATACTATTGACATACAGAACATACAAATTTAAACTTACTTATGAATTCTCCATCTATAATTTTATAGTACACTTATTAAAAAGAGTAAGTATTATCAAGTTAGTAGCTACCAAAATTAAATTGTAAGTAAATTATTCCCAGTAATTTTTTATCACTAATTCTCATTATCTATTCTCCATACTATTAACATATGGGAACTATAAATTCAAAGTCATTCTAAATCCCGATCTAAGAATAATATCATCTCATTAAAAATAATTAACTATACCATAAGTCTCTATAATGTATTAATTAATGTATATTACTTGATTCTCAGAAATAATCTGAGAATTGTGGTAAAGTCTGCAATGATTATTGATATCCGTCCCAAAAATACTTAACTTGTTAACTATGATCTACATTATCAGTACATTTCCTAAGAATAGACTCATAATATCTAACGATAACTATAAAAATTAAGAAGATAACCTTGCTCACTCAACAATTTACACAAGTTATCAATAGATAATTAAGGTAGTAATATTGAGCAATCTACATATACTCCTATACTATTTAGAACAAAAATATATGATCTTTCATGTTACATAAAAATGTCATACCTACATAAACATACAAAAACGTGATTCTAATAATATTTAATTAACATATTACTTAATAACACACCTAGAACAAATACTATAAAACACATTCATTCCTATATCACGTAATATAGAAAGTACACATAGAAAATATTAAGTTACCTTACTGATATTGTTATAATACCAATAGACTTATACAAATATACTTACATTAATCATAATAGAGAATTTCTTAAACTCTATGTAATAACAGTATTACATAAATACACTCATCTATACACTAGCTAGTATAGCAGAACTCATACACACATAAAACACTACTACACATTTTAACATTTTTACAAAGTAATCACAAAAACATCTACAGCTCACAATTACTTTATGGAACATAATACTTCATCACATAATCTTACTTCATCTATATTAACCAGGATAAGAAAATCATATACAAAATATTTTATCGTTCTTACTCTAATACAGAGTTATATAAATACACCAACTGTAATAGAAAATTATATAGTATTACAGTAACCTAATTGCACGCTATACTTTATAAATACGTTCCAAATACAAAACAAACTTACTGGTAAACATATATACAAAATTTTAGATGCTAATAAATTAATATATAGAATATAGACAATATTACCTTATATTAACAAATTATACAGATAAAAAAATCATTCAAAAAAGTGTATTCGTACACATTAACTTTAATAATAAGTTACAGGGATTATATAATAAGATTTATATGATCATACCAATAACAATTTATAATTAACAGCAATCACATCCTCACAAATTAAAAAAAGATCATAAACAAATGCTTATACTAACTTAATAATATTTACTTAACTATAGAAATCATATTTAAAACAACTATCAAAAATAGTTTTATATTTACACTAAGTTTTAGTAGTAACACTATTTATTTACTAAGATTTAAAATAAAATTATTTCCTTTTTTATTACACAAAATCCATCATATAATGTTTAATAATCAGAGAAATAAAATCATATAGCAGATCATTAGCTTTATGAATAAAAAATGTATTGCTACTCTTGACAAACATCAGATAACATGTAAGTATTTAGCATACTTTTAACTTTCTATAAAGAGGATTTTAGTATGAGGCAGACCTTTCAGCCCAGTAGGATTGTACGTAAGCGTAGACATGGCTTCAGAACGAGAATGTCAACGCGAATGGGCAGAAAGATTCTAAATCGTAGGCGTACTCAAGGTCGCCGTGTTTTATGCGCTTAAATGGCATAGTAACAATAAAAAAAAGAGAGGATTTTTTATTCGCACAGCATAATGGTTGTTTTATAGGGAGTTTTGGCTTATTTTTACAGGTTGTTCGTGAATCATCTAAGCCTCTACAACATGATGTTATCAGGGTTGGTTTTACAGTAAGTAAAAAAGTTGGTAATGCTGTTGTACGTAATAAGGTTAAGAGACGTTTTCGTGTACTAGCAGAAAGTGTTATAGTACAGCATGCTAGGAAAGGTTATTATTACATATTAATAGCTAGTAAAGATACACCGAAAATAAGTTTTCAAGATATGTTATCTAGGTTAGCTAGCTATCTTAACACATCACGTGTATATTCTAAAACACTATAACCAAATAACATTACCAGATAGTGCTTCTAATTTTTCATTTCTAACTATGTATGGAGTTTACAATATGGTTATATTCAATATTTTACTATTAATATCAGCACTTATGGTATTATCTACAGGTGTCTATTTATCAATAAAATCAAATTTTTTACAAATTAGAAAATTACCACAGGCAATATCACTAATTACAAAATCTAAATATCGCGACAAGTCATTCTCCATAGCAGCATTATGCACAATTATCGGAGGAAATTTAGGAGTTGGAAATATTTCAGGAACAGCAGTTGCATTAAAATCAGGAGGTCCTGGATTTGCACTTTGGATGATAATTGTTGTAGTAATTTGTTCAATTATAAAATATGTAAACTGCTATATAAGCATAGACACACGCACTAAAATGGACAATGGTTACTTTGGTGGACATGCAATGTATTTCAAACGTGTATTCAAAACAAATAAAGTTAATATTTTATTTGCAATACTGATAGTATTATGCACTATCACCGCAGGAAATTTTGTACAAGTTAATTCCTTAGTAATACCTATGAAACTAATAAATCAGCCTCCAATAATAGGAGGGTTATTTATGATGTTAGCATTTCTCTTTATTACAGGGTTAAAGCTAGAGAATATTGCACTACTAATCTCAAAAATTGTACCAATAATGGCTATAGCTTACTTAATACTATCATTTAGTGTACTATATAAATTCCATGATAACATAATTCCTTCTATAAAATTAATGTTCTCCAGCTTCCTTAATTTTGATAGCTTTAAAAATGGAATGATATCAGCGTTTATATTAGAAACCTTGCATTTAATTCAAGTTGGAGCTTTTAGAGGTATATTTGCAACAGACATTGGATTAGGATTAGAAGGAATCGTACACTCTGCTATAAATAGTGATAGTAAAGACTTTAAAATAACCCAAAGTTTAATATCTATAATATCTCCATTTATAGTGGTAATTGTTGCAATATTTACCACATTAGTAATACTCGTAACTGATGCATGGCACGGACCATTAGAAAGTACTAACATGTGCATTGCAGCTTTCAAAGCTGCATTTGATTCTCAATATGTAAATTACATAATTATGATAATCATGTTTTGCTTTTCATTTACCACTATTTTTACTTGGTTTACTTGTGCTAGAAGTAGTTTGTACTATTTTACAAATGGCAAGAACAATCTATATATCAAGCTCTGGTATATTTTATTTGTAATAGTACTCCCAATAGGAGCATTATGGGAAGTACAGTTTTTATGGAATGTAGCTGATGTTTCTATGTCACTTATGTTAATTGTAAATAGCATTGCAATATTAATGATATTTCCACAATATAAGAATAGCATTTTTAAATATAATCTGAAGTAGTTAAACATCACTAAATTACTAAAAGTTTTTTTCTTAATGTTTTAGAAAAAAACTTTTAGTAAGCAAGACTAATTACTACATAAATAAGTATATGTTACAAAATAATCTATAAAATAAACTTCATATTACCACAAAAATAACTTACCAAATTAACATAATTAAACTTTTAAATAGATGTGAAAATCATAATATCAAGTACTTAAATATTCAACATTACTCATCATATATTTTTTTTGATTACAGAATTACAACGCTATATAGTAGCAGTTAACATGTCTCTTTTTCACTAATGATAAGAGTTTTTACAGCTTAAAAAAAAAGATCTTTTCCATTCTATAAATTTTACTATTATTCAAGTTACAGATGCACTATTCTTCTAATAATATATCAAGATTAAATATATAGAAAGTATCATGTTAGAACAGTAAAATAAGTAAGTGGCAATCAATCACACTAAAAGGTGAGAGTTTGTAAAATGTTAAGTATAATATCAAATATATACGACTATGATATATTCTACTAATATGATGATGATATGTAAGATTAGTACTTAAACATTACTTTATACTTCCACAATGTCTTCTTATCCAAACTGTAGTTTCACCATTTTCTCATTCCTGTGTTTCACATGCAAAAAAATAAATCGAGCTAGTTTGATAGTACTATCAGATTGCTTAAAAAAAGATAGTGAAATAAAAGCTTTGCATATAAAACAATAAGCACTTACTAAATGGTATTAATAAACTAAAAAAATCTAGTTAATTTAGCGCAAGCAATTTTCCATCTATGTTAAAGATATTTCAAATTATACTCACCAATAATTTATAATAATTATAAGATCTATTTTATATGATTATTTATCAAAAGCTTTAGATAATCACTGGAATTACTAAATACTAACTTTAGTGATTAAAAATATTATAAAAATTTATATGGATATTGACCAACATATATTAAGAACTCACTATACTATGCATAAAAAAATAATCGACCAAATGTTTAAAGACTACAAAAGTATCATGATAAAATAAATTTGCAAAACATCTCTAAAACATAGTGTTACAAACAAATAACTTTATATTACTAACCAAAAAAGGTTTAAACTCTTAAATATAATATACTGAACACATGCTTTCCATTATTGATAACTATATAATTTAAGGTACGCTTTATACCAACACATTACACATAATAAAAACAATATTATACAACATGTTTCATATTCTCTCATCTACCCATACATATAAAAACTATATCATAATTATCACAACATTATGTCCTTAGTACTCATAAGCACATTAATTTTTAATTATTATTATAGTTTACATACCTACACAAATAACAATTTTTCATACTGTATTACTTATTATATATCTTACCATGATTTAGTTTACAAACCTTGATACTTTTATCATCTATAATAAAAATACAGTTTCTAACTACATACCATTATAATCAATATATCAATTATAATATTTTGAAAATCTATACTTTTTTAAATCACATTACGTATTTAATATCCCATAATTATTTATGGTTTATCAACTCTCACTTCAATCATCTAACAATATAGCCTACAACTATAATATCACCATCACTAAGATATTGTTTATGACATTCTTATCATACACATTCTAATATATTAGACACTCCATATTCTATTATTATGTTTACTAATCTTTATTTTATTATCTAACACTCAAATAAAATATAGTCCATGACTTATTATATCAACATAACTAAGATATTGCTTATGACATTCTTATCATACACGTTCTAATATATTACACATTCCATATTCTATTATTATGTTTACTAATCTTTACTTTATTATCTAACACTCAAATAAAATATAGTCCATGACTTATTATATCAACATAACCAAGATATTACTTATGACATTCTTATCATACACATTCTAATATATTAGACATTCCATATTCTATTATTATGTTTACTAATCTTTATTTTATTATCTAACACTCAAATAAAATATAGTCCATGACTTATTATATCAACATAACTAAGATATTGCTTATGACATTCTTATCATACACGTTCTAATATATTACACATTCCATATTCTATTATTATGTTTACTAATCTTTACTTTATTATCTAACACTCAAATAAAATATAGTCCATGACTTATTATATCAACATAACCAAGATATTACTTATGACATTCTTATCATACACATTCTAATATATTAGACATTCCATATTCTATTATTATGTTTACTAATCTTTATTTTATTATCTAACACTCAAATAAAATATAGTCCATGACTTATTATATCAACATAACTAAGATATTGCTTATGACATTCTTATCATACACGTTCTAATATATTACACATTCCATATTCTATTATTATGTTTACTAATCTTTACTTTATTATCTAACACTCAAATAAAATATAGTCCATGACTTATTATATCAACATAACCAAGATATTACTTATGACATTCTTATCATACACATTCTAATATATTAGACATTCCATATTCTATTATTATGTTTACTAATCTTTATTTTATTATCTAACACTCAAATAAAATATAGTCCATGACTTATTATATCAACATAACTAAGATATTGCTTATGACATTCTTATCATACACGTTCTAATATATTACACATTCCATATTCTATTATTATGTTTACTAATCTTTACTTTATTATCTAACACTCAAATAAAATATAGTCCATGACTTATTATATCAACATAACCAAGATATTACTTATGACATTCTTATCATACACATTCTAATATATTAGACATTCCATATTCTATTATTATGTTTACTAATCTTTATTTTATTATCTAACACTCAAATAAAATATGGCCCATGACTTATTATATCAACATAACTAAGATATTGCTTATGACATTCTTATCATACACGTTCTAATATATTACACATTCCATATTCTATTATTATGTTTACTAATCTTTACTTTATTATCTAACACCCAAATAAAATATGGCCCATGACTTATTATATCAACATAGCTAAGATATTGCTTATGACATTCCTGTGGATAAACAAACTTCCCAAATTGTATCACTAAATCTATATCTAAACAATTCTGTATTACATACTCAGATGTATATGCAATTAAAATTTTTCTTTTTTGCTTAGTATATATACATCCTTTACCTGCTTCACAAAATAAGCATTTAGCATTTTCCAAATTATATTTCAAGAGTTTCTGTTGACCATTCTGCTTTGCCCACACTAAACCTATGAAACCTGTAATATGTGCATTTTTATTAACTGAATACAATTGCCCATCTGATTCTTTAACCGCAATATTATTAATATTTACCAATATATCAGGTGTAACATATTGAAAACCAATAAATAAACCACACACAATAACCACTAATCCTAAAAATCTTAAACTTCCATTCCATAAACATAAAAACAAAAACCCCAATGTAATAATCAATATAGATACTGATGACACTGCATGAAACGATAGTATTAAACTATCTATTTTAGACACATAACTAGATACATATAAGAGCAACTTTACAGAACTTTCTAACGCATATGAAATATAAAACTCTAAATTGACAAAACTTAATACAACATATAACAAACTCAACGGTATAATAAAAAATGTAGTAACGGGAATTGCTAACACATTAACAAAAACTCCAATAATAGAAAAATTGTGAAAATGATATATTACATACGGTAGCGTAGCTAATCCTGCAATTAATGAACTCAAAACTATCGATGAAAAATACTGTAGTATATCACCTATAATAATAAGTTTTGTAAAAATATCACAACTTGCTATAAGAGCCAACACAGCAGCAAATGACATCTGAAAACTTGGATTAAGAACTGCTTCAGGATAGCACAATAATATAATAAACGCTGCAATTGCTATAGCACGAAAATTATTATGACGCCGGTCAATAAGAATACCTATAAAAACATAACTTGTCATTAAAAATGCACGTTCTGCAGAAACTGACATCCCAGTAAGTAACAAATATATTAAACTCACTATAATGGCTATAACAGCAGATATCTTTTTTATATTATAACTTTCAGCCAAATTCCCAAAAAAAACTAATAAATTTCTTGATAAAGAAAAAAACAATCCAGTAATAAAGGATAAATGCAATCCAGAAATAGCAAAAAGATGAGCTATTCCAGCATTTCTAATATTACCCATTATATCATTACTAATCCCATCCTTTTTACCAATTACCAATGCACTAACTACATTAGCAGTATCCCAAGTTAAATTTCTTAAGAAAAGTTTGTATATATGTAATCTGATTAGTTCTATATACTCAAAAATTTTCTTACTTTTTCTTTTTTCAAATAACCTAACATTACTTATTGTGAAACCAATTCCATTTATCTTTTTAAAATATGAAACACGAGAAAAGTCATAAGAAAACGGTGAAACTGCAGTTTGCGGTGGATAAACAATCGCAGAAAGTAAAATTCTATCACCTATTTCAATATTCTCATCCCATTGAGTACGAGACACTAACCTTATACAGGTAACATTATATTTAACATTTTGAACATCACAAATTATTACCCTCTTATGTGATTGTTTACTACTTACCTCTTTTACTGTTCCAATAATATCTTTTGCATATATCTTAGCTTGTAATACATCACCAGAAAAATAATGAGCTTTTACATAAATAGTAACAAAACCAAACAATATAAAAAAAAGTGATAAAAATAGGCAATTGCTCTTCTTCAAAATTACAGCAATTAAACTTACAAACAATGTAAAAACTATACATAATACAATATAGCTTTGTGGTTCTGTTGGTAAAGAAAAGTATATAATTACACCAATTCCTTGTAGCACTGGAATCCATAACATTAAAGAATTTTTATTATTTTCCAGTTGCTTATGTAAAAATGATATAAAATTTGTAATTATTACATCCACAAATAGTATATAAATTAATAATATTATTAATTTATATACTATTTATTAATAATACTTAATAAATAATTTTATATTGTTCATATTAATAAATAATACATACTAAAAATGCTGAAAATTAGATTCATAAGTTATATAATTTACTGAAGTAATATCATACTATACGTAATTTAGTGTAAAAAGTTTTTATATATAGAATTGAAATACATATACATTTTCCCACTATTACTTTTTAAGCTAATGATATTATTAACATATAATATACAAATATAGAGAAGGACAGATGTACTCAACATCAAAACGCTCTAAAACACCAAAGCCACTTTTTCTATTACAACTCTTTAGCAAATTTATTTATAATTAATATATAACAAACATCAATTAGATATACACATACATTTATTTGATATAAGAAAGTTTTTATATACAAGAACTTATAATTATAATATTACCGCCCTATAACTAATAGTACTATCATTATTATAACATTAAATAAACTATAATAACGTGTAATATGATTTAAATAACTAACTGACATACTTTTAAAAACTTATTTGCTTCATTCATAAACCGAAGAGTTTCTTTATTATTAAGATCATTAAGCTACAGAAAGTTAACAGTTATAAAAATAAATCACAGATACAAATCATATTAAAAATACAAAAAACCTATAAATAACCTTTAATACTACAGGTAAAAGCATTATCAGTAACTATAGAAATAAAAATAAAAACTTAACAAGATCTAAGAATCCCATTAAAACCTTTACTAATTGCACTAATTATTAGATCAGATGCATCCTTTATCTCTTGATCATTTAACGTATGATCAACAGATCTAAACGTGACAGATAAGGCAACAGATAACATACCTTTATCTATACCATTTCCTTCATATATATCAAAAATTGACACATCTTCTATTAACTGAACATTAGTCTTTTTAGCAACCTCTATCAAACACTGAATATTGACATTTTTGCTAACTAAAAAGGCAAAATCACGTTTTACAGATTGATATCGTAACTCTACAAATTCTTTACGTGTTAAATCAACAACTGGAATTTTATACAAAAATACCTCAAAACAAACTATAGGACGCTTTATTTCATACAAATGAACAATACTAGGATGTAACTCCCCAAAATATCCAATAAGAATATTATTAAAATATACATCCGCAGATTTCATAGGATGGAGATATGACTTAGTAGATCTTACTAAATCAACAGAATCATATCCAATATTCATTTCTTGTAAAACCTTAAAAAAATCAGATTTTACATCAAATATATCAACAGACCTGTCAGTTTTATAAAAATTACGAGGTAAGTTATCTCCATATCTTACCCCACTTACCACATAATTATTATCACCACATACACTATTAATATTATATATCTGACCTATCTCAAAAATAGCCGCATCATTATTTCCATATGCTTGATTTTCAGATATAACTTGTAATAAATTCAATAAAACACTAGGCCGCATTAAATTCATGTTATTATTAATAGGATTATCTATTAACATTATATCTGAATCATATCCAAATTTTTTAGCAAATTCTAGATTTGTAAATGACCATGTTACTACTTCCGTCATTCCTTGTGATAATAGTACTGATCTTAGCTTATTATGCAAATTATCAGGAAATTCAATATTAGAAATAGGTATAGGATTCTCAAGAATTTTATCATACCCATATAATCTAAGCACCTCCTCTACAAGATCAAAAGAATGCTTAAGATCTGATCTCCAAGACGGAGGAATTACTATCCAAATATCACAATCATGATTCTTTACAACACAACCAATATTACAAAGGAAATCAAAAATTTCGTCCCGTGTAATACTAACACTACCAATGTTCCGTACAGAATCTGGAGAAAAATTCAACAAGATATCATTGTGTACATAATTCTGTACAGAAACAATACTAGAAGGGCTACCACCACAATACTCTAGTATCATTTTTGTAGCTAGTTTCAAACCATCTTGAAGAAACTCAGGGTCAACAAACCTTTCAAGCCGATAACTAGAATCTGTAGATAACTTTATCTTCCTAGAAGATAAAGCAATATCTACAGGATCAAACCATGCACATTCTAAAAAAATATTTTCTGTATCAAATAAGCATTTACTATATTCTGAACCAATTACTCCAACAATACTATGAATCCTATTTGCTAAATCAACAGCAATAATATTTTCCTTTCCTAATAAGTATTTTTTATCATTAAGTGCAAAAAATTCTATTTGATCATCAATTTTCCTAAAAACCAATTTACCTGCTATTTTATCCGCATCATATATATGAAGAGGTCTATTAAAAGACAACATAATATAATTTATAATATCAACAACGCACGAAATAGATTTTACCCCACATGAGAATAAATACTCTTTTAACCATTTAGGAGTCTCACAATTCCTTATACCCTTAATGTATACTCCTTTTACTATTCCTTGAACCTCTAGACAAATTTCAATTGGAGAAATATAACAAGTATTATCAAAAGTAATATCACAAAAATTAACAGACTTTAACTTACCTACTCCAGCAGCAGCTAAATCACGTGCTATACCATATACTCCCAGACAGTCACCACGATTTGGAGTAATATTCAACTCTATCACAGGATCACATGAGAAAAAACTCTCTCCTACATTATATGTATTATCAGACAACTCTATTATACCTTCATCAGTACTATCATTTTCTGCAATGCCTAACTCATCTCTAGAGCATAACATACCGTAGCTATCAACTCCACGCAGCTTAGCAACTTTAATAACAGTTTGATTTTTTGGTATCACACTACCGACATAGGCTAGTACAGATTTCATGCCAACCTTAACATTAGATGCACCACATACAACTTGAAAAGTTTGTACTCCATCATATACCTGACAAACTTTTAACTTATCCGCAGCATGATGTGGTACTACATCTATAACTTCTACAACTACAAAAGATTGAAGGTGCTTTTTACAATCTACACTATCTACTTCTAATCCAATATCACTTAACTTAGAAATAATAAAATCTAATGAAGCATCAGTATCTAAATACTGCATTAACCAAGAAAGTGTAAACCTCATAAAGAACTAATACTTAACAACTATAAATCTCACTTGAAACAGCATTCATACTGAATAAACACACTTAACTAGCTAAGTTACACTTAAGATTGAGATACTATCTGCCTATCGACAAGCTCAATAATTGCTATAGGAGCACAATCACCTTTACGAAACCCATTTTTCATAATTCTAGTATAGCCACCATTTCTACTTTTATAACGAACTGATAACACATCTATCAATTTATCAGTTGCATCAATGTTCTTGAGTTTGGATATTAATAACCTTTTCCCATATACTAAATTTTTCTCCCTGTACACCTTACCAATAGTAATAAGCTTCTCTACATAAGGACGTAATTCCTTAGCTTTAGGCAAAGTAGTAGTAATTCTCTCATGCTTAATTAAAGATATAGATAAATTTAATAACATAGAGATTCTATGAGCACTAGTACGAGAAAACTTTCTATGAGCAACACGATGCCTCATAACATAACCTCACTTTTCTTATTCTTCACTATATTGCTTACTTAAACTCTCAATGGACTCAGGAGGCCAATTTGCAATCTTCATACCCAAATGCAAATTCATACTTGCCAAAAGCTCATTAATTTCATTAAGTGACTTCCTACCAAAATTTGGAGTTCTTAACATATCAGATTCAGTCTTCTGTACTAAATCTCCTATATAAGTAATATTATCATTTTTCAAGCAATTATATGATCTAACCGAAAGCTCCAACTCATCAACCTTACGTAATAAATTAGAATCATAAGGTAATACATCCTTAGTATCAACCTTCTGATGAGGCTCATCAGTTTCATCAAAATTAATAAACTGTTGAAACTGATCTTGCAAAATTCTTGCAGCCAATGCAACAGCTTCATCAGGTAAAATAGAATGATCTGTCTCTACAGACATAATCAACCTATCATAATCTGTAAACTGACCAATACGACTGCTCTCAACTCTGAAAGACGCTTTCTTGATCGGACTATAAAGAGCATTAGTAGCAATAAAATTTACAGGAACATCATTTAATCCAAACTTATTAATTGACTTACGCTTCACAGCGGGAACATATCCTTTTCCAGAATTAACATACATTTTTATATTAAAATCAACATCCTGATCCAATGTACAAATCAATAAATCCTTATTTAAGATAGTACAATCAGGAGTATCAGCTATCATCCCAGACCTTACTTCACAAGGCCCCTTAACTTTAAGAGATAACACCTTATTATCCATCCCAGAAAGCTTTAACCTAATCATACTTATATTCAATAGAATATCAGTTACATCCTCTCTAACCCCAGAAATTGAAGTAAATTCATGCAAAACATTTTCTATTTCAACACCATAAACTGCAAAGCCACGCAAAGAAGACATCATAACTCTTCTCAAAGCATTACCTAGAGTTAATGCAAAACCGCTTTCAAGTGGCTCAATAATTAAATCTGCCTTATTTAAAGCATTACCATGATTAACTACTTTAATAGAAGAAGGCTTAGTTAACTTATTCCAGTGGTCACTCATTGATATACGCCCTACATCACTAGAGTATGGACTACCTACTCCCATATAACCCGATTCTTGAGCAACAGAACTAGAATCCTCATCAAAAATCACAATAGAACCTCACACATTACTATAAACATAATTAAACCCTGCGCCTCCCTGGAAGCTTACATCCATTATGTGGAAGCTTCGTAGTATCTTTAATAGAAGTAACATTTAAATTACAAGCTTGAACAGCCCTAATAGCTGCTTCTCTACCTGCCCCAGGACCAGAAACTTTAATAGATACAGTTTTCATCCCATTTTGCTCAACAACTGTTTTAACAGCATGCCCTGCTGTTTCTTGCGCCGCATAAGGAGTTGCTTTCTTAGATCCCTTAAAACCATAAGCTCCAGCAGAAGTTGATACTAATGAATGCCCTTGCTGATCAGTAATAGTCACAATTATGTTATTATAAGTAGCATGAATGTGCACAACCCCAACTACAACATTCCTTTTTTTCTTTTTATTATATGTTACACTCATAATATACCTTGTTATTTTTTCTTAGCAGCAACTGGCAATCTTGACCTACCCTTACGAGTCTTAGCATTAGTATGAGTTCTTTGCCCGCGCACAGGTAACCCCCTTCTATGCCTTAACCCTCTGTAACATCCTATATCAGTCAAGAACTTAATATTCATACTAACTTCTTTCCTTAAATCTCCTTCCACTACATAATTTTCTCTAATAAAATTCCTAATTCTAATAATTTCATCATCACTTAAATTTACAACTCGAATATTATGATCAATATTGCAACTTTCACAAATCTTATTAGCTAAAGAGATACCAATACCATATATATAAGTCAAAGCAATAACTACACGCTTATTTGTAGGAATATTAACTCCAGCTATACGTGCCACTAACTTTCCTCCACAAGATAATAAATGTCTTGCAATATAGCAAATTTGTCAATTAACGTCAATCAATAATTAAATATTCTATGCGTTCCTTTATATCCTGAGTAACCTTATCAATTGATTTACCTGCATCAATTTGTATGATCTTATCATGGTAATACAATTCTAAATCTTTCATCTCCTCATAGTATTGATTAACTCTTTTGACTATCACTTCAATCTTATCATCATATCTATAATCTAACCGACCTTTACAAAACTTACAAGTGATTTCATCTATTGCTTGATCAAAAAAATGTAAATTAGAAACCTGTCCACAATCCTTACATACAATACGTCCACAAAGCCTACTTTTTATAGTGTCTAAATCTAATTGTAATTGTATCACTATATTAATCTTATTATTACGCTCTTCCAAAATTTTAGTTAGAAACTTCGCTTGACTTAAATTTCTTGGGAAACCATCTAATAAAAACCCATTACTGATACTATTAATAGATACTGAAAACATCCTGCATACTAAATCATCATCCACTAAATCACCAGATTCCATAATATGCCTAATCTTACGTCCATCATCAGTATCAAGCTTTGCCTGATCCCTCAACAAATCCCCAGTTGAAATAACAGAAATACTAGGATAAATCTCTGACAAAATACGACACTGAGTACCCTTACCAGACCCAGGTGGACCAAATATCAACATATTTATTTTATTTTCCATAATTCAGACTTTTTAATTAATGTACTATAACGACTTGAATACAAATGTGTTTGAATTTGAGAAAATGTATCAATAATAACATTAACTATTATTAGAAAACTAGTGCCCCCCAAAGTAAAAGATATAGAATAATAATACCTAATAAGCTCAGGAACTATACAAATAACTGTTAAATATACTGATCCCAAAACAGTTAATCGTTTCATTACATAATTAAAATACTCACAAGTACTATTACCTGGCCTTTTACCTGGAACAAATCCCCCATTTTTCTTTAACAATTCTGATGTTTCTTTTGCATCAAAAACAAATGTCATATAAAAAAACGCAAAAAACACTATTAATAGTGCATAACACACTATATACAACAGCTTACCAGATGAAAAATACATAAGTATAAAATCAGACCATGGAGAACCTTGATGAAAATTTGCAACAGTAATCGGTGATAACAGTAAAGCATTTGCAAAAATAGGAGGTATAACTCCAGAAATATTAATTTTTAGCGGAACATATGTAGATGCAGTATTATATAATTTATTTTTAACCTGCCTTTTTGGATATTGTACTAAAATTTTTCTATAAGATTTTTCAACGAAAATGATTAACAATAGTAATGCAAAAAATATTAATATCATTAATAAAATCACAAATATTGGCACATTGCCATTTTTACCTAATAAAAACATAGCAGAAAAAGAACCTGGTAACTCTGCGATTATTCCTGTAAATATAATTAGAGAAATCCCATTACCAATACCCCTTTTATTTATACTATCACCTAACCAGAGTAGAAACATTGTACCACCTAACAAGCTACTAATACCTACTACCCTAAATAACAAACCAGGATCAATTACCACAATACTAGTCTGTGTATTCATTTTTTCTAACCCAAGCAAGATAATAGAACCTTGAATTAAACAGAAAACAATAGTTATATATCTTACATAAGTATTAATCTTTACCCTACCTAATTCACCACTTTGTCTCATCTCATTCAATCTTGGAATTGTAACTGAAAGTAACTGCATAATTATAGAAGAAACTATATATGGCATAACATTAAGGGCAAAAATTGTCATTCTACCTAAAGCACCACCAGAAAATACATTAAAAATACCTAAAACACCCACTGAATGTTTTGATATAACTGCATCTATTACATCTGGATTAATGCCTGGAATAGGTATATATGTACCTAAACGATATATAATTAAAGCTAATAGCGTAAACCAAATCTTACCTAATAAATTATCCTTATTCCAAGACAGCAGAGCCATTTTTATAACCTAAGATTACCTAAATTTATATTAAAAATGTTATTTTGATTCACTATCTGAAAGACTATTCAATAAAGTAACCTGTGACTTTGCTGATTTTGAAATAAAATCATATTCAATGCATACAGTAGTGTTCAGTTTACCATCCCCAAGAATCTTAATTTTTTGTTTAACTGAAGAAATAACACCTAAATTATACAAAACTTCTTTTGTAATAGCAGAAACATTATCAATCTTTCCACTGTCAATAAGCCTCTGAATCAAAGATAAATTGATTATCGAATACTTATTTTTAGGTAAAGAATTAAAACCTCTTTTAGGTAAACGAGTAAATATAGATTGTTGTCCACCTTCAAAACCATTTATAGAAACTCCAGATCTTGCTTTCTGACCTTTATGACCACGACCAGAAGTTTTACCTTTACCACACCCTATACCTCTACCTAAAACCTTAGATTTCTTTTTTTTAGGTAATCCGCTAAATATATTATTCAATTTCATAACTACATCCATAAGTTATCTATTCTCAATAATCTCACCTATTTTCCTACTTCTTTTACTAGCTACTTGTTTCGGTGAGAGCATTTTTCTAAAAGCAGTAAATACAGCATATACAACATTATGTGGGTTTGAGGAACCTATAGATTTTGCTACAACATCTTGTACACCTAAAACTTCAAAGATTAAACGTATAGAACCACCAGCTATAATACCTGTTCCCACCTTAGCAGATCTTAACATAACCTTACTTGAACAAAACTTAGCTTGTATATCATGATGTAAAGTACGAGACTCACGTAAATGTACCCTAATCATATTTTTTCTAGCAGCATTAACAGCTTTTACTTTAGCTTCAGATACCTCAAGATGCTTACCTATTCCGCAACCAACTTTACCTTTTTCATCCCCTATAACTACTAGAACTGAAAACGAAAATCTACGACCACCTTTAACTACCTTAGCAACTCTTCTAACAGAAACTATCAACTCAGAAAAATCATTAGATCCATGCGTGTTCCTTGACTTCTTGACAACATCCATACTATACAACCTACCTATTAAAACTCAAAACCATAACTTCGCAATTCATTCGCAAATTCAGCAACTACCCCTATATACTTATAAGGTCCTCTATCAAAAACAAATTTTTTACAATTATCCAATTTATTCAATCTTTCAGACATTAACTTTGCAACAATTTTTACAGAATTACTATTAACTCTCCTATGAGCTAAAGCAATAACCTCACGTTCTAAAGTAGAAGCAGCAGCATATGTTTTACCACAACTATCATCTATTAACTGAACATAAAAATGCCTATTTGATTTAAAAATTGACAACCTTAACAAGGAAAGATTGTTTTTTAACTTTAACCTTACACGTCTTTTTCGTCTTTCAAATCTATTAGAAGTAGCCAACATATCAATTTACACCTTACTTTTTCTTATTAACTTCTTTTCTATAAATATATTTGCCTTTAATGGAAATACCCTTACCTTTATATGGGTTATATTTCCTGATTGAACAGATATCAGACGCAACCATATATACTTTTTGTTTATCAAAACCTTTTACTAATATCTGAGTAGGCTTAACACACTGAATAATAATGCCATTAGGTATTTTATACTTTATACCATGACTAAAACCTAACGATAAAGATAAATACTCATCATTAACTTCTGCCTTATATCCAACCCCAGTAATTTCAAGTTCAACAACTAACCCTTGAGATAACCCTATAGCATAACTATTAATCATACTTCTATAAGTTCCCCACATTACCTTTGAGTTAGCAGAACTATCATTAACATGCAAGGTAATGCTGTTACCATCAATATTACAGGATATACCATAATCTAAAACTAACTTTAATGAATTTTCACTATTCTTCAAAGTAAGCTGGTTACCAACTAAATCCACCTGAACATTACTAGGAATCAGTATAGGCATAGAGCCAACTCTTGACATCTTATTTATCTCCTAAAAAACACCACATAAAATTTCTCCACCAACACCAGATTTACGGGCATTATAATCTGACATAATCCCTTTAGATGTAGATATTATATATAACCCCAAACCATTATAAAACTTCGGCATACCCTTAGCTGAACAATAGCATCTTTTGCCAGGTTTTGACACTCTACATATCCGATTAATTACAGGAACACCATTATAATATTTAAGTTTTACCTCAAAAAACTTTATATTAGTGCTCCTTAACTTTTCAGTAAAACCATCTATATACCCTTCCGATAGTAAAATTTGCAATATAGCATGGATAACATAAGAATAAGATACTGTTACAACCTTATTCATACTTAATTGCCCATTACGTATACTTGTTAAAAAATTAGCAATAGGATCTGACAACGACACTACTGAACCTCCTTTTAATATTACCAACTTGATTTAGTCAAACCAGGTATTTGTCCAATTGAACCTAACTGACGTAAAACAATACGAGAAACTTTAAACTTTCTATAACAACCTCTAGGCCTACCAGTAATTAAGCATCTATTTCTAATCCTAATATAAGAAGAATCCCTAGGAAGCTTGGATAACTTTACTTGTGCTAAAAATCTATCATTCATAGAAATAGATTGATCTTTAATAATAGCACGTAACTTCTCCCTTTTACTTTTTAATCTATCACAAATAGATATACGTTTTAAGTTTCTCTGTATAACAGACTTTCTTGACATCAAACCCCTCTAATTAATAAATGGCAATCCAAATTCCATTAACAATAGCTTCGCATCCTTATTGTTAACTGCATTTGTTACAATATTAATATCTAACCCCAATATTTTATCTATTTTATCATAATCCACTTCCAAGAAAGATATATGTTCTTTAATACCAATAGATATATTACCACACCCATCAAATTGATTAATAGATAAACCTTTAAAATCTTGCTCTCTAGGAAGAACAACATATATCAATCTTTCCAAAAATTCATACATTTTATTATTCCGCAAAGTTACCTTACAACCAATAGGAAATCCTTTACGTATTTTAAACCCAGCAATAGATTTCTTAACAGAAGTTGCTACAGGCTTCTGACCAGCTATTAATGCCAAATCACGAACACAAGAATTCATAACCTTACTATCAGAACCTCTAATTCCTAACCCCATATTCAAACAAACCTTAACAATCTTAGGCACTTGCATTACATTACTATACCCAAGCTTATTTTGTAATGATGGTACAATTTGAGTCTTATACAAATCTTTTAACATATAAATAACCTACTCTATAACTTTGCCAGAAGATTTCATAAAGCGTACTTTTTTATCATCAATAAATTTATAGCCCACCTTCGTACGAATACCAAGAACTGAATCAACTAATGCGATATTTGAAATATTAATTGGCCTTTCAACACTAATAATTCCACCATCACTATTTTGTGTTGCCTTAACACTCTTCTTACATATATTAATCCCAGAAACTATTGCAAAGGTGAGATCTTTACCACAAGATTTCTTTTTTAAAACTTTAATCACCTTACCCATTTTCCCTTTATCTTTTCCACTAACCACTAGAACATCATCACCAGCAATAATTTTCATACCCATTTTATAATACCTCAACAGCTAAAGACATAACCTTAGAAAAAAGACCAAAAGGTAATTTTTTAACCGGACCGAATACACGAGTTCCCAATGGATCACCTTGATCATTAATTAACACAACAGCATTACTTGAAAATTTAATAACGCTACCATCTAATCTACGTACTGCCTTTTTGACCCTAACAATAACTGCTTTATAAACTTTCCCTTTACTAACCTTTCCTCTTGGAATCACAACTTTTGTTGAGACTACAATAACATCACCAACTGATGCAGATTTTTTTCCATTCAATAGCCCAATACATAACACCTTGCGAGCGCCAGAATTATCTGCAACATCTAATAAAGTATTTTTCTGTATCATATATCACCTTTATATTACAACCCACCTTTTAGTAGCAGATATAGGTATATGCTCACGTATCTGCACAACGTCACCACACTTATACCGATTATATTCATCATGTACTACATAGTTTTTACGTTTCTTAACTATTTTTTTATACATCTTATGACTGACCATCCGGGACACCATAACTTTTATAGTTTTATCACACTTTGCCCCAACAACCACTCCGGTCAAAACTTGCTTAGACATTCTTGACCTCATTCTTTCTTTCACTTAACACTGTTAATATCCTAGCTATATCTTTCTTTATATTTGAACCATAAAAATGATTATGCGACTTATCAAGTTTTTTAGTTAAAATAACATCAATTAATTCCTTACGTAAATTAAACAACAGCTCATGTAATTCATCATTAGTCTTAGATCTGATATCAATAATATCCATACTTAATACCCTTTACAATTCATCACTAATAAACTTACACTTTACTGGAAGCTTAGCTTGAGATTTTTGCAGAGCTTCCTTAGCTAAATTTAACGAAACACCACTTATTTCAAACAATATTTTACCAGGCTTCACTTTACATACCCACATCTCAATACTACCCTTACCTTTCCCCATACGGACATCCATAGGCTTTTTACTAACAGGAGTATGACAAAATACTCTTATCCAAACTTTACCTACACGCTTCAGAGTCCTAGAAATACTTCTTCTAGCTGATTCAACCTGCTTAGAAGTCAATCTACCAGGTTCTAAAGATTTTAAACCATAAGTTCCAAATGCTAAAGTATAACCACCTTTAGCATTACCACTAATACGTCCCTTAAAATCCTTCTTATATTTAGTTTTCTTAGGTATAAACATAAAATTTACTCACTACTCATTGCTCGATTTTGTCTCACCAAGATACACCCAAACTTTAACACCTATTATACCATAGATAGTCTTAGCTTCAGAGAATCCATAATCTATATTAGCCCTAAAAGTATGCAATGGAACACTACCTTCTTTATACCATTCTGTCCTAGCAATTTCAGCACCACCTAATCTACCAGCACAACTAACTTTGATTCCTTTTGCACCTATTTTTAAACAATTTTGTACACTTCTTTTCATAGCTCTCCTAAAGGATACCCTCCTTTCTAGCTGTTGTGCTATGTTTTCTGCTATTAAAATAGCTTTCAGTTCAGGTTTTTTGACTTCTATAATATTTAACTCAATATTATTATTGATCATCTTGACAATTTTTTGCTTCACTTTATCAATATCAGCACCTTTTTTACCTATAATCACACCAGGTTTAGCAGAATATACATTAACCATAATTACATCTACTTTTCTAGCAATTACAACCTTACTAATAGAAGCATGATAGAAGGCCTTCTTAATAAATTTACGTAATAAAAAATCCTCATGAAGTTTAGTAGTATAATCTTTATTAGCATACCATAAAGAATCCCATGTATTGATTATTTTTAACCTTAAACCAATAGGATTAGATTTTTGACCCATAAACTTATACCCTCTCAAACAATTTTATGATCACATTACCATAATGCTTATATACCCTACATGCCTTGCCTCTCGCACGTGCATGAATTCTACGTAAAGAAAAAGACTTACCAACTAAAACTTCCTTAATATAAAGATTATCAACATCAACACTATAATTAGCCTGCGCATTAGCAATTGCTGATTTTAAAACTTTACTTATGTATCTAGCAGATTTTTTCTTACAAAATTTTAGATACATAACAGCAACAGATACAGGCTTACCTCTAATTAAATCAGCAACTAAATTTAACTTGTAAGGAGTAGACCTCAACCCCATCCCTTTAGCTTCAACCAACACTTTACTCATAATACAAACCAATTTACTTTCTAGATACCTTCTTATCACCAACATGTCCAGTATAACGACGAGTTGGAGAGAACTCACCAAACTTACGACCAATCATATTATCATTCACTTTTACAGGTACATAAGTCTTCCCATTATAAACCCCAAAAGTTAAGCCAATAAACTTATTTAATATTACAGAAGACCTAGAGTGAATATTGATAATAGAGTTTAATTTATTTTGAGCTATAGCCTTATTCACTAGGCGCAAAACATGTGGCGCACAAAAAGGAGGTTTTTTTATAGATCTAGACATACTTTACCCTTTATCAGATACACGCTTAATATACTTATTACTAGACTTATTTTTCTTCCTAGTCTTTTTACCTTTTGTCGATACACCCCATGGTGTCACAGGATTTCTACCACCAGAAGTCTTACCTTCACCTCCACCATGCGGATGGTCTATAGGATTCATAGCAACACCACGCACAGTTGGTCTAATACCCAGCCACCTACTTCTTCCAGCTTTACCTAACTTTACATTTTGATTATCTAAGTTAGAAACTATACCTATAGTTGCACAACAATCAGCTAATACTTTCCTAATCTCACCAGAACTCAATCTAAGTAAAACATATATACCATCCTTACTCATCAACTGAGCATAAGTACCAGCAGATCTTGCTATAATTCCTCCCCCTCCAGGCCTCAATTCAACATTATGTACAAATGTTCCCACAGGGATCAGCTTTAACATAAGACAATTTCCAGGTAATATATCAGAGCCATTACCAGACATAATTACATCACCTTTTTTTAATCCATGTGGCGCAATTATATAAGACTTTTCCCCATCATCATAAGATAACAATGCAATAAATGCTGTCCTATTTGGATCATACTCTAATCTTTCAACAGTAGCAGGTACTCCAACCTTCTTTCTCTTAAAATCAATAATTCTATATAAGCGTTTATGTCCTTTACCACGATGACGAACAGTAATAACACCACGAGAATTTCTTCCACCATGAGAAATCTTATAACCAACCAAAGATTTTTCTGGCCTACCTTTCCATAACGTAGACTTATCTAACAAGACAGTACCACGTAGTGATGGAGTTACTGAATTTAAATTTTTAATACCCATGTTACTATTTTATTCCCATATACTTAAAATCCTGATCTTTTAATAGAGAAAAATAGACTTTTTTTCTATCTTTCCTATGACCAATTATTCCTTTAAAATACTTCTTTTTGCCTTTTTGATTTAAAATATTAATACGGACAACATCCAAACCAAAAACTACTTTAAAAGCCTTCCTGATTGTTTTCTTATCCGCATCACCTGATACATAAACAGCATACTTATTAAATTTCTCATTCAACAATACTGCTTTTTCTGTAATAATAGAGGAATGTATAATACTAAAATAATTAATCATAACAACCTATCTTCTAAATACTTCACAGTGTCAACAGTTAGAATTACACAATCATGCCTTAAAATATCAAAAACATTTGTTCCAATTTGCTTTAGCAACGTTACATTATGCAAATTTTTACAAGAATACATCATTCCTTTATTATAATCTTTACCAATAATCAAAAAAGATTGATGCTCAAAATTCTTAATAAAGCGTAATACTTGCGCTGTTTTCACAAAATTAACATCAATACTATCTAAAATCAACAATTTATTACAAGAATTCTTTAATGATAAAGCAACTTTTAACCCTAAATTACGCACTTTCTTATTTAGCGAATAAGCATGAGTCCTAACTACTGGACCAAAAATAACAGCACCACCTCTAAATTGTGGACTACGCAAACTACCTTGTCTTGCTCTTCCAGTATGCTTCTGCCTGTATGGTTTAGCTGTTGTACCAGAAACATCACCTATAGTTTTTGTTTTATGAGCTCCAATACGCCTCTTAGATAATTGCCATTCTACCACCATTTTTAATATATCTGGCCTATAGTTTACAGAAAATATCAAAGGATTTAAGTCAATCTTACCAATGTTTTGACTCTCTATGTTTATTACATTAACTTCCATATATTATCATCCAATATTATCTAACTTTAAATCTTCAGCACATATAGGAAAAGAATTTTTAGGAACAGGCTTTTTAATAGCATCTCTAACAAAAAGATAAGACCCCTGAGCTCCAGGAATATTATTACCCTTGACAACTAATAAAGATTTTTCTTTATCTACTGAAATAACTTTAATATTTTGTACAGTTACTCTACTATTCCCTAAATGACCAGCCATCTTTTTACCCTTATATACTCTTCCAGGATCTTGACACTGACCAGTAGAACCTTGAGACCTATGTGAAATAGAAACACCATGAGATGCTTTTAACCCCTTAAAGTTATGCCTCTTCATAACACCAGCAAAACCTTTACCTAAAGAACATCCAGTAATATCAACATATTGGTTTTCAACAAAGTGAGTAATTAAAACTTTAGCCCCCACTGTCAAATTATCAATATGATCAACCCTAGATTCAAAAATTTTACAATTAACATTAATATTACTTTTTTGTAAAATTTTTAATTGAGGTTTCTTCATATTAGTAGAAACTTTCATTCCAAAGACTACTGAAGTATAACCATGAGAATCTTTGTCCTTTATCGATACAACAAAAGAATCCCTTAAATGCAACAACGTAACTGGTATTCTTTTTCCTTCATTATCAAAAATAGCACTATGTCCTACTTTTTCTAACAATAACCCTATTCTCTTAGCCATTATTACTGCCTCCAATTACCTTAACCTTTACATCTACACCAGCAGGTAACTGTAAGCTCATTAGTGCTTGAATAATTGTTGAATTAGCTTTTGGTAAACTAATTAAACGTTTATGTGTTCTAATTTCAAACTGCTCCCTAGATTTTTTATCAACATGAGTTGATCTATTAACAATAAATTTAGCCACTCTACGAGGAAAAAATATCGGGCCATTTACACGTGCACCACTCCTTTTAGCAGTCAAAATAATGCTACGGGCAGACCTATCTAATAAATAGCTATCAAAGGCCTTTAACTCAATATATATCTTTTGCGTTACCATAACCACTTACTCCAAAATTTCAGTAATAATACCAGAACCAATAGTTCTACCACCTTCACGAATTGCAAATCTTAACCCTTTATCAATCGCAACTGGCTTATCTAAATTCACTTCGATACTTATATTATCTCCAGGCATTACCATCTCTACCCCATCAGGTAATTTTATATTACCTGTTACATCAGTTGTCCTAACATAAAATTGTGGCTGATAATTTGAAAAAAATGGAGTGTGCCTTCCACCCTCCTCTTTCTTTAATACATATACCTCTGCCTTGAACCCCTTATATGAATGTATCTGTCCAGGTGCACTTAATACCTGTCCCCTCTCTACATCCTCTTTCTTTATACCTCTTAACAATATCCCAGCATTATCCCCCGCCTCACCAGCATCCAAAGCCTTATGAAACATTTCTACACCTGTACATACTGTACTTTGTATATCTCTTAATCCTACTATATCTATCTTGTCCCCTACCTTTATTACTCCTCTCTCTATCCTTCCTGTTACTACTGTCCCTCTCCCGGGTATTGAAAATACATCCTCTATAGACATCAAAAATGGCTTGTCTTTCTCTCTTATTGGTAAATCTATCTTCTCTAAAGCATTCATCAATTCCATTATCTTCTCGCTCCAGACACCATCAGCCGATTCTTCTTCTAATGCCTTGACTGCAGATCCTTTCACTACATCTATATCATCACCAGGATATCCATACTTTGTTAATAACTCTCTTATCTCCATCTCAACTAACGATAGCATCTCTTCATCATCTACTACATCACACTTATTCATCCATACTACTATGTCCTTTACCCCTACCTGCTTCGCTAGCAAAATATGCTCCCTTGTCTGTGGCATCGCACCATCAGTAGCAGATACTACTAATATCGCAGCATCCATTTGAGCTGCCCCTGTGATCATATTCTTTATATAATCAGCATGCCCCGGACAATCTACATGCGCATAATGCCTATTCTCTGTCTCATACTCTACATGTGCTGTTGAAATGGTAATCCCTCTCGCTTTCTCTTCCGGTGCTTTATCTATCTCATCATACTTGACACTCTTATTCCCTTCACCACTTAATCTCTTCGCTAATACTGTCGTTAATGCAGCAGTTAATGTTGTCTTACCATGATCAACATGTCCTATCGTTCCAACATTTATATGCGGCTTCCTTCCATCTACCATAAACAATATACCTTTAACACCATAAAACCATCCCAAATAAAGAGCGGATAGTGGGAATCGAACCCACATAACCAGCTTGGAAGGCTGGCACTCTACCATTGAGTTATACCCGCATTTAACGTGGAGGAGGTAGGATTTGAACCTACGTACACGCTAGTGGGCAGATTTACAGTCTGCTGCCTTTGACCGCTCGGCCACTCCTCCTAAACACACTAACGCTAACCTAAACAATTTTAATTAGCATAAAAAAATAAAAAATGATACCAAAAAATTTAGATTAGAATTGATTTAACTAAATTAAAGATTAAAATATGTCAATACCTAATTATAAAAATCACATTAACAGCTGATATTTATGACTAAGAAAAAAATATGGATCTATGGAAAACATCCTTGTGTTGCTGCATTACAAAATATAAATAGAAAATGTCATGAGCTTTTAGTTACAGAAAATTTTATTAAACATAATAATGGAATACAAAAAATCAGAGAGCTTAGTAAACAAAAAAATATTTACCCAAAACAAGTAAATCTCAATACTATTAACTCAGTACTACCACCTAATAGTAATCACCAAGGCATTGCTTTACAAGTTTCAATAGTCGATACAGTAAGCATAGAGGACGTATTATCTAATATTCCTACAGAGATTTCAACAATAATACTTTTAGATCAGGTAACAGATGTTTATAATGTAGGCTCTATTATTAGATCAGCAGTATGTTTTAATGTACATGCTGTAATTTTACCATACTATAATTCACCATCAGAAAACTGTGGAATGTCAAAAACTTCAAGCGGAGCAATAGATATGATCCCAATAGTATATGTAGTTAATATATCAAATGCTATTCATACACTGAAAAAAGCAGGATATTGGTGTTATGGATTTGATGCAAAACAAGGAGAGCCCTTACACAAAATAAAATTAGATAACAAAAGATTAGTGATTTTTGGATCGGAAAACAAAGGATTACGTACATTAACAAAAGAAAATTGTGATTTTCTATTAAAAATTGCAACATCAGAAAGAATTGATAGCCTTAACGTATCAAACGCTGCTGCTATAGCATTATATTCTATTTTTATACAAAATCATGATTAAATATCGCAACAATTTTGTAATAACAATTGACGGCCCATCTGCTTCAGGTAAAGGGAGTTTAGCAAAACAATTAGCTGAATTATTTAATTTTAAGTATTTAAATACAGGAAAATTGTATAGAATCATTGCTGTATTATTTGGAATAGAAGCACAGTATAATATCAAAATTGATAATGTATTAGAAAATAAAATACTACTATTATTAGAGGATAATAACACGTTATATAATGATGAGAATATAGGTAAAATTGCATCAATTTTAGCAAGATATCAACATATCAGAACTGCATTGTTACCAATACAGCACAAGCTCATTAATTCAGCAAGTCCAGGTATCGTACTCGATGGAAGAGATACATCTTCTGTAATATTCCCTAATGCAGACTTTAAGATATTTATCACAGCACAAACACCTTTAAGAGCACAGAGACGGTTTAAAGAATTGCAACAACAAAAAAAAGAAATGTATAAACAAGTATATAGACACATAATTCAACGAGATATCAGAGATATTTATCGAAAATCTTCTCCACTGATAAAAGTAGAAAACGCTTTATACGTTGACAGCTCTTATATGAATAAAGAAGAAGTATTATCATATATTAAAGAAAAAATAAAAACCTACTTGTAAAGTATAGGAAATAATAATAATATGACTTCATACTGCTTTACTAACTTAATTTTATAGGCTGTGTTTATGGAAAATCTTCAAACAAGTTTAGAATCAGAAAACTACTTACAGAATATCAAAAAAATAAAATCCAACAAATTTATTAGTCATACTTTGGAAACAGAAGGTTATGACAATAATAACGAAGATACAGAGTTCCAGCATGCATTAAAAGAGTTTATGGATAGCAGTGTCAAAGAAGGACAAATAATAGAAGGTACTATAATTTGCATAGACAAAGGATACGTAACAATAGATTCTGGATTAAAGTCTGAAAGTATTATATCACTTAAAGAATTTGAACTTGGTGATGATTATCAAAACATCGGAGTAGGATCAAAAGTAAAACTGTACCTTGAAAAAATGGAAGGCCGTAATGGTAGCGTAGTACTAAGTAGAGAAAAAGCCATTAGGAGTGAATTATGGCAAAAGCTTGAAGAAGCAGCAGAAAATAAAGAAGATGTTGAAGGTGTAATATTTAGCTCAATAAAATGTGGATATACAGTCGATATTAAAGGTGTAGTAGCATTCTTACCAGCAAGTCATGTAGCACTAAGACAAGTCAAGGATATTACCCCATTATTAGGTAAAAAACAAAAGTTTCGTATACTTAAAATGGATAAGAAACAAGGCAATATAGTCGTCTCAAGAAAGGCTATACTTGAAGAATCTCTTGCAGATGCTAAGAGTCTATATTTAAGCCAGTTAAATGAAGGAGATATTATTGAAGGTAAAGTTAAGAGTATTACTAAGTATGGTGTATTCATAGAAATACATGAATCACCTTCAGTAGGTGTAGTAGATGGATTATTACATATCACAGATATATCATGGAGTCGTGTAAATCATCCATCAGCTGTCTTTTCATGTGGTCAAACAGTAAGGACTAAAATAATAAAGATTGATCGTGAAAATAAAAAAATCTCACTCGGCGTAAAACAATTAGAAGAAAGTCCATGGTCTAATATCGAGAAAAAATATCCTGTTGATAGTGTTCATAAAGGTATTGTAACAAGTATAGAAGAATATGGTATATTTGTTGAATTAGAAGTAGGGATAGAAGGTTTAGTCCATGTATCTGAAGTTAGTTGGACAAAAAGTTCCCTTCCAATAAATCAATTATTTATGAGAGGTGAAGAAATACAAGTTAAAGTATTAAGTATCGACACAGCAAAAAGCCGTATGAGCCTTAGTATGAAAAGATGTCAAGACAATCCATGGGAAGCATTTACATTGAAATATCCTCTAGGATCCATTGTTTTAACAAAAGTTAAAAATATAACAAATCTTGGTATATTTGTTTCATTTCAAGATGAAACATTGAACAGTGGAATTGAAGGGTTAATCCGTATTACAGAATTAAGCTGGTCATTACCACCAGAAGCAGCAGTAAAAAAATACAGTATTGGTGATTCTATAGAAGCAAAGATACTTATGATCAATACAAATAAAAGCAAAATTGATTTAGGAATAAAACAGTTGGAATATGATCCTTTCCTTGATCTATTAAAAAGAACTAATTTAGGAGATAAAATACCAGTTACTGTTACTAAGGTAGTTGAAGATACTGGTATATTAGTTGATGTATTCAATGGTTCCAATAGTTTTAATCTCTTAATTGAGCAAGAATATTTGCCTGATAACAAAAAGTTCTTCCCAGGAGATAAGTTAGAAGCTGAAGTATTGTTGATTGAAACATATAATATGATATTGTCTTTAAAATAGGATTAATTTATGTCTGACCATCAGTTACTTAAAATAGAAATGTTAAATTCTAAGTTAAAGTTATGGCGTACTTTAACGTTTCTTGTGGTTTTCTTAATGTTGATATTAAGTAACTATGTTGACACATCAAGTGTTAGTAATTTCCTAGATAATGAATATATTGCCAAAGTAAACATAGAAGGCAAAATTGAAACTAATGAGGAGATGGATAAATTACTAAAAAAAATTGCTAAGGACACTCACATTAAAGGATTAATACTCAATATAAATAGTCCAGGTGGTGCAGTTACTGGTAGTGAAATTTTATACCAAAACATTCGTAATGTTTCAAAGTATAAGCCAGTAGTTGCATTATTAAATGATTTTGCAGCATCAGGTGGATACATGACAGCAATTGCTGCAGATTACATAATAGCTCGTCATACTACTATTACAGGTTCAATTGGAGTATTAATGCAATACTTTGGAGTAGACCAGTTAGCAAAAAAGTTAGGCATTACTTTGAAATCTATTAAATCTTCTCAACTAAAAGCAGCAACATCTCCTTTTGAAGAACTGACACAAGAAAAAGAACAATCTGTACGTCATATAATCAATGACTCATATAACTATTTTGTTGATATAGTAGCAGAACGTAGAAAAATGACAAAAGAACAGGTATTAGCAATAGCAGATGGAAGTATATATACAGGGTCTGAAGCATTAGCAATAGGCTTAGTAGATCAAATTGGTGGTGAAGATGAAGCACTAAAATGGTTCAGTTCCCAAAATGTTAAAACACAAAAAATTAATACTCTACCAATTAGAGAGCATAAATCTGTACTTGGAAATATAAACTCACTTATATCCCAATTAGTTTATTATTATATTAGCAAATAGTTATGTTAAAATCACATCTAATTCAACATATATCTAAAAAAAATCCTTCTCTAAGTGAGGATATAGTATCTAGAATATTGCATACTTTTTTTTCATTAATTGTAGAGTATTTAAAAGATAATCATAGAGTTGAGCTTAGAGGGTTTGGAGCTTTTACTGTACGTACATATAACATTAAAACTGCTAACACAAGGTTGACAAAAAATAAGTATCAAAAAGTTTACTTTAGGCCAAGTAACAAGTTTATCAAGCTTATTAATCAATAGGTGTGCTATATTGTAATAATTATATGGTTTACTATGGATCAAACAAATAGTTTTTCTAATTCAGAAATTCAGCAGAGTTTAGACCAAGCATTTGATAACTTGGAAAATTTATTAAAAGAGAAATTAAGCAATAATAATAACACATTACAAAATAATGAAACAATAGCACTACTTAATGTAGAAAAAAATCAACTAAATCAACAGCTCCTAGAAAAAATAAATGAATGCAATAATTGGAAAGTAACGTGTAACGAGGTAATTAATAGATTAAACACAGCAATAGAAGGTATAAGGTCTATCTTAAATAAGGAGCAAGCAGGTGAATAATCATAATACACAAATTATTGAAATTATCATCAGAAGCAATACCTATAGAATAGCTTGTAATAAAACAGAAGAAACACATTTACTTAAATTAGCTGAGCAGTTCAATTCATTAGTTAATTCAATTTCAACTGCAGAAAAAGGTAAAGGATCTGATGCTTTAATATTTTTATTAGCAGGTCTAACGCTAGCAGATGAGAAAAATGAGTTAAAAACACAATTAAAAAAAGTAAAAGATGAAATGTTAATGTATAAGAAACATTTTGATGATTATTTACAGGTAAAAAATGATGTAAATAATTTATTATCTCACACCTTAGCAAGAATAGAAAAGTTAGTTCAATACTTAGAATCTTATTAACTACTAAGGTTTTCAATATTTTATATATTATAAAATACACACTTATTAAATAGTATACTTTATCAAAAAAATAAATTATAATTTCTATTTTATTAATTATCGCTAGTATTTATTTATGTTATCCTCAACATTAAAATCAAGAATTGACTTATCAAACATACCACTAAAAGTTAAGAACTCTATATTATGTGGAATAAAAGGATTCCTCATATGCAATTTAGCAGCATTTACTACTCTGCAACAATATATCTACATTAAACTTCATAAAAATGATGTCCCATCTGAAATACTACTCACCCATATTACAGGAAAACAAAACGCACAATATGCTACTAGACATAATCTAATACCATTTGCAGAAGCAGCAACTGTTATGCCTCTCGTATTTATATCAGCTTATTATCTTGCTAAATATGGAATAATTCCTAATACAAATCCGCTCAATATGCATATGATATGCTTAGCTATTTGTCTAGCTATCATGATAATAATTTGTATAAGTTTAAGAATACTAAAAATCAGAAAAGATTGTTGCTCTTATATAGAACATCCAATATATAGAGACCATACTACAACAACATCTAGCCTTTTTGTTAATTTTAAAGGCAATTCTTTGGTATTTCAATCAAAAAATACACACAAAAATCCTACTTATTATACATCTGGATATTATATTATAAATTTCCTTTTTTCCGTACTAACTACCCCACTAAAACTAGTAATAGCACTTTTAGAACTCCTTTTGTTCTGTGTAACAATACTAGAACTTCCATTAAGCTTAATATTTGATACAGTAATTTTAATACATAACAAAATAAAAAATATTAACCAAAAAGAAACAGAATCATTCCATCAAGAAACCTACAAAATAAATTATCATTACTCAAAAGAAACTACAAACAAAGCATTTAGTTTTTTATATGCAGGAATCCGGGATTTAATAGTAACATTGAGTATTGGATTATTAGGATTTGAATATATTACACCTACCAATGGTGAACATCCAAGATCTTTAATATCATATATCGATCAAGTATTTACAACACAAGCTAAAAAATCAGAAGATATACCTAACACAGACAAAGAGGAATAAAAAACTAGTAGTTGTATGTCAGATGCTAGTACAGAAAGTGTAAGATCTTGCTGTAAAAAAAAGTGTTGTTAGGAATTATAATATATATTCATACAGAAAAATAGTTAGTATAATACTTATTCTTTATACTTATAAAAGTAGAATTGTTGTTATTTCTATATACTCTAATGATATAGTACTACTAATTGCATGTAATACTATTAAGTTATACACTTAAACAACCAACCATGTAGCTTATACTATTTTCTTTTAAGTGACAAACAGTAATTGTTTCTGTCCTATAAAGCTCTAACATTATTACTAACATAAAAAAATTCTGTATTACATCTTTTAATAGGATGTAATAGATGATGCAACTAGATAGAACCATTTCCCCAAATATTACACATACAAAACTTGTATGTCAGGAAACAAGATACTTTTTTATATTTTCACTAAAACATAATTTTTTTAGATAAGAACAAGTACACACTTAATAACAGGAAATAGAGATATTAATAGTCACATAAAAAATCTTCTATATTACATCTTTGATATAAATGCAATAGGTGATAATATTTTTAACTAAATAGAACCATTTCCCCAAAGTATTACACATACAAAACTTGTATGTCAGGAAACAAGATATTTTTTTATATTTTCACTAAAACATAATTTTTTTAGATAAGAAAAAGTACACACTTAATAAAATTATACCTCATTCATTTTTCTGAAATAGGATTCATAAAAAATAAAAATATTACACATAATCCATAATATGCTTACTAATATTGTACAAAGCATAATCCAGGTAACAATTACACTTATAACTTGCACATATTACATATATTTTAATATCAATTAGCAAAAATTATATACTCACACAATAAACATATTAGTATTTCTTCATTCATTAGTTTCTTATACATAATACAATACCATGTATCCTAAAATTGCATATATATAACTGCTATACCCATACTTACACTCCAGAAATTATATAAATAATGAAATCAGTATAATCGAATTCCACAGAGTTATATAAACAGCAATATTTTATAAATTATATCATTATTAATACAATTCACAAAAAACAGTACTCATGCTAATAACTTATTATGTTCCTAATATATCAAAATCAAAATATATAATTCTATTTAAACAATGTGTAACTGACTATATTTCACTTGATAGCTAGCACATCACATGTTACTTTCAAGGATTACATAGAACCAACAAACATTACATGTCAAGAATAGCAGTAGTATTATTTAACTTAGGTGGACCACAATCACTATCTGAAGTAAAATCATTTTTATTCAATTTATTCTACGATAAAAATATCATAAATTTACCAAATCCACTACGATTTATTATTGCTACATTAATTTCACACTTTAGGAATAAAACAGCAACTAAAATATATCAATATCTAGACGGCAAATCCCCTATATTAGAAGCAACAAAAACACAAGCTACCTTACTTGAAAACGTATTAAATAAGCACAATAACAACCAATACAAAGTCTTCATATTTATGAGATACTCTAATCCTTCAGTAAAGGAGACAATTAAACATGTTAATGAATATAATCCAAATAGAATAATTTTACTCCCACTATATCCACACTATTCATTAACAACTACATTTTCAGCCATCCAACATTGGAATAAATATACTAAGACAGAAAATCTTGCAATTCCTACCACCACTATTTGTTCATACTACCACAATGAACACTATATAAAAGCACAGTGCAAACTTATAACAGAAAAATACTATGAAGCATGTATCTACGGATTACCAAGAATTCTATTTTCAGCACATAGCTTACCATTAAGTATAATACAACGTGGTGATCCTTACTTATATCAGATTGAACATAGTGTATATTTAATTGTAAAGTTTCTTAATATACCATCATTAGACTATAAAATTTGTTATCAAAGCAAGGTTGGACCTGTTAAGTGGTTAGAACCCAGTACATTATCAGAAATTAATAAAGCAATACAAAATAACACACCAATAGTATTAGTACCTATATCATTCGTATCAGAAAATTCTGAAACTCTCGTAGAACTAGATATTGAATATAAGTCAACAGTACCAGAAAATATGTTTTTTAGAGTACCAACATTAAGTGAAAACGAAGGCTATATCAAGTGCTTAGAAGAAATGTGCATATAAAATCATTATTAACAGAAAATACTATTCAAACTAACAAGTTTTACTAAATTATATACACAACAAAAAACTCATATGCTTTTTTACATAAAAAATAGGTCTATAATATTGAAAAGCTTTCATAGTGATTGATATTTATTTAGTAATTTATTTTACAACACTAATATTTGAGCTGCTAAATTTATAAAACTCTTAACCAATTTATAACATCTTTTCTAAAATTTATATTATCAATCTAACCTAACACATAAAAGACACATTCACCTAAATATATATTTTAACAAAATTTAACCAAAATATCAGATTATTCAATTATTAAGATTACATAAATACACACAATTTAAGTCTGTGCTTTCTACAAATAACTATATTAACAAGATAAAAAAAATACAACTATCTAAAGCATCTATATAATATTAGTCTAACACTATTAGATAATAAATCTCCCACTCAATATATCAAAGAGTTCTTCATAAATGAAAGCTTCACAAATTACACAAACATATAACAATACACTTTCAGGTCGCTATACTATAAAAATATTAGTTTACTTAATTATTAGAACTATAGGAATAATACAAATACACACAACTTTAACCTATAGTCTTCTATAAATAAGAGTATCAAAAGTATATACAATAACAACTATCTGTGCATCATAATATGAGAACTCATGGATACCTTATATCCAATAATAAAATTCAGATCAGTACATTTAAACATTTGCTATAAAATAAACATATTAAACATCAAAAATGATTACCTAGCAGTATCATAATATGATTTAGATCTCATTTCGATTAAACGTGAGATTGTACGTTGAAAATCTATAGGAACATCACACAAATAATACAATGATTGAGGTTCTGCAGCTAAAGAACAAAAAATTCTTGTCTTACTTTCATATAACTCATCAACTAAAATAGTAAATCTTTTCATTTCATTATGATTATAGAAATTAAAAATAGGCACTCCAGCAATAAATATCACTGAAAAATTACGAACTATCTCCTGATAGTCAGAAACCCATAAAGGTTGGCCACACAGTTCATGAAAATCAAACCATGCAATCTCACCACATACCTTACTTACTTTAATATCTCGTCCTAAAACATACAACTTTACAGACTTCACTTCTTTATTATTTACCATCTTAATAAACAGATTTGATAAACTATCATAAGAATGATCACCTATAAAATATATATCCTCTACTCCTAAATCTTTTACAGTCCGGTAATCTTGTTTTCCAGATAAATGTACAATATGCATTCTATCCATTATTAATGATATAGCAGGTTCAAAAGATTCCCTTTGTATTCCATCTTGATAAAGATCAATAGGAGCATAATTTGAAGTCATCATTACAACAATTTTCTGCTCAAAAATAATCGAAAACAGCTTATATAATATCATGGCATCACAAATATCATGTACCTGAATTTCATCTAAAAACAATAAATCCACATTATAGCACATTGTTTTTGCAACTTTATAAAGTGGATCTTTTATATAAGATGATCTATATTCGTGTAATAAAGAATGTATTTCCTTCATGAACTGATTAAAATGTTGTCTTTTTTTATTCTCTATACCACAAACATTGTAATATAGGTCTGTAACCATGGACTTACCCCTTCCAACTTTACCATGTACATATACACCAACCTTTTTCAACCTCCTTTTTATTGGAAGAAAAGAACAAACATTTTGTACAGTAAGATAAGGTAAAAATTTTTCTAGTAAATTAACTTGTTGCTCATCATAAGTAATTTTACCACTATCTACCATAGAATAATAAGTAGTAAAAACTTCATTTTTTTTTCTATTCATAAAATAAATATTTTTTAAGGCAACTTATTAGACAAACTATTTTTATATTTCCAATATTTTATTCTATATTTAGAATAAACAAAATCTCAACTTGCAGATTATTTAACAGCAAAATTGAAAGTTATACAAGTTGAGATTTCTAACAATTGACAGAGAACTTATAAGTAATTACACTCTTTTAAAATAATATTGATATAGCCATATCCTACGGTACATTATCCATATTACTTCATCAAACACCTTGCTAAATAAAAGTTACACCAATTTAGATTTCAACAGCAAAAAGAAAATTAGCAAATTAATCAATGTTTCCTAAACAATATTACTAATATTCTGCATAATTATTATTCATCAAACACCTTGCTAAATAAAAGTTACACCAGTTTAGATTTCAATAACAATAAAGAATAATTAGCAAGTTAATCAATGTTTCCTAAACAATATTACTGATATTCTACATCATTATTATTCATCAAACACCTTACTAAATAAAAGCTACATCAATTTAGATTTCAACAACAATAAAGAATAATTAGCAAGTTAATTAATGTTTCCCTAAATAATATTACTGATATTCTACATCATTATTATTCATCAAACACCTTACTAAATAAAAGTTACATCAATTTAGATTTCAACAACAATAAAGAATAATGAGCAAGTTAATTAATGTTTCCCTAAACAATATTACTAATATTCTGCATAATTATTATTCATCAAACACCTTACTAAATAAAAGTTACACCAATTTAGATTTCAACAACAATAAAGAATAATTAGCAAGTTAATTAATGTTTCCCTAAACAATATTACTAATATTCTGCATAATTATTATTCATCAAACACCTTACTAAATAAAAGTTACATCAATTTAGATTTCAACAACAATAAAGAATAATTAGCAAGTTAATCAATGTTTCCTAAATAATATTACTGATATTCTACATCATTATTATTCATCAAACACCTTACTAAATAAAAGTTACATCAATTTAGATTTCAACAATCCATACATAAAGTCAATTATTAGATTCTTTTTAAATAACATTGATATATAGGACATCATAGTACTATTTACAAAACATATTACTTAACAAAAAACATACATTCAAACAATCTATAGAGGGATTAATAAATAATTACACAGTAATAAAATTTTATATCAGGACATTCTAGTTTAGTATTCTCAAATACTTTACCAGAAGTACAACTTAATAAAGTATTTAATAAGCACCAAACTTACATATTTCATAAATATATAAAAAATATAACACACATAGCATTACTTACACTATCAACATTAACAATAAATAGCTCATAATAAAAATAAATGCTTATATTATTACTTATAAAACTTTCAGTAATTTGTTCCTTTTAATGGTTAAACATGACAATTTATAGAACAATTCGTCATAAGGTAATCATTTGAACTGTTACCAACTATAACACACTTAGTAAATATACATCTAATAACACACCTATCTTTTTTCTATGTTTTCATACATAAATTCCTTATAAAATAATTTTTAAATTTATTGAATTACATCTTATAATCAACTAATAGAATTCATAAATAACACATTTAAAAAAAATCTTCTTACATACTTAACTTTAAAATCCTATAAACATGTTATCAGGTAAAAAACTTTCTTCCTTAATACCTATAATACTTTTACCTACACCATCGCGTTTATTAATAATGCACCTTTTAACCTTACGTATATTAACCTTAGATAACATATGAATAGGAAAATCTACAACACAAAACTAGCAGCTATAGAACAAAAAAACAAAAGAGATTCTTATGAATATATTATTTTTATACACTATATCTTAACAAACTTACATAATTCTCATAATTAAGAAATACGCTAAACATTTTAGATAAACTACCTATGCATACATAAATTACTTGAATTGAAATATAATTACTAACATGAAAGTCTAGGATAACAAATGCTTAATAAAATTACTTTCCATCTATAATATAGACAAATACAAAATTATAATTCTACAACAAAAAAACTAAACATCTCAACTTACTACACACTATGCATGCAATAACACAAACCATAATTCAAATAACTATACACTCATTCTAAAAATCAGTTACACTTATTTGAGTATAATATTACTTTTGCATATACAAAAACTACATGAGAGAAAGTACAAAATAAATAATAACAAAGACCAAAACAATAACACTTAATAAAATCAACATCTGCCCTTACATAGACAAACATAAAATTATAATTCTACCGTTAAAAAACATGAATATTCTAATTGACACGATAACAAACTTATTATGAATACCAGACTACTATATAAGTTTTCAGAATATTATTAACATATACTATCTTATTTACAGATAACATTATTTATAAAATAAACAGGTAACCAATACATGAGAAATATACTCAATAATCAAATCTCAACTTGCAGATTATTTTAAACAGCAAAATTGAAAGTTATACAGGTTGAGATCTTCTCTACTTGACCTTTTAAGCGTCCATTTATTTACTGTTTGATATAATTCTCTTTGCCTTAGTTTGTACAGTTACAGCACTATAACCAGCAAAATGACAAACAGTAACAAAATCTTCTGAGTAATCATTAAACCAATTATTAGCTTTTATTTTCTCAATCTTATTTTCCATCCTTTTATAATTAGATGTTGAATCAATAATTGCTTGAAGTATTACTGCCTTCCATATTGCTTGGTAAGACATATACTCTTCTGACAGCTCACTATCGTATACATAATCTACATCATTATATATACCATGATATTCATAAAGATTTAATGTATCATAATTCATAATTAACCTATAGTATAAAAAATATTGTTATTCAAATCTTAGGAAAAATAAAAAGCAAGAATTGGATATAGCATTTATGATTGCTATTCTTTAGGAAAAATAATTAACAACTTAAAATAATCTAAAAAATTTTCACTATAATTATAAACAGTGATAAAACTTCATTAAGTTATAGTATAACCTAACCTATTGTTTATTTATGACAAATACACAATATACATTACTATCAATCATGAATAATAGTTATAGAAAAACATTTTCAATTAATTGATAATAGATAAATACATAATAAATATACCTATTTTTATATATAATAAAATAATTATACAACATATATACTATCAGGCTGATCATATTTTATGATATAAAAGACAAATTTTTCATATATGCAAGATATCATATATAAATTTAATACCATTCTGTCTTTTTTATGTACATCAAGAAAGATATTTCTACTATATAAAAACAAAATTTTTAGTTTTTACAGTTGTAGTATATCATAAGTTATACTTGGATTATTCAACATTAAGAAAATTACATATATAACTCATTACTTTTTAATCTTAGTTTTTTAAGTCTTTATAAGATTAAGCAATGCATATACATATATCAATAAATAAAAACATTGCTATGTACTCAATATTCCACATCAATATACGTATTAACTTTTCTTATTATTATCAAGATATTATTTATTAATATGTCATATATAAAACATTGAAATACATATACTAAATTTTACAACTAAAAACCCAACATCAAAATTAGATGATAATTCTTTTTACACTATAAAAACAATAGTACATATCTACTTCTATATCCAATTAACTATGATTACTTAACAAACCAATACACATACTTTGTAAATATCATATATCATTACATACCAATAGCAGGCAAATACCATAGAATTTATCAATTCAATTTTTTATTCATCAGATAAACCAATATGATATTTTATCCATAATAACATTACATATTATAAATACTAGTTACAACTTTTGTTATCATTATATAAAAACAAATAAATACTCTATACAAATTTTCACAACTATAAGAAGATATTTTGCCCACAATTCTTAAAAAAAAGGCCTCCACCTTTTTATACTATTAAGCATTATTCTATATTAAGAGTAGGCTGAGCACCTTGCTCTGAAATCAGAGACACTAACAGATTATTTATCAACTTAACTTTTTGTTCATCAGATAAATTAATTTGATATTTTAACTCAAAATGTGTTAATATTTCATCCACCATAGTAATAGCATTTCGCACTATGTATCCTCTAGCATTAGTAATAGCTTTTGCTTGTTGTCTTCTTAACATAAGCTGTGCTATTTCAGAAGAATAAGCTAAATGTGCAATACGAGCATCTTCTATAATAATTCCCACAACATCTAATCTACTTTGTAATATATCACGCAGCTTAGATGATATTTGCATAGAATTATTACGCAAAGACTCACTATCATCTTCAGCATCATATGGGTAGCTACCAGCTAACTCCCTGACTGCAGTTTCACTTTGAATATTAATAAACTCCTGATAATCACCTACATTAAGACACGCTTTTGCAGGACTAACTACTTTCCAGACAATTACAGCAGCTATTTCTATTGGATTTCCATTAAAATCATTCACTTTAATTTTACTTGTATTAATATTTCGAACTTTTAATGAGATTGTTCTCATACGCACAAATGGAACAGTCCAGAAAAACCCTGATTGAAATATAGTACCAATATAATTCCCAAAAAATTCAACAACCTTAGCTTCATTTGGATTGTTTACAAAAAAACCACTCGGAATAATTACTGTAGAAACCAACGCAATTAAAGACATTGGTAACACAACTATAAAATTCCCATAATATATGCCAGAAAATAATAACAAGACATAAATAATCGTAGAAAATATTATTGATAAACCACTAACATATGCTAGATTTTTATCACTAAATTCTTTAGCATTCACAACAACTCCATAAATCAACTACCTACTAGAAAACCTCATAGACAAAATAACAAACACCCAATCATAAACAACCATTATTTCACTATTAAGATCTTACAATTAATTCAACAATACAAAATTATATAAAAGATAAAATACTTTGTTATTTATATATACTAAAATAAACACATAAAATTATATTGTTTAGTAATACACATGATAAAATTAGAATTAAAAAATATTATTATCAAATTGACCAAGTAGTATTAATTGCTACATAGTATAACAAAAATAACAACAGTACTATAAAATCATTTATTGTTTTACTTATATACTAATCAGTAAATTTATAAATATTTCATCTACTAACATATAACTTGAGTATTTTAATAAATAATCCACCTATAATTTATATAGTAACAGAATAGATTTACAAAATTAAAAAAGTATTTTCACATTATTTATTTTAACTAAGATATCAACTTTCCACAACTAATAAGAGCTATCTATTCAAAATAAACACCACAATTGTTTACTACCACCATGTACATTATTTTGTATTACTATCTAATGATCATATACCTACAATAAAATTAATAATATTATTTACTTATAAACAGTACTTCTCACAGTTAACAATGGCTATTATATGAAAAATAGTATTATACACTTAACAGGAAAAAATATCTTAATAATCCTATTATTCAGTATATTATATAACTATTTAACATATATAGTATTACCATTAAAACTAGCAATATTATATCTTTTACTTAATATAAAAAGTCACAACTTACAATTACGAAATCTTACTTTAGAATAGAACTACCAAATACACCTACTTTTGAATCATTAGATATAGAAATAGCAGACTCTATTTTATAATATAAAAAAATGACATAATATGCTTAAACTTAACTAATAAATATTACAATACTATTTAGCATATATTACTACTCAATATAACACATATCACTCAGCTAGCAACGTTATGATTTTTTACTGATATTAAGCTTTCATATATAAAATAAAAAAAATAGAACTATGCACTTAACAAAGAAATAAGGCATTCAGTATAAATAAAATGTACATAATATATTTCACATTATGCAATATCTAAGAATGCAATAACCTACAACCTGACATCAAATATTCAATCAATAACATAAACAATCATATGTACAAGTATTACAATAAGTAATTTACTATAACAACTATTAATTTGTAATTGATGTATAAATAAAGTAATAAATAACTATATAGTAGGAATCAGTAATAACATCTATTAGCAAGTTACCTAATTTTTTGTTACACATATATACAACTACTAACAAATAACAATTTTACTAATAATGTCCTACATACAAACAGTTATAACTAACATTTACAGTTTTTAGTAACCCATAATATAAATACTAACGCTGCATTGTCATAATAGCACGTGCTATATCATACCTGCTATTTTTCATAGCTATACTGATAGGAGTATCATTATTATAGTTGGCAACATTAGAATCAACACCTACTGATAGAAGAAATCTTACTATATCTAACTTTCCATATCTTACAGCATAAGTTAACAAAGTATCACCAAGTCCTACAGTACGTATTTGAGATGATACAACAGGCAAACCAATATCTAGTTCTTCAAGCTTATTAAGCAAAATACGTAAACCAGAAACATTATTAGTTATTATACAGTAAAAAAGTTGAGTACTATAATCTTTCACAGTATACAATTTTGGTAAATGATTATTCATTTCATCATATTCACCTTTTTCAATCTCTGGCATAGGATTCCTAGCAAATGGCCACTTATATGAAAAATTTGCTGTTTGTACCTCATTTACTGATTCACCATTAGTTTTTTTTTATCATCAACTTTTTCTGTATTATCTTTCTTTTTTGGATGTTTCTTATCTTGTTCTTTCTTTACACTATCACTTGCATTAGTATTCTCAGATTTAAGTATACTCTCATCATATTTTTCATTATCTTCAATATCTTCTTCATCTTGCAAATCTTCTCCTGTAATATCATCACTTAGCTCATCAGAATCATCATCTTGTTCTAAATAATCTTCATCATCAACTTCATCATCATACGAGTTATCATTCTGAGGAAATACATGATCCTTTGTATCCTGATCTCTCATATCAAAAGAATTATCATCAGGATGCAAAGCATATGCAATACCAGATGTAGCATTAACAAAACTTACTAACACCATCATTAAAAACAATTTTTTCATAAAAAAGTACCCACCAAATTACCTGTTGTGACAGAATATACTATTATAAATATAATTTTTCATTAACATGAATAAATTTAAAAATATTAGTAATTATATACTATATAAAGAATATTGCAACTGAACTTCTTTATTCTTTTACATAAATACTAGAATCACTAATAAAGAAAAAATACTAGGTATGAGCAAATAGAGTACTTTACCTACTTAATAATACATAACTTAAGACAATATTTTACATAAGATTACGAAATATAATTAAACATCAAAAACAGAAATATATTTTTAATAATGAGTGATAAATAAAATAGGATAATTAAGAAATAACATTAGTACTACCAAATTAACTTTTACAACTATGTAAAAGTTAGGATCATACCATATACTCACCATTCATCCTTAAGCACGCATATAACAAAACTCATACTTTTAAAAAACACCACTTACATACTTTTTATTATCAAAACCTTCTCCAGTAACTTGAAGACCAGTAGTACTTCCATAACCTTCTTCTTCATTTTGATTACTTTCAACGTTGTCATGATCATAATCATCCTGCATTACATTTTCAGCATTACTGTTTTGTTTATTATTCCTAGAATGTACATCACATGCAATACCAACTTTAACACTAATAAAGCTAACTAACACTATAAATAAAAATAACTTTTTCATAAAAACCTCATCATTTAATAAAAACAAACTACAATAAAGTATGAGTTTTGATTAATATTATAGATTTTAGGACACTACTAATTATACACTATAATGAGAAATATTACAACCAATACGTTTGACTCTTTGATATGGATCTCAGCATCAGCTGGAACTGGAAAAACCAGGATATTAGTCAATAGAGTACTAAAATTATTAATCACAGGTCATCAAAATATACTTTGTCTCACATTTACAAATGCAGCTGCATATGAAATGACAGAACGTATACATTCAACCTTAAGTGCTTGGACAACATTAACAGATACAGAGCTTAAAACAGACCTACAAGAAATTATTCACAGTAATATAACAGTTCAAGAATTACATCAAGCAAGAAGACTATTTAACAGTATACATAACATATCACTTTCAATAAAAACTATACATAGTTTTTGCTACCAACTAATCTCCGCATTTCCTATAGAAGCTGGAATCTCTCCAAATTGTATAGTGAAAGATTTATCAGAATCCTTTCCAAAAATTTTTTATAAAACACTAAATGATGTAACAATAAAACATAACATATCTGCTATCTCCTCTGAGATCACAGAAAAAACACTCTACGATTTATTATACAAATTACTAAGTAACCAAGACTATAATCCAAACCAAGAGTTAATATATCATAAACTAAACTGTAATATAACACAGATAAAAAAATTGCCCAATATTAACCAAAGTAATTTAATATTTCTTATAAAAGCTTTAAGTAAAGGAAGTACAAGAGATCAAAAAATCAGCAATAAATTAACTGCATGGATGAATTTATCTGAAAAGTATAAAATAGCAAAATTAAATGAATATACAAAAATATTTATCAACTCAACATCTTTAGAAAAAAAATCTATATCATCAATAATAACAAAAAAAACTTTAAATGACTTCCCTCAAATAGAAAAAATAATTATAGATATACAAGAAGAAGTATTAGAGTTTACCAACACTTTTTATGCTAATAAAATAGCAGAACGAACTGTACATTTAACTGAAATCGCAAAATGCTTCACAAAACTATACCAGCAGAATAAACAAAGATTAAACTACTTAGATCATGATGATGTAATTAACTTAGCACTAAAACTACTTATAAATCCACACTATAAGGATTGGATACTCTTTCATCTAGATAGTAAAATAGATCACGTATTAGTCGATGAATCACAAGACAATAGCATAAAACAATGGCAGATCATTTCTGAATTATGTCAAGATTTCTTTACAGGTATTGGAACAACAGAAGAAACAAAAACATTATTCATTGTAGGAGATATAAAACAATCAATATATAGCTTTCAAAATGCTAGACCAGACTACTTTAAACCCATGTGCAACTACTTCGCACAAAAAAGCAATCAATACAAAATACTATATCTTAAACAATCATTCAGATCTACAGCACCCATTTTAAAATTAGTGGACAAAATATTTAATAATTTTCGGCAAGAAATATCTTTTACCACAGAAGCAATACATCATGAAATTTTTCGAAAACATGACCCAGGATATTTAGAAATATGGCCTATATTTCATACTGAAAACAATAAGTATAATTTTCTAGAAAATACAGATCACAAAATCACCCCTAATACAAATCTATTACTTGCATCAACTATTGCTAATAAAATTCACACATGGATAAAAAATCAAAGAATTCTACCAGCAAAACAGCGCACCATAAGTGCCGGAGACATCTTAATATTGGTACGACACCGTACATCTTTTATAGACCATATGATTACAGAGCTAAAAAAACTTAACATTCCAACACTAGAACGAGATAAATTTAAAGTTATGGATAGTATAATAATTCAAGATCTTGTCAATTTAGGAGAATTTCTTTTATTACCAGAAAATGATTTAGCATTAGCAGGATTATTAAAATCACCAATATTTGAATTCACTGAAGAACAAATATTTAACTTAGCATACAATAGAAACAATTTACATTTATGGGAAGTATTACAATTAAAATTTAGTTACATATCAGACTACCTGAAACAACTAATTAATATATCACAAACTCATAACCCATTAGATACATATAATTATATTATATCACAGCATAAACATAAATTTATAAAACGTTTAGGTCAATCCAATATAGAGGAGATCATAGGAGAATTTATTAATCTATTAATAAAATTCGAGCTAGATCATATTAACTCATTACAAGCATTCATACATTGGATAAAAAATACTAATCCAGAAATAAAAAGTGATATCAATCACACAAAAAATTATATTAAAATCATGACAATACACAATGCAAAAGGAATGCAATCACCTATAGTATTCCTTACTGATACCACAACTATCCCAAAAAATGATCTTCAATTAATATTCGATACAGAAAATACACCATTCTGGTGCCGTAACGATACTCATGACTTCTGCGAAAAACTAAAAACCCAACAAAAAATTAATGAATATAACGAATATTTAAGATTACTATATGTAGCAATGACTAGAGCTGAAGATGAATTATATATAACTGGTACACCACCAATACAAAGTAAATCATGGTACAATATAATATACAGTATCAGTGGTACATATAAAAAAAAATACATTGACCTACAACCTTTAACAAAAGAAAAAGCAGAAGTATTATATTTAGATGAATAATTTTTAAACATTAATACTGTACTGCAACTAACTACACATGAGACCAATTATACAGCACAATTAATTAAGCATTAGTTATACACTCATAATCTACAACCATTTCAAAAAGCAGAAGTTTTCTTAGATAAATAACTATTAAATATTAATAACTGCACTACAACTAACTATGTGTAATATCAATTTATACAGTACAATTAATGCCGCTCTAGTTATACACTAATGATCTACAACCATTTCAAAAAGCAGAAGTTTTTTTAGATAAATAACTATTAAATATTAATACTGTACCATAACTAGCTACATATAAGACCAATTATACAGTACAATCAGTGTAGTACTAATTATACACTCATGATCTACAACTATTTCAAAAAGCAGGAGTTTTTTTAGATAAATAACTATTAAATATTAATACTGTACCACAACTAGCTACATATAAGACCAATTATACAGTACAATTAATGCCGCTCTAGTTATACACTAATGATCTACAACTATTTCAAAAAGCAGAAGTTTTCTTAGATAAATAACTATTAAATATTAATAACTGCACTACAACTAACTATGTGTAATATCAATTTATACAGTATAATCAATGCAGTACTAATTATACACTAATGATCTACAACTATTTTAAAAAGCAGAAGTTTTTTTTAGATAAATAATTTAAAATATTAATACTATTTAGTAAGCAGCATATTTTATGCTGCTATTCATATAAACATAAAACAATAACATATATATAAGATAAGTCATATCATAGTATATTAAATTATACAGTACAATTACAGAACACTAATTATACATCCAATTTTAACCATAAAAAAAGTAGAAGTGTTATGTTTAAATGAATAAATCTTAAACTCAGCAATCAGTGATTTTTCCCTATCTATAATATATTGATACTTTTTACAAATAAAATTGTAATACTAAATAAACAGCATATGTTTTAAATTACCATATACTTACATTACATATAAAATATTATAAAACATATCTACTTCACATACAGCCCTTTACTAAAAGATAAGAAAAAATACTGTATGATCATTAATCTACCTTAAAAATTACCTAACAACAGTAACTTTTGTTCTGTTCTTTATACACGGTAGAATAATACAAAACCACCAACCTACAATAAGATCACATTTGAACCAGTAAGGTTTCTTTTTTCTAAATCTTGATGTGCAGTAATTATATCATCAAATCTATATATTTTATTTATATTAACTTTTATATGACCTTTTCTCATTACTTCAAAAAGTTCCATAGCTGTCATAGACAAATCAAAACTTGAACGCTTATAGTGAAATATTAAAGGAGCAGTAAAAAATAATGATCTTGAACTCATCATAGAAGCACTAATATTTACAAGAGGACCAGATATCTGACCATAGGAGATATAAATACCAAAAAGACCTAGTGACTCAAAAGATACTTTACCTACTAATGCTCCTATAGGATCATACACAACATTAACACCAGCTCCATTTGTAATTTCCATGACCTGCTTGACAAAACTTTCACTATTAGAATTTACAATATATGAACATCCAGAACGCAGAGCAATATTAGCTCTATCATCAGAACTAGTAACACCTATAACTTTAGAACCTTTATAACTAGCCCATTGACATAATATTTGCCCTACACCACCTGTAGCTCCATGTACTAATGCAAAACTCTTAGGTCGCGTGCTGTAAACTACATGTGTCAAATAATGAGCTGTCATCCCCTTAAATAACACTGCAGCTGCAATTTGGTCAGTTATATCATCAGGTATTTTAACTAGATATTTTTGATTTATAATCCTCTTTTCAGAATACGCTCCTCCAGATACAGTACAATAACCTACTCTATCTCCTATATTAAAAACCTCAACATTTTTCCCTAATTTTTCTATAATCCCGACTGCCTCACTTCCCAAAACAGCAGGAAATTTTTTAATTTTGCGTGTACCATTACAACATTCGAGATCATAACGATTTAACCCAATAGCAGTATGTTTGATCAACACCTCATCATCTTTTGGTTCATTCACATTACAATCAACATATTTTAAAACTTCAACACCACCAGTCTTATCAATAACAACAGCTTTTACCATAATACTACATAATTTATAAAAAATATCTCACTTATCTACCAATAGCAAGCTAACCTAAAATTACAACATATTCTTTAAATTTAGACTAATTTATACCAAATAATAAGCAATTTCTCCAAAACATCATTAATAAACACACACCTACAAGATAGCAGGACATAATATTAACTTCTATATATTTTTCAAAAATTAAAATATATATTAAATTAGAAAAAAAGTACTTACACTTAAACCATAATTCAGCTATATACATTCAAAGAATTAATAATATATCAAATTATATATAAATACCATATAACCTTTAAGTATTTCATTCCACTGTATTTATTACACACAACTTAAACTCTGTTATCAGATTACTTGCATTTAAACTAAAATTTAATATAAAAAAATATTATTGAATACTAATACTCAAGTTTAATATACGTTTCTAGACATAAATAATACATTTATAAAGTGAAAAAAACACCAAGTTTATCAACTACACTATAATTCAATATTAATATTTTATTAATAATTAATTGATGTAACACGATAAAATTTTCAATTTTATCTTCCACAAATACAATTTTAAGATAATATTACAAAACTTACAGCACATATAGTTTAATAGATTTATCAAATTCAAAAATAAAATATACCACTAGATATATTATTAGATAATTTAACAACATTACATAATAAGCTGTACCTTCAAAATCCATAAATTTTTACATATTAAACAACTCAATTTTATCAATATCAACTATTACAGACTAATTTAATAGCACATTACGATGATAATAAATTTAATTGATAAGAAAAATTCTCTGAATTTTTCTTATCTAATTAATATTTTCAACTCTAACCATCAAGGAAATCTGTAGATCAAAAAAACACATTTTTTAAAGATAAAATTTTAAGAAAAATAGAAGGTAATCCATAAAACAATATTTCCAACAGTTTTTAATATCCTACTAGTAAGATCCATTATAAATTTAGATTTTTTTGGATCCTATTATTGTCAAGTTCAATTTATTACAATACTTATGAGAAATTTATTGTACCATATCTACAATAACTTCATTTGGAACCCAATATTTATATTATAGAAAAAAATAAATACAACATTTCTAACCTTTTATTATTTAATACTTGTTAGCATGTATTTCTATATAAGTTGCCTATCTCTGAAAACCACCCAAAGGTTGACCTATCATATACTTGCTACATAACTTGAATTAATAGACTTTTGACAACTTCACAAAATTATTAGTTTTTTGGATTCTCTACATTATCAGGTAATGGTCTAGCTTGACCCTGCGACTGAGTATTTTGTGGACTATATTTAGGAACAATTTTACTCAAAATCTCATCTCTAGGACCAATACCACTAATCATACCATCAGTCATCACTAGTATTTTATCAACAGCATTTAATAATTGTACCTTATGAGTCATTATAAAAGTGGTAATACCACTTTTTTTCGCATAAAGTAATGCATTTATTAAACTTGCTTCTGAATTCCCATCTAGATTAGCATTTGGCTCATCAAGTACTAAAAGTTTTACATCACCATAAAACGCCCTTGCTAACCCTATCATTTGTTTTTGCCCTCCAGATAAAACCAGACCATTAGAACCAATTAAAGTATCATATCCATTAGGCAAACTTAAAATTAATTCATGTACACCAGCAATTTGCGCAGCTTTTATTACCTTACTTGGATCAGGATTTGGAATCATTCTTGCAATATTAACATTTACTGGAGCATTAAATAATTCAACATCCTGCGGAAGGTAACCAATATAACGTCCAAAATCTTCTCTATTCCACGTATAAACATCAGCTCCATCAAGTCTTACAACTCCTGCTATTGGTTTCCATACACCTACTAATAGTTTTGCTATAGTAGATTTTCCAGATGCACTAGGTCCTATAACACCAACAACATCTCCAACTTCTACTGCAAAAGATATACCTTTAATAGTAGGCTTATTACTACCATAAGGAGTAAAAAACACACGATCAAAAACTACCTTACCTTGAGGAATAGGTAAAGACATAGTTTGCTCTCTTTTAGGAGATGCTACAAGCAACATTTGTAATCTTTTATAAGATATACGAGCCGATATCAACATTTTCCATGTATTAATTGATGTCTCAAATGGTGCTAATGCTCTACCCATCAAAATTGATGAGGCAATAATTCCACCTGCAGTCTTATGTCCAAGTACTGCAAGAAATGCACCAATACCTATCACAGCTATTTGTAACACTGATCTAATGAACTTAGTTATACCAGAAATCAAATTAGAACGATTCTGTGCCTTAATTTGCATAGCCCTATTTTTATCATTTTTCTGTGCCCAATCATCTACAATATAATTAACCATACCCATAGCTTCCACTACTTCAGCATTACGAGTTGCAACATCGATTGAATTAATATTACGTATCCCTTCTTCGCTAGCTTCCTGCAATATCTTTTTCGTTGCTAATTCATTCCACACACCCATAGCAGTCAATAATACTATACCTACTATAGCAATATATCCTGTAACACTATGTATCATAAAAATAGTAACTAAGTACAATACTGCCCAAGGTGTATCAAACAATGAAAATATACCAAATCCAGTAATAAAACTTTTCACAACACCTAAATCACGAATTACTTCACCACTTGAAGTAGACGATTTTATAGAAGTGAGACTAATTGACTTCATAATAAGATCAGGAGTAACAACTTTATCTATCCAATCTCCAACTTTAGCCATAACCAAAGATCTACATATCTCTAATATTGCAGAACAGGCAAAAGCTATAATTGTAATAGCACTTAGCATAACAAGAGTTGAAACGCTACCACTTGTAAGAACTCTATCTAAAACTTGAGAAGTATAAAGTGGTAAAAATAACATTAACAGATTAATAGCAGAACTAAACCAAAAAATAAACCAAAATACACTTTTACACTTCTCCAGGCTAGTATACAGAACGCTTTTCTTTAGCTCTTTCATCGCCCGAAAGTTAAAATTTACACCGTCCACGGATTCCTCTAAACAATTAATTCACTATATACATAATTTAAACTTCCTTTATCTTAAATAAACAATACAGATATTTTATAAATTTTCATATAAATAATTTTCATTGAGACAAAGTTATACAATATGATATAGTACAGCGTATTCTTATATGCATATGAAAATGTTTAGTAATGCAGTATCGTTAATAATAATTTTAATTTTCACATCATTAACGTTAATATCATTAATATCTGGCGTAATACTAATGGCCATTGGTAATGAATTCTACATTAAACACAGAAACAAAATTATGATGGTTAGAATACTACTACAATTTATATCACTAATCCTAATAGCATTATTTTTTAGATAACACAATTTTTAACATGAATTTTAATACAAAACTAGTTGGGATTTTAAATTATACCCCAGACTCATTTTCCGATACAGGTAAATTTTTTACTGTAGAAAAAGCACTACAACAAGCTGAATATTTAATCAGTGGAGGAGCTGATATAATAGATGTAGGAGCAGAATCAACAAGACCTACATACCTATATAATAAACATGGTCATTGTACCGTATCTCAAGCTGAAGAATGGTATAGATTACAACAAATACTTCCACAAGTTATAACACTTGCTCATAGCAAGAATGTACAAGTCAGTATAGATACTCGAAATGCAAAAACTGCAGAAAAAGCACTAGAACTCAATATAGACTATATTAATGATGTAAGTGCACTATCAGATAATAATATGATTAATGTACTACAACAAAACAGTCTTACTAAGATTATTATTACTCATAATCTAGGTATACCTTTAACAAAAGGAAAAACAATTCCAGAAAATTCTAATCCGATAGAAGAAATTATCCTATGGGCAGAAAAATGTATAAAAAAATTAACACATGCAAACATTAGCAAAGATAGAATTATTATAGATCCAGGTATAGGATTTAGTAAAACTGCCACCCAATCACTATACATACTTAAAAACATCACAAAATTACAAACTTTAAACCATCCAATATATGTTGGTCACTCACGGAAATTTTGTCTATCTCTATGTACATCAAATAATCAAACTCTTGACAACGCTACATTAGCAGTATCAATATCTTTACTCCAAAAAGGTATAGATTTTATTAGAATACATAATGTTCATTTACATAGTGAAATATTTAATGTTCTAAAAAAAATATATTAGGCAGACCTTAGAAACTATGTATTTAAGCTTTTAACATAATCACAGCATTTGTAAGAGCAATATTTTTTTAGCACAATTTATATACTTTGAACTATTTAAATAACTAACCCATTACATCACAATAGTACTAGCAAGATACATAATATCAAAAAAAATACATGAAGTTGATCTTATATATTAAGTTTTCTAGTTTTTTAACATAACAACAATATTCATTTAGAACAAAACCTATTAAAATATATATTATACATTTTTACTTGTTAGAATCATAAGTTCATTATATAACAACATTATTAGTGAAATGTTTAATGTCCTAAAAAATATACTAAATTCATATTAGAGGCTATATGTTCAAGTCTTTAATGCTATAAGAGTATTTACCAAAATAGCATTTACTCAGACACATACCTTACATATTTTAACCTATTTATTAGGACAGTAAGTTCATTATATGACACAATTATTAAGGTAGTATTGCATTTATTTATAATAGTAGAGATTATGTAAATATCATCTTAACCTAAGTCTAAACTTTAATTCTTCATAATAGGAGTCTTACAATGAAATTCAAAACACAAATACTAGGTTGTTTTAACTTTACCCCTGATTCATTTTCAGATGGAGGACAGTTTTTTACTGTAGAAAAAGCAATCAAACAAACAGAACATTTAATCAATAGTGGAGCAGATATTATAGATGTTGGAGCAGAATCAGGAAAACCAAGATATATATATCAAGGAGATGAAACTCTAATTACACAAGAAGAAGAATGGAATAGACTAAAAACAATATTACCACAAATTGTAGAACTTGCTCACAGCCGCAATGTTAAAGTTAGTCTAGATACTAGAAATGCAAAAACTGCAGAAAAAGGATTGGCTTTAAATGTAGACTTCATTAATGATGCTACTGGAATATCAGATAGTAATATGATACCAGTATTATTAAATAGTTCTGCAAAAATTATAATCTCACATAACCTAGGCGTACCGTTAATAATGGGTCAATTTATACCAAAAGGTGTTAACCCAATAACTGAAATTAAGCAATGGCTTAAAGATAAAACTACAATGCTGATCAATGCAGGAATAAATAGAGATAGAATTATCGTTGACCCAGGTATAGGATGTGGGAAAAATGCAACACAATCATTATATATAATGAAAAATATAGATAAATTAAAGGAACTAAAGTATCCAATATGTCTTGGCCATTCTCGTAAATCTTGTCTTATGCAATTTGATCCAGAAGATAAAATACGTGATAACCCTACAGTAATAGCATCATCTGCTTTGTTTTATAAAAATATAGACTTTTTTAGAGTACACAATGCTGAAATACATAGTAAAGCATTTAAAGTTATAAAAACTATGTTTCAAATTACCTTAAAAGATGTATATGATTCTTTATAAATTAGTTGCTATATAGTAAAGTACTCATTAAATGTAAAGTAGTTTTACTTTAGTAAAAAAATATCTATTTGGAATAATATTCACACTATTGAATAAATTGTGTATAAACCATATATAAACACTCTTCAGGTATGGTAATGCTATGGGTGTTCATTTTTGGTGTTCATTTGCTGCAAACTTCAGATAATATATCAAGCTTATTAAATGGTGTGTTTTTTTGAAAGCTACTTCATATGTATATAATACCGTACTTAATATTACTTAACACTATATTTAGGATTCTAGATTAACAGTATTTTAGTAATGTAAAATACTCACATAACAATTTATATACGCTCACTTTACTTGATCATCTCTCCCCTGATTTTCTAGTATAAATACACATAGTAATAAATTTCAGTTATATTTTACAAATACCTCTGAAATTATATCTCAGTTATACGACGAAGTCATACCAATTTACAATAAAATTTTACAAAGATAAATCAACAATATTACTAACTAAAAAGGACTATTAATAACACTATAAGCTTATCATCATGTAATAATAAAGGTTAACTTCTAATAAAACAAATCATCATGCTGAATAAAAACATTACAAATCAATGTTTTCACCAGGTACATAAAAACTCTCCAAACTTAATTCACTTCTATGTAAAGAAGAAACATTATCCTGATGAAGCTTTTTATAACCTATAGAAACCAAAGTAACAGACACAATACCTAATATAGCAGATCCAACACACACACCAATGGATAAGTTTTTCATATCAACGACATTCATTATATTATTAACATGTAATAAAATAAACAATGATCCAAAAATACTAAACACTACCTGCATTAAAAAAAACATTAACGCAAAAGGCATAACTGAATTGATTTTAAGCTCACTTGTAACAGATAAGTAAGGCAACCCTTTTACCATTTTATTAGTGTAATACTTATGAATAGATCGAGAATAGCAATAAAGTACTATATGATTTATTAGTTTATCATAATTACTTGAGATATTAATCGTTACATCATTACTCTCAGGGGGAAAAAACTCACGAGATGCAAGAAGTTGTATAAATCTAAGATTTACTATACCTAATATAAGATCAGTACTGCAAAATCTCATCAACGTTTCTAAAGCAGAAGAATCCAAACTTAATTCCGAACAGATTGTACGAAATTCTTCAACAGATAGTAATTTACTTCTATCCAAGATATAAGAAATTTTCACACATCTACACATAGTACGCTTGATCCTTTCATTCCCTTTAAAACTTGGTATTACAATTCCTACCTGGATATACTTAGATTCACATTTTATCACTTTATCTAATAAACTACCGACACACCGCCTATATTCTTCCAGAATACTTTGAGATATACGTTGTTTCTTACTCCCCATATCAATATCAAATATTTTTAAAAGTACTTCTTTAATTAGTGCTTCCATTAAAACAGATTGTTCACAATTGACAAAATGCCCTCTAGCTTCTCTACCGTGATATCTTGGTATTTCATATTTAAGTTCATTTATCCTATCAACTAAATTCTGTAATTCTTTTTTTATTTCTTCATTTTTTTGTCTAGCAAAAAAATATGAAACTATTTCCATAGTACTTTCAATTAAATTATTTAATCCTACTTTCACTGCATGCACTTGATTTCTCCATTAATATTTTATTATTAAACTAGAATATTATAATAAATTTTATACTATACAACTTAAAATTGTAAAATAATATGTTTTTTTAGAATACTAAATGAGCAAATCTTACTTATCTTATATAAGTTAGTTATAACTTATGAACTACTATGTTAAATATATTTAACAATAAAAAGTCTGAACCAAATACCTACCGGTAATATTTCAATCACTCACAATATAAATGGAAATTCACTACACCTTGAAAAAAAATTTTCATTTTTTTTATTTTGAAGATTCAATACTAGTAGTTTATATTACTAGAAGCTTAATTCTTTAATTACATCATGCCAAAACGTACAGACATAGAATCAATACTGGTAATCGGAGCAGGTCCAATAGTCATAGGACAAGGATGCGAGTTTGATTACTCAGGTACTCAAGCTTGCAAAACATTAAAAAAAGAAGGTTATAGGATAATCTTGATCAATTCTAATCCCGCAACAATAATGACTGATCCAGAAATAGCTGATTCTACATATATTGAACCAATTACAACACATATTTTAGAAAAAATAATCATTAAAGAAAAACCAAGTGCTATACTTCCAACAGTCGGTGGACAAACTGCTTTGAATGCTGCAATAAGTCTTTGCAATACAGGAATATTGGAACAATATAACGTCAAGTTAATAGGAGCTACAAAAGAAGCAATAAAAAAAGCAGAAGACAGAAATCTATTTCGTCAAGCAATGGATAGAATAGGAGTTAAATATCCAAAAAGCATCATCATAAGAAGTGTAGATGAAATAAACTATGCCCTAGAATATATAGGACTACCAGCAATCATTAGACCATCATTTACACTAGGTGGTATAGGAGGAGGTATATCATATAATAAAGAAGAATTTCAAAAAAATATAGAATATGGACTAAATATCTCCCCAATATCAGAAGTTCAAGTAGATGAATCTATTATCGGATGGAAAGAATTCGAAATGGAAGTAATGAGAGATAATAAAGATAATTGTATTGTTGTCTGTTCTATAGAGAATCTTGACCCCATGGGAGTACACACAGGTGATAGCATAACAGTAGCGCCAGCACTAACTTTACGAGACGTAGAATATCAAAAAATGCGTGATATTTCTTTTTCCATTCTCAGAGAAATAGGAGTAGATACAGGTGGATCTAATGTACAGTTTGCAGTCAATCCAAAAAATAATGATATACTCGTTATAGAAATGAATCCAAGAGTTTCTAGATCATCAGCACTAGCATCAAAAGCAACTGGGTACCCAATAGCTAAAATCGCTGCTAAGCTTGCTGTAGGATATTCTTTAAATGAAATACAAAATGATTGTACACAAGCTATTCCTGCATCTTTTGAACCAAGTATAGATTATATAGTCACAAAAATCCCAAGATTTAATTTCGATAAATTTCGAGGAACAGATAAAGAGTTATCAACTTGCATGAAATCTGTAGGAGAAGTAATGGCACTTGGTAGATCATTTCCTGAATCATTACAAAAAGCACTATGTTCACTAGAAATTGGATGCTGTGGATTAAATGAATTTTTCGATGATAATGTTGAAATAGATCAAATCTACAACGCTCTTGTTAAGCTATCCCCTGAAAGAATCTTTATTATAGCAGATGCATTAAGACGTAATATAAGTATAGAAGAAATAAATAAAATAACAGGATACGATAAATGGTTTTTAATGCAAATTCAAAATATTATACATCACGAACAAGATATAAAAAAATATGGGTTACCAAAAGACGCAGAAAAGTTACTGCTTCTAAAAAAAATGGGATTCTCAGATGAAAGGTTAGCACACTTAAGTAATAATACTGTAGAATACATAGAACATTTCAGGAACTCATTATGTATAAAGCCTGTATACAAACATATAGATACATGTGCCGGAGAATTTGAAACTAGTACGTCATATATGTATAGCTGTTATGAGGGAAATACATTCAGTAAAACCGAATGTGAATCTTTTATAACAAATAATAAGAAAGTTATAATACTAGGAAGTGGTCCTAATCGTATTGGTCAAGGTATAGAGTTTGACTACACATGCGTACATGCAGCACATACTATTAAGGATATGGGATATGAATCTATAATGATAAACTGTAATCCAGAAACTGTATCCACTGATTATGATACCTCAAGTAAACTATACTTTTCCCCTCTCACTAGAGAACATGTTTTAGATATCATATATAAAGAACAAGAAACGTCCTCCTTATTAGGAGTCATTGTACAGTTTGGAGGACAAACTCCTTTAAAACTTGCAAAAGTGTTACATCAAAAAAACATTAGAATACTGGGAACATCCTTTGACTCTATTGACTTAGCTGAAGATAGGATGAAATTTCAACAATTACTTATGCAATTAAATATAAAACAACCACCTAATATTACATACAATTCCAAAGATGAACTACTTAAGAATATAGAAACATTAGATTTTCCTATATTAGTAAGACCATCTTATGTACTAGGCGGACAATCAATGTCAATTATACGCGATAATAATGCCTTACTTAATTACCTCACAATACATAAGAATATATTTGATCATGGTTCCCTATTATTAGATCAATTTTTAACAAATGCCGTTGAAGTTGATGTAGATGCTATTTGCGATGGAAAAGATACATACATTGCTGGCATAATGGAACATATAGAAGAAGCAGGCGTACATTCAGGTGATTCAGCGTGTTCTTTACCAGCTTATACATTAACAAAAGAAACAATAGACACTATAGCAAACTATACAAAAAAGATTTCATTAGCACTAAATGTACAAGGATTCATCAACATACAATATGCAATACATAACAATGAGATTTATATACTAGAAGTTAATCCTAGAGCTAGTAGAACTGTACCTTTCATTGCTAAGGCAACAGGTATTCCTATTGCAAAAATTGCTACTGAAATATTACTAGGAAAAAAACTTCCTAAAAATCTTGAAAGAAAATTTAATCATGTTGCTGTTAAAGAAGCAGTTTTTTCTTTTTCAAGGTTTCCTAACATAGATGTGCTACTAGGACCTGAAATGAAATCCACAGGTGAAGTGATGGGAATTGATCAGTCATTTGAAATAGCTTTTGCAAAAGCACAAATGGCCGCAGGGTATGAACTTCCAATAGAAGGAGCTGCTTTTATATCTGTTAAAGATTCAGATAAGCCATTAATTCTTGAAACAGCAAAAATACTAAAAGATATTGGTTTTACAATTTTTTCCACGACAGGTACATCTATATTTTTGAATAAAGCTGGCATAATAACACAGCATGTAAATAAAGTAAGAGAAGGTAGACCACATATACTCGACTTATTACAAGACGGAAAGATAAACTTAGTAATTAATACATCTGAAGGAATTAAATCATTTTCAGAAAGTAGCAGTATAAGAAAAACTGCACTAATCAAAAAAATCCCATACAGTACAACAATACCTGGAGCAAAAGCTATAGCATTAGCAATTAGAACTTTAAAAAAGCAAGGAGTTCAAGTAATACCTATGCAAGAATACATAATACAATAGAAAAAGCACATAAGCATAGAGGAATAAGTTTAATTGCTATACACTAATAAAAATATAAGACTTATAAAATCAGGGATGCTATCCTAAACAACTAAAGATATTCAATATATGACTCATCACAAATTCAAGGAATACATAGCATTATAGGGAAACAAAAGTTCTTAATCTTTACAAGCTAGAAAAATCTGTTTAATTTGCTATATACTATAAAAAGATATAAAAAAAAGTATAAAATCAGGAGTTCTATCTAAACAATTAAGGATATTCAATATATTATCCTTAACAAATTCAAGGAATACATAGCATTATAGGGAAACAAATCTTCTCAATCTTTACAAGATAGAAAAATCTGTTTAATTTGCTATATACTATAAAAAGATATAAAAAAAAGTATAAAATCAGGAGCTCTATCTAAACAATTAAGGATATTCAATATACTATCCTTAACAAATTCAAGGAATACATAGCATTATAGGGAAACAAATCTTCTCAATCTTTACAAGATAGAAAAATCTCTTTAATTTGCTATATACTATAAAAAGATATAAAAAAAAGTATAAAATCAGGAGTTCTATCTAAACAATTAAGGATATTCAATATACTATCCTTAACAAATTCAAGGAATACATAGCATTATAGGAAAACAAAAGTTCTTAATCTTTACAAGCAGAAAAATCTGTTTAATTTGCTATATACTATAAAAAGATATAAAAAAAAGTATAAAATCAGGAGTTCTATCTAAACAATTAAGGATATTCAATATATTACCCGAATAGGCAATAATATACATAAGTATAGCATAATAGAACACTAAACCCTGTAAAATAAGTATAAATATACCCAAGAATGAATAATCTGATAGTAACTCAAAATAATGTAAAATATATTTTAAAATTAGAACAACATCAATAACTAAGAATAGTTCATGTTATAACCTAAAATCATTATAACACTTAAATAAACAATAGATTTAGAATTACAAACATATAGAAAAATATTTTACAATTTATTTACAAAAAACTAAGTAATAAAAACTATAAAATCAATAATTAATATACTACAAACCAAACTGTAATAATACATAATAAAAAGTATAAAACATCATAAAATTAACATGCTTAATTAAAATCTAATTATAGTAACACTAATATTCAGTACTTTGATGTAATAATAACAACCTCACTAATATACAATAAATAATAATTTATAAAACTAACAGCAATTTTTAATATATACAGAATAAAATATAGAAGTTAATTAGTATTTTAACATATACAAAACTTAATTAAATCTATAATTATATTTAATAACACACAATAAAATTGCTAAACTAATATTACTATATCATATATTATCCTATTTCTATCTAATTGTAATGTTACAAGCAAACTTATCTTTTACATTACACATTAAATAATAATCACTAATATTATCAATATATTTAAATATTCTTATTTAAACTTATCATTTTCCAATTTATTCAAGTAATGAATTCAGTAAATGTTTAAATAAAGTCACAACATAAAAAATATTATAACATACTTTTTACGGGATATTATACACTAGAAACAAGTAAAATTGTATTCACTATCAAAATAGATTAGGTATTAAAATCAATTTTTAAACTATATAATAACATGTCCAATAAATAACTATTATTCTAAAATATCAACAAAACAAACATATCAAATGAATATTCATGGAATACTATAAAAATACCATAATTTACATAATTTAATACTGATTAACATATGTACTAATTTATAGATTATCAAATAACCAATTGATAATGTATTAATTAATATTTTTATGGATAATGATAAAAAACACAGCATCTATTTAAAATAATAAATAACACAAAAATTGTACTAAAATTTAACACTCTACTACAATCACCAATAATCGTGCTGATAAAGTACCCATCACGAACGCATTAGATAAATACTATCATCTGACAATTTAGTATAAAATACTACCTATTAATAGATATAAGAAAGAATTTCCAAAAACCACTAAAAAAGATGGAACAAATATATGTAGAAATAATTAGGACTATTCCAATAACTATCATATAAACTGTAAAATCTCAGGAATTATCTGCTAAATTTCATCATCTGACACTATTATACACATTACTAACAATATACAAAATAACCTGAGTGAAATTAGTACTTAGCTGCTATATACAATAGCTACATGATCCAAAAAAGCTTTCAAATAAAAAATCACCAATGAGATATTAAATAAACAACAACCCCAATTGTATGAAACTACAACTCTAAGAAATAACAATAGGCTAACAAATTTAACAAATGAAATGTACCTTGATAGACTTATACTATATATAATCAACCAATACCATATCGTGTACAAATAGACCTGTAAACGTACACAACAACACAAATAATGCCCATTGTCAAAAGAACTACAGTAAACAACATAAACACAAGATTATTTACAAATAGTTAAAAAACAACAAAAGAATACTTAAGCCTCTGTCTTATTAGACTTAAAGACATGACGCTCTAACCTTGCAATACGCTTTTTAAGTACCTTTAGCTCTTCTAGCAATTCTTGACTCTGAGTATAAGCTATACTATCATCAGCAGATCTTATACGTTTCATCTTGGAGTCCCCTTCAACTAAAGCTCCATTAGCCTCATTCTGAGCACTTGCTGCCATAACCCTTTCCTGAATTTTTACAACTGACTCAAACATCTGATCGAAGGTTTTACTGTCCCCAACTATTTCCTTTACTGTATCTATATACTGCTTTATTACACCCTTGTAATCTTCATCTGCCATAAAACTACTACACAAAATACTATAATTCTACTGATTATAACCATATAATGGAAGATGTCAATATTATTGCATAAAAGAAGTTTATACGATCTTAATAGCACACAATAATACATTAATTATCAGGATATATCATATTTTCAGGATTTATAATTTTATCAAATTCTTCTTCACTTATTAACTTTAACTTCATAGCAGCATCTTTTAAAGTGATACCTTCTTCAAAAGCAGTTTTTGATATTTTAGCTGCATTATCATAACCTATATATTTATTTAATGCTGTTACTAACATTAGAGACTGATTCAGTAAAAATGCAATACGTTTTGTATCAGCCCTTATTCCGTATATACACTTCTGTACAAAATTAACACTAACATCAGATAGTAATCTAATAGATTGTAAAATATTATAAATAATTACAGGTTTAAATGTATTCAATTCAAAATGACCATTTGATCCAGCAATACTAACAGTCATATTATTACCCATAACTTGAGCACATACCATAGTAACCGCCTCACATTGAGTAGGATTAACTTTCCCTGGCATGATAGATGATCCTGGCTCATTTGCAGGTAATATAATTTCCCCTATACCACACCTTGGACCAGAGCTCAGTAATCTAATATCATTAGCAATTTTCATCAAACTAACAGCAAGTACATTTAATGCACCACTAAACTCAACTAGTGCATCATGTGTAGCCAAAGCTTCAAACTTATTTACAGAAGAAACAAAATTAAAACCTGTAATTTTTTTTATTTCATTGGCAATATGAACATCAAACTGCTTCCTAGAATTAATACCAGTACCTACTGCAGTACCACCCTGTGCTAACTCAAGCAAATTACTTAATGCTGATTTGATTCTGCCAATGCCTTGTAAAATTTGATATGCATAACCAGAAAACTCTTGCCCTAAAGTTAGCGGAGTTGCATCTTGAAGATGAGTACGTCCCACTTTGACAATATTTTGAAATGCTATAGATTTACTATGTAATGCATCATATAAATTTTTAAGACTCGGTAATAAATAGTTTTCAGTTTCACTAACAGTAGCAATATGCATTGCTGTCGGAAAAGTATCATTTGAAGACTGAGAATAATTCACATGATCATTTGGATGAACTGGAACTTTACTACCCTTTTCACCACCTAAAATTTCAATCGCACGGTTTGCTATAACCTCATTAACATTCATATTAGTTTGAGTACCAGAACCAGTCTGCCATACTACCAGAGGAAATTCATTATCTAACTTACCATCTATAACCTCAGCAGCAGCATTACAAATTGCATTACCTATCACCTCATTTATATCACCATTTTTCATATTAACACGTGCTGCAGCTAATTTTACAATCCCCATAGCTCTTATCAAAGGTTTAGGCATTTTCTCTGAGCCAATTTTAAAATTATCAATAGAACGTTGTGTTTGTGCTCCCCAATAGTGACATGCTGGTACATTCACCTCTCCTAAACTATCTTTTTCTTTTCTCATAACTTTACTTAATCTTAGTTCCTATTCATAAAAGTTTATAATTCAGTTTCTCAAACATGTCTACTTATATAGCTGATCTGAATAAACAGATTAAAAAAATAGGTATACCATAAATATAAAATAATCATCTATACCCTATTCTCACCTATAATTTTAATTTCATACTATATATTCTGCAATTTCTATACTACAATAAGGACATAAAATAAATATTACCCAATATTTACATGATCAATGTGTTAATTACAGCTGGACCAACATGTGAAAAGATAGATCCTATAAGATACATAAGTAACAATTCTTCTGGTAAACAAGGGTATGCAATAGCAGAACATATGAATAAAATTGGCTGGAAAGTCAACTTAGTGTCTGGACCAGTACATATCAAAGGTTATAATATAGAAAATATCATATACGTAAACACCGCACATGAAATGCTTCAAGCTTGTATAAAATCATTACCAGTAGATGTAGCAATCTTTACAGCAGCAGTAACTGATTGGTGCCCTATATACTCTCCCACAAAAATTAAAAAGGAAAGAATTACAAACATTCACGTTACACATAATCCAGACATTATACATCAAATAAGTACTCATCAAAAGAGACCTAAATTAGTAATTGGATTTTCATTAGAATCAGAAAATATAGTAGAGAACTCACTAAAGAAATTATTTAATAAAAAATGTGATTGGATTATTGCAAATGCTATAAACATCAATAATCAAGAAGTCATGGGAAATGATAATAATCAAATTACTATTATCACAAAAGATAAGAATTACAAATTTCCAATAATGTCAAAAAAAGACATTGCTAAACTAATTACAGAAAAGATTATAGGTTTTTTAGATAATCATAATTAAATTTAAGCAAAATACCTTTCAACTATAATGACAATTTATTGAAAAACCTAAATAACATATCTACAAGGATACTACTACGTAATAACTAAATGCATGAAAAATGTTTCATACACATTTATTATTGATAATATAAATATAGTTTATTCTCATTAAAACATGGAAATATTAAGAACTACTTTCTCCTATATAACATGTTTTTAACTATCACAAATTCCATAAATAATTGAAGAATTATAAAATCCCAGGCAATAAATTTACATGATAGTCAATAAACAAAAAATACTTTTCAAGTTTATAGTGATATCTAACCAAATAATCATAAATCTTCAGCATTAAAAATAACATTACTGAATAATTAATATACTAAATGATATACAAATATAACTTACTTAATAATACTTACAATTCATAACATAAACATTACTTACTATAATTAATGATGCAATCATATTTCCAACACCCTGTTAATCATAAAATATTTTCAATTAAAACATAGTATTTAATAATTGATAAATGTTATTACAAAGTTAAAAATAGTAAAAAAGCATATTGAAAAAAAACAAGTAGTATTATTGATACATACTCATATATTTGTAAAAACTAAATCATATATACTTATAGAATAATCTACACCAAACTATTCACTTATTAAAAAAATATGTAAACTACATACCATCCCTCAATATATCACATGTACAGGTTTACATACCATGCATTATAAATTATTTATTATTTCAACTAAAAACACAAAACTCCTGCATTCCTATTAAACTTATTAGATAATCTCACTTACCTTATAGAATAATTTCTATTACATAAATACGAATTATCAAGAATATTAACCTATTAAATATAATGTATCTTATAAACATATTGTAAATTGTAACTACATATTTTAACCTATTTTCTAATAGTTAGTTATCTCTAATCAGCAAAAAGCTTATACGAATACTAAGATAACTTCTATTGACCAAAATTAACTATCCTAGTAATACCTAGCACATGTATTAATGAATCAAACACAAAATCATACATAACATAAACTTGTTGACTATTTAACCATTTATAGATACCTTAGTAATAAAATTTTGTACAGATTACTTAATTTTTAGGATTTTTTTAGGCATTTAGAGTGTATCAGCAGTTTTGGGAGTTGTTAGGAAATCGACAACATAAAGATTATAGTGTTGCATACATTAACGCACGAATCATTGACCCAGAATCCAGGTTAGATATTAAAGGATCACTTCTTACTAAAGGAGACAAGATAGTAGATTTTGGTCCAAACTTATTTGCTGATGGTATACCTACTGGAATATGCGAAGTAGTAGATTGTAAACATAAAATATTGATGCCTGGCTTAATTGATATTCATGTACATTTTCGTGAGCCAGGTCAAGAACATAAAGAAACTATTGAAACAGGAAGTAAATCAGCTGCTGCAGGTGGTATAACTACGGTAGTATGTCAACCCAATACCATACCTACTATTAGCAGCGTTATTATCGCAAAATACATAAAAATGAGAGCATTAGAAACTGCTTATGTAAATATAGAATTTTATGCTTCTATAACAAAACCTGATAACTCACTATCCGACATGGCCTTACTAAAGGAAGCAGGAGCTGTTGGGTTCACTGACGATGGTATGCCAGTAATGAATTCCCTTATAATGAGACAAGCACTCAGCTACTCAAGTATGTTAGATACAGTAATTGCTCAACATGCTGAAGACCTAAATTTATCAAATAATGGATGTATAAATGAAGGTAAGGTTTCATATGAGTTAGGATTAAAAGGCATGCCTGATATTTCAGAATCCATTATTGTTAATCGTGATATAGCTATACTTAACACATTAAAAAATGTACATTATCATGTTTTACATATTTCCTCTAAAAGCTCGTTAGATATAATAAAACAAGCAAAAAATCAAGGTTTAAAAGTCACATGTGAAGTAACGCCTCACCATCTTACTTTAACTGAACAAGATGTGATACAGCATAGTACATTTGCAAAAATGAATCCTCCTCTACGTACTGAGAGTGATCGTATTAGTATGATAGAAGGATTAAAAAACGGGATTATAGATTGCATAGCAACAGATCATGCACCGCATGATCTAGGATCTAAAGAATTACCTTTAGACACAGCCGCTTTTGGAATAGTTGGATTAGAAACAATGCTACCAATTTCCTTAGAATTATATCACAATGGTACTATGCCATTAATAGATTTACTTGCAACATTGACATATAAACCAGCTGATATTATTAGAGTACCAAGAGGACGTATTAAAAAAGGATTCACAGCAGATCTTATTCTACTAGATCTTGATCATGAATGGACTATTGATATATCAAAATTCGCAAGTAAGTCAAAAAACTCTCCTTTTCACAATCGTAAAGTAAAAGGTAAAGTATTAAGAACAGTAGTTTCTGGAAAAACTACCTATAGGCTTGAAAATCACAAGACCTTATAGTTTTAGACACATATATAAGACAATTTTATGTCAAGTAATTTACTAAATTATTAAAATTTTGCACCATATAACTATAGTAACAAGAATACTCTAAAATAGAATATTAAACATTTCCAATAAAATAGAAGAATACAAAATTATTATACAATACTGAAATACGCTAAAATATACCAATAAACAAATCTTCCACTTATACAACAATAAAGAATATAGCTTTATTACAATAATCTAAGAAATATTTTGTTATTTAGTTATCTATTATTTAAAAAGTATATTGCTTCTTATAGTTCTTAAAAATTTGCACACATTGAAAAATATTTTATAATTAATATAAAATAGAAAACATAGCTTTACAGATTTTAGTTGGAATAAACTGTCTTTATATTACAAATAATGCATATCATTAAAACACCATATTAGTAAAATTCTGACAGATTTGATCATTTAAGTAACACTACTTTTTTAATAACCTATTATTCTAGATTTTTTTAATGAATTGTCAAAAAACCAAAAAAATATGTCTTTAACTTTTTTACATCTAAGCTTATAGTCTAATATTTTATCATTTTCTTATCTTTCCTAAAAATTTGTACATACTAAAAATATTGTATAATTAATATAACATAGAAGAGCATAATACTACATATTTCCAGATTTTAGTGGGACAAACCGTCTTTATATTACAAATAATGCATATCATTAAAACACCATATTAGTAAAATTCCGACAGATTTGATCATTTAAGTAACACTACTTTTTTAATAACCTATTATTCTAGATTTTTTTAATGAATTGTCAAAACACCAAAAAAAATGTCTTTAACTTTTTTACATCTAAGCTTATAGCCTAATATTTTATCATTTTCTTATCTTTCCTACAAATTTGTACATGCTAAAAATATTGTATAATTAATATAACATAGAAGAGCATAGTACTACATATTTCCAGATTTTAGTGGGACAAACTGTCATTGTGTTTTACATGATAAATATCATCTATATTTGATATAACAAGTTAGTATTATCATAAATATACTCTTTTGAGTTTTTTCTATAACCTCACTTATCACAAATAGTACAAATACTTAAAAATACCTGTACCAGTCTTGTCACACGTTTCAATCCTAATATAAGATTGTAATTTAATAATAAAATTAGATTAACAATTACAGAAAACCTTATTAAATTCTTTCTTCAACACAACATCAAATTCTTCATAAAGAATATTTACTCCTAATGTTTTAAGTGAAGTTATTCCATATTCTTTGATACCACATGGAATTATTCCTGAATAATGAGAAAGATCTGTAAAAACATTTATAGAAACTCCATGATATGTTATCCATTTTCTTATTCTAATGCCAAATGCAGCAATTTTTTTTTCACTACCATTATGGTTAACCCATACCCCTATTAAATTAGGATTAAAATATGATCGTATTGAAAAATGCTTTAAAGTTTTAACAATCCACTCACCCAAAGTTTCAACATACAACCTAACATTACATTTATCTCTTGCTTTTAAATCCATCATCACATAAGCAATTCTTTGACCAGGACCATGATAAGTGTATTTACCACCTCTACCTGTAGAATACACAGGAAACAAACTATCGGTTAGTAATTCCTCACTCCTTGCACTAGTACCAGCCGTATATAACGGAAAATGTTCAAGTAACCATACTAGTTCATCTTGTGTCTTATTAGCAATACCCTCGACCCTTTGTTGCATAAAACACATAGCTTTATCATAAGGTACAGGTAAGGATTCAATCTTCCACTCCATATAACTTCAAATAACATTCATGGTATAGCGTTATAATAAACCAATACAAAATTTATTAAAATATAAAACTATCATCACTTGATAATACAAATATGATAAGCCTAGGCCTATCATAACATTTAATGATATTACCATAAACCTTAATAGTTACATTATAAATGATTTTACTAACTCTCATTATGTAGAATATATATTTTCATAATGAATATCTTATCAATACTATACAAGTAATACACTCTTAAATAATAAGAAGAAATAATGTTTTAGAATACAATGCTACAACTAAACATTACTTACTACATAACTAACATTAATAACACCAAACAAAGGCAAAGAAATAGTTGTTTACAGTATTATAACGAGGAAAAGTAGATTGTTTTACCAACTTATCCAAAAATAAGGCTCAATACATAAAAAAATAAGCTATACAAAAGCTTCATCATTATAAAACATGTGTAGTGTTTTTGCTGATAAAGCTAAACTACCGTTAAGTTGTAGCTGATTATAAGCAATTAGTTCCACAGCTTTAGGGTAACAAATATGTTCCATCTTCAATATTCTATTAGCAAGATCCTCAACACTATCAGATGAAAACACTGGAACTGCTGCCTGAACAATAATAGGTCCACCATCAACTTCTGGGTATACATAATGAACTGTACATCCAGCAATCTTTACTCCAGCCTTTAATGCTTGAGCTTGTGCATTTAAACCCTTAAATGATGGCAAGAGAGAAGGATGTATATTAATAACCTTATATAACCACTTATTAATAAACTTTTCAGGAACAATACTCATAAATCCTGCAAGACAGATTAAATCCACCTCATGTTCTTCAAGTATATTATCAATAGCATCAAAATCTAGAGGACGACCTTGTACTATAAAAGTTTTAATATTACTTTGCTGAGCAAGTATTAGACCGTTTGCATTTGATTTATTTGATATAACACAGGATACACTTGCAGGAAAATCATCTCGCTGACAAGCATTAATCAGAGCCTGCATATTAGAACCCCTACCTGAAATTAAAATACCTAACCTAAGTGGTTTCATAGTCATTAACTGAACCTATATAAATATAACTACAAATATAAATTTATACCACAATAGCACACTCATAAATCAATCACAATACCAAAAAATCAGCCTACTACATAAACTTAAATTGAGTAACATATAAATCAAGATACATTACTTTACTTAAACTATAAATAAAGAAGCAACAACTAATGAGACTCGTAGTACTTTGATACAAATCTATTTAATAGCCTTACCCCAAAACCAGTTGCACCCTTAGGACATATCTCAGTGCCTTCATAATCCCATGCCATACCAGCAATATCCAAATGCACCCAAGGAACACCATTAACAAATCTTTGTAAGAACTGTGCTGCAGTAATACTATCTGCCCCATATCCTTTTGTTGAAATATTCTGCATATCAGCAATTGATGAATCTATAAGTTTATCATATGCTTCATCTAAAGGTAACCGCCATAATTTCTCACCAGATTCATTCCCAGCTACAATCAACTGATTTGCAATAGCATCATCATTTGAAAAAAGCCCAGCATACTGATTATTACCTAAAGCAACCACTACTGCACCAGTTAATGTTGCTAAATCCACCATCAATTTAGGAGTAAACATCTCTTGAGTATACCATAACGCATCAGCTAAAACCAACCTCCCCTCTGCATCAGTATTTAACACCTCAATTGTTTGTCCAGACATTGAAATAACAACATCACTAGGTCTTTGTGCGTTCCCATCCACTGAATTTTCAACTAATCCAACTACTCCAACAGCATTAACTTTTGCCTTCCTTGCAGCAAGAGTACGCATAATTCCAACAACAGAAGCAGAACCTGCCATATCATATTTCATATCCCACATACCCTTTGAAGGTTTTAAGGATATTCCACCAGTATCAAAAGTTACACCTTTTCCAACAAACGCAATAGGACTTTCTGACTCATCACCTCCATTCCATTTCATAACTACAAGTCGAGATTTTTTAGCACTACCCTGACCTACTCCAAGAAGTGCCATCATTTGATTTGCTTTCATGTAATCTTCATCAAAGACTTCAACCGTTACACCAACCTTACTTAATTCTTCATATATCATCTGAGCATATGTTTCTGGATATAAAATATTCGGAGGTTCTGAAACAAAAGAACGAGCTAAGAATATTGACTCACCTTCAGCTTTTAAATCATTAAACAAAGCAGTAACCTCTTGTGGTTCACTCTTTGAGAATAGAACCAACTTATTCAAATAAACTGAATTTTTATCTTTTTTCTCTACGAAATATTTATCAAATTTAAAACTACGTAAAAGTGCTCCATAACCAATATTAGCACTTACATTACTATCAGTATTAATAACAATTGATGCATCTGGTATTTTCATTCTATTAAGTTCAGAATATATTACACCACCAACTTTTAAAGCTTTATTTTCATCAAAATCCTCAGATTTACCCAGTCCAATAACTACCACAACAGGAAAATCTTTCTCTAACCCAATAATAGGTAATACCTCAGCAAACTTACCATCAAAAGATTGATAACCATTTACTATTTCCATGATTTTATCATTATAACCTTCTAAAGCACCATTATCCTCTAAATGATTACTTCCTTCAAAAATACCTACAACTATTACCGTGGTCTTTAATAATACAGATATTCCAGACATTAAACCTAAAAATGATACATTTATCATGACTACCCTTCATTGGTATAATTCAACTATATGTTTACTCTAGTCTTTTTTCAAAGCTTTTCAAGGAAAATTTTAACTCACTTAATTACCTAACCTTGATCCCGAAATACTATAAACTTTCAGCTTATTACAAAGAATCAATAGTCTTTTACATGCACATAATCACTATTGTTTCTACACAATGTTTAGAATTAAATAACTATATAAAATACACCGTAATCAATAATTATAACAGTGCACCTTTTTCAGATCTTTATTAATTAGAGGAACAGTATTATCCAATAGTTTCGGACTAATTTCAAAATATATTACCATACCTAACTAATTTTTACAACCCTACCACTATTAACATATCGAGATAAACTAAGTCTTACTATTATTCATTTGATAATAACCACCAGTTCATCTAAAGGTACAGGAATTGTTACAATATGATCAAATTTATTGTCTTTATAAAACTTATAATTCCAATCTTGCCACAAGTTAACTTATCATAAAAATAACTACAATCTTAAGTTATCACAATTACCTTTTTGAAACATAGTGATAGCTATTTCTTATGTATTAGCTAATTAAATAAAATAACTGTATACAAATATTATCATATTTATCGCTTTCATATTTTCCAAATATATAAATTAAACCACTATATCTTTTCTCTTACATTATCTAATAAAATAATTCATTAAATTTAGTATACTGAATACTGTTTACCAAAATTTAGCAGTACAACTAAAAAGTAGAAATAATCTTATTGATATAAGAACATTTGAATCTTAACAAACTGACATAATATAAAGAATCATATTTTGATCCTTCTATAACTAAAGTTTAAATTAAAATTAGTACTATTATTCTTTAGAGCTTATATAAGGTCACACCTAAAAGTATTATTTCAAACTCACACATTAAACTTATAAAATATTCATGGTATTCCGTTCCTGATACAAAAACAATATCTTTTTATGCTTAATGCACCTAGATCAATCTTTTTATTAATATATACATTATTTACAACTTAACATGTTGTTTTAATCATTATAACCTATGTTATAAACATTAGCATCAGTCTTGGCTAACATAATACAGCATTTAGCATAAAATGTATTTATAAGTATTGATACTTTATTTATATATGTAAATGTCAGTAGAAAAGTGTTTAAAGCAAGTACACAATGTAATACCTAATACTTTCATGTTTTTGACAATAGTTGTTCGTTTATGATATTCATCATTGATTTAATTAACACACCATACTACATAATTTCCTCTTACAAACTTCTTCCCCACCCCCATACCTAATTTTATCTTATAAAGATTCTCCTCCTTTTTGAATTATATTAATACCAAGATCATATATAACCACATTAGTACTCAACAGTAATTCTTGATTATGAGTGACAGATAACTATGTTAGTATCTAATTTATACAGGTTCTCTATAGTATATAAAAACAAGATACAGTTTTACCTATTATCAAGATAAATAAATACTCAACACACTATATAAAAGCTATAGAACAAACACCAAAAAGCTAAGTTATACAATGAGTTTAAAATATCAAATACAGCAAAATTATCATAATGTATTTAACATATATAATATTTATACAATGAATATCTGAATTCTAAAAAAGCTAGTTTTTTTGCTTATAAATTACCAATTACTGCATAAGTTTTGAATGACATACTCAATTGATAATTTATCTACAATATAAATAATATTTATGAGATTCAACACTGTATCCATTAAACAATTACAAACTCTTTCTGTTATTAGTTATAGTATCATCACCTAATTATTATTGATATAATAAAAATATATAATACACTCTTATAGGTATAATACAACGTTGCATCAAATTAAGTTGAAATATAATGGAGCATGAAATATTATTTACTACAACTCAAAGATCCGATTATGGTAATAAAATGAATTACTTAATAAAGTTATTATTCTGCATATTCATAAGCATAACATACACAAGTATTGCAGTAGCAGATGATCCTGTGTTAGTTAACTGTAAAAAAACTCCTGAAATTTACGATCTCAACAATAAACCAAATAAGTTCTCATTATCAAATAATTTACGACGCAAAATGAGCAGTCCAGCAACAGCTGAAGGAGAATTAATATATATTGTTGGTAGAGTTACTGATATAAACTGTATACCTATTACAGGTGCTAATGTTTTCATTTGGCAAACTAATGCACATGGAATATATCAACAGAATCCTTATGATAATGATAATAGATCAGAATTAATCCCAGAAGAATTAGATATGTATGATTACCAGTTTATTGGTTCTGGAAAGTCAGTAACTGATAATCTAGGAAATTACAGTTTTATTACCATAATGCCTGGCACTAATAACAAAAACAAAGTTCCTCGCATACACTTTATGCTACAACACTCAGAATTTCCTGAGTTTAATACAACAATGTTTTTCTCAGGATATGACAATAATCAAGATGAAAAATTTAAAGAAATAAATGATATAAAATTACAAAACCTGCTAACGGCTCAATATACTATAAATCACCTTGGAATAAAAACTTACCACTTTAATATTACAATTGGGAGTAAAAATACTCATCAATCTTTTAAGTAAATACTACTCATTAATAGAATTATTCAATAGTAACTTATAGTACTCTGCAAAATAAGGTAAACTTAAGTATCTTGATACTTCACTACCTATATAATCTACTTACTAAAGTAATTATTGATACATGTAAATATAATATCTTGTTATATTCTCATACCTATACAAGCAAAACACTGTTTTATGAACAAACATTATTACAAAGCCTTATACTTTGAACAATAAAAATACTAAATAATATACCATTACAAACACTTAATGTACCTGATTATTTAAATAAGCACTTAACATACAAACTTAAAAACACATCAACTTATAATCATGATATAAAAACACCATATACATATAAGTTAATACAGTGGAACTTTTAGCATCACATATATCTTTTTCTGTATACAGCAATATTATCAAATTTAATAATAGTACAATATGATTTGATAATAATATTTTTCTCAAATAGTATTAAAATTAGATTATCATTAAGTCTATATTATAATATCAAAAATGCTAATTTTAGCATATTATTAACAATATACAAAAAAATCAATAGTACTAATTACTGCAATATTGATACATACACACCACCTTTTCTATTAACGTAAGATGAATAGCAATACTAAAGAAAAATTGTGATAAAAATATCAAATTGTAGAAAATTACTACAAAACATCTTGTTAAATTTCAATTATACATAATATATTCTTACATATCAGCTTCTAGTAAAACCACCTTATTATCTAAGAGTACTAATCTATTGTACTTAACGATATCAGTTTACCTTCTTACTAATATTAATTTGTTACTCACATAATATAAAAACATCTAAGGTTAATTTAAATTAAACAATATTTTGATGACCAAAGTTGATAAAAATAATGACAAAGATTTTATGCAGTAGTATTTAATATGCTATACAAAAAACCTATATATACCTTTAGAAGTTCACTTACAAAGTTTATTGATCAGAATATTATCTATAATCTCTCCAATATAATATCAAGATAATACTAACTAAAACACTAGAGTAACCTTAATAGCTTCAACATGATGAAAAAAACAGCTTTTCTTATAACCAATACCACTTTATAATAACCACAAAAAAATCTTAAATTAAAATAATACCTATACAATGAAATACCATAATATTAATAACATTATTGTTTTATTTTAAACACACTGATAACTTAACTATTAATATTCCTACTAACCTTAAGAATATAAAAATATAGAAAATTTTTTCAATATAAAGTTAGTAACATAATATATACATCTTAGTATCCTATATATAAAACTCTATAGCTACGTATTTCGATATATTTAATAAAATTTTTAATTGATGATAACCAAATATTAAAAGTAATAATACCTTCTTAATTTTATAAATTAAGAACATTTTCGCTAATTCAAGCTACTCAATATTACAAAATTTATACCTATACCTTTAAAAATGAAAAAAGATTTATTACACATAAAAGTCACATCAATTTCCTATAACTAGTTAACCAAGGTAACAAACTATCCACTTATATGATCAAATAAAGATATTTTTTAAGAACCTAAACAAATATAAGCTGCTTTCAATAAAAGCTAACTAAGCATATAAACTTTTTACTTGATTCCTGATATAAATAAAAAGCATTATTTAACATAAAGTTTACGAATTATTCATTATTACAATCAAATAAAGACATTTTTTTTAAGAACCTAAACAAATATAAGCTGCTTTCAATAAAAGCTAACTAAGCATATAAACTTTTTACTTGATTCCTGATATAAATAAAAAGCATTATTTAACATAAAGTTTACGAATTATTCATTATTACAATCAAATAAAGACATTTTTTTTAAGAACCTAAACAAATATAAGCTACTTTCAATAAAAGCTAACTAAGCATACAAACTTTTTACCTGATTCTTGATATAAATAAAAAGAACTATTTAATAAAGTTTATGAATTATTCATTATTACGATCAAATAAAGATATTTTTTTAAGAACCTAAACAAATATAAGCTGCTTTCAATAAAAGCTAACTAAGCATATAAACTTTTTACCTGATTCTTGATATAAATAAAAAGAATTATTTAACATAAAGTTTATGAATTATTCATTATTACGATCAAATAAAGATATTTTTTAAGAACCTAAACAAATATAAGCTACTTTCAATAAAAGCTAACTAAGCATACAAACTTTTTACTTGATTATTGATACAAATGAAAAGAACTATTTAACACAAAAGTCACATAAAAATTCCTATAAGCTGATCAATTATTCATTTATTAGAATCAAATAATATAAACTTTTTTCAATAAAAGTTAATCCACCCAATAAATTCTCCTGTCATTTCCACATAAATAAAAGAGATTTCTTTAATACAAAAGTGATATAAACCTTTACAACTAGTTTAACAAATATCACAAAATCTATACTTGCCACCATAGAAGTAAAAAAATTCACTCCGAAAACTTTCCAACTATAAACTTCTAAAATCTATCTTATTTTATAGAATTAACTAATCTTATGAATAACAAGATTATCATCTAATAAATCTACCCTTAATTTATTACCTTCAGCTACCTGATTAGCAAGTATTAATTTTGCCAAGTTATTCTGTATTTGCTGTTGTATTAACCTCTTTAAAGGTCTTGCCCCATATAAAGGATCATAGCCATTATTTATCAACCATGTTTTTGCATCTGAAGATAAAGTAATCTCTAATTTTCTTTGAGCAACAATTTTTTGTAATATAGAAAATTGCACATCAATAATTCTTTCAATATGTTCTTTAGTTAACCTATGAAATATAATAATTTCATCCAATCTATTTAAAAATTCTGGCCGAAAATGACTACGCAACACATTAGTAACAGACTCTTTAACTGACTCTTCATTGATATTTCCAGATTCATTGTTCATTAATATTTCTTGCCCTAAATTTGAAGTTAATACCAGTATTGTATTACGGAAATCCACTAACTTACCATGATTATCAGTCAATCTTCCTTCATCTAATACTTGCAATAAAATATTGAAAATATCTCCATGTGCTTTTTCAATTTCATCAAATAATATTACTTGATAAGGCCTTCTCCTCACAGCTTCAGTTAATGCACCACCTTGGTCATATCCAACATATCCTGGAGGAGCTCCTATTAATCGTGAAACAGCATGCTTTTCCATAAATTCTGACATGTCAAATCTTAAAAGTGCAGACTTATCACAAAATAAAAACTCAGCTAATGTTTTAACCAACTCAGTTTTACCTACTCCAGTTGGCCCAAGAAATAAAAAAGACCCCAATGGTTTCTGTGCATCCTGTACCCCTGCACGTGATCTCCTGACAGCATCACTTACTGCTTTTACAGCACTATCCTGACCAATAACTGTTTTGCCTATCTCCTCCTCCATACGCAGTAGTTTTTCTCTTTCACTACTCATTATGTTCTCAATAGGAATACCAGTCCATTTTGATACAATACTTGCTATGTCATGTTCTGTAATTTCCTTCTTAAAAAGGCTACTTGTAAATTTTTCATGTTCTTTTAACTCTTTCTCAATTTCTGGTATTACACCATACATTAACTCACCAGCTTTTGCCAAATCACCAGATCTTTGTGCTCTTTCTAAATCACTTCTAGCAATATCAAGCTTTTCCTTACATGCTTTCATCTTTGACATTTTCATTTTTTCCGCTTGCCATTTACTACTTAGCTCAGCAGACTGAACATTTAGTTTTTCTAGTTCATCTTTTAACTTCATTAACCTCTGTTTTGAGGATTCATCACTTTCTTTTTCTAATACTCCTATCTCGATTTTTAGCTGCATTATCTTTCTATCTAACTTATCAATAACCTCAGGTTTACTATCAATCTCCATTCTCGCACGACTCGCTGCTTCATCAATAAGGTCTATAGCTTTATCTGGTAAATACCTATCCGTAATATAACGCTGCGATAAAGCTACAGCAGCAATTATCGATCTGTCAGGAATATCTATACCATGATGTCCTTCATATCTTTCCTTTAACCCACGTAACATAGAAATTGTATCATCACAAGTTGGCTCAGAAATAAATATAGTTTGAAATCTTCTAGCAAGTGCTACATCTTTTTCTATATGCTTTCTATATTCATCCAATGTTGTTGCACCTATACAATGTATTTCACCTCTAGCTAATGCTGGCTTCAACAAATTTGATGCATCCATTGCTCCATCTGTTGCACCAGCACCAACTAATGTATGTAACTCATCAATGAATAATATAATACTACCATTTGAAGAAACAATTTCATTAACTACAGCTTTCAACCTTTCTTCAAATTCACCTCTATATTTAGTCCCAGCAACAAGCATACCAAGATCTAATGACATTATTCTCATATCTCGCAACCCAATTGGAACATCTCCCTTCACTATCTTATGTGCTAACCCTTCAATAATTGCTGTTTTACCAACACCAGGCTCTCCAATTAATACAGGATTATTTTTTGTTCTTCTCAATAATACCTGTATTGTACGTCTAATTTCCTCATCTCTTCCAATTACTGGATCTAATTTTCCTGCTCTAGCAACTTCAGTCACATCTTTAGCATATTTTTTTAGTGCATTAAACTTTTGCTCAGAATTTACACTATCAGCTCTAGCACCATTACGCATGTTTACTATTAATGACTCCAACTTCTGAGGAGTCACACCATGTGCAATTAATATCCTAGAAACATTACTGTCCTTTATTATTGTCAGAGCTTGCAGTAATCTTTCAACAGTAACATAAGAGTCCTGATGTCTTTTTGCAAGATTAACAGCCTCTTGTAAAACTTGCGCCATTTCCTTTGATAAATGTATATGACCACTACCTGGACCACTTACAACTGGTAATTTATTTAAAGCCGATATAACATCATTACGTAACGTCTCTACATTACACCCACAAGAAGTAAGCAAAACTTCAACTATCTCATCTTTATCATCCAACATTACCTTAAGTAAATGCTCAGGTACTAAAGACTGATGCCCTAATGCAACAGCTGAAGTTTGCGCTTGCACTATGAAATTCTTTGATATATCAGTAAATTTATTTAAATCCATAACTAACTTCATTGAACAATTTATAATAAACTATATAAGCATTATTAAAAGGAATTAAAGATATGTTGACAATTTTATACAAGCAAAAATATTCCATTAATAACATTATTAGTAATTAATATGATTATAAGCATAATTAATTATAAGTATTAACTTTATCTCCAAAACAGTAGAGAAAAATTTTCTAACAAAATGTAACTTATAATAAAGTTACTATTTATACACAAGAGTATATAGTAATTTTAAAAAATTCACATTTTCTCATATATCTTTTACATTATAATTCATCACTACTTAACTAGCTATGCGTATTATACGTTACGTATTGTTTATGAAGTCAATTGACAGTTTTTATTATTAATATATTATAAACTAAAAAGTAGGTACAGCATGGAGAAACAGTTAGAAGGTAAAGTAGCAATAATTACAGGTGCATCTGAAAGGATAGGTTCAGCAGTTGCACAAAGGTTTGCTAAAGAAGGTGCCTTACTTATTTTAGTAGCTAAAGATATCAATAAGTTAAATGCTGTTTATGACTCTATACAAGAACTAGGAGGAGACGCAATATTAGCACCTGTCGATTTGGAAGACTTTGATACCATAAAAGACTTTGCTATGTCTATAGAAAACAGATTTAAAAGCATAGATATACTAATACTTAACGCTGCAGTTTTAGGGAATCTAAGTCCTGTACAAGATTATGAATACAGTACATGGAATAGAATTATGAATATTAATTTTACAGCTAATTGGTACTTAATAAAATGTTTTGATCCACTTCTTAAACTTTCCCCAGCAGGTAGAATAATTGCAACCACCTCTGAAATAACACAATCGCTTTCTAATTATCCATATTGGAGCCCATATGCATCAAGCAAAGCTGCACTAGAGACAATGATGAAAATATATGCAACGGAAACAAAACACAGCAAATTATGTATTAACATGGTATACCCATCACTAATAGACAGCGGAATATATGTTAAGGCATTTCCAACAAAAGATACCCCAGAATCATTACTTCCAGAAAGCTTTACAGACAAATTTGTTGAATTATCATCTAGCCAATGTAATGTAACAGGACAAGTTTATCAGTTACCTTCTACAGTTGAAGATAAACCCATCACTAATTATGTGTAGTTAAGTAAAAAAATTTTAATCTATACACCTTTTAAACAAGGTTTACTTCTTTCATAGACATGAATAAACTAGTTGTGATCTCCAAAAAACATCTTATTATTGTACTTAATTAATATATTAATTATTCCTAATAATATATATCTAATCAGTATTTCTTAAAAAATTTTACTACAAATTCACCGATTACCATCTAACTAATATGATGCAGCAGAATAAGAGTTGTTAATTTAAGAATAATAAGTATATTCACATTAAAATTTTCGGTATACAAAAAGTATTAAGGTAGCTAATTATAGGAAATGTAAATCATACAAGGTACCAGTAAATACTTCAATACTTACAAAATAAAATAAAAAACCTACCACTTATTACAAAGTGTATCTTTAAGATGCACCAATATAAAAACACCAATTAACTGAAATTAGCTATATTGATTCAATAACTTTGTTATAAATTAACTAATAATAGACTTATTATACAATACAAAATAAAAAATCATACCACTAATATATTAATACTGATAACATATAACTATATAAAACATCTTAACTCTTAGTTTTTTACTTTAATACCACCGTATATATTATCACAAATCTTTACATATAATAAGTGATCACAATAATTATATTGATATACCAAACAAGACATCTAAATGCTTTAAGTAGTAATTAATATAACTCTTTCTACTAAACCCTCTACATACATCAGAGCAATCATTATCCAATAAAACTGGCAATTTATTAACTACAAAGACTATATAAAGAAAATTCACTAAGTATAATAAGAAATATTTAAATTCTAAATATACAACTTAACATTAATATCAGTGTATAAACACTATTTCCAAAACGGCTAAAAACGATTCATACATATCAACACTACATTACATAATCACACTAAAAATCCATAATCAATGCTATTAAACTACTGTATACATACTTATTAAGAAAATTGATTCAGTATAACAAGAAACACAATACAACTTAAATATCTAAATATTTATAGTAGTTCCTAATTCGTGAATATCTTATACAAACAACTAACAACATATTTATAAACACGTTACTATACTACATACAGTATATAAAGACTTATAATTAACATTTAGAATAGCAATAGATAATTTATAAAAATTACCAAAAAAAACAGTAACCGAAAACTAATCATACTATTATACATATACTTACATAAGTAATACAGCCATTTAGATATATTTATAAAATAGTTACCTTATATTACACAATACAAAAATTATTTAATATACAAAACTAACTTACTCATTCTACTTTGAGTCAATACCTTCCTATATAATTGTAATGATCTTATAATATTATAATGTAAGGCATAATACTAATATACTAATAATGGATCATTTGTATAGTAATTATATACAGATGTTAATAGCATACATTATTTATTTAGATAATGGCATCTAATATATACAAAAACCATGCCTAGTTATATCAACTTAAACCATTGGTAAAGTATCAATCTATAAAAACACACAAAATCAATTTTATTGTCCAAGTAAATTAAATAAGTAATTAATTTTGACAAATATACTCAATACTTGTTCTACCATATTTCATCCTTGTACATATACTACATTCTTTAATACAACAAGCATACAGTAACTATTAGGCAACACTATTTTTTGAACATTAAAGATACTACACACATTAAAACACTTTTTTAATTCTGGAACATAACAATACTAGAAAATACACATTGTTGTCAGTAATATACTAAAATTACAATACTCTAACCATAATACCACCACTTATCAGTACTTGTTAAATACACGTAGAATATAAAACCTAAATAAAGTAGATAAGTTAACTTATAAAAAATACTACATCATAAACGTACAGGAGGAAGTAAACAAACTTCCTCCATATAATATTAAAAAGGATATGGTTACTTAAAAACCACCCATACCACCCATGCCTCCCATACCAGCACCACCGGCAGCACTATTATCATCCTTAGATGGAATATCAACAACAATAGCATTAAGTGTCATAAATACTGCAGCAAGAGATACAGCAAAATCAAATGCTATACGCACTACTTTAAGCGGATCAATTACTCCAGAAGTAAATGCATTAGCAAAATTCATTACATCCACATTAAAGATAAGTTCCTTATCATTTTGCTTCAATAAATGAGCAATAACACATGGTGCATTTTCTGATCCAGCATTTTTAATAATACGCTTTATAGGAGCTTGTAAAGCACGCTTTACAATATTAATACCCAACTGTTCATCATCATTCTTACTTTTTAAGTTGTCAAGCGCTGATAATGTATACAATAATGCAGCACCACCACCTGGCACAACACCTTCTTCAACAGCAGCTCTAGTTGCATGAAGAGCATCTTCTACACGATCTTTACGTTCCTTAACTTCAACTTCACTAGATCCACCTACTTTCAATACAGCAACACCACCAGAAAGCTTTGCTAAACGCTCTTGTAGCTTTTCTTTATCATAATCTGAAGTAGAATTATCAATTTGCATTCTAATTTGACAAATTCTACTTTGAACATGAGCACAACTATTATCTACACTACCAATAATAGTTGTAGTATCTTTTGTAATACGTATATTCTTAGCAGTTCCTAAATCACATAGAGTCAAATCTTCCATTTTAATAGCAAGCTCATCATTTATTACATGTTTAGCTCCAGTTAAAATTGCAATATCACCTAACATATCTTTTCTTCTATCTCCAAACCCTGGAGCTTTAACTGCAGCTACATGTAAACCACCACGCAACTTATTCAATACAAGTGTACTAAGTGCTTCACCTTCTACATCCTCTGCAATAATTAAAAGTGGTCTACCTGATCTAGCAATATTCTCTAAAATTGGCAATAGAGGTTGTATTATATTTAGTTTCTTTTCTGTTAATAAAATATAAGGATTTTCAAACTCAACTAACATCTTTTCTGAGTTAGTAACAAAATAAGGAGAAAGATATCCTCTATCAAATTGCATACCATCAGTCTTTTCAACATCTAACTCTTTAAATCCTTTGCTTTCTTCAACTGTAATAACCCCATCTTTACCAACTTCTTTAACACACTGTGCAATTTTAGTACCTATATTTTTATCACCATTCGCAGAGATAGTTGCAACTTGGGCAATTTCTTCTTCAGATAACACTTCACGCTTCATGCATTTTAAAGCTTCTAATACTGCCTCTTTAGCTTTAAGTACACCTTCCCTAACACAAATAATATCTGCACCAGCAGCCTTAACCTTAGATACTTCCTCAATAACCTTTGCAGTTAAAATAGAACATGTAGTAGTTCCATCACCTACTTTATCGTTACATTGAGAAGCACTTTGAGCAATTATATTAGCAATAGCAAGAGCCAATGGATCTTCTGGCTTTATGCTTTTCATAACCTTATATCCATCTTTTGTCACCTCTGGTGCACCATAAGGTTTACTAATAGCTACAGTCAATCCTTTTGGACCAGCTGTACATCCTACTGCGTCTTCTAAAATACGGACAACTTCTCTAATTGATTTGTCTAGTTGCTCCCCTGTTACAACCATATTTGCCATGTTTTTACTCCATTTATAATGAAAAATTAACTAAAACACCTATACTTTCAGCAATTGCAAAAAAACTATATTTATTTAATATACTAAATACAATTTATTATACTTCTTTCGCAATTATATCACTCTCCTTCATAACTATGTATTTCTTATCAGAAAACTCCACTTCATTACCAGCCCACTGGCGATAAAACACTACATCACCTACTTTAAGAGTCATAGGAATGAGGTTACCATTATTATTGTAAGACCCTGGACCAACAGCTACTACTTTCCCTTTAGTTGGCTTCTTTTTTGCTGATTCAGGAAGTTGTATAGGAGAATTATTAAGACTCTCTTCTAAAGCCTCAATTAACACATTGTCATGTAACATATTTAAATTCATATACTACCTCTGTAAAAAAATAAATTATCAGCAGCATCAGCTGATTAAAACCATATATAATATCAAGAAATTTAATTTCAAGTATCAGTCAAACATATTTTATCATATATACTATACAAATTTTTACAAGCTTAGAATCACATACAACCAAAAGAATATATATTTTTCACACTCAACCAAGCTATTAAACCGATTATAAAAAATTAATTGACTTCACTGTCCAAAAATCCGGATATTTAAATTATTAACTTTTAAAGAAAGTCCATGAATACCGAAAACGAGCAAAAAACTCAATATCTTGGACACAGAAAGAGAGTAAGAAAAAAATTATTGTCTGGTGGAAGTAAAGGATTATTAGACTATGAAATCTTAGAAGTAATATTATATTCTTCTTATCCAAGAAAGGACGTAAAACCTCTTGCAAAAAGGTTAATTAAACACTTTGGCACCTTTGCAAAAGTATTTTTTGCAGATTTCAACCAATTAAAAGAAGTACCAGGCATAGGTGAAGCTTCAGCATCTGCCATTTTTTGTGTTAGAGAAGCATTAGGAAGAATTTTACGTGAAGATATCAAAAGTGGAATAATAATCAACGAATGGCAAAAATTAATAGAATACTTAAGAATAAAAATAGGTAACGGTAATATTGAAAACTTTCATATATTATATCTTAACACAAAATTTAAACTTCTTGCAGATGAAATTCAAGACGTAGGTACAGTTAACCAAACCCCCTTATACATTAGAGAAGTAATAAAAAAATCCTTATTATTAGGAGCTACTTCTATTATCATAGCACATAATCACCCAAGTGGTGATGCTACACCATCAAAAGCAGATATTGAAGTCACCAATCAACTAGCTATAGCATGTCATAATATGGGAATCACACTAATAGATCATGTAATTGTCACATCTAATACTCATTACAGTTTCAAAAGTCATGATTTACTATAATTAAAAGAACCTCTACATATTACCCATTAACTTATATAAATAATAAAATATCATTACTTTTTATTATTCAAAAGTACCAATCTAAACTTTCTCAAACATTAAAATTACTAACTATAGCATACCAAACATGGGAATCACACTAATAGATCATGTAATGTAAAACTCAACAGATTACCATAATTTTAAAAATTAGAACTTGTTAATAGCTCAAAAATATACATAATTCAACATATTATATGTTAATACTAAAGTTATCATATATGCATATTTATATGGTATTAACATTGTTATTACTTGTCATTAAGAAAATCTATTCATTACATACTATGAAAATATTTCACAGCATTGCAAAAAATCTTTATTCCATCACCATAAATGGGATAAGGGATATCAGAACGTAAGCACTGTTCCTTAATTTCACTCCAATTATCTTGCTGTAAGAAAAATACAGCTCTTTCTGGATGTGGCATCATTACTAGCACTCTACCATTGTTACTTGATAACGCAGCTATATCATATACCGACCCATTTGGATTGTATGGAAATTGTTGATTTGCAAGATTACCTTTATCTGTAACATATTGTAACGCAATTTTATCTTTAATAGATACATCAATAGAATTACTTTCAAGAAAAAACCGTCCTTCTCCATGTGCAACTGGAATATACAATTCATCTAACTCATACAACCATACTGAATCATTTAACTGGTTTACTTTTACTTTCACCCACCTGCATTGATACTGCTTAACAGAATTACTTAAAAGAGTGATACATGAAAAATCAGATATTACCCTAATCAATACTTGACATCCATTACAGATACCAAGAACTAATTTATCAGCAGTAAGAAATTCTTCTATTTCTTCTTTAAAATTATTTAACATCCTTAATGCAAAAGCATTGCCAGCACCAGTATAATCACCATATGAAAAACCACCAGGTATTACAAGTACATTATAGCCTTTCAATAATCTGGGATTTGATACCACTTCATTAATATGCATTACTTTCACTTGCACATTACACGATAATAATTCTCCAGCTTTTAAAAAAGCAAATACAGTTTCTTCTTCACAATTCAAACCATATCCAGATAAAACAATTACATTCATTATTAATCTACAATAAGTATATAAATTTAGATTCACATAAAAGCAAACTATTGAACTTTCTTTATATCAACATTTTATTTAAAAAACTAGATTATTAAATACATAATCTACAGAATACAAAATCACACAACGTAGATCATTGAATGATTTTCTTTTTTTTAGAATATACACAAATTTACTATTAGTGAATGAGATTATAACAACACTTTATTGCGAAGTAATCAACATTTTTAGCATATTGAAATATAAAAACTATAACATTTTCTTTAATAACTAGCCTACATCTTTTTTATACTAACACCTAATAATTAAAGAACCAAACTATTCAAAATTATTTAATTATTTCAAAATACTAACTAGAAAACTGACACATCCAGACAGAAAATAAACAACTAAAAAATAAATATCAAAAACATATGACCAATAATTAGCTACTCTATATGAATTAATTCAATGATAATCAGAATAAATATTTCAATTTTAATGTTACTACCAGTAAATTAAGCACTAGCCATATTTAATTATAGTTAACATTCAAACTATTGTTACAGTAAGTCAAATAGGCAAAATACAACTATATTTCTTATATAATCCAGTCAATATAGTTAAGAAGTAAACACTTTAATATCAGTCTCATTACACATAATTAAATGTTAACAATACATCAATACTGTAATAAAACATAAGAGTTTTTCATCATATATTACTAGTAAGCATTGATAATGCTAAATTTAAATTATAATAACCTATATCAGGTTACTCAAGAACTACCATTGTTCCTTATATTATCACCAATACAATATTATTAAAAAGTGAATTCTTTAATATTAATACCACTACAAGCAACTAAGTATTAATAATACACCAATAACCAACGTATTAAAAAACACTATAGCTTTCGATCCTAATAATTAGGAAATACGCATAATACCCAATCAAAATTGTTGTAACAACTAGTACAAATATATTGTATCACAAACCAATACCTACCACACATATTATCAAAATAATATCTATGAATATCCTTAGTTAGCTTCACTACAAGTGACTAAGTACTAATAATACACCAATAACCAACGTATTAAAAAACACGATAGTTTTCGATCCTAATAATTAGGAAATACGCATAATACCCAATTAAAATTGTTGTAACAATAGGTACAAATTATACTATATCGCAAACCAATACCTAACCCACATGTTATCAAAATAATATCTATGAATATCCTTAGTTAGCTTCACTACAAGTGACTAAGTACTAATAATACACCAATAACCAACGTATTAAAAAACACGATAGTTTTCGATCCTAATAATTAGGAAATACGCATAATACCCAATTAAAATTATTGTAACAACAAGTACAAATATATTATATCACAAACCAATACCTAACCCACATATTATCAAAATAATATCTATGAATATCCTTAGTTAGCTTCACTACAAGTGACTAAGTATTAATTGATAATAGTAAAAATGTATATTAACTAAGTATTATAGTTTTTTATATTACAATTGTGTTTAAATAGCATAGCCACCATGAATTTTTCTGCTAGTGTTTCTCACATAGGATCTTATAAAAAATACCGAATGTACTAATTCTTCAGTTTTATAAAAATTTATAATGTACTAAGGTAATACTTTACTGCTAAATACTAGACTATTGCTCTAATAACAATTTTGTATAATACTATTAATAGGTCAGTATACTAATATTAATGTAACCATATTGACAACTTTAAAAGAGTATTAGCATAATTAAGGATCTGTTACTTTTTAAATATATCTTTTCATGAAAAAGTATGACGTAGTAGTAATAGGGGGAGGTCATTCTGGATGTGAAGCTGCTGCTGCAGCAGCGCGTATCGGAGCAAAAACTTTACTCATTACTCATTCTATATCAACAATAGGAGAAATGTCCTGCAATCCAGCTATTGGTGGCATTGCAAAAGGTATAGTAGTAAGAGAAGTTGATGCATTGGATGGGTTAATGGGAAAAGTTATCGATAATGCTAGTATTAACTCTACCATACTCAATAGGAGTAAAGGTCCAGCAGTATGGGGACCTAGAGCACAAGCTGACAGAGATCTATATAGACACGCAATGCAGAATAGTATACTTAATTACCCAAATTTAACAGTTTTAGAAGCATCAGTAGAAAATTTCACTACAACAGATAACCAAGAACTCCCTACTATCAATTCCGTCATCACTGCAGATCAAGAAGTCATATATACAAAAAAACTAATATTAACTACTGGAACATTTTTACAAGGAACTATTCACATAGGAAGCTATAACACTCCGGCAGGTAGATTTAACGAGCAATCATCAGTTGGATTAGCAAAAACACTAGCATCATATAACTTTAAATTAGGCAGGTTACGTACTGGTACCCCTCCACGACTTGACAGAAACAGTATTAATTTTTCAGGATTGCAAGAACAAAAAGGAGATACACCACCCTCACCTTTTTCTTATATGTCAGAATCAATAAATTTACCACAAATATCTTGTTATTTAACTGCAACTAACACTAAAACTCATGAAGTTATCAAAAACAATTTACACAAAGCTGCAGCTAGTAACTTACTAAAAGAGATAAAAGCACCAAGATATTGTCCATCAATAGAAGAAAAAGTAAGAAGATTTTCAGAACGTAATAGTCATCAAGTATTCTTAGAACCAGAAGGATTGAATTCTGAAATAATCTACCCTAATGGCATAACCACTTCATCCCCACTTGATGTACAACAAACCATGCTTAAAACCATATCAGGGTTAGAAAATGTAAAAATAGTAAGAAGTGGTTACAGTGTTGAATACAATTTTATTGATCCACGAGAGTTATACCACACCTTAGAAACAAAAAAAATACGAGGGTTGTATTGTGCAGGACAAATAAATGGTACCACTGGATATGAAGAAGCAGCTGGTCAAGGGATCATAGCAGGGATTAACGCAGCCCTTTCACTCAACTCAAATTATGAGCCATTTATACTAAAGCGGAATGACGCATATATTGGTGTCATGATAGATGATTTGGTAACATTGGGAACATCTGAACCATATAGATTATTCACATCAAGAGCAGAATATAGATTAAGGTTACGTTCTGACAATGCAGACTTACGGTTAACAGAACTGGGATATAAAGTATCAGCTGTATCATACCAAAGGTATCTTACTTTAAATCGTAAGAAAGAAGAGGTAACCAAGTTAACTAACATACTAAAAGAAACTGTTATTTTACCATCGCAGCTTTCTCAGCATGGTGTATGTATATCACAAGATGGAAGAAAAAGAAGTGCTTTTGACTTATTAAGCAATCCAAATATCAACATGAATATTTTATCAAAAATATTCAATCAAATAAAAAATTATCATGCAAGTACTATACAACAAGTAGAAATAGAAGCAAAATATGCTCCTTATTTTATAAAGCAAGAATTAGATATTCAGTCTTTTATAGCAGAAGAAAATACGCACATTCCACACGATATAGAGTTTTCACAAATCCATGGATTATCAACAGAAATACAAGAAAAGCTACAATATATGAAACCACCATCCATAGGATCTGCAAGACGCATACCAGGTGTAACACCAGCAGCAATTACTAACATTCTTTTCTATCTACGTTACCATAAAAATAAAAAGATATTATAGATATGTTATTGTTAAATTAAAATTTTGTATACATACCACACTCAAAGTTATAACACATAGTACAAAATATTCGATGTATTAAAGCTCTACATTAATTTTACAAAAAAAATAGGTTCATATACTTTGAGTATAATCAATACAGTAAATTAAAGTCTAATATACATTTTTTACAACTATGTTTTTTCTATATACACCCATACTTAATAACTGTTTTCTAATATCAGATATTGTTATATGATTAATTAGTACATTAAATTTTTATAGCTTAAGTAGAAATATAGATTCTGGCATGAAATATCCACAGTAAATTAAAGTTTTACATGATACTTTTAGTATCCTTCCCATATATAATACTTAACAACTACCCAAATAATACCAAAATTTAACTAGCACATTAACCTCAAATAAGTAAAACATATACTCAGAGTATGAATTCATTAAATAAACTCAAGTTTTATAGTATATTTCGATGAGAATTTTCCTATCCTTGATCCTAAATTATTTAAAACAATGATACTATACTTAATAATCATTTCTATAGTATCAGATATATAACTATTTATGTAATCCTGAAATAAGCTCAAACATAAATATCACATATGGTATTATTACATCATATTCTCAATACCATACATTCAATAAATCCTCCTAATAAACTACTATCTTCTGCTCATTCTACTAAATACGTAAAAATCTTATCAATAATCTTCTTGTTACATAAATTCTAATACAGGTAAAAATGATGTTTTTTATTTGATAATAACCAGCTGATATAAAAATGTAACAAATTTATAGATCTAAAAACACTAACAACTAATTATCATAAAATACTTATAATCTATGTATTATTTAAAATAACATATCAAATACTATATAAAGTACTATTCCATTTAACATATCGCATAATCCAAATATCCCCCTTAACATTTTAAAAATGTACAACTAAGTATATACAGTATTACTAATATGCATTACACGTGCTGATTTAATAATAATAGACTCTATAAAAAGCAAACCCTTAGAATATCTAATACCCTTAACTAAACTACTATCTGTAATACCTGTAGCGATAAATATTGCATCAGATCTAACCATTTCGTCTATACAATAAATTTTATCTATATCATCTATTCCAAATTTTTTAGCTCTCGCTCTTAACTGATCTGTATCAATAATAAGCCTACCTTCAATATAACCTCCTACTGATAACAACGCAGCTGCGGCAAGCACACCTTCCGGTGCACCACCAATACCAATATACAAATCGTGATTTCCATGCATTAGTGATACCACAGCTGAAATATCCCCATCATCTATAAGCTTTACACGTGCCCCACATTCTCTAATGTTTTTAATCAATTCTAAATGTCTTTCTCTTTTTAATACCGTAACTACTAAATCAGCTATGTTACATCCTTTTATTTCTGCTAAATTATATAGATTAGTTTTTATATCATACCTTAATGAGATAACCCCTTTAGGAATACCAGGTCCAACAGCAATTTTTTCCATATAAACATCAGGAGCATGTAAAAAACCTCCCTTTTCTGTCACCGCAAGAACAGACATAGCTCCATCTTGATAATGAGCACATATAGTAGTTCCCTCAAGTGGATCAAGAGCAATATCAAGTTCAATACCACCAAGACCAACCTTTTCTCCAATATATAACATAGGAGCATGATCTCTTTCTCCTTCCCCAATTACAACAGTACCACTAATATTTAAAAAATTTAACGACTCACGCATAGCATCAACTGCAACTGCATCTGCTTTCTTCTCATCACCTATACCTAGGCACTTATAAGAAGCTACAGCAGCAGCTTCAGTAACTGATAATAATTTAAAACATAAATCTTGCATTATTCTAACTCATACAGTCTAACAACAAAGAAATTATCATATTACACAAAATACCTTTTATAGCAAATCATCATAATACTTTTCACTATTACAACTTATTTATAACCAGTAACAATTATCATATATCAATTAATCATTCTAGATTAATATGGCAATCTATAAATCTTGCACATGATACCTAATATATCACTACTAGTATAATAAAAAATAATTACCATAGGTTAAAAACCACATACATTTAGAGATAAGTCAAATACAATTACCAAAACATAAACTCATGTTATATTTTTTATTTATTATTGATATTTAAAGAAATACATTACTTCATCAAAATAATTAATTATAGGTTAACAAAAATTTTACATTGCTAAACTTTTAGTAATATACTACTATACTTAGGAATTAAATAAGATAAAAAGAACATAGGTATTGAGACTTAGTAGGTGTATGTGACAATACGGAAAGCAATTTTAATTATGTTCTTATGTTTTGGTTGTACACAAAAACCAGCTCCATATTTTCTAAAAGGAGAAGAGTTTCATGGTAATAAGGAGCTAGAAAGTGCAGATGAATATCATCTTGTAAGGTATGATATTCAAAACCAGGAAACCAACCAACCGGAAAAAACATTACAAGCTCATAAAATAACTAAAGCATCATCACCAACTAAACAAGAGTGCATTTTTATCATACCTATTGAAGGAATTATTACATCAAAATTTTTAACAAATAATCAAGATCAGCATTGTACTAAGGGAATCATTATCAAATCAAATAATGAACAACCAGTCAGAGCATCAGCTGCTGGAAAAATATTATATACAGGTCATGGTCTTAAACAAAATGACAATACTATAATAATAGAACATAATAGAAATACAATCACTCTATATTCTTACTTAAGTACCATCAATGTAAAAGTAGGAGACAAAGTTAAACAAGGAGAACCCATAGGATCTATTACAACACAAGATAATAACATAGCTTATTTATGTTTTTCTATGCGGAAACACGGAAAATCTGTAAACCCACTATCATATATCAATTGTAAATCATTAGAATAATCATATACTAACTAATAATACTTATTAATAACCAGCAAATGCTAAATATAATTAAAAAAAAAAGCTTATGCTTTTATAAAACAAACTCTTATCCACTTAAATATCTTTTTACTTATTGTATTGGAAACATAAATAACCGTCACGTTGCAATTATTTCATACATAAAAAACAATTATAAAATTAGATTGATATAATCAGTAACAAATAAATATCAAATAACAAGATAATTCTATTTAACTTATAAAATAAACATTTATATTAATTTTACTATGCTAGCATTGTGTATACATAAGCTAGAGTGTTTGTTATTTCTAACATAAGCAAAAGTCCAAACATAGAACCATTTATAATAGAAATAGGAAAAAACTTGTACTACTATAATATATACCATATATTCATTAACAACTAACAATATTAAAGTAAGTATTTAATCTACCCAAAATACCTATTTCCACAAACATGAACTATTATTAACCCATAGTTGATACATTAACTAACACACTAGCATACACTATAAGTATACTGTGGTACTTAACTATAGAGTACCTATGCTACTATTAGCAATTGAAAAAAAAATAGTAAAACTGAATCTAAAAGAATTATGTTATTATTATATATTAAATAACCATATCATTTAACTAAACTATGCCATGTCTTCTACAATAAAAAATTTTACCACTAATCAAGTATGAAATAATTTCAAATGTATATCGAAAACATGATATTTAAGAAATATTCATACAACATATATTTTATATAAATACATAACAATAGTGTTTAAAATATAATTTACAATGTGAACACCTATAGTAATAGTCTAGTGTTTATTTACATATTTTGTAAATAAATCTTAGAAACAGTATGACAAGATATGTCCTATATTCAGGATATCAATAATTGTTAATAAGTAAAAAAACTTTCTATTTACAAGAATCATAAACTGATAAGTCATCAAATAATCCAATGCATGGAAGACATATTTATATATGGCACAACTAATAAGATAAAAAATTTACTACTATTATATCATCTATATATAAACTAATAGCTAACTAGTATTAATAGCAAGTAAGAGAAAATCAATACATTTATTGTAAATTTTTATTCATTACAAAAATTAAGGTAGCAAATGCCAGAATATGTATCAGAAAGAAGAGCAATAAAAATATTATTTTCTTACTGGGACCAGTTACGTGCTGACAAAGCTTTCCCTAGCATGGAAGAAATAGATCCTGAAGAGATTACAGACATTTGGCCTTACTGCTTTATTATTGAAGTAAGAGAAAATAATGAAGAAAAATATCACTGTACTTACATAGGTGAAGCAGCCAAAGAACTATATAAATCTGATATCAAAGTATATGCTGAATCTCAAAATATAAAGCTATTCTTCCCACAAATCATAGAAAATTTATTTGATTACTTGGAATCAGTACTAGAAAACCAAGAACCAATAATAGATGAATCAGAGACTGAAGGCGCTGATGGAAATTATATAAAAATAAGAGAATGTCTATTACCCCTTGGTAATAATGGTAAAATAACCCATATTATAGGAGTAATAGGTGGAAGAATATACTATTAAACTCCTTTTATCAAACTGCTATATAAGGTCAGATATTAGAAAAATGTAATAACTATATAACTATAAACATTAAAAAAATATTGACTATCTTACTAGTGTTGAATACCATTTAATGATTTAGTAGTTGTAGAATAGCTGTTGTTTGGCTTGGTATACCATAATAAAATGAGTGTCTTATGAAATTTTTCTTACATGATATGTCAAAAGTTAGTGTATCATTTTTTGGAATTGCGTTATGTACTTTGAGCATTACAAGCAAAGCTTTTAAGAGATGTTTGTCTACATATCTAAAAAATAACAACTTTGTTACTCATGACGATCTAGAAGCTTTAAATAATTCTATTAAAGAAGTAATACTAAAACAGGAAAAAATTGAAGAACAGTTATCACAAAAATAAATATGTGTACTTCAATAAGACATGATTGGCAGCTACCTGAAGTATTAGAGCTCTTTAATCTTCCATTTAACGATTTAATATTGAATGCTCATCTAATACATAGGAAGTTTTTTAATAGTAATGAGATACAGATTGCTGGATTGTTAAATATTAAGACTGGTGGATGCCCGGAAAACTGTAAATATTGCTCACAGAGTGCTCACTATAAAACACAACTTAAAAAAGAAGATTTACTCAACATTGAAACTATAAAGGAAGCAATAAAAAAAGCTAAAGTAAATGGTATAGATAGGTTTTGTTTTGCAGCAGCTTGGCGTCAAATACGAGACAGAGATATAGAATATATTTGCAACATTATTAGCTTAATAAAAAGTGAAAACCTAGAAAGCTGTGCTTCATTAGGAATGGTTACTCTGGAACAAGCAAAAAAATTAAAAACAGCAGGTTTAGATTTCTATAATCATAACATCGATACTTCACGTGATTTTTACTATAATGTCACCACCACACGCAGCTATGATGACAGATTATCAAGTTTAAATAACATTAGTGAAGCAGAAATTAATATATGCTCCGGTGGTATACTAGGACTTGGAGAAAGTATTGAAGATAGAGCAAAAATGCTCTTAACTTTAGCAAATTTAAAAAAGCATCCAAAGTCTGTTCCTATAAATAGACTAGTTCCAATAAAAGGAACACCTTTTGAAAATAATCCAAAAATAAGCAATATAGATTTTATTAGAACTATTGCTGTAGCTCGTATTTTGATGCCAGAATCATATGTACGTCTTGCTGCAGGGCGTGAAAGTATGTCACACGAGATGCAAGCATTATGCTTATTTGCTGGAGCAAATTCTTTGTTTTATGGAGAAAAATTACTTACAACCCCAAATGCAGATTGTAATGATGACAAGAATCTGTTATCAAAACTTGGAGTCAAAACAAAACAAGCCGTCTTTTTTGATTCATAAATTTTTATTTACTATGTATAATTGATTAGATATAATCAATGTGTCAGGTAAGAAAGTAGTTGCTGTATTTCATAATGCAGAGGAAAGTCCGGACTCCAAGGGAAAATGGTGACAGGTAACTCCTGTCGGAGGTAACTCTAGGTATAGGACTACAGAAAATAACCGCCTTACTAATAAGGTAAGGGTGAAAAGGTGTGGTAAGAGCACACCGTACTTATGGCAACATATAGTAGCTAAGCAACCACCACCAGGAGCAAGACTAAAAGAGATATATGTGTTTTCCCTCACAATTATCTAGGTAAGTCGCGTGAGGTAGATAGCAATATTTATCCCAGATGAATAACTACACAAACAGAATCCGGCTTACTCTTACCTGACCATAAATAATATTTCATAACATCACAAGACATCATTATGCAAACTTTTACCGTTCTATTTTACTTACAGATTACTATGCAAACATAATTTGTAATATATTGCACTTTGTGTTATTAATCTAAATATATTTTATTAACTTATTAAACTCGTCAAACTTAAATTATTACGTAATAAAATCAATTATTATTAAGTATATAATCTAATATTATACTCAACAACATAGAATATAAAATCACCGCAACACATACTTAATATAATTGTTAGTAATGTAGTTGATACAGCAGCTGTTATATAAATTTACAAAAATATGCAATAATCTCAATTATTTAAGTCCATGATAATTTGTTATATATCATTACCATTATCACGTTACTCAACACCACACTTAACAATCAAACAACACAAAATCTCAACAAATACAACTTACTTGATTCAAACAATATTTTATCTACAAAGCTATATAAAAACCTAATGAAACTCAATTCATACAAGACAAACAATAATTTCTTACACGTGATACTACCATAACTTCATTCAACAACGTTACGATTAAATAATACATATCACTAAATCACTACTATACATATTTATTCAATTATAAAATACTACATACTTCTTATAATTCACAAAGGCCTAATTATGTATATACATTTAACCAATAAGAGTAATTATAACCTCACTTACAGCACCACTTAACTCTTAATATTAACCAATCAACTACAATACATACATCTAACATCACAATATAACAATTAATCTCCATTAGAATATTCTACTAACAAACCGCTTAACAGTTTTTTTATGACTGTAGAAAATTGTTATGTATCTCACTACATAGTATTTTTAATACTGCTCATAGAATTATATAACTGTTATTAATAACCTACTCACCTAACAAATGTATATGTCAGAATCCTTCTCCATCAAATAATCAGCAGTTTTTACGACGAATAGAAAATTGTTACGTATCTCACCACATGGTATCTTTAATGCTACTCATAGAATTATATAACTGTTATCAATAACCTACTCACCTAACAAATGTATATGTCAGAATCCTTCTCCATCAAATAACCAGTAGTTTTTATGACTGTAGAAAATTGTTATGTATCTTACCACATAGTATCTTTAATGCTACTCATAGAATTATATAACTGTTATCAATAACCCACTCCCTAACCAAGGTATATGTCAGAATCCTTCTCCATCAAATAATCAGCAGTTTTTACGACGAATAGAAAATTGTTATGTATCTCACTACATAGTATCTTTAATGCTGCTCATAGAATTATATAACTGTTATTAACAACCCACTCCCTAACCAAGGTATATGCAGAATCCTTCTCCATCAAATAATCAGTAGTGTTTATGACTGTAGAAAATTGTTACGTATCTCACCATATAATATTTTTAACGCTATTGATAACATTGATATAATTACCATTAATACATATTTACTAACAACACTGTATATTTATAATATGATTATCAAACAACAATTAATCATCAACGATTTACCAAATATTTAGTAAACATAATTTAATAATCTGAAATATAATTGCAGTATCCAACTTATAAAATCGATATTATTATTATCCATTATACAACATTACATTTACCAAAATATCTTATAAAAAAACACTGCATACATTATAATAACTAGAATTAGGCTTCCTACAAAACATATATATTCTAAAAATTAAAATAACAATCAGCTCTGCTAATAAACCACAATAAAAAAAAATTATTTCACATTCTTTACAATTCATTATGTAACATAGGAGATTAATGTAATTTATTTACATAACTTATTAAGATACATCCTATGTAATCCACACATTAATGATTGAATATTAACAACCGCAACAAAAATATACTTCACTCCACCATCACAATTACTATAAAATAGCCTACTCGATAAAGAAATGTATCTCTATAAACATATATATTTCAATTCATAGTATATTTATATTTTATGGAGAAACATTTAGATAATAGTATGTAGTGTATAATTACTAATATATATTAACAATATAACAAATAATAATTTGAAATTACCATAAATTATTATACAGTGTAAATATATCACATAATAAAAACATATATGATTATCCGGATTGGCATAGCAGACAAGACATTACTAGAAAATTATAGAAATACCACCCTTACCGTTTATACGATAGATACCCAAAAGAACCTAGACCAAGAAACTATTAATAAAATAGGTACTTTACTTACTAATCCAATAACACAAAGATTTTTTACATTCATATACAATAATGTAGAATTAAATTACCAAGAAGTTAACACTACAAATAACTACAATTTGTTGAACATATTTAATGCAAATTGGTCCTTAGAAAAAAGCTTTTTACCTGGAGTGACTGATAATGTTGGCAATACAACTAAATGCATGATAAAAGAAGCATTAAAATGTGATTTCAGTTTGGATGTTATAACATCACAAGTAATATTCAGTCAAGAGACCGTACCACAAGAAAAAGATATACTCAAGATTTACAACCCACTTATAGAATATTGTAAGTTATCAATTCGCAAAGAAACTGGATTTAATGTACGTTTTTTTGGAAATAAGCAAATATTGGATCTTAATAAACTATATGACAATTCCAGAACACATAATACTATATTTATTATACCATATGTAAGACAAGAAGATCTTGTTCCTCAATGCATTACACAAGATACTTGTGTCACAGCCGTAAATTTAAATATTCAAGATGAAGAATTAATGGAACTTAGCAAATACGGTATCCATGGTAGAGGAGGCTTAAACCTGTCATTAGAAGCTATGAAAGCTATACAAGCATATTTTAAAAAAATAAACCGGAATCCTAATGATATAGAATTAGAAACACTAGCACAAACCTGGTCAGAACATTGTAAACACAATATCTTCTCCTCTCCCATAGATGATATTATAGATGGGCTGTACAAACATTATATCAAACGTGCAACATATGAAATAAACTCAGAAATATGCGTATCTACGTTCTCTGATAACGCAGGAGCAATAATATTTGATGATAATTTCATTATTGCAGATAAAGTAGAAACTCACAATAGCCCATCAGCTCTTGACCCATTTGGAGGAGCAATCACTGGTATACTAGGAGTAAATAGAGATATCATTGGATTTGGTAAAGGAGCTAAACCAATATTAAATGCTTATTACTTTTGTTTTTCTGAATCAGAAAAAGAGTTATATCGAGATAAAATGTGTACAGTTAGCGTGTTACCATCTGAAACAATAATAAATGGAGTAATCAAGGGAGTTAACTCAGGAGGAAATTGTTCTGGTATCCCAACAGGTCTAGGTTCAGTATATTTTGATGATAGATTCCAAAGTAAACCATTAGTATTTGTTGGATGCACTGGTATCATACCACGCATTATAGGTAATACTCCATCACATCTAAAGGGACCTGCAGATGGAGACTATATAGTAATAGCTGGAGGTAGAACTGGACGTGATGGCATACACGGAGCCACCTTTTCATCCAATGCACTAACAGAAAATAATAGCAACAGTACTGTGGTACAGATAGGTGATCCAATTACACAAAAGAAATTGTCTGATGCTATCATTAAAGAAGCAAGAGATTTAAACTTATATAATGCAATCACTGATAATGGAGCTGGAGGTCTATCATCTTCTATAGGTGAAATGGGAAATAATGGATTTAAAGTAGAACTAAATAAAGTATTATTAAAACATAAAAATATGCTACCTTGGGAAATTTGGGTATCAGAATCACAAGAAAGAATGACATTAGCTATTCCTCCAAGCAAATTCCCAATATTTGAAAAAATTATGAAAAAGCATGATGTTGAAATCAGTATTATTGGAACATTCAATAATACAAAAAAAGCAGTAGTATCATATAATGACTCCATTATTATGGATATAGATATAAACTTCTTACATAACGGTATACCAAAAACTCATCTAAAAACCATACCATGGTCAAACATAATATCCTCAGCAGTAGACACATTACATAATAAACCACTAGACACTGAGCTAAATGAAATGATGCAAAGAATGAATATATGTAGTAAAGAATTTATCTCTACACAATATGATCATGAAGTACAGGGAACATCAGTCATAAAACCTATACAAGGGAAAGGACGAGTAGATGGAGAAGCAATAGTTATTAGACCAATATTATCATCAGAAAGGGGATTAGTAAAATCACATGGATTAGGATCAAGCTATGGAGAAATCAGCACATACCACATGGCTGCATGTGCTATAGATACAGCAATACGTAATTATATAGCAATCGGGGGAAATTTCCATCACTTAGCATTATTAGATAATTTCTGTTGGTGTGACTCTACAAATCCAAAAAGATTATGGCAATTAAAAAATGCTGCCCAAGCATGTTATGATTACGCAAAAATTTTCAAAACACCTTTCATTTCTGGAAAAGATAGCATGTTCAATGATTTTAAAGGTTATAACAATAAAGGAGAACCTATTAACATTTCTGCTCCTCCTTCACTTTTAATTTCTACAGTAGGAATAATAGAAAATATTCACAATGCCATAACACTTGATGTAAAAAATCCAGGAGATTTAATATACATATTAGGTGTGACATATGATGAACTTGGAAGGTCCGAATACCAAAAATATAGCGGATTAGGAAATAATAATGTTCCACAAGTACGTGCTAAACATGCAAAAAAACTATACAAGTTATATAGCAATGCAGTTAATACAAATATTATATCATCTGCAATTGCATTAAACCTAGGGGGGCTAGTTATAGGTTTAATAAAATCACTAATTGGAGGAGAACTGGGAGCAAAAATTGACTTATCACTAGTACCAACACATAATATTGAAGATAATAGCATAAAAGAGAAAGTAATCCTATTTTCAGAATCACAAAGTAGAATTTTAGTAACAATAGCCCCACATAATAAACAAAAATTTGAAACTATTTTCAAAGACATAGCACATGCAAACATAGGTATAATCAGTGATACAAATACCCTGATTATTAACAATATGCACATTATTAATTTAAATACACTAAAACACAGTTATAAAAAATTCAGCAACATGAAAATACAAGCATATGCAAATGCAGAATATATTTAGTTAGTAATTAATTTTACTTTTATTACCTTAATAGTCTTAGTAATATATAAATTTTAACACACCATAGATAGATATTATGCATTACTGAAAATATCTATAATGTTAATCTAAATGAGCTGAAACATAGTTATAAGAAATTCACCAATATGAAAATACAAGCATATGCAAATGCAGAATATATTTAGTTAGTAATTAATTTTACTTTTATTACCTTAATAGTCTTAGTAATATATAAATTTTAACACACCATAGATAGATATTATGCATTACTGAAAATATCTATAATGTTAATCTAAATGAGCTGAAACATAGTTATAAGAAATTCACCAATATGAAAATACAAGCATATGCAAATGCAGAATATATTTAGTTAGTAATTAATTTTACTTTTATTACCTTAATAGTCTTAGTAATATATAAATTTTAACACACCATAGATAGATATTATGCATTATTGAAAATATCTATAACGTTAATCTAAATGAGCTGAAACATAGTTATAAGAAATTCACCAATATGAAAATACAAGCATATGCAAATGCAGAATATATTTAGTTAGTAATTAATTTTACTTTTATTACCTTAATAGTCTTAGTAATGTATAAATTTTAACACACCATAGATAGATATTATGCATTATTGAAAATATCTATAATGTTAATCTAAATGAGCTGAAACATAGTTATAAGAAATTCACCAATATGAAAATACAAGCATATGCAAATGCAGAATATATTTAGTTAGTAATTAATTTTACTTTTATTACCTTAATAGTCTTAGTAATATATAAATTTTAACACACTATAGATAGATATTATGCATTACTGAAAATATCTATAATGTTAATCTAAATGAACTGAAACATAGTTATAAGAAATTCACCAATATGAAAATACAAGCATATGCAAATGCAAAATATATTTAGTTAGTAATTAATTTTACTTTTATTACCTTAATAGTCTTAGTAATGTATAAATTTTAACACACCATAGATAGATATTATGCATTACTGAAAATATCTATAACGTTAATCTAAATGAGCTGAAACATAGTTATAAGAAATCCACCAACATGAAAATACAAGTAATAAAACTATTGTTTTTATTCTACTACATTAATAATTGAACCTTGATCCAATCTTGGTATATTACAGCATCGTGATTATCAAAAACATGTATACACTAATAAAATTATAAAAAACTTAATATTTTAATAATACATATGTATACATAAGAACAATATATTTTTTACAACTCAATTATTAAGCCATACAGATTATAGTTTCTTGTTTAATAAATAAGTAAAAATAATACAAAATCTATTTTTCTAATTTCTTTAAAATGAATTTATATACTAGACCTACTGTATCCTATATAAGGAACATAAAAATACATTTATAATCAGATTAGAAATTTATCATAATATTTCAATATCTTTGTTAATTTTATTATATAATTTATATCTATTATATAATGTTCTCTCATTATTAATTGTAACACATTATTTGAATACTAAAATCATGTAATACTTTTCTCAACTTAAAAATTGAAACGACCAAAAATCTATTCTATAATTTATATGCTTTGTAATAGCTTAACTTAAATTATAGACATGGATTACTCACCTGACTATGATATAGTAGTACTAGCATTAGGTAGTAATTGTGGCAGTATGTTATTGAATATTAAATCTGCTATAAATATGTTACCTTTATATAACAAAACATATTCTTATATCTATAAAAGCATGGCACTATTACCAGAAAATGCTAGTAGTGATTGGGATACTCCTTTTCTGAATATGGTAGTATCAGGTTATACAAATCTTTCACCAAATCTTATGTTAGAAAGAGTTAAATACATTGAAAAAAAAATAGGCAGGTTTAATAATGAATACTGGTCACCTAGATGTATAGATATTGACATTATCTTATGGGGAGATAAAGTCTTAGATTCACAAACTTTATCTATTCCTCATAAGCATATGCAAGATAGAGATTTTGTACTTGTACCACTCTCTGATATTCACGCAAGATTTCCTCACCCAGTATCAAAGCTATCAATTGAAGAAATAGTTCTCAATCTACGTGAGATCAATTTAATAAAGCAGTCATATACTATAACTCGATATTTATAGGTGACACTTATAGTATTCACAGTGTTATCATTAAGTACATATAATCGTATATATATCAGGAAATACTTCTCAATCTACGTGAGATCAATTTAATAAAGCAGTCATATACTATAACTCAATATTTATAGATGACACTTATAGTATTCACAGTGTTATCATTAAGTACATATAATCGTATATATATCAGGAAATACTTCTCAATCTATGTAAGTCAACTTAATAAAGCAGTTATATTATACTCGATATTTATAGGTGACACTTATAGTATTCACAGTGTTATCATTAAGTACATATAATCGTATATATATCAGGAAATACTTCTCAATCTATGTAAGTCAACTTAATAAAGCAGTTATATTATACTCAATATTTATAGATGACACTTATAGTATTCACAGTGTTATCATTAAGTACATATAATCGTATATATATCAGGAAATACTTCTCAATCTACGCAAGTCAACCTAATAAAGCAGTTATATATTACAACTCAGTATATATATAATACTTAGAGTATTAACAGTACTATAATAAGTATATGTATTAGTATAGCAAGTTATATTAGATTATATTTAAAAATATATAACCAGATCATAATAACATGAATGAAAAACACAAGATGATATAAAAAGTTTTTTAGTTACACCATATCATTGGCAATCCATATTTATTACTTATCATATTATTCAGAAATTATTACTTTCCTTCACTGATTCCTGCAATATATATAATAAATTTATTTTCACATCTTATATAAATTTAGAAAATTCCTTGTAAATCAATATACTAGGGTTATAGTGTCAATCGCTAATTAATACTACTCCCTACACAATGCCGTATAAGTGCTTTTAAATTTATATAAATACTTTACCCCACAATAACAAAATAATAACTTTTATTTTATACATAAATAAGCATAACCACATAAATCAATAAACACAGTAGTATACCAAAACTAAAATTACTCTTTACTATCAATATCAAACATATTAGCTTATAAATTTTCACCATTTCAAATAACACTAGAACGTTTCATTTTTATAACCTAACTCTACATAACCAACATCCTTTGATTAATATCAACACTGATAGATCACCTTCTAATAAATACCATAAAATTCTCGGATATTAATACTATAAATAAAACTTAATATCTCCTATTTTCATAACTTATTCTCCCTAAAACAATACGCTATAACACAAATATTTACCCTAATAGATTCTAAATGCTTATAAACATGCGCCTGATTACACTAACAAAATACAGCGTTCATATATAATATTAGTTACCTAAACTAACAAACTAAAGTAGCATATTTAAATTAGAAAATTATTTTTACCATAAATTGCTATAATACATTTATAGGTTATTATCCTAATACAATAGCACCTTTTATCTATACTTAACTATCTAATCTAATATGCCACAGCAGTACTATTTAACACTAATTTACAGAAGAAAATTATTTTTTATCACAAAATGCTACACACTTACTGTAAGTAGTAATTTTTCCACCACAACCAGTAAAACATAAATCATAATCACTCCTACATAATCTATCACAATCATTTACCTTACATAAACTTACAGGTTTCACAGGAACTACAGATTTTATACCAGCTCCAAAAGATTTTGAGGTACTACTACTTTGTACTTCATGCTTAAAAGATCCTGAAGAAAAACTCATATCAGTTTTAACTCGTTGCTCAGTATCACACACATTAAATTGCATATCACATTCAGTATCACAAAAAGTACCATTTTTACATGATTTCATACATTTTTGTCTCTTATCCTCACATGGATTATTACTATCCTCTTTATCATCATTACCTTTACTGATAGTATTGTTTATTATACTAATAAATGGATTACGACGAGTTTGTGCATCAATCATTTTCTCTGCTAATCGACAATCTGTTAACTTAACCTGACATTGCCTATAGCAATCATTCTTATTGTAACTACATTGAAGTATACATGCTTTGCCAACTTCACTGTCTGGAGCTTCATAGTTTGATCTAGTTTCATAAATCGCACTACAAGATACTTGTAATATAAGAACCAGCAATAAAAATAAACTTATTATTCTCATAAAATTACCACACTCATAAATAAATTCAGGTTTATAGTACCTGCACAGTACTATTTATCAATTTACTATTGTTCATTACTACACTTACTTTTATACACACATAATAAAAAATAACTAATATAACCTATAATTATATTAAGAGTGATTTCATAAATTAGTTTTTAGATCGCGTATGTGTTCTAAATATACACTATCCTTTGGAAGATATCGCTGAGCTAAATTAAAATATTTTTCAAAATCTTTTTTATTATATTCAAAAAAAGACTTGTTTGCTAATGAAAAGTAGGACATTCCTAAATTTCCCATCATACCATATCCTATGGCTAATTGTTTCCATGCAAACACATTATCTGGCTCTTTATATATTACTTGTTCTAAAAAATTCACTGCTTCTTTCTGATCATATAATAATAAAGCTTGTGACATTTCAAGCTTCATTAAAATATCATCAGAAGAAAACTGAAGAGCTAATTTATAATTCTCTATAGATTGCTTAATATCACCAATTTTATACAAAATCTGTGCTTTCAATTCATAAAGATAAGGATCTTCTGGAGATTGTGATATCATATTATCTAACGTTGTTAAAGCCTTTGGAACATTAGATTGTCTATAAAAAATAATAGATTGCATGTACGGAGACAATTGATCAATACTTGTATTATTATTTAATAAAAGATCTATAGGTGTAAAAAATGCATTCATTTTTTCCACTATTCGCTGAAATTTTTTGACATCCCCATCTTCAAATCCATTAACCTTATTAACATTATGGTAATTTTGCATCTGCAATAACCTATCACTACTAAGAGGATGAGATAATAAATATTGATCAACACTTCCTCTGTATTGTGCTTCTAAAAGGTAAAAATGTTTAAACATTTTAATTAATCCTTCTTTACTATATCCAGCACTATCTAGGTAACGTAATGCACACTGATCTGCTGCTGTTTCTTGTAAACGACTATAAAGAAAAAACATCCTTTTTGTAATATCATTGGTAGCTAAGGCAATAGCCTGACCAACATCAGGATTTACCGTAATCGCAGTAATAATGCCCAATACATAACCTATTCCAGACATAATAATAGAATCTTGTATTTTATCTTTACGTAGTAAAACATGTTTTTGAGATATATGACCAATTTCATGAGCTAACACTCCAATAAGAACATTAGGATCTTTTGAAAACTCAAACAATCCATAATTCAAAAATATGTCATTATTATTTCCAGTAACATAAGCATTAACCGTCTTATCATCAACAATGAATACCCTAACTGCTTCTGGATTAATCTTCGCAGCAACAAATATTGGGAATGCCATTTTTTTTATTACAGACTCCACTTCACTATCACGAAAAATTGTATAATTCTCCTGACAGAAAGACACATTACTATAAAGTAGGATAATTACAACTACAGAGAATAGTAAAATTTTTATATTCATAAATTAACCTAATTATACTTGTTAAAGTATACTATAAATATTGCTTATAATGTATCAAAAAATTAATACTTACACTATAATACAGGATAATCTTAATATATATATATTTAAATATAAGTATACTACTTTTAGTACATTTATAATAGTTTGTATTATATCCAATATATGATAAAATGTAATAACTAAGCTTAATAAACGTGAGGAGTCATGAATCCAAAGGAGTCTAACATCGTATTCAGTTCTGAAGAAGATCTGAAAGATTTAGTAATATCCATACTTGATCAACACAAAGCAACCAATATTGTTACCATTAATATTGGCAACATAAGCAACTTAGCTAAATATCTAATTATTGTTTCAGGACAGTCAAACTATCATGTAAAATCCTTAGCAGAAAAAGTCAGAAAAGCAATCAAACCATATGAAAAAGTATCAATTGAAGGATTAAAGGAAGGTAATTGGGTAATAGCGAGCTTTCATAATATACTAGTTCATATTTTCAGGCCAGAAGTACGTGAATATTATCAGCTTGAAAGCTTATGGCATGGTCAGGTATTAGGTCAGAAATCTTAACCATACAATTTAATTATACATAATATTTCTTAATAGCGTTTGGATATTAATTAAGTAAGTATATGAAATCCATATTTGATGCTCTACAGCAATAACACCTAATGTCTGTTAATAACTACACAACATACATCTACTATAAAATAGTATATCTTATACTTAACAAATCTAACATTAACAATATTACTTACACCATTAATATTAGAATTATATGTCGTAACCTATTATAAGTCTACCTTATTACATTATCATATTCATGTTATACAGAGACCTTAGTACTTTATTAAGTAACCTTATGAATAATTCATTAATTATGCATCATAAATTAAAGAGTAAAAGTAAAATTTATATACACACAAAATAATAAAAAGTTTTTAATTCTTAAAAATTCATAAATACGAGAAAAATATGAATGATTTCATAGTTGCAAGAAGATCTGATGATTCTGTAATATCAGTACAACAAGACAATAGTACTAAAAATTTAATGATTACTAGTCTTAATAAGTCAGCAGAACTTCTTCTCAATTATACAAATTCTGAACTCTCTAATAAACCACTATCAACAATCCTAAATAAAAATCTAGTAGAAGATATGAACAATGAGTTAGAATACACAAATGATGGAACTGACTTATTTGATATTATATCTAAAATGAATAATTTAACTTTTATAGGAAAAAATAATAAGAATATAACAGTAAAAGCAAAAATTTTTCGTACAGCTAATTTTGATAGAAATATAATAAATTATGAATTCTTAATACGTGACACTACTATTTCTCAAAAACTTGATATATTTAGAAAATCTATATCTAACAATACAATATATACAATGCATCCAGTATTCGAAATTATGGATGAATCATCAACAATTATGGAGATTAAGATCATCTTAGATTTTCTACATAAATACAATATGAGAGCTACTATTGCAATGTTAAGTATAGATCCTCCACATAACAGTAAGAACATCGATATTTTAACAAAAAATACCATAGATTTATTACACAAAAACATCAGAGAAAGTGATATAACTGGTTACATTGGAGAACATAAAATAATATGCATATTACTAGGATGTAAATCTGAATATGCATACTCAGCAGTCTCAAGGTTACATAAAAGTATAAATAACAGCTTACAAAACTTTCATGCAAAAATATCAATAGGTTATGCTCAAATGTATAACGAAATTGATGCCACAGAACTAATAAATAAAATAAATAAGATACTATTCATTGCTCAACAAGAAATTGGAGGAGGGTCTATAAAAGATGCTAATACCGAGTTATAATGACTAATCAAGGCATCTTGAATATAATGTGTACTAATTTGTACAATAAACCAACTTCACTACAAATATTAGTTAAAATATTAGATCAGATTCAATATCACAGAATTTTAAATATAATAATACATGGTTTATTTATACAATACAGAACTAGAGAATAACCTATAAAAAAAACTACCATTAAACTATATTCTGAGTAAATCTATAAAGATTGATTCTTATCATTATACAAACATCTATTACAAAAGCACTGATAATAATAAACAAAGTCAGTATTACATAACCGGCTAAAAAACAAACAATAGATTAATGATATCAAAGTTTGGTATACAACCATCAACATAAATAAATATTAATTTTTCTAATGATATATTGCTAAAACATTTTATATAACCTTATATCTTTAAAAGATGCTCTCGATCTATAGAGTTTTACATCATTTTATAAGATTAACACAATTATAATAATAACACATGTACTATAACTCTAAACATATCATATATTCCATATACTATTAATAATAAATTTTTTTTTTAATAACATCATGGAATACTGTCAGTAAAATTCTACTAATACACACCCTTTACTAATATTAATATAACATCAAGCTGAATAGATTGATACTACCCCCTCCTACCTTAGATCACTGATTTAATACTAATCTACTAAAAAACTGGTTTTATTTAACCATATAAACATTTCTACACAACATATATTATAATAATATTACAACTTTAAACCCAAATTATAATGATATAAGATGTTACCATTGAAAATTATTTACACACAAATTGCACTCTCTTACGCTTAATTTATAATGGAAAATCAACAATAAATTTAAATACAGTTTGTTGTACATCATATGCAATACGTGCATTATAATTACTGATAAGTAACATAAGAAAACTGACTTGAACATTTCTAGTTGTTAACTCTACAGAAGTTATATCTCCATTAAGAATACTCTTAATACTTTCATGCATTTCTATAATTTGTGCATTTGCAATCACTTCAATTAATAGATGACCATCACTCATACTAGACAACATTATCTTTACTCTATTCCCATTAATTACAAAAAGCATGAGTACCATAACCATATTAGTCAGTAGTTTATTAATCTTTTCAATCAACTCAGCATCAAAAATCTGTACATTAACATTCCATTCAAGAATAACTTTTTTTCTTGTTAGATAATTTTCTATGTTACACTTGGTACTATTAAAATCACCATTATCATCAGAAATACTATAGGCCTGCTTTAGCAACTTAAACTTATTCATTACATCATTAGATGCATCAGAAAGTAGAGGCATCATACTCCCGGATAAACTTTCATCATCACCTAAGCATTCTATATAATTTACTATAGCACCCACTGATCCAGCCAAATCATGCAATAATCTTGCAGATATTAACTCAATATTTGATAAAACATCATTATTTTGCATAAAAATCCTAAATTTTATATAACGTTTCTATATGTCAACATATAAAAAAAATAACTTTATTAACTAGTAAACAATTTTTTATATGAAGTACAAGTATTTAATGCTATGCTAATTAACTAAATATAAAGATTTTCCATTATTTAAGGCATTCATGAAAACATATTCAAGTGCCGGTGTTGATATTGAGTCCGGTAATAGTTTAGTAGAAAAAATTAAGCCAATTGCATCTTCAACATCCAGACTAGGTGTAGTCAGTAATATAGGATCTTTTGGAGCACTTTTTGATATATCTAAAATAAAACAATATCGCAATCCAATTTTAGTATCATCAACTGACGGAGTAGGTACAAAATTATGCATAGCTCAAGATACCAATAATCATACAACCATAGGAATAGATTTAGTAGCAATGTGTGTTAATGATGTTTTAGCACAAGGAGCAGAACCATTATTTTTTTTAGATTACTTTGCAACAGGGAAAATTCACCATAATACTACTTTAGAAGTGATTAGTAGCATAGCAAAAGGATGCAAAGAAGCAAATGTAGCCTTAATAGGTGGAGAAACTGCTGAGATGCCTGGAATGTATGACAATAATAAATATGATATTGCCGGTTTTTCAGTTGGAATTACAGAAGCAGATTATATTTTACCAAAAACCAAAAATATCAAAATTGGAGACACAATTATTGGATTAGCATCAAGTGGTTTACACTCAAATGGATTTTCTCTTATAAGAAATATCATAGATGAATATCATATAAATTATCAGGACACATGTCCTTGGTCAGATGAAACATGGGGAAGTTATTTATTAATTCCCACAAAAATTTATGTTAACAGCTTACTATCAATAATACCATTAATCAGTGGATTAGCACATATTACTGGTGGAGGTTTTATATACAACATACCACGCATTCTACCCAATCATCTATCAGCACAAATTAGTCTAAATTCATGGAAAATGCCAGAAATATTTGATTGGTTAAAAACTACAGTACAAATATCACAGACAGAACTTCTAAAAACTTTCAACTGTGGTATTGGAATGGTAGTAATTGTACCACAAGAACATGAAGATCAAATATTATCCATGTTAGAAATTACAGGTGAGATTGTATATAAAATTGGCAAAGTTACAGATAATATAACTGGAGATCAAATTTTATTTCAGTAAATTTAAAATTATTTAACATTCAACAACTGTAATTATAAAACCAACAATACAATATACTAATGTGTTTAATACTAAAAAGGGTTTAACTTTATAAATTAATATATAAGATATTTTATAATACATTCCGTATTACATATAAAATAAAAGTCTACACTAACTCAACAGAATTAACGCAAAAAAAATAACATTTATAAATTATTTTCTTCACAAGAAAGGCATAATACCTCTCATATAATAAATTTATAATATATTATGTGACAACACCATAAATCCATTGTAACCCTAACAATGTAAGTAAACACACTATATTATGTAATAAAATCTTTAGTATATGTGCTATTAATATACTATTATCAATGCTAATAACAGAACCAACCTTACTATATATGATTCAATCATAAGTTCTCTTGATATTATGAAAATTAGTATATATTGTGCTGATAAATATAACTTTTCAAAAAATCATTATAACATAATCAAATAATTCTTCATAACCACATAACACAAATGTACGATTTTTACTAATATTATATGTAAATTTTAACTGTATATAATTTATTAATAATGTATCTAAGTGTATATACCCTGATTACTAATATGCTAAAACACACTTATGGGACACAATACATAAAAACTTTCTATGATATTATTTTCACTCTGATAGTATAAACATATAATGCTAATATCCTACATAATTTTCATTCTTTAATATAATTAAGAGTTTTTTATATTAATTGGAAATATATACTCATAACAAAAATCATATAGAAAATATCCAATACATAGATAATATCCGACATTCACTATAGAAAATTAAACTGTACATACTATCAACAGAATTTCCTATATACTAAGTTAAAGAATATATGTTTACTTATTACAAATAAAATCAAAAACATAAGCAATCTTTAGCATTGTTACTTATACTTCAATATATAAATGTTAAACCTCACACAGAATTAAACTGCACATACTATCAGCAGAATTTCCCATATACTCATAAAGAACATATGTTTACTTATTACAAATAAAATCAAGAACATAAGCAATCTTTAGCATTGCTACTTATACTTCAATATATAAATGTTAAACCTCACACAGAATTAAACTGCACATACTATCAACAGAATTTCCCATATACTCATAAAGAACATATGTTTACTTATTACAAATAAAATCAAGAACATAAGCAATCTTTAGCATTGTTACTTATACTTCAATATATAAATGTTAAACCTCACACAGAATTAAACTGCACATACTATCAACAGAATTTCCCATATACTCATAAAGAACATATGTTTACTTATTACAAATAAAATCAAGAACATAAGCAATCTTTAGCATTGTTACTTATACTTCAATATATAAATGTTAAACCTCACACAGAATTAAACTGCACATACTATCAGCAGAATTTCCCATATACTCATAAAGAACATATGTTTACTTATTACAAATAAAATCAAAAACATAAGCAATCTTTAGCATTGTTACTTATACTTCAATATATAAATGTTAAACCTCACACAGAATTAAACTGCACATACTATCAACAGAATTTCCTATATACTAAGTTAAAGAATATATGTTTACTTATCACAAATAAAATCAAGAACATAAGCAATCTTTAGCATTGTTACTTCATACTTCATATATATAAAATGTTAAACCTCATATAAAATTTCTATAGATTTAGAACAAGATCTTTTCTTTTTTATAACCAAATAATATATCTATACACCATTACTAACAAAGATGGCACCATATACATGGTATATATCCTTTAATAAACCACTTTTATTATATTAGTACATATCACACAATACAAAAAACAAACTGATTAATAAAACTTGAATAGACAATCTAAACAACTGCTTAATATTAAATAGAAATATAAGCATTCAAAGATGACACTATATACATGGTATATATCCTTTAAAACCACCTTTATTATATTAGTACATATTACACAATACAAAAAACAAACTGATTAATAAAACTTGAATAGACAACCTAAACAACTGCTTAATATTAAATAGAAATATAAGCATTATAATAACACAAAATATAAAATAAAAACTGGTATACCATAACGTTAAAAACATCTTGAGCAATGAGGAATCTTCCTCAAGTATTAAAAATATAATGATTTTATATCCTACTTACTGAATAGATATTTACCAGGCTATTCCCATATAAACTCAGTACAATGCTTTTTAAAACAAAATAAACAAGACATCAATAAGTTATAATATTCAAAATACTGTAATATTAAATAACCATGAAGAAATTTATTTAACAGCTAAATAAGCCATGTTTTATACAAGTACTAATCGAATAAATATCTATTTAAGTAATTTCTATAAATTAAGCACAATATATTTCATAACATAAAATAAGACGTTAACGAGTACATAACTTTTAAAACATTACCAATAAAATTAAGAACTATTTCCAAAAGGTTAAAAGACAATATTTTTTATCTTTACCTATCAAGTAGATATTTATTAAGTTATTTCTATATAAATTTAACATAACATATTGAAAAAATATATATAGTATAGACAGTAAGATACCAATGACCAAATAATGTTCAAAACATTTTTAATAATCAATATTCTTTTTTACTATTTGAGGATGAAAAGCTTTATAATGCTCAATAATGCTCTTATGATCTAAATGAGTATAAATTTGCGTAGTAGATAAACTTGTATGACCTAGTAGTTCCTGAACTGATCTAATATCAGCACCACCAATAAATAAATGTGTAGCAAAACTATGACGGAATGTATGAGCAGTTGTAATATCAGGCAACCCCATTTCAGCACGAAGCTTTTGCATTATGTTTGCAAAATGAGTCCTACTCAGTTTTTTTCCTCTAACTCCAACAAAAATATATTGGTTACTAGGTCGTGCACCCAAATAATATGGACAACACTCTATATATTGACATAAGCTTTTATATACCATTGATAAAATAGGTACTACTCTTTCTTTATTGCCTTTACCAGTAATAAAAAGTCTATCTTCTCTAACATCTTGAAACTTCAAATTAACTACTTCACTAATCCTGAAACCAGATCCATAAAGCAACATCATGATTGCAAAATTACGCATATCTACCCAATTCTGCGGTAATTGTTTATAATAATTCAGTATTATCTCAATATGAGATCCTGCTAATACTTTAGGTAATGTTTTTTTAAGATGTGGCCTAGATAAATAAAACACTGCTTGACTGTCTATATAGTACATACGTGATAGATAACGAAAAAAATTTCTCAAAGCAGACAGTGACCTTGCATTGGTAACTGCTTCAACTCCACATTGATATCTAGAAGCAAACCATTTTCTCAAATCTCCAATTTTAACATGCACAAGATCATTTAATGTAACAGAACACCCTGTACTCTTATGCAAGAACTTTATAAGCTTATCAAGGTCTCTTACATAAGAAACAACTGTATTCAAAGAATACCTCTTCTCCTGTTCCATCCATATTTTCCAATCATTTACAATATCATAGAGTTCTTTATTCGACATATATTTAAAATCAATCAAAACAAAATAATAATACTATCCAATCAATAAAAAAATCCTCAATAGTCTTTAGCAAGAACTACAAATATACTGAGATACTTAACTTATTAATATATTTCAAATTTATTATACTACTCATCATATTTAGCATAATATCACATCTGACATGATTAACAATAGTAACACATTTCTTAACACTAGATAATATACAATAAATAATATATAATTTTTGACTGGTTTCTTGATATAAATTAGGTAGAAAATGAAAATCAGTATTTTAGGTGCAGGATCATTTGGCACAGCAATAGCAATTGCACTGTCAGCACATGGTATATCAGTTAACTTATGGGGACGTGATCATAGAAATACTACACATATAAACACCTACCGAAAAAATTTAAAATATTTACCTACATATCATCTACCAGACAACATATATGCAACCAGCAATATAGATGAAGTATTATCTGACAACAATACATGTATTATCTTAACTATTCCTACACAACAATTACGCACCATATGTACACAAATACAACACAAACAGCATATGTGTAAAAATACTCCAATATTAATTTGTAGTAAAGGTATCGAAATTACATCACTCAAATTTCCCAGTGAAATAGCAGAAGAAATTTTACAATATAACCCAATTTTTATACTATCTGGTCCAAGTTTTGCTAAAGAAATTGCAGAACATCTTCCTTGTAGTATAGTACTTGCTGGCGATAATAAAGAACTTGGTGAATCACTGATAGAAAAAATAAGTAATGATGTTCTAAAAATAATATACCATCAAGATATTATAGGTGTACAGATTGGAGCTGCATTAAAGAACATAATTGCAATTGCATGTGGAATAATCGCTGGAAAAAATTTAGGTAATAACGCTGTTGCTACTGTTATAACTAAAGGCATGAATGAAATTAAAACACTATATATAGCAAAAAATCATTCAATAGATCTTCATACATTAATTGGTCCATCATGTCTTGGAGATCTAATATTAACATGTACAACAGAACATTCACGCAATATGGCTTTTGGACTAGAAATAGGAAAAGGTAGAAACATAAATACATTAATAGATCACAACCTAAAGCTTGTTGAAGGAACCAGCACTGTAAAACCACTGATATCATTAGCAAAAAAACTTAATGTAGAACTACCAATTTGTATATCTATTTACAATTTATTACATGAGAATATATCACTAGATAAAGCCATATCAAATATATTATCTTAGTCTAATCATCCTTTGATAATTTCAACACAATGATAAATAAACGGTCAAAAATATAACATACAACGTTCACCACACATATAAAAAGCAGTCAAATACCCATCCCGTTAACACCCAACTAAGTATGTAACATATTACATAACAAACTTAAGTATAACTTAAAATTTCCTAGCTAATTATATAAACAAATTCCTATCTCCTATCTCCTATCTCCTATCTCCTATCTCCTATCTCCTATCTCCTATCTCCTATCTCCTATCTCCTATCTCCTATCTCCTATCTCCTATCTCCTATCTCCTATCTCCTATCTCCTATCTCCTATCTCCTATCTCCTATCTCCTATCTCCTATCTCCTATCTCCTATCTCCTATCTCCTATCTCCTATCTCCTATCTCCTATCTCCTATCTCCTATCTCCTATCTCCTATCTCCTATCTCCTATCTCCTATCTCCTATCTCCTATCTCCTATCTCCTATCTCCTATCTCCTATCTCCTATCTCCTATCTCCTATCTCCTATCTCCTATCTCCTATCTCCTATCTCCTATCTCCTATCTCCTATCTCCTATCTCCTATCTCCTATCTCCTATCTCCTATCTCCTATCTCCTATCTCCTATCTCCTATCTCCTATCTCCTATCTCCTATCTCCTATCTCCTATCTCCTATCTCCTATCTCCTATCTCCTATCTCCTATCTCCTATCTCCTATCTCCTATCTCCTATCTCCTATCTCAATTAACCAATTGTTATCAGATTATAAATAAGTCAAATTAAACTTTTACTTATTTATAAAATAATATGTTTGCACACTTTCTCACTACATCATGATATAATGAACATAATTTTACATAAAATAACTAATAAAAAGAACCAATACATATATTATATTAAATTACTAAAACACCTATTTACTACGTAATATTACACAGATGTCCTGACATAATAGATTCTATCACCCTTGACATATTTCAAACATAAAATATGATAAACTGTTTTTTATACCCATTAGTTCTTGATAAAATTGCTAATTACCCAAGAAGGTTAAAATACACATTCTTGCAACAAGATGAAGAAAATACAATACACGTCAAATAAATTAAACAAATTTCTAATATAACCACCTACTCTAAACATAGGAACCAATAGTATATCATACCTAAGTAAGATATCCCTACAGCACACATCAAATAATAAAGAAAAATAGTTATGTATATTTATACAATTACAAAATTTCCAATTTCAACAACAAAACTCAAAGTTCCATTATAACAAATTCAAGAATTATATATACTTCACCAACACATAGTTATCAAATTCTATAATATATCATATCCTTTTAAAAAAAATGACTTCATAATTCATACATAAATAATTATACATGCAATGTTTATTCAGAAACATTACACAATCCAAGAATTTTCAATTTACGGTGTAATGCTGAACGTTCCATTCCAACAAATTCAGCAGTTCGTGATACATTACCTCCAAAACGAGATAACTGAGTTTTTAAATACTGTCTTTCAAATTCTTCACGAGCTTTACGTAATGGTACAGAAATAACTTTAGCACTTAAAACATCATTAATAGGCGAATTAGATACTATATCTACTGGTAAATCTTTTGCTGTAATCATCTCCTTAGGAGATTTCATAATTAAAATCCATTCTATAACATTACGTAATTGTCTTAAGTTACCTGGCCATTCATATGACTGCATTGCTATTAAAGCTTCATCACTTAATACATGAGTACACAAACCTATTTTTTTACAGATGCTATTCATAAAATACCTACACAATTCCGGTATATCTGTACAATATTCTACTAAAGACGGTACTCTAATTGGAAGGACATTTAATCTATAATATAAATCCTCACAAAACCTACCAGCTTTTACTTCACTTTCAATATCTTTGGAAGAAGACACAATAATTCTCACATCTATACTAACAGGAATCTTACTATTTTCCCTATATATTTTTCCCTCCTGTAATAATCTGAGTAATCTTAATTGCGTATCGTATCGTAAATCTGTTACTTCATCTATAAATAACGTACCATGATTTGCTTGCTCTATAATTCCAATATGAGGAGGTACTCTATGAGACAATATATTATTACTTTCCTCACTACCAAATATATTAACCAAGTAATTATTAGCTGGTAGCATAGATGAGTACATAGATATAAATGGAGTATCATACCCCTTGGATTTTTTATGTATTAGCCTAGCAACTACTTCCTTTCCAACACCTGGCGAACCAGTAATGAGTATACGACTCGATGTAGTAGCTGCTTTATTAATCATACTTCTCAAATTACGTATAACAGGGGAGTTACCGACTATTTCATAATCCTCAAATGCTGATTTCAACTCATCATTTTCTCTACGTAATCTACCAGACTCTATAGCTCTCTTTACAACTAACTTTAATCTTCCTTCTGTAAAAGGCTTTTCTATATAATCATAAGCACCCATATGCAGAGACTTTACAGCAGTGGCAATATTACCATGCCCACTAATCATAATAACAGGCAAATAAGGATACCTTTCTTTAAGCTTTTCCAGTACACTTAATCCATCAATATCAGATCCTCTTAACCATATATCTAATAATACAACATCAGGCTCTTTTTCATAAGCCATCTTGATCGCGGATAAACCATCAACTGCTAATTTAGTGACATAATTATCATCACTTAATATATCTTTTATTAGATTTCTGATATCAACTTCATCATCAACAACTAATACTTCAGAAATATACAATCTTTCCTTGGACATTTCAAAATCCTGTGCCATAATTACCTACAATACTAATGAAATACTGCAAACACAATGTACTCCTTTAAAGTACACCTCATAATACTACCACACACACTAATGATCAACAACCAATATATTAAATTCATTATTTTTTACTTATAAATTTAAACATATTATAAAAATTAGTTACTATTATTACTAATTTATCAAGCATAGGTTTCCTATATATCCAAAAAGAAAAATAAAAACACTTAATAAAAAACTTATCATCAACTTTGTAAACCTATAGTAACTAATTATTAATAAATTATTTCATTATATTAACCTTCCCTGGAACACGCATGTCTATAGTTTTCCATACCAAAAACTCACTTGAAGCTTTATAGATATTCAATAACTCACGCCAAGCAGCATAAGGATCATTATTAGGTAATTTTATATTTAAACCACTAGACAAAATAATATCCCACCAATGACTATCAACATATGTGATAGATGAAACCATACCACCAACAAGAGTATTATCATTGACTACTTCACGTATAAAATCTAAATGAGTTAACGCACCATCTCCATGTATTGAAGTCAAATCATCCCTTATACTACAATTATCAACAATAACATGCCCAAAACTATCAATGATAGAATTTTTGTTATCATGATACCAATTTGCAAAAGCAGAATATTCTTGAACTGTTATCTGTAAAGTATTTGGTAATAGCCTCTTAACTGAGGCACTTTTGATCCATGGATGACTAGACTCTATTTTGTTTCTCAAATCAGCCAAAGGTACAAAAAAGATAGACCTTGCATCAACAAGTTTACGTATTTCATCAGAACTTACATATTCATTACCATCAATCAATATTTTATCAACAGTAAATCCACAATTGACTAATTGATCTGACAACCTATATAACATAACAAGAGAATAATTATCAAACTTACTAGTGACTTTAGTTGTTATAAAACAAGTTATAGTAACACTAACAGCAATAGCTATGATTAAACCTTTGTAAGAAAAACGTATCTTTCTTTTATTTACCTTAGAAGTAGCAAAATCTTCAACATTATCCGAAAATTGATACTCCTTTACATTATTAAGATCATCAGTCTCTTTCATAACACCATAATACTCCTCAATCTAAATATTCCACTAATTTATCATAAATCACCAATAACATAATTATATAAAATGTCTATTCCATACTTAATAGATAAACTATCCACTGATTGCTATATCACAAAAAGTAGAATAATTCTTACAGTATTAGATTTACGATGTTACCTATATAAAGCTGAGCATAACAACAGAATACCTAACTCTTCTAATACAAATAAAATATATGCTCATAAATAACGTTATAGTACCATTTAAGTATACAACATTATATGAAATCTAAAGACAATATCAAAAATATAATATATTATAATAAAATAATATAAAAACTAAGTTCTATATGAACTATTACTAGAAATAAAGAAACAAACTTAATTCACTTAATAAGAAACTTATTTAACATATACCATAGTGAATATTATTTAACCCTAAAAAGTTTTTATATATAAAATTCGCTGTTTTGGCAAATCTATAAATATTAATATATTTTTAATCAAAGAAATCAGGTTCATAACTTTACCAAATTCTGATTACGCATTGATAATATTACAATCAACTTACAACAATAATTATCATATATAATTAAGATCATTTTAAACTACAACACCCTATTCGAAAACCTCACATCAAATAAGAATATTTCTTAAAACAACTATTAAAAAAATTTTATTTAAAAATACTGATCTCAGTCTATCTATAATAAAAACTTACCTATGGAACTAATAATGATATATTAGGTGTGATAATTATATCACTAAATTAGCAGTTGATGGTTTATCCGCGATCAAGATGGCTTATGAAAAAGAGCCTGATGTTGTATTATTGGATATATGGTTAAGAGGATCTGATATTGATGGATTAAGTGTACTGGAAAAGCTTAAAGAAAGGTATCCTTATTTGCCTGTTATTATGATTAGTGGGCATGGTAATATTGCCACTGCTGTAAAGTCTCTGCATATGGGTGCTTATGATTATATAGAAAAGCCTTTTACAGAAGGAAGATTAAAGTTAGTTGTAAAGAGAGCTATAGAGTCTGGTAGATTACGTAGAGAAAATGATGAGTTGAAATCAGCATTTGAGGATTATGAAATAGTCGGTAACTCCCCTGTTATACGTAATTTGAGAAGTATGGTTAATAATGATACTTTATATTCATATTATTATCAAAACTATAGATAAAGATTTCTTACATGAATGTATATATATTATGAAGTTTATAAAACACATATGACATATTTTGATAAGACATAAAATTATTACCTAGATAAATATATCCACATCATCACTAAATTCATACAAACATACTCAAGATAGTAATGTTGTTAATATTGAAAGAATTAAATTATAATATAAAAAACATGTACATATATATAACTTTAGTTCACCAAATAAATGATCTATACATAACCACATCTTGCATAAAACTTTTTTTCAAAACAATCCCAACATTTTTTTTCTAAACATACATTATATAACTTATTAACCTCCAAAACTCCACAAGGAGACGTAACATTAATTTCAATTAAATATCCATCTAACACATCTATTCCAGCAAATATCAAGCCTTTCAAAGCTAACTTATCCTCTATTGCTAAACATATATTATAATCTCGATCTGATAATTCAGCAGGTTCTGCAACTGACCCAACTCGCAAATTAGTTCTTACCTCTCCAGCAGATAATATTCTACGCCTAAAGACTCCTATAGGTTTACCATCTAATAGCAAAATTCTTTTATCATTATTAATATTAGGTATAAATTGTTGAGCAATAATAGGACATTTATACTTTTCTATCATCAGTGCAACTATTACCTTAATATCAACATTATTATTAATCCTAATTACGTCATTTCCACCATAACTATATAGAGGTTTTAATATAATATCCTTATGTTCATAATAAAAATTTTGCAACATAGAATAATCTTCAGTAATTAGAGTATCTGGAATAAAATCATCGAATAAAAGTGGTAACAGTTTTTCAGGATAATCCCTTAGAAATTTAGGATCATTTATTACAAGTGGCTTTGTCAGTTTTTCTAAAATATAAGTCGAAGTAATATAGCGCATATCAAAAGGTGGATTTTGACGAATAAATATTATATCCATATCTTCAAGAAATAACTCTTGTACATTCTCAAACTTCAGTTTTTCCTGTTCTACAGTAACTAAACAAGCACTAGCAACTGGAATATTGTTTTTTATTGCCAATTTATCAGGAGTAAAAAAAAATACAGTATGTCCTCTTATTTGCGCTTCTTGTATGAATTTTACTGATACATCTTTACCAACAACTACATCCCTATCCATCTGAAAAGCAACAACTAACGCCATCCTTATTTCTCTTGTAAATTTATTTAACTTAATCTTCTTTCTTTATATAATACTAACACAGCTTCATAGGGATTATGCAAAATAATTTACTAAGCAAGAATAATTAAATACCAAAAATTTATATCTTTTGTATAAATTTAACTGGTATACAGCTAATTAAGTATTGAAATTTACTTCAATCAAATCCTCACCAAATTTATACTTGAATCATACAACTAAATATAAAATAAAAATGTTAGCTTTAATCGGGTAACATATATCATTCAATTAACACATTTATCATGAATATACAGTATTGACCACTCAGATTACTTACTTTTTTTAATATTTTAAAATAGATAAAATTAATATATGAATGATTCATTTTCTATAAATAATGTACGTTTAATAATAATATAAAATACACATAACAACGTACTATCTTATTAGTTTGGTAAAAATATGTATAAACCACTATAAATACAAAACAGTTATTAATTGGATAATTGACTCATATAGTTATTGGTTTATTTCTCATCAAATCTATGTGCACTAATGATAGTAAACATATATATAAAAAATGCCTCAAATTATCTCCTTAATTTACACTCCTATTTATTTAAAATACATATAAAACATACAAAAAATAAGATAGTTACTATTGATATAATTTACTTATAAATACACTACATAAATTACATAAGAAATTCACATAGTTAAATTATACTTCTTACATATATCACAACAGATTATCTAAACACATCTAACGATTTACTCAAATTTATTTTACTATCTAATAGAAATTATATAATATAACCACTCGGTAAATACAAAGTCTTACTAAGAGAATAATTTATTCATAAGTATACTACAAAAACTAACATACTTAATGACGTATTTAATCAACATCTATGTTCGAATAACACTGATAAACACATCATGAATATGATACACATAATACTTATCAGAACACATAATTTCCTGATCTATCTTCCTTAAAAACATATGATAGTTCATTTCATGATACATCACTTATATAAAGTTTAAATCCCTAACCTAAACTTCCATACTTTTAAGAGTTTTGATTATTACGTAACCTGCTATCCTTTAATCTAACATAGCTAATTACTTGCTTTACCTTTTTCACCTTTCGTGCAATTGCGACTACTTTATCTAATTCCGCCTGATTTTGAGCTATTCCCATTAAATAGACAGTACCATTAACAGTATTAACACTATAATTCATTGATCTAACTTTACTTTGAGATAGAATACGTGCTTTAACTTGAGCACTAATCATAGCATCAACAGCAGCTTCTTTTATGTTAATAGATTCCTTATCTACAACTATTTCGTTAACAACTTCTTTTACATCTTTCTGATGCCAAGCAATTTTTTCAGCCTTAATTTGATCTTCTGACGATTTAACATTACCAATCAATAATACACGTCCTTCACTAACTTTAACTGTAACTATTGGAAACAAACCTGCATTAAATAATTCTTTATTAATTCTAATCAATATTGCAGTATCATCTATAGTATCACCAATTGACTTATCTTGTAATGTAATGATCGCACCTGTAGTAACAGCAAGTCCTGCCATTATCCCAGAACAACCAGTTTGATTTATGAGAAGTAAAGCTACTAATAACAAATTAATAAAAAAACGCATAACTTCAAAAAAGTCAAATTAACAGAAAAGCGACAAACTCATGCTATACAACTTTTTACAGTGTGTAAATAGTAAAATATTTTAGATTTTCGTATTATAATATAATTTTTAATACTTCCGAAATATTTAATTACTTATAATTATAACATTAAAAGTTCATTAACTAATATCTAATTAATTCATAAGATAATACTAACCTCTAGAATAAACATATTTATTACACAATAAAATATACTAAGAACTTAAACTTTACATATCATATTTTTTTACACCATACAATAATATTCAAAATAAACCTATCAACATCAAAGTTACTATTTAATACACAGAAACGATAACATCAATAGTCAATGATATTAAAGAATAAGATGCTCCAGTTACATATTTCTTTCAGGATACAAAACATATTTTCTTAAAGTCACAAACTTTTCATATGTTTTAACATTAGGATGAACTAGATACTAAACTTATCTATATAGCAATCACAATAAGCTAACACCTTACCTCTAAGAAAATAATTACTATTACTTAAACATTCAGGAGTAAGTGTTAGTAGTTATGTTATAAAGTAAATCACTGTATATTTTTCAAGAAAGAGAGATAAGAAAACGGCCTGTACAGGTAAGCATTGTTGTACAATATTTGTTATATGCGTTATTTAGTTAGCTCATTTCAACAGGTCTAGATTATATAGTAATCACCATACCAAAAATTTTATTATTCCATAACACATCAATCAATATGGATCATATATGTTAAGAAAGTAACGTACATTTTTCCAAATACATAGCACTTTGCCATAAAAAATTTATCAACACTGTATAAATAACTAAGGTATCTATATTTTAAAATTTGCTACCATCTTAATAAATAAATTTTACTATCATATAATTAATAACCCTACCAAAAATACTTTTCAATGTATATACTATGTACAAATGAACTTGCACTAACATATTATGAACGTATATAGAACACATTTGTGTAATGAATTAAGAGAAGAACACATTGATCAAACAGTAACACTTTCAGGGTGGGTATATAGAAAACGTGATCATGGAAAAATTATTTTTGTAGACTTACGTGATCATTATGGAATCACACAATTAGTATTTAATGACTCTGATACTACAATCTTTCAATTAATTACTACTTTAAGACTTGAAAGTGTAATCACAATAAAAGGAATAGTAAAAGCAAGAGATAGTTCTACTATCAATGAGACATTAGATACAGGATCTATAGAAGTTATAGTGAGTTCTATCAATATTGAAACAGCATCAGAGATCCTACCAATAAATATTGCATCTATGCAAGATTATTCTGAAGATATTAGGTTAACATATAGGTTCTTAGATCTTAGACGAGATAAAGTAAAAAATAATATAATTTTAAGATCTAAAGTGATTACAGAAATAAGAAAAAGTATGGAAAATATGGGGTTCATTGAAATACAAACTCCAATATTAACATCATCATCCCCTGAAGGAGCACGAGATTATTTAGTTCCAAGCCGAATTCACCATGGAAAATTTTATGCTTTACCTCAAGCACCTCAACTATTCAAACAGTTATTGATGGTAAGTGGCTTTGATAAATATTTTCAAATTGCACCATGTTTTAGAGATGAAGATGCAAGAGCAGATCGTTCACCTGGAGAATTCTATCAACTAGACATTGAGATGTCTTTTGTAACTCAAGAAGATATATTCAACATCATAGAGCCAGTAATGATAAATATATTTAGCAAATTTTCCAATAAGACCATTAATAAAGAATTTCCTAAAATATCTTATCATGATGCAATGTTATATTATGGATCAGATAAACCAGATTTACGTAACCCATTAGTTATTCAAGATGTAACAGAAATTTTTAGAGATTCTGAGTTTAAAATATTTAATTCAAATATAAAACAAGGGATGGTAGTACGTGCAATCCCTGCCCCAAATACTGCACATAATCCTAGAAGCTTTTTCGATAGTAAAATTGAATTTGCAAAAACACTTGGTGCACAAGGTTTAGGATATATTACTTTTATTGATGACTCTTTAGCAAAAGGACCAATAGCTAAATTTCTAGATAAAGATCGTTTAGATAATATAAAACTTATCTGTAATATAAAAGCTGGAGATAGCGTATTTTTTGTCTCAGAAATAGCAGATAAAGCTGCTTTATTTGCAGGAGAAGTTAGAACTTTATTAGGTAAGGAGTTAAATTTAATAGAAGAAAACACCTTTAAATTCTGCTGGGTAATTGATTTCCCATACTTTAAATACGATCACAAAGAAAAATCCATAAACTTTTTTCATAATCCTTTTTCAATGCCACAAGGTGGACTAGAAGCATTAGAAAACCAAGATCCTCTAAACATACTAGCATATCAGTATGATATAGTATGTAATGGTATAGAAATATCAAGTGGAGCAATACGTAACCATAAGCTCAATATTATGTATAAAGCATTCTCCATAGCAGGATATACCAAAGAAATGGTTGATGAAAAATTTAAAGCTTTAACTCGTGCTTTTAAATTTGGAGCACCACCACATGGAGGAATTGCTCCAGGAATAGATCGCATAGTTATGTTATTAGCAGACGTACCAAATATCAGAGAAGTCATTTGTTTCCCATTAAATCAATCTGGAGAGGATTTACTTATGGGATCTCCATCAGAAATAGATAACGACCACTTAAAATTACTTTCACTAAATATTATCAAGAAAACTTGATACTTACTAAAGTTAAGTACTTTTAATCAGCATATTATTAATAATGCCACAGTATTATAAACTAGGCATGTGGTAGTGTGATATATCTTACAAACCTACTCACATAAATAACTATGCAAATAACCATCAGAAAAATCAACTTTAAGAACAAGACATTCAATAAAATTATAACATAATTTTTTTTCATAGAATTTTGAGATTACGGTATACCCTATACATAAGTACACAAATATATATTATTATAAACGAGGTAGGTTGATGCATGATACAGTTGAAAGATATGCTAAGTTTACATATTACCTGATTTATTCATATAAATCACTATGTAAACAACCATCAAAAAAATCTCTTTTAAGAACAAGACATCCACATAAAATCATAACACAACTTTTCCATGGAATTTTGAGATTACGGTATACCCTATACATAAGTACATGAATATATATTATAAATAAGGCATACTGTAGTGTGATACAGTTGAGAGATATACTAAGTTTACATATTACCTGATTTATTCATATAAATCACTATGTAAACAACCATCAAAAAAATCTCTTTTAAGAACAAGACATTCACATAAAATCATAACACAACTTTTCCATGGAATTTTGAATTACGATATACCCTATACATAAGTACGCAAATATATATTATTATAAACGAGGCAGGTTGATGTATGATATAGTTGAAAGATATGCTAAGTTTACATATTACCTGATCTATTCACATAAATCACTATGTAAACAACCATCAAAAAAATCTCTTTTAAGAACAAGACATTCACATAAAATTATAACATAATTTTTTTTCATAGAATTTTGAGATTACGGTATACCCTATACATAAGTACATAAACATATATTATAAATAATAATGCAAAACATAATTCAACATAATAAAATATGTTGTTTCCAATATGTCAGAAATAGTTTTTAGAATAATAATTTGACAGACTTTTACCAATACTAAATCTTATTCTAATTTAACAAGTACATTAAATAAATACAAAACATTATATAACCTATCTTAAATAATATTATACTGAATATTTAACACTTTTTCATATAATAAGTTTCAATAAAAAAATAGTAGCACCAATAAACACCATATAAAAATAGCACACAAAACTTTTAACTAATTTTACCAATCACTAATACATTAGATACAATTTTACTACACCAGATAAATTACCGTAGCAATACATTTCACTTAATTACTCATTTAGACTATTATTTATATACATATAAAAAAAATAACTCGTACATTTTGATAAACAAACAATATCAACATATAAAAACAAATTTTTCGTATTTTCAATACACACTTCTTCACAATATACAATATTTACTAATAGATAAATAATATAGTTTGAATTATATGCCAATAAAGGTATAATTAAACTTGTCATTATCATATACATTGATAAAATAATAAGATATATACCGTAAAAAATATGTATAAATTAAATATTGAAATTAATCCTTACTTTTATAGTATCTTAATAAATTTTTTATAAAAATAGCAGTTTATACAAAATGATTAAGTGAATAATTATGAAACAACCTATAGCAGTAATATTCGATTGGTATAATACACTAATTGACACAAAGGTTAACATTGATCGCCCAACTTTTTATCAAGTATTAAATAGAATGGGATATAAAGATGTTAATCTCAATACTGTATCTGATTCTACAATATTAAAATATCTAGCAATGCTATTAGGGGATAGATGGGAAGAAGGAGTAGCTTTATATGAGAACAGTTTAGAAAAATCACAAAAGCTAGATAATTTTGTATTAAATGATGGAGCAATAGAATTACTAGACACTTTAAAAGGAAATAACATTACAATGGCTATTGTAAGTAATAAAAATGGAAAAAGTTTGCGATCAGAAATACATAATAAAAATCTCTCCCATTATTTCAATTCTATCATTGGATCTGGCGACACAGCTTCTACTAAACCATCTCCAGAACCTGTACTAACAGCACTAGCATATTTAAATATTCAACCAAGTAAAAATGTATTTTTCATAGGAGATAGTATATCAGATATACAAAGTGCAACCGATGCAGGATGTCTACCAATCAGATATGGAAATTGCAGTACTAAAGATAATGTTTTATCATTTAAAAATTTTAATGAAATTAATAAATTTATTTGCCAATTATTAAGTCTATGAAAACAAAAACAGCAAAAACAACAATCTTATTGAAAAGAATTAGTGCAAATATCATTGATCAGATTATACTATCACTGATTAATTACCAAATTTCGTGGTTCATAGGTGAAATAACATTTCTATCTTTTATCATTAACATAGTAAGCCATTGTTGTTATTATATGTATTTTTTATCTTCTGAAGCTCAGGCATCCATCGGACAAAAAATACTAAAAATTCATACTATACGCTGCAATGATAAGAAAATTGATGCTAAGTTAGCATTTGATCGGACACTATCAGAATTTCTATGCCCTACTATCTTCATGATTAACATACAGATTGTTAACATGCATATAAACAATAGTTTGATCACCATTATTGTTTTTATAGTCACAATATTCACATTAATATTGTCAGTTTATTGGTATTTTATAGCTTTATTTTCAGAAAGTAATCAAACTATCCATGACATTATATTTGACACTATAGTAGTAGAAAATAAACAATAATTTTTTATTTACTAAACATATAATATTCACTTGTAAGATAAGCTATATACACCTTTAATATTAATGTCAGCAGCCTAAATTAAGCTATTATATTATCATTGCATGATACAATTAACAATAGCATACATCATAAACAGAAATACATCACTACAACTACTTATATTAACGTAGATATTTATGTAACAATACTACTAATTTACTGATATTTTGCACTATCAAAAATATCATGTAAATAATAAGTCCTGCTTATTTGTAATATTATGTAACCATATAACTTCACAACAACTCTTCAGAGATATATTATAAACCACTACCACAGACTACCTATAATAAACTCATATTTTATATCATATCTATGCAAGTATAGTACAATTTTACCAATATTGCATTGCTAAGAATTATATACACTTTCCAATTACCATTATGATTAGTGAATATTAAGATAATACTAGTAAGCTAAAAACAAAATTAACACGTGTTATAGTTTATTAACATCATATATACTTTACAAAATAGTTTCTCTTTTTATACATATTAAAGTGAGAAGCATTTCCAAAATTACCAAAGTAATATGTAAACTCAATAAACAATACTATAAAACTAAAATCAGGTATAGATGGTAAAGTACAAAGCTATGTGTATACTAACAGTAGAAATATACTATAATGCTTTAAGTATACATAAATCGATTACATAAAAAAATAAGCACACTATACAATACAATATTATCAATGCACATACTAACAAATAATATAAGTAATTTTTATACCATTAATAAACAAACCATAATATCTTGTTGAACAGTTTAAATCTATATATCTCGACATCATTAGTATCTGAAACACATTTAATATACTATCTTTACTGACTAATTATTCCACAATAGTTGCACTCTACAAAATTAGGTTTTATAGTATAGATATTAGTGTTTTCGATAACTATTATAACATAAAAACAAATTTTTCTGGTTCTCCTATATGAGTGAAAGATTAATATATTATTTTAGTAAAAATAAGTGTGATGGAAATTTAAAGTTAAACCATATATTAGGCAGTAAAGGTGCAAATTTAGCAGAAATGTGCAATATTGGTATAAGCGTACCTCCAGGTTTTACAATATCAACAGCAGTATGCAGTCACTATAATGACAACAAATTGCCAGATCAAATATCATATCTGATACAAAACGCTATTGAATTTCTAAATAATGAAGTAAATTTAAAATTTGGTGATGAGAATAATCCTTTACTACTCTCAGTAAGATCAGGTAGTGTCAGCTCTATGCCAGGAATGTTAGACACTATATTAAACGTAGGTTTAAATGATAAAACAGTTATAGGATTAGCAAAAAAAAGTGGAGATCTTTTTGCATACGATAGTTACCGTAGACTTATACAAATGTATGCTCATACAGTACTACAAGTAGAAAACAGTTTCTTTGAAGAAGCAATATATAAAAAGAAAAGTGTTAGTACATCAAAAAATGAGAAAATATCAGATCCCAATATATTTAAAGAACTAATAGATGAATTCAAAAGAATAGTTAAACTTCACACAAACAAAGATTTTCCTCAAGATGTAAATGAACAACTTTATACTGCAATATATGCAGTCTTCAGATCATGGATGAATAAAAGAGCAATTACCTATAGAAAGATACACAATATACCAGATAATCTAGGTACAGCAGTAAATGTGCAATCTATGGTATTTGGTAATATGAGTGAAAACTCAGCTACAGGTGTTGTTTTTACACGTAACCCGTCAACAGGAACAAAAGAAATCTTTGGAGAATTTTTAATAAGTGCACAGGGTGAAGATGTAGTATCAGGTACACATAGTCCATTACCACTAAATAAAATGAAGGATTTAATGCCTATAACTCACAATGAATTAGAACAGGTGTGTAAAAAACTAGAATTGTATTATCGTGACATGCAAGATATCGAATTTACAATAGAAAATGGTAAATTATGGATCTTACAAACCAGATCAGGAAAACGTAGTATCCAATCTGCAGTTAAAATAGCCACAGATATGGTCAAGGAAAAATTAATCTCAAAAGAAGAAGCTATTACAAGAATTGATCACAAATCATTTAGCAAATTATTTCATCCAACACTTGAAAGCAGTACAAACACTGACATTATTGCATATGGGCTACCTGCATCTCCAGGAGCAGCAACCGGTCAAGTAGTTTTTACACCCAGTGATGCAGAACAACTTAAAAAAGAAGGAAAAAATGTAATATTAATACGTCAAGAAACCAACCCAGAAGATATAAATGGGATGAATAGTGCTGTTGGTATTATCACCTTAAGAGGAGGAATGACTTCCCATGCAGCAGTAGTTGCTAGAGGCATGGGTAAGCCATGCATTTGTAGTGTTAATAACATTTTTATAGATAAAAGCGAACAATTCTTTTATACAAATACAGGAATAAAAGTATATAAAGGTGATAATATCACAATAAATGGATGCAATGGAGAAGTTATTTTAGGTGTTATTAAGACAACACTACCAAAATTAGATGAAAGTTTTTATGATCTAATGGAATGGGTAGACGAAATAAGAACATTAAAAGTTATGGCTAATGCTGATACACCAGAAGATGCAGAAATATCAATGAATTTCAAAGCAGATGGTATAGGTTTATGCAGAACAGAACATATGTTTTTTTCAGACAAGAGAATAAGCATAGTACAAGAAATGATCGTATCAGATAAGAAAGAAGAAAGAGCAGTAGCATTAGAAAAACTAGAAATTATGCAAAAAGAAGACTTCAAGAAAATATTTACACATACATTAGACAAACAGGTAACTATTAGGTTACTCGATCCTCCACTACACGAGTTCTTACCAGATAATGATGATGCTATACAAGAAATATCATCCAGAACAGGAAAATCCTTAGAAAAACTAAAAAATAGGATTCTTTATTTATTAGAAAAAAATCCTATGTTAGGACATCGTGGATGCAGACTTGCAATATCATATCCTGAAATATATGAGATGCAAGTTAAAGCAATATTTCTTGCTATTAAAGAATTGCAAGAAGAAACAGGTATTAAAGAAATCATTCCTGAAATTATGATACCTTTAATTATGTCTGAAGAAGAGATTATTGTAATCAAAGAACTAGTAAATAACATTGCAAAACAATTTGATAATCCTAAATACTTACTTGGAACAATGATAGAACTACCAAAAGCAGCATTAATTGCAGATAAAATTGCAAAACATGTACAATTCTTCAGTTTTGGTACAAATGATCTTACTCAAACCACTTTAGGAGTTTCTCGAGATGATTCTGCAAGTTTTATAGGTACATATCGAGATTTAGGAATTATAAAACACGATCCTTTTGAAACCTTAGATATTGATGGAGTAGGAAAATTAATATCAATCGCAGTAAGTTTAGGTAAAAAAGAATCTCCAGATATCAAAATTGGAGTATGTGGAGAACATGGAGGAAACTTTGAATCTATACAATTCTTTTCAAGGCTAAACATAAACTATATTTCCTGTTCTCCATACAGAATTCCAATAGCAAGGCTAATAGCTGCACAATGCACAATATTCAATAAGGATATAAATTAATTCTTTTTTAAGAGTAAAACACATTTATAATGTAGTTATTATAACTACTAGATAATAATAGCCATATAATCTATTAATATCATAATTAACAGTTTATAATAATTTAAACATACAATAAACACATTATGTTATTTCTACACTACATATCTACATATATTATCCAACAGTTTACCCTTGGCTTTGAGTATTTTATGATTGAGACAGTAACTTTACATTCCACTTCTTAGATCGATAATACATTGGAATATTTTATTACTCTACAATGCATATTCATAATAAATACTAGAAATCATAATTTGACAATGTATTACTATCAGTAGTGTAGTACTCCTTCTAATAAACACATTCATGCATACAATATATTACATAATTTTATTTATGTAGTATATATCCTGTATAAATATACAAACATATATTTATATTGCTAAAGTTAGATATTTTATTATAAATCTTTTGAATACTTTTAATCTATACAACTATAACCTTATGTTCTATTCCTCATGTTTTCATGATCAACATCAGGCTACTTTATCTTTACTATACAACGTGTACTAATGATAAATAGCAACAAACACAATGTTAGATTATATTTATCAGTAACATAGCACTTCTTATAAAAAATCTCTTAAAATACATAAGCATACCATATCATTATATCCTATAATACTAGTAAGACATGTATAAACACATATATATCAGTATGACAAAGTCCAATAACTATATTATTCATGACACAACATTAAGTACTACGAATAATGTTTACACAATTAAATATTGATTAGCTACTTAAATAATAAAAAACAATTTATCATTACAATTATATATGTATATAAAAAAACAGTACCGTCTTTATACATCTAAATAATATATATTGTAACTACTCATCAGATCATTAAATTATTTAACTATACAACAAGTAATAATAATCTATAAATCAAGACTCTTTACTTTAAAAAACTTTATTGATATCTATATATACTATATGTTAGGGTGGCGGTAAAAAGGCTTATGCACTTTTTCAAAAATTCATTATCAGATTTTTCTATAATCTGGTTAGTTTTCCTACCATATATATCTTCAGTATTGATATTATTATTAAAAAAAGTTAGATACTCACAAGAAACAATAAGTTTTATTGCTTCATGCATGCTATTTTACGCAGCATTTAATATTTACACCCAAACAACCGATAACATATCAGCCTTACATGTTGTATTATGTGAGTTTACTCCTAAAATACAGCTAACATTAAAAACAGAATATATAGGCATAATATTCAGCATACTAGCTTCATTTTTGTGGATAGTAACTACTATTTATACTATTAGTTATATGAGACACAATGATAAAAATAACAAAAAGCAATCTATATTTTATGCGTGTTTTGCAGCAAGTATTGGATGTACAATGGGAATTGCTTTTTCAGGAAATCTATTAACATTATTCATATTTTATGAGTTGCTAACTATTAGCACTTACCCTCTTGTTACATATTATGCAAATCACGAATCACAAATTTCTGGTAGGTATTATATGGGAATACTGCTGGGAACTTCAATGTTATTATTTTTACCAGCAATCATCATTACTTATAACATTAGCGGCACCTTAGATTTTACAAAAGGTGGCATATTACCATCAAGCATCTCTAGCGTTTTTTTAATGAGCTTATTATTCCTATTCATTTACAGTATAGGAAAAACTGCATTAATGCCTATACATTCATGGTTACCAAGAGCTATGGTTGCCCCTACTCCAGTAAGTGCACTATTACATGCAGTAGCAGTTGTCAAATCTGGAGTTTTTGCTTTAATAAAGGTTTTATTGTATATAATCGGGTTAGAAAGACTACAAGCGTTAGTTCAAACACATAACAATATATTGATGTACGCTTCAGCAATTACAATTCTCTTAGCATCCTTTATAGCAATAAAACAAACAAACTTAAAGAAGTTATTAGCATATTCAACAATTTCACAGCTTTCTTATATAACAATAGCAGTATCATTGTATACAGAACGTGCCGTTGATATTTCTATATTTCAAATGATATCGCATGCATTTGCAAAAATAACATTATTCTTTACTGCAGGAGCAATATATACCAAAACAGGAAAAAAATACTTAAATGAACTTCAAGGTATTGGTAAATCCATGCCAATAACAATGACAGCGTTCTCTATAGGAGCTGCTGCAATGATAGGCATTCCTCCTGCTGTAACATTTTGGGGAAAATTTTTTATTATATCAGAATCATTAAATCAAAATATTATGTCTGTAGTACTAGTATTAATAGCAAGCACCATACTAAATACAATATATTTTATCCCTATTATATACAATGCGTTTTATGTCCCATGTAACACTAATAAATATGCTGAAGCTCCTATACCCATGCTAATTGCCATTTCTATAACAACAATATGTACAATATTATTATTTTTATATCCTGACGTAATATTCAATATAATAAATCACCTCAAATAAGATAATGTATATAAATACATTGGTTAATACCATATAAAATATTCTATTTGGAGTACAAAATAAGAATTAGTTAAATATTATTTTGAATTGATAACGTATTATTTACACTATATATTAATCAAGTCATTAATTATAAGTATAGATTCTACATTCTACATACTACACCTAAACAACTACAATTAAATACTTCAATTTGAAATATAAATACAATATTAAAATAGTCGTAAACTAGTAGCTTATCACTTAAATTATAATACCAACCAAAATCATTAATTATTCTTTTTCACATATTACTTAAAGTAAAAAATAGAATATAAGATTAAAATATAACCCTAAGTTAGGAGTACTTTATCTACACTAGATCAATTATTTATTACTTGTAGTAGTATAAAGGTCACTTTATAAATCTAAATTAAAAATTATAATGAGAAGAGACCTTTTAATATTTGTAAGAAAAACAGACAATAAACATATTGAAAAGTTGTATTATTCTTCAGAATTGATTGTTGTATCAATGGTATTGTTGTACTATGAAGAGTAGTATAAAATTCCTATTTGTTTGCTATAAATAGCATATTGCTTTGTAACAGCTTGTGTAGTTGTTATGTAGGAGTAGTATGTTCAGTTGATAGTTTGTAAGAATGATATTATTTAAATAGGTTTAGTATAAACATTATATGTCAAACTTCAATCTGATAAATATTACTAAATATACAATAACATAAATTTTCAAAAATAAACTTAACTAACAATTTATAGTAAAAAACTTACCATAATATACATATACTAATAATTTATTTCTAATAAACAATATTTTATAAAATTAACAAAAAGATAGTACCCTTTTTACTAATCACGTAAAATTATATTCAATTCTATTATTAACAAAGTAACTTATTAATAAGTTACTTGATAACGTGAAAAAAGTTTCTTTAATTAACACCCAATTTCACATTGTAAACACAACATGTGAATCTATTAAATTATATAAATATAGGATTATATAAATATACATTTTACTACACACTAAGATTGTTAAACAACCATACCAATCAAAAAATCACATTTATCATGAATAATCAGTACTACATACCATTAATTTTATAATATTAAAAACACAACTTCATTATATAAATTTAATAACAACTGATATTCAATAACAGAATCAAACAATCAGAGTATTTCTATTTTTTTTTATTCATCTACTATTATGACTCAAGTTAACTAAGGATAATATTATTAATTACTTTTATATCCCATACATCACCATTATATTAATCGTAAATAAAACATTACTAAATAATAAACCTTCAAAACAAGTCAGGAAAAAACACACAATCCAATATAGCTTTTAACAACATTATATAACATCATCTAAATAATACTAAACCATTTTTAAATAATATCATTCTTATAAACTATCAACTGAGCATACTACTTCTATATAATAACTACACAAGCTGTTACAAAGCAATATGCTATTTATAGCAAACAAATAAGAATTTTATACTACTCTTCATAGTACAACAATACCATTGATACAACAATCAATTCTGAAGAATAATACAACTTTCTGAAACCCAGTAATTTTTTATATACTGTATATACATTAACTACTCATAAGTTTATAATATTACTAGCATAACTAAAGATACTGAGGTTACAATCAATACAAAATATGCTACTACATATAAAAAATAGATAGCATTATAAGTTTTGCTGTTCTATTGCTTCTTCTATAGCCTTAAAAATTATCGTTAAAGAAATATCATCTGACAAACTGTGATCAGACGACCTGATTAATCGTAAAGTCAAATAACTTGATCTTATCTTTTCTGCTAAAGTTAGTGAAACATTATATGGAACAATTGTATCATTCATACCATGAATAAGAGTAACTGGACACTCTATATTAATAAACTCCCTATTTAATATTAAGTTTTTCCTTCCATCCTCAAACATATACCTAGTTATAACACGAGAACGACTATCTTCATTACTACTTAAGAAAGTAACATGACCATACTTAAGCAATTCATCTTGTTGAACTGTAGTTAAACTTTTAAATAAACTTTCTGTAATATCAGGTGCTCCAGCTAGACTAATCAAATTAGATACTCTATGCGGGTGAGACATTGCTAATAAAAACATCATCCAAACCCCAAGACTAGATCCTATAATAATATGACTACTATTAGGAGGAGTTAACTGATCAATAACATCAATAGAGTTTTTGTACCAATCACTTATAGAATAATCAATGAGCTGTCCATCTGATTCACCATGCCCTAAATATTCAAACAAAATTAAATTAAAGTTATGAGCCTTGCAGTAATTATACAATGCTGTTGCTTTTGCACCTTGCATATTTGCCTGAAAACCAGAAAGGAACACAATAGAAACATTACTATCACTAATTAATTGCTTATATGATATATGTAAATCCGGCGCATAAGATAACTTTAGCCTACCTTGATTCAACATATGTATCCTCCATAATGACAAACCTATTCTAAAGACTTCATATATGCTATTAAATCTGCTATATCTTGAGGCTTTGAAATCCCAGCAAATGCCATACGTGTACCTTTAACATAAGCCTGAGGCTTTGTTAAAAACTGAAACAAGTCATGATACTCCCATGTTCCACCAATATTCAACATTGCCTTTGAATAATTGAAAGCATCCCCTAAATGTGCTTTTTTGTTCCCTATTATATGCCATAGGTTTGGACCAACTTTATTTGCTCCACCTTTCTCAAAAGTATGACATGACACACACTTTTTTGAAATCTCTTTTCCCTTTGTTATATTAGCTTGTGCTACAAGAGCCTGGATATCTACTTGTACATCAGGAACAGCTGCACTTTCTTCTATCAGACCCTGTTGCTCTACATCTACTTTATAACCCCTTACTGGTTCAGTATGAGGCTCAGGATTATACAATAAGTCAGTTACATTACTAACAAACAATACTATAAAACATGCAAACAAAATAGCTGTAAATATTTTATTTAATTGAAAACCATCCATATTATTTTGGAGTCCCTAGCTTACAAGTAACTATAATCGTACTTTCCTAGGGTAATATAATAGTTAACTATAGTCAACAAATAACATAGGTTTTGATTATTCATAATTAAAGAACCTATTTAAACTTGATCATATAAAATATCATACAAAACTTACAATATGTAATAGTGAAATCTCGATTTTTTAGGATTTAGCATTACAGATATTTTATTATACAAAAAAACTGCATAAAAAGACATACCTTACTTTTTACATATAACATAAACAGTTTTTTAGTAAGAAATTTTTCTTAGCCACTTTTTAACTTAGATTAACATTTTAAATAATAAACATCCTAGTAGCAACAGAAAAAGTCATGTAATAATTACTAACAATAAACATGCATTGCAATACTATTGTATATTGTAATTCCATAACTCAAAAAAGCATAATAATGATTTAACCAATTTAAAACAATGACACAATTAAGTGATAACCTTCTAATATTATTTTAATAACTATTAAATTAGTTCAAATAAACAACATTTATACTAGTCTATTTATACTGAATCTATATTTACATTCATATAATTTAAACACCAAGCAGTATATTTACTAAATTATTGACATTTCACTTAAATAGCCAATATATCAAATATGTTGAATCTATAATAATACAGGATTTCATTATTTAACTAACCTTGTACATCTTTCATATAAGCACCACTAATATTAGAAACAAATTATTAGTATTTTATATAAGAGTATCATTATCACTGCTATCAGCAATACCTATCCAGACTGTATAAGTGACCTGCTAAATAAATTTACTTACAACAAACATATAAATCTACTTAAAACAACCCCAAAAACAATTAAGCCAACTACTACTATAGATACAAATACTTTTTTTAAATAAGTTTTAAGTATTAATTCAAGACTATATTTACTTATATATCAAAGATGTGTAACTCATATAAAACCAGTATTTTTAATAACTAAGCTTAGGTTTTGGCTTTTAAACCACAATGCATTATATCAAACATGTAGAATTAGTATAAAAACTTGTATTTTAGTAATTAAACTTAGATAACAATCCTCACAACTACAAATATCTTTATTGTACAACATATATACCATATATTGCGTTCTTAATATAAAAAACTTACTTTAAATTATTACATTACAATATATGAGAAATATACTTATAGGTATATACTTACCACTTTCTAGCTATAAATGTTTCACAGTTCTATAGCTATAATAGAAATACAATATTTTCAAAAATAAATAACGTGAAGAAACACATATTAACACTATGAATAATCATAGCATCAATTAACAATAACAACTTATAGGGAAGACTATACTACTTACAAAACACAATAACATATCTAAACACTTTAATGATACATGTACAGTAAATATGAAAGTACTAAATATAATTTTTTCAAAAAAATAACGTAAAGAAACACATATTAATACTATGAATAATTACACCATCAATTAACAATAACAACTTATAGGAAGGATATAATACTTACAAAATACAATAATATATCTAAACACTTTATTCTTTATGATACCTGTACAGTAAATATGAAAGTACTAAATATAATTTTTTCAAAAAAATAACGTAAAGAAACACATATTAATACTATGAATAATTACACCATCAATTAACAATAACAACTTATAGGAAGGATATAATACTTACAAAATACAATAACATATCTAAACACTTTATTCTTTATGATATCTGCACAGTAAATATGAAAGTACTAAATATAATTTTTTCAAAAAAATAATGTAAGGAAACACATATTAATACTATGAATAATCACACCATCAATTAACAATAATAACTTATAGGAAAGATATATAATACTTACAAAATACAATAACATATCTAAACACTTTATTCTTTATGATATCTGTACAGTAAATATGAAAGTACTAAATATAATTTTTTCAAAAAAATAATGTAAGGAAACACATATTAATACTATGAATAATCACACCATCAACTAACAATAATAACTTATAGGGAAGAATATACTATTTATAAAATACAATAATATATCTAAACACTTTATTCTTTATGATATCTGTACAGTAAATATGAAAGTACTTAGGAAATCACAAAACTTACTATATTAAAGCAATATCACACTCTACTAGCTATAAAGTAGTAATAATAACTCATAAAAATATTCACAGCTATAGATAAAAGAGTGGGCGATAACAGACTTGAACTGCTGACCTCCTCGGTGTAAACGAGATGCTCTACCAACTGAGCTAATCGCCCTATTACATTATCTTTATAAACTATAAATACGTTAACTGCAATCAAAGAATTATAAATCAAGATACTTTTCAAGAAAACCATCAATTCCTGACTGGTTACATGCAGCAATAATGGTATTAACCATTAAAAACGCAATAGTCATAGGTCCAACACCACCAGGTACTGGAGTAATGGCTGAAGCAATTTTATTGACCTCAGCAAAATCGACATCTCCTACAAACTTTTTCACGCCATCTTCTTCTATAGAGTTAATACCTACATCTATAACAATTGCCCCATGTTTTACCCAAGAGTATTTAACAAAACGAGGTATCCCAACCGCAGCAACAAGAATATCAGCTCTTCTACAATAATCTGGCAAATCACGAGTAGCCGAATGAACAGTAGTAACTGTACAATTTTCCCCTAATAGTAAACAAGCCATAGGCTTCCCTACTATATTTGATCTTCCTATAACTACAGCATCACTACCAGATAAATTACGAGTGATAGTTTTTATTAAATAGAGACAACCCTGCGGTGTACAAGGTACTAAGCAATTCTTTTTCTGTCCAGTAAATAATCTACCTACGTTTTCATTATGAAATCCATCAACATCTTTTTTAGGATCAATAGTATTGATAATCAGGTTCTTATCAATATGTCTCGGAACAGGTAACTGTACTAAAATCCCATGAACACTATCATCATTATTAAGCTGATGTATTTTTTCAATCAAACTACTTTCAGATATTGTACTAGGAAGCAACATCGTTTCAGATCTAAGTCCTAACATTTCTGCTTTTCGTTGCTTATTACGCACATACAATTGACTTGCAGGATCATCTCCAACTAGAACAACTATTAAACACGGTGTTAAATTATGCTGTGCTTTTAAATCACTAATACATGTAGCAAGTATGTTTGTAATATTATCAGCAACTGCTTTCCCACTTACAATATTCCCTTCCATAAGAGTTCAATATCTTATTGTATAACTTAAAGGTTAGTGCATTTTACAAAAAACTTCAATAAACATTAAGAATATATTTTTATAACCACTACAAATAAGACTTAATATTCTCCAAATAAAATATTATCTACATTATTTTAACTACATAATATTTTTTATTAAATGATATTACTTATAAAACATATATCATGTAAGGTAGTTTTTATGGTATTATCTTACTAAAACCTATAATACCAATAAAATTATATAATATTATAAATAAGTAACTCATTAATACTGAAATAAAACAAGTAATACTTAAGAACATCCGTTTTTAAATTTTAGTTATTTTATATATTCCCCATAAATCAATGTGATGGTTAAATAAAATTTATGTTATTTCATACATATACTAAAAGAACAACTGGTATAAAAAATGCACTAATAAAAAAGCTATAGAAATAACATTTGTTTACTACATACAATAACACAATCTCCTTTAAAAAAACTACGTCACACAATCAACATTTACGACTGCTAATAACAACTAATATAAGACCACTTTACCAAACTAAACCTATTGAGCTGCTTATTTGCTTTTTTTTAGTATTATAGTTCCGCATAATACACAAATATTATATGTATTTAGCATTATTAAACATGCCACTTATTTTTATAGTAATAAAGACCTTAAGAAAAATGATTAAAGTAATACAGAGCGAATATTAATGAACAGATACATTACTATACAAGCTCTTTTTTTTTATATATCATAATGCATAGAAATCTAAACAATACAAGAAACTTCCCTATTACCAACAAAGAAATAGTTAACACTACCTAGATTAAAACAAATAATTAAGATTATTTAAATTATAATACAGCACTATAACTCAAAAAGGTTATTTAATACCAACAACTATATTATTCTAATAAATAATAGCCAACTATCAAAAAGTAATAAATAACAAATGAATATTATTACTGAAGTGCTACAATAAACATATTGCTATTTATAGAAATATATAGTAGATCAGAATTTTAATAACTTACATAATAAATAAAGAATACCTTATTCCAAATAATGTATAGGTTAGTATATTATTTATACATAACTAATAAGATTTACATCATACTCTGCTTTAATTATTAATAACTTATCTGTACTTACTTATAATAAAAAAATACAATAAAATACATTGTCAACAATGATATACACGTTAAACAAATAACAATTTTTTAAATATAAAGATCATAAAGTAGCAAATAAACTTAATAAGTTCTACAAGTATTGCACTATTTAATCCTACAAAACATATTCTGGTATTTAAATAAAACTTATACTTGAACTATTACAACACTCCTTAAACAATAGATGTACCTTAAAAATTCTACAGTAACTATTTATATTACATGATAAATAATCCACAAAATACTTATCTTACTTCAATAAGTAAATAATATTACAATTTTCACAATTATATATAATAACTCTTCACAACCTGCTCAAGAAACATTTTACGATGTGTTTTCAATTTCTCCGCAATAAAAATACTTTTTATTTGTTGTACACTTTCTTCAATATTATGATTAACGATAATATAATTATAACGATAACAGTGACTGATCTCAAAAGCAGCTTCTTTTAATCTTTGGTTAATCATATCACTCTCACCACTTCTATTATATAGGCGTCTTTTTAGCTCTTCCATAGATGGAGGTAATATAAAAACACTAACCACATGCTCACTCATAATATCAATTAATTTAAATGCACCTTGCCAATCTATACTAAACAATATGCTAATACCATTATTTATATTATCCATTACAAATCTACGAGGAATACCATAATAATTTCCAAAGACCTTAGCATATTCCAACATTTGATTTGTATTACATAAATGATGAAATTCATCCTCAGTAACAAAAAAATAATCTTTACCTTCTACTTCCTCATTTCTAGGTTCACGAGTAGTAACAGAAACTGACCTAATAATCTCACCCTGTAATTCATTAACCAACAACTGCGATATAGTAGTTTTACCCCCTCCAGAAGGAGAAGACATAACTAACATTATTCCCCTGCTTTTTAGATTATTATTCACCGCATATTTCCCAATAAAACATGTTTTTAGATAACCAACGTTATTTCATATAATAATACAGCAGACTATAAATTATTTAAAAAAAACTATTGCTAACCTTGAGTTATATAATTTCTTAATATTAACAACACTTATTATGTAAAAATACTTTTCATTTTGCAACATAATATAACATTTGTAAACTTGATTGAGTTCATTTATTACTACATCTTTGAATTGAAAAAAACTTTTAACATTAAAAAAATCTACAGTTATTTAAAACACATATTTAATATTAAAAAAACAATTACTTACTGTACGTACTACCGCTAATACTATGTATAAAACAAGAATATAAAATTAATTTAAAAATTCACCAAGTCTATTGATTACCTAATAATCTCGAAATTTTTTTTATTTAGAACATATATTTACTAACAACTAAATAAAAAAATTTTGGTATTAGATTACTTAATATTTACCTAAAAGCTCATAACATTAGATTTACAACTATAGCTTATCCTTTAGATATTCAGTTACAACATGTCACATTAATATTATATACATATAATTACAAATAAATCATTGGTACTTTTCATTAACGTATACATATATGTATATACTATTCTAAAACTGCTTAGATAATTTTTAATATAAAAAATTAGTGTAAAAAGAAATTACACAGAAAATAAATACTTAATATAGATAAAACTAACTTATTGTCTTTATGTATAATGCAATACATTACATATTACTATATAAAGTAACACATGTATGTATTATTTTTTAAAACTGTATAAACAATCTCTTATGTTAAAAATCAAAAAAAATTATACAGGAAGTAAACTATGTACATATTATTCTTAAAACTGTATAAACAATCTCTTATGTTAAAAATCAAAAAAAATTATACAGGAAGTAAACTATGTACATATTATTCTTAAAACTGTATAAACAATCTCTTATGTTAAAAATCAAAAAAAAATTATACAGGAAGTCAATATTTATAGTATAGAATCAAGTCTATAAAAAAATTCACATACACCTTTCTAATACTACTATAACTTAACATCCATATAACTAAAGAAAATGTTATTTTAAGACAACAAGATTGCAATTGATTTTTCTTAGATTGATTCATATGTGTAAATATTAGTAAAATACAAAATAACAACTTAAACATTACAAATATAAAAAATAGGAAAGTATGAAATACTTATCCTATTATAACGTCTCAAACCAGGACATAACTCCATACTATGAAAGTATATTATAAATACAATAAACTACTTAAAACATAACTATATACTATACTTACAGTTATAAGACATAATTTCATTATACACTAACCCATTCACAATTTTGTATTATTAATTATCAACTGAAATTGTTATGGTATTTTTCAAATACAATTTTGATACATATAATCATACACTATAACCACAGCAAAAAGATAATAGTTACACTGCCCTCAACCAATTTACAATCTAATACCATAAGAAATAATTACAAATTTGCTAAAACACAACCGTAATATACCCAATAATACACCATACATACGCTCAAAATATAATTTTATTATTTTACAATCCTATACTAGGATAACTATGTTGAAATTATTATAGGTTTTTTTACAGCAAAACTTGTAACATACAATACACCTATAAACTAATAGATAAAAAAAAGAAAATATAAATCAATAATATAACTTCTATTTCAAATATTTTTATGCATTGCCTGATACTAGAATCTATGGTACTTTTACCTACCGCTATTACCTTTTTATACTATGACTAGGTTCATTCGTTATACAAAACTAATTTTACCATATATAATATTCTCATTTACCATCTGTTTAGCATATAGTTTATACATGATATTTATTGCATCCCCTGCAGATTATAAACAAGGAGAATTCGTAAGAATTATGTACATACACGTACCATCAGCATGGATATCACTAGGTTCCTACACACTAATAGCGATATTGAGTTTTGCAATACTAATCTGGCAAAATACCGTTGCAACAATCATATCACATGCAATTGCACCATTAGGATTAGTGTTTACAGCTATATGTTTAATTACAGGTAGTATATGGGGCAAATGTACCTGGGGAACATGGTGGGTATGGGATGCAAGATTAACATCAATGTTAATTTTATTCTTCCTCTACTTAGGATATTTATCACTGTGGAGTTTTTTTGATAATGAAGCAAGATCAGCAAAAGCATCTTCAATTTTTGCAATATTTAGTGCAATTAACATTCCAATTATAAAATTTTCAGTGAACATATGGGCAACATTACATCAACCAGCAAGTATATTGCGTAAAGATGGTATAGCTATTGATATTTCAATGCTCATACCTCTTCTTTCTATGTTTATAACGCTTGGGCTATTATTTTGCATTTTACTAATATTAAGATCACACACATTAATCAATCTAAGAAAAATCAACTGCAGACTTGCTGTATTAAATAACATTCTTTGAGAGGATAACATTGATAGGTAGTATCACAGGTAATGTTGAGGAAATACGTGACAGCTATATTATACTAAATGTAGGCAATATAGGATATATTATTTATGTCTCACATAAAGTCTTACAGACTTGTAAAGTAGGAGATAATATAAAACTATATATAGAAACTTATGTAAATAGAGATAACATAACTCAACTATATGGGTTTTTAAATAGACAAGAACAAGACTACTTAAAAATGCTGGTTACAATAAATGGAATTAATTATAAAACAGCACTTTCAATATTGAGTAAGTTATCACCTGAACAGATTTTTTCTGCAGTAGTAAACAATGATAAAATAGCATTTAAAGGAAATGGTATAGGTGAAAAACTTGCAGGACGTATAATAACTGAACTACAATATAAAATCAATAAAATGCCTATAGAAGAAACATTTTCAATAATAGAAAATGATGATTCCTTAGCTGCTCTTATAAGCTTAGGATATGAAAAATTAAAAGCTTTCAATGTAATACAGGAAATAAAATCTAAAACTCCAGATGCTAGTACACAAGAAGTAATAAGAAAGGCACTACAAAAACTTTCTCAATAAAAAATATATTTTATTAAAATTAAAACAACCAATAAAAACCTTTTCTTTATACTCTTTTATGTTTACAGTGATTAAACTTTACATTTTTATCACTTAATACATAATTAATATAATTTTGGATAATAACTCCATATATTACCTATCTTTCATTCATAATTAAGATATATAGGCAATGATATTGATAGACCTGGGCTTAGTGGTACTTGAGACATATGTTGAATGGTTATAAAAAGTTTTTTTACAAGGTATCAAGTTACTATAATCATTTTAGAAATAGGTATATAATTTTAACATTAATTAACTAAACTTACTACATACCATTATAACATATGCATAACTACATAATATAAAAACTAACACTGTACAATTTATTAAGTTACACAAATACTCTTTATCTTATTTTATGAAATACAAATACTAAAAATATATTCTATCTTTCACTACACAGTCTTTTAGCGTTACAAGTTAACCTTTGCCATTAGTGCGTTTTTAATATTAAACATCACTAGAATAATAAAAAACATTACATACTATACCTGATAATAGAATACTACACATACCTCCAAAACGTTTAACATTCAGTAACTGAATACTCAAGCTTTTGCTTGTTTTATTACTAGTTCTTAATATTAAAAATTACCAGAATAATTTTAAGAGTAGTAATGCATATACGTACAATTTACCATCGTACTATAAAATATGACAGATTTATTGATAATTATATAGATATGAATAATCATAATTGCCAATATAATATCATACATTATCATCTATGATATACACATACGCAATACTACTCCAAAAACTGTGAAAATGACTTATAATATCAAAATTAATGTAATACAATCTACAATATGCACACACGATATACTTTAAAGCCGTTAAGATGATTTATAATATCAAAATTAACGTAAAAAGAAATTATCTAAGAAATAAAGACTCAATACAGACAAAATCAAGTATAGCCTTTATATAACATCTAAGTATTCTTATTTATATTATCAAATTCATTATCTTCATTCTGCTATAACTAAGTTAAGTAACTTTAAGAAGGTATATAACTAAATTGACTGGGATAATATCTGAAACTTAAGATATAAAATACAATTTAATATGCTATTATACAATAAGTGACAATCTTAACAAACTAATGAGTGTTTATGAAAGACATATTGCAAAGTAGCGAATGCATAGAAGATCAACAAAATATTTCAATGAGGCCAAATCTTCTTGATGAATTTATAGGGCAAAGCAGTGTAGTCAGCAATTTAAAAATCTTCATAGATGCTGCCTATGAACGAAAAGAACCAATAGATCATATTTTGCTATATGGTCCACCAGGGCTAGGAAAAACGACACTAGCACATATAATCGCTAAAGAATTAAAAGTAAATTTTCGGTCAACAGCAGGACCACTACTTAGCAAAGCAGGAGACTTAGCAGCAATATTAACTAATCTTCAAGCAAGAGATGTATTATTTATTGATGAAATTCATCGTTTAAATCGAAATATAGAAGAAATATTGTACTCAGCTATGGAAGACTTTTCTCTAGATATAATAGTAGGTGAAGGATGTGGAGCACGCACTTTAAGAGTAGACATACCACCATTCACATTAATAGGAGCAACAACACGAATTGGACTACTATCAAACCCTTTAAGAGATCGTTTCGGAATACCAATGCATTTAGAATTTTATTCAACCGAAGAACTTACAAAAGTAATAAAGCGTGCTGCAAAAGTGATACATACTAATATTTCCAATAACGGAGCAGAAGAAATATCTTTAAGATCACGTGGTACACCTAGAATTGCATTAAGATTATTAAGACGTATACGAGATTTCATATCAGTTACAAAACAAGATACAATCACTCATGAATTTGCTGACCAAGCACTATTACGTCTAGGTATTGATAAACTTGGACTAGATAGACAAGACATCAAGTACCTACAGTTCATTTACGAGGCTAATAATCCAATAGGAATAGACACCATATCTTCCGCATTATCCGAAGATACTGGAAATATAGAAGAAACTATAGAACCATACTTAATAAAAATAAACTTCATACAACGTACACCACGTGGTAGAGTTATAACTCAAAAAGCAATATCTTATCTTAATGAACAAACATACAATATGTAGTAAAGTATTACATATTATACATAATTTCTATATAACACATAATTACACATCATTTGAGCGTGATAATGATTATACACTTACCACAAGTAATAGAAATATCATAGATATATTAACATCAGAAGCGCGTCAGTTCCTTAATCCTGAATTATTTAAACAACATTTACTAAATTTTATCGTACCTCTAGTTCTTCTTATAATGAAGATATATTAATGATAATAGGAAAAACCGTAGACAGTACAACAGAATTTCTGGCTATAACAAAAAAAATATATGTTTACTGTATATATTATTATGCATAACATTTCATATTAAATGACTATAGAATGATTTCCTGATATTGTTTAAGTGTCATAGATAATCATATAACTTATAGAATAACCTATTAACAAAATCACTATAGAGAAAGTTATACCTCTATTTATATTTTTAATATATCAAGCTTATGTACAAATTATTTTAACATAACATATACAACTATACACTTACAAAAGAATCAATAATATTAGCATATTATTCATCATATACTTAGATAACAAAACTATTAACTTTAATTATAAATAAAAACTACAAGAAATACTTACACTCTATAGTATATCCCGTTAGCATAGGAGATTTATAATTCTTGATTACAAATATATCATGTTATTAGTGGTAACAGATGTCCATTTAAAAAAAGCTATTACTTCATAATAATAGCAATAACCTAGTTCAATTTTATGCATTACTTATCTTTAGAGTAGATATCTGTAATTTCATTAATAACATTATAACATAAAACCATTGTAGTAATCATTGTTACTTATAAGAGATGAAAATTACAAGCAATATATGAATTGTAGAAACACTAAAACAAAAAAATATATTTAAACAAACTAACTTAACTTCTTTTATATCTTACTTATTCTTGCATGGATATCTGTTTTCATTAATAAGGGTAATCTTATACTCAAATTATTTAGTAATGACTTTATTATAATGAAACTGCAATAACATATTATCGAATCATTATAAAAATACAAACATGTATAATAAAGTTACAATTTATAACAAGTTCCAACAACTTAATATTCTTTTGATACCTTAATTATCTGTAGAAGAAATACTACCAATTTCATTAATATCACTTATAATATTGAAATCACTAAGTAATCATTTTGTGTATAAATAGATAAAAACTGCAAATAAGATATAATTGAGAAAAGGCAATATACTAGCACAACATATTGTATGACAAAGCTCTGGGAAATAAATAAAGTAACACCCTAGCACCCTATTATGCATTATTTATTTTTAGAACAAGTACCTATATTTAGTAAATAACTTTTATAATATCTAAAATACTCAGCAATTATTCCAAAAGTGATGTTTAATATTAAAAACACTAATGGAAAAAGCTCAGTTATAACGAATGACACATGAAAATTTAAAATAATATATAAACAACTTTAAGATATTCCTCTTTCAAATAATGCATTAACATTTAAAACCTATAAACACATTCTCACAATAGATATTATAATAACATTAAGAACCAAAATATCTTCTTTCAAGTTATATCAGAAAGTCATATACATTATGTAATATCATACATATACTAACAGCGGGATATATAAACCAATATTTCACAATACTCAGTCACTTAATACCTATTTAAAAGCAATTACCATAATAAAAATATTAATCGTTAGTTATTTCTTTAATATCATGTATAACAATACTCTAAACTATTCAGCTTATATTTCAATAATATTATCATTATAGAAATATAAAAGAAGTACTTACTAAATACTTAAAATCACAAATAATACTTAATCGGTACTGTTAATCATTCACAATATCTTTAATATCAATATAACAGATACCAAATACATAGTACTACTTTTTATAAATTACTGTCACTGTGACAGATTACATAACAAATGCATTCATATACTCCAAATTGTGAACAATACAAAATAACTAGTACTTTTAATTATCAATAATCCCTTTAATATCAATGTAACAATACTCTAAACTATTCAGCTTATATTTCAATAATATTGTCATTATAGAAATATACAAAGAAGTACGTACTAAATACTTTAAAATCACAAATAATACTTAATCGGTACTGTTAATCATTCACAATATCTTTAATATCAATATAACAGATACCAAATACATAGTACTACTTTTGATACATTACTGTCACTGTGACAGATTACATAACAAATGCATTCATATATTCCAAATTGTGAACAATACAAAATAACCAGTACTTTTAATTATGAATAACCCCTTTAATATCAATGTAACAATACTCTAAATTATTCAGCTTATATTTCAATAATATTGTCATTATAGAAATATACAAAGAAGTACGTACTAAATACTTAAAATCACAAATAATACTTAATCGGTACTGTTAATCATTCACAATATCTTTAATATCAATATAACAGATACCAAATACATAGTACTACTTTTGATAAATTACTGTCACTGTGACAGATTACATAACAAATGCATTCATATATTCCAAATTGTGAACAATACAAAATAACCAGTACTTTTAATTATGAATAACCCCTTTAATATCAATGTAACAATACTCTAAATTATTCAGCTTATATTTCAATAATATTGTCATTATAGAAATATACAAAGAAGTACGTACTAAATACTTAAAATCACAAATAATATTTAATCGGTACTGTTAATCATTAAGAATATCTTTAATATCAATGTAACAGATATTAAATACATAGTACTACTTGCATTAATTATCTAGCTATAAAAATTATATGATAAGCATGTGTTAGTATACTTTATCAATTTGAATCACTTTATGAAAAGTGAACGGACTCACAAATTAATAAAGTATACTAACTATAACCACCCATATAATTATCATTTAGAAGTTGCACTTCGTTATAATATCATCAAAATAGAATTACATTCCTACATATTAGTTTTTTTTTCCGTTACCTTAAGAACAAGGTATATGATAATACATAATATAGAACAAACTACTGGAAAAATTATAACAGGTATCAAAGTACCATCATAAAAACAACTTAAAATATAAATGCCAATAGCACCAAAAATCGTTTGTAAAAATAAAATAAATGCTGAACCTATACCTGTTTCTTTAATCTCAGAAAAAGCACAAGTCATATTATTTCCAAGAATAAACGCAATACCCATACCAGATGGGATCCACATAATTTCTGCTAATAAAGGAGTTATTTCTATCACCTGATACAAAATAAAAACACTCGCATCTGACAAGGTTGTTAAAATTAAACCCAAAATCAGCATATTACTCATACCAAACTTCTCAACAAATTTCTGGTTAATAATAGCGCCTATAATATAGGCAGCAACATTAATAGCTACAAAATAACCATAGTAAGCAACAGGTACACCCATATCATTTACAAAAACAAATGGTAAGTTAGTGATGCATGACCAAATCCACATAATAGTCAAACTATGAATCAAAGCGAATCCAAAGAATCTATAGTTACAGATAAGTTCTTTATATTTATACATAACTGATCTAAAAGAAATATTATTTTTAGATCTATCAATAACTAACGTTTCTCTTAAAAAAGAAAATAAGCATATCAAAACTATAACAGATATAACAGATATTATCATAAACAGTACATTCCAATTATACTCATAAGATATTACTGTACTTCCTAAAATTGGTCCTAACACTGGAGAAAATGCCACTGCTATATTTACTATAGAAATATTTTTAGCACATTCATCACCTGAATACATATCTTTGATAATAGCGTATCCAACAACTCCTGCAACTCCTGTTCCAAATCCTTGAATAAAACGCATAATAATTAACATCATAACATTGTTAGCAAAATAACATGCTACACTTGCTATAGTAAATATCACAATACCTAACAACATCACAGGACGACGCCCATAATAATCAGATAGAGGACCATACAATAAACCTGAAATAGAAATTCCAGCTAAATTTAAACTAATTGTCAACTGTGCAATTGAATAATCTACATGAAAAAAATCACTAATTTTTGGCAAACTAGGCAAATATATATCTGATGACATTTCAGTCATTACTATCACTGTAATAATAAGAATTAAAATATTCCTTTTAAAAACTTTCATAAATAAAAAAATAAACCCCCCTTAATTAATAAAATAATCTAATATAAGCCAAAGCTATAATACTTAAGCTTTATTTCATTATTAATGTAATATAAAAAATATAAAACAACATCAGTAGTATTAAATATACCACTCTTACTAAGCTACAGTTATAGTAAATTATACATAAATTAATAATAAAAAGTAGTACTTATATAACAACCTATAAAAACAACATAATTACAATATTACAGGATGAATAATACTACTTAAAAAATAAAAGTACAATATTAGTAAATAATGAACAAATCAACTATAAACATCTACTTAAAACATAAGTACTTTATAAAAAATACAACACTATCAATCCTTATTCTTGCACTTATATACACTTTTGTCACTATAGATCATTTATATAAGCACCTTCCATTTAAAAATGATATATTTTATAATACATTACATCACAAAAATATATGATAAGCTTTTATTAAAATGTTACACACACAAAACTTTTGTACAAATATAACTATACCAACAAGTAGCTTCACTCTACATATCAAAAGCTGACATGCTAAAAAAATTCAATATATTAAACTTTCACACATTTCATAAATATCTTCTATATTAATCATTCTTAATTACTACTATCATAAAAATCATTATTTAACATACTCCATCACTATTAAATAATGTCATAGCAATAATTTCTTTTATAAATACAATCACACATTACAAATAGTATTTTATACAAACCATAAAGATCGTATACCAAAAAAATAACTATCACTTATTAACTTCACATAACATGGCTTAGTATCTTCTATAGCAACTATAGATTCTTTTTATTCAATAAGACTCCTTTACACAAGTTATTAATAAACATGTTAATAGTAATTACCTCCTCGCACATATAATTACACATTAAAATTAGTATGCTAAAAATAATTGTAAAATCTTATATAATATCTTCTACCTTATACGATAATTACTCATTTTAATAAGCCATATTATGTAAGTATATTACAAGATAAAATAGCTTGAATAGCATTAACAATTTTCACTAAATACATTATTAAGCACATTTTTGTACAACTTTTGTTTCTAACAATAACAACTTACATATAATAAAACAAGTGTTACTAAGTACAAATATTGCTGACAGATCTGACATCTATGATGAAAAACTCTATAAATAATTAATACTGATTAGCTTATATATTATCAGATGTACTAGATTAATATTTAGATACCTATCTCAACCTTCACTTATAATCTTGTTCCAGCAATAAAGTATCTTTCAACCATTTCCCACAACAATGAAAGTTTATATATCTGATTTATATACTATAATTATTTATTATCTGCTAAAACATCCATCAACTCTCTCCACTCTCTTTTACCAATACCAGTATCTTCTCTAGCAACATCCTCACCAGCAATTAGCTTCTTGACAACACTCAATGCACTCTTAGAAAAACTTTGTGATTCCAAACAATATTCAACAAAAGCTGCATAAGTTAATGGCACCCACTTTTTTACAATTTCCAACATAGTCTCAGCATAGACTCTAATTTCATATTGAGCATGCACATCAGACCTCAATCTTAAAAAATGCAATAAATTATGTAGATCTATTTTCCAATACCATTCAGTGTAATAATTTAGAGTAAGGCTAATACGTGATATTTCTCTTGAAACACCTTTTATTAAAAACTTATTATAGGTTTCATATACCATATCAGAATCTCTTTTTAATAGATCAGTTACATACTGAGCATCCTCATTAGACAAGCTATTACCTCTACCTTGTGCATTATCTTCAGATTGAGTTGCCACATGATCAAGCTCAGGAATATAAAATTCATGATCTAAAACAGAATATCTAGCAGAATATTCATTAACATTTGCAGTTCTATGACGTACCCACTGTCTTGCAACAAATATAGGTAATTTAATATGAAATTTTATTTCACACATTTCAAATGGTGTAGTATGTGAATGCCGCATAAGATAATTAATCAACGCAGCATCCTGGCTTACACTTTTAGTACCTCTTCCATAGGATATTCTAGCAGCCTGTACTACAGATTCATCAGATCCCATATAATCTACTAACCTGACGAACCCCTTATCTAAAACCTTATGTTCCTTATAAAGAATATCTTCTAATTCAGGAACAACTATACGTTTTGTAATCTCTGATTCCATAGTCTGCCATACTTTAATTCTAATACTTAATACTAACAACTGGCTACATTAGATCAAGTTTAAAAATATAATGAAATTTATAAAAGTTCTACACACACTTACAAAATATATAGTCAGAAAAACTACTATACTTGATTTAAAAGCAATATATTAACTATAAATAAACATATACTTTTGCCTACTAATCTTGATCTGAATTTTTATAAAAATATTCTATAATTTACAGATTATCATAATACGCAACACAGGTAACCATCAATACACTTTATTAAAAAATTCATAAGAAACTATAACAATATAATTTAAGATTTTTTATTCAACACTATTTTCATAAGTATACAGCATTATATACCTATTGTGACACTTTTTATCTTTTAAGATTATTTTAATATTATGATTTTCCTACCAGTATTTATATTTTTAAAATTAAGTATTAGTAACGTTCACTATTTATAAAATAGCATAATTCTAATTTAATATCTCAGATTTTACATAATATACATAGTAAAATAATTTTAAATATTGTTTACCAATACTTAATGTTTAATTAGCATATAAAAAAAGAAATTTTTTATAACCAATTATCTCAATACAAACACTTATATCATCCTTGTTATCATCACCTGCTTAACATTAGTAATCGTTCCAGCAAAATAAATGCAAAACATAAGGGAAAAATACACTGAAATTTTCAATTGTTTATTGAATGCAATTTTTAAACACTAACCATAACAATAATTCTAGAACTCATCAGCATATTAAATATTTTATATAGGGGATCACAAAATACTTCCACAAACTATTCAATTATTTCAAAATACCAACTAGAAAAATGATATATCTATATAAAAACACATGACCAATAATTAGCTATTTTTCATGATTAATCCAACACAATTGAAATAAATTCTTCAATCTTAATGTTACTACATGTAAATTAATCACTCACTATATTTAAATTATAGTTAATACTTAAACTATTGTTACAGTAAGTCAAATAGAACAAATAATAACTATCATTCCTTATGCTATCAAGATCAATATAGTTGAGAAGTGAACATTTTAATCAATCTCACTACACATAATTAAATATTAACAATACATCAATACCACTAATTAAAAGCATTATAACAAAACATGAAGAACATTTTTTCAAATTTTATTCCATTAGCCTTTCCCACAAAGTACTATATCTTTTCCTATAGTAAATACATAAATAATTATCATCCTCTAGAAAAATTAAAATTTATTTTTTAAGTATTTTAACTAATACTCTAGAATTTTTAACTACCTATCTAATATAATTTTTCAATGCTAGATTTTATAATTATCAAATATCCCATCAGTACTATTTAATCCTAATATCGATAATATAAAAGGTTTTTAAAAACCACTAACACTTATAAGAATCTACATCCTAACTCTTATATTTTCTAATAATTCTTCAATATCAGTAATTATCTTAGTAGAACTTAAAAAACAGTACCACCTGTAAAACCCACATAGCAATATCATTTAGAAATACAGTCCACATATCCTATCAGGATATACAGTATAACACATGACTTTTCTCAAAATAAATTAACCTTTATAGTACTTAGAAAACCTACTAAAATTTTCCACATTCCTACACTCATTTGCTGTGTATAATGCAATAACTCATGAATAACCCAAATACATCTTATTAATAACATTACAAATATGTAATTAATAAGATCATTAATTCTATCCAACCTCTACACACATATATAAGATAAAATTTTATCTTCTTACCATCATTTGCTTAATATCAGCAATTGCCTTAGCAGGATTTAAACCCTTAGGACAAGTATTGGTACAATTCATAATAGTATGGCAGCGATATAATTTAAATGCATCATCAAGCATATCCAACCTTTTATCTGATGCCTCATCCCGACTATCAATTAACCACCTATATACTTGTAATAATGCAGCTGGTCCTAAATACTTATCTGGATTCCACCAATAACTAGGACAGCTAGTACTACAACATGCACATAATATACAATCATATACTCCATCCAACTTACTCCTGTCTTCTATACTCTGCAATCTTTCCTTATTATGACTAGGCTCTTCAGCTTGCATCCATGGAGTAATGGACTCATATTGTTTGTAAAAATTGCTTAAATCAGGTACCAAATCCTTAATGACATTCATATGTGGTAAAGGATAAATCTCAACATCCGATTTAATATCTGATATGGCCTTTGTACATGCCAGAGTATTAGTACCATCAATATTCATTGCACAAGAACCACATATACCTTCCCGACATGACCTCCTAAATGTTAATGTAGAATCAATCTCATTTTTAATTTTTATAAGAGCATCAAGAACCATCTGCCCACATTGATCAAGATCTATAAAAAATGTATCAATTCTTGGATTGCTATCATCATCTGGAGACCATCTATATATCTTAAAACATTTTACATTTTTTGCATTTTCAGGAGCATTATATACTTCCCCATTTTTATTAATCTTAGAATTCTTAGGTAAAAAAAACTGAACCATAACAAACCTTTTACACAATTCCTATACGGATAACTAATATACTCTTCTCTGTGGGGGAAAATATTGAACATCATTTGTTAAAGTCGTCTTAGCAACATCCTTATACTTAATTTCTACAGAACAATTAGCAGCATCATACCAAGCTAAAGTATGTTTCATCCAATTTTCATCATCACGCTCAGGAAAATCTTCTCGTGCATGAGCTCCTCTACTTTCCTGACGGTTTGCTGCACATTCCATAGTTACAACTGCTTGCGGCATCATGTTAGTCAATTCCAATGCTTCAACCAGATCACTATTCCATATCATGCTCTTATCCTGCACTACAATCTCAGGCATTAGCTTAGCTACATCTTTAATCTTGACTTTTCCTTCATCTAACACTTCTGCTGTACGAAAAACAGCTGCATGATTTTGCATAACATGCTGCATTTTACCACGTACTTCCGCAACACGTAAACTCCCCTTAGAGAACCTAATTCCATCAAAACGAGCAATTATTTTTTCTTCACTAGCTTTGTTTATAGGAGCATGTAACATACCAGGCTTTATCAATTCCTTCGCTTTAATAGCTGCAGCTCTACCAAATACAACTAAATCAAGTAATGAATTAGAACCCAAACGATTTGCTCCATGCACAGAAACACATGCTGCCTCTCCTATCGCAAAAAGCCCAGGTACGATCTTTTCTTCACTATCTGTTAACGTAATCACTTGACCATAATAATTTGTGGGAATACCACCCATATTATAATGAACAGTTGGTAATACAGGTATAGGTTCTTTCGTAACATCCACTCCAGCAAAAGTACGAGCAGTTTCACTAATACCTGGTAATTTATCATGTATAACTTCTGCTCCTAAATGAGATATAGATAAATATACATGATCCTTGTTAGGTCCTACACCACGACCTTCTCTTATTTCCAAAGTCATGGCCCTACTCACAACATCACGAGATGCTAAATCTTTAGCTTTTGGAGCATAACGCTCCATAAATCTTTCACCCTCAGAATTAATTAAATAACCACCTTCTCCTCTACATCCTTCGGTCATTAAACACCCAGAACCATATATCCCTGTTGGATGAAATTGTACAAATTCCATATCTTCTAAAGGCAAATTAATACGAGATACCATTCCTCCACCATCACCAGTACAAGTATGAGCACTAGTTGCAGAAAAATATATCCTACCATACCCACCTGTAGCAAGAACAACAGCATGAGAACGGAACCTATGTAACGTCCCATCACATAATGACCATGCAATTACACCTTGACACTGACCAACTTCATTCATAATTAAATCAATAGCAAAATACTCCACAAAAAATTCAGCATTGTGCTTTAAAGATTGCTGATATAGAGTATGAAGTATAGCATGACCTGTTTTATCAGATGCAGCACAAGTACGAATTGCTGGTTTACCTTTACCAAATTCTGTAGTCATACCACCAAAAGGACGCTGATATATTTTACCATCACTAGTACGTGAGAAAGGTACTCCATAACGCTCAAGTTCAATAACAGCTTCTGCTGCATTTTTACACATATATTCAATAGCATCTTGATCACCAAGCCAGTCAGAACCTTTGACTGTATCAAACATATGCCATCTCCAGTCATCCTCAGTAACATTACCTAGAGCAGCACTAATACCACCTTGAGCAGCTACTGTATGACTCCTCGTTGGAAAAACCTTAGATATGCATGCAACAGACAAGCCAACAGAAGTCATCCCAAAAGTTGCCCTCAAGCCAGCTCCCCCAGCACCTATTATTACAACATCATACTCATGGTCTATAATACTGTACGTAGAACTAGACATTACAAAAAAAATATTACAAAACAACAGAAAACATAACTAGGCTACCATAATAACACAATGAGTCAACATAATTTCTATATTAAAACAGTTTAATAATATACTCACAGTCTTATTAATAAATTAAGAACTATTATCATTACTTAACACTTACAATATACATAATGTACTATATAACTATTACTAATTATCTAATATCTAAATAAAGGAACAAATAAACAATTAATATATGAATAAACTCATCTTTTATATACCAACTACAAAGAAACGAATTACTATAATCTGATGTCCACACTTTTCAAGAAAAATTATATCAACATACAACTTAATCTGATACTTACAATTTTGCAATAAACACAATAAATTATCTAAATATTTACTAATATTATTAAAAATATAATTTCTATTACTCAATTATTCTCCCACATTTATTATCAAGATTTAGACAAATTAGTAACAGAACTATAGAATTAGTGCCTAATAATTAAATCAACTAAAATAGATGAACATATTCTCGAACATCTATTAACAATATTATAATAATAACACCATATAACCTTAACAATTATCACATACATATGTTATAATTTATATAAATGATACAGAGTTATAAGGTTAGTAATTTAGCAATTAAATTAATTAATATAGATAAGATCTATATATCTTTAAATACCTATTAACAACATTACAGCTTTATAATAACATCATGTAACCTTAATAATTATTACACACATGTATTATAACTTTATATAAATAACACAGAATTATAAGGTTAGTCATTTAGCAATTAAGTTAATTAAGATAGATAAGATATACATATCTTCGAATACCTATTAACAATATTATAGTTTTATAATAACATAATGTAACCTTAACAATTATCACATACATATGTTATAATTTATATAAATGATACAGAGTTATAAGGTTAGTTATTTAGCAATTAAATTAATTAATATAGATAAGATCTATATATCTTTGAACACCTATTAACAATATTATAGTTTTATAATAACATCATATAATCTTAATAATCATTATACATATGTATTATAAATATTTATATAAAGTGATCTAAACAATAAAACTCACTAAATAATAGATTGGCACATAATATTTAAAACATCTATTAATGTACTACAAATTTATGTAGTAACACTATATATTATCTAGTTATTTCTACAAATCATAAATATTTATATAAATTGACAATAGAATAAAAAACACATCATCTTATACAAAATTAACAATAATAAATAAAATTTATCTTCAATCACCCATTTAATAAAATACAAGTACCCATCAGTATAACAATACTATCAAAATAACTTGTAATAAAATATCTCAGTCCTCACTGATGACACAATTGAAAACTAATCTAGTACAACTATTAAAAATAGATGCAACACATGATAAATGTATTCAATAATTTACTCAACAAACATAAAAATTATAATTCAATTATGCTATTTCTTTAAATTATGATGTTTATTACATCCCAGCATCAGATTACTATAATCTATAACTAACACTACATATAGAACAAAAGAATATATACAACATAGATAAATTGTCTCAAAACAACAGTAATTGTATTACCTAAAAACTTATTACATATTTTTTATATATCAAAGAATGCAGATTAATTAGAACTACCATCTGAAAAATTTTCATTTGATAACTGTAATTTCGCCAATTTGCTATACAACCCATCTTGTTTAGCTATTAACGACTTATGAGTACCGATATCATCTATACATCCATTGTTAAAAACAACTATCTTATCAGCTTTAACAATAGTTGATAACCTATGAGCTATTATTAGCATCGTTTTATTATTTTTTAAATTATCCAAAGCATCATGTATTAACTGTTCATTTTTAGAATCTAGAGATGACGTAGCCTCATCTAATATCAGCACCCCTGAATCTTTTTTTAATACAGCTCTTGCTATAGCAATTCTCTGTTTCTGCCCTTCAGACAAGCATAATCCTCGTTCACCAACAAAAGTACTAAATTTATTAGGAAGACTTTCTATAAAGTCAAGAATACAAGCTGTTTTCGCTGCATTTTTTACATCTTCATATGTAGCATCTGATACACCATATGTTATATTCTCTAATATAGTACCAGAAAACATTACAGGATTTTGAGGTACAACAGAAAATAAAGAACGTAAGCTACTTAAAGATAAATCCTTGATATTTATACCATCAATAGTAACATCACCTGCAGTAATATCATAAAAACGTAACAAGATATTTGTAATAGTACTTTTACCACTACCAGAAGGTCCCACTAATGCAACAACCTGACCTTTATCTATTGAAAATGATACACCTTTTAATGCAGGATCATTTGGCTTACTAGGATAAGAAAATGTTACATTGTTAATTAAAATTGCATCTTTTAATTCATCAACTATTTTTGGATTCTCTATTTCATGAATATCCAATGGCATTAATAATACCTTTGAAATATCTTCTGAAATTCTTACAGCTTTCTGTATGTCATGAAGATTATCTCCCATATTATTTACCGATCCAGCAGCTATTGCTGCATAAAATATAAACGAAAAAAGAGAACCGACAGTAATATTATTATTCAATACCTCCTTGATACCTAAAGATAATACAAGACCTATAGAAGTCATTGCAGAAGTAATAATCAAAGTTACCAACAATGCACGCAGAATAATATATTTATTTGTTATATTCAGTGAAACACCTAATAAATTAGAAAACTTTTGTTTTGTAGTATTTTCCTTAGAAAAAGATTGAATAACAGAAATACCACGATATGTTTCTTCAACGAATGACGTTATCTCATCTGTTTTTAAACGTACTTTTTGCGACAGAAGTTTTACTTTTTTACCAAGAGAAGTTAATATTACTAAAATAACTGGTATTACCACTACAGTATATGTAGTCAACTTGAAATTAGTATGTACTAACATTACAATACTACCTAACAAAGTAGTTGCATTTCTTAATATTGTTGACATGCTAGCACTTAATATAACTTGAAGTGCTGACGTATCAGCCATCAAACGCGTTACTAAGCTTGAGATACTATTATTCTCGAAAAATCGTGGAGAAAAATGTATTATCCTATTATATAAGTTTAACCTAATTCCAGTAATAACTCTCTCACTTCCATAACCCGTAAGCCACATTCGTAAAAAAGATGTTACTCCAACTATTAAAACCACAATTAACAAAAACAATAATGCATTATTTATAGACGTAACACTGGATGTAGTAACCCAAGAATCAACTAAATTATGTAAACCATAACCAAATGCCAAAATTGTAACAGAGGAAACAGCAACTACTAAATACGCAAATATAAAGTATAACAGGTAAGGCTTGACAAATTGAAATAATATTTTCATCTTCTATATCATAACATTAAATAACATATTAATTTCAGACTTTAAGAAGTGAAATAGCTCATCGTTGTTATTATTAACCCAAATATTTAGAGATTTATTATAACTGAAACGGACAGATCCACTAATAGGTGAAGCAACCCAAATCTGCAAAGAAGGCTCATGTTTGCTAACAATATATACATTACCTTTACCATCAGATATGCTAACTATCCCATTACAATTTTCACATTCCAATATCCCATCTAAATCTGCAGCATCTATCATATTCACTAAAGTATCTAATACATTATAAGACAAGCTTTGAAAATCAGACACACACAAAAAATGTGGCATTTATACTTCCTCGCAACATTATGTCAAATAAAAATACATGCACTTCAACAAGTATGAACCTTACTACAGAATCTTAAAAATAACAAATAAACCTATCCACTTTTCATTTATTAATATCATTAATAATATTATTTAATACAAAAATCAAGTTATTTACGATACATCCAAAAATATATACTACATTATTTTATAGATAATTAAACCTTAAAAGTATCCGTCAATTCCTTAACTCTCCTTATGACATCTTGCTCAATAGATAATCTAACATCATCAGTAGTTTTTAAACTATCAATAACATCACATACCATATGACCAATCTTTTCAAATTCGGGCTCCTGTAATCCTCTAGATGTCTCAGCAGCACTTCCAAATCTTAATCCAGAAGTTACAAAAGGTTTTTCCGGATCAAAAGGAATAGCATTTTTATTACAAATTATCCCTAGTCTTTCTAACGCAAGCACTGCATCTTTCCCTGTAACAGACTTAGGACGTAAATCAACAACTACCATATGAGAATCTGTACCACCTGTAACTACATTAAGACCTCTTTCTTGAAAGACTTTAACCAATGTTTTAGAATTTTTAATTATCTGCTTTGCATAATCTTTAAATTCTGGTTTTAATGCTTCCCCAAATGCTACAGCTCTAGCAGCAATTACATGCATTAATGGACCTCCTTGCATACCAGGAAAAATAGAAGATTGAATCTTCTTATAAATATCCTCATGATTAGTCATTATTACTGCACCTCTAGGACCACGTAAAGTTTTATGAGTAGTAGATGTAATAACATGAGCATATTCAATAGGTGAAGGAAATTCTCCTGCAGCAACCAATCCAGCATAGTGCGCTATATCAGCTAAAAGATATGCACCCACCTTATCAGCAATCTCTCTAAATCTTTTAAAATCTATTGTACGTGGATAAGAAGAAGAACCAGCAATAATCAGTGATGGATTATGGGATAAAGCAAGTTTTTCAATTGCATCCATATCTATCATACCAGTGTCACGGTCAACTTGATATTGTACAGCATTAAACCATTTTCCAGAAATACTAGGAGCTGAACCATGAGTTAAATGCCCACCACAATCCAAAGACATACCAATCACCGTATCACCTGGTTTAAGTAAAGCAGCAAACACCCCTTGATTAGCTTGAGAACCAGAATGTGGTTGTACATTAGCAAACTTACATCCAAATAACTTACATAAACGCTCTATTGCAATATTTTCTATAATATCTGCAAAATGGCATCCACAGTAATACCTTTTGCCAGGATAACCTTCAGCATACTTATTTGTAAATATAGAACCTTGTGCTTGTAAAACTGCTTTACTCACAAAATTTTCAGATGCTATTAATTGTAATTGAGAATTCTGTCTATTTGATTCATCAGTAATACATTTAAATACTTCCGTATCTACATCTTGTAAATCATAATCCGAGATATACCTAACCATAGTAATAATAACTCCTGCATAAACATTATAAAAAATAAAATCTTAACAGCGTGTTACAAAACTGGTTATTACTGGCTCTCTTCTGTGCCTTCTACTACAATTTCTTTAGCACCATCGCCATCATTATCATTTGTGACGCTACTAAGCATTAACTCTTCATCTTTTTCTGTAGCACTTACTTCATCCTTAGCTTTTTCTTCTTTCTTTTGCTTATCTAAATGCAACTTCTGCGCTTGCATAGCTCCTAAATCATTTTTTACAACGTAAAGCATCATAGGAACTACAAGATCATGATGAAGTTCTAAATTAACTACATACTCACCAATATACTTAATTACAGAGTGAAAAAATATGTTATGATAATGTATATTATATCCTTTATCAGATAATAGCTTAGATATACACTTCGGTGTCACCGAACCAAAAAGCTTACCATCATCAGCTGCTTGCCTTATGATAATCAGGAATTCATCTTTTAAAGACACTTGTAAAGCCTTTGCAGCCTCTAATTTTTCTAAATTCTCTTGCTGAATAGAGATATGTTGCTCTTCCAAGATCTTAAGATTCTCTTTAGTGGCTCTTACTGCTTTTTTCTGTGCTAATAAATACCTAGCATACCCTGGTTTTACTTTAGTGACCACTCCCGCTTTACCAAGATTTCTAACACTCTCCTTGAGAATAACTGATAACATACCAACCTATAACATAAAATACTAACAATAAGGCAACAGAGCTAGATAACGTGCCCTCTTTATAGCAGTAGATAATAATCTCTGTTTCCTAGATGAAACTGAAGTAATCCTACTTGGCAATATACGCCCATATTCTGAGGTAAATTTAGATAATAAAGCTTTATTCTTATAATCTATATCCTCATTTGCACATTGCTCTAATGGACAAGCTTTAGATCTCCTAAAATACGGCCTTTTCAAATAAGCCAAAGGAGAATATGCTGTACCACCTGAACTATTAGAACCTGTCTTTTTACCTTTTTTCAACATAATAACACCATCTATGCTTGACTTGCTTGTACCATTAACGAGTCACCTTCTGGTAACTTATCTCTCTTAAGACATAAGAAGCGTAAGACATCTTCATTTAATCTTACCTTACGCTTAAACTCATCCATACTAGTAGAAGATGACCTGATATACATCATACAGTAATGCCCTTTGTTCATCTTATCTATTGCATAAGCAAAATCCAAGAGTCCCCAGTATTCATACTTAAGAAGTTCAGCACCATTTTTTGTCAATAAAGACGATAAACCTTTCACTAACCCTTCTAACTCATATTGAGTTAAACCTTGTTGCGCTATAAAAGTAAACTCATATAAAGGCACATCTTCTCCTTAACAAAAACTAATGATGCTAGTATATAAAATATTACATGATAATCAAGTTAATTATTTTATCTTATCAGAGGTTTTTTATAACTTAAGTACCATTAGATAGATGAACCTATTATCTTAATTTTCATCTTCCATATCTTTTTTATACTTACCAGATTTCTTTTTATCCTTATTTATAGACTTTTTATCTATTATATCCTGTAAAGTAGACTCTAGCTCTTTGATCTTATCATGAGTAGATTCTGGTACAACCTCATCTATATAAGTATTAAAGATATAGAATATATTATAATAATATGAATCTAAGAACCAATTTGGTAATACTTCCTCATCTTCTTTTGCTGCAGGTAATAATGCATAACAGGAAGTTTGAATGATAAAAAACAAAATATAAGAAAAAACTACACCCTTCACTAACCCTATCAACAAACCTCCAAATCTATCAACAATACTACATCTAGCTGAAGAAAGAAGGCTCATAACCCAACCATTAACAATTATTGCAGTAATAGTAATAAAAATAAATACAGTAATTGCTGACAATATTCCTGCTATAACTTCAGAAGTAACATACTGATTATACAACTCAGCAAAGCAATCCCTATATCGTACAGTCAACAATATAGATATAAAAATACTAGTTAAACCAAATACTTCCTTAATAAAACCTCTTAAAACACCAATTATAATCGATAATAATATAATACCAATTACTGCTAAATCTAGCATATCAATCCTACTTCATTTTATAGTATTATTTCTTCTAGTTTGTAAGAAGATAACTACTAACAGTAACACAATAGCTATTAAATAAATACAAATAACATGATAATATTTTTTAACAGATAATGCTAAACCTACAATATCATACGTATTATCCATATCAGAAGGTTCTACAGAACTCCAACTAGCTATATCAACAACACCTAACCTATTACTGGATGTTTGAACATTATCAACAATTATACCAAGATTTTTACGTAATAAATTAAGCATTGTACTTTGGTATTCAACTGTATCTACCTTATCTTTTAATGGTATGATAACATCCTTTCGTGTAACATTACTGATATCATCTTTTCTTTGCACAGTAATTTTAATAGAACTATTTTTAGAGACTATTAATGTACGATCTAATTCAGAAAATATGATATCATTATATGGAGATACTATTAAATTAGTAATATAATTCTGCATAATAAACATTATCCCAACAACCAATAGCATAATAGACTCATACAATTTATTTCGCCTAATAAAATACCCTTGCATTGCTGCTGAAATACTCAATATTCCAACTAAAGAAACACAGATAACTATTATATTATCCCATATATTTGTAATATCGTATAATATTAGCTCAGTATTATATATAAATAAGAAAGGAACTATCATAGTCCTTATGTTATACAAGAAAGACTGTACTCCAGTTTTAAAAGCATTACCTTTTGCAATAGCCGCAGCAGCATAGGAAGCTATACCTACTGGTGGAGTAACATCTGCCATAATACCAAAATAGAAAACAAATAGATGTATAGCAATCTGTGGAACATACATGCCACTCTTATGTATCACAGAAGTCAAAATAGGCGCCATAAGTGTAGATACTATAATGTAACATCCAGTTGCTGGCATTCCCATTCCTAATACTATACATATTATCGCTGTAACTAATAACGTAATAAACAAACTACCACTTGCTATAGAATCAAGCATACCGCTAATTGACAAACCAAAACCAGTTAATGATACAATACCAACTATAATTCCAGCTGCACCTGTAGCAATTGCAATAGCAATCATGTTTTTAGAAGCCATCACCATAGCTTCATATATCTGTTTCACACTACCAAAAAACACAGAAAGTATACCTGATGTTTTCTTAATAAATAAGGCATATATTGTATCCCTGGTAAGTAACATAAAAATTAAGAATAAATTTGTCCAAAAGCAGGATAGTGCTGAAGATAATTTTTCAACTATTAGACACCATATTAAAATAAAAATTGGAATAAAATAATGTATTCCATACTTAAAAGTTTCTGATAAACTTGGGCACTTATCTTCTTGATTGTCATTAGTCCTAAAACGTTCACCTCTAGATTGATAAAAGAGTACTCCAACATATAAACCAATCAATATTAACGATATACAGTATATACTTTTATCAAGAAAGATATCCTTGATCCCAGGAATATAAATTCCGTATATATCCACTCCTTCTATAAGCACATAAACAGCACATGATAAAATAACTATACAACTAACAGAAATAAAAAATCGTAGTAAACTTAAATAAATAGATCTTGCTTTTGTTAAATCAATTACAGGGCGCATATCTAACTTACAAGCTTCTAGATGTACAATATAAAGTAAAGTAATATATACCATCACTGCTGGAACAAACGCATATTTTACAATTGTTGCATATGGAATAGATAAAAATTCCGACATTAAAAACGCTGCTGCACCCATTACTGGGGGCATAACTTGTCCATTAACACCAGCTGAAACTTCTATTGCGGCAGCTTTTTCAGCACTTAAACCCATCTTCTTCATTAAAGGGATAGTAAAAGACCCTATAGTAATAGTATTAGCAATTGAAGATCCAGACATCATACCCATAAAACCAGAAGCAATAACGGCAGCTTTAGCAGGACCACCAACAAACCTTCCAAGTAATGCAAACGATAGTTTAATGAAAAAATTACCAGCACCAGCCTTGTCTAGAAAGGCACCAAATAGTACATATAAAAATACAAAATTACAAGATACAGCTAATGCCACTCCAAATACCCCTTCCTGGGATAACCACTCATGAGACGCTATAGAAGAAAAATTGTGCCCTTTATGTGCAACAATATCAGGCATATATTTGCCAAAATAAGCATATACTAAAAAAGCCAAAACAATAATAGTAATAGGCAAACCTATTGCTCTTCTGGCACCTTCTAATAAAAATAAAAATCCAAAAAATGCTATTATCAAGTCAATATCATTAGGCATTGCTATCCTAAATGATAATTCCTCGTAAAATACCACAATATATAATGCAGATATACTAGCTAATATAGCAGAAATCCAATTAAAAGCTTTAATAAAACTTTTGTTTGAACCTTCCGATATTGGAAAAAATAAAAACAACAAAGAAAATGCAAATGCTAAGTGTATAGCTCTACACTGAATATCAGGAAGGACTGCCCACTCTATCCCACAACCAACCAACCAAAAAGGCAAAGGCGAAGCTATAAATAATTGAAAGCATGCCCAAAAAAAAGCCAAAAAGCTTACTGTATAGGCAGTAATTTTACTACCATCATCAATTTGCCTTGAAGAAGCTAACTCTCGTTCTATTATATGTTGTATATCCTCTTCCTTATTTTTCATCCTACAATCAACCTTGTTCTAATTATTTATTAGTTAATAGCATCACGTAATTTCCACGTCAATAAAATATCACCCCATCAATTAACACCTACAGTTCTCTAAAATACAATGCAAAATAAGCATTGATATCTTAAAAATATATTGTCGAAACTAACAAAATGATAAATTATACGATTAAATACCTCTACTGACCTTTTGATATATTTATCGTATTATGTGATTAAACTACAACTTACATACTCCAAATCACATAAATTTATTCTACTACAGATTACTATAAATAGTTGTAATAGTAAAGATATTTACTAAATTAACTTTATTATTAATAAATATATACACATAATAATCATCTTTTATTTGTATTTAACTTAATAACTATTGTGTTATTGTCAGTAGTTCTCTCCTTAATAAACTATGAAGAAGTAATACTATAAAATGAAGTAGGGTTGATATGTTAGATTTAGCAGTAATTGATATTATAATTATCAATTATAATTGGTGTTTTATTAAACAATATTCTCATAAGCATACTTATATAAAAAAACTTCCAGTAGATAATATATTGTCTACCTGTTAGAATTAAGTTTGTATTTAATTTAATAATAAAATTTATCATCAAAAACATGTCCTCAAAAATCGTATACATCTGTCAGGTATGTAGTAATCAAACACATAGATGGACTGGTAAATGCAATTCCTGTGGTAGTTGGGACAGCATAATAGGAGAAACGGCTACTGAACATCTAACAAACATACAATATACCTCTGAAATAAAGTTAAGTTCATTATCCGATAACAATACAACATCCACCTCTCGTTTCATAACACAAATAACTGAAATAGATAGAGTATTTGGAGGAGGTATAGTCTTAGGTAGTAGTACTCTAATTGGTGGAGAACCTGGTGTAGGAAAATCAACCCTGTTATTACAATTAGCTGCAATTTTAGATAAAAAATCACCTATGTGTCTTTATGTTTCAGGAGAAGAATCTGTAGATCAAATTAAAATTAGAGCAAATAGACTAAATATTACTCAATCTAATATTCAATTATTATCAACATCATCTTTATTAGATATTACTAATTGTTTAAAAAAAAATAAGGATTTTAAGTGTATTATCATTGATTCAATACAAACCATATATGATAGTAAAATATCATCACCACCAGGTACCGTAGTACAAATACGCATGTGTACTCATGAACTTATAACTTTTACAAAACAACACAATATAATCTTATTCATATTAGGACAAATAACAAAAGATGGTCAAATCGCTGGACCAAAAACCCTAGAACATATGGTAGATACAGTATTATATTTCGAAGGAGAAAATAATACTCAACTTCGTATTCTACGTACAGTTAAAAATAGATTTGGCCCTACTAATGAAATAGGAGTATTCGAGATGTCTGATCAAGGTTTAATTCCAATAAAAAACCCATCCGCCCTTTTTCTATCTAAATCACAATATAATAATATAGTAGGTAGTGCAGTATTTGCAGGCATTGAAGGATCAAGACCTTTATTGATGGAAATACAATCATTAATTGCTAATACAAACATGGTAACTCCAAGAAGAGCAGTTGTGGGGTGGGATGTCAATCGATTAGCAATGATTATAGCTGTATTAACAGCCAAATGTAATATCTTCCTTGGAGATAAGGAAGTATACCTTAATATTGCAGGAGGGTTAAAAATATGTGAACCAGCAGCAGACTTAGCTATAGCAGCATCATTAATATCAAGTTTTACAAATATACCTATTCCACCATCAACAATAATACTAGGAGAAATAGCTCTATCAGGAGAAATAAGAAATGTATCAAGCATTGATTCACGTTTAAAAGAAGCTTATAAACTAGGCTTGACACAAGCAATTATTCCACTCAATAATAAAACCATCTTCTCTGATATTAAAATCATAGAAATAGGTCACATTAGAATGTTAAAAAAATATCTTATTGAATTATGAAAATATTTGGTACAATTTTCTTAATATGTTTTTTAATGTTTGTAGCCATATTCACAAAAACATTGTTAGATAAGAATACCGTTCCTGATGTTTCAAATAGAATAGTACTACCTCTCCTATACACAGAAGATAAATTATTTGATACAAACGAGCTAATTGGACATCCATACATATTAAATGTATTTGCATCGTGGTGCACAACATGCCAAGAAGAGCATGGTATATTACTAGACATTGCTAAAAAACAAATGATAAAAATATATGGTATTAATTATCTTGACACAGAATATAAAGTAAAAGAATGGCTGAAGACTAATGGTAACCCATACACTGAAATAGCTAAAGACTACTCTGGAAAGGTAAATAGTGCACTAGGAGTAACAGGAGTACCAGAGACTTTTATATTTGATCAACACGGGAAATTAATATTACACATACACGGTAATTTACCCGAAAATATATGGGAAACTCAAATACTACCTCTAATACAAAATTAAACACATATAACCTCACACACCACTAATCATATTAGAAATAGTGCTACTATAAAAAAACTGACAAAATCATACTAACTCGTATTCAGATCAACATCATAATTTTATGATAATTAGAAAATAAAATAACATATACTTTGAAGTATTCAGACTAAAATACTCACAACATCTTAGAATTAATCAAACAACTACTTTTTCTTAAGCATCCCTCAGTTATTATATTCCTAAGGGATATATATTTGTGTTAATGAGAATTATCCACACTTCATACCTACTCAAGGTAAACCAATACTACATATTACCTCAGAACTATAAATAAGCACTACAGGTGAATACCAGCTCCAGGACAATATGCTTAGTATATATCTAAACTATAGTAAAAGTAATATTATGAAAACAAAATCTACAAAAACCTCATCACACAATTTATATAATTACATATCCACACTTACTAAACCCTCTAATTCATTATTAAATCAATAGAAAGATATTTATACATTTTTGGAACTACCATTATTTTACTGAACATAATCTAGAGGTTAAATATATTTAGTTTAAATGCACTTTAATTAGCTGGTCCAATTATATTTGATTATATTGGTAATGTTTTTATCACTTTAGTAATAACTACATATTTTCACACAATAACTATAAAATTACATACTAATACTTATTAAAGTCTCTAATTCACTATTAAACCAATGGAAAGATACTTATAAATTGGAACTACCATTATTTTACTCAACATAATCTAGAGGTTAAATATATTTAGTTTAAATGCACTTTAATTAGCTGGTCCAATTATATTTGATTATATTGGTAATGTTTTTATCATGTTAGTAATAACTACATATTTTCACACAATAACTATAAAATTACATACTAATACTTATTAAAGTCTCTAATTCACTATTAAATTAATCGAAAAATACTTATAAATTGGAACTACCATTATTTTACTCAACATAATCTAGAGGTTAAATATATTTAGTTTAAATGCACTTTAATTAGCTGGTCCAATTATATTTGATTATATTGGTAATGTTTTTATCATGTTAGTAATAACTACATATTTTCACACAATAACTATAAAATTACATACTAATACTTATTAAAGTCTCTAATTCACTATTAAATTAATCGAAAAATACTTATAAATTGGAACTACCATTATTTTATTTAACATAATCTAGAGGTTAAATATATTTAGTTTAAATGCACTTTAATTAGCTGGTCCAATTATATTTGATTATATTGGTAATATTTTTATCATGTTAGTAATAACTACATATTTTCACACAATAACTATAAAATTACATACTAATACTTATTAAAGTCTCTAATTCACTATTAAATTAATCGAAAAATACTTATAAATTGGAACTACCATTATTTTATTTAACATAACTTAGAAGTTAAATATATTTAGTTTAAATGCATTTTAATTAGCTGGTTTAATTATATTTGATTATATTGGTAATATTTTATTATTTAGTAATAATTACATATTTTTATAAATAAGAATAATATCCAATAACTAAGCATACAGATAAACATAAAGCTACTTGCCTATGCTCTTAATAACTTATCAAAGTATTCAAATAGTCAATATAATACACCTCAAGAAACTAATTATATGTACATTTTGTTCATAAAAACATATATTCCCCCATTCATAATCATTATACCAGTACATAGGAAAAAACATCTAAGCGCATCTTTCAAAATAGAGTTACCATAATTAAATATAATATCAATCATCTTAATATTTTATACTTATTGAATACTCAATTACATCTTCTACTACAGATGCATATTAGTCACATTTATAATTATCATACTAGTATACAGAAAAAAGTATCAGAGTATATCTTCACAATATAGATAAAATACATTTTTAATTACATTATATCGTACTATAATATCTTCTCATTTCGGATAGTACCACAACAATATAAAATATTAAGACACTCTTTTCATTTTCTCATCTTTAGATGTACATTACAATTTACTAAATATCCTTATTGTACTTTTCTTATATAAAATTCACTTTGTATCTTTTTAACATCAGAAGTATTACCTAATATAGGTTAACATTTTCTTTTTTTTCAACTTTACCTATATTAATCAAAGACATTATACATAGCTTTCCACTATATAAAACCCATTACGTATCATTTTTAACCTGACCACAACTATGCAGAAAATAAGTGTAATATTCACTAACCATACACCTTAGCTATTTACCTACATTATAAAACATGTTATAGTACATAGCTTTTGTATCAACTTATGGCTTATTTAAATAATGAGTGTAACACAGCTTCAACTAGAACAGGTAATTAAGAATGCTTTTCCAGAAGCTGACATTACTGTAACTAGCTTAGTTGACGATAATAACCATTATTCAATTAAGGTAGTGTCACACCAATTCCATGGCAAATCAAAACTCGAACAACATAGGATGGTATATAAAGTATTAGATGGATTAAATATACATGCAATACAAATTAAAACAGAATCTAAGTAATGTACTATGACAAACAATATAATGGATAGAATAAAACATGATATAGAAACTAACGATGTAGTACTATACATGAAAGGTGATGCTAATATGCCTCAGTGTGGTTTTTCCAGTGTAGTAGTTACTATTCTTAAGAAAATGAATATCAGTTTCAAAAGTATTAATGTATTAGAAGATCAAGAACTGCGGGAAGCAATAAAGGAGTTCACAAACTGGCCTACCATACCACAATTATACGTGAAAGGTGAGTTTATTGGAGGATGTGACATAGTAAAAGAAATGTATCACACTGGAGAACTTCAAGAATTATTTGTAAAAAATAACCTAATTACAGCTAATTAGCTCAAGATACATTTAGTAAAAACTAACTATGACAGATCAAGAAGAAGCTAAGTTGATACTAGATAAGCTAAATGAAAAAATTAGGTATCATGATCTTTTATATTACACACAGGATAGTCCAGAAATAAGTGACGCAGAATATGATGACTTATGCCATCAAAGAAGTATAATTCTCGAAAAGTTCCCTTCACTAAATAGTTATTATCAAGATTATATAGGTGGAGATCCAGACTCAAGGTTTTCTAAAGTTAAACACAATGAGAGAATGCTATCTTTAGATAATGCTTTCAATAAACAAGATGTCGAAAAATTTATGGTGAGGACCAGAAAACTCTTAGATATGAAAGAAAACGAGTCACTATGTTTCTCCTGTGAATTAAAAATTGATGGGCTATCATTTTCTATAATATATAAAAATGGAAAATTATTTCAAGCATCTACAAGAGGCAATGGATACTTTGGTGAAAATATAACAAATAATGTTAAAACCATTGAAAATCTACCTCATACCATTCAAAATGCACCAGATTTTTTAGAAGTAAGAGGTGAAGTATATATAGATAGAAATGATTTCATACAATTAAATAATGAAGGAAAAAACTTTGCAAACCCACGTAATGCTGCAGCTGGTTCCATTAGGCAATTAGACCCTACTATTACTGCTCAACGTAAACTAAAATATTGCATGTACACAATAGTAAATAGCAATTGCCTAACACAAACAGAATCACTAAATCTATTAAACAGTTGGGGTTTTTGTACAAATGAACATACAATTAGTACAGATAATTTTGAAGAAGCTATTAATTTCTATAATAAAATGTACAACAATAGAAGTAACATAAGCTACGACATTGACGGAATAATATATAAAATTAACAACATCAAATTACAACATATTCTTGGTACAACAAGTAAGTCTCCTAGATGGGCTATAGCATACAAATTTCCAGCAATAGAAGGTAAAACAAAATTAAATAAAATTTCAATACAAGTTGGTAGAACTGGAGTGCTAACACCTATTGCAGAACTTGCACCCATTAATATAGGTGGAGTTGTAATAACACGAGCTAGTTTACATAACAAAAGTGAAATAGAACGCAAAGACATACGTGAAGGAGATTATGTTATTGTAAAACGAGCAGGAGATGTAATTCCCCAAGTAGTTGATGTTGATAAAAGCTTACGAACTGTAGAATTGGCAGAATTTAATTTCCCAACAGCATGCCCTGCATGTGGAAGCACTGTATACCAAGCACAGCAGGAAGTATCCATATACTGCATGGGAGGATTATTTTGTCACAATCAAATTTTAGAGAAAATTAGGCACTTTGTGTCAAAAGATGCATTTAATATTATTGGGCTTGGAAAAAAACAACTACTATTCTTTTATGAATATGGTTTAATCACAAATATTATTGATATATTTACACTAGAAGAAAAAATCAACAATAAAAACATACAATTATCCTCATTTAATGGATGGGGAGAAAAATCCATAAATAACCTATTATCTGCTATAAATAACAGCAAAGTAATTAACCTTGAAAACTTTATCTTTTCTTTGGGTATTAGATTTGTAGGTAAACATATAGCAAAGATACTTGCCAATCATTTTATATCATATAAAAATTGGTATACTGAAATGCTTAAATTAGCACAAGATGTTAATTATACAATTAATATACAACAAGTAGGATTAAAGACTATAAATTCACTAAGAACATTTTTCATAGAACAACATAATTTAAATATGATAAATAACTTAGTAGAACACCTCACAATAATAGACGCACAATCTAACAGCTATGTATCTCTGATTCACGGAAAAACCATAGTTTTTACTGGAGAATTATCAAGTATGTCACGGTCAGAAGCGAAACTAAAATCAGAAACTGCAGGAGCAAAAGTTTCTTCATCATTATCAAAAAATACAGATTTTCTTATTATAGGTAATAATCCTGGTTCAAAATATAAAAAAGCACAATCTCTTAACATACAAATCTTAAGCGAAGATATATGGTTACAATATATTCAACCTAATAAAGTATAATATATATAATGTATATCAAACATTAAAAGTATATTATTATCATTAATTATGAATATCGGTACTTTAGTACAAAAAAAATGGAAACTATAGATGCAAGTTTCCTTATCACACTCAAACACACAAACCTTCTCACTAGCAGTAATAATCCTAGTTCAAAATATAAAAAGCACAATCTCTTAACATACAAATCTTAAGCGAAGATATATGGTTACAATATATTCAACCTAATAAAGTATAATACATATAATGTATATCAAACATTAAAAGTATATTATTATCATTAATTATGAATATCGGTACTTTAGTACAAAAAAAATGGAAACTATAGATGCAAGTTTCCTTATCACACTCAAACACACAAACCTTCTCACTAGCAGTAATAATCCTAGTTCAAAATATAAAAAGCACAATCTCTTAACATACAAATCTTAAGCGAAGATATATGGTTACAATATATTCAACCTAATAAAGTATAATACATATAATGTATATCAAACATTAAAAGTATATTATTATCATTAATTATGAATATCGGTACTTTAGTACAAAAAAAATGGAAACTATAGATGCAAGTTTCCTTATCACACTCAAACACACAAACCTTCTCACTAGCAGTAATAATCCTAGTTCAAAATATAAAAAAGCACAATCTTTCAATATATAAATCTTGTTTAAATGAAAACTTATTCTTAAATATATTTAATCTAATAGAGCATTACCACTATAGCGAATATTATAAATCCACCAATATGATACCTGCATCAATTAATAATAATTGTTAATATGAAAAATGTAAAACTTAGAATTTTCAGTTTTTTACTACCTAAAAACATACTGAGTAATAATATAATACCAATTACTGCTAAATCTAACATACTAATCCTACCTCATTTTATAGCATTATTTCTTCTAGTTTGTAAAAGTATTATTTATCATACGCAATAGTTTCGCTTAAAAATATACTTAATTTATAATCCATCACATACAAACTCTAATTGAAAATTGATGTTTACCATGTACTCAAAATAAAGGATTTTTATAATCCTATATAATCTATATATGTAATATGCCATAGCATATTAAAATGATAACATACTATATACTCTTTATAGCACTCTATATAATCCTTAAAGATAATTACCTTATTAAAACTTAGCACTCACTATAAAACTATAAGCAAGTTTTTAGGATACTAACTACTGTATCATTAGAACAAGTACAAAAATTTAAACAACCCTAAGAACAGCAATAATAAAAACCTTATTCATTTACCTAAACTGGAAACTGATAAAACAATTAAATTTACATAATCTATTACTTACTTACATCTCTGATAAAGTAGTAACAATGTCTACACACTGATTATTTAATGCTTGAGCAGATACTATAATTTTTGATTTTCCTTGCATAAATTTTTCAATTTTACACCCAAAAAACTCATATCTCCAACCTGTCATTACATAACTAGACTTACCATTAAGAAACCTGATTAAACTACCTTTAGAACACACCAACTTTTGTGATATATTATTCTCATAACAAATATTGTATAATAATATTAAGAGTATATTTAAAACTGACTTATTATTATTAGAAGTTACACTAGACAGACCACCAACATCAATAGACTGATTATTACTAATAATTTGAAAAACATCAAACGTTGTATCATGCAATAAATACTCTTTTTTGATGTACTTCTTTAAAATACTAATATCACTTTTTCCCACAAGATCTTTAGCTAAGTATGGTATTGCTTTATTTTTTAATACAAAATCACGATTAACATTAAAATACTTTGCTAATTTTTCTCTCCATTCAACAATAGACCAACTAATAATAATCTCATCCTTTGTCACTTCTGAAGGAAAATCAGAAATGTCATATATGTTACCATAACTTGCCTCCTGTTTGACAATATTACTCATTTCTTCTAAAAACCATAACAACCTTTTAGAAGATATAAGATTATCATATAGTACCTGGTATAACTCATATAAATACACAACATCATCAAGTGCATACTGAATCTTATCATCAGATAACGGACGCATTAGCCAGTTAGATCGTTTTAGAGTTAATTTATCTAATGAAACATCTAAAAATTGTGCAACTAACTTTGAATATCCCACAGCATTATCATAATAGGCACAAAACATGGCAGCAATTTGACTATCAAAAATAGGATAAGGAATTCTCGGAAATTTTGTTAATAATGCATCTATATCTTGTTTACAATCATGAAAGATCTTGACTATCTCTTTATTATAAAAAATAGATTCCAAAACAGATAAATCTATATCATCTGCTAGAACATCAATAACACATTTTCCTTCACTCCAGGCAATTTGTATCAAAGATAATCTAGGATAGTATTCATTACAATTTCTGATAAATTCAGTATCTACTGCAATAAATTTAGGACATGACATAAGTAATTGATTACATACATCCTGCAATTTACCAGTAGTATCAATCAACATACTTTTCATTCCTCTTTATCATTTAACATATACTTATTATCTATAATGCAATTTCACTACATACAACTAATTTACATACACACTGATCTAAATTTTTATAAAATAATTAAATCTTTTATGAAAATTATCAATTCTATCCTTATTAAACATGACCTAGTATTTTAGCTATACAATAAAATGCATAATTTTACCTTTTGATACATCACAATATATATTTAGTACATAAATAAGACTAAGCATTTTTAATACTGTTAAGATAGTACCAAACCTTCCAAAATATTACGCGTTTATTTTTTATCTACTAGCATACTTATCCTATTTATTTCATACTAATAACAAAATATCATGTAACATTTTTAACACAATACACTTATAAACTTTAGTTACTGATAATCTTTAACAATACAAAATAAACTTTTATAATCTACTACATATATAAAGATATAAGTTTTACACATCTAATATTACAAATATCTTATATAAACATAGAATGACGTTATATATATATTAATAACTATTGGAATAAAATTCTATATAAATACATCAATAGATGGCTAAAAATCTGTGTAACACCATTGTTAATAAAAAAATCAAATTTATTACACAATGATTACTATCTGTACTATTGACTACTTAAAGTGTATTTTATCCATTATCTAAACATTTTATAAATGTTAATTTAACCATACCACCATCCTCTATATTATAAAAATTTATTGATGCATGATGCTCATCTAATATTTTTTTTACTATAGATAAACCTAATCCCGTTCCTTGACTACGAGTTGTTACATAAGGTTCTGTAAGTTTTTCTATAAGCTCTTCTGGAAAACCAATTCCATTATCTTGTACTTGTACGTAAACTTGATCATCATCTTCAACTACACTAATAGTTATTTTACCATGTACATTATGTTTAATTTCAATAGACTCACATGCATTTTTAAATAAATTAATAAATACATGATTAATTTGACTTTTATCTAATACTACAAAAATTGGCTTATCTGGTACATTAAAATTATAATCTACAAGATCACAGCTAAATTGCCCGGAGGATACTAAATCCCTTATAACATTACAAATATCATGCTTAACCAATACAGGATCTGACATCCTTGCAAATTTAGCAAATTCATCAACAATCCCTCTAATACTTGTAACATGACGAATAATTGTATCAACATACCTGGAAAAACTTTCCTGGTCAGATACAATTTCTTTTTTATATTTGCTATTCAATCTTTCAGCAGCAAGATATATTGGAGTAATAGGATTTTTTATTTCATGTGCTATTCTTCTTGCAACATCAGACCATGCTGCTGATCTCTGTGCTTCAACTAAACTTGAAATATCATCAAACGTAATAATATATCCTTTTGTAACACTGCCTAATACTTTAATGCGTACAGACAAAGTAAAAGATTTTTTATTTCTAATTACAATCACTTCATCTTTCATCTTATTGCTTGTTATCAACTCAGATATTTCAGGAAAAACACTATCAAGTTCTACATTTAACACTTCAGGAGCTAACAATTCTTTTGCCTTATCATTCATTAAAGTAATAACACCTGCACAATTTACAGCTATTATCCCAGAAGAAATACCTGACAATACAGCTTCTATAAACTCTCTCCTTTCATTCATATCCTGATATAACTTTATTAACTGAGAACGTTGAGTATTAAGTTGTGATGTCATCTGGTTAAATGCACGCACAAGCGTAGACATTTCTTGTCCAATTTTACCTTCTTCTATTTTAAAAGATAAATCACCCTTTTGAACTTTCCTTGTAGCATAAAACAAATCCAATAATGGACGAACTATATCACCAGAAAAATTAATACCATACCAAATCGCAGTAAATAATAATAACAATGATATTAAAATAAATATCATTGAAAATTGAACTTGCAACGACGATATCTGAGATTGTAAATCTCTATAAGATTTAACAGCTCCCTTAGTTGCAGATAAGTGAGAAGACACTTTCATATCTATAATACGGCCAACCATAATATACGTAGATGAGAACCCATCAATTAACAAAAAAGCACGTATCATATTTTCTTGTGTTATTATAATCACTTTATCATCATCTATTGTTTCTAAACCATACCATGGAATCATATCAAAACTTAAAGCAAAGCTAAATTTACTACTTGCTATCACTCTACCTGGTTGAAAAATCAATACTTCTGATAATCCTAATAGATCTGCTTCAGACTGAACAACATCCTGCAAATATCCTTTATCATAATATAATAGTCCTTTATTACCAGATACATAATGCGATATAGCTAAGATATCAGAACGAATATTTCTCTTCTGCTCTCTAAGATAGGCTTCTGCTACTTTTATAGATTGATGCATAGCAGTTTCTACCCTTTCATTAAACCAAGCTTGAATACTATAATTAAAAAACAAGCTAGAAAATCCAGATATAATAATAGTAGGAATAACAGCTACCACAGAAAACATTAACACAATTCGTGTTTGCAAATGTGAGCCTAAACGTCCTCTCTTCCTCTGTATCCATATATTAATCAGCTTATAAGATACACTTGTAATTAATAATAAAAATAATATTAAATCAAAAAATATTAATTTAATAGCTTTACTATGATCAGGCCCAAGTGGATCATCATGATGGAAAACAACACAATAAGTTATAACAGAAAACAGAAAAATAGATATAGCTAGAAATGAAGCAACAATTTTAAAAAATTTTAACTTATTTATGCTGCGATATACCTTTATAAACCAGTTTTTCATTAGAGTATCAAACGGTGATGAACTAACTTATACAAAAACAATTAGTTCTTAGGCCTATGACACACTATAACATGCCTAAAGGAACCTATATTTAGAATATTTGTAAAAAATAAAGAACGCTACAAATTTTTTCATATAACCAAATAATAAAAAATACTCATAGCGCATAATTTTATCTTAGCATTCTAAAACTTCGAGGTTAATTGCTGAGAACTTTCCATTATTTTTATCAAGCTGATACTTAACTTTTTGACCTTCTTTCAACTCACTAATTCTACTTTTTTGTAATGCAGTAATATGAACAAAAATATCTTTCACATCTTGACCTATATTTTTTACTTTATCACCATGGTCTTTACGAATAAATCCATAACCCTTTTCTGAACTAAACCACTTTACATACCCAGTGTAAATTGAGTCATCTACCAACCGTTGAGACATTAAACAATCCTTAAAAATTAACATAAAAACATATACTACACTACCAATAATACATTAAAATACCATGTATTAGAATATATAATACTATGTTGGATTAAGAGTAAAGGTTAATATATTTTTTGCAAGAAAAAATTAGTAGACTAGTCTCAAGAATATCTACATTACAGCGTTGATACTAGGTATAAAATTACTATTATACTGCAATATTTAAATAATATTAATAATTTAGTTGACTTTTATTAAAATTAGATATAGCAAGTGATTAATCCAATACGACATTACACAGTTATGCATTTGTTTTGCTTTGGATATGGATACACAGCTAGCTTCCTTGCACAAAAATTACTACCTCTTAAATGGAAAGTAAGCGGAACATCATTTCATAAAAAGAAAACACAAGATAAAAACGTAAATATATTAGATTACAATTTCCCATTACCAGAATCAATATTTAGTGATGTCACTCATGTACTTATATCAATCCCTCCAGAAGGAGACAATATTCTTGAAAAATACCACTTACTCTTAAAAAATATTCATTGGTTAGGGTATCTATCAGCAACAAATGTATACGGAAATCATAATGGTAATTGGGTTAACGAAACATCTATTACAAATCCATCAACCAGCTCCGGCATTCATCGTTTAAACAAAGAAAAACTCTGGCTCAACTCTAACTTACCCACACATATATTCAGATTATCTGGTATATACGGCCCACACAGAAATGTATTACGCAACCTAATACAAAACAATGTAAGATATATTATCAGTGATATTATGTTTTCCCGTATACATGTAGATGATATAGCAAATATTTTATTTACATCAATACATCAACCAAACCCTAATAGTATCTATAATTGTTCAGATGACCTACCAGATTCATATTTAAATGTCATTAAATATGGAGCTCAACTATTAAACATAGATCCACCAAAACCCGTTACGTTTGAGGATTTACCAGATAGTATGAAAAGATTTTACACAGAAAACAAACTAGTAAGTAACCTTAAAATAAAACATGAGCTAGATGTATCTTTAAAATATCCCACCTATATACAAGGTTTACAAAGCTTAATTAACACAGAAAAATTTTAAAACATCAGCAGAAATACCTGATATAGAAAACACAAAAAGCAACTTGAGAATAAAAAAGTTAGCATCCCACAGTATTACAGAAACTCAAACAAACTCTAAAAACTCAATTAATTAAAAAAACATACATTATATCATACGTAAACAATACAAAAACATATCTTTACCAATAACTTCACCATAAGAGTATATAAAATTTAACTAGTATAGAAAAAAATTTTTAAAGCATAAACAATAGCTTTATCTAGAACAATTGTAATATTAATAGTACAAAAACATATGGTTTAGGTATGAATGATAATATATCTGAAAAAGATTTTTTATTCTGAATTCAAGAAAATTGATTAAACATTTTTCCTACAAAAAATGAGTACTTTAATAAATAAAAAAATATAATAAATAACCTAAAGTAGATTCAGATATACATAATCAATATTCGATCCATGTACACAGTTTATAAAACCTAGTAATAAAGAAATTTTAGCAACATCAGAGTAAGTAATAACCTAAGCAAGTTATACTAGTATCATATTAACTAATCGATTAATACCTACCATACAGTATAAAATTAACTTAAGATACTGTGAACCTATATTATAAAAAGCTATTTAATTAAGAATTCATCACATTAAATCAATACTATTTTAATACCACTCCTACATTAATAGCAAAGTTATATATCTCCGAATTCGATATAGTTTTACATATTACTAGATTATAATGAAATTATACCTTTCAAATAAATTATAACACCTAGCTAAGTAAACTAACTCTTGTCTATAATTAATGATCATACACTTTGATATCTTATATATTTATATACCACCTCACTAAAAATCATCACAAAGACACTCCATAATTACATATATATTATATCAATATACATATACTTCAGTAGAAATAATAACTAATATAGAAACCCATACTGAAAAAAAATTTTTACATAGGCAAAACATGAATAATATAACCATTTCAATGTATTATGAGATAGCTTTTAAGTGCATTTGTATTTATGATATACTATGAGTTATAAATTAATTACATTATTAATGTCTAACACCATACATGCACACATTGATTTTAAACTTGCATTGATTAATGATTAATTGTAAATGTGTTACTTGCCATCTAGATATCACGTTATATGAGGACCAAATATGTCAGTCATGCCAGATCATTGGATAAAAGATAAGGCTATAAAAGACAAGATGATTAACCCATTTACTGATCACAAGAAGAGTAGTGGCGTTTTATCATATGGTCTATCATCTTATGGGTATGATGCAAGAATAGACAATAAATTTAAAATATTCACAAATGTCAATTCAGTAACAGTTGATCCTAAAAATTTCCCTTTAGGAAGTTTTGTTAACAAAGAAGAAGATGTGTGTATTATCCCACCTAACAGTTTCGTATTAGCAAAAACTGTAGAATATTTTAGAATACCAAAAGATGTGCTTGTAATATGTGTAGGTAAGTCAACTTATGCAAGATGTGGTATTATCGTTAATGTAACCCCTCTAGAACCAGGGTGGGAAGGATATGTGACATTAGAATTTTCAAATACTACACCGCTACCTGCAAAAATCTATGCTTTTGAAGGAGCTTGCCAATTCATTTTCTTAAAAGGAGATAGTGAATGTAGTGCATCATATAACGAGTTAAAAGGAAAATACATGAACCAATTAGGTGTAACTTTACCTATTGTTAAGTAATAAATTAAGTTATTGTACTCACAGTAAACTTACCATTACACTAGCTACTTGTATAATAGAAGTACATCAAACCACTTTAATAATTAAAATCACTTTGCTAATATTACACATTAAAATACTTGGCAATAATTAAATAAAATCTTTTATTATATACATATGCTAAATTCCAATCGACTTTTTACTGTAGTTAATCTAAATTTTAGAAGTTATAAAACGGTATTGCTTAATATATTGGAAAAAAATTTTTCCTTTCTAGTTTTATATATTAATTATCTCTAATAAATTTAATATTAAGCATCAAATGAAATTTATAGTTTACCAATTAAACTTATATATAGTCTTGATGTATTGCTTTTTTTAACAATGTGTACACCTTATCAAGTAGAACTTGGGATAGCATGTAGTCTTTGTGCAACTTCCTTATATCTCTCGATTACATTTCCAAGATCAAGTCGATAACAATCTTTATCTAACTTTTCATTAGTTGATATATCCCAAAGCCTACATGTATCAGGACTTATTTCATCAGCTAGAAGTAGCTCAGTTTGATTATTGTATAACCTGCCAAATTCTAGTTTAAAATCTACTAATTTAATATTCACGTCCAAAAAAAGTTTGCTTAGAACATCGTTTATATGAAGTGATAGCTTTTTTATCATATCCAGCTCATATGATGTTAGTAATTGAAAACTTAAAATATGGCTTTCACTGATCATAGGATCATGTAATTCGTCATCTTTATAATAAAATTCAAGAATAGGTAATCTAAATGTTATTCCATCTTTCATATTGAATCTTTTACTAAAATTACCAGCTGATGTATTCCTTACAACAACTTCAATTGGTATGATTGTAACATGCTTTATTAACTGTTCTCTATCATTTAACAAAGATATAAAATGTGTTTTTATACCTGTAGATGTCAGCTTTTTCATTATAAATGCACTTATATAGTTATTCACTACTCCTTTTTCTGGAATAATATCAGCTTTTTTATTGTTAAATGCAGTTATATTATCTTTAAAGTGCTGTATAACCTCTGTAGACTTAGAAGTTGAAAATATAATTTTTGCTTTTCCTTCGTAAATTTTTTGTACCATATGTATTTTCTGGTAAATATAAGGGCTCATTGTATATTTCTATAAGCGTTTTAGCAACTGCCTTTTTTATATTAACCAATGTATCGTGTACTTAATAGTTCTTTATATTATATGTGTTTTTGTAGATTGATGAAAATAATGTGTATATAGTTGTAAAATTACAGAGATTAGATAGGCCAATACGGGGAGCAATCTTATGCAACATAATAAATTGAGAGAAGTTAGAGGTACTAAAGATTTGTTAGATGACGAGCTGTATAAATTTCAATATATACAACATTTAGCTCAAACAATAGCAAGTAGATATGGATTTATACCTGTTGATACTCCAATTATTGAGTTTACAGAAGTATTTACTAAATTGGGAAACACATCTGATATTGTAACTAAAGAAATGTATAATTTTAAAGATAAGGCTGGAGAAGATATAACACTAAGACCAGAGTTTACATCAGCTATTGTAAGGTTACTTATTAGTAAAAATTTAACTATTCCTGTAAAGTTATTTTCTAGTGGCCCTGTATTTCGTTATGAAAGACCTCAGAAATGTCGTCAAAGGCAATTTCATCAAATTAATTTCGAATTTTTTGGAAGTGATAGTCCAATTGCAGATGTTGAGATGATATCTTTATGTTATAATATCTTAAGTGAGCTAAAATTATCGGACCGTATAAAACTAGAAATTAATTTTTTAGGTGACCAAGAAACTATAAACTCATATAAAATACATCTTGTAGAGTATCTAAATAAATATCAAAAAGATCTATCAGAAGATAGTCAACGTAGACTTGTTGTCAATCCGTTGAGGATATTAGATTCGAAATCTCCTGAAGATTGTAAAATTTTACTTAATGCTCCTAGTATTTCTGACTTCTATAATCAAAATTCACAAAACTTTTTTAAAGAAGTTTTGGATGGCTTGGATAATTTGTCCATTAATTATGTGATAAATCATAATATAGTTAGAGGCTTGGATTACTATTGTAAGACAGTTTTTGAGTTTACAACTTCCGAGTTAGGATCCCAAAATTCAGTAATTGCTGGTGGTAGATACGATGGATTAGTAAAATCTATGGGCGGACATAGTACACCTGCAATTGGTTTTGCAGCAGGTGTTGAGAGACTCAGTGCTTTAATAGATTATGAGCATAAAAAACCTAAGCGTATAGTGTTAATACCTATAGGAGATGATGCAATATCCTACGCTATTAAGCTTGCATATGAATTGCGGTGTAAAGGGATACACGTATGTTGGAATAATTATAGAGGTACTAGTCTCAAAAACGAATTAAGAAAAGCAAATGACACTGACATAGTTTTGATTTTTGGAGACGAAGAACTCCAAAGCAACACAGTAAAAGTAAAAGATATGAAAACTGGTGATCAACAAAATGTTGCTGTATGTGACTTATTGGATAATTTACTATATAGAATTGTGTAATAAAGTTTACATTTAAGTCAATCCTTTTTTGCATTTTTATTCTAGGCTTACTTTAACATTAAAGCTGTGTACAGATTTGCAATTTGTAGTAATATTGTTTCTTATCTATTTTATTCTTCTTGTATGATTAGAATTTCATCTCCTTAATATTAATTATAGTCCTTTTTCCTTATTCTGTTCCAACATTATCTCTTAATAAGGCAATATTAAGTAAGCGCTTACAAATAGTCTTTCTATGTAAAACAATACTACTTATGGTAAGTACAAGTGAATAAGTACTTGCTTACTTAATAGTTATATATTAAAATTCTACTAGAGTGAGGGTTTATGCATATTGATAGTATTTATTTCTTATACTGAAGATTTTTATCTCTATTACTTATTATTATAATAAGTTGATTATATGTTGGTAGCTATTATGTCAATTTATTATTCTTTAAATTCCTCGGTGGTATAAAGAAAGCTAGTATTACATATTTTTATAGGTAGTGTTGTGTTACATCCAAAATTCAAACAGTACATTTTAGCAAGAAAAAGCATTTTTTTAGATTGTCTACGTAAACATGGTTTTAATGATCAAGAAATTTTAGCTGCTCTCACCATCCTTACATCTTTTCATCAAAATGTTGCTTCTTATATTGATACTGGTGCAGAAGAACCTCAGATTATCGACAATTTTTGTATTCATTTTAATATTGCACATCCTGACCCTAGAAATTTCATCATTTTTCATACTTTGCAAAGGCAATCTGCATCAAGTCCTAAGGATAAAGAAGTTTTATCCTATGTTCTGCAGATGTATGGAATATATCGTATGTTTAGTACCATATATCAGAGCATGTTTGCTAATCCATATAATACTGATGAACAGATCGCTACTAGTGTAATAGAAGATATTACAAAAACCTGCAAGGCTGTTATGCATATGGAGGAGGAAGCCATAGATATAAATGATCCTCAATTTATAAGCAATATAACAACCTTTACCAAAGTTGTTTTAGGCATTGATTACTATGATATCCAACAACAGATCTGCTACCAGATAAAAATAGTTAAAGCTAACTATTTAAAAATAGCAGCTAAACTAAACAAACCTATAGATCAAGCAAAGGTTAGGAAATTTCTTGTAATGTTAATATATAAGGATGCTATTAGGTATTTTGGAGAAACTCACAGTAGTATCTTTAGTAATAAATTCCAGAAGGAAATGCCTGCTATACTTACTCCAATAAGTGGTGCATATGACCCATCTTTATCTAATACAGTATACGAAAACAAAAATGTTGGCAAGTTAACTAGATTAATACTTAATGCCTATCAGGATATTTTCTATGCAATGTACCAGGATTGTCTCTCTATCTGCAATCCAGAGTACTTAATGTCAGCATCTCTTTCTCAAGACATTAACTGTACAATGAGAACCTTTGAAAACTTACAAACAACAAGTACATTTCAAATTATCCCACGCAATAACACTAGTTTTGTTAGTTGCGATATCTCACATGCAATACACAGTACACTTAATACTACTCATGCCATAAAGTTAAATATATTACATGTCATAAGTGCAATATATAAGGAAGTACTATTACAAAAGTTTATTTCGCAAAGTGAAGACCATAGAGACATATTAACAGAATTACATGGAGCTAACAAACAATTATCAGGACATTTGTTAGAGTTACTAGCCCTTTGTTATTATTCCGCATTCCATCTAAAATTACCAGCTTCACAAATAAAAGAATGTTATGATACATGTTACAATTTCTTAGTAAAGATCGCAAATGCCTCACATAAAAAACATACCAAATTACTTCGGGGGTATGAAGTACTTTTTAATGAAATTCAAGCAAAGTTACATTGTAGCACAGTTAATATATATAATCAAAATACTCAGATTATACCAAATAACATGGTCATGTTATTGCAACACCTAACATTGAATGAAGGTGTACCATACATATTAGGCAATACACAATTACCATATCACATGATAGCTTGTTGTAGTACTGTTAATGAAAGAAAAGCTCGACAAATCGCAGTTATAATGTGTAGAGTATTAGGGCAACATTCTCTTGATCCGGAACACTATTCTAGCAGTGTACTAATAATTTTATTAAAGCTATGTTTTGGTAATTTTTTAGAAAAATCTTGCATTACAAGATTATTTGATATTGCATATGTTGCTTATAACAACCCTGAAACCTTATTATCACGTGTAACATCAGGTATTAATAAGTTTTATATAACACTTTCTTTACTAGCAAATCTACTAAACAGCGATGTAAATAACATATACTGTTATGCATCAGCTGATGATTTTGCAAAAGCCAATGCTGAACCTTTTCACAACTATATGACAATACATAATGTCCTTGATTCTTTTTCAGAGGAATTAGGTGTCGATACAGATCATATAGTAACAACACAAGATACACTGTACAGTACTGAGTTCTGCAATAAAACAATAAGGGAGGTTGTATTACGTATGCAGTTGGTACGTACTACGGAAACAAGGGAAATATCATGCCAAAACTTTGACATTTCTTTGTTTAGTCGTACCCTACAATTAGCTGCATGTTATGTAAGTTCTTTCAGTGATGAGCAATTTTCTCAATATTTATGTACAGCCCAAACATCTTCCATACAATTTTTATTATTTAATATTCTAGTTTCAAGTTCTGTAGTACGAAATATAGATCTATTGTGTAATAGTGCTAAGAACCTACAATATCCACTACTCAGAGCATTTGAAGAAGGACTTCAGGAGTGTGTTTCTTGGGATAGTGTGTCATCAGCATCTACAACATCACAATGGCTCTCTCCTTTCGATATACAAAAGTTAGTTTGTCCTTTAGTTGATAAAAATGGAAATATTTGCCTATCACATGATGTAGTTAAACAGGTTGGTAATAATGCATTGAGTGATCAATTAAAATTTTCAATTGATCAAGATATACAACTTGTATCATTGTTAGCTAAGGGATTTTCCATGGATCAATTATATATTCCTAATATATACGCTACAGCACAAGCTTTAGCAATTCACTACCCTCACACTAGTACTAAAGAAAGTGAAGGTCACATAACTGATACATATGATAGCCATAGTATTAGCAGTCATACAAAAAAAACAGCTCAACCACCATATCCCAAAAAAACCCTATGTTGTGTATTTGCAGCAGCATTAATTATACTTTTTAGTATTATAACAATATCATTGTTATACCACTGTGAGGTTAATAATAAAGATATAATAATTAATATTATTGCTATAGCAAGTGCCATTATTGCACTATCAATGATAGCTTATGGAATCATATGCAGCAAAACCTACACCATTACTGATGAAAACAATAATGCAGAAGATATGGAAGAAGGTGTTCCCAACACAATAACAATCACTGAAGACCCTAAAAACCCTTCTATAAATAGCACAGATAACACCCTTCATTAAGGAAAGAAGCTTTATTGTTCCTGCTGTTCTACTATTTTACTTCTTAAAGTTGATAAATCTGCAGCTCCCCCAATGAATGCATCACCTATTATAAGAGCAGGAGTACCTCTAATATTTAACTTCTCAGCCAGATTTCTAGTGGACTCTATCATCTTATCAATAGTACTAGAATTTTTAGATAAAGAATCTTTAAATTCCTCTTCTGAAATTTCAAGTGATTTAACTATATTAAGTATAGATTCATCATTAAATGGCTGTTTATGATTTAATGCTGCATAATAGAAGTCCAGATACTTACTTGGATTGATAAGATGTATAGCCAATGCTGCTTTAACAGCCTTTAACGACGACTCGCCAAGTATTGGAAAATCTCTAAAAATAACACGTACCTTACCATCTTTTACAATTTGTTTTATATCTTCAAACATCATTTTACAATAACCACAAGAGTAATCAAAGAACTCAATAAATGCAACTTTACTGTCTTTATTGCCAGCAGATGGGTATGCAATATCTTCAAGCTCAGATTTATATTTTTTGATATTTTCAGTAAGCTCTGCTCTTTCTGCTTGTGCTTGGCCTGTAGTGAGTAAATCTATTACCCTCTGAGGATAATTGGTTATATATTCCTCAACTATAGATATAACTGCATCCTTATCCAATGTAGTAGACTTACCAGAATGATTAGATAGCCAGTTATTTAATAGTGGAAAACTTGCTACTAATAATACTAAGCCTAACAAAAGAAAGATTCTTATCATCATAAACCTGGTAAAAGATAGAGTGCTAAAGCTACTATAAATTTATACTGAAGTCAATATATGAAAAACAAATATTATTGAAATTTTGCCATAAAACAATTTGTAATAAGTTTATTATCATTTATACAAAAAACAACAGTAACTAAATCAGTAGTGAGATACAGATCATCCATGACACTAGATTTACTAATATAATTACAATGCAATCATAGATATATGAGTCATTAAGTAATAAATATAAAAAAATAGATATAACTTCTTATTGTATATTTTAGAGTAAATTAAGAATAATTATACTTTCATTACAGTAAATAAAGAACCAAGGTTTTATACTTTACAAGATTAAATTTGATATAATATTCATAGAGAAAACAATAGGATATAAAGTCAATACAGAGAAAATAGGCTATCTACTAAATGGAATTAATGAACTAAAAAAGAGAACAAAAAATTTAGTTAATTTAGCAAATGAGTCCCTATTTTATGTTGAAGATATTCCAATTTCTTTTGATCAAGAATCTCTTATAATTAGAGAATCTAACCATATTGAATTCAATATTCCTACATAGTAATACTATGTATAATCAATCTCGAAAATTGAAAAAAGTTCCAATTTTTACAGTATCAGTACTTGTTCTAACGTCACTTATTACCTCAATTTTAAACTGTAATTGATTTAATAATGCATTACAGTATGTTATTAAATACACAATTTGAAAAAAATTAAGACTCGCTAATTCTACTATTTTAATAGAAAGCAGAAAATAATTTTAATTAACAATTTAATTGTTTTTGGCTAAGTAGCATAGGTAATTAATAATATTAAAGTGTTAGTGATAATGGATAACTGAAAAGTATTGTACAACACATTCTAAGTTTTAATATAAGTATGCCATCAAAATAATCAAATAAATACTGATACTCCTATAAATATTAAGTAATAGATAATTAAGTAGAAAAAGATTTTAACATGTGCATAATTTATTAATATTCCGTATTAGATTAAGCAGAAAAAAAATTAGCAATATTACTAAGTATAGGTTTATCTCTAAAAATAAGATGTATTATCACGCATTTAGTAATGGCTCATAAATACTATATTAGCCAAAGAACAGAATCAAAATCCAAAACATTAACTATTACAAACACATATAATCATATATATTAGTAAAAGGAATATTATCCTAGGAAAACTTAAAACTATTGAAATATAAATCTATTACCTTGATTTGAGATTCAATTGATAAACTTGCTTTCAGTAATTATGCATGTTTTAAACTTTGGTAAATTCATGGAACAGACAATATTGTGAAAGATAACATATTATAAACAATGTTACTCGTGATAAAAAATTTTGTATTACCCTTCAATATAGTAGAGATCAATGAATAATTGCATAAATAATAGAATTATTTCAACATTAACGTTGGAGTTACACAACTGCAAAATAATAGGATTTTCATCTTAATATTGAAAAAAGCTAGTTAAATATATATTGTTTGAAAGCCATATACAGCAACTATTTTGTATTACTTAAGGTTTTTCTGATTATATCTCTTTATTACAAAAGGCATTAGAGAAGTGTAATAAATTTTCCCTATCTCATAAACATTGCTATAGTACCTGATATAAGTATTTTATACAAAAAATACATTAGACAATCATTAAAAGTATCCTCAAGTTATACTGATCAGCAAATGCACTAAACTAGTCTTAACTATTAAAATAATACAGTACATATTATGCTATATCTTTCTGATTGATATAATCTTATCTATAAACAATCATAATTCACGAATATTATTCTATGCATTAATAATAATTAGAATTTTTGTTAAATTATATGAGAAACAAGATTATTTTGTGCATATAATATCAAAAACCACTGTGGATTCTAGTATGAATATTATTAATAATTCTGAAAATGTATGTACTGGCGTGAAAATATGGTTATGTATATGTTGCATAGGAATATTAGTAATGGTTTTTATTGGAGGAATAACACGCCTCACCCACTCTGGTTTATCAATCACAGAATGGAATCCTGTAATAGGAATATTCCCACCAGTTACTGAAAAGATGTGGATAGCAGAAAAAATAAAGTATATGGCTACTCCAGAATATAAATATATTACTTCCAATATTACTTTAACAGAATTCAAAAAACTGTATTTAATAGAATATTTCCATCGATTACTTGGAAGGATTGTTGGTTTGGTGTTTTTAATTCCATTTTTATACTTTATGTATAAACAAAAACTAAGTAAAAATTTAATACATCGTTTCATATTAATAGCTTTTTTAATATTAGTACAGGGAGTAATGGGATGGTATATGGTTAAAAGTGGTTTAATCGATCGCCCACATGTTAGTCATTACAGATTAGCTATGCATTTGCTGTTAGCATTAGCAATTTTTTATCTTTTATGGAAGCATTTTTTATTGTCTGTTGTACATCAAATAAAATGTAATATTAAAGTTACTAATACGTCAGTTTTTTATATAATCATCTCGTTGATTACTATACAAATAACGTGTGGTGCTTTAGTAGCTGGGTTAAATGCTGGATTATTAAGTAAAGATATTCCTTTCCTATCAGACAAAGTAGGATTAAACGATTTGTTATTTATTAAACCATGGTGGCATAATATTTATAATAATCCTATTACAGTACAGTTTATACATGAAGTAATTGCTCTACTTATTTTAATCATTGTCGTTATTACATTATTAGTATTAAAAGTAAGAATTTTTCCTATGTACTTATTATTAGCGCTTTTACTAATACAATTAACATTAGGCATATTAACATTTATATATAACGTACCTATAATACTGGCTTCGTTACATCAGGTTACAGCCTTTATACTCTTTGCTAGCAGTATATATCTACTACATTATGTAAAATTGTTGCAAATACAGTATGTAAAGAACAAGATTTAATTACTCTATTTCATATTAGTGTTTATTAGGTAATTTATATAAAAAGTGCTGTTATTGCTATATATCCTTTTTTAATATATCATGACTTTATAATATGAAATGCATAAATATTATATTTATAACTAATTAATTCCCCGTTTTTTTTGTTATATAACAAGTGATTATGGAATAACACTATTTGTACACTAAAGAAAAGTGTAAATCTGAGTACAAGTACTGTATTATATAGGTACAATATGTTCCTTAGTACGCTGTACACATTGCAGAAATATGCAAAATATTACAATTTGTATTAAACACTAATTACTTTCCTTTTTGCAACTACATAATTATCAAATAAAAAAACAGATACAGATAATAATGATACACTGAACCCACAATATTATAGAATAAAATTGTTGACCTATCTGCAAAGAACTAATATTAAAATATAACTCTAGCAATGTATAAAAATATGTTAGAATGTATTGACCTGCTTTGTATTAGAAATAACAAGTGCTTATTTTCTCAGTTGAGTTTTACTACAAAGAAAAATTTTCTCACCCTGGTAATAGGAAGTAATGGTACTGGAAAAACGAGTTTACTAAGATTGCTTGCAGGACTAATTCCCATAACACATGGCAACATAAAATACAATGGAGAAAATATTCATGACTCCGACACTTATTTTACATCTATTACCTATATAGGGCATAAAAATTTTTGTAATGACAACCTTACAGTACTAGAAAATATAGAATTCTGGGCAAACATAAAGAATTCCCACGAATTAATAGCAGCAACAATATGCTTTTTTGAGCTACAACTAGTACTCGATATAAAATATAAATACTTATCAGCTGGATGGAAAAGAAGAGTAGCTTTATCAAGATTGCTTATATATAATACTAACATATGGATTATCGATGAGCCTTTCACACATCTTGATACCCATACAAAAGAGTTAATATTAGAACTTATTCTTACGAGACTAAAACAAAATGGAATAGTGATTGTATCTGATCATAATACAAGAGAAGCATATGGGGAGTGCAATGTTATAAATCTCGAATCATTTGCTAATAAATCTACAATTCAAACATAAACAGCCCATATCAATGCTGTATAATTACTAATAGTATGTAATACTATTTCAATATAAATTCATGCAACAAAATAACATACTTTCTATCGTTACATAATAATAATAATAATAATAATATTAATATTCACAACCCTCCAACTTTCTGCATATTAAAAAATCTGTGATATAGTGGCTACTAACTTACAAACACTGTATTTTACACATAGATAAAGTTTTTGACACTATGCTTGTTTTTTTATAGTTTAAACAATTCATTATAAGCACAACTCCTTGAGGTAAGTAAATTAGTAAATACATTACTCACAAACAAATATCTTCACTAATATCTATATTTTAAATTATATAAAGAGTATACCTTTTATGGAATTTTCTCACACACAATATAAAATATTGACAATACTACTAATACAATCTTTTATAGATAACAAGAGACAACAGTAGTTATATATAACAGCTAAAATAATTTAGCTTTGCACCTTAAGTTATACATTAATAATAATTCTCTACCTAAAAATACAATCTTACAATTGTATTCATTACATATAGTATGGAATATTAAGTAAACACTATTCAAATCAATCCTATAAACACTAAAAATTTAAATATGTAAAACAGTAATTAATTTATATACAATTGTACAAACTATTTATCAATATTCGTACTTCACATAGTAATAGTTAATTATCTAAAAACATAATTTTATCTTATACTATTTGTAGTTTATATATACTTAAAACATCTACTATATTGTTAATGTCAATTATCTGAAAACAAAAAAGTCAAAGAATGTAAAACTAGTAATTAATTTATATACAATTGTACAAACTATTTATCAATATTCGTACTTCACATAGTAATAGTTAATTATCTAAAAACATAATTTTATCTTATACTATTTGTAGTTTATATATACTTAAAACATCTACTACATTGTTAATATCAATTATCTGAAGACAAAAAAATTAAAGAATGTAAAACTAGTAATTAATTTATATACAATTGTACAAACTATTTATCAATATTCATACCTCACATAGTAATAGTTAATTATCTAAAAACATAACTTTATCTTATACTATTTGTAGTTTATATATACTTAAAACATCTACTACATTGTTAATATCAATTATCTGAAGACAGAAAAGCCAAAGAATGTAAAACTAGTAATTAATTTATATACAATTGTACAAACTATTTATCAATATTCATACCTCACATAGTAATAGTTAATTATCTAAAAACATAATTTTATCTTATACTATTTGTAGTTTATATATACTTAAAACATCTACTATATTGTTAATGTCAATTATCTGAAAACAAAAAAGTCAAAGAATGTAAAACAGTAACCAGTTTATATACTAATTATATGGATTATTTGTAAAGACTGATTAACTATCTAAGAATATAATATAGTTGAACTTATATATATTTTATGTACATCTATAAATACTTTTACTTGTTTTTTGTGTTTTAAGTTATTAATATACTGAGGTGTATGTTACATAGCATCAACAGTATTTAACAAATAAATCATAAAATTTAATAACTCTATAATTTCTTAAAATTAAGCATATCGGTTAATACTATTCTAACAGATTTCTATGGTAAATACTGGAACTCTTTTGGAGCAACGATACTTTACCATTTTCTATAATAGAAATAACAATAAATCAAGATAGCAGTAACAATAATTTTTATATAAATTACTTATAAATACTAATATGAAATAGAATAACTAAATCTTGTTCCCTACATACTGTATTTGCAACAATTTTACATAATGTAGTAGTATATACTACTACATTATGTAAAGGCTGTGACCTGATGTAACGACATCAGTACTATAATACGTTATACATAAATGTTAACTGCACCTTATAAGACTATATAGAGTATACACTATACATTACATATTACATAAAAGCATATTATCACACTAATAATTATGGCATATATCCTATTTCACATAGATTGCACTATTGCACAAACAAAAACAACACATACCTTTAGATCCTACAGGTCCTGCAACATTTGTTGTAGGACGATTATATACAACACTATCTTTTTGTCCTAACAAACTCAAATCTTGTGCTAATTCTTGACAAATATTATTTACATAAGATACTGGTTCTTTCAACATGTCAATTGTATTACTAATAGGTTCACCCAATTTCATACTGTAATGAATATGATACATTCTTTTCAAAGCATTCCTACATTTCAATAAAGCTTGTTCATAATTTATATAATCATCTGTTAAAAAATCACATACAATATTAGGAAATTCTTTTGCACTACAAGATAATTGCGATATTTGACACATACGATCTAATACTACATCCCGTTGAAAACAAAGATCTGATAGTTTTGCCCTATCCACACCTGAATCTAAGCATGCACTCACATCACAATCTTCTTCCATAAACGAATAGGCTGATTTCATATCGCTACAAATATATTTTAAAACTCTTTGTTTTACTATTTCATAATTTGCCCGTGTACATGTTTTGCATAATAATAACTCTATTTCTTTATTTATTTTTTGAAAATGTATGTCTAAAGTGTCACATATCTCCTGACATATGTCACATATTTCCTTCGTAGGTAGCATCATAGTCAAAAAAGGTTCAGCAGCTACAGCTATTTTTTTATATTCTTCCTTTTCACGTTTTCTACTATTTCTACTTTGACCATCTTGTTCTGAATCTACAAAATGCTCCTTAATACCAAGTAACATGCTCCTCAAAGGATCTTTCACTTTATCAAGTAATAAGGTTAATGTCGTATTTTGAATGTTTGTTCCAAGAACAAGGTATTTTACCAAACTTCTAACATATACCATATCTATACGTGAAATTTTACCAAGTTTTTGCATCAATCCAGCAATAAGTTTATAATTAACATGGTCTCCACAAGATAATATTTCCTTCATATCAGGTATACATTTTTCTTTAAGTAAATCAATTTTCTCCCTTTCAGATTGTACTTCAACACAAGTTTCAATTAGCTTCATAAAATTTGCAAATTCTTCTGAATCTATTTCTTGTCTATATTGATCAAATTCTTCTTGAGTTATGCCATCTCTTATACCCATTAACATTGTATCTTTTTTATTTGCTACATTTATTGCAACATAATTACTTTCTTTCACTTGTAATACTCGTTCAGCTGTAGTTTTATAAATCTCTTCTTTTTGAGTAACAAATTCTATAATTCTCATTACTTCGTAATTAATAAATTTTTTAACGAATGTGTTATTAAATAACACTTCCTTACCTTTAAATAACGTTACAACAGATTTCATTAGTGCATTAATAACAGAAGATTGTTTTGAAGATGTAATTGTTAAATCATCACTCTTCAACACTTTTACTACTAATATTAACAATTTATAAAACTGCAAATCACGTTCATACGTAACCAAACAAGTTTTTAAATCATTAAATTTTTCTTGTTCAGTTTTTAACAGATCTATTATTTCTCGAGCATATAATCTATCTTCTACCTCATGACCAATTCCTAGAGATATTTTAAATTTAGAATCATCAATATATGATTTTTTAGAAATACCAGCAAAACTGCCTTCTTCATTTCCCATTATGTCATCCTTTTATATATTTAAATTTTTTTAACAATATAATTACATTAATATATTAATTAATTTTTATATAATACTACTTAAGATATATACTTTTTTTTTATTTAAAAAAACAAACTACCTATACGTAACACCATAAAAAAGTATTTACCTAAATCACATCAAATCATATTAATGTGCATTACATTTACTGTTCTGTCCTAATTCCATAGCTACAAGATCCCCTACATCTTCTAAAGTATCCATAGGAAGAAGAATACCATCAATTTCCTGATCATAAAATTTTCGGGCTGCAGCACTTCTAGATTGTCGTCGATTATGATATTCTTGAACCGCAGGTAAAAAATCATCTATATCTTTATAAAAAACCGTGTACTCACAAACAATACACTTCACCAAACCTAGATATTTTTTTTCCTCTTCATACAACACATCACGTAACACATATGGTGCTAGGTTCTTTATATTTTTGATAACTTGTTTAGCCTTATCATCAAATTTCCAACTATCAAAAACAATACGTGATACAAAATATCTTATATAAGCAACATCTCCTGTTAATAACGCCTCTTTTTCTGCTATAAGATTAGTGTAAACTTGCTTAGTTAAATTCAGTTCTTTTTCTATTTTATCTAATAAACACAACAGGTCTTCCTTTTTTTCACTAAAATGATCTGTAAATTTCGACAATGCACTTTTCTTCTTTCCTTGCCTTAGATTACACTTTTTAATCTTTTCTCGTATTTCATCACACTGTTTAGATAATGACTGAATTTTCTTTATTGCACCTGCAGTTTTTTCACATGCACACACTATACAATAAAATATCCTTTGAAAATACACATTATCTTGTAAGACTGCCCTTCTCATAGAGAACAATTCATCTACTAATTTCCATTCCATTGAAGATATAGGATCATTGTTAAAGAATATTTTAGCAAAAACCGGAATAATATGTTTAAAGACCTTAAATAAATATTTTTCATCTTGGATAAGCATTTGTGACATAACATCATCATAAACACCACTAGATTGTTCCATTACATACCTGGATATATCATCTGTACTTTTAGTATCAAAAAATTGAATACCTACCGTTTCTTTTATTAAATCCATAATATTAACAAGGTTACTAAATATTTTTTCATTATTTTTTTTAATATCATCTATAAAATGTTTTTTTCTTTTTTCTAAAGTAGAAAATGTATTATTAAGCTGCACAGTAGTATCAATATCACAAATCATCTTATCTATAAAATACGAACCCATACCAATCATAGAAGAAACACTATCATCACCCCTACTAGCACAAAGACCTGTACTAGGTTTATTACCATATTCTTCTACAGTCATTGTTGCACCTGTATCTTTTAAACATGTATCACTAGTAAATGATGAGCTCATTACCACACTGTCTCTACATTTTCCCTCATCTAAAGGACCTATTTTTACTTGTAACTCTGCAACAGACTCAACACTATGAACTCTATGCTCAATTACTGGACTACTAACCAAACAAGTAGTAACATTACTTAATTGCTCAACAACTTCTCTATCAGGATAACATTTTTCCATACTAGCCATATTATAGTGATCTTCTACAAGATCCATTTTCACTCTCCTCTCTAAGTCAGGTACACAATATTGAACTTTATCCATACCTACAGGATTACTAACTGAATCAGCAGTAGTACAACCTGATGACTTAACAACTTTTTCATCAATATCACGTTTTTCCCCTAAATTAACTACATCAACAATATCTAACTTAGCAGATACAGAACCTGTAACTATAAAAGCACCCTGCTTAGTATCTTCATTCTGTTTAGCTTGTTTTATATCATCAGGAACCAAATCACTCTGACATACACTTACGCTATTTTCAGTCATATCATATTGACTATGCGCAGCCGCGGTTGCAGAACCTGTAGCTATAAAAGCACCCTGCTTAGTATCTTCATTCTGTTTAGCTTGTTTTATATCATCAGGAACTAAGTCACTCTGATATACACTAACACTATTTTCAGTCACATCATATTGACTATGCGCAGCCGCGGTTGTAGAACCTGTAGCTATAAAAGCACCCTGTTTAGTATCTTCATTCTGTTTAGCTTGTTTTATATCATCAGGAACTAAGTCACTCTGACATACACTTACGCTATTTTCAGTCACATCATATTGACTATGCGCAGCCGCGGTTGTAGAACCTGTAGCTATAAAAGCACCCTGTTTAGTATCTTCATTCTGTTTAGCTTGTTTTATATCATCAGGAACCAAATCACGCGGATATACACTTACACTATTTTCAGTCACATCATATTGACTATGCACATTAGTAATACATGAATAAAGTTGATCTTCTGATTGAGGAAGATCAACACCACAATGTTTTTCTTTAGTGTGATATATAACATTATCAGGATAGAAACTAGGCACTAACTTACTAGTTGCCTCTTCGTATACAGGATTACCATTTCTGTCAAAATCTAACATTAAAGAACAAGTTTCACTTAAACCACAAGTATTTCTTGAACTATCTTCAACAGCATTAACCAAATCCAAACTTGAAGCTAATTGAAACGTACTTTCTTTTCCAACACATATAACAGGCTTATTATCCTTAACAGTAGTTTCACAACTAGAAGCAGATAAAACTGAATCCTCTATTTTACCTAAATCTACACCTGATAGTTTTACTTTATCATCTTTTACATTACCACTTTGAAGATTAAAAGTAGCATCAACACTTCTAGCAACACTACTCTCCTTTTCATCTCTTATAGCAGTACCTTCAGATACTACTTTTTTCTCTACAGATTTATCCTTAGTATTACCCGTACAACCTGTATCAGTAACATCCTTTCTCTCATCTAGTTTTTCTAATCTAGAACCAGATAATTTAACTTGATTACTTTTCATATCACCAGTTTGAGCACTAGCACTTACAAAAACATCTCTCTTTTTTTCATTTATTCTTATAGTATCACCTTCAGGTACTACTTTTTCCTCTACAGATTTATCCTTAGTATTACCCGTACAACCTGTATCAGTAACATCCCTTCTCTCATCTGGTTTCTCTAATCTAGAACCAGATAATTTAATGTGATCACTTTTCATATCACCAGTTTGAGCACTAGCACTTACAAAAACATCTCTCTTTTTTTCATTTATTCTTATAGTATCACCTTCAGGTACTACTTTTTCCTCTACAGATTTATCCTTAGTACTACCTGTACACGCTGTATCAGTAACATCCCTTTTCTCATCTGGTTTCTCTAATCTAGAACCAGATAATTTAATGTGATCACTTTTCATATCACCAGTTTGAGCACTAGCACTTACAAAAACATCTCTCTTTTTTTCATTTATTCTTATAGTATCACCTTCAGGTACTACTTTTTCCTCTATAGATTTATCCTTAGTACTACCTGTACACGCTGTATCAGTAACATCCCTTTTCTCATCTGGTTTCTCTAATCTAGAACCAGATAATCTAACTTGATTACTTTTCATATCAGTTTGAGCACTAGCACTTACAAAAACATCTCTCTTTTTTTCATTTATTCTTATAGTATCACCTTCAGGTACTACTTTTTCCTCTACAGATTTATCCTTAGTACTACCTGTACACGCTGTATCAGTAACATCCCTTCTCTCATCTGGTTTCTCTAATCTAGAACCAGATAATCTAACTTGATTACTTTTCATATCAGTTTGAGCACTAGCACTTACAAAAACATCTCTCTTTTTTTCATTTATTCTTATAGTATCACCTTCAGGTACTACTTTTTCCTCTATAGATTTATCCTTAGTATCAACCATAACATCAGATTTAAAACTAAGACTTGTTTTTATAATAGTTTCAGTATGATTATAGTGAACACCAACACCAGCATTTTCCTTAACCATAACTTGTTGACCTTCTACATTATCGCGTTCTATAGTTTGAACGTCAGAAATTTGATGTGTTACCTGATCCATTTTGGTAGATGAGACAGTAGATTTTGATTTTAAAACATCACCTACATCATCACTATCACTATGGTAAACTGATTTTAGAAATTCAATACCATCTTTTCCAGATAAAGTTTCCATCTCGTACTTTCCATATTCATACTCACTCTGACTACAATAAGTAACCCTACTTTTTGTATCATTATCCGATATATCCAATTCTCTTGACTTATACTTCATAATACTTAACACATAACACACAAACCTAGCCACAAGCAGAACATAGTAAATACATATAAAAAACAGTGATACTGCTGTGTATAGGATTATCTCATTCATATTATTTAATAAGAAAATTAATATAAGTTAATATATACATATATATTTAACAACTAAAAGAATTATAATAAAAAAATTTACTATTTCTAATATTTTTTTAATTAGTTACTAAATCTATATTATATTTTTAAATAATACTAATTTTTAATATAAATAAACTAATATCAAATGATAATCTTTTACTATATTAGCAACATCATAAAGTGCTAAATACTACTTCTTATAGAGGATGATCTACTATCACTCATTACACAACTCACATTAATATAAGATGGTAACCTTTCTGAAGGAGTATATATTTTATTCTTCTTAACCCGTTTTACAACATTACTTATAATAATAGCATCTGAAATTTCTCCCATATTGTTTTTTAAATATTCTTTAACTACAACAGCAGCTTTTTTCTCCATCTTATCACTAAAAAATGAAGCCAATTTCTGAATAGATTTCAATATATCAAGTTCCCATTTATCATTATTTATCACCTTAGACATTAATGTACCAAACACTGAACTTTGAGAATGATTTCCATGTTCTAGATATCTGGTTACCATATTATGTACAGCCCTATATTTAAGTCGCATTTTACTAACCGCCATGATCAAAACATTCTTATATGCTACTGTGATCGCTTCTTTTTGAATACTCTCATATACTTGTGTGACATATTCAGAATACATATAAGATTTTACTTGATTCTCTAATTCACAGATCAAAAACTCTCGATCACCGGGATTAGCATCACATACTCTCATATCCTTTGCCAATAAGTAAACACATTCTTTTATAAGTCCTGCTTTAGACCTTTTATACAATGTTGTACCACGCTGAATAGCAAAGTCCCGTATCATAACAGGCATTACTTGTTTATCCATACGTTGTATAGTATTCAACATCAGACTATATGCATCCATACATTCATGCTTAACTTTACTACGTAAATTCTCATCACCTATTCCCGACAACAGAGTATCTAGTCTATCACTCTCAATATTCCATGCTGATATCAATAAATCATGAGGATCAATTTGCATTCCTCCTTGTGCTTTGTGGTAAACCATTATTTGAGATATGTCACATTCATCATCTCTAAACAAGTATGTAGTAGTACTTAAACCTTGCTTCTTCTTTAACTTATCTGTATTCAAACAAGTAGACTCTTGACCTATAACTCTACCTTCACTTTCAATACTATGTTTTACAGATGGTAATACAGTACAATCTACACTACTTTCATTTTTTCTACTTTCACGAACACGATTAGTATCATGAATACCACCTATTTTACTAGAAGCCACACTAATTTTCTGGCCATGACTAATTGCTGGAGTTACTAATGACAATCTAGCACGACTTATAGGCGTAGCCTCTTTTCTCCTACTACGCTCATCAGCATCTTTAACATGCCTAGCATCACTCTTCTTACCAGTAACTGACCTAACTGCTTGATCACAAACAACCAATCTCTTACTATTAGCATGTACTTTTTTATCTCTTGCATTTATCATTGCTACAGATCTGTTACCACTCTCAACTATAGCACGCCCCGCATACATTATAGCTTCTCGAAAAACTTGCGGATTACTAAAAATCAAGGACATACTAGTCATTGGATCATTAAACATCAAATACATATTAATTCGTGGATTACTAAACATTAAGCTTACATTCAGACACACATTTGACAATAGTTTGAATAGATTTTCACAGTTCATACTTGTCATCTGACTTAACAATCGTTGATCACCAGCATTACCACTTATCATAGTTCTGATTACAAGTCCTAAATCTCGCGAAGACATAGCAGTCTGATTATTATCAGAAACAGCAGTACTTGTACTACTAGCCTTTTTAGAATATGAAAATTGTGTACAAGAATCTGGGAGTTTACCAGTTGTATCTTCTTGACCAACTAGAAAACTATGTCCAGATGATACAACCCCTTCCAAACCTTTACATGGTGTATCTGAAAGAGCATCTTGCATATCAATGCCACGAATAGCAAGGTCACTCATATCATAACCAGTAGACTTAGTATCCCTATGCCTGGACAAATTTCTCAACCAGCGAGTATCAGCACTTGCAAATATAAAATCTTTCTGTTTATCAGATCGAACAATAAAGTCATTCCCACCTAAACTCTGGTCAAGTGTTCCAAGACTACCATAGAATCCAAACTCCATTCTATATTGTTGAGAGAAAGCAGATTTACCTAATAATCCACCACCACCAATAAAGCTATCACTAGCATATAGCCCAACTTTTGGATTATCACCCAAACACAAACCATCCGGAAAAACACTACGCTTTGGAGATAAATAACTATCGAAATGTTCAACTTCTGAAGATAAGTTAGTTATGGAATAGGAGCGCTTTTTTTGAACAACATCTTCACCATCACACTGATTTAATATTCTACAAGGTTTACCCCATCTTTGTATACCATTACTAAAAAACTCATCACATTCTTCCATACTATCACTAGTAAGAACACCATCTTCTTGTAATCTTTTACTACCTTGCCCATCATATATAAATTGATCACCATATTTATACTCTACAGTCTCCATCCCCGTCTCCATCATACCATCTAGACCCTCAGGAAAACTTTCACTATCAGAAGGATCTACTCCAATGACACAATCTTTTCGCTCTTCTAATTCTTTACCAGGTATAGTTTTAGAACTTACTGAAGAAGGCTCAGATTCCCCCTCTAGATTACTATTTATTAAAGTATTTCTTCCTTCTCTTTCATAAATTCTCTTACAACAATACACTATACAACTAGCAATTACGAGCATAATAATGAATACCGTAAATATAATAAGCATGAGCATTCTTATATTCATATTTAATACTTCTTTATATATTATCATTAATAATATATAATTTTTTAATATAAACAAGACTATTTAATAAAAATATACTATTTTAACGGAAATTTTTATGATAATTCTTAAAATTATAAATATATATCATAACATGTAACAAGTTATTGATATAAAAAATAAAATAATAGTAACCCTACTAAGTTATATTCTAAAATAATTAAAAATAATCTTAAAATCTATTAATAAGTATTTATATACAATATATAATACCATTACTAAATAACCATACAGATCCACGATATAATAATTCAAAACTGTACTGATATTATTTTATCCACTACAAGATCTACACTAATATAAAAGATAGTAATTAAGGAATGTAACACAATATATTATTTATCTATCTACACAGAATAGATTTATTATAGTAGCTCACATTTTAACATATAAAATTATGTTTACAGAGAAACCACACCTTTCCTTTATTAACAAAAACACTAAAAACTATTCTAGTACCTTTTAAAGTTTACAATAAACCAAATATCATTAATGATAACTATCATTAATACCTGTAAATACTATTAATAAACAATATTAAGCACGATTAATATACATATAGATAAATCGCTACCTGTAGTACATCAGATATTAGATCATTATCTACTAATATCTGTATCACAATTCTTTACACTATTCATTATATCAACTAGCCGCATATTATTTTTACAGCATCTTTCATCAATAAGATTCAATACATTTAAACATTTATATACAGATGTATCATCTCCTGTATTAGATATTACATTACGTATCTTTTTTATACATTGTGTTATTTTGTTATAAAAAACATGTTCAAAATTTAATAGTGGTTCAATAACTATATAATTACCACACATCACATAAGACAAATATTCACGTGATCTAGTATTGAGTCTTTTTACATCTGATAGTACCTTTTGTAAAATTGTAACCTCTTTGAATTCAGCTTTATTACATAACTTCTCTATTGCTGATTGCATAAACTTAATCATACATGAATTAACATAAAAACGATCTGTGATCTTTTCAACGTCACAAAACAATTGATCATATTCATTGAGCAATGCAACATTTACTATAGAATCTAGTTGAGTACATGGTAATTCTTCAGATAAAGATTCAGTATCAATATTTCCGGCACTATTTATTTTACCTGTTACAGAATCAGCATCATTTTTTTTATCTATTTGCTTTTTATAAGAAACACCTTTACCAATACAATCAAAAATATACAGTAGCAAGACAGCAATAAGGACCACAAATAATACTATTAATCCTAGCATGATGCCTTCAACTAATTCCATATATACCTCTTTTTTAAATATCAATTCTATCTAAATTTTATTCGCTTATACGTGATATTTATAATAGCAATAGTACACTTCAACATACTTTATATATTTTTCTAAAATACAGAATTTTTAAAGCTATAAACAACTTACTAAAATTTTAGCAAAAATATTACTATTTAAAGTATATGTGAATATAAATTAACAAATTCCTAATTTAACTACTGATTCATTTAAAATAGGGTAATACGGTATTTTTATAGTAAAAATAATAGCTTGAAGATCAGCACAAATACTAGTAGCCAAATACTCTGCTGACAATTATATAATAATCTTCCAAGTTAATCATACATATACATAAGGTAACTATAAAAATTATGCTCGAATTATAAGTTGTAATGTAACCTCAAGTTAATATAACTTGACATTAATATTGAAAATACTCCATAGAATTTCCAATTCACACATTTAACATTTTATACATTAGCATTACATAACTAATCATTCACTATTACATTTTTACAATATCCATATCAATCACAATACCTTTAATAGGTTATCAGTAAGTCAAACATAATATATAACCATTAAAGAAATTGATATTTCCTTTCACTGGAAACACATACTTAATTATATTTTTTAAATTTATGATAAAAATATCTATCAATATATAATTCACTTATACACTTCCAATATTATGGATAAAAAAATTCTATAAATCACTTCTATTTATAGAAAACAAAAAGCACATTCCTAACCATTCAGCAATAAAATTGCTCTATATGATATGTAATGGTGTGTAACTACTAAAATCAATATCATTAACTCTGCTTCTCAAATTATTTAACTTTATAAATTGAGATGATGTTAGTTTTTTAAAATTATAAAATATGTTTTTATATAATCAAAATTAATAGAAATTTTCCCTTTTATCTATATTAATTTACTTATGTTGCTATAGAATTTTCCAATAACAAATACATTATAAGTTGTTAAAGATTTTTCTCTTAAAATCATCTACAACTACAATTTCTTTGTATATAAGATTATTCTACATTCCATATAAATAGCTATGTATTACAGCAACAAGTAGCTAATTTAAGAGCAAAAAACTATTTGATAAATATCAAATTAGAAAAAATAATACTATTATACATAAATATACAATTTTAATATAATTATATATATGATAGTGATCATGTATATTATTCAACTTACAAACTTGTTAATAAATTAAAGTTTAAACCTTTAATATTCAATATGATATGCTAATACTTACCATATTACTAACACATAACCACATTGTATAATAAAATACTAAAACTTTTTATAGAAGATATAAACCCTTTACAAACCCTACATAAAACAAAGATAGTTTAATCAAATATAACATATATATGAGTTTATGTATCCACTAATACATCTCTGATATCCTATAATACTTGTATTATCTATATAAATTTTCTCAATGAACCATAGAGTATTCTCCCTAATACTTAACTACCTCTCTATAGTAAACTAAAATTTACCTTAAATAAAACATATGTAATAAAAACACAGTAATAGAATATAATCTATACTCAACCCTTTGCCTCTTGACATCCAAAGGCAGTTCTTGCATTATCATTTTATAATAGTTTAGACATTATTTTAAAACTAACTAATACCATGATCACTGCTCATATTATTAAATAATATAGAACTTAATCTATCACCCTTCCTAGAACAATAACTATTAATCATTTCAAGAGTAAGATTATGTACATTAAAATTAGGATCATTTTCAGTTGCTGAATAGACAATGTCCTTCACCTTAGGCACAGTACATAATAACAGTTCATACATTCGACATTCATTATATAATATATCGAATTCTGTATAAGGACCTAATAGAGGAAGTTTGCTTACCATATTTTCTAATACTTTAACTTGACCACTAAGAAATTTACATAATCCTTGTGCTTGTGCTTTTGACTCTTTATTAGTTAATGGCTCAGCACCGGTCAATATATCTAATAAAGTCTCACACATAGATATTTGATTATATAACCTCTGCTTAACATGAACAGGAGCCATATCAATACCTTCCTTAATCAATGCTCTCTGCATATTCTCGAGCCTACTAGATGGTAGAATATCACTTTCTTCCGAAGATGACTCTTCTTCTGACGAAGTAGAAGATCTCGCTTTTTTCTCTTGACATAAATCTTTATCAACAATGCCTTTGTCTGACCTAACATGCAACCTAGGTTGACACAATTTCTTTACAATATACGTTAATAACACTATAATAATAGTTAGAGTTATTACTACAATAAATACTATTTTTAAAGTTTCAGCAGCATCCATAACAACAACATACCTGACAAAATTAACACACTTACAACAAACTACATACCATAGTTTCACCCTTTAACATGACATACAAATAGCACAAAACTAGTATACATCACATATAGCGATACTAGTTCATAAGATACATTGTCATGTAAAGCAGTTTTACATATATCACATAATCCTTAAAATTATATATATAATTCAACTAATGATATGGTTAAATGTTCAACTAATAAGATTAATTATACAGCATCTTTGTTAAAGATTTACATTAAAGATTAATAAAACTTTAGGATCTTTTTTATGTTGACCTCAAATTGATCAATCATTAATCAATAACTACTATTTAGTATATATCATAAACAATTTATACTTTAAAAGTAACAGAATACACAAACAAGGTGTAATACAAATTTTTAACAAATATATCTAGATGATAAATAATACAAATGCTTTTTTAGTAATATCATAGGATTAGATCCTATGATATTAGGAAATTTCAAAAAATCTTGCTATCCATTGGTATATAGTTATACTTTTTACCAAGGATAACACGAAAAAATATTGTATATCATTACCTAAAGCATGTTATCAACATATATATTTTTTGAATTCAGTATAAAACATCTTATACCAAATGAATACAATGTGTTGTTATACCATGTAGAAAGATAAATTAACTACTCATCAATCATTCTAATTACTCACTAAGATTAACACAAAAATTACTCAACTTTATATATTCATTAAGATAATAATATTTAATTATTTAACCTATAATAAATATATAATACATCTTCCAATTGAACAAAAAATTAACATTCACAGATAATTAATTCTTATGCTACTAACATTGACACTATGTAACATTATTTATAAATTAACATATAATATAAATACCCATTATTTTTTTCATTACTATAAAATATTAATTTTCAAAATCACTATTCTAACCCTATAGACTAGAATTTTTACATTTTGTATTATGTGAAGTAACATTAATTTTATTTAACACAGTATTTGTCAGAAATAGATTTTCAAGTTCTTTCCTCATAAGATCACACATGTCAGAGAAATACAAATAAATTCGCGTTTTATCCAATAAAGGATATTTACTCACAAATTCCTCTATCGAAAACTTCATGTTTTCTATCATGTTAATATAATCATTACAAATAGTCTCACTATTCAATGGTCTATGGCGATCAATAAATTTATCAACAAGTGCACGTGCTTGATCAACAAAGCAATCAAAGTTTCTATAAATTTCATATCTATCTTTTATAGGAAACTGCAAACACAACATATCAACATCATATTTCAACAATGTCACAAATTTAACAAAATGCTTACATAAAATACTACTTATTATATGATCATTTATTCTAGAGTTAGAATACTCTTCATTAATTTTCATTAATGTGATTATACATAAAGAAATCATTCCTACTAAAACTATTACTAATAGCAGAAATACTAGCACAATAATTAAAGAACTTTGCATAAAATACACACCCTCAATCTATGCATATTCTCTTAATATTTTAATTTAGATTACAACTGTAAATCTATAGATCATTCAGATAACAAACTTATCATAAGATTTAAAACATTAAGTAGAAACCCAACATGTAAGCTGATTTTTTTAATTAAAAACATTAAAAAATACATATTACTACTTAATGCATTTTTATTAATTAATACAACCAGTACAATTTTAGATCTCATATTAACAGATAAAATAACTATAAATTCATATGTCAAAAACAGTACAATTCTATTATAACATCTAAAATTTATAGCATACTTATCTTTTTTTTTCTATATCAGATATACCTAATATAACAAATTTGCCTATTATAAAACAGTAAGATATTTAAACACACTTAAATAATATCTCTAATTTTAATATTATATTATAACATAATATCCTAATAAATATATCCAAATGCATATATCACTATATAAGTAAATAACCACCTATGATTATATATACATTGCCAATATTTTTAAATATCGTAAAGTCATAATAATGAATCTCACAAATTTTATTTTATACCAACAGATAAAACACAACTACTTATAATCAAGAATCTATAAATTTTTAATACTAATAAGCTGCCCATTAATACAGACATAACTGTATAACAATGTTCTCACAGAGCTATATACAGGACACACATTCCTTATATATAATATACTGTAATAACAATAAAAACTAATTATTTAGACCAATTAACAGGATAAAATATACTTAGAATAAAGCAATATTAAAAAACAGTACTAGATTAATGAAGACATAATGATGCAAATAATTCTCAACAATCTACATTACATATATAATTTAGAAATTTCCATGCATAATATACAACAACGATATAATTTATTATACCAACAAATAGGAAACTGAAACCATAATATAACACAAATTTAGTAAAAAACTCTATATATTCCCTTTCACGTAAACACGTATTGAATTTATACAACAGGTAAATATACTTATATTTTTCTCAAAATACATTAAAAATTTATTTTGCCAAATTCATAGCCTCACTATTTATATGACGTAATTCTACATAATCTAAACTAGACTTCACATCCTCTTTAGACGGAGTTGACTTAACATCTCTACTTTCTCCAAGCATAACTTGTGCATTAACATGCATCATAGAATGTTCATCTTGATCATGATGTTCTTCTGATGTCAGAACATATTGTTTTTTAACTTCAGGAACTACCTGTTCAGCCTCTGTATGTTCTTGTAAATCGTGTTGTATATCACTATGTACAACAGGATCAGAGCTCTGAGCTACTTTCTCATCAATTCCACTTCTTTGATCGCTAATACTTCGATTTTGATTACAATATATATCAAGAACTTTATCATATAAATGTCTTGTCAATTCATCTGACAAATATAATAACTCAGACTTTAATTCATTTACACGCAATGTTATATTATCAGACAAATCCCTAAGTTCACTCCGTGTACTTCCATAGTACATAAGATTTGTACGTACTACACCAGCAATAGAGTTATCAATTTTTTTCAATTTACAAAAAACCTTAACCATTGTAATTATACAAGCAAGCAATAATACTGATGTAACAACTGTTAAGGCTATACAAGTTTGAAAATTCATAATACCTCTCTATTTAAATATAACATGTAGCTAATTAGTGAAAAAAATAATCGTCATATATAAACTGGTTTAACAAAATAATTCCAAAAATTATTATAGCTTCTACAGTTCTTATATATATATTGCCATTAGATACTAATATTCTGATCTATAATACATAGTATCATAGAATAGTAATTAATATATTAATCTTTTTCTTTAAGATAGAAATATATATTAATATGTAATACATCTTATTAACTTAACTGCTATATAAAAATTTAGCTAATATAAAAGAATTTCTGAGCATAGTAATCAATACCAGCACATATTAAAAACCCAGACTACAACCATACCCATTATATATAAGCATTTTGCACATTATTTAATAAGTAATACATCAAACATTAGAAGTAAATTCAATTGATAAACCTATATATTCCATTCAATGCTTAGCATTAAGTTCATCAGAAATAATTAATATAAACAAGTAAGAAAGAAATTTTTTCCAATGTTATTAGATAACATCATTTTACAAGAAATATATACAACACATGATAAATCATGGTTGACAAATTTAAAGATAAATAACAGTTATATAACCGATAGCAACACTTATAAATATAAGACTGATAATCGGAATACATAAAAACCGATATCTAACGTTTTCTAGATAATAAAAATTGATAACAAATAAAGAATAACTAAGCAGGTAGTTATTTAAACACTATTAAAAAATAAATAAAAAAGTTCAATCTCCACAAATATACCTATGTTACAAAAAGATAATATTTTAATCTCTATAAGCAATACAACATATCAATAGTATAATCTTATATCTCTCTATATAAATATTCTTATTAAACTCATAAAAAAGTAATTAAATATATTGAGGAATAATAATACTAACTATATTAAATTCATGCTTCATACTACAAATCATTTTTTGATAGATCTTTTAAAAATTTCCTCTACTAAAACACAGTAATTAATACATCAAACACAACTTAATTTTGAATAATTGATATACTTTAACTACAAATTTATCTCAATAGATATTTCAACGTCTACAACCCAACTGAATATCTTCTTCACCAACAGGAGTAATTGATACATCAGACGTCATATAACTTGATTTTGTATCATTAACACTCTGTTTAGACACCACCTCCTGTGAACTTTGTTTAGAATCCAAAAGTACATCCTCTTCTTGAACAACATGTTTACCATCTTTATCAGTCATTTTATCATTTAACAAACGGCGACTAGGTAATCCAAGTATCTCAACTTTATCAGGTATTCTAGATAATAGATTTGTAGTTAGTATACTATCACTAGGTATAACTTTTTTATCCGAACATATACCATCTTCATTCATAACATTATGTAAATCATGAACCTTCTTTGTCAGAACATGTAACTCATCAGTTTTTGCAATTATGTTTCGAATTTGTTCTTCAACATCTGAACAATAATATTTATCTCGTATCTCCTCATTATGCCATGCTTTCCTAACTTTTTGAAATTTGGATAACAGACATACAGCAATACATATAAGAACACATAGTGAGACCAATAGTGCCATCGATGCTATAAAACAATATTCTTTAACCTCTAACATATAGATTCCTTCTTCTCACATGAATTTTTATTGATTAATAAACTACTTAATTTTTAACACATGCATATTAATGTATGCCTTCTTTAACAGAATAAATGACCTATATTTTGATGAATCAGAAACACACAACTAATTTTTGTAAATTAATTATATAGTAAAAAACAACATTATTAATATGAAATCTCATAATATTGTATTTTATAATATATATTTTAACTAAAATGTTTCTATATGTCCTTTATATGCTAAATATTAAAAATAATACTAGGAAAAAGTAACTAATTTATTACCTTTTAAGAGTATTAATACATAAAGGATTTTTCTTGAAGTTTTATCATATAACAGAAATATATAATCACCAGCATAGTAAAATACTATGAATAATGATGTCTTATAATTTTATTTATCAAGTTTATTATTCACATTTTTTTTATTATATATACTAGAATAGCAAAATAATATTTTCTCGATTAAAAATTTTGTATTTAACGGATTATTTATAAAAAATTATATACAAGTAAATATCTATAAGAAATACACACATCTATATAATAATCAGCAATCTACTGTAATTAACCATATAAATAAAATTTATACAACACACCATTATCATTTTGAAAAATTTAGACAATCCTTTAGAGATCTATATTTATAATTCAAGCACATTGAAATAAATATAACACTATTTAATTCTCTCTCATATCAATACGAAAAATCTATATAGAACATACATTTTACATTCATAATAACATTTATAAAACTATTACTAAAAATTTTAAAATCATATTACTGTGTTCAATTTTATACTGTAGCCTTAATGTAAAATAATAACCTTATTTTTAATTTTGAAAATACTCTAACCTATTTATACATATAAAATTTACTGTCCTTACGTTATAACATTTAGGATAAATTATACATAATGATAATTATATTGCACTTCTTTAATCATGATAACAATCAAATATTGTAGTCCATTTCTTAACTTAAAAATACTGTAATTTACTAAGATACATATTGCAACTTACCACTCGTATAGTACTAGAGTTTATATAAATTACATAATGATAATTATATTGTACTTCTTTAATCATGATAACAACCAAATATTGTAGTCCATTTCTTAACTTGAAAATACTGTAATTTACTAAGATACATATTGCAACTTACCACTCATATAGTACTAGAGTTTATATAAATTACATAATGATAATTATATTGCACTTCTTTAATCATGATAACAATCAAATATTGTAGTCTATTTCTTAACTTAAAAATACTGTAATTTACTAAGATACATATTGCAACTTACCACTCGTATAGTACTAGAGTTTATATAAATTACATAATGATAATTATATTGCACTTCTTTAATTATGATAACAATCAAATATTGTAGTCTATTTCTTAACTTAAAAATACTATAATTTACTAAGATACATATTGCAACTTACCACTCATATAGTACTAGAGTTTATATAAATTACATAATGATAATTATATTGTACTTCTTTAATCATGATAACAATCAAATATTGCAGTCCATTTCTTAAGTTAAAAATACTGTAATTTACTAAGATACATATTGCAACTTACCACTCATATAGTACTAGAGTTTATATAAATTACATAATGATAATTATATTGTACTTCTTTATTACAATAATATGATACTGATGTATAACCCTTTAAAAATATGATGATATATCAGATATATATCAAGTTTACTTCTCTCATATTACGAAATTTATACTAAATATACACTGACAATTATATTCTATTTTTAGAATATAAACATATGCCCTTCTCTCATTCAATTTGAGCATCATGTAATTCATAAGACACATATTTTTCATAGTACTATAGGTTAATATCAGCTACACATTAATAATTATATATTGTTTTGATCATAATATAGTACAAATGTAGACACTCTATATACAATAAGCACATTCATTATTACGCATTTATACAATATCCACTAAGGATATCTCACCCTATTAATTTATTATAATAATTACTATAATTCTTTTCACTACTTGAATTAGATTTATTAAAAAATAAATTTTACATTATAACTTACATATACCCTATACAAGAATAGAATAGTATATTACTTACCGCACGGTAACTTGTAACTCTTTACTATATAAGATTAATTGTCATATATTATATACTAGTATATCTAACACTGAAAAAACTATTATTTATATTATTATGTAAACTACTGCATGATATAGTCAGATAAATCTAATACAGAATTTACAATAACATTCATAATAATTCCAACATTACTCTGGGAATTGTTAGAATCTGGCACATCTTGTATTTGTGCAGCTTTTACCACTTTATCTTCTGCTTTTGTATTATTCACAAAACTCTCTACTTCAGAATCACTAACTGGTTCAACAGAAACTTGAGAACTTATAACACCATGAACTTTATCTTCTACAGAATCACATTTACTGGCAACATCAAAAACATCAGATTTATCACTTGTATCATTATGAGACCACTTCACTCCGAAACTACTGGAACATTCACAGCATTGCTGAACATCAACATTCTTCATAACAAGATGCAGACTTTCTATTTCTTCTTCTAAAATTCGACTATCTTCTCTTCCATCAGATATAACTGTAATATCACTACTAGTTTCACGCGCTCTTGTTTTAGGCAATTCTACTTTATCTAGCTCATTACAACTAGTAGTACTGTGAAAACTATAATACATACACCATATGACGGTTAATAATATCATTAACAAAATCACTAATATTATTCCTACAAGTATATAACTAATATTATTTCCATACATTACACACACTCCATTAATTTCAAAACAATAAACTCATGTGATAATCAGATAATTCACAAAATATACTCATATAAATCGGACGCATTAAGGTTCTAAATAAAGTAGAAATTGCCAATAACCGTATTTCCAATGTTAAATATATATTTTTATTAAGTTGATTATTACTTTTTGTGAATATTGAGAATCTTACTAATCCTAAAAACACACACTAGTAAGTGTACTATTATTATTTAAACAAGACAATATATTATGTATCAATAATAATATCTGATGATGTACTATTATTCCTATTTTTTGTATGCATAAAATTATTACATATTTCTCAAGACATCAATACAGTAACAAATAAAGAACACTGCTCATATAACTGGTATTATTAGATGAGTATAATACTTAAATAATCACGATATTATTTTGTAATGAACTGAATTTATATATATCGTAAAAATATATAGATCTTTATCTAGTATATCCTAATAGGATACTGTTACATAAACCAATTTACTAATTTGAAAGCATAGTATAAAATAATCTATCTTATTCTTAATTTACCACTTTAAATTATCAAGTATATGTAATATGGTATTATCAGCACATTTTTGTATATAACCATACATAACTGTATCTATAATATAACAACAGGCAATCTATAGCTGGACTTTATGATATTTTAAATCACAATTACTTTTATAATCCCTCGAATAATCTATTATTAATTTTATATTGCATATATATATTACAAGGTTACCCTCTACACATGTCATAAATAATATAATTACACTTTTCACAATATATTAGAACAAAACTGCCATGCTACATAAAAATTTTATTTCTATACATAATAGGTATATTTATATTATGCAGCAATTTTATAATATATAAATATCACAATATACAATATATATACACGATATATACACGAATAATTAATCTTATAATAATGACAGTTATTTTAATACAACATTATCTGGACATAAATGGGACATATTTATATGTCATCATTACGGAAATGCATAATCCATTATGAATCAATCATAGTAGTCAAAATATCACAAAATATAACTTTGCTAATGCAAAATACTAAGCATCTAATAAATTATGTATTAATCAAAATACACGATACACTATATTACAAATATTAAACACAAACACCATACTACCTAATATCAACATATAGCAACTATAAACCTTCTATTATTGTCAACTTTATAATCTGATTTAATACGTTAGAATATTTTTTTCTCACCAAGATTACTAATTTTATTGATACTATACTTAAGTAACAATTAGGACACAAATAATTTTGATATCAAATAATAAAGTACCATTAATAATTTGTGCTACACACTAGGTTTCTTAAATTTAATAATAGTACTAAAAAATTTATTCTTTCCTTTAGATATAGATCATGCTTTATTTCACTAAATACATCTCAAAATTATAATTATTCATAAACTAGATCTTACTAAATTTCTCAAAATTCACTCTTGCAAGTATTATCAACATATCATAAAAAAGCTCTCAATAAACTGACACATCAACTATTAATATTAGCATTATTACTGCATACATATGAAACATACTTAACCTATACACCTTAACTTAATTGCGATAATGGTACAAAACAATACAAATAATTTCTAATGGTCAGACTGTATTATCACAATTTAAAGGTCCATATTATTTTACTAATAAGTTAGTATAATGAATTTTTCATTTTCACTTTGTACACCAACAGATAAACATCCACAAATTATATTTTTTTAAATTGTTCTATAGTGCTTACCTTTATAAACATATTAACACATCCTAAAAAACCTATTAATAAGCTAATACATACATCAAATACTAACTTTAAAATTACATTATGTATGGTAAAATATATAGACTCAATTTATACATCCTAACTCAATTATGACAATAGAGTCACACTAAAAAAATAACTTACCTCACTGAGGTAACAAGCATAGAATCAACAGTTCTTGATTAACAAACAAAAATAGTCATTCTACTTATTAACTAATACATTCTAGGTACCATCTAATAAGTAATATATAATTACTATAATAGTATTACACAACAACAGAATATTTGATATTTAAGGTCAGTGATCTTCTTGCAATAATACAACAATAGAACAACTTTATATTCTATAAGATATATCTACAGAAGCATTTTTTATATTATGTCAATTTTTGCTTTTAAAAATCTAAGTTTTACTACAACCCACATCTTTTTGTTCAATGTTTACAAGATCAGTTATTATAATCACTCTACTAAGTAAGGGATATGATGTTTCTTCTACACCACTAAATTGAGTATCTTGCTGTTCTTTACTTTCCTGTTCTTGATCAAGTATACCTAGTATAGCTTTACACGACCTACCAGCTAAGACATTCTCTTGTTTCTCCTTATCAGATTTCTGACCTGCAACTCTTAATGAAGGCAACCCACATACTCTTTCCTTTAACTTAAGATAGCGATGATGATATGGACCAGTTGGACGTACTGCAACATCATAAAAAGCGATCGCATATTTGATAAGTTGACTAACACATAACAAAAGTATGATTAGTGCTAAACCTACTGAACCTATAATAGCTAAAGTGTAATAATCAGAATGCATAATACAGACCATTATTTAACTAATACACTACATTATATACAAAAATAATGAAAAAGACAAGTCTAACGCTACTCACTTAATACATATCACAGCAAAATCATTAACTAAATACTTATCATTCTCATAAGTCAATTTGTCTTAACTAAATGGAATTTAGAGTATTCAAATACATATATTACATAAATTCATAACTAAAAAGAATATAAAACGTTATACAGATTTTTCATTTAATAGACCTTATGATAGCATTAACAATTTGATAGCATCATTTTCATGAGACTTAACAATATTGTATAATAACAACACCATATATCTACAATCCTACTTAATTAGATACTAAAAAAAATTATATAACTTCTATAAGTAATTCTTTTCTAACACATTTTCTATCTTTGACAACAGATAGATCTCCAACTGTCAACAACTGATTCTCCTTTACTAAAATAACCCACCTGTTAAAACTACTCCTTACCTTGGCTATTACCCTGTTGCTCAATGATAACATCACTAACTAGAGAAGTTAGAGCCCGTCTTCGACAACACGGTGAACCAGTAGGATGTAACCCTTCCATTGTAGACTCAACTTGACTTATCTCATCTTGTTCAACTACAGTAGGGCTAGACACAAGTTGTGGTAGCTGTTCACTCTGTAGTTGATCCTGTTGTTCCTCTAGCAACTCTACAGACTCATCATTCAATTTATCTGAATTTGAACAATGGCATCCTAATGGCTGAGTATCACCTTCTGACAATATGTCAGGCTCTTTTTCACTCTTTTCTTCTTGTTTATTATTAACTAATGACTCGTTTTGTTTAGCAAGTAACTTATCCATTTTTGCCTGTGCTTTTCTTTCCCGTTCTAGACGTGTTTTGAGATCAGGAAACGCATACCTACATAGCACATGTATTAGTACACATATCGTGATGATACACGCTATCAATATAGCTAACCAAGTTATAGCAAAATCTCTATACGGCATAACACACCATTAATCAGTAACACATGGGAGTATATCACACAATAATATGAAAAATCAATAACCCTATAGGTAATTAATGTAGGAATAGTTGTACAATTTATAAAAATCTTTATAATGCTAATAAATCAATTTACCCTAATTAAATAATGTTACTAAAGTTCTCTTACAAAGTACACATATCATATAACTAGCCACTAAAAATAACTTATGAATATTATATGTTTCCAACAAATTACTAACTGTACTTGAAAACTTAAAAACATTATAATTTAGATAACATTAAACAATACTTTCATAATTATTACCATTATAATATAACTAAATATGGATAGTCACGTTACTTAAATACTACAAATATTCCTTAATCAATTTATCCTTCTATAGCATTAATATTTTATACGCTAACTAATTGTACCTATAGTATCTTACTTTAATATTGAAAAGCTATGCATATTCTTAAACCTATACTTAGATATCACCAATAATAAATGTAATTTTGTAAAATACATTTCGTATTCTATTATAATGCACATAGCTTTTTTATATTAACAAAATATCTACCCCTTCTTCACACTATCCATAGCTCATTTCCATTAATTGACAAAAATTATACATCACTAATATAATTAGTTGTAAATAGTCCCATAGTAGTGATAAAGACAATACATGTACAACATATTAAAGAAGTCATTTTATAAACAAAAATCACTTGATGTTGCAAGCAGCTTACTAGGCAAGATGTTACTTTTTAATCAACACAAAGGGATTATAACAGAAACAGAAGCATATATAGGACAAGATGATCAAGCAGCACATTCTTTCCACGGATATACAAAGCGCACTGCTGTAATGTTTGGTAACCCTGGATTCTCTTATGTTTATTTAATCTATGGAATGTATCACTGCCTCAACGTTGTTACAGAACCTGAAGGTTTCCCTGCAGCAATATTAATTCGAAGTATAATCTTATTATCTAAAAATACACCACATACAAAAGTTAATGGACCAGGGAAAATATGTAAAATCCTAGACATAACAAAAGAACATAACAATATAGACATGACAGCAAATCATAGTTTCTGCATTTGTGATACAAATCTTAATATAGATGATTATATTTGCACCCCCAGGATAGGTATTAGTAAGGCAACAGATAAATTCTGGAGATTTGTAATTCCTGACGTTACTTCACTACAATACATTGATACAAAACTAGTACCCACACTAACTTAATAAACAATAAAATTGAAAATTCTGAGCTCAATACTCTTTAATAATGCCACAAGCCATAATATATCAAAAATTAAATATACATATTAACTCAAGCAGATAAATTCTAGAGATTTGTAATTCCTGACGTTACTTCACTACAATACATTGACGCCAAACTAGTATGCACATTAACTTAATACAAACAATAAAATTGAAAATTCTAAGCTTAATACTCTTTAATAATTCCACAAGCCATAATATATCAAAAATTAAATATACATATTAACTCAAGCAGATAAATTTTGGAGATTTGTAATTCCTGACGTTACTTCACTAGAATACATTGACACCAAACTAGTATGCACATTAACTTAATACAAACAATAAAATTGAAAACTCTAAGCTTGATACTTTCTAATAATGCCACAAGCCATAACATACTTGAATATTCATGTTAACTCAATATGAACAGCTAAAAATTAAAAATAAACTATACAAACCTGTACTTTAATACTACTTTTCTAAAATAACTAGTACTGATGTTAGTATAAAGATCAAACTAATATAAATTAACAAAATATAAAAAGATACTTGAGATCTATCATCCTAATTTATATACACCAATTGATCCATAATGTGTACATTAAAATAATACACTACATATAACATAAAAATTAAAAAAACAGCTCTTGTTAAATCCGTTACCTTATCACATAACTTAACATATCAGGTTATAATTCTTTAATACTAAGTTTAATGTGTCAAATTTTATTTTTTGATAACCTAATTAGTAGTCTATATATATTTTTTAATATCTTGTATTAACGTATCACAAACAATAAAAAATATAACTAGTAAAAATGTCAAGAAATATTGACTACAATAAAACACTAATCATATTCTCTACATAAATGAAACTCTCATTTAGCTCCCTTACAATTATAACAAATTTGATCATGTATATAATCAATAGTACTAATATTTAGTATATCAAATATACAAATTATATATTACCTAGCTAACATTAATATATCAAAAATTAAAAATTAAAGTACTACACTTACAACAAACTAAACTACATCTTAGTTTAACAAAACTGTTGAATAAAATTATACTAATACACAATTTTAAATATACAGTTATGTCATACTAATGCAACATAACTGAAATTAGTAATTAAATAATATTACATAACTTACATATCAATATTTACTTTTCACATCAGTAAAAATTAGCAAATAAAATAACTCAACACTGACCAAGATAGTTAAGAATTAACACATTAGACACACACTATTACAATTTATAGAATAAAAAGCACAAGTTAATTTATACCAATACACACTACTTATCCAAGTGAATAAAAATTAACCTAATATTTGAACATTCCACATAACAAATACAAATAAAGCTTAGAAATTTATCTAATGACTAATACAATGGTTTATATCATATAATGATATAGTAGTAAAAGTAACATCATCAGTACACAACTGTTTTTGATTATTACAATAAACATTACCACTTAATGTACATATATTTTTCATTATATAAGTAAAACCACTATGAATAAAAGATAAAGCATATTCAAATTTCATTCCATATATTTCCATTAATTCAATATCACTTTGTTCACATATACTTTTTGTCAACTTTAAAATATTATTTACAAGCAAACGTACATATAGCACTCTTTGTAGTTCGCACTGTATAGTTTCCTCATTACATATAGTATATATTGTATCCTCAAATTGCATTATTAATACTTCTAGTGATAATACCCTCCCAGTAATATACTGATTAACAATTCGGTCATCTATTTCAGATATTAAATCTTGGATGTATTTAGAACCAGCTTTTACCATCAGACCACCATATTGAGCAGATTTTGCTGCTACAGAGTTAACATTATTATAATCACAAAAATTTCTTAATGTACTTCTAAATTCTTTTTTTAGACCACATAAAACAGAGTTTTTAACCCTGTTTTCAATAGATAAATTCACAGCATTTTTAGTTTTACCAGTATTATTGAAAACACAGTTTTTAATATTAGCATATGCAATATCGATACAATACAAAATTAACATCAAGCAAAATAACAATATAATCACACCTATAGTACTAACTATATACAAAGAAAGTTTCATAACTATTTATCCAGAAAATGACGTTATTAAATTGAAAGTGAAAAAGTATGAATTTATAACAACACGAGATTTACGATTTCACTATGTACTACACATATAAAGAATTTATTAAAAATATGTTTCAATTCACCAATGCTAATTAGGAACCCTATTAATAAAATCCTTTTACACAAATATAAAAATACCTTTTAGCACAACATTCTATCTATTATATTGTTACGCCGATTAAATAACTCAACAACAGACACATCATCTACAGAAGTACTTAATATAGAAATATAACGTTTCACTTTACTAGTAATACGCTCATTGACCAAGTTAGCAAAATATTCCATACAATCAACTACAGAAGCAACTAATAATTGATCCCTTAGGGAACAACTTGTATGTTGCATCAATAGCTTACAACTACTATTGATAATATATAATGAAAGATTTATAGTTATTAGTAAATTTTTAAACATGTTTAGATTTGCCGTATTATTAGGCACACCACGACTTATTAGTGTAGTAATTGCATTAGACCATTCAAGAATAATAACAGATGCTGATAATCTGATTCTATTTATTTCTTTATTCCTAATATGTACATTATTAAACAAACCTGGCTTATTTAAAATATCACAAGATTTCTCAACAAGCTGTATTAAAGAATCAGCTAAAACACCTAAATCCCCACACTCACGCCTATGAGTTATTGCTGACTGACGATAACTATTGTATAATATTTTACTATTTAATCGCAAAATAGGCTTAAGAGAAGTACAAATAAACTTATTAACTGATAACCTAGTTCTATTTATCATATCTTTACCTATAATATTCGTACAACTAAATAAATCCAACTTACTTAATAAAATATCAAAAGAGCATTCAAAAGAATGTATTAAGGAATCTACTAAAATACTCAAATCCTCATACTGAAATCTTTTATCTATAGTTGACCTATAGTAATCAGTATACAACGTATTGTTACTTAAATGAGGCATTAGTAGTTTACAAAAAGGATACATCAATTTATAAGAAGTAATCATATTAATAACTATATAAAATATTTAATAAATAATAATATATTAATCTATTAAATATTTACAACAAATAATATATATTATTAATATATATTGATATATAAGTTCACACTATATTAATGAACAAATAATTAAGAGTAATAGAGGGATAAGATTACATATATAAGCCTTATCTTAACTAAAATAATTAATAAGTCACATCTCATTAGTAAAATACTTAATGAAATGTGACTTATCAGACTTATATAAATTGCAAAAAAAATTAAGACATCTTAATATATCATATTTTTTGCTTATACTCAATATATATTTATTAATTCTAGACAAAAGTTCAAACTTACAAAAGTTGGTACTACTTCTTCCAGATAAAACAATATTGTCAAATTACCAAATGAACTATGTATGACACATATAATTTGTGACTAATATACTATATTATCAGATACTGATATACGATTAAATTGCTATAATACTCAAATCACATGTATAGAGTGATATATAAGCAATATTTTATTATTTAATAACCAACTAACTATATTAATTTTATAACATTCATTATTAAAAGAAACCTTTGAGAAAAAAGTATCATATTATCACACTTACCAAAAATTTGATGAAATTCAAGATTTACAAATCACCCAAATTTATCAAAATCAACGATATTAAATAACTCACAACAAAGATATATTTTACCAGCAATTTAAAAACCCTATAAAAACACATTACATAACTACTAGATCTATCATAAACATTATTAAAAACATATGTTATACAGAAACTAACCTTTACTTATCAAGCATCTATACTTAAGTCATAAAACAATTAATATATACTTTAACTACACACAAAAACCTAATATCCTCCACTGAAGCATATTAAACTATCTTACAATTATACAAAGAATTCACATATACATATTACATGTGTTATTTATTGCTACACCAATCCTATACTCAATTCTTAATAACAACTGTTTCTATACAAACTCAAAATAGTACGCAATTTTTAATAATCTTACTATGCACATAATATCACTTTCAGAATAGTTTTTTGATTTTAGAATTGTTCTTTCAACTCTATACTAATACCATAAACTTTTATCCATAGATTGAAAAACATTTAATAAACCTGATCCAGAACAGAAATATAGATAATTCATTGATATTGAGATATTAAACAATTCTGAGAGGTTTAGTATTTTTGAAATGTTTAACCTACTAGTACTATCTTTATATAACAGTACGATTTCAATGATGAATCATTATTAATAAATAACACAATAACATATACAATAAGGCTTATATCTTATCTGCATATCACACATTCTATACACTCACGCATGATCGAACATTCATATACAATACCTATATAACTCATATAGTTATGATTAACTTTTCAACATAAAAACATTTACAATACAAATATAAACATCAACGTATTAACTATCACACTAATGATGTAATAAGCATACATAGATATAATCAGATTGCTAATAGTTAAACTTCACAGAAAAATAATATACTTTATTTTAGAATACTCATACCATACTACTAAAAATATAAACTAAACCGCATTTTACAATAATACTTTTTTATACATAATACAGAAATTTCATAATAAACTTGCATAAATACACACAATAAACAACTTGATAAAATTACGCATAAAAATATACAAATTTATATTAAACCAAGGATGGAAAATCAAGTATTGCAATACTACATAACAACCAAATATTATTTAATATAATTTCCAACAAAAACATAAAACAAATTTTATGTTATAAATTTAACTATAAATAAAAAACGAGAAGTACCTTATAAATTAAAAGAAACACAACACATTAAACACTTAAAAATACGTCTAAAATTACTAGGATCAATAATATAACAATTTCACAATATCTTAATACCAGCACAATATAGATATAACAATTAAAGAACCTTTACACTTAGTCTTAATAAAAACTTAACCAATACATATATTACCTAATTTTAACTACAATATTAAACATATAAATAAACTGAAAACTCATACTTAACATTCAAATAACTACAATAAATTTAATAAAAGTAATCTCAATAAGCAGCAATATATAAATATTACTTAAACATACATACAATATTTGATAATACACTAAACAATATTCATTACTTAAAAAATGCAAACAATAATAATATTATCAAATTCACAAGTATAACTACAAACTTCAAGACTACAAATATGTACAATATATTTAAATATTAATACTAAATATATAATAGACTATGGTAATTATAGTTAAATATAATACAAAGAAAGAACAAAAATTCTAAATATTAAAACTTTTCTTACTATACAAGGGGAGATTGCTTGTATAAATACTCTGTAAAATACTACTATTAATAAAAAAGAAAAGAGCTAACTGATAGAAATTAATCAGTATAGTGAAAATAGATACAGAGTATAGCAATACTATATAACTTGATAATAATTTATTAACAAAGTGATAATTCTGAAAAAGTTAACTATTAATTAAATCAATAAACTTAATGATATGACATTTCTGATATTAGAATACTAAATGCATCGAATAAATAGCTGTTTAGATAAAATTAATAACCAGAAACCAGATAATAAAAATGATATATAATTACCTTAATATATTACATAATACAATCCTACTACTAATATAAAGTAAACACATTATTAATTCTATATTCAAAACTATAAATAAAAGTTTTAATATTTAAGTAATTTTTATATGCCAATAGATGGGTTTTTAATCACCTCAAACGTTGCACTCACAACAGACCTACTACTAGGACCAGCACCATCATCACTTGTATTCCCAACCGATAAAAATGTTACTTTTGCTCTTCCATTCAGTAACTTTATTTGCCCATTACTTGAAACTAACAATTCTACTCCATTAGGAAATGATTTACCTTGATTATTATGAAGCCTGTCATATTGCATTACACAATTTACCATATCTTGTAATGTTACACCACATGTCTCTTTTATCTTATCAAAAGAAGCTTTATATAATTTAGCAATACTAGATAATGCTATTTCCTTAAAACTTATTGCATAATCAGATTCGCAAAAACCAGGCTCTCTAATACTAAAATAATCCTTTAAATTTTGATCACCAATAACACCACACCTATGACCAACCCTCGCCAATTCAAGCATTTTTGGATCTTCACATTTAGATATTATATCCTCAAGTAGTAGTTTTTCCATCTCATCAACAAAAAAGTTAATATTATGGACAGCTAATATCAACTGTGTAAAACCTTGCGAAAAAAAATTGCTATATCTTATCAAAGTAGCACAATCTTTCCGAATTCTGTCAAAAAGCTTTTTTATCCTGAACAAAGATGATTCTACATATCTAGGTAACCCTTCCATCCCATCAAAAAAACAACGATTTTTTACCATGCTAAGTATTTCACTATATTTTGATTCCATTTCAACAAATAATCCTATATACCGGGGTAAAATCTCTCTTCTACTAAATGGATGGTGCATCATCTTATCTAACATTTTACAATATGTAGTAGTTATACGAGATATATTAACACTAATATCTTCTACAAGATTAGATCTTACATTTACATCCCCTACCATTTCAGGTTGATTTAAAATATCACAAGCACAGCTTGCAAGTTTTATTAATGCCCCTTCTTTACAACTAAATGGCGCATAAACCTCCTGAACACCTTCTATACTTATACAATGTGTATCATATAAACGAAGAGTTGCTAAATTTAATTGCCGTAAGAAAAATGCATAAAGAAATTCACTTACATTATGTACAATATCAATATCACCCATATTCAGGATCTCCAGTAAATGTAAAAATTTTATTAAGTTAAATTAACACTCTATAAAAAAATAGTAAACAAAAATTTAATAAATAAATAAATTATTTTAAAATAATTACTTTATTAGTAATAAGTAGTTTAAGTATTGATCGATAGATCTTATATAAAGAGGAAAGTAAAACAGCCAATTTAACTACAGTATTAGTAAAACTAATATAATTACATTTTCAAAAACAAAGTAATTAATCTGATTAGTAAAAATGAATATCTAATATTATAGAAATGATAGATATATTAACTTTCAACATACATTTTGTTATTATATTATATAAAACACTGATTTGACTTTAATAACGTCAAGGTTTACTTACAAAGAAATATAAAAAAACTATAAGTACTGATTATAAATATCTATTCAGACAAATTACTAAGTATTCAACAAGAATTCTAATAAACTTTTTATATAATATGTGATCAATAACACAGTAAAAATAAAACTATTTATTTGAAACACATATTGAATGATCTCGAGCCAAGGATACAGCTGCAACATCCATAATTTTAAGATCAAGAGATAATAACTCACGATAAGAAATCTTATCATACCTAACTGCATCAGTAACTTTTTTAGAATCTGCTGAGTAGACACCATCAACTTGCGTCCCTTTAAATATCACATTACATCCCATTTCTATGCCACGTAAAGCAGCAGCAGTATCTGTAGTAAAAAAAGGATTACCTACCCCAGCTGCACAAATAACTATTCTTCCCTTCTCTAAATGACGGATAGCACGCCTCCTAATATATGTCTCACATACTGCAGTAATAGAAACTGCAGACAAGACTCTAGATTGTACAAGGTAATTTATATAAATTCACTTAAAGAAGATAACATTTGTGTTCCCAAAGTCATAGGTAGTCACTTTAATACTACTCAAAAAAACATATATTATGTATTTAAAAAGAATTTTGAAAAACTTTTGACATAATATGCGACCAACGGAGCAGTAAAAATAAAACTATTTATTTGAAACACATAAGGTAATTTATATAAATTCACTTAAAGAAGATAACATTTGTATTCCCAAAGTCATAAGTAGTCACTTTAATACTATTCAAAAAAACATATATTATGTATTTAAAAAGAATTTTGAAAAACTTTTGACATAATATGCGACCAACGGAGCAGTAAAAATAAAACTATCCATACGATCGAGAATGCCTCCATGTCCAGGTACAAAAGTACCACTTTCTTTAACTTTACATATACGTTTCACACAAGATTCCGTAACATCCCCAAGCTGAGCAACAACAGCAATAACAACACCAGCAACTAAAGCATGAGAGACAAAAAATATTCCAAAAATTATCGACACAACCACACTAACAAACATTCCGATAACAATTCCTCCAAGCAACCCTGACCAAGTTTTGTTAGGACTAATAAAAGGAATCATCTTTTTTCCGCCAATATTTTTACCAACAAAATACGCTGCTATATCTGTCCCCCATATCACAGATATTAACCACAATAAAATTATCTCTCCATTAGGCAATCCATAGATATATACTAAAGATGCATAAGGTATAACTATCATAAATACTGCAATAAAATATGATATTTTCTTATCCTCTATCATATTAAACAATTCACATGAAGAAACTACAGTAATAAAAAAACATAAAGTATAGAACGTCATTTTGCCACAATATAAAGACAAAAATACAATAATAAACATAACTATAGAAGATAATGATCTTACCAATAAATTACTACTTATCATTTCCCTCCTAACCAAATATTTCTTAAATCCCATAAGCTACTTTTTAATAGAAGCAAGTAACTATAACATATCAATATAATTTATCATAGTAGTAACTAAAATCATAATAAAGTAACCTTTGTTAATTATTAGCAAATAATAAAAAGTATAGCAGACTATTTATTAAAAAATCTATATAGTATTTTTTTTATTTCACTATAATACACCTTAAAAATACATATATTACTCATAATTAGCACTTTTTCAAAAACACATTAACATTTACCGTTATTTTATTCACTAAACGGTTTTCCAATCTAGAAAAGCATTTACACACATATTTTTGATTTTTCATTATAGAACATAGTAGAATGTTTCTTTTGGATATATATAATTGCATCTAAAACAGATAATACAATAATTATCAATGTTCACAGCATAGCTTAACTTGATAATACAAAACATAGTTTACACTTCAATAACATGCAAGAAATCTTTATGCTATAAAAAATTGTAAGCATTTTCTTACTATAATAGTATACTAGTTTAAAATAAATTACTCAGATGATTTTGTATAATTTTAAAATGTAATTTGATAATAGCTTATATGATAAGCGGTAATTATATAATTTTCTCCACTACATAAAGATGTAATAAAATTATTACACTATAAAAGTTTTTGAAAATTACCTTCACTTTGTTCTAATATTATAGAGCAGTAACCATTACTAGTATTTAACTTTACAATAAACCATGTTTAACTAGTATTACGTTTTTTAATCAATAATGATTTGATAATGCATAAATACTCTTTATTACATTCAAAGCTATTTTTTTAACCACTTGATCTCACTACACAACTACAATGAAGCAGAGCTATGAAATACCTTAAAAATTTACATATAGTAAATACTGATTGAAAGCTGCATATTTATTAGATTTTTACACAAGATAACATGACATATAAATCCAATACTGAGAACACTAATATAATTGATAACGAAACTTATAGAACTACATAGTGATAAGTAGTTCTGTAGATTTTTTTTTACAAAACAAGATAATATTACATACAAATCCAGCATTTATAACACTACATATCAATAATATAATTTATAAGGAAACTGCATAAAACATTTAGTATACTGATCTCAACAAATAATAAGTTTTTAACATACCACTAAATATGCAAATACTAAAACCTATCACAAAATCATAAAAAGAAAAGAAGCTACTACACTAGAAATTGAATAAATTATAGAGTTACCAATATATTGCAGATTGATAGTAAAAACACGTGATGTTTCATACATAATAAAGATATAAGAACTAGTAAACTTATCTTACCAATTTCAAGTCTTAGTATGTCGAATTTATAATTATATAAGAAAAGAAGACCCACAAAAAAACAAAATAAGTATTGTAAAAAAAATTAACTAGCACATCATAAGTCAAACTACTTTATACTTATCACAAAAAAATTGGTAAATTCTTAAGCTAATAGAATATCTGTAAAAAATATAAACTACAAATACTCTGACAATTAATACTAAACAGTGATTAGTATTTCATACATAATTAGATCAAGAATACCTATTTTTTAAATTTAGTTACAAGATTTAAGTATTACTACATAATACCAAAACATACACATAATATGTGTTATATAAACAACAATGTACTCTATTATCTTTAAATGATCTCACTATGATTATTCTAGTAATTATTTATAAATAATTATTATAAAGCACAATAATTATATTCACATATAACCACATAAACTTTATAGTACAATAAGTTATAAAAGATCAATATTGCCATTAGTATTTCAAACACAATCACATAAGATAATTTTCATTCAAAGTAGTACTTATTTTATGTCTTTTATTCCAAATTGAACAATTTTACAGACAATAATATAAAATATTACTATAAATGGTACATAATATCCTTTCACTATGGTATAAATGTACTATTATTCCCCAATCATTTACTCAGCATCATAAACATAATATAATACTACTAACAAGCAAGTACCTAATTAAAATTAAGTATTACATAAACTAAACCATGTACTCATTTTATACATGTAACAGTTCTTTCTCTTTTGCTAAAAAAGTATCATTTATCTTCTTTATAATTTCATCAGTAATTTTTTGTATTTCTACTCCAGCTATACGTAAATCATCTTCGGAAATATCTTTATTATCTTGCATTATCTTAAGCTTATCCATAATATCTCTCCGTATATTCCTGATAGAAATTCTACAATCTTCCGAAATTTTACCTAACAACTTTACTAGATTCTTTCTCATATCTTGTGTCATATCCGGAACAGTCAACCTTATAACGGCACCTTCACAAGAGAACCCAAATCCTAAATTTGAATTTATAATTGCTGTTTTTATAGCACCTACATTATTGATTTCCCATACCTTAACTAATAAAGTTTTATTATCGGATACAGATATACTAGAGATCGTATTAAGTTTAACACGTCCACCATAAGTTTCAACAACAATCCCATCTAAAACTGAAGCTCTAGCTCTCCCAGTTCTAATACCATCAACATCACTTAAATATACCGATAATGTCTTCTCCATTCTATTCTTAGCATCTTGCTTTATTGTATTAATCATCTTATTATACCAACTATTTCTATTAAATCTTAATTATATATTGTTGTATACAAACCACCACCACAGATTATATCAGCAAGTGCACCACGTTTACCTAGATTAAACACAATAATAGGAATTGAATGATCTCGAGCCAAGGATACAGCTGCAACATCCATAATTTTAAGATCAAGAGATAATAACTCACGATAAGAAATCTTATCATACCTAACTGCATCAGCAACTTTTTTAGGATCTGCTGAGTAGACACCATCAACTTGCGTCCCTTTAAATATCACATTACATCCCATTTCTATGCCACGTAAAGCAGCAGCAGTATCTGTAGTAAAAAAAGGATTACCTACCCCAGCTGCACAAATAACTATTCTTCCCTTCTCTAAATGACGGATAGCACGCCTCCTAATATATGTCTCACATACTGCAGTAATAGAAACTGCAGACAAGACTCTAGATTGTACATTTATTTTTTCTAAAGAGTTTTGTAAAGACAGTGCATTCATCATAGTAGCTAACATGCCTATATAATCATTACTAGCCCTCTCAAAACCAAAAGGTGCAGAAGCAGAAGCACCACGAAATATATTACCACCACCTACAACTAAACATAACTGTACACCAAGATCATGTACTTCCTTAAGGTCATGTGATAGATTATCAATAGTTTCAATATCCCACCCAAAGCCTTTATCTCCCATTAATGCTTCACCAGATACTTTTAGTAAAACTCTCGAGTATTTAAGCTCATTAGCAGAGTTTTCACTCATTTACTTTCCTTTTATCATCTAACAATTATAGACACAGTTAATTATATAATTAGCAATAAAAAGATGCAATATACAATTTATCATAACCAAAACCCATTATTTAGTACTATGCTATAGTAGATAATACAAAAAACTTAAACACAATTACTGTGCCGTTGGTCTATGATAAACATAACCCCATAGATTACACCTACAATATAGCTATAATTAAATCCTAATACAAATATAAACAAAAATACAATTCGTAATAGGAAAAATCTAATATTAATTCATACCTTATTTGACAGCACACATATATATACAACTATTGTGCTTGTACATATATAATAATCATAATCTTGCAGATTACACATATCGTAACAAATATCAGTAAGGATATAATTTTAATAAGTGAAGTCTAATATTAACTTATATCCTATTTGACTGCATATATATACAACTATTGTGCCTGTACATATATAATAATCATAATCTTGCAGACTACACATATCGTAACAAACATCAGTAAGGATATAATTTTAATAAGTGAAGATCTAATATTAACTTATATCCTATTTGACTGCATATATATATACAACTATTGTGCCTGTACATATATAATAATCATAATCTTGCAGACTACACATATCGTAACAAACATCAGTAAGGATATAATTTTAATAAGTGAAGTCTAATATTAACTTATATCCTATTTGACTGCATATATATATACAACTATTGTGCCTGTACATATATAATAATCATAATCTTGCAGACTACACATATCGTAACAAACATCAGTAAGGATATAATTTTAATAAGTGAAGTCTAATATTAACTTATATCCTATTTGACTGCATATATATATACAACTATTGTGCTTGTACATATATATAACCATAATCTTGCAGACTACACATATCGTAACAAACATCAGTAAGGATATAATTTTAATAGTGAAGTCTAATATTAACTTATATCCTATTTGACTGCATATATATATAACTATTGTGCCTGTACATATATAATAATCATAATCTTGCAGATTACACATATCGTAACAAATATCAGTAAGGATATAATTTTAATAAGTGAAGTCTAATATTAACTTATATCCTATTTGACTGCATATATATATACAACTATTGTACCTGTACATATATAATAATCATAATCTTGCAGATTACACATATCGTAACAAATATCAGTAAGGATATAATTTTAATAAGTGAAGTCTAATATTAACTTATATCCTATTTGACTGCATATATATACAACTACTGTAAATTCTACTTTATAAGCAATATATAGTAACTTTATAATAAATATATCATTAATCATTAATTGCACTATACTTTACCTAATAAATATTAGGTCACTTTTGTATTGAATGTATAAAATTTTATTTAACTTCCCTTTCTTAGTAATGGATTATACTACAATTAGACAAATACTGCACTTCTATAAGTAATATATACCTTGTAATTATGTGTATAATCTAACAACTATATCTTACATAAACACACTATAGCAGATTAAACTAACCTTATATTATAAATTAATAAACTCATTATTTTAGCAACATATATATAATCTTAACTATCTTAAAATGGAACTTAATTAGTGATTTGTGATAATATATATTGAAACATATTCTTTATTATGTTTCCATTGATATCCTAATTAACAATACAATAAACAAATTCATATATGCTATATTTTTAGTTTATTGTTTATACTTAACAATAATGTAAGCATAAATTAGTTATACATGTCATATAAATATAAAAAAACCTATACTTTTTTATTAATCACAAATTTTTATAAAAATTCACTGTACATAGTTAGGAATGGCATTTATAGCAATATGAAAATACACAAGCAACAAAACCTTAAATATAACATAGTAATTTATAATTAATAATATAAGCTCATATAAGTATCTCAAATGATATGCCGAAATTAGGAATAAGCTTTTTTTATTATGATAACATTATTGAATATGTAATTGATATATATTCAAATAAACCTGATTATTTCTAATAAACATAGTAAACCATATCTACTATAAAGCATATACTTATTTATCAATAATAAATAATACAAAAGATAATCCTAACTTTCTCTATTACCATAAGTGCCACTGTACAATTTTTTCACACTTATGTTAGATAAAAAAATATTATAAATTCACCACTTATACATCAGAGTACAATATACCGAAAGCAAATATATTCATTTACCAACAGAAAATAATACAAAATGATAATCTTACTATAAGTAAACTTTCTCTATTACCACAAGTGCCCAATACAACCTTTTCACACCTATGTTAGATAAAAAAATATTATAAATTCACTACTTATACATCAGAGTTACAATATACCGAAAGCAAATATATTTATTTACCAACAGAAAATAATACAAAATGATAATCTTATCAGCTGTACAATCGAATTTTCCATCATCACAAATATTACTATGTAGAATTTATAACTTACACACCAAAAATACTACAGCTTACTTGCTATAATAATAAAGCAAAATGTATAATATAAAACCATAACCTTTAAATCATAACACAGCATACACCATGTTTATTAAGTATGATAATATTTAATAACACATGATTCTTTAGCTTATATGTTTTTATGCTCTACTAGATTTTGCTTATCCTTTTCTTTCTTTACTAATTTAGTATCAAATATTTTTAATACTCTTTTTAATAAATTAGGAGTAAGAATAGACATAAAATTAACTGATAAATCGTGGTTTTTATCTGTACCTTTTACTTTATAATCAATAGCAATAACTCCTCTACTTTGTCCACCTGTTAATAACTTGCCAATAATAGGAGTTTGCCATATTATTTTATTAATTACATAAGCAGGTACTATCTGCCCTTTTATATCAAAAATTTTTGTATTTAAATTTACTTCACCACCTAAACTAATACCAAGTTCCGAACCTTCCATCCACGATTCTGTTATACTCATCACATCATTTTGATAAGTAAACGGAACATTTAATCTATTAAAATAGATACCTTTACCATTTAAGGTATTAACAACTCCCTTCAAAGATGACAACGTTAATATCTGTGCTAAAATAGAAGCATTAACAATATGAAAATCTGTTAGTGAAAACATACCATAAGTAGTATCATCCCTTTTGATTGGATACATATAAAAGGACAATGTTCCTTTATTTATAGTTTTGAGAATATCCATTGCGCGTAAAAGTTCCCCAGCATTATTTGTACTGATCTGCAAACCAATTGGACTATACTCTAAATAAAAGGTGCTATCATCCAAAAAATTACCAGTTAACTTAATTGCTTTATATTTATCCTGATAAGAATCTAATGCAAAATCTACGTTATAAGCTACTACTTTGTTTTTCATTATGACATTATCTACATTAATATCTATTGTAGTTTCTTTAACCTGAGACTCACTTTTCATAATCTCACTAAAATTAGCAGAACTTAAATTTAACGATGCACCAAGTATTTTCATTTTAAATAAGTCTTTATCTAACTTTAACTCAGCCTTAACATCTGTATCCCATAGTTTTACTTTATCCAAAAATAACTCTATCGTATTACCTACTTTACCATTCAATTCTATATCTATCTCATCTCCAAGTATCTTTGCACTATTTATTTTTATTTCATCTTTATCCTTGAATATGGCAGAAAACTTAAGAGTAACTGGTAAACTATCTCGTGTCATATCATGAATCTTCAAATGCAATTGAGAAAGATCTACATCTCCACCAATTGTTGTACCAACATTATCACTATCCCATTGAAGGTTTGCGTTTACCATTCCAAAACAATTTGCATAATTTATCAGTCCTAGCTCTTTCATATTTTGTGCTGAAATATATCCAGCAAATTCATAATGAGTTTTATAACTATCAACTAAATTTCGCATCATTTTTAAAGACATAGGATGTTCGTTCAGACTCCCATAACTATTCATACTAACATCATTATTATGCAATGTAATATCTACTTCTGCATTATCAACATTAAAAGTATCTAAAATACCACCAGCTCTAAAAGATTTAACATGCGCATGTATATCGGATACATAATCAACTGGGTTATCATTCAATAAATTAAAAATTTTAAAATTAAATTCAGTATGAGAATCTCCAAACATTTTATCACTATTCAGTGAAATAAATTCTTCTTTATCTATCGCACCATATAACTGTTTTACATCCCCAATAGAAGTCCCAGTAATCTTCATTACTGCATTTGCATCACTTAAATTTTCAATTTTCAAATTAGCATCTCCAATAACCATACCTCTAAAATCTGAATTATCAGAAGTAACTATGAAATTATTATCATGTAATAACAGCTTTCCACTTACTATTTTAACTGGATCAAAATTATCATGAAACTTTATTGCTACATTTTTAACATCAGCATCTACCTTATAATTTGATACATCATTATAAATTAGACTATTACCCATCTGCCCTTTTATTTGGAACTTTAAATTATCAATTTTCCCTAACTTAACATTACTACAATACCATTTATTTAAATCAGGATATAGATCAACAGACCAATACTGACAGAGTTTCTCTGGTGATATTGAATCAACATCAAAGTTCAGATTCACATACCCATTATCAATCACCCCCATACCAGACACTGTACTTTGATCTAAAAATAAAGAAAAATTTTTTAAAGAAAAAACATTATTTTGATATACCAACTTGGTTTTTAAATCATGAATACGACATCTCTGCATAGAAATACAAGGAATATCACCCACAAGACGCTGTATATCAATATTGCCATAGGTAATTTCTTCATGTTCACTAATCCTTAGCATAGCAGCACCACTAAGTTTTAAACTATCATATAGCAAAAACTTAGAATTCAAATTTCCAAGATATCCTAACACCTCAGTACTAAAATTACCATATGTTACCTCAAAAGACATTACTCCTTTATAATATTCATATGCTGTCATATTCAAAAATGAATTTCCATTATCAATATTAACATCAACAATATTTTTATCATATTCTTTATTCATCTTTACACTTAACTGTTTTATCTCTAAATCCTTTTTACTCTCTTTTGAAAGAACAGCACTGTTAATAAGTATTGGAATATTTAAATTAATTATTCCAAACAAAGTATCTTTCAAAATCTTAATTGGATCATTTATGAAATGTAGATCTATTTTCTCTTTAAGATCATAAAATTTAACATGAATTTTTGGAATATTAATATAAGAGAAGTCATAATTTCCCCACAGGAACAATATTCCAACCCTAGAATACAATAAAAATTGTGGTATAGTAATGTCTACACCAAATTTAGCATTTTTTACTACTAAATCCTGCGACGATAAGATAAAATTTTCACTTTTGTTTTGCCAAGTTAATGTTGTACTACCTACGCTAATTTCTGAGCCAGGAAACACCTTAGCAAGTCTATGTTTAACATAAAAATTTAAGAATTTTGCATTAACCTCTATAACATTTTTATCATGGAGATAAAAATATGACGTACCACACAATACTGACAGTATTAATATAAAAAATATTCTTGAATATATTTTTTTTTTTAGCATAACTAACACTAGACCAACATACAGCAGCATCATTTATAGGATTGTCTGTACAACAACACCACAACTAATATAACATAATATAACACTAAATATAAAAAACCTATTTAACAATTTGACTACGTGCAAGCATATCTGCCTTTTCATTATACAAGTTTCCTGAATGAGCCTTAACCCAATACCAAGTAATTTTATGATATTTCACAATTTCATCTAACTCCAACCATAGTTCTAGATTCTTTACTGGCAACCTATCAGCAGTCCTCCAACCATTTATTTTCCATTTTTTAATCCATGAAGTAATACCAGATTTAACATACACACTATCAGTATACAAATCAATAACATAAGTAATATCTAAAAACTTCAGCGCTTGGACAACTGCTGTCAGCTCCATCCTATTATTAGTAGTATTAGGATGGCCACCACAAATCGTTTTTTCACCATTATCAAATAACAAAACAGCACCCCATCCTCCAGGGCCAGGATTACCTGAACAAGCCCCATCAGTATAAACTACTACCTTATTTAATTCATCCTTCATGCAACATATAAAACTACTCAAGCTCTAAGAGTATCATCTAATATCTACTATATCAATATCGAAATATAGAATTACCAATAAAATCAACATGTTTATCATTTTATAATTATATAAATAGTCCGTATTAACAAAATTGTTTAGATTTCAATATACTCAAATATAAAAAACATTAATTATTAAACGTATACATAATACTTCACACAAGTTATATAGTAACAGTACTACAAATCCAACCAAGTATCTTAATAAATTATTTAAATCTAACAAATTTAAACATACAAAATAAATACTATTGTTAAATATACATATAGCTCTATACCTACAAAGTACATAACTATAACTCTACTCAAGTATTAAAAAACTACAAAAATTATAATCAAACTAATATCACAATAATAACTTAATTTAAGAATAGATTACTGATAAACACCCAATAAATAGAACAGCAATCATCAGATATATACTTCACACTTATAATTAGTAATTATAAATACACTATATCAAACAATATTAACCATTAACACTACTAAACAATTATACAAGATTCATTATAGTAATCTGATATAATATCCATTACTCAATTAAATTTTAACTCACTATAGAATCCCATTATCCAATCTATAAAAACCGCATATACAGATATATATTATCAATCCAAATAAACTATAAAATACCGCAACAACTAACCTTGTCATAGCAATATGACAATATAGCAAGTACAATATAAAATAAATACCTTATTAACAATAGATTTTAATCACACAAAATACCCAACTATAACTAGTATATAAATAAGCGACCCTAAATTATATATATAAAAATTAATATGGAAAAAATACACTTTTATTTTTTTAGTTAGCACAACATAATCATAATTATAAAACAACTCAATTGTTTCTGATTCTATAATACGATTTAATACAAAAGCTAAAGTTCTTTACTTTTTTAATATAAAAAAATAAACCTATATAAAGGTGACTAAATATTATATAACAACAAACTATTTACATATCAATACAGTATTACCAAACCTATTATATAGATAAAATAACTTCACAAATAATAAATTCATGACATCAATAAATATTATACCATTTATTATCAAAATAAATCTAAGTTTACATTTTTACCAAAAATTAATCATACCCTTAAATTATCTATATATTCATTCACTATGATAATACTCATGTTAGCACTAATATTTAAAACTCATAATTATGTTACTCTTCTTATATAAACCATATATGTATGTGTTTACAATCAACATTAAGTATTAAATTTTACCATTTATCATAATGCATCTTAATAAATATAACCATACTTCAACTTATAAGTTACTACTTAATACTAGTTAAAAACTTGACCTACCTATAGTATTTAGTTATAATATTAACATTATGTTGTTACCTTATATACTAGATATTACATACTCAATTATAACTATCATTCTATAATACAATGTTAGCTACTTCCGTTATAATGATTTATATAGTACTAAGTATATTGTTAATATTAGCACTTTTAATAGCATATTGGTACTGTAATAAAAAAAAAAAATCTAAAGGTTCCAAAGATATAAAACACAGTACTAACTCAAAAGAAAATGATCCTACAAGCCCATATAACATACCCATAAGTGAGGAAGCAGCATATGAAAAGACAGTGACTAATTTTACAACATATAATAATAACCAACCATATCCACATAATCAGCCAATTATAGAGCCTACTATTGATTATTCTACATTAAATAACTACCCTACACACTGTATACATAATAAAAAAGAACCCCATCCAATACAATCTATAAGTCAATACCTATGCAAGCAAGCCCTACAACTAGCGATAAGTCAAGCACAACATATTATACCATTACCACCTAAATCACGAAGGCAGTATAGTCACTACATATTATTCAATGATGGTTCAGCACTCCCAATATCCGAACGGTGTAGTGGACCATATCAACCTCTTTCCCCAGCAAACAGTGTAATAATGGAAATAGAAGAAATAGAACCTACAAAAACAGAACAAAATACCTATAAAAAATCATAATTATATATAAGAAAAACATTTAAATCAAAAATCACCACAACACATATTAACAATTAATGATTAACTTACCATAATATTACAAACTAAAAAGTTACTCATCTTATTTCTAATGCTCTAGCAACCTTAATATATAAAATAATTAATCTTTATGTATTAATTATTTATCTTGACTATTTAATAATACTTTCTATTCTTAATTAAAATATTTAATAATATTTTAATTATTTTACATACTTATTAATCAAGTATGCTATTTTTTTACCATTTTTATAAGGAAATACTTATGTACGGAAACATTACTAGTGTAATATCATCTAATAACAATACCCTTGCACCATTATTCAACACTAAAACAACCATAGATAACAATACAGACTCATTATTACCAATTATTATTAGTATATCAGGAGTCTTACTAGTCATAGGCATAATAATGTCATGGTATACAAGAAAATGTATAAGAGAAAATGCTCTAACCACAAGATCTAGTATATCTTTAGCAACATATAGATCTACCAGATCAGTAGAAACAATTGAAGAAGATAATAATGACTTTGATAGCATTGAAACATATTCTCGTGATCATAACTATCATGCACTTACAATTGAAGATGACGATGATGATTTAGAATTCTTAAATGTAAAGTTGCAATGGATTGAAGAAACAGATCCTAATTACCGTCATTATGTACTTAATAATATGGAAGGAGAAGAAATGGATGATAATACTGCATTTCAAATTTCAAGTGTAAGGTTACCATACCAATCAAATAATACTCAAAAAAAATTATAACCAAATATGTAAACCTTTTATACAACAATTCGTAATATATCACTTTATAGGATATTAAAAAAATAATAGTGCTACTGGTATAACACTATAGTGACACCAGTAGCATAACTTTAAGGTTAATTCTTCTGCTTTTATATAGGCAAATTTTAATATCATAATTATTTACATTATAGAATAATTTTGAAACAGCCTATATTTAAACTATATCCAAATACTATCTAGTTCTACTTATTTTAAAGTGGAAGTTCAATTTTATAGGAAAACATTTTATATACCAGAATTAATAATTCACTTTTAGTTTATTTTCCTGACTATTTATGTCACGTCCATCAAAAGTGTATTATGTATTTGTAATATATTTAATAAAACAGTATTAACAAGCAGTCTTGATAATTTACAATTTATAAATTTGTATTAATTACATGTATATTTACTTGCTTTTACTTATATAATACATTTTTAAATTTAATCAAAAAAACACATAAAACTAATACAAGTACATCTTTTCTTATGAAAAAAATACGCATTTATTAATTAATAAATAAATCTTGATTTTTTACACATACTACTACTAACATACATACAATAATTTAAAATATAAGCTATGCTTATTGATTTTAACTTATTTACTATACGAACTATTGAATAACCTATTACATATTATGTAATATATAATCTTCATACATTATAAATGATACAGATGCATTATATTTTAAATAGCTTTTATATTACTAACCCACACTAGAATATACTAATACACACATTTCACTAATAGCTTACTTTAATCAGAATAAACTTATCCCAACATATTTACTATATCCTATGCTACAATATCCTTGAGTAATATTTCATAACTATAGATATTCTAATCCTAAATACACAACAAAAAAATAAACTAATTTCTAGACTTATAGCTTTTTTCTTCTAAAAACCACAAGTAAACCATTGATTTTATTAAACAAAAATGTACATGATATATTTCTTTTCAAAGTTACATTGAAGTTACGTGGCTTTACTTACATACTAGAACTAGTATACAGAATTTACTGGGTTTTATTCTTACACGCTTACTTATATTTAGCATACAAAATTACCACTGAGTAAGAATTTCTCAATATGATTAGTATCAATTAATAAATTGATACTAGCTATTAGAAATAACACAATATAAATAAGGAAACTGTTTTTACTGACTTCTCATAAAATCTTTACATAGTACTTACAACTGTACATTTTATAACAATTATATTTTTAACAATTCATACTTATTATCTCATAGTTACACTCAAATAATATAACAATATTTTCTTGTACCTTTATTATTACAAATACATAACTAAAAACATGGAAAACAAACCTAACAGACAATAATGAACATAATTGTCAATAATAATCATTTAAAACTTAATAACTCACACACAATATGATGCTAATCTAACCAACACAACCCATATTACAGACATATTACTTAATATACAGAATAAACACATTTACAATACAAAAGTTAATTAAAATTTCTTTCAATAAGCATACTTATTGCTTTATAACTATACAAAAACAACATTTTACTGCTTATAACTAGAGTTTTCTCTATTAATAATAACATTATAAAGATAAAAAAACATATATTATAAACAGAATCTATACCATTATAAGCTTTTCAATAATAACCATCCCCATATAAACAGAATATCTATAGCTATATATCTTTATAAATTATATACAACTTAAAACACAACATGATTATAGGATATATATTAAATTAGATCTTGTAATAATAATCATATTTATTATTCCATAACTATAACTATTATATGATTAGCACCATTCACATTATAGGCACATTATTAATAATATCAAAATGATGAACCTTATCCTATACATTATTTAACACTAATCAATATCAACATATTGAAAAAACATAAATTTTATTAATTATATTTTTCGCTTACAATCAACTCAATTATCTTAACTAATTTACCATATGAACACCGTTAATTATATCTCTAATATACCACATACACTTGAAGCATTTGCTATAGCAGAAATGTACAACAAAGGACTGATTAACTCTGCAATATATATAACAAATCAAGAAGATTCTTTATATCAATTATCATCTATTTTTCAATTCTACATTCCAAACCTTAAAGTAATTGTAGTCCCCGCATGGAACTTAATACCATATAAAAAAAATTCACCTAACAATCTAATAATGGCAGAACGAATAAAAAGCTTATACTCTTTAACTCATACACATAATAATACTACTACTCCATATATCATCATAACAACAACTAATGCAGTCATCCAGAAAGTACTGCCCAGGAACATAATATCACAAATAGTATTTAAAATTACAGTACAAGAAAATCTTCCTATACACTACATTAAAAACTATCTTATAACTCATGGATATACTCAATACTCAACAGTACAAGATATTGGTGAATTCTGTGTCAATAACACCACTATAGACATATTTCCCATAACATATCAAAATCCTATAAGAATTTACTTAAATAATGATCACGTAGAATCAATTAAAACATTTGATTGCAAAACACAATTAATACATACAGATTCTTCTATAAATGAAATATTCATTTACCCAACTTCTGAAGTAATAAAGCAACAACAAAATATAGAACAGTTCCTTAAAATTTATAAAACAAAGGCTAATCAGGACAAACACTTGTTAAACACAATAGTCTCCAAAAAAAAATATATAGGAGAAGAAAATTTCTTACCTTTATTTTATGAAGAAGAATTAGAAGATATTTTCAATTATATTCAAGATATACAGTTAATATTTAGTAACAAAATAATTGATCAAATATCACAATATAATAACAACCTAAGATCAAATTATAAAAATTCACTGTATTATCAAATAGCTCCAGATCAATTATATATAACTCTTGAAAACTTTTACTCTATTACTAAACAATTAAAAAAAATTATTTTCTTAACAGTAGATGAACTAAATTATGTTAACATTGACATACAAAACCCACAATGCAACGTTACAAAAATCAAGAAAATACCTAATTTTAAAGCATTAGCAGTACAAGAACAAACCGATGTATTTGAAATCTTTGCACAATACATTAAAAGTCAGCATCACGCATATAAGCTATTAATAGCATGTCACTCTGTAGAAACCTTAGAATATATACAAAGCAAACTTGCAATATGTCAGATAAAACTAAATAAAATAAATAACTATAATGAGATCAATAACACGTATAACATAGCTATATTACAAATAAATAACAGTTTCTCTACCGAATCCACAATAATAGTAACAGAAAATGATTTACTGAGCACAACGTCTACAACAAGTATATCAGACATTATCAATTATACTATCGATTTAAATATAGGTGACATCGTAATACACAAAGACTATGGCATCGGCAAAATAGCAAAACTTGAAACTATTAAAGTATTAGATAACTATCACGATTTCTTAAAAATAGAATACTACAACAACGATAAGCTATTTTTACCTGTAGAAAACATTAATTTGATAACTAGGTATAGTAATCAAGATAGTAATATTACACTAGATAGGCTAGGAAGCACATCATGGCAGCAACGCCAAACTAAATTAAAAAACCATATACAAAAAATTGCAAAAGAACTAATTAGAATAGAAGCAGCAAGACAATTAATGCAGGGCACACCTTTTCTACCTAACAATACTTATAAAAATTTCTGTGATGAATTTGCTTATACTGAAACAACAGATCAGCTACAAGCTATTCAAGATATAGAGAATGACCTGTCCGGTGGAAAAATAATGAATCGACTTATATGTGGAGATGCAGGATTTGGAAAAACAGAAGTAGCATTAAGAGCAGCATTTTTAGTAGCTATAAAAAATTATCAGGTTGCAGTAATAGTACCAACTACCTTATTATGTAAACAACATTTTGCTGTATTTACTGAAAGATTTAAAAACTTCCCAAATATAAAAATTCAACAATTATCTAAAATTGTGAATAAACATGAAATAAAAAAAATAAAAGAAAACATATCATATGGACACACACATATTATTATAGGAACACATGCTATATTATCACAAGACGTAAATTTCTTTAACTTAAGCCTAGTCATTATAGATGAAGAACAACAATTTGGAGTTAAACAAAAAGAGTTGCTAAAGAAAATTAAAGCAAATGTCCATGTACTGTCACTATCTGCAACACCAATACCAAGAACATTACACATGTCCCTATGTGGTATAAAGAATTTCAGTTTAATAAAAACACCACCAAAAAACAGATTACCAGTTATAACATATACAATTCATTACACCGACAACACGATCAAAAATGCTATAATTCATGAATACGAAAGAGGTGGAAGAACATTTTATGTATGTCCACAAATTAACAACATAAAAAATATTAATGACAATTTAATTAGATTATTACCAGATATCAAAATAGGAATTGCCCATGGTCAATTGCCTTCCCACGAACTTGAAAATGTTATGAATGATTTCCTTGATGGTAAATTTACAGTATTACTTACAACATCAATCATAGAATGCGGCTTAGATATTCCACATGCTAACACAATTATAATACACAATGCTGACATGTTTGGACTTGCACAGCTCTATCAATTAAAAGGTAGAGTAGGACGTAGTAATATTAAAGGTTATGCATATTTTATACTATCGGATAACATAAACAATATATCAGAGCGAAGACTAGAGATCATACGATCAATAGATTCCATAAACTCAGGATTTGCGTTATCACTTCATGATATGGATATCAGAGGATTTGGTAATTTAATTGGAGAAGAACAATCAGGAAATATAAAAGACATAGGTATTGAGTTATATCAACAAATGTTAGAAGAAGAGTTAAATACTAATAATCAATGTTATAAAAATCTTCACCATATAAATATCAATATTAATATAAATATTAGAATTCCAGAACATTACATTAGTGACATAGGATTAAGAATGAACATGTATAAAAGAATAGGTAATCTAAGAACAAAAGAAGAGATAGATAGTTTTCATATAGCACTTATTAAAAAATTTGGCAAATTACCAGATGAAGTGGAGAATTTATTAGATATCATATATATAAAACAGTTATGTATACCCATTGGCATTTACGAAATTGAACAAGTAAAAAATATTGTAAATTTTAAAATACACAATAATGTAACTTTTCCAAAAATGGTATTAGATTATTTAATACACAATCCATTAATTTTAAAGATACAAAACAACAGCATTTCAATGTTAGTTAATAATATCTCATCACGTATTACAAAACTCATAATACATCATCTAAAAAAAATAACATCACTGCTATAATAACTTACTTAATGAAAAATATATAACAAAGCACATCTTATAGAATACACCAGGATTTAACATGCAAAACTTATAGACATAATCAACACTTATAATAATATTACAAAAGAGTTTCTACAGGATAGTAAGTAATACTGGTAATCACATGTATGTACCAGAAATCACTAGATGAATAACTTATATATTTACTGATTATATTGCTAAGCAAAGACTTTAGATATGGTTAAATATCAAATGAAAATCATATACATAACACAGCACATTTTATAGAATATACAAGGATTCAACACGCAAAACTTATAGATATAATCAACACTTAAATAATATTACAAAAGAGTTTTTACAAGATAGTAAGTAATACTGGTCATCACATATATGTACCAGAAATCACTAGATGAATAACTTATATATTTACTGATTATATTGCTAAGCAAAGATTTTAGATATGGTTAAATATCAAATGAAAATCATATACATAACACAGCACATTTTATAGAATATACAAGGATTCAACACGCAAAACTTATAGATATAATCAACACTTAAATAATATTACAAAAGAGTTTCTACGGGATAGTAAGTAATACTGGTAATCACATATATGTACCAGAAATCACTAGATGAATAACTATATATTCACTTATTATATTGCTAAGCAAAGATTTTAGATATGGTTAAATATCAAATGAAAATCATATACATAACAAAACACATTTTATAGAATATATAAGGATTCAACACGCAAAACTTATAGATATAATCAACACTTAAATAATATTACAAAAGAGTTTTTACAGGATAGTAAGTAATACTGGTAATCACATATATGTACCAGAAATCACTAGATGAATAACTTATATATTTACTGATTATATTGCTAAGCAAAGATTTTAGATATGGTTAAATACCAAAAGACTTTTAATCTATACAGATATGATATTATAGATACCATTTTTCCAACTTACTGAAAAATCAAATGTAATACTAAAACATTTTAGCACCCAAGAAAATACCAAACCAATATTGTACTTTAAGTTTTTAAATTTATTCAATATTAAATATAGAACTGTAAACACAGGATTATACTTCAAATATTGATTGTTCACAAATCAAACATAATTACTAAAGCACTGTAAAATTTAACGAGATATTAAAGTAATATTGTATCTTTGCAAGTTTTTAAAATCTCTCCTACATCTCAAAAAATCTTGTTACACCAATAAAACAGAACAATATCCTTAATTATCATAAGATATAATACTACTAATACACTTACTTCAAATACATAACAATACATCATGCTACAGTATACGTACTGCCCATTACCATTTGCATTATAAAAAAATCTACCAGCACAATTAAATAGTACAAATGAAAATACTAAACTTTTGTATTAGTTCACTTAAATTTATAATTTCTCAAGTAAAGAGACACATAACTATACATATAATAAATTAATATACAAGCACTTATAATACACTATTAACTCACCCATTAAAATATCAACACTATTTTCATTACTTTACAATTTTACTCTAGATTTCGTAATTTATATATCTGATCTTCATCATCACTTATTTCCAAATGTATAACCACACCAGTTACCTAACTGTCTATATAGATTGAGCATATACTTTTTTATCAGATTATCTATGTATTAGGATTTTACATTAGTTTCACTATTTAATCTTATAACAGATCATTTTATTCCTATCCATCCTGAATTTTTCCAATTTTGATATACTACTTAACCATCTAACAAGTTCTTTCTTGTCTACTTTTATATTTGCAACGAGACAATTTACTATAATACTTTCCATCAACCATAGAATAGAGAAATAAAATATATCAATACCACCATTCATTATTCGTCATCTATACAAATTAGGATAATAATCATAATCAGCAAAATATAAGCACAACAGTCATAAGTTCATGACCTAGTAGGTCAGTATCTATACGTACAATAAAAAAATATTAAATACCAACTTTCTTAATTATTATTGATATACAACCTTTAATGCAAATGCATAACACTCAAATTATTAAGAATAAATCAATACAAAAGAAAGGCAGCATTTAATATTTATCTTATTACCATAAATACCAACCCTATACCCACTTAATCAAAGTGAGTACTATTTAATATTACCATATATTTCTCTCCCTTATCAGGAATAACCATTATATCAGTAATTTCATTTAAATTTCTAAGAACAACCTGGTAATAAATTATTAATGGGGTAACAAATCCTGTAATAACATAAAATATACATTAAAACAGCATACAAAAAAATCACATATTAAATCTCTAACGTATAAAACAACATATTACATAACCAAAATGATTTATAATGATTCAATACATGCTAACAATCTAATACATAAATTAGAGAATTTATCTACCCAAATAAATGAGTATTAATAATATATCTACACCACATGATTGATAACCACTATAGTTTTTCATATCTTAATCAATAATATAAGTTATATGATAACTATGAACTAACAAGCAGTTTAAAATTATATATTTTTACCATTTCTATTTTCCGTTTTTCAATAGAAAAAAATTCTAGCAGGTATTACAATTGTTATTTACAATTCCATTATATAATAAAACTACTTAATTAAAATAACTTACCATAAATCACTCATGATTAACACCACGTGCTCCACATATATTAACTTCTACCTCAACAAGTAAATCCCACTCTTCTAACTCACCATCAGATGCAGTACTATTACTATCCAAATCACTTGATGGTGTACCAGCACTCATATTATCAGATGGAACATTAGAAGTATCATTGCCATGTATATCCGAATTTTCTGCACCCACGTTGCTTTCATTCATATTACTTGCTTCTGGATTAACACCCCCTTGACTTACACCATCATCAACATTTTCTTCATTAGTGACTCCATCAGCAGGTCTATGCATATGTCTCAACATCATACTAGAACAGACATATGCTACAGCTGCAATACACATCGTAGCTCCTATAAAAGTACTCCGAGAAGGGCCACCATTGCTAGATACATTTTGCTCAGGAATACCAACATGCCTAATAAAAAGACCTAATATACCAATTACACCTGCCACTACCATTTGCTGATTCATAACACACTCTTAGATAACATACACATGCAGTGTATAGATCATATACCAGAAAAAGTCAATACATTATTATGTTTTGACACGTTACATTAGAAAATAACATAGGATTTAATAAATCAAAGTAGTATTATAACAGAAAAATCATCTCATAATAATTTAAAGCATCAGTATTACACAAGATAGAAAATCAATATATATATTTAACCATTTATATTGATAACCCACATAATTACACTAATAATAACTACATGAAATAAGTGAATAAGTAATGTCATTTCTACCATATTTATAATTATGATATGACCTGCATGTTACAGTACTATTCATCTGAAACAGCAAACAACATTATTCATTACTATCTGATAAACTCCATATATAAACAGATACTTAATCTCAAATACTCAAACACAATAAAAAGAGTAATACTTCCACTATGAATAAACAGCATAACACATAAATCAATTAACAAACATAAAGTAATCACAATTACTCATGATTTATTTACTAATTATTTTTTTAATCGGCACTATAACAGTAATTACACAGATGTACCATGAAATCACTTTACAATTACTAATACATAAAATACGATCTAATACAAATTAGCTTCAGTACTATCTCCATCGTAAAGACACATCTTCATAGATATTTTCAACTTCAATTGACTCAGTACTATCTTCTTCATTATCCACATTACCACCTATAATCATACCTTCCACACTACCTGGGCTACTATCCGTATCACTACTTTCTACAACACCATCAGGTGCACCAGACCATACAGAATTTACTGAACGATTAGATGTAGTATTATTACTACTGGTAGAAGTTATACTCATATCAACACTTTCTCCATATCCACTATCTGTAAGATAGCTATCATTATGATGATTATAAAATACCTGATAATACAATTCATTAGAATAATTAACGCTACATACAACAAATACTATAAAAATAAGTATTAATAACACATAAACTGCACAAACAACAGCATAGGTAACATCTGACTGAAGAACAGTATTATTATGAGATACAGATTCAGAAAAAGTACAATTTGTATATGTAATACTACTATTTAATGGCTGACTGGTAGTATTTAACACACTAGATTCTATATTTGTAGAGTTGTTTACAGATCTATTGCCATTCACATGAGTAATAGCACCCATAAAAACAGCTTGAAAGGTACTAAGTATTACTCGCAAGAATTTTGTAACCATAACTTATATATGAACGGGTATTTTATATGTACTTAAAGTAGCATAAATAGGTTAACAGATACTAACTCTTAACAAACCACATTAGAAATATTATTAGTGCATCATAAAATAAAATATATTTAGAAAACACAGTATTAAGTAATTAACAATACTATTAGTCATACCACACATACAGTTAAAAAATTGACAATACACTCACTACAATGTGACCAACACTAAGATACAAACATCAGAGCAATTACTGCTCACCATATTCAGAATTATTGCACTATTAACACTATTACTGCTTCTTCACATAATACAGGTAAGTAATACAAATAATACTTATTTAAAAATTTAATATAATTACAACCACCAGAAAGATTATATACAAAGTGCATTAATAACTACTTACAACTGTATAAACAACAACTATGATAAAATTACCTAAATCATTATACTATAGATAACTTATTATTAGCACATAATACTACTTAAGCTCAGATTTATACAATAGTCTCAGTTATGTTACGACCATTAAGTGAAACCACAGAAATATCTTGAAGTTCTGACATATCCTCACCTGATACTTTTAAGCACATATTTTCAACTACACCACACGCTCCTTCTACTGGTATATTATCATAACAACTTTCCTGTGATATATTGAGTATATTATCTTGAGAGACTCCTCCAGCAATAACAGCGTTTCCTTCTTCACCTTGTTGTTCAAGATCATTTTCTCCTGCAGCACCAGATACATTACTTAACGCATCATCATTTTCTTCAGCAACTGACCCATTATTAGAGGTATCACTCGAAACTATACTTTGACTAATACTACTTCCACATCCACTGTCATTATCATCATCAAAAAACAAAACAGGTGCTAGAAAATGACGGACAGGACGAGGACGAGGAGGCTGATTAGTATTACTCACAGAGGTACACGCAGCAAGACAAATCATAAACACCACAAGAATAGGTACACCAAAGAATACAGAATAAGTAATATAAACAATTAATGGATCTTCTCCATCTGTAGGATCTCCTACTGAAGAGTTTGTTATGATAGTAGTTGGAGAAAGTGTACTCAATGAAGAACTAGAAGTACTACTCACTCTAGTAATATTGTATACAGGTGATAAGCTAGTAGATACAGTTGATGATACATTATATCCACTACCCGTATATTCAACAGTAGCATTCTGTTGACTTGTCAAGTTATTTGATGTCACACTAACAGCATAATAAAAAGCACCTTGCAAAATATTGAATAATACTCTTAGTAATCTTCTCACACACAACCAATATTAAATTCACACGTATATCCTTATTATATTTTAAAGAGTATAAATAAGTCAATTAACAAACTAGACTAGAAATACCCCAGCCCATACTTTAAGAAATTACAGACTAAAAAAAATAATAATAAGATACTATACTACAATTAATTCATAAATATTATGTTAAATATCTCTACACTATATACAAAAAAAATTCATAGCATGATAATTCAACAACTACTGTGATACCTAAAAGCCATAAACATAATAAACACCACTATATTAAATTAGTATTTTATGCAATCTTCTCGTCAATCTTACACATACATTAGACCATAATTTATGATCATCTAGAAATTCTAAAGATAATATAACTACCATATTACAAAAACTAATAAGCATATACAAAATTGATGATGACCATAAATAACACAACACTATTTCAATGATAAATTTACTTTATTACCTACAAATAACCCAACTCACTCTATATATCTTGATTTACTATTTCATTTATGGATCAATCAATAGCTGATTCATCTTCACTTTCACTTAAATATCTTATATTACTATATTCACCATCAGATGAACCTTTACAATCTATTCACCATAATCTATATTTTGCATAAAGCAAGTATTATCATGATCAACAACTAATACATATAATATAGTACCAGACATAGCTAAAGAAATACCACTACATCAATACCTGCTTCATAATGAATGACATATACACTATCATAACCACCTCTATGTATGATATATAACCTATGACGTACATGAAGGTAATAATAGCAATAAATAAACACTACAAAAATATGTAATAACATAGAGACAAAAATCATAATCTTACCAATTATTTTTTTCTTAACATTAGTTTGATCATCATTTGCCTTTACAACATTAAATCCACGTAATATATCATAACCAATAACATCTAAACTAGTAAAAGAACTATTCTTTTCACTACAGTATTAATGACTCAACAAAAACTACAAAGTACTAAGTAATACTGCTTTTAGTTGTTAATGATGAACCTATAATAAACTAGCACATATACTCTATATCAATTATAAGTAATACAGATAAACCAATTAACATAAAATATATAACAACATTATGCTTTATTATTAGTACAATAAAAAAACTCTCAATTATTACACTATCACAACAGATCCCACATCATAAATATCATATTAAAATTATATATTCATGTCATAAGAATTCATAAAATACAAAAGTAAAAAAAACAAGTAATACTATTATCAACAAAAATACTGTAAAACCACCTAATTATAACTGATGCACTCTAAACTAATTTAAGTAATATTATTACCAAATCTTAAGTCAATCCAACTATATAAATTAGGTTTTAATTTAAAATCAATTTAGCACAAAAATAACACATTAACTATACTACATTAATAATTAACGCACACAATTTATCATTAACATATTAAATAATATGTCAGTGATAGATCTATAAACTAGTTTCATAAATAATACTACCATTACATACAGAACTCACACTAGAGACACTTTGTAGATCATCTGGTATATGAACACAACTTTCTTGCTCTGTACTACTTACATTACAAGTCCTTGCTTCTACATGCCGCAAACCATTCTCTGTATTGCCACTTTCACATTGATTAATTACTACATTATCATTCTCATTCTCTTCTTCACTTTCACTCGAATATCTTATACTACCATACTCGCCATCAGATGAATTGCCACAATCTATTTCACCATAGTTTATATTTCTTGTACAAAAAAGAGTCTCACTAGTAACATTTGGTAAATTCATATTACGATCAGATGGAACAAAAGAAAGACCACCAATGTCATCTATGTTATCATCATTAATACTATCTCCATATCCACTATCCGATACATTATTATGGATGATAAGATTACGATGAGTACGAAATGCAATATTAATATATAATCTAATCACACAAACAAAACATATAATAAGAAGTCCGATAAAGAAGATCATATAAGGCCGTCCACTAATTTCATAAGGAATAACACTAACACTTGTAACACTACTATTCAACAACGGACTATGAGGACTCATAGTAGTAGCAGACGTATTAACTATACTAACACCTGTAGTATTAGAGTTTAACAAAGAAGTTACAGTACTATACTCTGTGTTTGTAACATCACTTATAGACTCCGTAGAATTATGACTTATATTCATAGAGTTACTATAGTCTGTTCCATTAACAGAATGATTAACAACAGCTTGAATTATACCTAATAAAGCATCTAATAATTCATTTATCATAAGCTTCTGAACTAGACTAACACACAGCGTTATTGTAAAGTATGCAAATAAAAAAAACAATATATTACTGATCTCTTAAATAACACACAAAAGAGTATTTTTTGAAAAATATACAAACTTCTAGTACTATAATATTTAAGTAATATATAAAATCATAAAAATTGATAAGATGTAAATATAACAAGATCCAACATTATTGAACTACATAATAAATTAATTTAACAACCTTACTTTAAACATAAAGTATAATTTAAACTGATATAAATATATAATTTACAAAAACATCATAAGACGTTTTATTATAAGGTACATAACAATTGGTTAGTATATAGTCACATTATTAACATCAGTTTAGAATACACTCTCCTATCTGTATAGAACATAATTTACACTATACTACTAGTTCACTATTATACTTTCATATATTTTATAGTTATTGTTAAACATTGTGGAAATATCGGTTAAAACATTAACGTAATATATTCTGATAACTTCATGACCATGATAAACACTTATAAATATGTATTTAAAAATGTGATACTCTTAAATTTTTTACAATCGATTACAATATCAAAATTTATAAAGTAAAACACTTACAAATAATGTCAACTATTTTACACAACACATACATTACTATTAGACAAAGCATGATTATCATCATACTAACATGATATTTTATACTACATAAAGATTAGGTATAGAAGACTAAAGTACTATCAAACTAAAAAATATCATACAACTATGCAATAGTGAGCTGTATTATAAATACTGTAATTACTATTGCTTTTACAATAATATAGTCCATACCTATAAACTTATAGGTATGGGAAACATCCAATGTATATAGGATAGAAAATTATAGTATTAGAAGATATTTCAAATAGCAAGTATAAGACAGCCTTAGTTGATAATATTACTTAATCTAATGTAATTGACCAATCTAAACACATATACTAATAAAAATGCTTGTTTATTAGTATATTGGAAAACGTAATAATTAGTTTTGTATTTATTATATAATATAATTGACATAAATTACAAAATGAACACAAGGTTTCTTAATACTTCTGTAAAACTACTATGAACAAATACCTTTACTAATATTACTAACACTAAAATACGGAGACTACAACATACCCTTTTATATTTAATACAATGTATTTAGCACAGCATGTTTAAGGTTTTTACGTACCTAGTAACTACAGTTACCTTCCTATGTTATGGATCACACATATTCCACAGTAAACTCAAATTCAATGTAATCTCTCTTTTATACAAATAGTAATAAACAGTGAGAAATTTTACCAAGGTTATTATTTATTATGTAGTACATATACTATGTCAAAAAGTAATTGTTAAGAATTCTATCACCTTTAAAAGGTTTCCATAAATAATATTATATTCTGAATATAAACTTAATAAATTTTAAAAAGAATCAATTATAGTTTAACTAAAACAATAACTGTAACACGAATTAGTGGTGATTATTAGATTTGCATTAATATAAATATGTAATATATTTTAGCAATTTACATACTGTAATTATCTTATGACCATATTTCACAATAATCATACCATATTTACTATTTCTAAAAAAACATATTTATAACCTAATTAGACCTATCACATACTTTTAAGTTTGTATTTACATAATAACGCAAGATACATTACTAAATAACCTAATGATTTAATAAAATACATCTCTACTATTTCTAAATATAGCATTTTGTCACTTTGATGAGAAATACAACTAACTTTACTTTCTTAATTGACCCACCCATTATTTACATACACTACAAATTTCTCTAAATATATTAATTGATATGTGTGTTCATTACTATAAAGTATCAATTTGAAATACATCGCACAAATTAATTATTTTAAACCAGATAATATTGAACTACCATATCCTACACATAAATGATTATATCATGAATGTATATATAAACTTATATTCAGAAATTTGAGACATTAATTTATTAAACTTAATTCTTAAACTCTTCCAATATATATGAAAATTTAAAATAAGAATTATCATTTAATAACACACTCACATAATAATTACCAAAAACATTATACAGATTGAATCAAAATGTACTGGATATACTTCGATCTACATATATTAGTCAAAGAATTACAATACAACTGTTCAACAATATTATAGTTAATATCATCACTTAAAATAGGATTATTACCAACAATACACATGTATAACCATTATAAAAAACATTTACAGGTTAAATAAAACTACATTAATCACATCAGTACTTAAAACTACAATGCATCAAGTATAACTGTACCACAAGGTATACATAATATTCAAAGTAATAACTACTTTACAATGTATCCGTATAATTACAGTATAACAATCTCTTAATTCAAAACTTTATATAAGCATCCACGTGTTGATTAGAAGCATTAACTTAATAAACAATTATGTAACTGCCTCATAACAAAATATATTAATAATATTATAATATGAAGTAAAGTCAGCAATATACTTACACAATTATTATTGAAATATTACACAACACGGTACCGAATACACTTAGACCTATAAATATTAGCAAAACTATCTAAACATAACAGTTATCACCTGTGTTCATAAGATTAATATTACATAGTATTCAAAATTACACACTTATTCTATTGACTGCTCAACAGTTTTACCATTAACACCCGGTAATACTTGTGGATTAGATAATTGCTCTACAGATTGTTTTATTGTTATTGGTTCATCAAAAGATTTCTGTCGTGCCAACTTAATTTTATTATGTAAATTACGTACAACATCACATACAGCAGCTATTAATAGTGCTAATAAAAAAAGTACTATAGCTCCTATTACAATTACAGTAAGTACCACTACAAGTGGATTATCACCACCACCACCACTATCACCACAAAAAGCAAACATACATGGAGTATATTCACCTACCCTGTTTGTATATTTCCAATCCCAACCTTTATTTTGCTCTTGAATAGATACATCTTTACTAGCATCTAACATATAAAGATACTCCTAATTAAAAAACTAATATAATTAAGTTATTAACTTTATTTAAAGTATAACTTAAGACTGTAATAAATCAAATTAATTAATATTAAAAAATAAAATAACATATTATATAGCAATTTATTTATACTATGTAAAATTAACATATCTTGTTTATCAATCTATCAATACCTCTATTGAAATAATATACACTAACAAAAAAATCTTAGTGTTTATGATATAAATATTAAAAAAACAAATACTTTAAAAATAAACATAGAAATGATATTAAGGATTATTAATAATATAGATATTAAAAAACTTTAGATACAAAAACTACAATAACTGGAAGCTGACAACTACTAACTTAAAATAAGAAGAGCATGCTATACATTAGTCAATAAACCAACAATTTCCATAAAACTCATACTATAATTACCTAATACTTAATGCATAAGTATTAGAATCATGACAAAACAAGAACAGCTATTATAAAATAGCTAAACATAAATACTTTTTAACACACTGCTCATTATATATACATGCTATCACATAAGTTAACTATTCTGTGATAAAACTTATACCACAATTATCACTTTATTTTCACATTAACATCAAAGAATTAGGCAGAATTATAGTATTAACTATTAATCTACGTATCATTAAACTACACAACAAGATTTCATAATGTAACAAACTTAACAATATAATTACATAATATTGATTATGCAAATTAGATAAGTATAAGAAAATTTTAAGGTATTTTTTATAGTTATTTAGGGCTTGTTAAGTTGTAATTTTTAGAATTTTTCTTGTTTTAATCTGTATAATTTAATTAATGAACGCTCTATTTTATGTTTGTAGGTTTATATGTAATCGAATAAGTTTTGGTTTTTTGTATTTATACTTTTAAACTTTATCATACAAGATAATTCATAAGATTTTTGCTATGCTGTTATCTACGTTTTTACATTGTAAGTTACCTAATTTGTAAAATATTCTTATATTTCTTGGTAAACCACCTAATGTTTATAAATATGGCATTATATGTTTAAGAATTGAATTAATCTTATGTGTATGTACATAACAGCATATCATGTTAATATTACTGAGTAATAATAGCTTTATTTACAATATTGAAGCTTTAGGTTAAAATTATTGTAATAACTACATTTTGAATTATAACTTATTTTTAAAGTTTAATGTTATTATCCATAATATTGTGTATGAGTCTTCATTTTATTCAAAAAGATGTATATATTAGAGATAGGTTATCTATTATAGAATAATACAATTATAAAAAGATAAAAAAACTTTTTATCTGAGACTATAACTCATTATGGTCTTCTATACCAAATAAGCATAGCAGTTGAAATTTTAAAGATAACATCACAACAATAAGAATTTATTATAGGAAAGAATATATAAAAAAATGTGATGAAGTTTTTTTTGAAATGTGATGTGTTATAGTTCTATAGATTAAGGGTTTTGGATAATTGAGGTTCAAAATATAAAAGGAGTTATTAACTATCTTCTATAGTTAGACTCAATATAAAAATAAAAGAAATAAAAATGACTATTTCATGTGATAGTACATATGATAATAATTTATACTAGATAAGATGGTATACTGTATTTGGTAGTATAAACTTCTATGGGATGTATATGCATCTTTTGTAAGGTTGTAGTATACAATATATATTATACTGTACAATTGTTGGATAATTTATTTCTTTATAAAACTATTTAATAAAACATACTAGAATTACTGTAGATGATGGAATATTCGACTATAGGATTGAATAAGTAATAGTACTTTATAAATAATATAAGTATTTTAACATACTTATTCTTTTTTTTAATATAATCATGTCTAAGGAAGAATGGGTATTTGTTTATTGTTAGTAGTGCTTATAAACTAAGATAATATCTTGTTTGTTAACAACTGTGAAAAGCTATAAGGTAATTTATTCATGGTTTATAGTTGCTTGATTTATATATCTTTATTTTAAAAAAACGTATAACTCATTTGTACATTCAATTAATTAGCTATATTGTGAATCTTAATTTAGTATAACATTATAGATTTTAGTGTATAATATAATTATGGTTTTTATTCAGTGGTGTATATAATTAATAGGGAAGAGAATAATAAAGCAATATTTAACCTATTAATATTGAGTGATATTTTTGGTCAATCTTTTTATGTACTGTAGTTATTATATATAGGTAACATAGAACTTTTAATATACGAGACTTTAACCTTATAGTTGTGTTATTAGTACTTGATAATATTAAAGTAGCATTCCTGTATTTTAATATCTTTGTTTATGGAATCTAGGTTTTCATAGCAATGTGTATGTTTGATCCTGAATAATTCTGTTTTTATTAGGAGTAAATTTGTGTGGTGAGTATTTGTTGTCAAGGTACCAGTTTAGGGGGATTTTCTGAAAGACTGATCAGAATAGGTCTACTTGGAATGTGGGTGGAAGGACAGAATGGTTATACGAATTTATTATTGGGGATTGCATCAGTTATAACAAATTTATGTTTTGTTATACTGTTACTAGTAGTGATGATAGTTGATATGTTGTGTAGTATATTTCGGTTACTGAGTTATAAATATACACAATACTCTCAAATTGAAGATCACGAATATACTTCTTCTATTTCTATGTCTTGTGTTTCTTTTGGATCTAATTCTCTTTGTGAAGTTAGTGATTTTTTTGATAACAGTGTTCCTCCCCCTTCTTATACATTGTATGATGTGATGTTACCACCCCCTTACGAAGCAGTTTGTAATTCATTATCGCCACATAATACTAGACGTCACTCTTTCTAAATTTAGTGAATCTTATATTTATTATAGTATAGGTGTAATGTGATAATCCTAATATAAATTGTGAATAATATCATGTAGATATTAAGTATCAGGTTTGGTTACTTGTATTTAGGTGTGTTTGTGTGGATTATATAATATGTGGTTAATATTTATATTTTATATATAAAATTCATAATTAGATGTGATAAACTCATAGTTGTACTCTGAGGTGAGATGTGTGTTCAGTGTATATGGTATTTAGTTATCTGTTAAAATCTAATTTTGTCATTTAGCTGTATGATGTTGTATATGTTAATTAAATAATATTAATCTGATTGTGTGTATGATTATACTTAGATATTAGCATAAAAAAAGTGTTACAAATATAATTTTTAGTGTATAATAAGCTATAAACCTATTACTTAGTAGTGTGTGTCTTGGGCAATTTATTACATAATTAATAGTATGTGATGTAAAACGTTAATAATCGATATACTTAGGATGGATGGTTTTTATGCCTATCGTTGTGTGTTATCTGGAGTTTTTAACATAATGCTTATATTTCTTAAAGATTAATAATACTAAATTTAATTTTCTGTACTTGTTTTATACATGTGAATTAGTGGTCTTGGTTTTATAAAAATATGTATTTCTAATGTTGAGAATTTTTATTAGGTAATAAATGATAGGTAGGTGTAATAATAATGGTCGGTGGAGATTTTCTAGGTATTTAATTGATGCATTTGGGACGTGGGTGGAAGGACGGCCTGTGTGTTATAATATTGCTAGGTATATTGTATTAGACGTTCTTACATTTATAGTAAGTGTATTAGTTTTAATTGTGCTATTAGTGGTGATAGTAATGGACTTGTGTTGTCAAATAGCTGGGTTGCTATGTGGATGCACGCGAAATACTCAAGCTGAAGATCAAGACAATGTTTCTGAAGCTAGTACTACTCTTCCTGTTTCTGCTTCTTATGACCTTGGCGGTTCTGAGGATGCTAGTTTTTCTTTCTATGGTTATAGTCCACCTCCTCCTTATACAGGCTCTGGAATTGAGCCACCACCCTATGAATTAGTTTGTAATTCGGCATTGAATTGTAGTTTGAGACGTAATTCTATCTGATTTTGGTAAAAATGATCCTTATATTTGTTATTATGTAGATATAAATTTTATAGTTTTCCGTATGTCATGCTACATTGTAAGTGTGTAGTTTATGCTATATAACTGTATTGGTAAATGTGGTTAGTATCCATATATCTAAATTTATAGTGAGATGATATGATAAGCTTACAAGCTGTGTTACTAAGTTAAAGATATATCTGATATGTAATTGTATTTTTAAATATTATTCTTACTTCATATAGTGGTGTCAATTAATGAGAATACCATTGTAGGTCTTATCTTGTGTAATTATTGTATTTATATATAAAGTGTACAAAAAAGTAGAGTATATAATTTTTTTGGTGTATAATTAAGTAGGTTATATATTTTTACTTAATAGTGTGTGTTATTAATAATTTATCGAAGAATAACAGTAGAATATGTCAAGTATAATGATATTAGTTATATTTAGATAAGTCTTCTTTATATGTATCTAATAACTTGTTATATGGGTGGTGTGAATATCCATATGGTAAGGTAGAGAGGCTTAATAATATTCTGTATTTTTGTATTTACTATGGTATGTAATTTTTTGATGTATAAATCTTGGTTGTGATTCAGGTTATATATATCTGACGTTTGGTGAATTTGTATGGTATTTTTTGATTGTGGTGACAGTTTACTTGGTAAATATACTGGTAGGTTGGAATGTGCTTACTGTGTGTTAATGTGTGGTTACTTAGCTGTAGATTGTCTCTGGGAAATTCTTTATTCTAATATATATTACACTGGTGCAATAGCCAGTTGTTTGATGGTTATAGTTTTTGTGGTTTGTTTTTTAGCACTATTAATAGCTCTAGCAATTGACTTATTTTCCTGTATTAGGTGTAAACGTCAAGTGGATTCTCAATCTGAAGATCAAGAAAGAGTAGGTGGCAATCAGCAGCATGTGCCCATGACAGGTGACATGTCTAATACGGGTGGTACTACAGATTGTTCTAATATTGATAATGATGTTACCTTTGTTACGCCTAGTGCTCCTCCTGAACCTAGCGTTCCTCCTCCTCCTTATACATTATATGATCCAAATCCTATATCATTTTGTACATCTGGAGGTGTAAATCCAGAACGTCAGCCATATGTTGTTGGTTATAAGGTCTAGTGGGTGGTATGTAGAGTTACTCTAGTAATCATTATGTAGGTGTAGTTTAAGAGTATATATAGTATCTTTTTATTATATCTTAGTATAGGTTTTAATTACTTGAGTTTTTATTTACCATAATACAGTATTAGTCTAGTATTCATGATTAAACATAATAAATTTATAGGTTGAAATTGTTTAATTCAAATAATACGTTTATTACATAAGGAATATTATGCCAAATAAACAATAAGTAAGCCACACTTACAAGAAGCCATCTATAACCAACACAATTTTAATTTAACTATAAAATAAATACCTATCAAATAACAAACAAAGCTTTTAAATAAGGCCACATATTTAAAATTCTATAATACCTACTACTGATATAAAGCTTCTTACTTACGTTGACTTGTGAAAACTATTCCATAACCTACATAACACTGCTGTAATATACACTAACTTAATTTCAGATTACTAAAATCATCGCACCATATACACTTAATCAATGAAGACAGAGCCTATACGATTAAGAGAATTTGTGACTATACCAGTGTGCCACACATACCCATCAATTCTCTACAAACATACAAATAACTAGAATCTAATAAAATCAAAATAATTTAACTAATAAATAAACACCTATTTCATATTGATTGACAGCCTTCCACACTACAAGGGGAAAGTACTGTAAACGAATCACCACTTCCTCGATCTTCCCCAGGCACAAAATCAGGAATTTCTCCTTTATTTGGTATTTCTTCTGAAGAGTTATCTAACCCACTACTATAATCGGAACCATTATCACTTAATAGCTGAGGAGAAGTAGGATGATCAGAATCATCTTCTTCAGGTATCACACAACATGTATTCCTAAAACAATCAAAAATACCAAGCCACACATAAGCACAAAATAAAATAGGAACAAGAACACATACTAACAGAACAACAACAATAAACTCTAAAACAATAGAAAGCAAGTGCCTGTTTTTCACATCATCATCTGTATGCTGTATAGCCTCCTCACCTTCTGGCGTAAACACAGCTATAATCTTATCTCTAGTACTTAATATAGAATCCTTTATTTTGAATAAGAGAGACATAATACTTATAACTACCATATCTTATAACCATATATATATGTTACCATCAAACCACATATTTTTCAACAAAAAGGTTATATACAATGATCTTAAGTACACTCTAAAATAAATAACTAAAGACTCAAAGTAAGACTAATCCTTTAAAAAGCATGCTACTCTAATACTGTTAATAACTGTCTTTTAGTGATACTTGTGCTAACAAATATCCAACAACATATATACAGTTCTAATAATAATATTTACAGAATAAACTAATAAGTCACAACACAAGATACTGATACAAAGGTTCAACAATATTATAAAAAAGATTTGACATTTTCAGCTAATTACATAGACTAGCCTTTTCTATAAGTAATATACGAAAAATGTTTAAAGGCATTATAGAAGATATAGGAACTATTGTTCATGTAGATCACATTCAAGAACGTGATATAAGAGTTTTTATCAGACCATACAATGTAAATTTCTTAAGTAAAGTACAATTAGGTAGTTCAGTAGCATGTTCTGGTATATGTTTAAGTGTAGCACAATTACATAGTGAGTATTTTTCAGCTGATATTTCACAATCCACATTGTCTGTAACCAATACTATATATTGGAAAAAAGGAACAAATATTAACTTAGAATTATCATTAAAAATCAATGATCGATTAGATGGACATTTTGTACAAGGACATGTAGATGGTATAGGAACTATTATATCAATTACTAAAATAAATAGTTCACACAACATAGTTTTTCAAACACAGCAACCATTACTAAAATATATTGTCACAAAAGGATCAATAGCTATAGATGGAGTATCGTTGACTGTAAATACTACCTCTAATAATACATTTTCTGTAAACATTATACCACATACCTGGGAAAACACTATTTTTCAATACAGCAAAGTAACAGACAAAGTTAATATAGAAGTAGATATAATTGCAAAACATATAGAAAAATTATATCAATACAACACAAAATTATAGCAATCATTTTTACTTTAAAGTATAGCATTAATGTACATTTAGGTAATATGCAATTTCACATCATATTGTATTGATACAATGTAAACGTGAAAAATTACATTACTAATTTATTTTGTAAAGTATAAACAACAAAGCTCACTCTATCTTGTACAAAAACTCTCACTAATATCCGGTTAAAATCCTGTCAACAAGTTCTCTAACTGTCGGTATATAACCATCCTTATAGAACTCATCTTCTACAAATTTATAAGCATTGTGTCCAGAAAACATGAGTTCATACTCATGATCCACTCCAGCAATAATATTTTGTAATGTTTTTTGAATACAAAAACTACGAACATCTGGTTTGATACCAGTATTATAATCCCCATGGTCCTTCCAATTACTAAACCTACAGTGACTTAAACATCCCATACAATTGATCTGGTCTTCTCTAATGCTTTTCGATTTACTTTGAGTAACAAACACTAGGGTATTATCCGGAGTCTTTAAAGTATCAGTATAACCCATAGATATCCAAAGTTCTGATAATTTTTTATCATCTGGATGCACGTATACCTTTCTTCCCCTACTACCAATAGTCAATTCAGCACTGCATCTTTCACTGATTTGTTCTTCAAATGCAATTTGACGTGCATTACGTTCTTGTAATTCCTTAATAAACTCATTTCTAACGGCAGAAGAATAAAACCCAGTAGGACTAAATTTATTTAAAAATACATCTCCAGGTTTTAAGGACATTAATTTTTTTTTCCAAGCAGCAGATATAGGACTTTCCTGTGTTAATAAAGGTCTTGTTCCAAATTGAAATGCTATAGGACCAATCAAGCTATTGTCAAACCACGATTCCCAATCCTTTAAATGCCATACACCCCCTGCCATAATTAATGTAACATCTGACAATCCAACCTCATTCATATACTCACGAATTGCTGCAACCCTCTCAAAAGGCATTTGAGGATTGTCAGGTGACTCACTATTACTAAGACCATTGTGCCCCCCAGCTAACCAAGGATCTTCATACACAACACCACCAAGAAGTATTTTAGAAAACTTCTGATAAGATCTCTGCCACAGAATTTTAAATGCTCTAGCAGATGAAACAATAGGATAGTAATACACTTGATATTGAGAAGCTATTTCCGCCAACTTATATGGCATGCCAGCACCACAAGTAATACCATGAATTAATCCTTTAGCCTTTTCAAGAACACCATGAAGAATTCTCTGTGCACCACCCATTTCCCACAATATATTCATATGTATTCTACCCAAACCAGCAGATATATCATGTGCTACTTTAGCCTGACTCACTGCTGCATCAATACTATAGCTTATCAATTCATCATGACGTTCTAATCTAGTTTTACCACGATATATTAGAGGCACATACTCTCCATTTTGATCTAAGAATTTAGCACATGCACCAGAAAATGTACCAACAGCAGATGCAGCAGCAAAAGCACCTGCCGTTCTACCGTCACTTACACCAATACCTTTACCACCTTCTATTATTGGCCAAACACTTTTACCAGAAATTAATACTTTCTTAATCTTTTTACGCAAAGCAAACCCTTAATCAATTAACAGTGATATTACTTATTATTAACAAAATTTAAGCAGTTATTTTTATCACTTTTTTTACAAACTCACAAGATCATAATCAACATTACAAATCTTAAACCCAAGGCTATTTTAACAAATTATACAACATATAATACATATATAAAGCAAGTATTATAGATAAAATAATTAGTATGTTACATAAAACTTGTAATTATTTGACCATAATAACAACTTTAACAACAGTTTGAAAATTACCATGTAGATAATTATCAGCGATAGAATATAACAACAGCTGTAAATGAATAAAACACACAACCTCAAGACTATTGAGACTAAATCTCTTCTTCACAACTTAACTAACACGATGATAAAAACAAATAGCTAATTTATTCACAACTACTTAGCTATTACACTAGATTAATATATCTTGTATTGAGACACAACATTATTACACTCAAAATCATATAATAAAAATTTCTATCACTAATTATGTAACTAAGTAAATCTTAACTTAATGATAATATTAAAATTATTGATTAATTAAAAAAAATTACAAACCATATACTCTCACAATAGGATTAAAACCCATGTTCCTCTATTTTACACACAACAAATTATGAAATATATAAAACACAACTCCTTTGATCTCATTAAGTTTTAAATTAAATACTATAAAAATGATTAAGAATATTAGATATAAGAAACCCTATATTATCGTTTTTCAAATTCTAGTATTAACTTATAACTTATATTACAGCTAATTTCAAATATCTAACACTGTTAATGCTAATGTATATGTATTTTGATAATAAATACTTATAAGATCTTGTACAAGTACATATAGCTTATTTATGATACCCATGCAAATATATACACACTCTACCACCTATTCATTCTCTCAACAGAATACTAATTACTAATCACAAAAGAAACCTTTGGTTGGAATGATACAATTAAATCTTTCAATCATATAATCAATAATATTGCCACATTATCATATAAATACATGTAACAATATTATCCCTATATACTTTTTATACTTACATGTAACAAAATATGATTATATAATCACAAGATAAATTCTCAGAATAAAAATTAAGATATACATTAATCTTCATCAACACAACATAATTAAAAATATAATTCTTTAAATATATCTCATATATTTGTTGCAGTTATATCATTCAAAATATAAACTTAGCACATTCATTTTTTTAGCGAAGCTATGTTGCCAAATATTACACAATTAAGTAACAGTTTTACCATAATAACTGATACTATGCCTTATGTTGAATCTGTATCCATTAATATTTGGGTTAATGTTGGAAGTAGGCATGAGAACACAAATATAGCCGGTATTTCTCACTTTCTAGAACACATGGCTTTTAAAGGTACTAAAACTCGTACAGCACTTGACATAGCACAGATTTTTGACAATATCGGAGGCAATTTTAATGCACATACAGATAGAGAACACACAGTATACCATGTCAAAATATTAAAACGAGATATCAAAATAGCCATAGAAGTACTTGCTGATATAATATTAAATTCACAGTTTCCACAAGAAGAAATAGATAGAGAAAAAGGCGTAGTTTTACAGGAGATATATCAAACCAATGACTCCCCTACCAGTATCATTTTTGATAAATATATAGAAGCTGCTTACCCCAATCAGGTATTTGGCAAATCTATTTTAGGAACACCAGAATCAGTTAGTAATCTCTCTAAAGAAAACTTACATACATATATGCAAGAACATTACCACGCTGGTAACATGTTACTATCAGTAGCTGGTAACATAACACATAATGAAGTAATAGATTTAGCAACCCAATATTTTTCTCAAATAAAGAAATCAACACCACAAGAAACAAATAAGTCTGTTTACATTAGTGGTGAGTACAGAGAAGAACGGGATTTAGAACAGGTACACATAGTTATAGGCTTTCCTAGTTCTTCATATAAAGATGATCAATTTTATGTAATACAGATCCTTGACTCAATACTAGGTAATGGTATGTCATCACGTCTTTTTCAAAAGATTAGAGAACAACTAGGGCTAGTTTATAGTATTTCATCTTTTAATTCAAGCTACAGTGATAATGGTATTTTCTCAATATATACAGCAACAGATAAAAATAATCTCCCACAATTACTAGATGCAATAGCTGCAGAAGTACAAGGTATTTATATTAATTTAGAAGAAAATGAAGTAATAAGGGCAAAAGATAAATTAACATCCGAAATATTAATGTCAAGAGAAAGTACAACTGCACGTGCAGAATCTCTAGGATACTATTATTCTCATTATAATCGTTATATTACAAAAGAAGAACTACTTAAGAAAATTTCAGAAATTACTATGGAAGACATTCTTAATTGTATTAGTAGATTACTACGCAGTAATAATAAAATAACACTAGCAGCAATAGGACAAATTGAAACATTACCTTCCTATAATGATATATGTCAAATGTTTCATATATAAAGTATAGTGTCTAATAACAATACAACAATTTTTCTACATTAGAAAAATTTCAATTACAGGGTTATTCAACACTACCATGTGGTTATTCAGAAAACCTAAAGCCATTATTAATTGAAGATATTCCTCATTGCATTAGCAAATATTGCAGTAACAAAAAACACTAGCATAATCCATAAATAAATTAAGATCCTATATTACAAGAACAGATTTTAAACGTTCTGTATATCAAAATAGCTTTCTGATAATATGAATGATTCACAAAATAGCAATCTAATATTACCTCCCCCACATAATGATTAGAAAACCTAAAATATCATTATTAAAAATATTATTTCATTACATAGTAGTGATTAAATAATAATAAAATAATATTATAGTAACAGAACAAATTGATATTCAATTTTCTTACACTTATATATAATTTTTATATATAAAAATAGCACCTAATAATACAAAATGTCTCATTGAATCATCTAACTACAACTATGTAACATTATTCTGTAACATATATAAAATACAGAAATCACAAACAAAAAGCCTATATTCTATTTGTACGAGAAATGAAATAGAGTTATACAGATATAATCCATAATTTTTTAAAACTGTGCAAACCTTGTAATACAATATATAAATAACAAGATCATTAATTATTTAAGAAAAACTCTAAAATGATAAATTTTAGATATTACTCAAGTATCATAAGTGTTAGTATTTCAAATACATCACAAATACACATATTAACTTAAGAAACTGAAAAATAACACTAAAACCTATATAATATGCAAAGATAAAAAATTTAAATTTCTAAAATAACATACTGCTTTAAAATACATGATATACTAAATACATTGTAGAATATAAAACTGAGAAAAACCCATAGTATTCATGATTACTATACACACTTAACTATAAACAAAGTAAAACTGCTCAGCTTATAATAAGCTTTAACAGAAGCAATACAACAATAAAACCAACCTGTAAATCGCAGAAATTATTCTAATATATAAAAAATATAAGCATTAAAAAACCTACAAACCATTTGCTGCGTAATTTATAAAAATAGTGAATATACCATATTGTAGTACAATACAAACTTAAGGTGCATTGTTATTAGCTAATGAATAATTAGGATGTAACATAATAAGCTCATTGATAGCTTCAGAAAAGCTTTCTACATCATGTGCCTTATCATACTTCTTTCCATTAATAAAAAATACAGGAGTAGCATTCACTTGTAACTTCTTATTTGCAATAAATTTTTCTTGAATAATATAGTTCATAATATCTTCATCATTAACACATTTGTTAAATCTTTCCTCACTGATATTACTAATTTTTGCAATATTGGATAACACTCCTAGATCCCTATAGTTAGTTACTAATGCTTCAATGGAGCTGAATACAGCTTTATTATATGTAAAGAAGCTATTAGCAGTATCATAGCATGTACCTAGCATTGCAGCCTTTAGAGATATATAATCTAAAGGGAAATTCCGAAAAATGTACAATAACTTACCTTCCTTAATATACTTATGTTCTAATACTGGAAATACATTCAGTGCAAAATGTGCACAATGCATACATGAAAATGAAGCATATTCTATTATAACTACTGGAGCTTTTGTATTACCTAAATAACGATCATTAGGTAATAACGTCAATAACTCTTTAGCAGAAATATCATCACTAATTTTAACTAAAGTATCGGAATAAAACTGATGTGGGTTTTGTTGATCACTAGCATTAGTACAAAATGCACTATTAAAAGAAAATACTGCAATCATAATACAGAGTAGATTACCTATTATAAAAAACTTCATAACACAAAAAACCCATATAGTTAAAATCCTCTATAAATAAGACTTACTAAGCCAGCTTTAAACATTATCTACAGAATTATCATTATCGTTTTGCCCAACACCTTGTTTAAGTTGATTCTCATACATAGTTCTAAAATCAACTATATCAAGCATAAGAGGTGGAAATCCACTTGAAGAAGTAGCCCTAGCAATTAGCTCTCTAACAAATGGGAATAAAATACTTGGAGCAGCCACTAGTAACATATCTTTTACTTCTTGGTGACTTAAATCAATTTCATTATTTTCAGCATCACTTTTAATAGAAAATACACCACAATATTTAATTTCACAAATAAATGCCACAGTGTTTTGTATACGAGCTTCTGCATTAACTTGCAATGTAACTTCATACAAAGAAGACAGATTTTCAGTACCACTTTTTTGATCATCTGTCTTAACAGGAAGACTTATAGAACTGACATTAACAGAAATATTAATTTCAGGTGTAGCTTTACTCATCATCACAAAAATTTGTGGAGAATTTGGATTCTCAAATGAAAGATCTTTAATATATTGTGCTTTAACGTCTAATTTATATGACATACTACATAAGCTCCAAAGTAAAAATAATGTAATTAATTATTGATTAACGTACACTAAGATATAATATTAGTTAAGTATACACAGTATGCACTTTTGTCAATAAAAATTAGGATAATATGGTTGAATTAGCAATATACGCATTTGTAGCAGCATTCATTTTTTTTCGTCTATATAACTCTCTTGGAAGAACTTCAGGATTACAACCAAACAACCATTCCCAGCCTGTAAGTATTTTAATACAAGAAGATAATAACCATGACTACACTGACATTGATATAGAGTCAGTAATGGAATCCTGTGATGACAACGACAAATCCATAATGAGTACTATAAAAAGGAAAGACCGAGAATTTTCCTTAAAATACTTCATGGATGGATCAATGAAAGCATTTGATATTATTATCAAAGCTTTTAATGAAGGAAATACACAAATTCTATGCTCATTACTTGATAAGGATCTATACAATTCATTCCTAACAGAGATAGAATATCGCAAAAATCTTGGTCAAGTGTATGAAGACGTCATTGTATCCATAATACACCATAAAATAACTAAATTAAAACTATCAGGAAACATTGCACATATTACGGTAAAGTTTATCAGTGAACAGATAAACTTCGTAAAAGATCAAGAAGGAAATATTTTACAAGGTAGCACATCAAAAATTAACAAGATTGAAGATGTCTGGACATTTAAAAAAGATATGTCACTTCTTACAAGTAAAAAATGGTACCTTAGTTCTATTCAACCTGTATAGGGTTACCTTTAAAATATTGTTATTTTATTTGTAAGGAAACTAAGATATTTCCGTGTTATAACAAAATTATATATCATAGGGGTATATATCCAGATAAGCTTAGTTCTTGAACATGTAATGTAGTATCAGTAAGTTATTACAGTAAATGCTAACTCTTCTCTATTATCATAAGGTATACTGATATTAACCGATAAAAAATACTTATACTGTCTAACAATTATGAATAATACTCCAAATAAATGTTATATCAGAATAACTCATCAAATGATTTAACATTTTGATATAATCCTACTTACTAAAACCATTAAACTAGCACACATATTACAAACAATAACATCATTGAGATAATGTATGTTATTATTTGTCACTCAGTTAGATTAGTCAAACAATATTAAAATAATATACTATGCAGTCTTATAAAAATAAATGATAGAAAAATTGCTTGATCAATGACTTTATAATAACCTCAAGAAGAAAAATCTTAATTCTTCATACCTTATCAGATCATACATAAAGAAAAATACATTTTAATTTGTACATAACCTGTACCTTTAATAAAACAATCGATCTAGCTTATATTAAAAAATGTAAAGAGTTATAAAAAACATATATCTACTTTAAGTAGATATATGTTTTTTATTATAGTATTAGTTTACATACTTTTTATTTTTATATTTTAAGTATGTAAAACCTACTAATCCTATTAATAATCCACAAGGTATACATAACATAGCATTTAGCATTAGCGTCTTATCATACACTGGAACAGAATCAACAATTTTTCCATCCCATGATAGATCTAACACATAAGATATCGCAGTATGAAAGACATAACCAAAACCCATAACTATCATATTGTTAACAGCACTAGTTAGTGCTACTACATTACTGTCAACATGACGCAATATCTCATCAGTAGCTATAATCTGATATGCAGAAAAGAAACCTAAGATAAAAAACGATATCAACACCAATACCACACTAGAACTAGCAATAAACATCAATACAAAAGCACCCAACATAGCTACAGCAGATAAAATGAGGAGATTATAACCATCAAATGATTTTTCTAACATGTATGGTAATCCAAACGCACCAAAGCATACACCAAAAAATATCATCGATGGTAATAAAGCTGCTGATTCTTGGCTTATATTACTTATTGTTCTTAAGAAAGATGAAGCCCAACCATCAGCAAAACCCTCTAACGGTCCTATCATAAACCCAGCAAGCAAGCTTATAATTATAGTATATTTATTCAATAATACTAATTTAAGCTTCTTACAAACGTCACCTGACTCATTAGAAGAACTATTATATGGAAGAATAAATATATATAATAATAATGCTAATACAAGCCCTATGCCAATAAATCCAATAAATAAATGTTCCCATCCAAATTTATCTAATAAAGACAGAACTGGAAGTCCACCATACATAGCACCCAATAATCCTATAATAATAGAAAAACCTACCATCTTTGCAAATTTTTCGTTATAGTACATACTAGCAATTTTAAAAATACCTAAAGCAGCACCAGCAGATCCTATTCCACTAACTATTCTTCCAATTTGCACAAACAACCAAACATCTGATATTATCAAAGGAATTAACCCAGCAACAGTTAAAACAGCACATACCGATAATATTACCTTAGGCCCATATTTATCTAAAAAGAAACCTATAGGAATATGTGCTAGAGTATACCCAATGTAGTACAAACCTAAAAATTGACCAAATGCTATATTACTAATATTAAATTTTACTATACATATAGAAGAAATGGCATTTGGCATAACCCTTAATACATACTGATATGCATAAAACAGTGAAACTAAAGACCATATAAAAAATTTCCTACTCAAAATAACCTCCATTTATAAATTACTAAAAAATAAACCATAGATGCTATATTCATTTCACAATGCGTGCAATATTTTTATCGTTTTTAAATATATAGCACTTATCTCATTAATATTTTTCGTTGCATCTACATTGGTAATTAGATAACAACGGTATTGATTTCTTTTTACAATATCACGAAATCCATCTCTAACCCTAGCATAAAACTCCAAATCAAGAAATTCATATCCATTCTTATTAGATCTAGCAACAGACTGGTTAATATCAGAATCAAGAACAAATGTAATATTCGGATAAATATCAACTACTAAATCATTCAACTCTTCAATCAACTTACAATCAATACCGTGACCATAACCTTGATATGCAATTGTAGAATCAATAAACCTATCACAAATCACTATTTTTTGTTGAGTTAATGCAGGTTTAATTACTTTCATAAAATGTTCTCTACGCATTGCAATAAAGAAAAGCAGTTCAGATAACTTATCTAGATTTTTAGTACTAAACAATAAATTACGTACTGACTCATTAAAAAAAGTACCACCAGGTTCTCTAGTCAATATAACATTATCTACACCATATACCCCTGATAAATACTCTGTTAGTAATCTTGATTGCGTGGTTTTACCTGAACCATCTATCCCTTCAAAAGTAATAAACATAATAAATTCCTATAACCTAATACAAAACACACATTCAATAAAGATAAAACAAAGTTGTACATATCACTTAATAAATACACTTTAGAAAATTTGAGCATTAAGTATGATACATACTAAAGTATATTATTACTAAATATATGAACCACAGTAACCCAAAAGTGCATAAAAAAAACAGAGATGTAACTTAGATAAATCCAGATTAACAGAAGTAAATCTTTATATCAGCCAGAAATTTATGCCCCAACACAATCCGCTGCAAGATGTCGCATTAATAGATCTATAGAATCAGCAGTATTAATACTAACTGTAGTGACACCTGTATGAATTCTCTTCATTAAACTTGACAACACTGTACCAGGTCCAACCTCAACAAAGTTTGTACATCCTTGTTTTATCATATATAAGATGCTCTCACGCCATCGTACTTTACTAATTACTTGTTTAGCTATTAGATTCTTGATCATTAAACAATCAGTATACTCTCGTGCAGATACATTCGATACGATGTCTACTAATGGCATTTTTATTTCAATACCTTCAACAAACTGTTGTAGCTTATCACAGGCAGAACTCATAAGTGATGAGTGAAAAGGCCCACTTACCTGTAATTTTATAGCTTTTTTTATATTAGTACCCTTAATTAAATCAGGTAGTTGTTGGAGTACTTCATTTACACCACTAACTACAACCTGCCCTTCACAATTATCATTTGCTATTTCACATATTCCATATTCTTGAGCAGCTGCTACTACCTTCTCCACATCTTCTAAGGTACCACCTACTAACGCATACATTCCCCCGTATCCCAAAGGGACTGCATCATACATAGCCTGACTTCTTACAAGTAAGAGTTGCGTCACTTCAAATAACGTCAATGCCCCAGATGCACATAGTGCTACACATTCCCCCAAGGAATGTCCAGCCATATACTTTATCTGCCTAAATAAATGTAGCGGAGTCCCTAGTACATATTCTATAGCACGCAATGTAGCAATAGAAGCTACCATAAGGGCTAGCTGAGCATTATCTGTTGAGGTTAATTCTTCAATTGAACCTTCAAACATTATCTTAGATAACTTTTTGTTAAGGATATCATCCACCTCATGGAAAACATATCGCGCAACAGCAAAGTTATCGTATATGTTTTTTCCCATAGATACAAATTGAGACCCTTGCCCAGGAAACATCAAAATCATCTATTTAAAGCATTTTGGTTATTGTTCTTTATTATAGTACTCCGTTATTATTAATTAGTCAAAATGAATTTATACTATGATAAATAATATCATTGACAGATTGCATACATAAATGCTAGAAGTAGTAGTTTTTAAGCATTTTTATAATATAAAGGTTCAGGAATGAGAAAGGGAATACATCCAGAAACTTACGATATTCTCACTGTGTTTACTAATGGAGAAGAAAGAGTAATGAAATCCACTCTTGGCAAAAAAGACGAGATGATAAGGATTCACTTAGAAAGTGATTGTTTTAATCACCCTGCATGGAATCCAAGCTTAAGAGCAACTAGCAAAAAAAATAGTAAGGCTGCAAAGTTTCTAAGCAAATTTGGTGATTTAGATTTATAAGTTTATTTATTATCAATATGAGCAATTATCAAAACATTGGGTATATTTTTACTGATGCTTTTGATAAAGATATAGCTCTTATGATGGAAAAGCGTTATCACTTAATAAATGTTAAAGAGAACAATGATTTACCTATCGATTTACTTGTAGTAATAGGAGGGGATGGGTTATTACTTCATAGTTTGCATAGCTATGTAATTAACAAGCAGCGCAATATTCCAGTATACGGTATTAATTATGGTACTGTTGGGTTTCTACTGAATCAGTATTCAGAATATAACCTCATAGATCGTATTAATAAGGCTGTACCGACACAACTAGCAACATTAAATATGGTAGCAACCGATATATATCAACACAAACATGAGAGTACAGCTATAAATGAAGTATCTTTATTTCGTAGTACTCATCAAGCTACAAATTTACAAATAAAAATTAACGACAAGTTAGTAATGGAAAAACTAGTATCTGATGGCATTTTAGTTTCAACACCAGCTGGTAGTACAGCTTATAACTTCTCTGCTGGAGGATCTATATTACCCTTAAACTCTAATGTAATTGCCTTAACTGCAATTAACTCATTCCGTCCTAGACGTTGGCGTGGAGCTATATTAACAGATTCTATAACAATCGAAATAGATGTAATTAATCCAACAGTACGATCTGTATCAGCAGTTGCAGACTATACAAATTTTTATAACATTAAAAACATCAAAATAAAAAAGGATAGTAATGTAATCATTACATTGCTATTTGATGAAGGACATAAACTAGAAGAAAGAATTATTAATGAGCAATTTTTTCATTAAACATCACTAACTATTACAAAGTCTACAACTAACTAGTCTACCTAAAAGAATATAAATATCAGAAGAACTCTGTAATCTAGATTACAGACATAATATATAGCTATATAGCATGATGAATAAAAGTAACTAATACATTTTAGGAAACTTTTTATAAGAAAAAACAGAAACTTATAAGATAAAAACTACTAATCGGTAGTTTTATCATGATAAAACTTTAACAATATAAAAATAACAGATTAATTATTTAGGTAGTCACGTAATTATAATAATATTAATTTAAATAACCATTTCTCCATTTTACACATAACTCACCTAATAAAACAACACCTTATAATATCATTTTATGAATAATAAGAAAAATTAATATAATTTATAATGAACCTTCCATACAGAAAAAAGTATATATTTCATAAGTAAAATATATTATAGTAAGTTTCTTTATGATAACACTTTAACAATGTAAAAAATAACAGATTAATTATTTAGGTAGTTACGTAATTACAATAACATTAATTTAAATAACCATTTCTCCATTTTACACATAACTCACCTAATAAAACAACACCTTATAATATCATTTTATGAATAATAAGAAAAATTAATATAATTTATAATGAACCTTCCATACAAAAAAAAAAAAAAAAAAAAAGTATATATTTCATAAGTAAAATTATTATAGTAAGTTTCTTTATGATAAAACTTTAACAATATAAAAATAACAGATTAATTATTTAGGTAGTTACGTAATTACAATAACATTAATTTAAATAACCATTTCTCCATTTTACACATAACTCGCCTAATAAAACAACATCTTATAATATCATTTTATGAATAATAAGAAAAATTCATATAATTTATAATAAACCTTCCATACAGAAAAAAGTATATATTTCATAAGTAAACTATATTATAGTAAGTTTCTTTATGATAACACTTTAATAATGTAAAAAATAACAGATTAATTATTAGACGGCTACTTAATTACAACAACAATTTTAGGAAATATCATTTTTTATTCAATATTTCTAACAAATCATCAAATAATATTAATTATAAAAACAATTAATGCAATCATAATACACCTTATCATATATGGGAAAAATATATAATTTTATAAGCAAAATTATCATAGTAAGTTGCTCTAGTAATAAAACTCCAATAATATAAAAAATTAATAGCTTAATCATTAGATAGCTACTTAAATAAAAGCATACATTTAGAACACAAGCATCTATACTCTAGTTTTTTAGCAATAATAGATAATATCCAGCAATATTATTGCACGAACAATAAAAAATTAATATACTTTATGAGGAACCTTTTATAGGAAAAAAGTGGAACTTTCTTATGCTTTTGATGATATACTAATTGTACCATCAGCATCAGATGTATTACCTGCTGACACAAATGTGACAACATACATAACAGAAGAGATAGAACTTAAAATTCCTATCATTTCTGCAGCAATGGACACAGTTACAGAAGCAAATTTAGCTATAGCATTAGCACAACATGGTGGTATAGGATGTATACATAAAAATTTTTCTACAGATCAACAGTTACTTGAAGTAAGAAAAGTAAAAAAACACGAAAGTTGGATAGTATATAACCCAATTGCAGTGTCTCCTGAAGATAGCTTAGCAGTCGCTTTATCAATTATGAAAAAATACAGTTACTCTGGAATACCAGTAGTTACAGAAACAGAAAATGGTAAGCGTTTAGTAGGAATATTAACAAATCGTGATGTAAGGTTTGTTGAAAACAAAGACTGCAAAGTAGCAGACATTATGACTAAAGATCACCTAATTACAGTTCCAGAAGGTATAGAACGCTGTGATGCAATAAAGTTATTGCAGAAATATAGGAAAGAAAGACTAATTGTTGTAGACAATAACTACTGTTGTGTTGGGCTGATTACAGTTAAGGATATAGAGAAATTCAATCAATTTCCAAACTCATGCAAAGACAATTGTGCAAGATTAAGAGTAGCAGCAGCAGTAGGTACAGGAAAAACAGATGGAATTGAAAGAGCTGAAGCACTACTTGCAGAAGATGCAGATATAATCATAGTCGATACAGCACATGGACATTCTGAAAGGGTGTTAACAACAGTAAAAGAAATAAAAACACTTTTTCCACATGCCCAAGTAATTGGAGGTAATGTAGCAACAGGAGAGGGAGCATTAGCATTAATTGAAGCAGGTGTAGATGCAATAAAAGTTGGTATCGGTCCAGGATCAATTTGTACAACCCGTATTGTTACTGGTGTTGGTGTACCACAATTTTCTGCAATAAGAAATGTAGTCAATGCATGTAGGAACAAAAAAATAAGAATTATTGCAGATGGAGGTATAAAATATTCTGGTGATATAGCAAAATCTATAGCAGCAGGAGCAGATGTTGTAATGATAGGTTCTATTTTTGCTGGTACAGATGAAAGCCCAGGAGAAATTATGATATATAATGGACGCGCATATAAGTCATACAGAGGTATGGGATCTCTTGGTGCAATGAAACGTGGATCAGCAAGTCGATATTTTCAAGATAGCAATCATAAATTTATTCCAGAAGGTATAGAAGGGAGAGTACCTTTGAAAGGTCCAATCTCTGGAGTAATACACCAGTTAATTGGTGGGTTAAGATCTGCAATGGGATATACGGGTAATCGAAATATATGTGATATGAAGAAAAATTGCAAATTTACTAGTATTACATCAGCTGGACTACGTGAAAGTCATGTTCACGATGTAATCATTACTCAAGAAGTATCAAACTATGACCCTATTGCTTAATTATATTTTTATAACTATATGTAAGACATCTACATAACAAATATGTTATTTTGATAATTTCAATTAATGTATTCGATCAATAAATTAACATATTCAAGATACTAACTTACTCCTTTATAATTAAAGTTATGCATTAATGCGCATATACACACATAACATTCCACTTAAACTGCATGCTCAAAAGTATATTATAAATAAAGAAATTAGTAACGAGATAACCAAATATTTCTCTATCTTAAGTTAGTTACTGTAATCATAATCTTTATTAGCAAATTACATTATTTAAATTTCTTATCATCTACACAAAACAATAAAAACACAATTATCAACTATGACATTATTAATTTCATATAATATTCTTTGAAATATGCTATTAGTAAAAAACTAATCATAAATCATTACTAAGATTAAATAAGTTATATCTTATTCTCATCTCTAAAAATCCATATAAGAAAATAAATATAATATTATTAGTTTAACAATAATCCTTCCTTGAATAAATTAACCAGTAAAAATAGACTTTTCTTATTCCTTCTCTATACACATAAATAATTAATACAATTTTATAATTATGATTTTCCAGTACTTAATTGCACATTTAATAATCTATACAGAAGATTTAATAATACATATTAAAAATATATTTCAAAGTCTATTATATAGTAATAAATATATAATATTATTAGTTTAACAATAATCCTTCCTTGAATAAATTAACCAGTAAAAATAGACTTTTCTTATTCCTTCTCTATACACATAAATAATTAATACAATATTTTATAATTAATTTTCCAGTACTTAATTGCACATTTAATAATCCATACAGAAGATTTAATAATACATATTAAAAATATATTTCAAAGTCTATTATATAATAATAAATAAGTTAACAACTTCAAACTTTGTAATATCACATATACATATCTTCATCTATTTCTTCTATTCAAAATCAAATTACTATCCTTTAGGATTTATCGTATCTTATCTTTATAAAATATATCAAACAATAATATCAGCTAATTTCAAAATAACTTTTCTAGTAAATTAAATCATTTTTACATAAAATTTTTAGTGATTACTTGTACTTCATTTGAAAATAACACCTTTATAATTTAGCAAGTGTTTTATATACTACACCTATTAATTTGAGAGATCACTACTAAATCAAACAAAGTGAATCAAACGTATCACGGCAAGAATAAACTGATAATCACACACACTACTTGTATCACAAAGACTATGCTTCTCCTTAATAAGTATAGTATTTTAATATTTGGAAAATTGTAAATTGATATCACATTTATAATTATGCTACATAAACAAGCACAGTTAATAAACTAAAGCTACAGCAAGATTTTTTTATAAATTTATAGCATTCGTACAAAAATCCAACATTAATTAAGATAAACTTACCATTATAATAGTAATCATGTTTACTAATATATAATATTATAAACAACTTGATATTCTTGCTCAGGATAGATTAAACTAATAACTAAAATACTATTAGTCTATAATTATCAGAAATACTAGATATAGGAAAAACACTAATGTATACTTCTTTTTTTATATACTAATATTGAAGGTTAAAGTAACAAATTCAAAAATTTATTATTTCTCATAACCTTTGTACTTAACAACTGATAAACATACCTTTATACAAAGGTTATATACAATAACTATTAAAAATAATAAAATATTATACAAATTATAACATACCATTACTAGTAAGTTTTACTCACTGCAAATCAATACATAGATATATAAAATTACTACAGTTTATTATGAATAACTTTTAATAATTAACAATAAGAGATTACTACATTAGATACTTTCTAAATCATGGTAAAATATAATTAAAAAATAACAAAATCAAAAGTATGTACCTATACACATTTTACTTTTTTAAAAATAATTATTGTTTTCATGTGTAATCTCATGGTTTATTCACCATCACATTTCTACTATACTTTAAAATTACCTAATTATTATTAAATAACAAAAGACTTAGCTACTGCAAAAAGACTACCCACATCATAAAAACTATTATATATGAAATATCCAAGATATACTTATAAGAAAAACACATAAGACTCTAAGTATTACGATTGATAACATCCATTAATGATTACACTTAGTAACTACTGATATAGCTAAAACTCATTTAATAAATATACAACAAATTCTTAAGTAACACAGATTTATATAGAGTTATTGCTTCTATATCAAATTACGCGTTGTATAATAATGTTATAATAAAATTTATTATTTAAATATTCTCTTTATTATCAGTGATACCTACAAAATACTTATCCACTATACTTAAAAACGTCAATTAAGAAGAAAATGAAAAAACATACTCTCAAATGCATAATAACAAGAAACAAGCAACTCTACACAAAAAAGAAAAATATTAACCAAAGAAAATACTGGAAGCTACAATAAAAAAAATTATAGCTTAATAAGGGTGGCAGCGACCTACTCTCCCGTGCCTTAAGACAAAGTACCATAAGCGCTAGAAGGCTTAACTTCCAGGTTCGAAATGTAGCTGGGTGTATCACTTCTGCTATTACCACCAACCCAATTAAACTATAAAACAAAATAAGCAAAAAGACAAGCTGCAGTTTTAATACTACATATAATTACAAATTAAGTAAATCAATCGGGCTATTAGTACTGGTTAGCTACATATGTTACCATACTTACACACCCAGCCTATCAACGTGATAGTCTCTCACGGCCCTAATGGGGAAATCTAATCTCAAGGAAGGTTTCTTACTTAGATGCTTTCAGTAATTATCCTATCCATACTTAGCTACCCAGCTATGCTGTTGGCACAACAACTGGTACACCAGAGGTATGTCCAACTCGGTCCTCTCGTACTAGAGTCAGATCCTCTCAAATTTCCAAACGCCCACGGAAGATAGAAACCGAACTGTCTCACGACGTTCTAAACCCAACTCACGTATCACTTTAATCGGCGAACAGCCGAACCCTTGGGACCTACTTCAGCCCCAGGATGTGATGAGTCGACATCGAGGTGCCAAACGGTGTCGTCGATATGAACTCTTAGACACCATAAGCCTGTTATCCCCGGCGTACCTTTTATCCGTTGAGCGATGACCCTTCCACTCGGAATCACCGGATCACTATGACCGACTTTCGTCTCTGCTCGGTCTGTCGACCTCGCAGTCAGGCAAGCTTATGCCATTGTACTATAAAAGCTGATTTCTGACCAGCTCTAGCTTACCATCGCACGCCTCCGTTACTCTTTAGGAGGCGACCGCCCCAGTCAAACTACCCACCATACAATGTCCTAACCCCAGTTCATGGAGCATAGTTAGATATCAAACATGTGAAGAGTGGTATCTCAAGGACAACTCCACTAAAGCTGGCGCCCTAGCTTCAAAGTTTCCCACTTATCCTGCACATCACATTTCTAATATCAATGTAAAGCTATAGTAAAGGTGCACGGGGTCTCTTCGTCTACCCGCGGGTACCCCGCATCAGCACGGGGAATTCAATTTCGCTGAGTCGATGTTGGAGACAGTGGGGAAATCGTTACGCCATTCGTGCGGGTCGGAACTTACCCGACAAGGAATTTCGCTACCTTAGGACCGTCAGTTTTACGGCCGCCGTTTACTGGGGCTTCGAATTGGAGCTTGCACCCCTCATGTTAACCTTCCAGCACCGGGCAGGCGTCAGACCCTATACTTCCACTTACGTGTTTGCAGAGTCCTGTGTTTTTAGTAAACAGTCGCTACCCCCTATTTTGTGCCACCTACACATGGTTGCCCACGCACAGGCCACCCTTCTCCCTAAGTTACAGGTGTAATTTGCCGAGTTCCTTCAACATCGTTTTCTCAATCGCCTTAGTATACTCTACCCACCTACCAGTGTCGGTTTACGGTACGGACTTATAAATTTAAGCGCTATTTCCTGGGATTTTTTTAAAGCATAAGCCAATCCAATAAGGCTTATACTAACACAAAATCCGTCACGCTTAAAAGGTTCAGGAATATTAACCTGATTTCCATCGACTACTCCTTTACGGCCTCGCCTTAGGATCCGACTAACCCTGCGCAGATTGACTTAACACAGGAAACCTTAGGTTTTCGGCGAGAGTGGCTTTCACACTCTTTCACGCTACTCATGTCAGCATTCTCACTTTTGATACCTCCAGCAACCCTCACGGATCACCTTCACAGGCTTACAAAACGCTCCGCTACCAGACCTAATTTACATTAGGAATTCGCGTCTTCGGTATATGGCTTGAGCCCCGTTACATCTTCGGCGCAAGAAGACTTGTTTAGACAAGTGAGCTGTTACGCTTTCTTTAAAGGATGGCTGCTTCTAAGCCAACCTACTAGCTGTATTGGTCTTCTCACTTCCTTCCACACTTAGCCACAATTTCGGGACCTTAGACGGCGATCTGGGCTGTTTCCCTTTCCACCACGGACTTAGCACCCATAGTGTGTCTGCTGTATAACTACTTATTGGTATTCGGAGTTTGATTGGATTTGGTAAGAGGATGAGTCTCCCTAGTCCATTCAGTGCTCTACCCCCAAAAGTATATAGTACAACGCTCTACCTCAATAGATTTCGCGGAGAACCAGCTATTTCCAAGTTTGATTGGCCTTTCACCCCTAACCACAACTCATCCAATACTATTGCAACAGTAACAGGTTCGGTCCTCCAATGTACTTTACTACATCTTCAACCTGGCCATGGTTAGATCACTTGGTTTCGGGTCTAATCCATTAAACTAAACGCCCTATTCAGACTCGCTTTCGCTGTGCCTACACCTAACGGCTTAAGCTTGCTTAATAGATTAACTCGCTGACCCATTATGCAAAAGGTACGCTGTCACCCTAATACATATTTTAAGATTGCTCTCAAAATAGATATAAGGCTCCAACTGTTTGTAAGCATTTGATTTCAGGGTCTATTTCACTCCCCTCCCGGGGTTCTTTTCACCTTTCCCTCACGGTACTTGTTCACTATCGGTCGTTAAGGAGTACTTAGGCTTGGAGGATGGTCCCCCCATCTTCAAACAGGATTTCACGTGTCCCGCCCTACTCAAGGATCTATAACATTTTTACTTATACTGGGCTATCACCATCTATGGCTACTCTTTCCAAAGTATTCTAATTTTTAATTATAAATCACTGGCCTGGTCCGCATTCGCTCGTCACTACTAACGGAGTCTCATTTTGATTTCCTTTCCTCTAGCTACTTAGATATTTCAGTTCACTAGGTTTGCCTTGTACACCTATGAATTCAGTATACAATAATCAATAAATTGATTGGGTTTCCCCATTCAGAAATCTGCGGATCAAAATTCGTCTGACAATTCCCCGCAGCTTATCGCAGCCTACCACGTCTTTCATCGCCTCTTAACGCCAAGGCATCCATCAAATGCTCTTTGTTATTTACTCATTTGCTGTATATGCAGTACTAAAACTGCATTCTTAAATTTATACTTTTAGCTAAATTGAATCAGATTGATGATTAATTACCATCAACCTTACCATTTTATTAATCTTTTTGCTTACTTGTCAATCAACAAAGCAACATAAAAATATATGTAACCCATGAGATATAAGTTTTAACTACATATGTATTTTATGTCAATATTTATTTTTATTTATTTTTATTTTTTTTTAGTATCTATTTCTTAAAATCAATTACCATCTTATTATAAAATACAATACTTACAGATTTGATATAACCTGAACATGCTATTTCATACATTAGATATAAATCAATTTCAAGAAAAATTCACCATGAATTACTCATATTTTGATAGTAGTAGCAGTAAATATCTAATATGCGTACATGGAATAACAAGAAATTGCAGAGATTTTGACTACTTAGCAACTGTCTTATCTAAACACTACAAAATAATATGCCCAGATATTGTAGGAAGAGGTAAAAGTTCGTGGCTCCAGAACTATAAGTTATATAATTATTCTACTTACTGTAAAAGTATAGTATACTTACTAAAACATTTAAAAATTAATCAGATTGATTTCCTCGGGACTTCGATGGGTGGAATAATAGGAATGTACTTATCGGCATATTTTCCTAACCTAATTAATAAATTAATTATTAATGATATTGGACCGTTCATTAACATCGATTCCTTAAAAAAAATTGATAAAAATATCAATATTAATCCAATATTCAACACTATAAATGAAGTAGAACTATACATAAAAAAACTATTATATAGTTTTGGAATAACCCAAGAACAGCATTGGCAACATATCATTAAACACAGCATAGTACAAAATTCTGACAATACATATGCATTAGCAGTAGATCCAAAAATAGGAATAGCATTCAGCGAAGAAATTAGTAATATAGAGAACATGGATATGTGGAACATATGGAATAAAATACACAGTAAAATATTGGTAATACGTGGAGCAGTATCAAATATATTAACAAGATCTATATTAAATCAAATGGTATTATCAAAACCAGACATGAGTTTTATAGAGTACCAAAATGCAGGTCATGCACCAGCACTCATGGAAAATTATCAAATACATGATATACAAAACTGGTTACTAACATAACTATACAGTTATTACAAGAGTACATATTAAAGTTTTTAATATTTGATTAATGGTTAAGCAAGTTAGTATATTCATGAGCAGTTATATTTAGACTGAAAATTTAATTATTGCGATATGCTAATAAATAAGTTAGCAATATCTTAATATTGAATTATAAGATTACTCAAAAAAAATAGTGGCAATATGCCACAAAAATTAAGCGTATTAATTTAAGGTAATACATGACAACAGACCATATACACAACTTGACAAAGCAACAACTAATAAATTGCTATCATGACATGTTGCTAATACGCAGATTCGAAGAAAAATCTGGACAATTATATGGAATGGGGCTTATAGGTGGGTTCTGTCACCTGTATATAGGCCAGGAAGCAATAGCAGTTGGTATACAACATTCAATAATAGAAGGAGATTCTATCATTACTAGTTATAGAGATCATGGTTTTATGCTTTCTTCTGGTACCGATCCAAAATATGTAATGGCAGAACTTATGGGCAAAAGTACCGGATGTTCAGGAGGTAAAGGTGGCTCTATGCATATGTTCAACATAGAAAAACAATTCTTTGGAGGACATGGTATCGTAGGTGCACAAGTTCCTATAGGTACAGGAATTGCTCTTGCTAACAAATACAAAAAAAATAACAACGTGGTTTTTACATGCTTTGGAGATGGAGCTACTAACCAAGGACAAGTATATGAAGCTTTTAATATGGCTGCACTCTGGAAATTACCAGTAGTATATGTTATTGAGAATAATGAATATGCAATGGGTACATCAGTATCTAGATCATCTTATATTACAGATTTATATAAAAAAGGAGAAAGTTTTGGTATACCAGGATATCAAATAGATGGAATGGATTTATTTGCAGTAATAAAAGCAGCAACTGATGCAGCAGCTTATTGTAGAGAACAAAACGGACCTATTTTATTAGAGATGAAGACATACCGCTACAGAGGACATTCTATGTCAGATCCAGCAAAATATAGATCAAAAGAAGAAGTGGAAAAAGTGAAAGAAGAAAAAGACCCATTGATAAACTTAAAAAATTATATGATATCCAACAAAATCATATCCGAAGAGGATTGCAATAAATATGATAAAGAAATTCGCAATATCGTAAAAGAATCTGTAGAATTTTCTCAAAACAGTAGCGAACCAGCAGTAAATACATTATATACTGATGTATATAAAAACACAGATTAAGATAGAAAATACATATCATGATACAACTGACAATAATTTAAACATATAACACTAAAATTAAACATTTATACTAAATCTGCATGGAATTGTTGCAAGTTACAATATTAGTGCTAAAATTAAGTGTTATGTATCTTATAAAAGCACAAAATGAAAAATTTAGTAGTAATTTTTATTTTGCTTCTACTAAGCAGTAACATTTGTTTTGCAAAGCAGGAAGTACGTACTATAGCTGAAGATGATCATATTAAGGTTATGACTTATAATCCTCATTCAATACATCAATATGTAGGATTCTATGGCTATCAATCTAGTATATTGTTTGAAGATGGAGAAACAATCGATACAATATCTATGGGTGATTCAACCGGTTGGCAGTTAATCCCAAAAGGTAACCGACTATTTATTAAACCTGTCGCAGATAAAGCAAATACTAATGCAACTATCATAACAAATAAACGAGTATATTATTTTGAGTTCCTTGCAGATGAAGCTACAGGACTTGACGATCCTAGGTTAGCTTATGAAGTAAGGTTTTTATATTCTTCTACTGAAAACTTTACACCAGATAGCTCAGGAATGGTTTTCCCAGTAGAACAAGCTAATATTCCAGATTTAACTGATATTGAAACTGCAAAAAAAGGCTTAAATTTTGACTATCTAGTTTCACACAATAGAGGAAGTCAAAGAATAGTTCCTTTAAAAGTCTTTGATGATCATCAATTTACTTACATGCAGTTTGCACACATTAATGCGGATTTACCTTCTATATTTACTGTAGACTCAGAAGGATATGAATCATTAATTAATTTTCGAGTGTCTGGTGATTATGTAATTATTGAAAGAGTTAGTGATGCATTCACATTACGTTATGGTTCAGATACAGTATGTGTGTTTAATAACAAGTACAATAAAAAGAAACGCTAGGTAGTAACGATTTTTTATGATTGTTCTTGATATAATTAACAACTACTTTACAATATGTGAAAAATTTGTACTTAACTAGGTGGTATTATAATGATTGAACAGATTGAAGATAGTGATTTTCAAAGTAAGGTTATTTCTTGTAAAGAAGACATTTTGATTTTAGTAGATTTTTGGGCTCCGTGGTGTGGACCTTGTAAAAGTTTAGAACCTCAATTAGAAAAGTTAGCCAATCAGTATGCTGATAAAATTAAAATTTATAAGTTAAGTATCGATAATAATCAAGATGTTGCTATTCAGTATGGTGTTAGTGCAGTACCCACTATACTAATGTTTAAAAATGGAAAAAAATTAGCACAAGTAATTGGGGCTGATATTTCCAGAATAATTCTTGAATTAAACAACTATATAAGCTAAACAACAAGGAACATAAAGTTTGCATAACAGTATGTTTATTTATTATTCTATGTCCTATTTGCATATAGCATTTAGCAGTTTATTGTAGAAAAATATTGTTATAGCATTATAATTAAATCTTGCTACACTGATGTCCTTAGTAGGAAATAGGATTGTTTACATACAAGCCTAAGTACTGAATAAATTAAAAACAACATTATTGTACTATTTAAATAATAGCAATACCATCAAAGTTATACAGTAACAGCAAATATGTGTAGCAATATATAACCACTCATATAAATTAAGTATTCAAGTATCTTTTTTATATACAATATCGCTAGAAATTACAGGTCTATTATCAATAAGTAATCAGCATTTCTATAAAAAACAAACCCTTCGCATCAATAAGTATCAAATATAAAAAAACTAAGCTTGTTATATAAAATAACCATACCAACAAAGACCATACAACTTAGCAAATAATCAACACTTTAATAAAAACAAAATGCAGCTTGTCATATATACATCAATATCAAATATAAAATAACCATACCAGCAAAAATCATATAACTTAGCAAATAATCAACACTTTAATAAAAACAAAATGCAGCTTGTCATATATACATCAATATTAAATATAAAATAACCATACCAGCAAAAATCATATAACTTAGTAAATAATCAACACTTTAATAAAAACAAAATGCAGCTTGTCATATATACATTAATATTAAATATAAAATAACCATACCAGCAAAAATCATATAACTTAGTAAATAATCAACACTTTAATAAAAACAAAATGCAGCTTGTCGTATATACATCAATATTAAATATAAAATAACCATACCAGCAAAAATCATATAACTTAGTAAATAATCAACACTTTAATAAAAATAAAATGCAATTTGTCATATATACATCAATATTAAATATAAAATAACCATACCAGCAAAAATCATATAACTTAGCAAATAATCAACACTTTAATAAAAACAAAATGCAGCTTGTCATATATACATCAATATTAAATAATAAAATAACCATACCAGCAAAAATCATATAACTTAGTAAATAATCAACACTTTAATAAAAATAAAATGCAATTTGTCATATATACATCAATATTAAATATAAAAAACTATATCATTAAAGATCATATGATCTAGTCAATAATCAACATTTCTACAGGAACATAACCTTTGATATATCAATAAGTATCAAATATAAAAAAATAACAAATTCAACATATAAAATAACTACGGCATCAGAAATTATATTAGAAGGATAATTAATATGTAAATTAGAATATTTAGTAACTTTTTTAGTACATATATTCAAATACTAAACTTATAAAAATACTATTATCTTTCAAATAACCATAATATTCAGCTATATCACAATAAATAAATGTTCATAACATATAATCAATAGAAAAATAAATTTTCTATACAAAAACAAGAAGAATATTAATTAGCTTCCCTTTAGCAATACAAAATATTAACAATATAAATTAATATAATACAATAAAAAGATATGATACAAATGTTAATACGATCATATATTTAAAACATTACGCATTTATATATTGGCTATAATGGAAAAGAATTATTTCCATTTTCTCCATTTTAAAACCATTAAAAGTATATTTTAGTAATTTTATGTAAGATGTTGTATGTCTTATTTGATATCAGTTGTAATACTAGATGTGCATAATTATAATAACAGAAAAATTTTTTTTCACATGTGAATTATATAATTACATTAGAAAATCCTCCCAATTCTAAAGTTATCGAAAACATATTGTGATCGTTTTATGAAAAATAATATTTACTATTAAACAATTTTAGTATTAATCACAAGTTACAAGTATGTTACCTGAATATAAACATTAAAGCATTTTTAGATAATATAACAAACATAATTATGAACCTTGAGATTCTCACAATTTTAAAACTTCAGCAATCAAATAGTTACCTTCAACTGCTTTTACCATCACTTCAACAACACTCTGTAACTGAACATCTTGACTAAAAAACTTAACCAAAGCAAAATTTTCTGCTCTACCAATACCTGATTTTTCAACAACAATACTTTGCCTTGTATGTAACAGGGTATTATAAAAACTTTTCAATCTTTTCTCAGAAATTTCCCATAAATATTTTGTACGTCTCTTCCTAACCTCTGGTGAAACCTGAGGCATCCTAGCAGCTGGAGTACCTTCTCTAGCTGAATATGGAAATATATGCAAATATGAAATATTTGCTTCTTCTATCAATTTAACAGTATCATTAAACATATCTTCTGTCTCTGTTGGAAATCCGACAATAATATCAGCTCCAAATACTATGTCTTTTCTCATGCCACTTACTCTATTACAAAATTCCACTACCTGTTCTCTATTATGTCTACGTTTCATCCTTTTAAGAATTAAATTATTTCCAGATTGCAAGCTTAAATGCAAATGTGGCATAAACCTAGGTTCATTTCCAATAATATCAATAAGATCATCTTCTATCTCTGCTACATCTATAGACGATAACCTTAATCTACGTAACTGTGGTATAGCTCCTAATACCCTCTTTATCATAACACCAAGCATACGTTGACCATAGATATCGATACCAAAATCACTAATATCTACACCAGTAAAAACAACTTCATTATATCCATTATTAACACAATCTTTTACTTGAGTTATAATATCTTCAATATGTAGGGAACGATTATTACCTCTTGCTTTAGTAATAACACAAAAAGTACATTCATGATTACACCCATTTTGTATTTCAATCAATGCTCTAGATTTACCAGGAAACTGTTTTATTGAATCTTTTATAACTTTTCTTGAACTACCTATATTTCCTACAATAACTTTATCAGCAGTAATATAACTTTCATATTTCAGTTTATCTTCATTCCCTAAAACCTTAACTACACCTGGCATACTCATATATGATTCTGGATTTAATTGAGCAGCACATCCTGCTACAATTATTTTAACATTAGCATTATTATTATAAAGTTTACGTATTTTGGCTTTTACTTGACGTTCTGCTTCACTAGTAACAGCACAAGTATGCACAACAATAACATCATCTAGTTCTGCTTTTTTTAAATTATTTTTTATAACTTCACTTTCATAAAAATTTAATCTGCACCCAAAAGTAATTACTTCACTCATTACATTCTCTAACTATTAAGTTATTTATATAAAATTAAACACTGTTTAGCAGTATCATATACTTTAAATTAACTTGATTAAAATTATTTATTTGCGTTTGCACAAAACTTATTTTGTCAATTACCTAATAAAACCACAAAAATTTTACCAATTAATCACTATTATAACACTTATCATAACATTTTTATAATGTACTGATAAACATACATAATTCTATTACCAAAGTCCCTTTCATAGGACTTTATAGCCTATGTAAAGTAAACTACAACTTAAATAGAGTTATCATTTATTTAGAAGTAAGTCTGTATTACTCAACAAAACATGCATTTTCTATACTAACAATACACTCATATATATCATGACATCAACGGAAAAATTTATTCAACTTAAATAATAAGAGATAAGAAAAGCAGTTATTTATTGATTGTATACTATAGTGAATGTTGTCTACTTGTATAAAGTTAAAAACAATTTATTCCTTATACTAGACTTTATTATGATATATCATCACACCTATATCTTATTAAGTAATGTTTTACTTTATTTATCATATTCTTTCTTGTATCTTATTTGCTATTACTTTTAATTCTATCTAATATTTTTTTCACTTTATTACAATATTATTTAATTATGTACTAATCCTAAATGAATGTATTATAGAAATAAAAAAACTAGATAATTCTTCAATGCAAAAAATTTGATAGCAAAATAACATTTCATATAGTTCAAATGAAAAAAACTACCATATAAATACATCTTTTACTTATATATTTGAACTCTTAGTCTAATCACATATCTTTATTAATAGTAAAAGACTATAAAAACTTTACTTTACAAATCACCTATCTTTAGCATACTTATTATACTTAACAACAATGCTGAATAATAGTGATCTTATAACATAAACTTAAAAACACATAACTTTCTTTCTTCTTATTGTACAAAGTTTTTAATTTGTAATACAAAATAATCTTTCACACATATACAAACTATCTACCCTAAAACAAGTATCTATTGAAATGTTTAATTTATTCTCTAATTTCAATTTTGAGTTCTATATCTTCAATAACTTTATTACAGTACTCATATAATTCTTTACCACGACTATATAGTTCAACACTTCTAGTTAAACTTACTTCTCCAGATTCCAATTCTTGCACTATGGACTCTAACTGCTGTATAGCAGATTCAAAAGTATACTCATCATTAATAGACATAAACTATTATTTAGTATATAATTTATAAGGTAACAGTTTTTTTATAGAAGAACAAGTATCAAACATGTATGCAAAAATATACAGACCAACTAAAAGCGTTATGCAGTCTGGAAAAAACAAATCTAAAACATGGAAATTAGAATTTGGACCATCAAATACTCAATACATAGAACCATTAATGCAATGGACTGGTTCTTGTGATACAATGCAACAAGTTTCTTTATTCTTTGCAACTAAAGAGCAGGCTATTGCATATGCAAATGCACACAATATTAAACATATAGTATTACAGGAATATTCACAAACTATAGCTCCAAAATCCTACGCTGACAATTTTACAAGACTGAGGGGAATATAATAAACAAGCCATATACTGATATTGGTACTTTTTTATTTTATAATTGATAAACTTAGTAATATACAATAAAACTCTATAGTTTTATAATAAAGTTATATAAGCCATTATGATAATAAATTATCATTTCTTTTTACTCAATCATAATATCAAGTAAGTTAGTAATTATAACATTGTCAAATAGCGATATATATATAACATACCTGAAATATTATATTTAAAAAATTTTCATATTTTTATATTGTTACCAATACAAAAACTTTATATTTAGCAATTTGCTTAAAACATGAGAATAATCATATAACCAAAATATGCTATTATCTATATACAAAAAACTCATTTCATAGTTAACAATTATACTATGACAAAACTATATTAATAATACCTACTATAGTTTTTTATAACACTCCATTACATATTAACTGAATACCAATGATGGAGTTATACAACATATCATATGATGAACACTGTAAATTTAATGGTTATTTAATACACTATGTCTAATATTAACTTATTAACTAATTGATGACTGCATTTTTCCCAGTTATCAAACTTTAACTGGCAGATGTATTTTTCACAATTCTATAGTTGTAAAGCAATTCATATTTATGCTACAGTATCCTATTAGTATCACATTAAAAAATTATGTTCTCAGTCCTACTACTCAAGATCTTACCTGTATATATAACAGTACTGTTAGGGTTTATTGCAGGTAAATTCTTAAAGATAGACAGTCCTAGCATAGCAAAATTATTGTTTTATATTGTAGGACCACTTGTAATATTCTTTGGTATATCACAGGTAAATATCAACCCAGAAATCCTTTCCTTACCACTCCTAACATGTCTAATATGTTGTATAATGTCAGCTGTAGTATATTACACATCTGCCCTAGTGTTTAGAGATAACACAAGAAATATCCTAGCATTCAGTTCAGGAAGTTCTAGCATGGGTTTTTTTGGTCTACCTCTAGCTCTTGCAATGTTTGATGATAATACAGTATCAATATATTTATTCTGCTATGTAGGAATGTTAATATTTGAAAACAGCTTTGGTTTTTATCTTGCAACTCAGGGAATATATACCACTAAAACATGTATAATGAAATTAATAATGTTGCCAGCAATATATGCTGCTATTGCGGCATTATCTTGTAGTTACTTTCATATACATATTCCAACTTTTCTATCTGATTTTGCAGTAAACATTAGAGGTACTTATGTTATACTGGGAATGATGTTATTAGGTGTAGCTGTTGCAAACATAAAGAGTTTAAGTATAGACTGGAAACTCATTTCCCTAGCTGTAATAATAAAATATATACTCTGGCCTGCCTTGGTAATTGGGTACATTGTAATAGATAAACTCACAATACAACTATACGATAATGACATATACAGAGCACTAATACTCATAGCAATAGTACCAATGTCAGGTACTAGCATAATATTAGCAACAATATTAAATAATAATCCTGATAAAATAGCACTTATGTTACTAGTAAATACCATTATAGGATTATTCTATGTACCTATGATGATTTCATTATTATTATCGTAAAAATATTAAACACATACAAGATATTATTTTATTACAATACATGTTTAATATGCAATCTTATGAACGTTAATTATATGGAATACATAAGTAAGTACACAACTTTTCATCAATATAAAATTTATTAAAATTAGTCAGCTGTGTATTTTCAAATTAACAATTATAACTTATATTAATAAGTATGATATACTACTAGTAAATCTCATAGTAAAATACTTACAATAAACTAATATATAATTTACAAGACACAAATTTATAATAACATACGCTGCATATATAACACATTTCATAAACAGATGCTTTACTACTAATCAAAGTTCAATATCTGTAAAATTTATAGTTACTTTTAATAGACATGTTATCACTTTTTATTATAGAAAATAATCTATAATTATAGAGCTTGTTTTATTAGAATAAACACAAAACTAGGACTGTTAAAGTTAGACAAAATTTTACTGTTATCCTACTTTGCAGAAAATAATATCTTTTATTGCTACATATATGATACATACCATGTGTGCTAATAAACTAAGATTAATATAACAAACCATACCCTTATAAACCTACAAAAATTCCTTTTTAATAATTTTAAGATTATGAGCATTACAATAGCTTTCACTTAATGATAATTAATAAAAACTTTCTGTAATGTTACATGTATAGTCCTATAAAAATTATCACAATATATTCTAATTATCTTAGAATTATAGATAATTCTAATTTCCTTCACCTCATTATAACAAAATAAAGTAAAATTTTCCGTTTTCTAGAATGTACATATCTAATATCATGACTAATATTAGAGTAAACAATATTCCTACAAAATCATCAAAATGTGTTTTCAACAACTCTAAAATACTTGTTTTAATAAATAATAGCTCTATTTAAACTGTGGTTTACTTTATATATGGTAAATTTTTCGTTGATGTCACAATACATATAAACATTTTCAGTATAGGAAATATATGCTTTATTAAGTAATATGGGCTCAAAAGAACACTACTACTACTTCAATATCAGTTAATCCACAAGAAAAACTTTTATATTATTACATAAATCTATGTATTACTATTTATATCATCATAATCAAACAACAATATCTTATACAAAACTGCCAACATATTTTAAAAACCTAAATTGCAATCATACCTTTACCTCATTGTACTGGCATACACAATCAAAAATTTTTAACTTAACATACATTATTTATGTACTACTATTTATATCATCATAATCAAATAACAATATCTTATACAAAACTGCCAACATATCTTAAAAACCTAAATTGCAATTATACCTTTACCTCATTGTATTGGCATACACAATCAAAAATTTTTAACTTAACATACATTATTTATGTACTACTATTTATATCATCATAATCAAATAACAATATCTTATACAAAACTACTAATATATTTTAAAAAACCTAAATTGCAATTATACCTTTATCTCACTGTATTGGCATACACAATCAAAAATTTTTAACTTAACATACATTATTTATGTACTACTATTTATATCATCATAATCAAATAACAATATCTTATACAAAACTACTAATATATTTTAAAAAACCTAAATTGCAATTATACCTTTACCTCATTGTATTGGCATACACAATCAAAAATTTTTAACTTAATATACATTATTTATGTACTACTACTTATATCATCATAATCAAATAACAATATCTTATACAAAACTACTAATATATTTTAAAAAACCTAAATTGCAATTATACCTTTATCTCACTGTATTGACATACAAATCAAAAGTTTTTTACTTAATACACATTGATGTAATACTATAACAAACATTTACATTATAACATACATATTACTAATAATATTTTCATCAAATTGTAAAACATAGCAGCAATAATATTACGACTAATAATCTGATTATTTTGATAAAATAGATTTTTTACTATATATAACAATATCAAACAACCTAATATAGCTTAAATATCTGTAAAAATTCAGAGTAATTTACAATCTCTTGACATTGGGAGTATTGTGGAAGTTACGAATAATGATGCTGTAAATATCATTATGTTATGTAATGTAACAAAAGGTAAGGCTGATGACACTAGTGTTAGTGATGTTAATATGATAAAGCAGAAGCTATATATGGAAAAGTTAACTATGCAAAGCGAGTATTTATTGTCTACTTTAAAGAAAAGTTCTTTTAAGATAAATTTGTAACATCAGCACACAATATTGCTTTATTAAATCGTAATATGATCACTTTAGAAGTTCCATAAGTACGTTCAACTAGTACCTGATATCCTAAAGGAAAAACAACAGAAGTTTTTCTACTAACTCTAACCATAACTATACTATCGTCATTAATCCAACCAAAATTAATGAGGATATTCAGAGTGATATTAACTAATGTAGGATTATTATATGGTGGATCAACAAAAACAATATCATATTGATCATTTGCAATAGATAACCTTTCTACATCACAACACATCAATACAACATTATCTGTTAGACCCAAATATTCAGATGTTTGTTTAACTAAGCGTAAATTATAATGGTTAATATCAACTAATAAAGAACTTGCTGCACCTCTTGATAATGCCTCAAAAGATAATGATCCACTACCACAAAACAAATCAAGAACTTTACAACCTTGAATGCTCATGCGAGATGAGATTATATTAAAGACCGACTCCCTAATTATAGACATAGCAGGCCGAGCACTCAAAAATTTATCAGAAAATATTTTACGTCCTCGGTATTTTCCAGATATGATACGTAGCATAGTAACTAATTATACTTTTCTATTAAAGAACTTTTCTTTAAAGTAGACAATAAATACTCGCTTTGCATAGTTAACTTTTCCATATATAGCTTCTGCTTTATCATATTAACATCACTAACACTAGTGTCATCAGCCTTACCTTTTGTTACATTACATAACATAATGATATTTACAGCATCATTATTCGTAACTTCCACAATACTCCCAATGTCAAGAGATTGTAAATTACTCTGAATTTTTACAGACAAGTCTTTTACTTTCGCAACAAAACTCAATGGTTTTGGTAAGCCAAGCTCAGCTGCAATATTCTGAAAATTCTCACACTTAGCTTTAGTCTTCAGTAAACTAATCTGATCAACATATTTTTTACTTTCTTGAACATCTAAATACATTTGCTGTAGATTGACACTACTGTTTGCAAACTCTCTATTTATTTCAAACCTATTAAGTAACTTTATAATCAGATTCCCATATTCAGTCTTAATTGGACCAATTACATCATTAACTTTAGCATTCAATAATTGGTTAGCCAATACTATATCAACATCTTTAAGATTAATGCTAGTTTCTTCGAACAGTAATCCTTCAACGCGCTTTTTAATATTATCAATACTTATTCCATCATGTAAACTACGTATCACATCAGTTACATTATTATCACTCAAACCAACTGGTAATACAATCTCTTGAATATGCACAAATATATTTAAACCATTAGGGGATAACATAGTATCTTGACTATCCAATATCTCTTTATTACTAACACTAATATAAGGGACAACCTTTAACATCAAGATTTTATTCCACAGTAACTTGGATTTTACATGCTGTATTAACATATCATAATCTAACCCTTGCTGTTCAGTATAAGATTTAAAGTCATTATTATGATTTTCCTTATGGTTAGAACCTTTCATAACAAATAATTGGTTAACAGCATCCAAGATTTCTTGTTCACTCACCACAACTTTAAGTTTTTCAGCTTCCTGCTTCCATATATACTCATCAATTAGAGAATCTAATTCTATATCCTTAGCTACATCACTATCAACATGATAAAAGAATTTACTTATAGCAATATATCTTTCTAGGTCTAAGCTAGAAATCAATTCACCATTAACCATAGCTACCATTTTCACATTAGCAAAAGCATTAGAACAATAGAAAGCAAATATTAAAAGAAACAACCCTATTGTACGATTACGCATATGAATTATCATTAACAAGTTCTCCCTATTAACTATCATATAAAAACACAGTAATGTCAAAAATTCTTTAACCATTTAAAACACAATATCTTAAACAATATTAACCTACACTATAACTCAAGTATCACACAAAAGATAAAAAAATATAAAAGTAGGTCTTTCGAACATCCAATATAATCATCTGATATGTTAAACTTACATTAAAATACTGCTTAAAAAAATAACAATTACCTCATACCTACTCGCATTTCTTTACAGAACTTTTTGACAATAACTTAAATTATGAAACACTTGTAACTATATATACAAAGCAGATATCACAAAGTTATAAAATAAATTAACATCCACATACTGATTAACAATACTAGAACCCAATCGCATTAGATAATTCCCTGATTAAATAATAGAGTAAAACATAATATAAATATTCGATAACTCTGATAACAAATATAAAGGTGAAGCAGTCAATATAAAACAATATTTATTATCTAACTAAATTTAACTGTCCATTAGGCTCATAAAACAGTAAAGATAGTACAAATACCTGATACTATTTCATCATAAATATTAAACAAGCAATCAATATAAAACATAAATTAATGTAACCACATTATTAAACAATATAGTTATTATCTAATTAAATTTAATTGTCCATTAGGCTCATAAAACAGTAATGTCAATTAATATAATTAATACTATGATTTAATTAAATAGCGAAATTACAAGATAAAACCTATAAAATTTAACAATCACATAAATAAAATATAAGTATGTTTTATAATCAACAAAGGTAAAGTAACCATATTATCCATGTAATATTATTATTTTTTAATAAATATAAAGAATGAAAATAACGTGCTTTTGGTCTAATCCTAACTATAGCCTTGATACTACTTCTTTATTGATTATACACATCAGGAAACACTTTAGCAATTTTATCAATTGCATATTATTCTTTATATAAAAATAAAATTGTACCACATTGATTTATGATTTCCAAATTTGATAATTAAGAAACTGGTGTTATTTAAATAACAAAAATGTAAAAGACATCAAATACAAGATTTTTAAAATCACCTTATATAATAATATAATTTTTTTGGGGAAACTTTACTAAAAAAATGACTACTCAAACAGTTATATAAAATATACTAGAATACCTATGATCTTTAATAAACATACCAATGGAAACAATTTATGATAATAAGTAGCATGGAAATTTTAAGCTCTCCTTAAATTTCAATAGACATATAAACTTAGTATTACAATAAAAAACACATTTTTAAACCCATATCTTATTATTAGTGTAAAACTAAATAGTAGTCTTATTATTTAAGAATTTATAAAAGATATTAAAATTACTAGTAAATTTTATATTAAGATAGATTCAAGGACTTTTTCCATCCAATAAATAACAGAAATAAAACACCAATTTTTAACAGCAAAACATTTGTACACACTAAATAAGACAAATATTTGTAATTAAAAGCATAATATTTAGAAAATGTATAACTTTACTTCTCCAAAAAACTATATAAACCCAATAGAATATATAGCAGAATATTATAAAAAGCTTTATTAAAGGATATAGATTTCTTTTTTTAATAAAAACAAAAGTAAAATTATTATTTTATAAGCTTTATAGAGAAGCATTATATACACTATATAATTTTGTAAGGCAAATTTGTAATTAAAAGTATAATATAAAAAAATATAATCTCTCGTTTTCAACCACAAATTATGAGAAATAAGAAAGATTCCTAGTTAAACATCCTATATACAACAGAAAATAATTTTTCTTTAACAAATATAAAAATTAAGTAGCTTTATCAATTTCATAAACTTTATCAGAAAATACCCATATATAACACTCACCAAGATGCAGTATGAAATAAGCTTTCATTCTTTTCAGATACTGTCAGTTATTTAAATAAGTATAAGACTTTATAAAATACATGATAACCCAAATCTATACCAAACTACATAAAAAATAAGTTACATCTTTAATTATACAACATATTAATAACACTGAAATACACATTCCCTATATCACAAAAACAGAAAGTAAAGATGGGGCGAATGACCAGAATCGAACTGGCGACCTTCAGTGCCACAAACTGACGCTCTAACCTGCTGAGCTACATCCGCCATATTTAAATAATAAGTACTTCAGTATTTTTACCACAAAAAAATATAAGTTCAACACTGATCTATATAAAGTAATGTTATCAGTATAAACCAAGACTATAAATTTAAAACAGTAAATTTACCAATAACAACAAAATTAATATTATTCACTATAACCATAAATAATATTATAAATATATCAACTAATAAATAATATTTTATATGCCATCTTCATTAAAAATAATCTGACCAATAAATACAAAAAATGCAAGATAATATTACACATCTACATTAACTATTTCTCAGTTAATTTACCAGAATATAATTTTCTATTTATTATATAATCAAAACTTAAAAATATTTACTGTATATACAGAATCCAGATCTTATATATCCAATAAAATTGCTACTATAATATACTATAGTATTAAATGTAAAATTCTTAATAATCAGATAAGAACACCTATCATATAGATAACAGATCATAAGTTTATTATAAAACAAATAGATAAGTAACTTATAAAATTTACCATATATTTACGACTGGATGTATACAAACTCATCTAAAGTACTAACAACAGCATTACTTTGACAACAGCTTATAAAATGATAATGGAAAAAATAACTAATTTTGCTTGGACAAAAAACAACACTTTGAGAAATATGACAGTAGTCATGCGTAACCAATTATTTCTTAATTACTAAAACACTACTTGTAACATATATAAATTCAGTTAATCATTTCTAAGATATAATATTGACAAATATTTTAACTAATATACTTCTTAAAAAATACATTATCACTTACAAAGCTATCAAAAAAAACAATACTTAATAAATGAACACACTGTTAAATATTATATACCTAACTTTAATAGTATTAAGTTGTATCTTTATATTAAAGAAATAAACTTCTAATAATATAATTCTAGGTTTTACACTTCATACATTTTAATATTAACTTGAAAAAATACAGATTAATAAATTTTTAATTAATTTCTAATCTTAATAAGTAATTGCATAAATTGATTTTTAATTTTATAAGCACATTCTACAATCAACCAAATACGCTAACATAGATAGGCATAATATAAGTTACCTTTTAACTAGAGAAATAATAACTTACTCAAGTAACATAACAGATATTTTAAACCTCATACTAAACTCATTTTAATAAGTGATGTCCATTTTAAAATAAAATAATCCAAAAAAAAGTCCAAAATACACAAATAATTTACTATCTACCAAAAAAAAAAAACAAACAACTTAACAAAACCATACTAATAAATATTTTAAACCCAACATAACCTAACAGCAGGGTACACCACTTTTAAAATTGGAGTACAATCTTTCTTGTATACATATAAGAATTATGATAGTTCCTTTCTTATTTATTATATAACACTGAGCTAATACTATAGGATATTACAAATATATGGGATAATATAATAGTTATCTGTGTTTATTTAGTTGGAATATTGAGTATTTCAGCAGCAATGTAAGGGTATTCTACTAAGCGAAATAAATTTGTTAAGTCTATTAGCTATTGGTTGTTGGAATAATGTTTATTATGCAGAATTATACTACTAATTTAATAGTGTCTCCATAGTTATATTCATATCAAGATATCTTACTTAAAAAGTTGACCATATATGTGGTATTAAAATTAATATCACTAATATTATCTTCACATCGACTATCACGCCAACTATGATTATTATGAAGTATACGACGACGACCACAACAACATGAACTAATGATCATGACAATACATATAATAAAAACTCCCATAAAAAAGTATAAGAGGTTCTGGGATACTGAATAGTATAAATATATCTCACAAGAATCAGATATATAGACAATCCATCACTTGATAAAAATATAATAACTTAATAAACCTAGAAATGATATTTCACAAAGCCAACGTCAAGCAAAGCAGTAAATTACATAAGCTCATCATTCATTAAAAAACACACTATCCATAAAAACTCATTGACCACATATTTAATACATTAACATCTATCTAGAATAACCAAGCCTACGAATGATTTCTGCTCTACCAAGTATAGGAAGTAATTTTGCAAGTTCTGGACCAGTAGATATTCCAGTCAAAGCTAATCTTAAAGGAATAAATATATCTTTCGATTTACGATCAGTCTTTTCTTTTATATTAGCTACCCATGTTTTCCAAGTATCTTGATTGATTTCTCCATTAGGAAATACACTTAAAGCCATTTTAATAAAATCTTGATCAGATTCATTAATCACTGGTACAGTAGTTTGTCCGCAAATTCTTATCCATTCTTTAATATCAGAAAACTTTTGCACATTTCCAGAAACAAAATCCCATAAATCTGGAGAAGTTATATTTAACTCACTTAATCTAAGTTTAACATCTGAAAAAGACATCTTATGTAATACTTTAGGGTTCAGTTTTATTACATCATCTATATTAAACTGAGTAGGAGCTTGATTAAACTTTGTAATATCAAAAGTATATATTAAATCCTGAATTTTTGTATGAACAACTATTGGATCAGAAGTTCCTATCTTGGCAAAATAACTATTAATAGCCATAGGCTCTAATTCATAAAATTGCATATCTTTAATACTAAAACCACCAACCCTTTTCGAGATTTTATTATCATCACAATATAAAAGAGATAAATGTGAAAACGTAGGCACGCTAGCTTTTAGAGCATTAAACATTTGTATCTGAATTGCAGTATTACTTATATGATCTTCTCCACGAACAATATGAGTTATATCAAAATCTATATCATCTATTACAGATGGCAACATATAAGTATAGGTACCATCTGCTCTTTTAACAATTGGATCGCTAATATTTGCCGCATTAAACGATACCTTTCCTCGTATCTCATCATCCCAACTTATTAACTGACTTTGATCAATCTTAAACCTAAAATAGACATCTCGCTCAGAATATTTATTTTTTTCATCCTGCGTAAGTTTGAGTGCACTCCTGTCATAAATAGGTGGCAATCCTAATTTTAACTGCATTTTCCTTTTAAAATCCAACTCCTCTTTACTCTCATAGCAAGGATATATTAATTCTTCCTTCAATAGGTAATTAAATATTTCATCATAACGATCAAATCTAGACGACTGTCTCACATCAAAATCCCAATCCATCTGTAACCACTTAAGGTCATTAGCGATTTCATTCCTATAATCATCTTTAGATCTTTGAAGATCAGTATCATCAAATCTAAGTAAGAACCTACCTTGTTTACTACGAGTATATAACCAACATATCAAAGCAGTTCTAACGTTCCCCACATGAAGATAACCTGTAGGACTTGGAGCAAAACGCGTCATCATAATCAAGATCCTTTAAAAAAACCTATTATTTGCTACATTAAGAATTATTTTCAAGTAACATCAGCCCATAACCACAGCATAAAACAACATATATTTAATACAATAAATTTATAACACATATTATATAATAACGATAACCCACTTAACCTGTATAATCACAAATAATACTATACAAACACTTTTCAACTAGCTATCAAACATTAGTTCTTAATTTCACAATTTTATCAGGTGAGTATGTTATAATAATACTAACCAGTATTAAATAAACATTACACAATACATCTAACTAAAATACAATACAAAAAACACTTCTTTAAACTACTATCCAAGTATTAACACAAAGTACAATAATATCTATATTTCTGCTTTTATACAGAGAAACTTCAACATCATAATTATTTATGTTATAGAATAATTTTGAAACAATATATACTTAGACTATATACCATACTATCTAATTCTACTTATTTCAATTAATTACACTATGTAGCATAATATATACCTGAAATAAAATAACCATATAAAAAAAGCTTTTCCAACTTTTCACACAAATACTAGCTAAAAATACAACAACTTTATCTAAAATGAGCATACTACGTAATATAACTTTAATACTGAGTAACACTATAAACTACTTTCACACATATAAAATTAGATATAACTAGTAAATAATCATACTTACAAATATTTCTAATTCACCATATTACGCAATACAACAATTAACTTACACAACTAGCATAATAATGATTTATATAGTTTCTTAAGTTTTAGATTATTATCAATAGGAATTTTAGTGCTTAAATAATATACATAAAGATTTTAAAAAATCTTGTAAACCTGTCCTATTAAAAAAAATAACTGACAATAAAAAGATTCCTTTTAAATTTTATAATAACATTCACTGAATCACTTAGGTATGAAATATGCTATACAACTTACTCATAATTTAATATATCACTTCTACACATTTATATATTACTTGACACAAGAAAGTATATATACTGATTTCAATTATATCGCTATATAAAAAAGACATTATACTTTTTATTTACTAAAGACTATTTTAATTATATCATTAGGCCATAAACAGTAAATACATACTTACACTATGCACTCCTTTATAATATATAAACACCCAAAGAAGGATTCTTTAATTTTCGTTCAAGATGGGTTTTCATTAATGACATTTATGTTCACAATTTTTTTTACTCTCTACAATAGGTTATGGTTGATGTCATTAATGTCACTTTTTATATTCACTGGAACATGTACCATGTATTCTTACTTACATTGCATTAATTTCCCTACCTACTTACTCCTTAACTTAACATACATTCTCTACATGGCTATATCTTATTCTAGTTGGTACTGTACAAAGTTAAAAAGAATGGGATATAAAATATATAATGTTATATTTGCAGAAAACCTGATTGCCGCAAAGTTAAAACTACAAGATAGGGGTTTTTTCTAAATTACTATTTGATTTTTTTAATTATTACAAATTGCTTTAGTTTTTTTATCTATCTCCTACTAATTTAGTACACATCTTTACCTTTATATATGGTTATATCGTAATGCTATAGCTGTTTACATAAATCAAAAAAATGAATCTAGTAACATATGTGATTTGTACAGAATCAAATTGTAATAAAATTAATATACGATAGAAACTTGTTTTAAATTGCTGTTTAATTTTCAACTATTACAAATTTCTTTATTTATCTACTTTAATCCATACATTTCTTATTAGACTATGGTTATCTACACAAAATTAAAAAGATATGGTATAAGCTACGTTATATTTATAAAAACCTGATTGCTGAAAAGTCAAGTATACAGTATAGAGGCTTTTCTAACCTACTGTTTCATTATAGTCATTATAATGATTTTAGGCTTTTTATTTATGCTAGCATAAGTATAAACTATATATAGTTATGTTATAGGTAATACTGAACAGAATAAAAAGGACAAAATATATAAGATATGCAATATTATACTTGCAAGTATCACATTTTTATAAAATTAACATATAAATATTAGGATGTTTTTAACCCACCTAATCTTTATGGCTATTAATTTGAATTATTACACCAAAAAGGTGTATCTATCAATGGTGTACTTGATACTGCAAAATTTCTCTTAGGTATAATACCAGAATTATAAGCTATATACCCTGCTTCTACAGCATGTCTAAAGGCACGCGACATATCTTGTGGTACAAGAGATTTTGCAATAGCAGTATTAACAAGCACAGCATCAAAGCCATATTCCATTACCATAGTAGCGTCTGATGGCCTACCTATACCAGAATCCACTATAAGAGTGATATCTTGAAATCTATTTCTTAATAATTTTAAATTATACATATTTAGTATACCGTGTCCAGACCCTATAGGTGAAGCACCTGGCATAAGAATACGACATCCATAATCTATCAATTTTTTACATACTACCACATCATCTGTGCAATATGGAAAAACCTCAAACCCCTGACTTATTAATTCTTTTACTGCTTCACACAACAATACCAAATCTGGATATAACGTGTATTCATCACCTACAACCTCTACCTTAATCCATTTAGTGTCAAAAATTTCTCTTGCCATCTGAGACATAAGCACAACATCATTTACTGTAGAACACCCAGCAGTATTAGGTAAAATATGACATCCGCTTTTTTTTATGATATCCCAAAAGTCATTACCACCATTCTGAGATGGCATTTGTCGTGACAAAGACACTGTTATTACTTCAGTCCCAGAAGACTTAATAGATTGACATAAAATATTAGGAGATGGATACATTGCAGAACCCAATAACAACCTACTCCTTAATAAAGTTCCATATAAATTCAACATATCTTTTCCTTATTCTGTAACACTGATTACCAATACAGACACATTGTGTTATAATTTTACCACCTTCATTAGCACAGATTACGGAACGCAGAATCTAATATCTTTTTTTCATATATTCCACCATGTATCTGAAAACTTACACAGTTATATACTATTATAACAAACATAAATTTTATACCTAAAAACTAATTACCTATGTTGAGATATTATATAAATATAAAATATCAAATGCTTACCCACCTTGCATAGGATAAACTATATCTACAATATCACCACTACTTAGGTAAGTACTGCTATATTGACTACGAACTATTAATGTCTTATTTACTGCAACAGCAAACGGAATGTTACTATCATAACCACATAGGTTTAATATATCACATAATGTTAGTTCACTTTTAAACGATCTTTCCTCTTTATTAACTATAATAGTAATCAATACCTTACCCCATACCAACTATATACACAAAATCTACTCTTATAAAAAAAATGACTAAAATATACTTACAATCATATTATTCTATAAATTTATATTTATACATACAATTTTATAGTCTAGTTTATATACAACAACACATTTTATATAATATTTTAATATTTATAAATTTATACAAAAAATTATTTAAAATACTTAATAATATATTAATTTTATGTTAGAATGGAAAAAGTCTCTGTAAGGAAATTAGTTTATATTATAACATAACTCGTGATAAATTTAGTATTATAATAATGCATATTAACTCTTATACAACACACAGTTTTCTGCTAAACACAAAATTTAAGCAGCAATTATCACATACATCCCATAAAACATTATTACCATTCTTAATATTAATTTCACAAACTTGTAAACCCCCTATTGAGCAAGAATACTCCCGCTATTATCATTTAATACAACATTATACTCATGTGTTATATAATAAGATACAAAGTACAGAAAATATAGAACAGTCTGTATCACTATTACGACTCTGGTATCAAGACCTAATATACCAAGTTATAGGAAACAGGGTACTACTTCCCAGTGAACAACACATTATTGATAAAATATTAAATAACACACTAGACAAAATGCTTATACAAGCAAAACCAAATAATAAACTTTCTCATACTTGTTTAAAACGCGATATCTATATAAAATTTACAGAAAAATTATGTAAAGCAGATATTAGACCAGAATTGAAAAAATTATTTAAAAATACAATAAAAAATACTTATGATATAACCCATCATACAATAAATACAATGAAGATTATTAGCACGGTTATACAAAATCATGATATCTCTTTATTACTAGCATTCTATGGAGTTAGTAAAAGAACTAATAATACAACCGTATACCCTAGTACACCAATGTCCTATGAATTAAAAAAAATATACGGAGACATAATGCAAGCAGACCCAATAGATACACAATCTGCTCTAAAATTATTCCCAGACAAACACACTGCTCATACAATACACAAAAAACTTAAAACGGCAAGTACTAAGGTAAATCTTGAGTACAATAAGGTATACAAATTCATACTATATCAATATCCATGGTATTCTATTATCAATAAAATCAAACAGATCATAATTACTATTACTGTAATACCAAGATTACGTGAAGAAATGCATATATTAAAACATCTAAGGTCTACATTTATAAAAAGTATAGCTTATGGAGATACTGCTCCTTTTTTTGAAAAATTAGCAAATACCAGAAATACTTCAACAACATTTAGGAAACACAATACCACTACACAATTAATAGAGGAGCTTAGAAAGCTGGAAACATCTACAGATAATAAAACTGTTACTACTCAAGATTTTATTACACACATGAAAAAATATGCTATTCGTCCATCTAAAACAACAATAACAGAACAACTACCTTTAGAATTACAGATTAACCCACAAAATAACCAAACCCATAAAAAACCAAATATACTATCTAAAACAAAAAATATGATAGGCAAGAGTAAACATTTTTTAAAAAGAACTGGTACAGTATTAACAAAAAAAATGAAAAAAGTAGTGCCAAGTAATAGAAAAAAGTATAAAAAAGTACCACCACATCTGACTTCTATTGAAACAATATCTGAATATTCTACTGAACCATGCTTGTTGACAAATAATATGAAACTTGATTAGCTAATACAATTATATCAACTGGTATATTACCTCTATACCAAAAATACCCAGTCTCAACTCAAATGTCTTGTTCTTTCAACAATAAAACTAAACAACATAGCCTATATAAGTTTTATCAGTTTACGTAGTTATATGTTGAAATATATTCGTAACAAAATAATCACTAATACTCAAGACAAGATTAAAATAATAACACAATACAGAAAATTGTATTTACATAATTTTTGATCTATTACATTACCTGAAAGTAATATTCTTATATTATTTCTCTAACACTTAATTAAAGTATTATTAATATTGAAATAGCAACTGTGTATTATCAAGTACATTTGGTATTATATTAATGCGTCATATTGTCTATGATTTATTAATATTACATATTCCACACAATAATGATCTCAACACAAAACCTAGTTTATATAGAATAGAGTAAAAGTAAATACACATATTTTTTGAAGACAAATATAATCCATTATTTACTCAAACAACTCATTAATACCATACTATCACATTTCCATATACTATAACAAAACATAAAGTTCTCAGAATTTCAATAAAAATTAATATATATTATTAAAAGTACATACAAACTACTTCTTGATTAAATGATATTATATTCAAATTAATTAATCATATCACTCAATACTGTACATGATTTTAAATATTATTAAATTTATAACTAGTAAAGAAATAGTAACTACTATAACTTCTAAGTTCTAGATAATTAAATATATGTTTTTAATATTTACAAAATCACCTATCAATACTACAAGTTGAGCTCAGTTAAATTAAATAAAAATTCTAATAACCAAATCAGTATAAAAAAATCATATATTACTCAATATACAAAACTTATACATATTACAGATCTGTTCGTTCATGTAACAGACCTATTAATATTACAATAACACTACTACAGTACTAAATTATACACCAGCTGCTAATATGTGATATTGTGTATCCCAAGCTTATTGTCTTAAAATTTGAACTACAGTATTATGGTGAGGTTTCCTAAGTGTTGATTGAATCTTTTGTGTTAATTTATCTTCTGTACCAAGACATAATACATATTGTACAGTAGATCTGTACAATACCGATTAATATTATAAATTCAATTCGTAATAGTATTAAGTTACATACAAACTGATAGCATGATATTGTTCATTTTAAGTCTATTGCCTTAAAATTTGAATTACACCATTATCATGATTCAGTTTTCACTAAACTCTTTGTTATTAATTTAACATACTTTATCAACATATAATATTTATAAGTACACTAACCCTTTCTATGTAACAGTAACTTATTAATATCACTTCAATCATAACAGTGTTAGGTTATGTATCATAAACAGCACTATAATCTAGTTTGAGCTTATTGTACTAGAGCTTAACCTACAGCATTTATTATAAATACCTACCAGTTTTATTACTAAACTTTTGTATTAATTTACCTTCTTTTCTTAATCTAGATAAACATGACTACTTTAAATCAAATAACCTAAAAAAGACTATATTACTCTCAATATTATATATAACTATATTAAATATTACAGAGATGTAATATTACTAAAATATTATGACAACACAGAACCTTATTATTGAGGTAGTATTAATAAAAAAATCTACAGCAATATCACACATTAAATTTTCATATTATCTAAGAACTCAATATAAATAACAACCAATGCTACAACACTTAATAGTATCACTTCCAATAAACAGTACTGAATATAGTTTTATTACTACAAAAATAGTTGGAAATTAATTATAAAATTTTCTCACATTAGTTAGGACAATCTTACACTTTAAATAAGTACTAATAAAAACCATACTTTCAGTTATAATACACCGCAACTGCCCAAGTAACTCAACAAGAAGATCTCCAATGATATAATTACATATCAATAAACAACATACTTAATTATGTTTATACACTTTCAACACTTTGTATATCTGGTAGATAATAAGTCAGCATGTTATATATACCTTCTTTTAAAGTAATAGATGCACTAGGACAACCTGAACATGCTCCCCTTAATTTTACAAATACTATACCATTACTATATCCTTTAAATTTTATATCCCCTCCATCTTGTGCAACAGCTGGCTTAATATAATCATCTATTAATTCTTTAATCTTGCTAACTATTTCTTCATCTTTTGCATCAAAAAACTCTTGTAAATCTTCTTCATCATTATTTTCTACAGAATCATTTGGATTAAGTGTTAAGAAATCCATAATTACAGTTAATATTTCTGGCTTTAAAACATCCCATTCAATATCACTAGATTTTGTAACTGATATAAAATCACCTCCAAAAAATACACTCACTATATGTTCAATTTCAAAAAGTGCTTTAGCAAAAGGTGAACTTTCAGCTGTAATACTATCAGTAAATTCACCAATTTTTCCATTATTAACAGGAATTCCTGGCATAAACTTTAGAGTATTAGGATTTGGAGTGTCTTCAATTTGTATAAACATAATAAACCATTTACAAAAAAGTACTTTTACTGATAATATTGGTATACCGTACTTAAATCAAGTCATTTGTATGTGGTTTATTTTCTTAGTGATATTCTGTATAATAGGCGTTATATTTGTATTGCCAGTTGTTGCACTGTTTATATTTTTCTTATTCAAAAGAAACAGTATTATAAACATGAGTGAAATTATAACTTCCACTCTAAATCGAGTACTAAATGAAGCAAATACTTACACTAACATTAAAAGTACAGGCAGCAAGCTATCAAGACAGGAAGCACTTGAAATATTAGGACTACAAAATGGTGTAACTCACGAACAAATTAATGCAGCATACCACAAATTAATGAAATCGATACATCCTGACAGAGGTGGTTCTCCTTACCTAGCTCAAAAATTAAATGAAGCTCGTGATACACTACTAAAACAGTAATACATACCTATCAAATAACTGTTTTCTACTCTGAGTAAACTACGCAATCTATATATAAATGCTTATATTATAAACTACACTTAAATAAAATTATTTTCTCTAACTAAGTTCCAATGTTAAATAATCATTATTTAGAGATTAGCTAATATATACATAGTTATATATAACTAATACAATTCATACATAAGATATAATCAATAATACACACCTACCAAATAACTGTTTTCCACTCTGAGTAAACTACGCAATCTATATATAAATGCTCATATTATTAAACTACACTTAAAAGTTATTTTTTCTAATTAAGTTCTAATGTTGGATAATCATTATTTAGATATTACTTAACAGATACACATAACCAAAGCTAACAATTATATAATTTATACATAATACAGTATTGATAAATTAAGTAGTACTACATACAAAACAGCATAGCCATAGTTATATAGCTACCAATCGCAATACTCACCTACCAGGAATATAACAAGGATATAGTTTATGTATAAAGAATAACATGATTTCAAATATCATTAATTTATAACTAGTTAAAAATATAGTAGTTGCTATAAATTTTTGAGCTTTAGATAATTACTATATGTAATTTTAACAATATCAGCATTACAAATCCATTTCAGGTAAGTTAAGTAAAAAATTTCAATCGCAAATTAGCATTAGAACACTGTATATAGCTCAATACACAAACCTATAGCTAATTAAATACATATTCTTGTATAGCAATACTCATTAATATTAGAACTCCATCATCGTAGTTCTAGATTATATATCAGTTATTAATATTATTTAATCTACAAATTATATAATTCACATATTAAACATAAAATGACAAACTAGAAGATCTATTACATTCAAAACCATATTAATCAGTATATATAGTTTACCATATTTAAATAATTACTACTTACACATTAAGAATATAATAGAACATAGTTCATGTATTACCAAAACTACAAATCATGCAATTCACATATCAAATGACAGAATAGTATGTTTTTTAATCAAGATAACATATTATTACTTAACACAAATTTTATAATAAAAAATTTATATAATTTAATTGTTATACATTAATATATCTATAGACAGATATAACTTAAATTACAGGTATATAAAACCATACTTTACTATCGGCTAACTAGCTATTCATCATATCGAAAAACTCATTGTTATCTTTCGTTATTGATAACTTATCTCTTAAAAACTCCATAGCTTCAACAGAACCCATAGATGATAATAATCTTCTCAATAACCATACTTTCTTTAAACACACATGATCTATTAACATATCTTCTTTTCTTGTACCAGATTTTGAAATGTCTATCGCAGGATACACTCTCTTATCTGATATTTTCCTATCTAATATTATTTCACAATTTCCAGTACCCTTAAATTCCTCAAAGATTACTTCATCCATCTTTGATCCTGTCTCAATCAATGCAGTTGCTATTATTGTTAATGATCCTCCATTCTCTATATTTCTTGCAGCACCAAAAAATCTCTTAGGTCTTTGTAAGGCATTAGAATCTACCCCACCTGTTAATACCTTCCCAGATGAAGGTATTACAGAGTTATATGCTCTTGCTAATCTTGTAATTGAATCTAATAATATTACAACATTTTTCCTATGCTCCACCATTCTCTTTGCCTTCTCTATTACAATCTCTGCAAGCTGTACATGTCTATATCCAGGCTCATCAAATGTTGAACTCACTACTTCACCCTTCACTGATCTACACATATCTGTCACTTCTTCTGGCCTTTCACCGATTAATAATACTATTAATTCAATATCTGGATGATTTACAGATATTGAATGCGCTATTTGCTGTAATATTATTGTTTTCCCAGCCCTTGGCGGCGCAACTATCAATGCCCTCTGTCCTTTACCTAATGGTGCTACTATATCTATTACTCTCATGCTTATATCTTTCTTACTTAAGCTTATAGGGTCATTGCACTCTAATAGTATCCTTTCCTCCGGATATAAAGGTATTAGGTCATCAAAATGCACATATCTTTGTAGCTTCCCCATATCTGTAAAGTTAATGCTATGTGCCTTTACTAATGTAAAATATCTTTCTTTCTCACTTGGAGCTCTAATCTCCCCACTTACTATATCACCAGTCCTTAAATTAAATTTCTTTATTTGTCCTGCTGAAATATATACATCATCACTACTAGCAGCATAATTTGCTTCAGGAGATCTTAAAAATCCAAAGCCATCGGATAATATCTCTACTACTCCACCTCCTATTGCAGCTCCTCCATCATTTACTACTTTCTTCATTAAGTGAAATATTATTTCCTGTTTTAGCATCCTTCCATTACTGACCACACCCAGCTCTTCTGCTATCTTTAGCAGATCCTCTATACTCTTCTTCTTTAATTCACTTAAATCTAATACTTTAACCCCTACTCCTTTATCCTCAGGTACCTTAACCTCTTCTTCACTTTGTATACCCTCTATTACTTCCTCTTCCTTCACTAAAAGAATATCTTCTGATTCCAACATAATAACTCTCTATTACACTTAAAATAAGTTGATTTTATGAACGCTTTCCAGTTATACATTTTATTACACTAATGAATTACTAGATCCACACATTAAATTAATAAATTTAGTACTTTTTAACAGATTAATTAGTAAGACAAATTCTCCACTGCAGATGTCTAAATAATGAAAACCTGTATCTACAGTCACACAATTACTAAACTAGCATACTTTTTTATTTTGACAATATATAAAACACTCATAACCTCAATGATACCTAATCAATACACTTGTTATTTACAAACACTAATAAAAGCAGACTTAACTAATCAGTTATTAGTAATAAGTATAGAAACACCAGCACATATCATATTAATCACTAGATCGACTATCCACTAAATTAACACACATACTTACAATATGACACATACACTACTAAATTTTATTGTGTGTAATGATTATTGTAATATAGACCCCATCCCCGGTTTTTTCATTATACACAACATTTAAAAACGTACAAATAAAAAAACTTTTTGGTTATATACTAATATCAGTAATGAAAATGAGAAATTATAGCACTACAAGATACACATCAACCATTACACCTAAAACTAGGTATTAATATTGTAACATACATTTATAACTCAAGCTACATGAAAGATATTGATAAACATTCCTAGTTAATAATGTCATACACATTTCTAAGCTATTATACAACATTTGTAATTCACAATAGAAATATTACATATAATGTATTTAAATTATGACATATAGATAACTGGATGCAATGTCATAGTAAAACATTCTTAATAAAGAATCTCATACATAAACCAACACCTCAATATAATATAACATTTATCATAGAGAAACACAATAATGTGTTTAAATTAGACTATAGATATTCACATAAAATATTATATACAACATTTCTACATATTAGACATGAACAACAACTAAGTTGCAATGTAATATTTTATTACATTGTAAGCAGTACTATGACATTCGAAATCAGTTATAGTGCTTTAATCATATAATAACATTATGAATTTAGTTAGTTATGGTTTATATCTTATAACAAAAAACTAAAAAGATAGATTTCAGAAATATTATTATTTTTATTCAAGTGTAAAATATATGTAAATTTATCAGAAGTAACATGCAATATTTTACTACACTAACAAAATTGTTTGTCAGAATACTATTATTCTGTTACAAGTAAACAATGATTTCATAATTATTAATATGTTATAGATTACAAATTTCAGCATTTCCTAAAATATTCAGAAAAAAAGAAATGCTACACGTATTATTAATATAGTATATAATTTCAGATGTAAAATTGTATACGTAGTTAGCTATGTATCTGAAATTCACTTTCTAGGTAATGTTAACGGAACCATGTATGTAAAAATGGATTCTCAGATCATAACTATATACCACTAGGAGCTTAAGTAATGGAACACAAAGACAATAGTAAAATGTATGGTACTACTATCTTATGCATACGTAGAAACAACCATGTAATTATTGCAGGAGATGGACAAGTGTCGTTAGGACATACTGTAATGAAAAATTCAGCAAAAAAAGTAAAGCGTTTAGCTAATGATACAGTTATTACCGGATTTGCAGGTGCAACAGCCGATGCGTTCACACTTTTTGAAAGACTTGAAGGCAAACTAGAAAAGCACCCTGGACAACTGCTCCGTGCATGTGTAGAATTAGCAAAAGATTGGAGAATGGATAGGTACTTGCGGAGATTAGAAGCAATGATGATTGTAGCTGATAAGTCTGTATCCCTCGTAATATCAGGTAATGGCGATGTGTTAGAGCCAGAAAATGGTATTGCAGCTATTGGCTCAGGGGGGAATTATGCGTTAGCTGCAGCAAAGGCATTATGCGAATCCAATGACAAATTTTCTCAAAACATGACTTTAGAGTACATAGTTACTACCGCAATGAATATAGCTGCTGAAATATGTATCTATACAAATAACAATATCATTATGGAAAAAATAGAGGATTAAAAATGTTTCTTACACCAAGTAATAAATTAAACTTAAATGATGAACTAAACAATATAGAAAACAGCAGTGATATGAACACTCAGGAAGTTACACAAAATATTCCATATACTCACAGTACACCAATACAAGAAGATGAAATAAATTTTTATGATCATAGCTCTCAAGAATTAACACCACAACAAATAACACAGGAGTTAGATAGGTTTATCATAGGACAAGCAGATGCAAAACGTGCTGTAGCTATTGCTTTAAGAAATCGTTGGCGTCGTAACAGGGTACCTGAACCTTTACGCGAAGACATTATCCCAAAAAATATTCTTATGATAGGACATACAGGGGTTGGAAAAACAGAAATAGCACGTAGGTTAGCAAAACTTGCAAAAGCTCCATTCATAAAAGTCGAAGCAACAAAATTTACTGAGATTGGTTATGTAGGAAGAGATGTAGACTCCATAATAAGAGATCTAGTTGATGTAGCCATTAATTTAGTAAAAGAGAGATTTCGTAAAGCTGTACAAAAAAAAGCAAAGGATCTATCAGAGAATATAATTTTAGATGCCTTAATAGGATCTGATGCAAGTCAAGAAACTAAAACTATTTTTCAAGAAAAATTAAAAAATGGGGAATTTGAAAACTCTGAAATTTCCATCTCCATTAAAGAAAGTAAAAGTCCAATACCGCCAATAGACGTACCAAACATACCAGGTAGTCAAGTTGGAGTAATGAACATAAGTGAAATCGTTCACAAAATGCTAGGAAACAATAAGCAACTCAAAACTGTAAAAGTTACAGTAAAAGAAGCAAGGGAATTACTAATCAACGAAGAAAGTGAAAAGTTAATCGATGAAGATAAAATTGTTAAAGAAGCTCTCCAACTTGCTAGCAATGATGGAATCGTATTTTTAGATGAAATAGATAAAATTGCAGCTCGTACAGAGATTAGAGGAGAAGTTAACAGAGAAGGAGTACAAAGAGATCTTTTACCACTACTTGAAGGAACAAGTGTTACTACAAAATATGGTACTATTACAACTGATCATATTTTGTTTATAGCATCTGGTGCTTTTCATTTAGCTAAACCTTCTGACTTATTACCTGAATTACAAGGGCGTCTTCCTATTAGAGTAGAACTTAAGCCTCTCAGTAAGGATGATTTAATAAGAATTCTAACAGAACCAGAATCAAGCTTACTCAAACAGTATTGCGCATTGATGAAAACAGAAAATATCACCATTGATTTTACTGATGAAGGAGTATCTACTATTGCAGATATTGCATCTACAGTAAACAGAGAAGTTGAAAACATTGGTGCTCGTAGATTACACACTATCCTTGAAAAATTAATGGAAGACATTAGTTATACTGCAACAGAAAATAGTGGTAAAACATATGTAATAGATAGTGAGTATGTAAAGAAAAAACTTGAAAATATCTCAAAACAGTTAGATTTGTCAAAATTTATACTATAAGCATATATAGATATCAATGAAGGAAAAGTCAAAATTTGTCCATCAGGTTTTTACATCAGTAGCATCTCGTTACGATATAATGAATGATATCATGAGCTTTGGTCTTCATAGATTATGGAAGGATCAAGTTGTTCAAAGTATTCACAAAGGCAGTTTACTTGACGTAGCATGTGGTACTGGGGATATAGCAGTAAAGGTAGCAAACTACAAAAAAGATGTAGATATTGTTGTATGCGATATTAATATCAATATGTTAAATCGTGGAAGGAATAATGCTGTAAATGCAAACATATTAAATCTAAAATGGGTATGTGGCAACGCAGAACAATTACCATTCTACGACAACACATTTGACTACTATACTATTTCTTTTGGTATACGCAATGTTTCTAATAGACAACTAGCACTAAATGAAGCATATAGAATTCTCAAACCTGGAGGTAAATTTATATGTTTAGAATTCTCCCCTTTAAAAAAGAACCATTGTCTTTATACATTATACAACTTTTATTCATTTAAAGTTATTCCCAATATTGGACAGTTAGTAGCAAAAGATAGAGCGTCTTATCAATACCTAGTAGACAGTATACAAGCGTTTCCATATCAAGATGATTTTATACAAGAAATACAGAATTCAAACTTCGTTCAAGCAAGATATAGAAATCTATGTTTTGGTATAGTTACACTATATACCGCATGGAAAGTATAGTATTAATCATAATTTCCAGTTGTCCACAATAACCAATACTGTTATAAATGAAACTGTGCAACATTTATGTAAATAATATTTTTATATAGTTATACTGTGTATTCATAAAACAAGTTATCAATATAAAACTTTGTTAAATTAGTTGTAGCAGTATCTAAATTATATAAAAAACAAGTAGTTCATATGTATTTTTATATGACATATTATAAACATATACACACCACAATTTTAATTATTAATTGCTTGATCCTATCAGGAACATTTATTAACTATAGCAAATAAACTACATATAACATTTGTAACTACTAGACAACAATTACACTCAAAATTCTTACCAATTATATTCAACAGTAATATTAAGAATCATTAAATTATTATCAAGTATCAACTATCGGAAAATACTAAATCTTTACAAATGAGAATTACTAATAACATACTAATAAATTACTGTACTTATTACATAATTTTTTAAGATTATCTGGAATCACTAAATATTCAATACACTACTTTTGTATTACCATTGATTACACGTAAAGCATTTTATATATACATTACTAGCATAAGCAAATTTGACCTTTAATACCAAGTAATAAAAAAATAATAACTAATTTCCATATAAAACAAACTCTCAACACTATATGGCAAATAATTACATTAATGATTATCAAAGACCTTTAGAAGAACATTCTCATACAACAATATATTTTTACACATCTCAACATATTACTAATACAGATAAATTAGAACATGAATATCAGGATAATAAACTAGAAAGAATAATTACCTATTTTCATATACAAACTATCAATATTGATATTAGTATACTATTACATTCATTGAGATAACGTTTAACATTACTTGAAATATTCGAATAATACAGAACATGAATATTAGGATAATAAACTAGAAAGAATAATTACCTATTTTCATATACAAACATCAATATTGATATTAGTATACTATTATATTCATTGATATAACGTTTAACATTACTTGAAATATTCGAATAATACAGAACATGAATATTAGGATAATAAACTAGAAAGAATAATTACCTATTTTCATATACAAACTATCAATATTGATATTAGTATACTATTACATTCATTGACATAACTTTAACATTACTTGAAACATTTGAATAATACAGAACATGAACATTAGGATAATAAACTAGAAAGAATAATTACCTATTTTCATACACAAATATCAATATTGATATTAGTATACTATTACATTCATTGACATAACTTTAACATTACTTGAAACATTTGAATAATACAGAACATGAACATTAGAATAATAAACTAGAAAGAATAATTACCTATTTTCATATACAAACTATCAATATCGATATTAGTATACTATTATATTGATTGATATAACGTTTAGTATTATTTGAAATATTGAATAATATAGGACAATATTTTATTACACTATTATCAAAATTATATAATTTTTGTAAAAATAGGTTCAGGTTTTGGTAAAATTATTCCCGTATCTATAGGTACAGCAAAATTATTAAAACTACGTTTGTACTCTGATAATGCAATCTGATCCAATATTTTAGATGATAAATATGGCATTATAGGCTGCAATAGTAATCCAACACATCTTATATATTCAAGTAACTTATATAACACAGCTTGCATAACTATAGGATCAGTTTTAGATAACTTCCATGGAGCTCTAAATGCAATATATTCATTTGCTATAGATGACAATTCTTCTACAATATGTATCATACCATTAAGGTTGTACTGATTAATACAAATTCTAACATTTTCCAAAATCTCTTGATAATTTGGTAAAGCATCCTCATCCTGAAATAGACTACTTGCCACATTTGGTATTGTTCCACGACATTCTTTATGCAAAAGCGAAACAGTCCTTTGTACTAAATTACCAATATTATTTGCTAAATCACAATTTATACAATTAATAATACTACTTCTCTTATAATCACCATCATTACCTACTGGCATTTCTTTAATTAAGAAGTACCTAACCTGATCAACACCAAATTCTTCAATTAATTCAAAAGGATTAATCACATTTCCTAATGATTTGGAAATCTTCTGTCCTTCATTAGTCCACCAACCATGTGCTAAAATTTGTTTAGGCAATGGTAACTCAGCAGCCATTAAAATAGCTGGCCAATATACTGCATGAAATCTCAATATATCCTTTCCTACTACATGAACAACTGTACTATTTTCATCAACCCAATAATTTTTATATTCACTACTATTAATCTCAGGAAACCCCAGAGTTGTTAAGTAATTTGTTAAAGCATCAATCCATACATAAATAATATGATTATCATCCTCCGGTACACTTATCCCCCAAGAAATATTTTGTCGTGATATAGAAATATCTTTCAATCCAGACTTAACAAAAGAGATAACTTCATTATAACGATGTTTAGGTATAATAAAATTCGGATGTTTATCATAAAAATCTAATAACCTTTCTTGAAAATGAGATAACCGAAAAAAATAACTCGGCTCTTCTACCCATTCTACTTCAGCACCAGTAGGAGCTTTGCCATCAATTAACTCTTTCTCTTGGTAAAATGTTTCATCCCTAACTGCATACCATCCAGCATAATTACCTAAATATATCTTTCCATAATTATATAAACGTCTCCATAATCCTGTAACTGCCTTTTTATGCCTGATTTCCGTTGTACGAATAAAATCATCATGACTAAAGTTCATAACACCTGCCAAGTGTTGAAAAATAGCACTAGCATGATCAGTAAACTCCACTAATGATTTATTAGCCTTTGCAGCTGCTTTTTCTATTTTCTGACCATGTTCATCAGTTCCAGTAATAAACTTTACATTATAACCATCAAGACGCTTAAACCTTGCAATAATATCAGATATTAAAGTTGTATAGACATGCCCTATATGTGGAACATCATTAACATAATAAATAGGAGTAGTCACATATATATTTCTCATAAAACAACAATATCACTTCTGAATAATAACAATTAATATATCACAATAATTCCATTTAGAGGATATAATACACATTTATACTATACTAGATACAGTATGCTTATAGAAATCAATACAAGTGAACTTTTAATTGTAACATCTCATAACAATACATTATATCTATAGTATAAACACATCAATTTCACTAATGATGTATTCATTGACAATTCATAATAAACCAAATCTTTATTTAATCAAACAAAGAAAAAAGATATTATGAAGTATACTATTACAGACCTTATTTTATCAATATTACAACTTTGCAACATACAAAAAATCGCTTATATTTAGGACTTAAATATTTCTAGCATATAGCAATGACTAAGATTCTAGTAAAAAAATTTGGTGGTACTTCCTTACAAAATATTAAATGTATTAATCAAGTAACAGAAATAATCAAACAAGATGTTTGTAGTAACCATAAAGTAGTAGTCATAGTTTCTGCTATGGGTAAGTTTACCGATAACATTATTTCCCAAATAAAAGAAATTTCCGATGTAAAATCCTATAATGAACTATCGGAATATGATTTGATTATTTCCTCTGGAGAACAAATCTCATGTGGTATGTTATCCTTAGCTCTACAAAAACTAGGAATTAAAGCACAGTCATGGTTAGGATGGCAATTACCTATAGTAACAACTGATGATCATACCAAAGCAAGAATAATGGAAATCAATACCTCTGCATTACAAGATTTCTTAGTTAATAATGACGTTGCTATAATCGCTGGATTTCAAGGAATGCATAAGGAAAACAGAGTTACAACACTAGGCAGAGGAGGATCAGATACTTCAGCAGTAGCTATCGCTGCAGCATTAGGAATAGATCTATGCTATATATACACAGATGTAGATGGAATATACACATCAGATCCTAACATAGTACCAAAAGCACGTAAATTAGATTATATCGCATATGATGAGATGATCGAGATGGCTTCCCTTGGAGCTAAGGTACTACAAGTACGTTCAGTAGAATTAGCAATGAAATATAATATAAAGCTGCATGTATTATCTACATTCAATTCTATAAAAGGAACAATATTATGTAAAAAAGGAGAAATCGAAATGGAAAGTCAGTTAATCACTGGTATTACATATAATAGTAACACAGCAAGTATTACGTTAAAAAAAGTTAGAGCTCTATTTGGTATTACTACATTATTTAGTATCATAGCAGACAATGGCATAAATGTTGATATGATTATTCAGAATATGGATAACAATGCAAACGATATAACATTTACAATACCAGAAGAAGACTTATCCATAACAGAAACACTATTAATCAAAATAAAAGATAAACTTATGTATGAAGAATTAATAATCAACCCAGATGTTGCAAAGGTTTCAGTGATTGGAGTTGGTATGATTTCTCATCCTGGCATAGCGTATAAAATGTTCGACACACTGACATCCAATAATATAACAATACTTGCAGTTACTACTTCAGAAATTAAAATTAGCGTACTAGTATTAAGAAAAGATGGCCAACTAGCAACACAATATTTACACTCTAGCTTCAAACTTGATTCACAATCAAACTTACATACAACAAGTTAAAAAAATTATTGTCATCTAGCTAGTAGTTTTTAATAAACTCATGATAATACTCTATAAACACAGAATAGTAGTACCATTAATTATGTAAAAAAAACAGCAACTATCAAATATACCAAAATTGACTCATTAGACTTAGAAAAGTATAGTATACTACCTATAAAATCTCAAATTCTAGTAGTTACTTAATAAAATACTGCATTTCAAAATAATGCTTAAAATATTACTGTACTCTGATTAGTAGTTTTGACAAAATTATATTAATAATGTTTTACAAGTATAAATAATATAATCTCAAGTAATATACAAATATAATTTCACAATACACTCGCAACTCGATAAATACAGCATAGTTCACCTAACACTCTTAAAGTATAACAACTACAATCTTAATATTATTAATTTTTAACACCACTACAGCAATTTTATGAAAAATAGTACCAGATAGTCTGATGTATAAGATTAAATTTTACTAATATTCTGAAATATCTAGCACAGTTATTGTAAAGCTGACAACAGTCTAATTTTACTATCTGAATATTAAAAACCATAAGAATTATATATTTTTTTATAAATTAAGTTTAGAATATTAGCATAATTAATTAATTTCATATTAGGAAACTACTCTCAGTCTCCTATTATTAAATATTTAAAAACCCTTTAGCATTTATTTTATACTAAACTTAATATTAGATTATTAAAGACATTTTTAGATAAATTAAATAGCATAAAATTATTGCATTTTTGCGATCAAAATGATAAAGATAAAATGATTAATAATGTAGTGTTATGTTAAGACTTATTATCTTTTTTTTCTGTCTATTTATTTCTTTTAGCACATTTGCATCATCACCTACACCATGGCAAATGGGTTTTCAGACTCCTGTAACAGATATAATGGAATCCATCATAAAGTCACATAACTTTGTTATGATTGTCATGTCGATAGTTACACTTGTAGTTTTTACCATAATGACATATGTAATCATAAGATTCAGGAAAAAACCTGAAGAAAAAGTAGTGTTCAATACGAAAAATTCTCATAATACTGCTTTAGAAATATTATGGACATTAATTCCCCTAATAATTGTAGGATTTCTCACCATAAGTAATGTTAAACTTATTAGGCATCAACAAAAAATTCCTCATGTAGAAATGACACTCAAAGCAATTGGATATCAATGGTATTGGGGATATGTCTATCCAGACCATAAGAATCTTTCTTTTGATAGCTACATGAAAGAATCAAGTAGTTTACAAGATGGTGAATTACGATTACTTGAAGTTGACAATAGAGTTGTTGTACCAATCAATACAAATATTTTATTGCAAGTAACAAGTGCTGACGTAATACATAGTTGGGCTGTCCCAGCACTAGGAATAAAAATTGATGCAGTTCCAGGTAGATTGAATGAAGCATGGTTTAACATTAAAACTCCAGGAACTTATTACGGTCAATGCTCAGAACTTTGCGGTAGATTACATGGATTCATGCCAATAGTAATCGTTGCTGTTGAAAAGGAGCAGTTTGACAAATGGATACAAGAAAAGACGCTTGAGCTATAGAGGTATACATGAGTAGTGAACACATACCACAAGGAATAAAACGTTGGTTGTTTTCAACAAACCATAAAGATATAGGTACATTATATATAATTTTTTCTATTATAGGTGGTATTGTAGGAGGGTTTTTTTCTCTCATATTAAGATTACAACTTGCACATATTAATGTGTTAGACAATAACTATCAGTTATACAATGTTATAGTAACAGGTCATGCATTAATCATGGTATTCTTCATGATTATGCCTGCTTTAACTGGAGGCTTTGGTAATTGGTTTGTGCCATTACTTATAGGAGCTCCAGATATGGCATTTCCGCGTCTTAATAACGTAAGTTTTTGGTTATTAGTATCATCACTAATTTTACTATGCACTTCTGTATTTATAGGAGAAGGTGCAGGTACAGGTTGGACTTTATATCCACCATTATCATATATAAATTCTCATCCAAGTGCAGCAGTAGATGTAGCAATATTTGCAGTTCATGTTGCTGGAGCCTCATCAGTTATCGGTGCAATTAACTTTATTGTCACAATATTCAATATGCGTGCTCCTGGTATGACACTCTTAAAAATGCCATTATTTGTCTGGACTGTATTATTAACATCTTTTATGTTAATTGTTACAATTCCAGTTCTTGGTGGAGCAGTTACAATGCTTTTAACAGATAGAAACTTCGGAACAAGTTTTTTTGATCCTGCTGGTGGAGGAGATCCTCTACTATTTCAACATTTATTTTGGTTTTTTGGACACCCAGAAGTATACATAATTATATTTCCTGCGTTTGGAATAATCAGTCAAATTGTATCAACTTTTTCACACAAAGCAGTTTTTGGATACTTGGGTATGGTGTTAGCATTACTAGGTATTGCTGCAGTTGGTGCAGTGGTATGGGCTCATCACATGTTCACTGTAGGGCTTAGTGCAGAAACAGTAACATACTTTAGTGTTACTACTATGTTAATAGGTGTTCTGACAGGTGTGAAAGTATTTAGTTGGATCGCAACCATGTGGGGAGGACAGATAGAGTTTAAAACCCCCATGCTTTTTTCAATAGGATTTATTTTTGTATTTGTTATAGGTGGAGTAACAGGAATTGTAATTTCACATGGTGGTATAGATAAAGCACTACATGATACATATTATGTAGTAGGACATTTTCACTATGTCATGTCAATCGCAGCACTATTTGCAGCTTTTGCTGCATTTTACTACTGGATAGGAAAAATATCAGGAAAACAATATAATGAATGCTTAGGTAAAATACATTTTTGGTTAACCTTTCTTTCAACGAATATTACATTCCTACCACAACATTTCTTAGGAATATCTGGCATGCCAAGACGTATTCCAGATTACCCAGATGCATTCATACCATGGAACTATATATCATCTGTAGGTGCAGGACTATCATTCTTATCTGCATTGTTTTTTATTTATATTGTAATCCATACTCTAAAAAAAGGCAAAGCAGCCCCCAGCAACCCATGGGGAGGTGATACATTAGAATGGACAATCCCATCACCTGCACCTTTCCATACCTTTGAAGACATTCCAAAGGTTGATTAAATATGGGAATACAATCCAGTACTATGAAGTTACCATTAATACATGAGATATCAGATTATTGGCATTTGCTTAAACCAAAGATTATGTATCTTGTTGTCCTCACAGGAGTTACAGGAATAATAATCGCTCCAGGTAACATTCATCCTTTAATTGCAGTAATTAGTACACTATGTATAGCATTAGGATCTGGAGCTGCTGGAGCAATAAACATGTGGTATGATAGTGATATAGATGCACTAATGACAAGAACAAAAACACGCCCTATACCTGCTGGAAAAATTTCCAGATCTAGTGCTCTTGAAGTTGGACTGGTATTGTCATTCATATCAGTAACAATAATGATGATAGCAGTAAATTACATATCCGGTATACTTCTAGCTATTAGCATTGGATTTTATATCTATGTATATACAATGTATCTCAAAAGAAGAACGCCACAAAACATAGTAATAGGAGGAGCTGCAGGAGCATTACCACCTATCATTGGATGGACATCTGTTACTGGGTCTATTTCTATAGAAAGTTTAGTATTGTTCTTGATTATTTTTATGTGGACTCCTCCACACTTTTGGGCATTATCATTGTTAAACTATCATGAATATGAAAAAGCAAAAATACCAATGTTACCAGTGACACATGGAATATTTACTACTAAAATTCATATATTAGTCTATAGTATTCTGCTATTCCCAATAACGTTATTACCAGGGCTTTTCCTAAAAGACCCAGTGTTATATGAAATAACAGCAATACCACTTGGATTAATGTTTGTAGTACAAGCTTTTCAAGTATTTAAATCAAGTATTTCTTATCATTACAGAGTAATGTTCACGTATTCAATCATCTATCTTTTCATTTTATTTACTTGCATAATGCTTTCTAGTTTTTAGCTTACAGTAATGTTACAACACAAAAAATAATAACAAACTATATACTTATATTATCTATTGTAATAGATTAATCATAAAATTAGTACATATCAAAGCATTCTTGTTTACAGTACTTTTCATTAACTACATAATTAGATATAAAATATAGAAAATACACAAATCACAAATTATGCAACTGCTTTAATGTACAATTTACAGTCATTATCCTATTTTTAATACAATAAAACATTAAAATGTATTCATAAGTCAATATAAGGAAACTTCATATACAGATAAATACCTATATAACAACTACATATAAAAAAACAGTAGCTTCTTATATTGCACCACTTAATAAGTATCAATTAAATTGATCAATTATATGAACTAATATCACACAGTATCTGGTTATACTATAAAGTACTATATAATAGTAGTTTCAAAACAAAACTTATAATTAATAACCAAGTTATTACACAGACTAGTATCACAAAAAATAAAATATAACTGAAAAATCATAAAGTTAGTGATGTCTTATATACTTGCGGTACAACGAATGTCTAACATATTATATATCGACACTTGATACAACAGATACCCTGCCATATTGTGATAATACATATTACCTACAAAAGATCTCCGATAATAAATACACATTTTCTTATAAGTATCTTTACCTATCTACAAGCAAAGTATACCACTACAATTAAATACCACACCCTTTATACAGAACGTACTCTATATTCATTGAGTACCCATTTTACCGAAAAGTCTTTTTTAGTTATGGGACAATACATACCACTCACTACCTACACAGCATTCCTGTAGTAAAGATATATACTTTTTATAAGCATCCTTATCTCCTAGAGATAAATACGCTTCAGCAGTTCTATAGACACTTTCTGGAAAATATCTTGTATTCTTGTAACGCTTCAGGATAGTACTAAATCTTCTAATAGCAGCAACATACTCTCCACGTTGTAAATAAAATTTACCTATTGAAAATTCTTTTGCCGCAATATGCTCATGCACCATGTTTAATCTTAAGTTCACTTCTTCTAAATACTGAGAATTAGGGAACAAACGTACAAATTCATCTAATAATTCTGAAACTTTATATGCAACACTTTGGTCACGGTCTATATCATTAATCTGCATGTAATTTGCCATAATACGTAAATAATACGCAACATCTATATCCTCACTATCAGGATATAGATTTATATAATCTTCTGCATAAGTTGCCGCACGTGAATAATTTTCTAATTCATAATTTAAAAATGACATCATAATACGAGCTTTAATAGCTACTGGAGAGAATGGATATAGACTATCTATTTCTTCAAGATCTTTCACAGCATCCTTATACTGTTTATTACTAGACTTCTTTAAAGCACTTTCATATATTCCATCCGCTGTTCTATTTTCAACAGATTTTACAACACGTTCCTTACTCAAGAAAGCACAACTAACAATAAAAAGGCAACTTATCAGAACTAATATATTCTTAAAAACCTTCAAGTGATACATAATTAATCACCTATACTATATAATATAAAAATTAAAACTTATTGAAACATAAAGATCTGTCTGAGACAAGCAATTTTTACGCACATCCTTGTATAAAAAGGTACACTCATTAATACTATTGACAACCACAAGATTGATACTAGAATTCACAAGTACACATAAACTAAAGGAGCATGCTAATGAATGTATTGGTAATTGGTTCCGGTGGACGTGAGCATGCAATGTTACATAGCATTCGCAAGTCCACACTATTAAACAAGCTATTTATTGCACCAGGACGTGAAGGAATGGAAAATTTAGCAGAAATAATAGATGTAGATGTCAATAATACCATAGAAGTAATCCAGATATGTAAGAAAGAGAAAATTGATTTAGTAATCATAGGCCCAGAAATAGCATTAATGAATGGTTTGTCAGATGCACTAACAGAGGAAGGAATACTTGTATTTGGTCCATCGAAAGCTGCAGCTCGTCTCGAGTCTTCAAAAGGTTTCACAAAAGAATTATGTATAAGATATGGAATACCTACAGCAAAGTATGGTTATTTTATTGATGTAGGACCAGCCTGTAAATTCATTGATAAACAGAAGTTACCTTTAGTAGTAAAAGCAGATGGACTCGCACAAGGTAAAGGAACTATCATATGTTATACACATGAAGAAGCTCATAATGCTGTAAATGCAATGTTATTAGGCAATAAATTTGGAGAAGCAGGACACGCTGTAATTATTGAAGAATTTCTTGAAGGCAAGGAAATTAGTTTCTTTACATTAGTTGACGGATCTAATCCAATAATACTAGGAGTTGCACAAGATTACAAAACTATAGGAGATCATAATAAAGGACCTAATACCGGCGGTATGGGATCATATTCCAAACCAAACATTATCACACAAGAAATGGAATATATCATAATTCAAAAGATAATATACCCTACTATCAAAGCAATGTTTAACATGAATATACAGTTTAGGGGCTTATTATTTGCCGGTATAATCATAAAGAAAAATGAACCTAAATTACTTGAATATAATGTTCGTTTTGGTGATCCTGAAACACAGTCAATTTTACCACGTTTAAATTCTGATCTTCTAAAACTTTTATCACTTACAGCAAAAGGAAAACTAAGTAATGAATCAGTGGAATTAAATAAAAAAGCTGCTCTATGTGTAGTAGTGGCTAGTCGTGGATATCCAGGAGAATACAAGAAGGGCTCTATAATTAAGGGAATAGAGGAAATTGAAAAACTACCTAATATCCAGCTATTACATGCAGGGACCAGAAAAGATGGAGATAATTGGGTATCAGATGCCGGTAGAGTGCTTAATATCGTAGCACAAGGTGAAAATCTAGCTAGTGCAAAACATCAAGCATATGCAGCTTTAGATTTATTAGATTGGCCAGACGGGGTATATAGGTATGATATAGGATCATGTGCATTGTAATGTATTAATCTATTAGTCCAGTGCATAATGTATCGTTATACTATTTCAGCTGCATAAAATCACAGTTGATATGTTATAAATGTTTTACTTATTTATTCTAATCATGCCATACTAGCATGTTATTAAAATAACATCAGTAACTATTATCTTATTTACTGAGTTAATCATCGGTATAAATAAACATCCTTCTACAATTTTAATTGTCTACAGCAATAACATACCATATTGAATATAATATGAAAAATTATTAGTTTTAACATATATTATATATGTACACAATTTATATGTACATAATAGTAAACTAGTATTCCTATTAAGATAACACAAATAATCTACTATAGTAATAATAGCATTAATCATAAATAGCTTTAGTTTAAATTTTTACAGCAATAACACACTACTAATACTACTTGAATACAGTATAAAAATTACTGACTTTAATATATCATGACACGTATGATTTGGATGTTAAATTAGAAGGAACTTCAACTATAATAAAACGTTAGCTTCTTTTTAAAATTGAGTACTAGTATTTAATCTAAATAATATTAGATAGGCTATCATTGTGTTTTAGAGTGAAATTCTTACATTAACAATCTAGCTATCAGTATTAACTATCACACAGTACTAAAAATTATCATAAAGATATTTTTATACACTACCTAAGTATACACAATATATAACTATCAACTGTAACAATAAACACATATATATGTGAACAAAAGATTGCTTTGTTTATTACACACAACATTACTACCAGAATAATTAGGTAATATTATTCACACATTTGCTTATAACAGTTTTTATATTATACATATTTTAAATATATCGCTCTATATCTAGTGGTAATATGTAACATAGTTAAAAATATAACAGTGACATTATATGAGTAATGTACTTCTTATATATTTCAAGTAATAATCAGTAGCACAAGTTGTTTATACCCACTACCTATGCTAAATCAAGTTCAAAGATTTTTATAACCTGATTAATATAAAATACATGAGCTTAATCTACATCCAATAATATATACCTAGTAATACATGTACAAGATTTAATACTATATTGATATTACAAGACATGTTTTCTACATTATGTAATAGTTACTTAATCTAGATTGATAATCACAATACACAAATTTAAAAAAACACAACAAATATAAATCAATGCATACCTTAGATCAATAACTGTTAGATTTGTGAATTTTATTACCACCCCACTATACTCATCTACCAATTTAATAATAATAAATACCACTAATAACTCATTATCTACTTATTAACTAACACAAAATGTTAGTTATGCGCAATTATTGATATTATTGTAAAATGACATACAACTTAAACTTTCTCATAATTTTACACACATCTGTATCACTCGACAACAGTCATACTAGGTTTTACTGACAACAGAGACAATACTTAATAATATAAATAACGTCACTATTGATATTACTATAAACTTGATAAATAAATTTTTACTGCAGTATTACTTAAAAAATACCGCTTTACGTAATTATAGAACACTATTATAGAAATCACATTCTTCTTGTAGATAACTATAAACTTTATCATAATTTCATACAAACCAGTATTACTTAACACCGATAACATCAATTCCTACTAGCATAGAACAGATAATTTATTCAATATAAAAAAGCAACTACTGATATTATTACTGTAAATTCAATAAATAAATTTTATTATAATATTACCTTATAATGCTGTGATAATTTAACATAGTATATTATCTAATATAGACTACAACATGTAATGATCATTTAATCATACTTAACTATCTATAAGCAGCATATCAATATACTACATGAGAAAATTTCAAACCAAATTGGCAATTGACAACCTATGTTATTACAATTATAGTTAAGCTTCTATGTAAACACAAATGGTCATGAACATGTCAATTATATCTGAAGTTTTTGCAGCAGCAGCAACATCATCAGCTTCAGCTTCAGGAGTTGGAAGTTCAATTGCAGGGTTAGTCCCTTTAGTGTTGATTTTCTGTGTATTCTATTTTTTTATTATCAGACCACAACAGAAAAAGATCAAAGAACATAATAAACTATTAGAAAGTATAAAAAAAGGTGATAAAGTTATTATCTCCAATAGTATATTCGGCATAGTTACAAAAGTTGATGCAACAGGTGGGCACTTTTTTGTAGAAGTATCAGAAGGTGTGGAGCTTAAAGTGTTAAAGTCTTCAATTTCCGAAGTATTAGATAAAAATAATAAGCCAACTCCTGCTCAAGAAGCTACTTCTAAATAACTAGCTTTTTTATGTTATCTAGATAGTTGTATATTTATCAAGTTATAGTCAGCATATGCTTTTATTGTTGTTACATGTTTCTATTAACTTGTATCAAATACAATTAGTAGCACCACTATAATTTACTAGTACTTATATGCATATCTAATATATATTAAATATAAATTCTCTTTCTCTCACTAAAACATATAAAACAACTACTTATTATTGTGTATTCTTTTAATATAAATAGTGTACCAAAGTCTCCCAAAAACTGCATAAGCAACTACATACTCATAATCAAAAAAGTACACTATATATCAAGTAATATAGAAAACCCCTTAAAAAATATTGCTATTCAAGAAATACAAACACATACCTATGTTAATATATCATGGAAGCCTATATACTTCAATTATATGTTATTAGAACCATATAAATAAACATATTATTACATAATGACTTATTCAGTAACCTTAAACACTCTTATAACATATACGATAACTTTAATACTTAAATAATGGATTTCTTATTTCCTATCATATATGACTAAATAACTATATATGCTATACCTGTATAAAAAACACTAGATTACTAAAAGTTTATGTTACACGTGCTTATTTTTTATATAACAGTTGAAGAATGAGCTCATATTTTTATAAAATCACTTTACTGTCACATAGATTAGCATGGCTACTACCTAATCTTAGATGCATAAAATACTAAATGATAACAAATTGATGTCAGGATTACTTAGATACATATAATTTAAAATATGCTATTTAGTAAAACTTCAATTAAATACCACATCAATAATAAATAATAGTAACCTCATTCCTTTATAACATTACAAAGTACCAGCTTAAACCTATAACTCTCAACATTTAATATTACAAAGAAAACTAATATATCTAAATTTCCCTAACCTTGATTTGATTTTTTTACTATATGTTTAATTTCCCGTTCAACAATATCTTGTACTACTTTTTGTAGATTATTGTTAAGCCATGTAGATAACTCTGGCTTGAGTATACTTATTACTAACTCTTCTATAGTAGGGCTTTTATCTTGAGCAGTAACACTAGGCAATGTAGTATAATGATGTATTTGTGTGATGAGTTTTTTTATTTCCTCACTACTTGCAAAAACATTTTCAGGAGACAGCAAGTTCTGGTGATGTATTTCTTTAATTTCTGATGATGCAGTACCTTCAATTTTTGATAATCCTTCTGATATAGTATGTTTTGTTGTTAACCGTCTTTTTTGAGACGATTGCTCTATAGATATAAACTGATTCATACTAGATAGCTGATCAGGATAAATTTTTTCTCTTGTCATTGCTACTTCTATATCAGGCTTTATATTGATCTGAGACACTGGACTTATGGGCACTGTTGTTGAAAAATCAGCCATAGCTTGAAATGTTTGATTGATTTCACTTAATGTATTACGTGCACACTGTATATTATTTAACTCCACAATATTTTCTGGATCTTCTAAGTTTAATATTTCATTACTAGTATCCTGTTGATCAGTAACCAAATCTGTCGTATCATTGCTAGACATAACTTTCCTAATGTTAGCAATTACGTCTTTAATAGACTGAAAATTATTAGTATCACTCATAAATTTATCATATTAAATAAATTAATTAATATTCAATTGTCCGATCAAAGCAAGTAAATTATATATACTAATGATAACATTACTCTGTACATTAACTAAATTTACTTTTGCCTTCAATAACTCTTCTTCTGCATCTAACACATCTAGAATCGTCCTTAAGTTTAATTCAACTTCTTTCTTAACTCCAAATAATACAACTTCTGTATACTTTACATGATCTTGCGCAGCTTGTAGCATAGAATTAGCTGTAGAAATGCTCTCCCAATTTGAAACAATAGATTCTTTTATCGAATTCAATGCTTCATAATATGCATACATTTTTTGTTTTACAGCAAGCTCAGACTGTGTCACTGCTCCAAGATTAAGTCCTTGCTGAAATATAGGTAATGACATCTTAATCTCAAAAACATCTTCAGTTTTTTGAATATCCTTGTTAAGAATATCAGTTTCTGTATAGGAGGTAACAGCTGATACACTAATAGAAGGCAATAAATGCCCAAGTGCAATTAAAACACCTTGTTTAGCTGCTTTATGTCCATTGTTAGATATCTGTAAAGAAAGATTATTCCGTTGTGCAATCTCTAAAGCCTCTTCCACTGAGCTTGGTAACACAGGTGCAACAGGATCTTGTAAATCAATTGGCAATTCTCCTATTGTATGAACATAACTAGCTTCTGCAGCTTTCATATTACCATACGCCTTAATGGATTCTGACTTAGCAGCAGATAACCTAGCAGTTGCTTGTGATACATCTGTTTTTGTCACTTCTGCTAAAGCAAATCTTTTTTCTGTAGCCAATAAATGCTCAGTTAAAACCTTTTCTGTATGTTGAGTCAGCTTATAAACTTCAGATGTTGTTAAAACTTTCATATACGCTTTTACTGCATTAAGGAGAACGTTTTGTTTTTCTAATAAGAAATTGATTTCCTCAATATTCGTTAAATATTTAGCTTGCTGAAAAGCAGCAGCATCAGCTCCACCATTGAATACCTGTTGCGTTACACTAATACTCATGTTTTTTATGTTATGATCTGAAGTCAGACCAGGAAAACGTGAGTTATATGAATATACAATCGATGGTAAAAATTTTGATATACTACTCAGTTTGAGTCTTTGTCTATTTTCTAAAGAACCATAGAACTTTGCTTTTATACTAGGATTATTTTTCAATGCTGCATGCAATGCTTGATTCAGGTCAGTACAATAACTACCATGAGGCAGCATAATTAATACCATAATCAATATTAGGATGTAACAGGTTTTATACATACAAAATCTAATAAATTAAATATTTCTAGTATTATGCAAAAAAATTATACTGACAACGATTAAACTGTAATTAATTTTCATTAGCAAGCATTAAGTGTAATTTAAATGATATAACACTATATCACTAGTTATACATCCAAGTATAATTGGAAAATTGGTTATTAACCAGATTATACTACCATAAAATACAATTACGGGATCTTTTTTTTTATAAATCCACCATTTACCCTAAATAATCTAGAAAACTTAGACTAATTCAAATAATATACCTTATCAAAGAATATCTAAAGTGTTTAACTGATTTAGTTAATATAACAAAACAACTCAATAACTGATATACATTAAACTAGAAGTTTTACAACACTAAATAAAATGGTGAAACACCCAGATTGATTAAATACAATTTTTTACCCTTATCCTGGAATGGATAACATAAATCACAAATTCTCAAGAGATTAAATAAACTATATTCAAAGTAACTGCCACCCCCAATATATTCCTTGTTAACTAAAAACAAATCCCACTACACCAACATCAAATGAGTTTTTTATTCTAAATACACGAATATTATATAAAAATAGCAATAGTTAAATCTACTACTTTAGAATAACAAATAATCCACTTATCAACTAGGAACCATTATCAATACACTGATAACTTAGCAAGTTACCAATTAATTGCTCAAAGTTCAACATTATTTAACATAACATTCAAATATTTACCTTTAACAAATTTTCCTATGCTGAATATACAAGTAGTATTAATAACATGACTCAAAAACACCCTATCAGTAAGTTAATAATAAATGTAGACATCATTATGGAATAGTACCAATGTATTTCAAGTAAGCCATTGACCAGAATAATAAATATACTTATTTAATTACTAATACATAAACACTGCCTAGTCATATAATTATTATATAAATCACTAGCTTCTATATAAATAAGCCAGTAGACACCTCTATATTAGTCAATTACAATAGATTAAACTAATATAACCCAGGTAGAATGGTTACTTATATTATCAAATTATCACCTACAATCAACCAAACTTAGTAACGAGAAACAGTAAATTAAAGCATTAACTTGATAATACTAAAAAAGTACTTGCTTTACTAACATTGTATAGTTAATTTAACAATCTTATTACAATCAGAGAAACAATAAGCCAAGTACACCTTAAAATCCATAATATAACTTTAGGTCAAACATTTACAATTTTAAACTATACACTATTGAATATCATCAAGATAAATATGCATAAATTCTCAGTCTATAAAATAGAACATAATCTTATTATTAAGGTAACAGTATTGTTTGGAGATAAAACAAATTTATCTGATGTTCAGGTAGGTAGTTGATCTGGTATTACTATTTTATGTTATGGATCTATCCATCAAAACTCCATAAAGTAAACACTATATGTGATAACACTCTTTAATATGTTTATTTTTGTATTTTACTTAATTTTAAATAATCACCATTATTACATATAATACAGTTATTGATTTTGCTTATTTATATTCTCTGTTAGTCATTTAATTTTAAGATTAAATACTTAGTGAGTTTTTATTGACAAGAAAGCATTGTATTATTATCATCAGAGCTTATTAGCAATGGATGCATATGGAGACTTTTTCTTTAAAAGCAAGTCAGATTAATAAACGGTGGGTTGTAATAGATGCAAGTGGAGCTGTAGTTGGTAGGTTAGCTGCATTTGTAGCAACTGTTTTGCGTGGCAAGAATAAACCTGAGTACACTCCCCATATGGATTGTGGTGATAACGTAATTATTATTAATGCAGAAAAGGTACAATTTACAGGCAATAAGTTAAAACGTAAGGTTTACTATAGGCATACTGGTTATCCTGGAGGAATAAAGAGTTGTACACCAGCTGATTTATTTTTAAATAAGCATCCAGAACGTATAATCAAAATGGCAGTACGCCGTATGCTCAGCACTGGTCCAATGGCACGTTGTCGTTTAAAAAACTTATATGTATATTCCGGCCCAGAACATAAGCATAATGCTCAACAGCCTGTACAGTTAGATTTTTCATCAATTAATATTAAAAACAACAAGAGGAAATAATGGATAGCAATCCTGATATGTCACCTAATTACCAGCATGAAGGTAATCAACCTAAAAGTATAAAAGTAGATGCTCATGGACGTGCTTACGGAACAGGTAAAAGGAAGGAAGCTGTTGCACGTGTATGGCTAGCAGTAGGAAAAGGTAATGTTACCGTAAATGGTATGGATCTTTTTAAGTATTTTAAGAAAAATACTTTATGTAGGAAAGTTTATAATCCATTTATCGTAACATCAACATCTGGTTGTTATAACGTCATTGCAACTGTAAAAGGTGGTGGTATTTCAGGACAGGCTGGTGCTGTAGCTCATGGAATTAGTAAAGCATTAGCTGACATTAATCCTAGCCTTCACGCTATCTTACGGTCTGGTGGCTTGCTGACTAGGGACTCACGTGTTGTGGAACGTAAAAAGTACGGTCAACACAAAGCTAGAAAAAGTTGTCAGTTCTCTAAAAGATAATCTCCAAAATGAGTTATCAAGTATCAGTTGCCGTAGTTGGAGCTACAGGTTATGTAGGTGTGGAATTAGTACGTTTATTACTTTTTCATCCTATGGTGAAGATAAAGTATTTATGTGCTACTCAATCTATTGGAAGTCTGTTATCTTCTCATTATGATCATGTATTAAAAGACAGTATACCAGTTAGTATATCATGTTTTTCTTCTATTGATCTATCTAAGGTAGACGTAATATTTCTGTGTTTACCTCATGGACAATCAAATGAAATTGTAAAAAAAATCCACAATGAAGTAAAAATTATTATAGATTTATCAGCTGATTTTAGAATCAAAGATATTGATACATATAAAGAGTGGTATGGAGCACATTGTTGCCCAGACCTAATACAGGATTTTGTATATGGATTAACAGAAATATATTGGGAAGAAATTAAAAAGTCACGTTTTGTGGCTTGTCCAGGATGTTATGCTACCTCTGCACTAGTACCATTGTTTCCGCTATTAAGACTTCGTTTAGTAAAAAGCCAGAATATAATAGTCGATGCAAAATCAGGTGTAAGTGGCGCTGGCAGGTCTGTTGATCAAAAAAAGCTCTTCTGTGAAATTCATGATGTTATAAAGTCATATAATATTTCAAAACATAGACACATACCAGAAATAGAACAGGAACTTTGCTTTGCAGCATGTCAAGAGAACATTAATGTACAGTTTGTACCCAATTTAATCCCAGTAAAACGTGGAATGTTATCTAGTATATACCTTGAATTGGAAGAAGGTGTATCTCCAATTGATATACGAGAAGCACTATTAGTTTTTTACAAAGATTCTAAATTTATCTTCATTGATGAAGAGAAAGCTATAACAACTAAATCCGTTATAGGAACAAATTATTGTTATATAGGAGTCTTTCCAGGCAGAATACCTAATACAGTTATTATAGTATGTAACATAGATAATTTACTTAAAGGAGCATCTGGTCAAGCAGTACAAAACTTTAATATTATGATGTCTTGTGATGAAACTACTGCACTATTAAATATACCATATTTATAGAGTGTCCTTCCATGCTAAAATCTCAAATAAATTACTATTACTACACCATCAGTTACATATTTTCATACAGTACAAAAATTTCTATGTTATCTTACAGAAAGGTATTATATATTTAAAGTATCTTGTACTTTAATAGAAATATGTTGAAGCATAGGTATATTGACTAATGCTACAGTAATATGAACACTTGTTTCATACTATAGCATTTTATATTGTTTATTATGTATTATACTAAGAGGTTAATTATGAATTTAGATAATGTAACTAGTGGTAATAACGTACCTAAAGAAATAAACGTTATTATTGAAATTAGCCAAAATTCTTACCCAGTAAAATACGAATTTGATAAAAAGAAAAACTTATTTTGTGTAGATAGATTTTTACCTACTTCTATGTATTATCCATGCAATTACGGCTTTATTCCACATACTTGTGCTGGAGATGGAGATCCAGTTGATGTACTTGTTGCATCTAGATTTCCAATTACAAATGGAGTATTGATTTGCGCCAGACCAGTAGGTGTGCTAGTTATGCATGACGAAGGTGGAGAAGATATTAAAGTGTTAGCTGTTCCCGTTAATAAAGTAGATCAGTATTATTCTAGTATACAAAACTATACAGATTTCCCTGTATCATTCTTAAATTCAATTTCCCATTTTTTTACATTCTATAAAAAGTTAGAAGAAGATAAGTTTGTATCAGTAGAAGGATGGAAAGATATTAGTGCTGCAGAAACATTTATATCAAATGCTTTGCTCAGTAAATAGCAAACTCTTTAAATATTTTACAGATGTTATGTAGGTGCTATTAGTGTAGAACACATAATTCAATACCACAAGCTTTTCGGTAATAATACAAACATATAACTTTATATGTTTATAATATGGTTAGCTTGAGGTATTCGATTGCAGTATATACTAAAATTTATTCAGTACGAGTATGAAAACAATAAAATATTATACATATGATATTTCACTCTTATACAGTTGACTTCATAACAAATATTGATTTTATTTTGTGTCACTATTAGACCCATTAGAAATGAGTTATAAAACATATTTACTAATTACCTGTATAAATAGTCAAGTAAACTGGCTAGTATCTATTTAATATCAAATATACTACTACAAATAGTAATTCCATTTACATGACTCTTAAATTTATTGAGCATCATATCTAACTTGCTTACTAATTTGCTTGACAAATTATGGAATAGTGTAAGGGATCATACAAATACTTTCATGTTAAAACGCTTATTTACATATTTTACTACCTACTAGATCAATTGAATATTACATATTAGTTATCCTAACTAATTGTTTCATAAATTAGAAAATTAACTACAGTAACATGACAACATTTACTAAATTATGCGATATAGAAGTTATTATAAGCACCAATTTTTATCTTGTATCATTTTTTATTCAACTATTACAATCACTAGCAAGTGTAGTTATCAGCTTCTAATATAGCAATTGTATTTTACACGGTTCTCGTGCTAATAATTTGATAATTTGGTGTCATCATAAATGAATTGTTCAATTATTACTTGAGTTTATATACTTTAAACTGTACAAAAATGTAATAAATATTAACTATAAGGGGAGTTTATGAAAACAAGTAATAGTATAATCGTTACTAGAATGAAACATCAAATGGATAAAATGGGAATAAATGCACGTGAACTTGCTAATAGAGCTGAAGTTGGCAAGTCTTTTGTGTACGATATATTAAGCGGTAAATCAACTAATCCAACATCTAAGAAATTAATGGCAATAGCAAAAGTATTAAATGTATCTTTATCTTACTTAATTAGCGATGATAGCTACATTTGTGGACAAGGTAATACAAATATATTGCCTGTATATAATTTAGAACTAGAAAATGGTCAGATTTCATCTTCTGGAGATGTTAATTTATATCTTTCTTCAAATATTAATTTAACACCTAATATGAAAGATCTACGTGTATACCACGTAAAAGGAGATAGTATGATCCCAACATTGATGAATCAAGACATTGTATTAGTAGATATAAGTGACAAGAGCCCTCACCCTGCAGGTCTATTTGTCATTGTAGACTCAGTCGGAATTTCCATTAGAAGATTAGAATATTTAAAAGATAGTAATAAAATTAAGTTACATGTAGTTTCTGATAATAAAAAATACTCATCTTATGAATGTCATTTAGAAGATATGGAAATACTAGGTAGAATTATTTGGTATGCTAGATCCGTGTGAAATATACAACATTTCAAACTTTTAATATTAGTGTATGTGTGTTTATTAATATATAATAGTTATTGTAATTACTATTTTTATTATTAATAAAGTATTAACTTGTGTTTATGTATAATCAGTAGAATATTTTACCGATTAAGGAAAATTAGGTGTATTCACTATAATATCTCTAATAGTCTTGAGGGTAATTTGTGTTATATATGCAACACATTCAAAGTATATTACATGTAATTTACTATTATACTTGAACAGCATAGTAACACTATGTATTAACTTTTGATGAAATATTTAGTTGTTATAGGTTGATTATGTCTTTAGATTAGGCTAAGTGCTTTATATATTTAAGTTATGGATTATTGGATTTTTAGAGGTATTTATGCGTATATTATTAATAGAAGATGATATTGCATGTGCAAAGGCAGTAGAGGCTTCTCTATCTTCAGAAGGACATTTTTGTGAAACTATGACTTCTGCTCAAGATTGTTATGGTAGTATCATTCCAAAAAATGACGACTATGATATCGTTATATTAGACATACATTTCCCTGGCAAAATAGATGGGTACGATATTTTAGTAAAACTACGTGAATCTGGAATAAAAGTTCCTGTTCTTATATTGTCATGTATTTCATCAGTGTCACATAAAGTTAAAGGCTTATATTACGGAGCAGATGATTATGTAACAAAGCCCTTTCATAAAAGCGAATTACTCGCAAGAATTAAAGCTATTGTACGTCGCACCAGAGGACATCCTGAATCAATAGTGCGCGTTGGTAACATTGCAATTAATCTTGATCATAAATGTGTTGAATGTAATGGTGAAATAGTACACCTCACTAAAAAGGAATACGGGATGATAGAATTATTGTCTTCTAGATTAGGGACTGTACTTACAAAAGAAATGTTCTTATCTCACTTATATCGAGAGCTAGATGAGCCATCAGATGACAAAATCATTGATGTATTTATGTGTAAGTTGCGCAAAAAGCTCAAAGTAGCTAATAATGGTAAAAATTATATAGAAACTGTGTGGGGACGCGGCTACGTATTAAAAGAATGTGTTGATGATGACGAAAGTGATGATGATAGAGGAGAAGAAGGATATAGATGGAACAACAACACTAATAACGATATGATGTATAGACAAGAAATTGACAAAAAGTACGTTGAAGAAGCATAATATGGTTGATAGGTCTTTTATACGTGGTACAATAGTTATATGATGTTATACGCCTATATGTGAGGGAGTTGTGCCTATATTTGTACATGATTATGACTTGCCTGATGGGGTAGAATTTGGCAATACTGTTGCCGTCGATACAGAAACTATGGGCTTAGTGTGTAGGCGAGATAGGTTATGTTTGGTACAGATGTCTGGAAGTAATGGTAACGTGCACTTGGTCAAGTTTCCTTCAACTGAATATCAAGCATCTAATTTGAAGAAAATTTTATCTGATTTAAGCATAACTAAAATCTTTCATTTTGCTCGCTTTGACATCACTGCAATACGCTATTACCTTGGTATATGGGCAATACCATGCTACTGTACTAAAATAGCTTCAAAGTTGGCTAGGACATATACAGATCATCATGGTTTAAAAGAGCTTTGTAATGAGTTATTAGGCATCAAATTGAATAAAGTTCAACAGTCGTCTGATTGGGGGAAAGAGGTTCTAACATCTGAACAGTTAAACTATGCTGCATCAGATGTTATTCATTTACATGCATTAAAAAGTAAGCTTGATGCTATGTTAGAGCGTGAAAATAAGCAAGAACTAGCAAAATCCTGTTTCGATTTTCTTCCTACACGAGTTCAATTGGACTTATTAGGTTGGGATAATGTTGACATATTTAGTCATGCATCTTAATCATTAAAATACAAGAGGCATACTTGACTTGTTAGTGTTTACTCTGTATAACACCTGAATACTTTGTATTGATAAGAACATATGACCAGTAACTCTACACTAAATTTTTGTGTTGGCAAAGATAAGCTTTTACAAGCGCTATCTTATATCAACAGTATTGTAGAAAAACGTCATAGTATTGTCGTATTGTCCTGTGTTAGAATAGAAGCACAAGATAAAAAAATTAGTTTAACATCTACAGATCTCGATATTTCAATTGTTGCATCAATTAGCGCTAATGTTTTAGTTGATGGAGTTATAGTTGTATCTGCTCAGCTTCTTTATGACATAGTAAGAAAATTACCTAATGATTTTGAAATCAAGTTTACTATTGGTAAAGATGGGAGATTAACCATAGAATGTAGCCGTACAGAGTTTTCCTTACCTATTGTTGACATAGAAAAATTTCCTGTAATTGAACACAATGAGTTACAAGACAAGTTTACCTTACAAGTATCTGAGTTAGTAAACCTTTTTGGCAAAACTAAATTTGCAATTTCTGCTGAGGAAAGTCGGTTTAACCTAAATGGAGTATATGTACATACATCAAATGGGGCTTTATGTTGTGCTGCTACAGATGGACATAGACTATCTTTAGCTAAATTAAGTAAAGTAGAAGATATTGTATCAGACTTTGGCATTATCGTTCCTAAAAAAACAGTCAATGAAATTTTAAAGATAATAAGTCATGGTAATAGCAGCGATCCAATATCAATTAGTTTATCAAATAGAAAGATTTGTTTTGAATACAAAGAATATATTTTAATATCTAAAGTAATAGATGGCATTTTTCCAGACTACAACTCAATTATACCAAAATCTCATGATAAGAACGTCCTTATTGATTCTGAAGTATTATCTAATGCAATAGATAGAGTTTCTGTAGTTGTTTTCGATAAGGTAAAAGTTATAAAACTCAAATTTACCGATAATAAGTTAATACTCAGTGCTGCCTCTTCAGATCAAGGAGATGCAAGAGAAGAGTTAGAAATTGATACTTACTCTACATCTGAAATCACCATAGGTCTGAATGCAAGATACTTAATGGAAGCACTATACTGTATTAAAGGGAAATGTCATTTATCCTTCTATGATGCAAACACTGCCATTTTAATACAAGAACAGGATAATGATGATGCTATGTATATTATCATGCCAATGAGAATATAACATAAGGCAAGAAAATTTTTTGCTTTAAGTATCATTACAATATAAACACATCTAAAAATGCATCAATCAATTCACACATTATAAAAAATTATGGTATTATATGTTAATACTAATCTAGCAATGCTATATGATTTAGTAGAAGAAGTTCTAAAACAAGCTAGCACACGGTTTACAACTAACAAGTACTATAATCTGCCACAATGTGACTAGAGACTCTGTACCACACTAAATAGATTTTAAGCTAGAAACAGTACTTAATAATTTTACAGATAATCTTTTATACATGAAAATCATCATTACAAAGCTAGGTAATTCAATCACACTATTAGTAGCATCTATATATCTTAAGGCTTGGTAACCCCTTCTCTTAAAACTTAACGTATCATGAACAAAATATAGACAATACCAAGATAAAAAACATAATCAATTCTTTCGATCATTTCTTGTAACATTAATATACTAAAAGGTACCTTATAACTAAAGATTTACACATCACATTACACAAAAAAAGTATCTCAATATTAAGGTAAGAAAAATTCTCATTTATTCTATATTTTTAAAGTAACATTGATTACCCAATTTACTGCTCTAATATAAGCAAAATCATCTTTACATTGATAACCTTTAGTAAATGATTTTCCTATAAAAATAATTTCCTTACATATGAAAATTATAATCCTAAACAGATAGCTACTTATTAAATAACACTACTTATTACATCTACATTATTAATCTTATACTAGCTGAATACTTATATCTAATGTAAAACAAAGTACAATCAATATTAAACTAGAAAAGACCCACTCAATATTTCGAGATATCCACATGCATTACACAGATCTTCAACAGTAAGTAATGTTTTTCTATCTTATGTTCATTACATATTTTGAAAAGTACCAGTTAATAATTATAACTCTTTATTTTTATTTAACTATACTACTGATTAAAATATCACAAAAAGTGACTAAAGTTAAAATAACATATTTCTACATATAATACATGTATAAAATTATATTACCAATATAATAAATATACTTTCATTTATAATATACGATATTTCTTTTTATAGAATACGAGTTTATTGTAGTTTATAAATATTTTCATTAATACTACAGGTAATAACTAGTATAATTATAAACTCATGTTCATCATTATATTACTTACAAAAGTATTGACCAATCTTGTAATGGATTATATTTACAATATATGACATTCCTTTTATAGAACACTAGTTTATTGCAGTTTATCAATATTTTCATTAATACTACAGGTAATAACTAGTATAATTATAAGCTCATGTTCATCATTATATTACTTACAAAAGTATTTACCAATCTTGTAATGGATTATATTTACAATATATGACATTCCTTTTATAGAAACTAGTTTATTGTAGTTTATCAATATTTTCATTAATACTACAGATAATAACTAGTATAATTATCAACTCATGTTCATCATTATATTACTTACAAAAGTATTTACCAATCTTACAATGGATTATATTTACAATATATGACATCCTTTTATAGAACACTAGTTTATTGTAGTTTATCAATATTTTCATTAATACTACAGATAATAACTAGTATAATTATCAACTCATGTTCATCATTATATTACTTACAAAAGTATTGACCAATCTTGTAATGGATTATATTTACAATATATGACATTCCTTTTTATAGAACACTAGTTTATTGCAGTTTATCAATATTTTCATTAATACCACAGATAATAAATATGAGTACAATTATAAACTTATACTCATCGTTATATTACAACATTACCGACAAAATTATCTAGCAACCTTGTAATGTATTATTACTGGATATTGTTATAAAGTTGCTCTAATTTGCTATAAGATTGAACTGAAAGTGTGGTAAGCCTATATTCTGATTTATGATAGTATCTGTTAACCAAATATATAAATGATCTATTCTTTTTCTGAGTTAATTGTAATTTACACATATTTTTTTTAGAGTTATAAGTAATAACATCAGTAGAATCATCAATTCTTACTTTTATATAAAGACATACTATGTACAAAAACTACATAACAACCTTATGGATTATTTCTGAAGAACTAGTCGATTATAATAATTTATACATATTTTCTTTAGAACAACTACATAATAAAATAAGTAGAGTTGTAAACTAATACTTAAACATAATATATCTACTTGATACATAACACAGATGTATAAAAATTGCATTTCTAACAGAAATAAACACCTATTTCACTTTGTACATATCTTTTATCACAAAGAACTCAGTACCACATGTTAATAACTCTTTTTAGTATTATAATACACATAATACGTTGATTAATGTTCTTTACATATTGGCATAGATATATAATTTGTTATCTCTAATCAAGCACTTTACTAGTCAAAATACCATCTTCATTAAACACTATCCACTATGCATAACATACTATCAACAATACTATTATAAATTTTACATATCTCACTATCAAGCATTAAAGGATTACCTGACTCTGCAGTATCACATATTTGAGGATATATTGGTATTTCTCCTAAAAAATTTATATTAAATGTATCTGCCATATAACGCACACCATGTTTGCCAAAAATATAAGTTTTATTACCAGAGTTAGTATCAATAAAATAACTCATATTCTCTACTACACCAATAACACGAACTTTCATCTTATGCATCATGTCACACATTTTTACTGCATCAATAATAGCTAACTCCTGTGGAGTAGAAACTATAATAATACCAGTAATCTCAAATTTACTAGTAAGAGTAATATGTACATCACCAGTACCAGGTGGTGTATCTATAATCAAATAATCCAATTCTCCCCACACTGTATTGAGTATTAAACTATATATAGCTTTTGTTATCATAGGACCACGCCAAATAGCCGCATTCTTCTTACTAGTCAAATATCCAATAGACATACTCTTAAGACCATATCTGGTAATAGGTAGCATTCTATTACAATCATCTACCTCAGGATTCGTACCATCTATAACCCCTAACATATGCGGTATAGACGGACCATAAATATCAAGATCAACTAATGCTGTCTTATATCCTTTTCGCACCAAAGCTAACGCTATATTCAACGCAACTGTAGATTTTCCTACTCCACCTTTCCCAGAAGATATAAGTATTACATTTTTCACATTCTGAATAGATATCTTATTATCAGTTTCACCGTAACGAGATTTATGACTACTACGTGTACTAGTAATAATAACTTTTACACACTTGATATTTGGAATAAGATTAATAGCATCTTTACATTGTTTCTCAATTACATCTTTTTGTATAATATGATGTTCATTTAATAAATTTAAAATACAAGTAACATTATGATTATCAACCAATATTGAAGAAACTAATCCAAGTTCTACAATATTCTTATTGCTATTTTGATCTATAACTTTTGACAATACATTTAATACATCATTCTTATTTATCACTATTATCCTTTAATAAAGACTACCTTATGATACCATAATACTATAAAAAATACCTATTTACTTTTTCTACAGTATTACATATTATCACGATGCACATTTCCATATATTAGAGTAACTTACTTAATGTTAATATCCGCTGGTATACATAGCACTGATTTAGCAAAAAGAATATCAGAGCTAACATGTATAAAACTAGTTAAGTCATACACTTCCAACTTTGCTGACCAAGAGTTAAATGTAGAAGTAGAAGAAATTCAAAGTAATAAGAATAAACATATAATAATAATACATACAATTGGTTTTCCAGTGCACGACAATTTAATAGAACTACTATTACTAATCGACGCACTCAAAAGAGCCTTATCTCCAAACAGAATCACATTAATAGTTCCATACTGTTGCTATACTAGACAAGATAGAGTAATGTATAGAAACTTAAATAACATTAATATAGTATCTGCATTAAGTGCTAAAGTAATTGCTAATATCTTAAAAACAATAAATGTTAATAATATGATTTTTATCGATCTACATTCAAATCAATTAGCTGGTTTTTTTGATACGGAAATTACTAACTTAAATCCTAATAGTATTTTTATAGATGCTATTATTGAAAAGTTTACTATGGAAAATCTAGTAATTGTATCCCCTGATCATGGCGCATTAAACAGAACTAGAACCTTTGCATATACATTAGCAAAACAGTATAATTTAAAGCATGAAATTCAAGTAGCAGTAATAGATAAATACCGAACAAAACCTGGTGTTTCTGAAGTTATGAACATAATTGGCAATGTAGAAAACAAGGAGTGCATAATAATAGATGATATAGTAGATTCAGGTGGTACATTATGTAATGCAGCATCAGCATTAAAAAATAATGGAGCCTTACAAGTAAGTGCTTACATTACACATGGAGTATTATCTAACAATGCAATAGCTAAGATAACCAATTCACAATTAAATACACTGACTATAACCGACACAGTAAATCACTGTTCCATTAATACGCCAAAAATTAAAGTTTTATCTATAGATAAGTTTTTAAGTGACTATATATTACATAACTTAACTAACTAATAAATAGAAACATTACTAAGTCAAGAAATATAAGATCACTATCTCAAAAATTAAATATACCAACTAGGTAAACAGTATTTACAAATAACTAATTTATATAACATTTTTAAATTTTAACAACTGCATACTTATAAAACATAGAAAACCAACTACTAAAGATAAAAACTAAGACATAATAAATATAGAGATGTCATATGTTTTATTTTAACAATATAAAAATATCAAATTACTAATCAATACACCTCTAATAAAAGAGAGCCACAATTCTTTTGATCGTAGAACATTAAACAACTATATCAAATATATATAGCCTAGCAAATATCAATAAAAATTGAAAAAACCACATACAACACATTACATCTCTATTTGAAAGTCTTAACTTCAAATCAATAAGATTATCAGTTTAAGATTCAGATATAACAATTAGTTAAAAGATATTTGTAAATAATTAGTACTATTATAGCCTTAAGATCAAATGATCACATTATTCACAACAAGAAACTAAGCAATCAAATAAAACTAAAAAACACATTAGATTAAATAACAAGATATATCTTTTATCTAACAATATATTAGAGAATACAAATTAAGATAATAGCAGTAAAAAAGTAATTATATTAGAAATCATTCATATATTAAACCTAATCACAAATTATAAGCTAATAAGAATCAAGATAGAATAATAAAGCATTTATATATCAAAAATTGCTAAATTATATATTGCAACTTAGCTAATACATTAAAAATTCACATTTTATTCATTGATAAATTTTTAAGTAACTATATACTATGAAATCTATTACTAACTAATGATAAGAAACAAATTGATAGACAATCAAAATAATTCAAATAACTTGCAACAGAAAAAGATAACCAAGGATGATCTGCTACAAGTTGCAAAGTTAGTCAAAGTAAAATTGAGTGACAATGAAATCGGTTATTATATTAAGGAGTTAGAATCTGTTTTGAGTTGGATAAATACAATATCACAAGTAAACACAGACAATGTTATCCCAATGAGTCATGGTGGAATAAGTCATAAATTACCTCTACGTCAAGACATTATCAATGATGGCAATATAAAAGACATTATACTTTCTGAGTCTCCTAAACAAGAACATGACTTTTTTGTTGTACCAAAAGTCATTGAGTAATAATGTACTATACAATATTGTAACAATAAATTATTATGGTTTGACAATTAAAAACTACGGTATTACCTGTAAGTACAATATATATTACACAAAAACATACTTTTAACCATACTGCCCATCAAAAATTACCAATATTAGTCTAACAAACAATATTCTTTATGTATTTACAATACATTCTATAAAGAGAAATAGACATATAAAAACAGTTAGCAGCAATACTTAATTATAAGTAGTAAACTAACTCAACTATTATCAGGTAAACACGTTACCTACTCGTAAAACACTACTAACAAAGAATATACAATAAAAAATCTTACACCACCAACAAGAATAGAACTTTTTTATTGTACTCAACGTCTTAAATAACAACATATTAAAATATTGTAATTGATAAGTAACAAATCTTAGATTAACATGCAAGGAAGATACAATAAAAAATCTTATACCACCAACAAGAATAGAACTTTTTTATTGTACTCAACGTCTTAAATAACAACATATTAAAATATTGTAATTGATAAGTAACAAATCTTAGATTAACATGCAAGGAAGATACAATAAAAAACCTTATACCATCTAAACAAGAATAGAACTTTTTTATTGTATTCAACGTCTCAAATAACAACATATTAAAATATTGTAATTGATAAGTAACAAATCTTAGATTAACATGAAAGGAAGATACAATAAAAAATCTTATACCACCAACAAGAATAGAATTTTTTTATTGTGCTCAACGTCTTAAATAACAACATATTACAACTCTAATTACTAAGTAGTAAATTTTAGTATTAACATACGTTGAATTACACAATCTGTACTTACATTAATTTAAAATGCATATATTCATCTAATATTATGTGACTTACTAATTATTTAGCTTTTAAAATAAGCACTAAGCTTAACATATTTGACTAATACTGGACGGATCATATAAACTTGTACAATTGATAGTATTTTACTTAGATATAATATAGTGTCACCTATCATAGATAGGACTCTCATATACTAACTAATATAAGCACCATCTTAAATAATGTATATATTATTTTCTGATAACTATATATGTATTTATACATTAAGCACTAACTTGCCATCATTCTCATAAGTACGTATTGCAATACACCACCACTTTTAAAATACTCAACTTCAATAGCAGTATTAAGATTACAAACCACAGTAATACTTTGACTAGATCCATTTTGTCTCAAAATCATACATTTTAACTCTTGATTTATACCAATTTTACCAGTAATACTTATTACTTCACAACCTGTTAAATCTAACGTCTTTCGCGTACATCCATTTTTAAATGTTAATGGTAATACTCCCATACCAATAAGATTTGATCTATGTATACGTTCAAAACTTTCTGCTATAATAGCTTTAATATTTAAAAAGAAAGTACCTTTAGCAGCCCAGTCTCTACTTGAGCCACTACCATATTCTTTACCAGCAATTACAACTAACGGTATGTTATTCTGTTGATAAAGTTGCGATGCATCAAATATTGACATTTCTTCACCAGTAGGAATATATCTAGTTACACCACCTTCAGCACTTACCATTTCATTACGTACACGAATATTAGCAAAAGTACCCCGTGTCATTATATGATGATTCCCTCGCCTTGAACCATAAGAATTAAAATCCTCTACCATTACATTATTTTGTAATAAAAACTTACCAGCAGGACTATTTAAAGCAATATTACCTGCAGGAGAAATATGATCAGTAGTAACACTATCACCTAACAATGCTAAAATATTTGCATTACTAATATTAATATTATCACTACTATTTAAATTAGAAGACAAATTTTTAAAATAAGTTGGACTTTGTATATAAGTACTATTCATATCCCACTTATAGATATCACTGTCACCACATTTTAAATTTTCCCAATACTTTCCTCCACTAAATACATTTTTATACCTACTAGTAAACACTTGTTTATTAATAGTATTCTGTATAACTTCATTAATCTCATCATTAGATGGCCAAATATCTGATAAATAAACATTTTCCCCATTATCGCCAATAGCTATAGGATCAGAAGTAAGATCTATATCAATTGTACCAGCCAAAGCATAAGCTACAACCAATGGAGGAGATGCAAGAAAATTAGCCCGTACACATGGATGTATTCTTCCTTCAAAATTACGATTACCAGATAAAACTGCTGCAACTAACAAATCATTAGATTTTATATCTTCTTCAATATGAGGAGCCAAAGATCCAGAATTGCCAATACAAGTAGTACACCCATATCCAACCAAATAAAATCCTAAAGCATCTAAATGCCTCTGTAAACCTGATTTGACTAGGTATTCTGTTACAACTTGAGAACCAGGAGCTAAAGAGGTCTTTACCCACGGTTTAGATTTTAAATTTAACATATTTGCTTTACGTGCAACAAGTCCTGCTGCAATCATAACACTTGGATTTGATGTATTAGTACAACTAGTTATCGCAGCAATAACTATATCACCATTTTTTAAAGATTTTGCTGACTTATTATCGTTAGTTGATTTCACACCCAAACTTGGCAATGTTGTCTTCACTTGAGAAAGAAAAATTTTATCTTGAGGTCTTTTTGGACCAGCTAATACAGGCTTTACTTCTCCTAAATCAAATTCTATTTCATTATCATACCTTAACCCTTCTTTAGTATGCCATAAATATTGTGCTTTAGCGTAAGACTCCACTAAATCTATTAAAGATAGCTCGCGTCCTGTCATCTCCAAGTATTCCAAGGTTTTATGATCTATTGGAAAAAAACCACAAGTAGCCCCATATTCAGGAGACATATTTGCTACAGTTGCCCTATCAGCAATGGATAAACTATCCAAACCTTCACCAAAAAATTCAACAAACTTTCCTACTACACCTTTACTCCTAAGAATATTAGTAATTGTCAATACCATATCAGTTGCAGTAACACCATCTGATAACTTGCCTACTAATTTAAATCCTACAACTTCAGGAATTAACATAGTAACTGGTTGACCTAACATCACTGCTTCAGCTTCTATACCTCCTACACCCCACCCTAATACAGACAATCCATTAACCATAGTAGTATGACTATCAGTACCAACTAAAGTGTCAGGATAAACTAAATCACCATCATTCCATACAACCTTAGCAAGATATTCTAAATTTACCTGATGACAAATACCAGCTCCAGGAGGTACAACACGAAAATTTTTAAATGCGCATTGCCCCCATTTTAAAAACTTATATCTTTCAACATTTCTTTGCATTTCTATAGATACATTTTCATCAAAAGAACTCTCTGTTCCATATGAATCAACTTGAATAGAGTGATCTATAACTAAATCAACTGGCACTTTAGGATTAATTATAGCTGGATTACCGCCATTTTCTTTTACATAGTCACGCATTGCAGCTAAGTCAACTACTGCAGGAACACCAGTAAAATCCTGCATTAATACTCGAGCAGGTGTGAAATTAATTTCATAACTTACATATTTATCAGCACATTGAGCCAATTTTTTTATATCTTCGATTTTAACACTAAACCCATTTTCATTACGTAATAAATTCTCAAATAGTATTTTAAGTGAGCATGGTAATCTTTTAATATCTACACCTAGCTTTTTAGATGCAACCCCAATACTAAAATATTCGTAACAATTTTTGCCAACATTCAACTTTTGTTTTGAATCAAGAGAATTTAAAAATCCCACGTTATAAACTCCAATCACTTAACTTTTCATCTAAAATACTAATTATTACAGATAGCACCATACAGTATATATCACCAAATCCTTAAATTAAAGTGTTCGTAATAATTTCTTATTAAGCATTAACACCACCTTTCTAAAGCTCCATAATGTAATTTATTATAAAACTAATCAAATCAATACTCTTTAAAACTATATAACTCATTCTTTCGCAGTAACCACGATTAATTCTTTATTATAGAACTCGCTATCAGTATAAAGAACATTATTGATTAGATTAATATCGCTTATATAGCTTATAGGTTGTCAAATCAATATCAAGTATACCTGATGTTTTAACATAGTAAATACTATTATAAATTCTTTTTTTTTTATAGAACTATTATTAGATCAATATTGTTATACTACAAATGTCAAACATTACAGATCAGAATAACACTTACTTTGCTCGCTTACTATAGAATATTTTAGTCAATTTAATACATATATTATCATTCTGAAATTCTATAACATATTTAACTACTTTTTTCTGTGCGTACTACTTGTTAAAGAATCAACTACTAATAATAGTAGCATACAATTAATTAAACCAACATGATAAATCTTCAAATGTCTCTCCTGATTTTGATCAAGTCTTCTATTATAACTTGTAAACCAGAAACAAAAAAGGTCCTTGTCCCACAGTTCAGATTTCTATTTAACATATTTGTTTGACGTGCAAAAAGTCTTATTATCATCATAATATTTGGATTTACTGAACATTAAGATCAAATAATATTTTGTATTAATTTTGGTACTATATTTAACTAGTTTAAGAAGCACAATTATTTTGAGATTTCATAACTGAGATAATTTATACTGTCATAATATCTCATACATGCCATGATCTAACACTTACTAGTACAATATAATAAATATACCCTTATTAAAAATATAGATAGTACATTCCTTTTAATTTTTAACCATGCTTTCTTATAAAGGGAACATGGTAGCTTACTTTGATTACAACCTTATGGTTAATTATCTACAAATTAATGCTTTTTTTACCCATTAGTATTACTTGTTAAAAGCTCCACACTCAATAATAACAGTTAATTAATTATTTTAATATATTGAACAATATTATAACTTTCAAAATTAAATATTAATATACCTTTCTTTTAAATAAGAAATATCACTAATGCGTTTTTATACAACATTACTGTTTATTGAGAAAAACAACTATTAAGATCATAAATATTATTTGATCATATGAATACCTAAACAACATTCACACTATACTTTCTAACTCAATATCAATATAACCTGAAGATAAAAAACATTAAACAGTATAAATGCTTTTTGTTAATTATTTTTTATAGGAAATCAAGAATAGGAATTTTTATCTTTCTGAAAATTTAATGTGGTTTTGTATTAACATATGGACTATCAAGAGAAAACATAGGTATATTTACATAGAAAACCTGTGCAGCATCTTCATCCATAAACTGATATTCTCCATGCATCATACCAGATGGAGTACTTAAGTATGCACCACTAGTATACTCAAAAAACTCACCAGGTTTTAAAACTGGCTGTTTTCCTATAACACCAAGTCCTGTTACTTCATTAATAATGCCAGTAGAATCAATAATTTTCCAACTTCTCCTTAATAACTGAACAGTAGATGTACTCTTATTTTTTACTCTAATATTATACAACCATATATAACAGTTCTCATGAGGAGAAGACTGCTCTTCTAAGTAACTTGGAACAACCTTCACTTCAATCAGCTTTGTCATACTGTAATATTGCAATGTCATAAATAACCCTTAGTTACGTGGCAATGATACACTAATTTTATTCATACATCAATATACAATAATACTCCAATTCCATAAGCCAATAATTAATAGTAAAATCACTTACATAATTAGCCAGCACATTTCCAAATAAACAATAATAGAAATGCTAAAGTAATAGTACTATACAATATAGTTCTATTACTACGCTAAAGTTATTGTCTACCTTAAAATTTTATAAAACCATTATTTATAATACTTACTTAAACATCAGAATTTCAAATAATCAGCAATAAAAAAAATTTTAATAACTTGCATTTACTAATTTTACCAACATCTTTATATTGACTAATACATAAATTAACTAACTTTTTGGTAAGTACTATTATTAGTTTTTATAACATAAACGCATAATAGCTTGCTATGTTATACAGTTTTTATACACCCCATATTCAAGTAATATAATTAATATCCACAAACTCATTAAACAGATCTCATGCATTAATAATCAATTACAATGTACACTCATATAACTTTTTATTTAAACTATCATCATGCTTAATTAAAATAACAAATGACATGCATTTTACAACTTATTAGTATTTTAGTCTTCATACTTACAAAGCTATACTTAATGGCATGTAAATTCTATCAGAAAAAGAATAGATCATTTATGTACTTGATGAACAAATACTATCATAAATCAGAATATAGGCTCACCACACTTTCAGTTTAATCTCATAGCAAATTAGAGCAACTTTATAACAATATCCAATTCAATAAAAATATAGATCTCATTTACGACCAATATACTCTTTAACTTACTAAGTAGATCACATAATCGAATATTTGAAAATATTAATAAGACTGACTATAATAAATAAAATTACCAATACTTACTAATGTCATACAATTAGGTATAAATTCATCTCTCATATTCACATTAATTGATTTACTTTTTACAGCAAGGTAATCTTACCAAATATAATAGAATCTATACTAACATAAGTTGTACTTTTTCTGTATATGCAGCATTAGGTAATATTACATCTGTAACTTGTACTCCATTATATCCTTATATATACAAAAGAAGAGTCAGAACAAGATACATAAAGTTCATCTGCTACAATAAAGATATAAAATTTCTCTTTCTCTAGACTTTACATCATTAATAACTACTATTTAATACAATATTTAGACAAATCATAATATTGATTAATACATCTAATAAATGGAGAGTTACTTTATCATTATTTAATTGACTTATCTTTTACAGCAAGATTATCATTCTTTAAATTGTCATCAACAAATCACTTATATGATACACGATTTACATGTCCCCCCTGGCTCAACTATTGGAATTTTAGGTGGTGGGCAGCTTGGAAAAATGATATCTGTTGCTGCAACAAAATTAGGATATAAGACACATCTATTAACAGACAATCTCAATAATCCATCAGTACAAGTTACAAACAATGTGACCATATTAGATAGCCACACTAATACAGAACAATTGCTTGAATTCGCATCAAGTATAAGTGTAGCAACCCTAGAATTTGAAAATATTCCTAGCAATATCATCAATATTCTACAACAGAAAACATCAATTTACCCAGGAATAGATGCTTTATATATTTCTCAAAATAGAATAAGAGAAAAACAACATATAAGAAATTTAGGTATTGCAACTACAGATTTCGCAATTATTAATAATTATGAAGACTTAATATATACAGCATCAGAATTTGGCTATCCTACATTACTGAAAACAGCAGAATTAGGTTATGATGGCAAAGGACAATATATAATAAGACAAAAAGAAGACTTAAGTAAGCTATCTTCACTAAACTGGGAAATAACATACGTTCTTGAGAAATTTCTCAAAATAGATAAAGAAATCTCTATCATAATATCAAAAAATATACATGGAATAACAGAGTTTTTCCCTGCTGCAGAAAATTATCATAATAATGGTATTTTAGTAAGATCTTCTGTACCAGCACAAATTAACCAAGAAATGCATATCAAAGCTCAAGAATTGACAAAAAAAATTGCAGAATCTTTTAATTTGATAGGATTATTAGCAGTAGAGTTTTTTATTACAGAAACTCAAGAACTTATAGTCAATGAAATTGCACCTCGTCCTCATAATTCTGGGCATTGGAGTTTAGATGCTTGCAATGTAAGTCAATTTGAACAACTAGTAAGAGCAATTTGTGGATTACCTCTACAACCAGTAAAGTTACTGTTCCCATGTACTATGTATAATATACTTGGAGAAGATATATATAAATATTATAAACATCACACCCAAATTAATGAAAGCGTATACATATATGGAAAAAACAAAGCTAGCCAAAACAGGAAAATGGGACACATTAATATCTTACAATACTAAATTAGTATGTTATTAGCATATTAGATTAACTGATTTGTATTGCACACTTAATTCACTAATATTTCCTGAAAAAATTAATAATAATGCATTCCTAATATGCCTTGCTAGAGTAATTTTGGATATATTGTATTATCTGTGTTAATAAAATATCAAACTCTAAGTATCTATATTAACTCTAACAAAAGAATAATAAATTAATATATAGAAATAATTAGTAGATAGTAGATCAAGAGTAAACAATTTCATATAAAAATTACAACAATGTTCCTCTATATCATTTATCCTATACAATTAAATACAGATTTAATTTCTTAGCAGATACATCTTTAAAAAACAATAGTTCAAATTTATCAATAAGGTTTATTTTGTGTAAATCACTATAAGTTCTCTGAATATTATAACAAAATCAATAATTCACTATCCATTTAATAAAAACATATTAATGTTGACGTAATGAAAAGGTACTTAGAGAAAATAAGCTATAATACACTAAATACTTTAGAACAAAAACATTATCAATCTTTCAACATATAATACATATTATTAACCTGATACAATCATATACACAAGGTAGTAATTATAACATACATCAAAACTATATAATAAGCCTACCAAGAAATAAAGTGAGATAAGCTATTTACAGAACGTAAGAACTGTAAAATAAATAAGATTAATAATACATCAATATTTAAGAACTAAGGATATAATCAACTTTTCTATTATATGTCATATTATTAATCTGATACAATATATATACATAAGTTAGTAATTATAACATACATCAAAACTAGAATAAGCCTATCAAAAGAAATAAAGTGAGATAAGCTATTTACAGAACATAAGAACTGTAAAATAAATAAGATTAATAATACATCAATATTTAAGGACTAAAAATATAATCAACTTTTCTATATATGTCATATTATTAATCTGATACAATATATATACATAAGTTAGTAATTATAACATACATCAAAACTAGATAAGCCTATCAGAGAAATAAAGTGAGATAAGCTATTTATAGAACGTAAGAACTGTAAAATAAATAAGATTAATAATACATCAATATTTAAGAACTAAGAATATAATTAATCTCTTCTACCAACACTGAACTTTATACAAAACTTACAAACATTTTTATTGATATAATACACCAGAATAAGCTCATATTAACAGGATAAAGTGAATATAAAAACTCCAAATTAATACAATATGAAAAATAATATAAATAGAACATTTGTATACAAGTAAAATTACATCTAATACATATAAACTTACAATATTTTTTAATTATACCAATTTTCACAAGTAATTTTTACCATACCTCCTGCACCTTTTTCAGTAGAATTAGTACTTATATCAGCACACCCTCCAGCTCCAAAATACTTACTAGCATTTTCCATTAATAATGATCCAGCAATACATTCATCATCATTAAGTTCCTCAAACAAAATATCTTGTACAAAATTCTGATATGGGATAAACCTTACTCTTTTATTACGAGGAATATTACTTAAAATTCTATTCTTATTATTACTAACTACTCTATAGTAGAGCATATTTCTACTATGAACAGTATCATTGCTAATAATATTTTTGATTTTATCATTAGGTAATTTTCCCCCACCATTTGCCACCAATTTCACTTCACATACTTCTACATCACTATTCCTATGTTTTTTTCTCTTACAGAATTCAATCATAGAATCTGACCCTATAGAATTACCATTGTTAACATTAAAATGGACTTTGACAAAATACTGATCAGATTTTCCTATCTTAAACATTCCCATTACATATTCGCCAGGTACTCCTTCTTTACTTTTACCCGTTTCAGCATCAATTTCACCAGACTGTCCTCCACCCAAAATTTCTACTTTTATAAAATCACATTTCTTAGAAACATTATATACATTGGTAAATTTAGGATAATACAACCATATATCTACATCTCTATCGCGAGTAATCTTTACCTTATTTTTTAAAAATAAATTATTCTCTGATGTATTATCTTTAGCAGCATATATAACACTTTTAAAATTATCAATACACATTCCCATAGAATAATAGTCTAACAGTTCCAAATCATTTTGTAATTTTACATCTAAGGAAATTTCCTCTTTACTATCTGCATTAAAAAACCTCACGACATCAGCATTAAAGTAACCTTGTCCACTATAATATTGTGTTAAAACTTCAGGAGGAAATTCCCATGATTTTTCATTTCTTAGTCTCAACTTATAATTTTGATATAAATAAAATGAGTTTTCTAAATTATTACATGGATTATCTTCTTCATACATATTTAATTTTACATCAGTATTCACTTCATTAGAAAAAAAATAATACCCATCTTCATTTATTAATATCCTATCTAGAAAATCTTGCTTTTTGTCCTTCAAATCATACTCATAGTCAGCACATTGAATATATTTCTTGTTTCTAGTTCTAGCATAACGTACCATCCTACTATATAGTGGTCTCAGCCAAATATACCTATCATATTTTCCTTCATGGGTTTTCAGTATATATCCAAAAACTGTATTAAATTCATTAATACCATCTATGCATTTTACTTGTACTCTACTATCACGCTGATATTTTATTTTACCATCCATACAACAGTTACTTAAATTGAAAATTTTATTATCCTGGAGCTTCCCTTCTAAATAGAATTGATGATTATTAAGATTAATTTTAGGTTTTATTATCAGGTCAATATTATCTCGAATAATAGATTCCTTTAATGGGGCAGTACCAAGAAATTGTATCTTCATCTGGTTATATTTATACTTACTTAATACAAGTTGTGTTAACACAGGTATAGGTACACATCTAAGAGGCTGTGGTTCTTGGGGATTTTCAATACATATTTTATTTCCATCAACCATATAAGCTTTAAAACCATAAAAATCCCCAGTAAATTCAAGGCGACCATTTTTTACAAGAAAATCATTATAGGATAGAAACACCTCATCTTCATACATCTTTCCCTTTTTCAATTCTATGATTCTAATTCCCGGATTAAAAAACGTCTGACCAGAGAATTCAATTGGAACAAACCTAATAATATCTTTGTCTTGAAAAATACCCGAACAGAATGGTATAGGATAAGATCTCTTAGGCATAGCATGACATATTGCACGACTGCTACAAGTTAAATGCCAATCTGATTTTACTTCTGAAAGATTATTACATGAACTCACACGACATATACATAATTGTGGATGAAAAAAATCATTTTCATCAACATATACAATAAAATTTATTAACCCATCACCTGTTCCCTTACATTCCCCTATTCCAATATCAAACCTATAAGATAGATCTTCTATTGTTACTCTGTTATCAAAGAATGACAAATATTGATAATCTAAACTCATTTTTTCATCTATGTTTTTACCATATGCAAGCACACAGATGTTTATACTACCGACATAAAATAACAATAAATAGACTAAATTTTTTATAATATTAAAACTATATCCATACATAAAACATATCTATAATAAAAAGAACAAGATGTCTTTATATACAATTTTTAATATATTAACTATATTTTGCAATAAATATTATAAATAAATTAACTATTATTATTTAAAAACTATATAAAATATTGCTTACATCATCACGAATTTACATATTGGGAACATCGATAACACACAAGTTAGAAAACCAATTATACAAATCATTATAAAGATAACCTGATAAACCATATTTTAAATATATGTGTTTCTATCACCTATCATGTTAACAATAACATCAATAATCACTAAAACTAGAAAATATATACAATATAAAATAATAAAGTATTTGTTATTCACTTCAGATAATAATCAATAAATATCATAATTATTAGCAAATGGTATACTCAATCATCATAGACTCAACTTACCACAACAATCTTTAACATATAGATTCACTAACATATACAATTAAGCACTAAATATAAGTCTAATGTTACTTATTAATCGCAATTTGTACTCATAACTTTTATTCTCAATATAAATTCAACTGATTAATCAACTAACTAAATTAATTTTCTTTACTACTTAATCAGTTATATTTAACAATACGTACTATTTTCCTATACTAACGATAACATTCCAGTCACTAAATAAAGATATTGAAAATTGATTTCATGATTTACAACAATACCTAAAATACATACAATTATTATGTATCACATATAAAATATGCTTTCAATTAGATTTAATAACAGGTACTATTTTCTTATACTAACGATAATATCCAGTTACTAAATAAAAATACTGAAAATTGATGCTATAATTTATAACAACATTCAAAAATACATACAATTATTATGTATCATACATAAAATATGTTTTCAATTATAGTTAATTGGAATTACATTAACAAAAATCTATAAAGCTATATTGTCCCAGTCTAGAGTATACATTTCAAATATATCTATTATTAACAACAATTATACTGTATTACCTGTACACAACTATGGACATCCACTAAGTAATATTAGAAAATTGTGCGATTTTCCAATACTTAAATTTCATTAATACTTAGATAAAACCTACTTATAAAGAGTAATGAAGTGTTACTACACTCTACCTTTATATTATTACAATATTTACATAACAAATCACTTAACTATACTATTCTTTCAAATATTCATATCCATGAATATAAACATAGAAATAATTAATCCATTTATATAACAATTACCTTTACAATATAGTATACCTTTATAAGGTAACTTACAAATAGTCATATTATCGATATAAACCTTTGCATATCAATAAGTAATAAATTATTACAAAATAATCCCCTGATCTTTAAGAGTTAGAATTTCAATCATGTATAATTAAGTATCTATTAACTATAAAGTGTAAGTGATGGAATATCTAGAACATTTTACTTAAATAAAATTAAAAAATAAGATAACTTACAGAGAAAAAACCTGATAAACACATATACCACTTAATAGCTATATATCCTACTTACCTGTATAATCACATTTATATATATCTACATATCAACTTGACTTAAAACATCTTCTCAGATAAAAAATAAGCTACAAGAAATACTTTATATCACAACATACACCATAATAATATAATCTCATTCATAGCTATATATTCCATTTAAATATATGTAAAAATATTATATTTACACTATCTATCATACACATATATTAAATTAAGTAACAATTATAACTTTGTTTTATTAGTGATTATAAATATAGAAATAACAATATAACGTCAAAAATATTATTATTATAGGTTTAGATGATCCTTACATATATTAATACATAACCAGACCTTATTACTAATAATACAGAAATATCAATTAATATTTATAATACACTCTCAAAAATAAATAACATGCTATTATGTTTCTCACTTATTTAGCTATTCTAGTTACTTGGTAAATCAAGAATTAAACTTTTTTTTACTTCAATAGCCATCTGATAATTTATAAGTTGCATATTTAAGTTATATTTTTACAAAAAATAACTAGTGATCAAATATCACATTCAAGCCATAAATAAACTTTGAAGTTTTTATATTCACTTTATACTGTTGATATAAGCTTATTCTGGTGTCTTATATCAATAAGAATGTTTGTAAGTTTTGTATAAAGTTTAGTGTTGATAGGAAAGATTGATTATATTTTTAGTCCTTGATCTGATTTTTTATTAATTTCACATACTGATATGCATCAATCTACATACACCATTGTTGAAACTCTTATTATTATCAACATTATTATGTGCATTATTACACATAAACTACCCCAATACTGATCTATATTTACCACTACATTATCATATTAATCCAACTAAAAACAACTTAATATAACACAAGCTTTTTTATGTTATACCTATTGTAAAATATGCAAATAAACCCACTGACAGAGAGATATTGTTTATATTATGCACTATATAAAATATTAGGTATAAAAAATTTTTTTATTTATATATCATTACCAATATCACCTAGCAGGCAATCTTTGTTCTTCTGTTTTCTTCAACTCTTTATTCACCACTAAATGCTTTCTATAATTTTCATCTTTATCTTTTAATTCTTTTCTCTTCTCTGGTGACATATTATAAAACCCTAATATTTCCCATATATCTTCTTGAGCTGATGACCAACATACACTCTGCTGACCAGATCCTTGCTTGGGTTTTGTCAAATCATGATAACAACAATAATACTTATAATAACTATGTCTAAACTCCTGTTTTGGATCTTGTTTTTCACCATAACATGATAAACCAACATTTTCATCATCTAAACACATTTCTTTTTTATTTCTAGTATTATTATCACCATTTTTATTTGAATAACAACATTTACCATCTTCTACCCCACACAAAACTTTAATATTTGTATTGTATGATGATCTATTTTGCTTCGTATCATTAAAATCACACTCATTATTTAACCAACTCATGATACCATTTTTCCCATCATCTTGATTAGTAAGTAAACTTGACATATTTTTTCCTTCGTCATTTTTATTACCAAAAACAGATAACAATTTATAGCTATTATATTTATCAACAATATTATTAGATTTAGCACACATAGAAACAGATTTTAAGCACCCTTTATTTTTAATACTATCTGTAATATTAAAACAAAAAGTTTTTCTTTCCTCATTATAAATATAATTTAATTTCTGTTCTTTAGGAAGTAATGATTTTTTTAAAATTGACCATTCATCTAACAATATTTCAGCCCCTTTATCAAAGGTTTGTTTATTCTGTTCCGGAAGACTAACATAATCAAACATTTCTACCACATTCCTACCTAATGTTGTCCAACAAAGATCATCTGTTTTTTCTAAAGACTGGTTAGTACCGTAACAACACCTAATATGCAACTTATTTTGTTCATCAATATAACAAGATAATAAAGGCTTCTCTACTCTCTTCCAACACTTTTTACTAATTACCCTATATACCTCATTACCTGAACGCTCTTTAAATATATAATCTCGATGTTCATCTAATGTGTTATACCTAGTCAACCTATTAAGGTTAGTATAACAACATTGTTCATTTTTACAAAATATATGTAATCTACCTGATGCTGTATTATTACTCCACAGCATTTGTTGGTATTCGCTCTTATAATCTGCCACATTATTACATTGCTTCTGATCACCAAACATGACAATAGGTTGATTATATTGATTATTATGCAGAACATAAAGACAAATTCCTTTTATACATTCCCGTTGATTTACACCTCCATTAACTCTACAAAGCAAATTTGTATCATGGTAAGTATATTGCCGTTTAGAAGCAATTGATGACCTACTTAATAATGCATTAGTTCCATCATCAAAAGCTTTTCTAACATCCTGTGGCAAACTACTATAATCAAACATTTTAACTACATCACTACCTGACGTTTTCCAGCATACATTATCTGTGGACCCTTTACTATTTGTACCATAACAACATTTATATAGTTTATAACCACCATTATGTCTATCCATATAACAAGATAACAAAGGCCACTCTCCTTTTTTCCTACACTGTGAACCGATCGCTTTTCCTGTTGAATCAATTAAGTATGCACTACCATAATGTGTTTCCGATTTGTTAAATTTAGTATAACAAAATTGTTCAGTTATATTTTGTACACCTACATAATATATATTTATATCATTCTTCGCAGAATCAAGATCGGATAGTAACCCTGTGCTTTTTCTTATATCACCACTTTCTACTGTAAAACCTTTACAGGCAGCTTTATCACCAAACATAGTAATAGCTTCATGATATCCAATAGTTGTATAATTATCATCTGAAGCATAAATACAAATTCCTTTTATACATTCTTGCTGATTTATACCACCTTGAGTCCTACACAATTGTCCATTATAATAAGCATATTTATTACTGTCACTACTATCAGTAGTCTTCCACTGCTCACACGTTACCTTTACCATACCATCTGCACCTTGTTGAATAGATTTTCCTACACGTGCACATCCTCCAGAACCAGGATACTTATTATCATTCTTCTCCCATGAATTAACAGGACCATGACAGTCTTGATAAGATAAACCCACAGTACCATTAAAAAAATCATACGAACTTCCCCACGGAATAAATTTATCATATTGTCTAAAATTATACATTTCTTTAGGAAAACTCATACCAGTAGCAGACCTATAATGTACGACAATATCATCTTTAATCAAAGAATGTTTTTCTTCACATTCACCAGTAGTACACCCACGAGCTACAAGAACTACTTCACATTTATCAAAATTACTGTTATCACATACTGCCACTACAGTATCCTCTCCATACTGTCCTGGAAATTTTCCACCTTCACCAATATGTATCATTAACTTTTTATCTTTAACTTTAGTAGAATCCAATACTGCCAAAGTATAATGACCAGGAGTTCCATTATATGCTTTACCATCTTCTACATCACCAGCTTGACCTCCTCCCCAAGCTTCAATTTTCAGAAAATTACATTGATTATATTTACCTATTTCATACATATACTGCTTCTCTATTTCACCATCGGCATGCCTTTGTATATGATAATCATACTTAGGAAACTTCTCCACGCACATTCCCTGAAAATACAAATTTTCTTCTATTAAACCATCCAATTCTCCTTTATTAGTTAAGAAAACATCTGTTTTGTTCAACTCATATACATTTCTACTGATACCAAAGGTTTGAAAATCATCACTTGTATATTTATACAAGCAATGCTTAACTTTCTTACCATTATCAGACAAATACTCTATGTTACCAAATATACACTCTTTATCATCTTTAATTTCTTTGGAATAATTAGATGTATAAAAATACAATTCACTATCACGACATGAATTCTGCTTTACATGTCCACTATATTTATTTCCTTGCTGATTACGAATCACATAATAATCACCATGTAACTCAACAGATTTAAGGAAAGATTCCATTGAAATATTTTCAAGGTCATAGCTAAAACTATCATCACATGGAAGATATCGATTTTTTTGATCATCATATATATGACGAACCAACTTCTTTTTATTTAATCTTACCCAAAAATACCTATGTCCCCCAATAGTCTTATCATATTTTTTTATATAATACCTCTTCCCTGGAAGTTCCAAACCACTTATACACTTAACATTAACATTCTGATTAGGAGAAACCTTTGTATCATCAATCTTCTCAGTTTTTAAGTCATAATGATCACCCATTTCAGCTTTTACTATCTCAACAGACTTACCAACTGTACTTTTTAATTTTTCTAAATTCATTTCTTCAACAACATCATGATATTTATATTGTGCATTAGTAGAACTATCCATAGTACTATCAATTGCTTTTCTAACATGAAACTTTGTAATAAGCTTTCCATCTTTCTCTTCAAGAACAGGACGTTTCAATGGAGGAATAGGTAAACATTGTTTTACACAATTACCCATCTGTTCATAATAAATACACATAGAATCCATATTATGACGATGAACACCATAATAGGTAACACCATATTCTGATGACAAAATATTTTGCTTGTTCTTATATTGTGCCATCATAGACTTAAAATCTGCACTTAGCAATTCATCACCTTTTGGTACTGGTATAAGACCTTTAGCAGACATAAGGGATGCCTTAGGATAAAAAAACGATTGCATATAAAATGGAAATATACGGAAATTCAAAAGCTTAAATTGCCTAAAAATATTCTCACAAAAATCACATACAGAAGCATCAATTTCATCAATACTATGAAAAACATTATTACTACTATTCTCATTATCTACATTCCCATTATCTACACACTGAGAAAAGCTAGAACATGGGAAAATTACATAAAGGAAAAGTATTACAAGACATTGATTTACTTTTAACAACACACACTTACTCATAAACTTTAGCCTATAAAAGACTTTTTAAGAATACTTACACTTACCTTCTATCCTTAATAAAAAGCCACTCCTAATACATCAGAATACTCATGAATAGTTACACACATTAGAGACTGAAAATTGTATAAACATAAATTAATAAGCTCATAACTTATGCTTAACATAAAATGTACATACAAACCTTTTGAGTCACACATACAAGATCAAAACCATATCAATAGACTAACTATGACAATATATCACCTGACTATTAACCTCTAATACAAATAATACTTAATTAAATCCTTAATACTAACTAAGTAGCACTAGAATTAAGATAGCACATAATCTCCTAAACAATTATAACCATTACACTTATATGAATAAATCTTTATATATACATATAATTATCATATAATATATACCCTCAGATTTATTTCCCTATCACCTAAGCATCCACTTACACAATAATTAGTTGTTATATAACAATGCTAATCATATTTACAGTAGAAATTATATCATAACAATAAATAATACAACTGTTGATAATATATAAATTATAAACTACAACCTAAATTAACTATTAATTAACAAGTAATTATATAATACAAACTACCATTTATAATGGTGTAAATCAGTATTTACCCTTAACATAATTAAAACATTTTTTTTAATAAAGGTTACATTACTTTGTAATATAAACAATACCTACTTTAACTTACTAACTTCTCTAAGTTAGAAAACTTTACAATGTTTCCTATATATAAATATATAAGTCAGGCTTTTATCAAATTAAAATTTGAATTATTTCTTTTAAAAATTAGCTAAACTACACTTAAAAAATCGTGCATATATATAAACTTATTACTTAGAATTTATGATCATTAGCAAATACAACAAACTCATAAATGTATAAATAAAGTTTAAATGATCACATTACTTCAACTTTCTTACTAAACATATCGAAATCAGACAATTGTAGCTAATAGTACTTATTATGATATGTATTATAATAACATTACAAAAAGTAACTCCTTATCACATCATAACTAATTCACTTTTTTCAAAAAACTAGTAATACAAAATCTTATAAATCACACATTTATCACCTGAATAAATAAGTAGGAAATGATTAATACTAATAATAAATTCACAAATACTACATAACCGCATTTTTATCGCGATCTTATACTCATATTAAACTATTTACGAAGATTAGGTACACGATCTCCCAATACAAACTCTAACAAAGGATTAAAGTACTCATTAGCAAAATCATCATAATAATATGCCCGATAAAACATATAGGACCAAAGTACAATTATATCAAACCTATGTTCATTATACTTCCCATCTTTGTTTAATATATTTTGTGTAAAACTCTGTAAATCAATCTGGTGAATCGTTATCATTGAGTTAATTATCAAATTCTGCAAATAGGGAGTCTTATCAATATCAATCACTAGTTTTTTAAATGGGGATAATTCTGCAAGGAGATAATTGATTATTGCTGCATCAAACAATAACCTCACTTCCTGATATTTTGTCAAACCTATATTAGCAAAAATCTTTTTTACTTTCGGTGCCTTTAATATATCATTAAATTCTTCAGTCATTTGTGATATATTATCCATAGCATTTATTACACCATTATTAGATAAATTAACTAATTCCTTTATAAAGTTACGCATTAATGTTTCTTCTTTGTCTAATAATCCTATCAATTCTGGTAATTGTATAAGTTCATTATAAAATTCCTTAGTACTAATTTTAGCAATAAAATCATTTATACCATCAGGCAACTTCTCTTTGTATTTACTAATTTTATTAATAAACCTAGTAAACTGTCTTCTCTCACTAGTAGACTCTTTTATATTTTCTCCTAATACTAACTTTACAAGAGGATTGAAATACCTTTCAGCAAAATCACGATAATAATACTGACTATTTATCATATAACACCAAAGTACCACTATATTAAACCTATGGTTACTATGTTCTCCATATGCCATGTCTACGACATCTTGTTTTAAAACTGATAAATCAACATTACCTATGCTTTTCATTATTTGCATTTTTCTATCTATACTGGATGTTGTCTTAACATCAATAAGTAATTTCTTAAATGGATTCAAATCTGAAAGTAGATAATTAATTATTACTGCATCAAATAACAATCTTATTTCATTAACAGAATTTTTTATACCTGCATTAGCAAAAGCCTTTTTTACATTCTCTTTATTTAATATATCACCTAACTCTTTATATACTTTTGATGTATCATCTAAACTACTCATTACATCACTATTAGACACATCAGCTAATCCCTTTATAAAATCACGTATAGACATTTCATATTTGTGTAACAAATCTACCAACTCTGGAAATTGTACAAGTTCGCCAGAAAATCTATGAGTACTAATTTTATCGATAAAATTATTCGCCGCCTCAGACAACTTATTCCTATATTTCTTAATGTTATCAACAAGCTCAGTAAGTGTTTGTTCTGTAGACTTTTTACTAGCAGCACTAAGCTTTTGTAGATCCTGATCTAACATTAATTTAATAAAATACTCAAAATGTTTGTCGTTAAACTTATCATCCATATAAAATGCTACAAAGGTCCACAATGAGACGATGTCAAATCTATAAATACCATTGTCACCACACTCCATTTTATTACAATTATCTTGTAACATAAAAAGATAATCCCCAGGAAAATCTAATACAGTCAACGCATCTCTTCCTACTCTAGAGTTTCTTAACTGATCAAGTATAGAGCCTTCAGAAGCATTGTATTCTGATAATATATTATTAAGTACAGCTGCATCAAATAATAACCTTATTTCATCATTATTTTCTGTTACACCTACTCTAGTAAAAATGTTTCGTATGTCTGATTTACCTAAAAAGTCCCTCCATTGACTAATTAATGACTTCATATCATGCATCATAAATGAAAAATTATTAATATCATCTTGAAAAATACTGTTTATAAAATGCTTCATATTGTCTGCATAGTGATGCAACAATTGATTAACTTGTATATATCGAGACATCTCACTACAAAATTTATCTTCTCCGCTAATTTTTGTAATAAAATTTTGTACTTTTAAAGGTAACTTCTGTTTATATTGATTTATTTGTTTAAATAACTGCAGTATATCTTCGGAACAATGATACCACTCTATAAATTCAATTAGGTCCATACCTAACATTAATTCAACAAAAAGGTGAGCATATATATCAAAAAGACGTTTATCAGCTTTAAAGAAACTATACATCCACGACATCACAATATTATTGTTTTCTTTACTATGACCAGGTTTTTTATCTCTAGTATACATTTCCATTGCTTCAATAAATGATCTATATTTTTTTATAAATTGTTGATCACTTACTCTAACACTAAAATCACGTGATTTTGATCGATTACTAGTTGCATTCATTGCAAATGCTAATTCATCTGGCACCACTTTACTATCATCAATACCTACTGAAGAATCATCATTAGCTGCAACATAGTAATTCAATAAATATTGACCAGGTTTATTCAAAACATTAGCACCAAAATTAAAAACAAGTGCATCAATATATAAGAGTGTCATATCAGGTGAATAATCAATACCTATCCTTTTTAAGGCTTCTTTAACTTTACTATCATTTAACTCTGCTAATAAGCTTTTACGAGATTTTATTAATGCTGGATAATTAGGTGTGTCAGTTAATAAAGTCTTTACTGACATAAAATATCCAGACAAGCTTGATACTAACTTTGGTAAACTCTTTAATTCTCTACAAATACTTATTTGACTAATTTTTTTCAAAAATTCTTTTATTTTCTCAGGCAGATAATCTTTTGAGTGATTAATTTCCTCTATAAACGTTACTAGAGCAGCACTGCATGCATTCTCATCCTCAAGTTCTATTGTACCTGGAGTACCTGACCATTTTTCACAAGTCAATTTCACAATACCATTAGCACCCTCTTGTCCATTTGTATGAACACTAGAACAACCACCAGCTCCAGGATATTTATTAGAATTTTTCTCCAATTCTGGATTACGATACATACATTCTTCTGCTTGTTTTGATATTTTACCTTCAAATAAATCAGGATTTTGATATGGTATTAGTATTTCATCCTCTTCCACATTACGATGTCCAGAAAATAATCTATAATGAGCAAGCAAGTTAGTTCCAGAAGATTTATCTTGTAAATAATCATCTCCTTTACTTCCACCTTGGGCGATTAAACTTATCACACAATCGCTACCATTATCACTAGTACACAATTTGACACTAGTATTACCACCAGCATTACTCAAATGACGATCTCCCTTACCACCAGCACCTATATCAATTATTAATCTCTTATCCATTACACTTTTATCTAACTTTAACACTCCCATAATATAGTTACCAGCCTTGCCAGATTTGGTTGATCCTACTGATCCAGACTCTCCACCACCCCATACTTCTATCTTTATAAAATCACACGATGTTTTCTTCTCATTAATACGCAATGAATAACTTGTAGGTAATACTTTTCTATTCTCTCTAATCCTATATGTATTAGAAGGAAAATTACTAACACACATACCTTGCAATATTGGATTAAGAGGTTTTATATTTTGTACATCACTATTTTCATGAAAGAAATCAGTAAAATCATCATCATTGAAATATAATGAACTACAACCATAAAAAGTACTTTGCTCATCACTCCAGGTAACAACATCTTTGCAAGATATCTCCTTACCTTTTTCATATAACCTATTACTATCATACTTATATATTACACTACCTTGACATGCCCTATCTTTAGGATTGTAGTGACCAGGAATATTAAAAAATACACTTTTCATTCTTCTCATTTGAGCAAGCTGGTCTTGCGTTAGCTTAGTAATGTCTATTGCATATTTATAATCACATTGTACATATTTTTCACTCTTTTTACCATCTACAGTTTTTTCTATAACTATACCATAACCTTGCAACATGTTTTCATGTCTACGTAGCCATAGATCCCTATTGTTTTTTTTGATAGAGTATACAGTAGGAACAAATGGCATATTAATAACACATGTTACATTACCATTATCATCATGAGCATATCCTAATTTTTTAACTGAATTAATATCAGGACACTTATTTGCATCATATACTACCTGACCATCTGCACATTTATACTCAGTCAATAATGTATAATCATCCTTGTTAATTTTAGGCTTTATTACAGAAAATGATAAATCCTTATCATGTGTACCTACTGGTACATTAACATCACAAACAGGAGAATCCTGACAATCTTGATATTTGATATTAACACTATTATTACTAAAACTTATCTTAGGACGCACCAAACTTGGGGAAGGAACACAAACCGTTTTTTCAGGTATACCATTATCTGTATAGTCAACACACACTGTATCATATCCTTTCTTATAAACCTGAAATACATATGGCACTCCTTTATACTCAATATTATAAGTGCTTTTTTCACCTATTTTATAAGATTTTGCATATAAATCTATCACATGAGGTACTTCAGATCCTGCACGAATATATACTCGTGCACCAGATTTAAAGAAGGTTTGGCTGGAAAACGCCAAAGGCACAATTGTTACTATATTTTTTATATCAAACATTTCACAAAATGGCGGAGGATTCACAGGTAATTTTCTACGAGTACAGTGCAAACTTTTGAAATCACATGATTCTATTACAGGCTTAGAACTACAATTCTTGACAAAGCATATACAGACATACTCATGTTCTTTCATCATTTCATTAAAAGTTATCACAGCAATAGAATCATAAAAAGTGCTACCTCCATATAACATTTTACAACTACCTACAGGTAGAGTATGCAATGTAACGTTTCCCCAATAAGAAGACAATGCTATAAACATGACTTCATGTTCTGCAAAATTACGTTTACTTCTGTCACGAGGAATATTTAAATTATCAATTAATTTATTTTCTTCATCTGGATACCAACCATTTAAATAACGGCCATAATATTTTTCACGATTATCTAGATTATATTGAGCAAATCTTATAGTAACAGACTCATTACGAGACTCAGCATCATCAAGTGGAGTATAATAATCAAGAAAATGTAATCCATAATAACCTTCATGATTAATCATAGAGCGTCTTGTAAAATAAGACATATGAAAAACTTTATCTCCAACAAACACCTTTTCACCAACCATATAGAATCCCATTTCAAGTTGGCCAATATGTTTTTCTGTATCAGCATACAATAACAATGGCTTTATCAAAATTATTAATAATAAAATTACACTGCTATAATGCTGTATTCTCATAAGACTTTTATTAATTACTAATTCAAAAGTTATTTACACAATTTTTATCACACAAGAGGTACAAAATTATATGAAAATTCCTTCATATAAGAGGATATATCATAATATATGTCAACTAAAATTTCTTACAAAACATAATATCTCCAAATAAATTTAAGACTATAAAAGTGAACTATTATCCCTGAAATACGTTTTCAGAATATTATTATATATCATGTTAAATGTAACAAATTCATTAATGTTACAGGATAAACACTACATATCTATGAACAGACGGAATAATAGCGGTATTTTTTTTATGAAAGATCTATAGTATGATACCTTTTTATCAGTAGAAATTTATAAAAAATATAACCTACCACAAACGCTATACCTAAACATAAGAAAACAGTTTCTTATAATTGCTATCTTGTTTACATACCTTTATAAATAATATCAGCAATAATATTCATTATACAGTAACACTAATAAACCATTACATTTATGTAGGTTTTCTGTACCAATAACAAAATTTACTTTTTTGTTTACAAATCTAAAGATTTAAATATATTGACATGACATATTCTATTCTCAATGTCATATCATATTTAGATTATTAAGTAACTTACAGAGATAGACATATATTTTAACAACTAAGCAAGACTATTACTATACGATCTATACCAAACAAATACTACATATGTAATCATGAAAACAACTCACATTACATGTAACAATATTTTTAAAGTTACTGATAAATAAAAGTATTATAATCTGATTCCATCATATATTAATATTTTAAAAATGCTAATATTTTTCACACAATTAATACTTCTATTAATACAGTTACATAAATTACACATTCCAATTATTCAACTAGTCGAATCTCTAATTTTTCAATAATTAAGCATAATCTAACATTATAAATGTAGCTAATCACTTCTTAAGTCACTAAACTATTAACAGATAACATTAAATGTTTTTAGTATTCACAAGCACATCATTCTTAACTATTAGGTAACATAATTATTATTCTGTATATTAATATTTATAATAGATAAAAATTTTAAGAATCACAAAATATCTACTATATTTATTATAAAATGAAAGCAATCAATCTTTGATACCACTATAATAATTACAAGTTATATATATATCTAATAATGAAACGACTAAATTATTAGTATCGTGCAGTAACATTATAACGAAAAAAATCAAAAAAAAGAAAAATCAGTATAAACTAATTTCTTATACTTATTTATAAATACAAAAACCATGTATCAACATCTACAACTATTACATAAGCCTATAATAGTTTCTTAAGATAAAGATAGTAGATATTATCATTACATACTAATATTGACAATTAGCAAATTAAAAAACTTAAAAACAAAACTATTTACTACATTTATTTTATATATAATGCAAAAACTACTCCTTAATATTATTACTACAACTATTGACAGGTATCTTACACATAATCTCTTAATATAACTGATAGCCTAAAACTAATTAAACAACCGAGCTATTGCTATTACATATTAAATATTTGCAATTAGTATATAAAAAAATTTCTAGAATTAAAACTACTTATTACACTTGCTATAGAATGCAGGTAACCACTCCTTAGCGTCATTACCACAACTATTAATAGATTCATACATATATCGAATCGTTTCTTGAGTAGCTGTTAACACATTAGCTTCTGGTATATTAGGTAATTGAAATGATAATACTATAGAAACATTACATTGTTTCACAAAAAAATACCCTTCTTGAGATGGCATCTGAAACATAGTATTACATTCTGTTTTTGAAAGATTAAAGGCTTTCATATATAATTTATTAGTTGATACAGAATTTGGCATAAAAATTTGTGTTTCAACATGTTTATTAAAACCACAAATTACACTACTTGACACAACAGCTGGAATATTCTCACCAGAAAAAATAATGACAACATTTAATTGAGACATCATTTCAACCCAGTCATCAAGTTCTTGATCACTGGTAAAAACGTAATCTAAAATCCATGATTCATCTACTACTAAAATCGTGGGAGATCCATCTAGATAATTCACCAATATACTTAAAAAATAATATATTATAACAGCAGCACATTGTGGATTAGATAAGACCACTCCAACATTGAGACCTAAAATCTTTGCACTCCAATCAATGTTTACACCATCTTTTAATAGATGAGCAAATTCTCCATCATTTACCCACCTACTTGCATTTTTACCTAACCTACTAACATGATCAGTAATACTGCCTATATTTCTATCCTCGATAGGTAGACTAAATATGTACTCTACTATCTCATCAATAGTATTTCTCATCTCTTCAGACATGTTTGCTACATTTACACATGACATCCTTTGTAAAATACCACTAATTATCTTACGATTTACATCACTATCCTCAAGTTGAAAAAAATTAAATGATACTTCATGATGATCTGGTCTATGATCTGCTCTATAATATTTTCCATTAATAGCTTTAGTAAAAATAATAGACTTTCCCCTATAATCTAATATGATAATTCGTGTATCAAATTTTCTAGATTCTAATAATAAAAAATGTAATAATACAGTAACAGAAGACTGTGGACTACCAACCATTAAAGTATGTCCTCTATCTTTTACATGGAAACTGAAAAAGTAAGGTCTTCCCTTATTTGAAAAAAAAATAGTAATTGCTTGCCCCCATTTGTTTCCTTGCAATGCTCCTGAAGGGAAATAATGTAACAAAGCAAATGCACAAGCATATTTAGTTAAGGTATATCTAATATTTAAAACATGAGAAAAATTTCCAGGTAAATGCGCCCAAAAATCATCTTCCATTGTCAAATCAGATCTTACACATAAGATTCCAAGTGATGATAATGAAATGATAAATTTATTTATATTTATTTGAAGTTGCTGTAGTGTATCAGATGCTATAACAAAATTAATTTTGCGTTCACAGAAATTCAAACAGGAACTCACATCAGTTGATACAAATTCATCTATATTAGTTGCTTGCTTCAAATGAACATCATTACTTACCTCTAAAAGTTGAGCTTGCTTTTGGAAGAACTTTACTACATTTTTACCCTTCGTAAATTTCATGATTTCTACAATCATAAATTCACAATTTTGCTGTAAACACCCATCTACTGAATCTAACGGAGACTCATGATAATCCTTAATTGCTAAAATAGCACCAAATTTATGACTATCACGATCCGATATTTTAAATGTATTAAACCCCATGCTAATATCGTAACATGCACACACGCCAGCAATGTCAGCAACATCAAGCAAACACTCCTTATACCTCATTGTAGTCAGATAGAAAAAAAATTCTATCAGCTCTGACCTTGTTTTACCTTCATTATTTGGTAATAATCCTAATTTCCTTGCTTCAAACCCTTTTAAATTTTCTAAAATACTTCCAGTAATTTTATTCAACCTAACCAACTTGTTTTTTAAGAATTCTTTATGTTTATTTTTAACATACGGAAATGACAAAGCTCCTAAAAGACTTTTTATATTCTCAGGCAGATTATGTGTTACTACAGCAATATAAAGTTCATTAATATACGTAACTTGCTGACCTACATACTTCATATGTGTCTCATGAATCACATCAGACACATCATCTATACTCTCCCGTGAAAGATCAAACTTATGTAGCTTCCTTATTGTATATATCCAAAAAGAAACCTCAGGTGTAGTAACACTACTGGCAATACTATTGCGTACAATTGTTCTTAAGTCAGTATCTTGTGTATTAAGTACATAATCTTCAATTTTTATTATTTGTAAAAGTTCCCCGTTTTTATTTAATATAGTATTTTCATCATAATGGCAAGCTGCAGGAACAAAATTTCCCTTATTATAGGTATTATCATGTTCCTTCATAATACAATTATCTACATCAGAATTACCTATTATCTCTTTAATAAAAGACATGAAGAAACCTCATTTTTAAACCTATAATAATATCAAAAAAAAGTGTTCATTATCGATCAACATATACATACAAACAATATGCACCTAACCATTATCTAGACATAAAATTAACATTTTATTTATTCTAAAATAAAAATAAATGACTCACAGATAACAACATCACAATCTATAAAATAAACATACATACACTGATAAGTCTACTACTAATAGGTTAATACTAACCTTAATATTACACTAAAAAATTATATTAAATACAACCGATTTAAAGACTTGAAAATACAAAATTGTACAAATTCATTAGAGTAATCTATATCAATACACTACACTTAACACAGGCTATAACATAATAAGTAAATTACAAAGAGACAATATTATAAAACACTACTAAAATTTATGTCACATAATAGCTATTATAAAATAAGAATTTTATATTTACAGAATATATATTTATTTTTTAAAAACACAACAACATTACTACACTCACACTTACTGTGACAAATCCATCCACAACTTCATAATAGTATACCTCTTCAATTACTTAACACCACATGACCAGTTAAAACTTAAAATACTGTTTAATTATAAAACAATATTTAACAAATATTTAAATCTTATATACCTGTTTTATAATTTAATTTTAAAATATTACTTAATTATAACAAGTCTAAAGAAACTTCCCATACCTATATCAAACACTTTATATTGTCATAGATAATTCTTATTTCTTAACATCCTGATTATTGGAATATTATTAATTACAACTAAGTTTAAAAGTGATTTATAGCACATATACCTAAAACATACTGGACAAATGACACAACACATATAAAACCCACCCTATATTCATAAGTTGGTAAAATTACTTTTATGCCATTTTATCAATTACTAACATTAATATATAAATAACAACAAAGTGACTATCGCTATAAAACTTATATCATACCCATATACAGAAAAACACTATATACTACAATTAAAATATTACTCCAAAACTAATATCATAAAACTTACAATTTGATATTTATCAACGGCAATAGATTACAGAAACTTATCAATACATACCGATCTACCACAAAAAAAAATCTTGTAGAGACCTTATTACACAGCAACACCCTAATCATGTAAGTTATTAGGACATCTTATTAAAATACTAAAAAAATAAAATAAGCAATGTTTTGTTATGCTACTGATATTAGTAATATATACCCACTTTCACAAAACTAATACCATATCCTTAAAACATAAAAAGACTACACATGATAACAATAGAAAGCAAAATACCAACTTTTATACATAAAAAATACTAACTAAACTATGTCCACATCTCATCTTAGATTATTAGCTAATAAACTACATATACTACCAAATAATTCACTTTATTTTATCAAATATTTATCATCATCCTTATTAATTAAAAGCATATTTGCTAAATATATACAATAAACATTGTATTTTCTTATATATGTTCACCTTAAACCAACCATGACCCTTACTAAACCAACTTTGGCTTCCAGGAAAGATTGATGAAGTATATACAAATTTTAACAACCCATTGATATTAAATCATGTTATAAAAAACAATACATTAATGTAGCAATACAATACTAAGAAAGAGGCATAACTTTTTTAGACAAATTTATACATTAAATTAACACCTATTTAGTATGAATATGATACCTAATGTGTAATAACAGCACCTGCAGCCTTATCAGTTCTATATTTTTCACAAATATCCTTATCAGTATCCTTAACTTGACCAACCCCATTAGCAAATTTATGCATCAACTTACCAGCTCCAAAAAATATCGCTGTAAATACAACAAGCATCACTATTGCTGGCCATGGTAACTTACCAAATATCGCCATTATACTCGAACCTAATATTACTCCCGTCATAATTGGTAAACCTAATCTCTGTACAAAATTGATAACATTACATATAACTTTAGTTACAGTATCATCATCACCATTTGTAGCTGCAGGTGCTGATTGAGCATGAACTATATTACACATAAACCCCATAAATACAAAAAACACTAACAAAAATTTAATCATACACACTCCATAAGTAAAACCATTAATAATCATTCACTACATATCTTATTTAACAGATTATAGTCACTATGTTACACCAAATTTTTTACAAATACCACATACTTTTCAAGTAAGAAAATATATTAATTAAAGTTTATATACAACATGTTTTCAAGCAATACTCATTAGAATAAGTTAAATTATAATTAGGATTACATAAGCTACCTTTACCCCATTTTATATAGGAATATAACGAGCCCTAATATATTAATAGCATAAGTTTGAATAACAAAAATTAAAACTACTGCAATTCATCATTTACAAATCTCTCCGTTAGAATTCTCCTTCATTACATCAAGTCCATTAGCAAATTTACTAATTAATTTACCAGCACCGAAAAATATCGCTGTAAATACGACAAGCATAACTATTGCTGGCCATGGTAGTTTTCCAAATATTGCCATTATACTTGAACCTAATATTACTCCTGTCATAATTGGTAAACCTAATTTTTGTACAAAATTTATAACATTACATATAACTGTAGTTACAGTATCATCAGCAGATGAACCAGTACTTGAAGCTAACTGAGCACTAGTCATATTACCTATCAATCCCATCACTACAAAAAACATTAACAAAACTCTAATCATACACACTCCATAATGTAAAACCAGCATAATATTTACAACTATTATAATTCACTCTTTAATAAATCATAAATATTTTATTACATTAAAAATTGCATAATATACTATTTACTTATCTTCAAACAGAAAAGCATACCTAATATTAATGCTTGTGTACTAACTCATCACAAAACGATATCATTAGTAAAAAATCTCAATAGCCTTTCATATAAACCAGACACTCAAGCTAATAAAGTAGCGCATCAATCATTTGCATACCAAATTTCATAGAAACACTTAATGTAGTTTTTTTGTATTAATGACAAATATCCTTGCTGTTACCTTATTTATGAAAATGTAGTTGTCAATTTACCAGTACCAAAAAATACTTCTGTAAATACAATAAATATTCCATAGCTCACCATGACAATTTCCTAAATACTATCATTATATTTAAACCTAATATTATTTGAGTCGTAACGGATAAACTTAATTTTTGTACAAAATTTATAACATTACATATTATTTAAAGTCACACTTGTATGATCTTTAATATTAACTGAAATCTTCAGAAGAAATAGTGACAACAAACACACTACTTATATAAACCATATAAGATTGTAAAAATACTAAAAAAATTTAATCATATACATTTCGTTAAATATCATAAATACACTTTTGCTAATTATTATTCTATAAACAAATTTAATACTTTATTTATACCAAGCATTATTATCAAATACTAATATCTCACAAAGTTAATATTAGTACTAACTTTAGATAAAATTTACATAACAATGCAATTCAAAAAAGCAGATCTACAAACATAATATTATCTACTATTTTACAAGTTAAAAAATCAACCACATATTTCTCAAACTTTTACATATTATATAAATACTGCATACTAAATATAGTTGAACTAAAGACTTTAACAAACATATATATGTTTGTTAAAGTTGAGATACTCATTTAACTAACTGGTTTTGCCCCCCCCCATTATTAGGACAAACTTCTCCTGTCTGAGTACCATTTACTCCACCTGCAAATTTAGTCATTAATTTACCAGCACCAAAAAATATCGCTGTAAATACAACAAGCATCACTATTGCTGGCCATGGTAACTTACCGAATATTGCCATTATACTTGAACCTAATATCACTCCTGTCATAATTGGCAAACCCAATTTTTGTACAAAACTTATAACATTACACATAACTTTAGTTACACCAGTATCATCATTAGCATTACTATCCGCAGCAGCAGTAGATACATTACCCATTAACCCTATAATCATCAAAAATACTAACAATATTCTAAGCATACACACTCCAACATCAACTTACAAAAACTCTCATTATTCCATTGTTTATTATAGATTATAATCACTTGTATTATACCAAATATTGTATAAACTCTACACTTTCTCATGTAAGAAATACACTTATAAAGCGTACACCTCTTAATGTATCTCAAGTCCATATTAGTTTTAGCTAATGATGCTTACTTCTTATATGATAAATAATAGTTATAATTTTCTCTTTTTATTACACATTACAAACATGTACTAATTACAGTACATTATACACGTTTAGCTACAGACATAATATTTTAAATCTTATCTATCACATGTTATAATATATTACGTAGAGCTTTAGTAATCAAGATACAATACATTATACCATCTAAAGCGCATCATTTTACTGTCGATTTTCTATATTATAAGAAAATACATCAAGTATTATAATCAGTATAATCATTACAACAAAAACACTAATACCCTCAAACTATAACAAGTTTACATAGTACACCATAAAATTGTTAATTTATAATAAATTAGTGATACCATATAATATTACTATAGTTACATATTGATGCAGCAAATGGTTATATTTAAAAAAAATTATTTTGATATATAAAAATACAATTGGAATATAGACAATAATACAATTTTTAGTAGGTGTTAAATTAGTATTAATTAAAGAAAAATAATGATTATAAAAAGATTTTTTCTCAAAAAGTTTTTACATTTAAGCATGACTATATTTAACACATAAAATAAACTATTCAATAGCTAACTCAAAACTATAAATCTTTCTAAAACCGCTCTTTTAAGTTACAAAATCAATAAAAAATATTGGAACATACCTGCTATAGTCAGAAGTTTTATTACATTCTAAACTTTAAATGTAGCACATGATAAAATCAAATAAGGAACTTGTATAAATAATCAATACACAGTCATTTTATTATTCACATAGTACATGTATTATGTGTTTATCAATCAAAAAAAATTCTTCAAATATGTACAATCCACATACGTTAAAATGAATAAAAAAAAATACTCTTATAGTGACTGTGCCTTCACACATTTTTCATCTAAATAAAATAGCAACAATAACTAAAACTACACAACATAACAAAGAAGAAATTACTATAATCTTTAGGGTTATATTATCAATTTAGTACATCTTTAAACTACAAAAAAAGATATGTTAAGAATTCAGATCAACTAACTTTAAAAAAATACATATTTAATATAATTTTTATTACTAATTGCAAAATAGTAAAAAAATCACAGATATGTATAAAATCATAGAATTAATTTATAAACATAACATAAACCAATACAGTTGATACTTTAATAAACTTTATAGTATTACTCGGATTATAACCTATGTATAATCATACAAGGTATAATATCGAGCAACACTATCAAATATTACATACAAACTGATGTTATTACACTTTCAGAAATCACAGTAGTAGTTACACAAATTAGTGTATTATTTTTCTGCAATATCTGTACAATCAAATTTCTTAGCGTCTGATATCCCCTGCACCCCACCTGCAAATCTAGAAATTAACTTACCAGCACCAAAGAATATTGCAGTAAACACAACAAGCATTACTATAGCTGGCCATGGAAGTCTTCCAAATATTGCCATTATACTTGAACCTAATATTACCCCTGTCATGATTGGTAACCCTAATCTTTGTACAAACACAACAACATTACATATTACCTTAGTAACTGCATCATCATTATTTTGTTGTTGACTTGGATCACTAGCATTACTAATGCCTGGTAGTACTAACATACATAGTACTAAAAATAAAAAGGCTTTTCCTATAAAACATTTACCTATATAACCTACCATTAAAACCCCCAATAATCTATGAATAACACATACTTAAGAGATAAAAAGACTCTTGTTCATCCTTATCTACACCATAACAAATAAAAGATTTTTCCTAAAAATTAGTTTATAGCATAGCGCATTGTTTGTTATTTCATAACTAAAATTAACCAGCTTTGCAAATTTTAATATATCAATTATTTTTATACACAAAATGGTTAAACTAACTCCATTAGAAAAAACTAATATTAAAAAAAACAATATATTATTATTTATAATATCAATCTGTATATACAAACTACTAAAAAGTCAATTTAATATTAATTAATATTAAACAACCAACTCACAACGTTAAGTATAAGTTCAACTTTTAACAGCATATATAGCAAATTTAATTTATAAAGTAAATCAGCAAATATTAAATAATATTATTAAAATATTAAAAGATATTAAATAAACAAATTTTAAACTTATCTATTTTTCATGTTACATATCAGCTCTACTCTAGTAAAATCATCTCATTATTTTGTGATTTAATTATTGACTTTTTATATGATTAATTAACTTAGATTGATAAAAATGCTTTTAGCAAAATCAATACATAAGATACATTTCACTTTTAAATAATATGTTAAAATTAAAGTTTGACATATTACAATTTTTAATAAACTATAAAATACTTAAATTTATGTCAAATAGTTATTTCTTTAGGTGTGAATTAATAAGCCAAGAATCTCTATTGATAGATTTCAAATTTTATTGTATAAACTAGTTGGATGCTTAAGTTGGTATTGAGCATATTTTTAACATTTAGGTTAGGGTAATTATGTTTGATGATTATGATCCTTGGAACAATAATAATACCACAGAAAATAATAGACCTAAAAACTATAAAAACTCAAATGACATCAATAAAGTTATAGGAAAATTTAGTAGCACATTTAACTCGTTTTTAAAAAACAAAAAAAATACCCAACCTAATGGTAACGGCAAGTTACAGCTAACAGTTGCAATATTAACATTTTTACTCCTATATATGGGATCAGGGTTTTATGTAGTGGAGCCAGAAGAAGAAGCTGTACAATTAATATTTGGCAAATATTACAACACTGTAGGACCGGGATTACGTTACCACCTTCCATCACCTATCGGAGAAGTTACTAAACTAAAAGTAAAAACTGTTAATAGAGAAGAAATAGGCTCACGTTTTCACGTAGATAACACATTAGGACATGGTGAAGGTGTGATGTTAACAGGAGACGAAAATATTGTTCATATTAATTTTGACGTACATTGGCGTATAAATAACGCATATAATTATTTATTCAAGGTAAGAGACAATCAAGCTGGGGATACAGTAAAAAATGCAGCAGAAAGTGCAATGAGAGAAATTATTGGAAAGAGTTCAATTTCTTTTGCAATTGAAGGTAAAGGAAGAGCTGCAATATCACAAGAAACCAAATCTTTACTACAGAATATTCTTGATCACTATAACATGGGAGTAGAAGTTTTATCAATCCAACTCAAAAAGGTTGATCCTCCAGAAAAAGTTATTAGTTCTTTTAGAGATGTACAAAGTGCACGAGCTGATAAAGAAAAGCTAATTAACGAAGCATATGCATATCGTAATCAGGTTGTGCCAAGAGCCAAAGGTGAAGCCATAAAGATTAAGTTAGATGCAGAAGCATATGAAAGTGAAGTAGTAAACGCTGCTGAAGGTAATGCCCAAAGATTTCTTGCAATATATAAAGAGTATGCTCAGCAACCCACAGCAGTACGTAACAGACTATACTTAGAAACCATGGAAGAAATATTAAATAAAAACGACAAAGTTGTCTTTACTGATGATCTTAAGGGTATGCTGTCTCATTTTCCATTAATAGAACCTCAAAAATAATAGGTAAGTTCATGAATAAATCACCAGTTAAATTGGTATTAGGCATTCTTGCTGCTATAATGGTAATTGTATTATTAAATTCAGTGTTTATTATAGATGAATCACACCAGTCAATAGTTTTACAGTTTGGACGTGTTGTTAGGCAAATAAACACTAGTGGCCTATATTTTAAGATGCCTGTGATACAAAAAGTCGTATATTTTGATAAAAGGATCATTGATATCAGCCCTGATTCAAGGGAAGTAATTGCTGCAGATCAAAAAAGATTTATTGTGGATTCCTACGCAAAATACAAAATTGTAGACCCTATAAAATTTTACCAAACAGTTAGAAACGAAATAGGATTACAAAATAGGCTCAGTTCTATAATTGAATCTAATATTCGTGAAAAAATAGGTACAGTATCACTAATTAATTTTTTAAATGGAGCAAGATCAGAAGTCATGACTGTAATACAAGAAGGTGTTAGTAAAGAATCTGAAAAATTTGGAATAGAAATGATAGATGTAAGAATAAGACGTGCAGATCTACCAGAAGAAAATAGTACTGCTATATTTAGGCGAATGCAAACAGATCGAGAAAAAGAAGCAAAGGAAATTAGAGCAGAAGGAGAAGAAGCTTCTCAGCGCATAAAATCTGATGCAGATTTACAAACTCGTATTATTATTGCAAACGCAATAAAAGAAGCACAAATAATACGCGGGACTGGAGAAGCAAAAGCATCAAAAATCTACAATGATGCCTTAAAAAATGATCCAGATTTTTTTAGTTTTTATAGAACCATGCAGGCATATAAACAAGCTTTTAATAAAAAAAATACAAAAATCATTTTATCACCTAACAATGATTTTATTAATTTTTTTAATAAGCAGGGAGGTAATTAATGAGGAAATTTTTATTAGTTATATCAGTACTATTACTAACAACCGTACCATTAGTTAGTTCATCTTCTGAAGATATTGAGCAATATGATCCAAGATCAGGGTTTTCTCGGCTAATTCAAGATTCAAGCCCAGCAATAGTAAACGTTAGTATAATTCAGGATTCATCATCCGAACAACTTTCTATGTTATTAAATTTTGAAGAGCTATTAAAAAGTTTAGTTGAAGGAAAATCAATTAAAAAAGCTGTACCTGAAGAGATATTAAGTTCAGGCTCAGGTTTTGTAATTGATAAATCAGGCATTATTGTAACTAATTATCATGTTGTACAAAATGCAAAAGAAATTTTTGTTACATTTAGTGATAATAAGTCTGTACCAGCAAAACTTTTAGGTATAGATCCACAAACTGATCTTGCAGTATTAAAAGTTGAAGTTAACCAAAACCTTCCATACTTAAGTTTCGGTGATTCTAACTCTGCTAAAGTAGGAGATTGGGTAGTTGCAATAGGTAATCCATTCGGCCTCGGAGGATCTGCAAGTATTGGTATTATATCTGCACGAGCAAGAGATTTAAAAATCGGAGCAACAGAATTTCTACAAACTGATGCAGCAATAAATAGCGGTAATTCTGGCGGTCCATTGTTCAATATACATGGAGAAGTAATCGGAATTAACACAGCAATGATGTCAACACAACGTGGAGGAGGTAGTATAGGAGTTGGTTTTGCAATTCCATCTAATAGTGCTATTCCTATAATTAAAGTCCTCTCTCAAGGTAAAAAGGTAGAACATGGTTGGCTTGGTATAGTAATGCAGCCCGTAACAGAAGAGCTAATAGAACCTTTTAAGTTAAAAGAAGTAACAGGAATTTTAGTAACAACTGTAGTTAAGGATAGTCCAGCAAATAAAGCAACTATATTGCCAGGAGACGTAATACTTGAGTTTAATCATAATAAGGTCACTACTGGATCACAGCTATATCAATCTGTACTAAGATCTAAGCCAGGTAGTGATGCAAATATCTTGATATCACGTCATGGTAAATTAATAAATTTAAATGTTAAAATGGGAAAATTTGAGGACCCTAATTTACAGGATCAGAGTAATGAGATCTACCAGAATATAAAAAACGTTTTCCAATCACCTGAATTAGGTTTAACAGTAGGTAACATAGAACCTAATATGCTACCTAAATGTACAGAAGATACTATCACAGGAGTAATAGTATTAAAAGCAGAACATGGAAATGATGCCCCAAGTAAAAATTTAAGGAAAGGAGACGTAATATCACAAATAAACCAACTAGCAGTAGCTAACATATCAGATTTTAAGAATGCCATAAAAAAAACAAATAGAAATAAGTCTGTAGCATTGCTTGTCCACAGAAATAACTTTCCATCAATATTTATTCCTGTTAAGTTAAAGAAGTAAGTAAACTATGCAATTGAGAAAGTTACTATGTATATTTTGTTTAGCAGTTTTGTTAAACTCATACTATATCTGTAATGCATACTCAATTAATACAAAAACAGATAACACAGTTAAAACAAATTCTCTTACATATTTTGATGCTGTACGGTCTTTTAAAGCAGATTTTATGCAAATTTCTTCTTCTGAGGATATTCCACGTTATGGATATGTTTTGATGAAAAAACCAGGGTTATTGAAATGGGATTATTATCCCCCTACTCCAGTATCTATTGTAATTAAAGGTACAACTATTTCTTACTATGACAGAGAATTAGAAGAATATTCTTATACCATTGTTAATAACCCTATAATTGGCCTACTCAGCTCTGATATAAAAAACATATCAACTATAGATTTTATAAATATAGATACAGTAAATAACCAAAAAATTGTAACTCTGCATGATAAAAAGTCAGACCTATATGCAGAAGTTATTTTTAATACTGACCCAATTACTATAGTTGGATTAAATATATTAAATCCAGATTCTAAAACCAGCATTCAATTTTACAATATTAGCAGTAATATTCCTATTGATAAAAGGGAATTTAAACATGATATATCCCATTATTATTCAGAATAAATGATCACAAATGCTATATCAAAAATTATCAAATATGATTTTAAAAATACTCAATTGCTTAATGAAGCACTAACTCACCCAAGTGTTCTTTCTAAAGACAATAATAATTTCAATTACGAAAGACTTGAATTTTTAGGAGATGCTGTGCTAAATTTAGTAATTTCCGAAATGCTATTCAATATTTTTCCCTATGATACAGAAGGTAACCTTGCAAAAAAGAAAACAGCTTTGGTTTGTGGAACAAAACTAGTAGAAATTGCACAATCTATAAATTTAGGAATATTTATTATCATGTCAGATGGAGAAAGAAGTTGTGGTGGAGCTAACAATTCTAACAACTTAGAAAATGCATTAGAAGCATTAATAGGTGCTATATATCTTGATGGAGGATTAAAAGCAGCAAAAGACTTTATTTTTCTATTCTGGAAAAATTCTGCAACACATATGAAAGTACCACCACAAGATGCAAAAACTATCTTACAAGAATGGGCACAAAGTAAAGGATTTCCTGCACCAAGTTATCATATAATAAACAAATCTGGCCCAGATCACAATCCTTGTTTTACTGTAGAAGTAAGGATCAATTCACATGAAACATTACATGCAACTGGTCATAACAAAAAACTAGCTGAACAGAAAGCTGCTAGTCTAATGTTAGCAAAAATTAATTACAAAATAAAATGACACAAAAAGCAAAAAATACTATCTATTTATTAATATTAATCATACTATCTATGTTATGTTTAGTATATGCTTCAGTACCATTATACAGCATATTCTGTAAAGTTACAGGATATGGAGGAACCGTCAGAACAGCTACAGCAACACAATCTAAACTCGGTAAGACTACCATTAAAATAAGATTTAATGCAGACATAAATAAAGAACTTCCATGGAAATTTTATCCTGAAATACCTTACACAACTGTCAAACCAGGAGAACAAAAATTAATTTTTTATAGAGCAGAAAATTTAACTAATGAATACGTATCAGGTATGGCTGTATATAATGTTACCCCTTACAAAGTAGGTAAATATTTCAATAAGGTAGCCTGCTTCTGTTTTACCAAACAAACGTTATCTCCTTATCAAAAAACTATTATGCCTGTATCATTTTTTATAGATCCAAATATAGAAACTGACCCTGAAACATCAGATGTAAAGTTAATCACTCTCTCATATACATTTTTTAAATATAAGGAAAACACAAAATAATTAAGAATATATAATAAACATCTCAGAAATAAAAATAACCTTTTAATATTTAAGATAAAATACTGAACTCATAGCCATAGCAATTATTTAAACTCATATAATATTTAATACTATTTAAATATAAAAAATATACTGTATATTTTTGTATATATATAGACCTAAATAGTTGCAGTAATAATATGAACAAATATTTACTTTATAGTTAGTAGATAACAAAAACTTTAGTAAATATCTTGCCTTTAATTATAACAAAACATTATAAAAAAATGAAAAAAGTCATTACTTTAATACATACTAAAGGTATTACTCATAACCATTTAAGTTACATATAAAAAACCCACTAAATCGTCAAAACTAACAAATACCCTTCTTTCACAACAAGCACACAACAAAAAACGAAAAAAAGCTTCCCATAATTATAACACGTAAACTAAACATTGAAGTTATGGCTTGATAACAACGTTAACCTTTAAAGGATATGAAAAAATACATAATATTTATAATTAGGACATAATAACAATATTCACAAATACCCTAGCTCTAAGCTATAACAACAATTCGTTTAACACATACCCAATAATACTGAAGGTATAGTATACAATAACTTAAAGCTATACAAGGAAACCAATAAGTCAAATATTAATAAATATACTTTTCCCTCAGCAATCTAATAAAAAATACTAGTAAAGAAAAATAGTGTTCAACCTTCAAAAAAATAATTAAAATTACAATGACTTATGTATTAATATAAAAAACCACACAAATGTTACATAAGATGACATTTCTAATACTTATATAAAATCCCAAATTTATACAACATTTCAAATACATAAATTGTATAATACGTTGTTAAACACAACTAAATCTTATTAGATAAATTTGCTAATAATATATAAAACCACTTAAAGTAATCTTGTAAAAATGTACATCTTTAAGAGAAATTATAACCTAACACTTCATAACTTCATTTTATATAATAAACATAAAACGAACACATCAAACATATATAAAAAAGTACTAATAAACTTATATCAAATAATGACACTATTACCATAAAATATAAACCAGTAATTAACAGAGTAATTTTCAACTGACATTAAAAATATATCTACTTAGTATTGACCAATTATATATTTATAGTTTTTTTTCTTTTTATATTTACAATTTGGCATTTTGGATTATAAATAACCTAGCCTTAACTATTATAGTATGAGTAAGTAACTTAATACTATTTAGTTTGTGTTACATATTTATTGAAGTAAGTCGGCATAGTAAAATTAATAGTTTTACAATAAAAAAGTAATAGGCTTATTAGCATGTTCATATTTATAAATTATGCGTAAGTTTTTATTAAATTAAATCATTACAAAGGTTAAAATCATGGTTAGATTTTTTGTTTTATTCTTAATTATTTTCTGTATAACAACCAATAATGCTATATCAGTTAATGTTGAAGTTATTCATGAAAAGCTAGATAATGGAATGGAAATATACATCTTACCTAATAATCGCAGTCCAGCAGTCATGCATATGGTATTGTATAAAGTAGGTGGATCTGATGATCCAGTAGGATACTCAGGACTAGCACATTTCTTTGAACACTTAATGTTCAGTGGTACAGAAAAATTTCCAAATCTGATCTCAACTTTAAGCAGCATAGGTGCTCAATTCAATGCAGGTACTTCTGCATCTTTTACTATGTACCATGAATTAGTACCAAAACAATATTTGCCTCTTGTAATGGACATTGAATCAGATAGAATGAAAAACTTAAAAATCACTGACAATGCATTCACTAGAGAACAAAAGGTAGTGTTGGAAGAAAGAAAAATGCGTACTGAAAGTAAAGCAAGTACCATACTAGAAGAAGAGATGGAAAATGCTTTTTACTATAACGGATATTCTAGACCTGTAGTAGGATGGGAACATGAAATTAATCAATATAATAAAAAAATAGCAGAAGCTTTTTATAAGTCACATTATAGCCCTAATAACGCAATACTACTTGTAGCAGGAGATGTGGATTCTAATGAAGTCATAAAGCTAGCAAAACAATATTATGGAAAAATAGAACCTAGCACTCAAGAATTTCCACGAGTTCCAAGGTTAGAACCTCAACATAAAGTAAATATGACAATAACATTAGAAGATGAATCAGTTGAAGTACCAGAATTATTTTTAATGAATCAAATACCAAGTAAGCTGACAAAAAATTACATCACAAATATGATTACAGCAGAAATACTGGGTAATGGTAGATTCAGTATGTTATATAATGACTTAGTACTCAATAACCCTATTGTAACATCTATAAGCACTGATTATAATCATTTAGTATATAGTGACACTTTCCTTAGTATTCACGCTGTCCCTAAAGATGGTATTACTATACAAACAGTAGAAGAAGAAATCTATAAATGTATAAATGATTATATAGAAAATGGTATACCAGAAGAATACTTGGAAGCTGCAAAATATAGAACAAAAGCAAGCATGACCTATGCTTTTGATGGATTAGATTTTATATCACAGTTTTACGGGATCAGTTTAGTTATTGGAATACCACTATCAGAAATCAACAACATGTTCAATTTAATCGATAACATAACTATTGATGATGTAAACTCTACCTTACAAAACATTTTTCAAAACAAAGCAAAATTTGCTGGACATTTATTACCTAAATCAGGGGCATAATTATGAGAAACGTATTATACTATATAACAACATTAATTTTCTTTATAGGCAGTTTTTATAATGCTTACGCAGATAATAATGTAAATATTAATATACAAAAAGCTACCACCAAAAATAATGTCAGTTATTTATATGTTGAACATCATAACTTACCAATTATTTCATTAACACTCGCATTTAAAAAAGCTGGGTATGCATATGATACACCTGATAAGCAAGGGCTTGCATATTTTACATCACAAATATTAAAAGAAGGATCACAGAATAGCAGTGGCATTGATTTTATCAAGCAACTTGAAAGTAAGGGGATTGAACTAACATTTAACATAGATCAAGATAATTTTTATATCACTGTAAAAACTTTATCTGAAAACCTTGAATATGCACTATCGTTACTAAGTGATTGTTTGTTATATCCAACAAATGATGACGAAATATTTGACAGAGTAAAAGATGAACAGATTACACAGATTAAGTCTTTATATAGTGCCCCTAACTTTATAGCAGAATCTGAATTATTCAATGCTATATTTGAAGGACATCCATATTCCAACAGAGATTACGGAACAATAAGTACTGTTAGCAATATTAATGAAGAAGATGTACAATCATACATTAAGAGTAGTTTTGATAAGAATCAAATAGTAATCAGCGCAGCAGGAGACATAAACCCAACTAAACTATCGAATTTACTAGATAAATACCTACTGTCTAAATTACCATCTGGCAACAACAATAACACTATATCAGATACCACTATTAACAAAAAAAATCGCCTATTATATGTTGCCAGAGACATACCACAAAGTGTAATAATGTTTGCAATAGATGGAGTACCTTATAATAACAAAGATTACTATGCTGCAGATTTATTTAATACCATTCTAGGTGGACTAAGTTTAAACTCAATATTAATGATAGAACTACGTGATAAGTTAGGATTAACTTATCATACTAGCACTAAACTCGATAATATGGATCATAGCAATATCCTAAAAGGAGTACTATACACTGATAGCACTACAGTAACAAAATGTATGTCAGTATTTAAAGAAACCATAGAAAACATCAAAAATAATGGTATTGATGAAATGACCTTTTCAAATGCAAAGTCTAGTATAATAAATTCTTTTGTACTTTCATTACTTAATAACGACAATGTCGCAGATACATTATTAAGTATGCAACTATATAATTTAGATACCAATTATATAAATCAGCATAGTTCTTATTACGAAGCTATTACATTAGATGAAGTCAATAGAATAGCAAAAAAAATCTTATCTAATGATTTTGTTATAATTGAAGTTGGAAAGAATAATAATATCGACGGTAAAGAAATTAATGTAAAGCAAAATATACTTAATTAATATCAGTATATATAACATTACGTAATTGTGATTAGGTTAATATTTTTTGATTTATCACTTATGTTTTTTAAAAAATATGACCTCACAATTACAAAATATGTTAGAAATACAAAAAGTCAACTAGTAGCATTGTACTAGTACATAACTGAAAATAGACATTCCGCTATGATATAATATACAGTTTTATATGTACCATCTATACAGATATATACACCCTATTTTTATTATTTATACTAAACAACTCATATAAAACATATATGTATTGTTACATATTTAGATTATGTCAAAAACTAGTCATCTTTTAGCATAATTTTCAATTAATTATATGACTATAATTAACAAGATTAAAAAAAGAAGTATTACTACTAAAACAATATTTGTAAGTAAATACATCCATAAACAAACTTTATAAAATCACTTCTATATATTGAAAATATTACACTTATAATATATTAGCAATTATTCCGTAATTACATCAATAATCTTTCATACATAAATATACTTTACATCCAATAAGCAAGAAGTTCTTTCATTAATATTAAGTTTCATTGCTACATCTCAGTTATATAAAAAGGTAAGATAAACTAATAATCTACATCTTATATAACTAAATATATCAATATAGCTTAAACAATTAGTACAGTAAAATTTTTACAATCAATAGTATTGCATTATAGTAACTTAGAAAAAAGTAGTTATGTTAATTAGCATATTTAAAACACCTAATTTCTAATTCTAAAGAATTAACTTTTAAACAAACCAATAATAATATCTAACAACCTTTATAATTAACTTTGTATTACCTAAAATAAATACATATTTAATTTTATAACCTTAAACTTTTTATCTAATAATAACCAATTTTAATTACTATCTATCAAGTATGACATTTGTATTAAATTTAGTTGTAACATTTAGAAATATATTACATAGATTATCAATTATACCACCACATAATGGATAAAAACCTGGCAGTTGGCAGTTGGCAGTTGGCAGTTGGCAGTTGGCAGTTGGCAGTTGGCAGTTGGCAGTTGGCAGTTGGCAGTTGGCAGTTGGCAGTTGGCAGTTGGCAGTTGGCAGTTGGCAGTTGGCAGTTGGCAGTTGGCAGTTGGCAGTTGGCAGTTGGCAGTTGGCAGTTGGCAGTTGGCAGTTGGCAGTTGGCAGTTGGCAGTTGGCAGTTGGCAGTTGGCAGTTGGCAGTTGGCAGTTGGCAGTTGGCAGTTGGCAGTTGGCAGTTGGCAGTTGGCAGTTGGCAGTTGGCAGTTGGCAGTTGGCAGTTGGCAGTTGGCAGTTGGCAGTTGGCAGTTGGCAGTTGGCAGTTGGCAGTTGGCAGTTGGCAGTTGGCAGTTGGCAGTTGGCAGTTGGCAGTTGGCAGTTGGCAGTTGGCAGTTGGCAGTTGGCAGTTGGCAGTTGGCAGTTGGCAGTTAATAATATACTTTTAAATTTAATAAAGCAAGATATACCTTTATTATAATATTAAGAAAACTATAAATTTATAATACCAAAATAAAAAATGGCTAGTTATTTAAAAATATCGATATATGTTATAAAAAGGCTTATAAAAAAGATAATAAGTCACATTTTACATCTATTATGATTTTAGAAAAAATTAACTTTTTTATTTGATAGTAGATATTATAATGTTATTACAAGTACCTAATATAATGATTAGTATATATTAACATTAACTACTGTAATAGTTTCGCCAGTACACTGACTTACTATATCCATTAATAATAATTATTTAGTATTACAATTTTACAAATTCATAGTTATTTTATAACATTAAAGAACAAAATAATATTGTAGTATCGACAACAAAAGTAGAATTTTACAGCACCTTCTACACTTGACAAAATAATATTAGTTATCTAAAATGTTAGGTGTGTTTACTTATTTATGGTATGATCAAAATGCTACCTTTCACTAATTTATCACGGTATGAGCCAGCTCAAAGGTCTCTTTTATTAATGATGTTATTGAGTTTTGCTGTAATTGTTTATTGTTTATCAGTTTTATTAAAGCAATTCAGTGATCCTTCATTGGTTTCTAAAGCTCATTTTATTGCACTATTAGTTGCAATTTCAGTTTTTGTATTGTCTTTTATCACACTATGTATAGTGTCCTGTTGTAGTAACAGCTATATTAGACAAGAACAAGCAAAACAAAACAATAATGGTGCATCCTATCATAGCTATGAATTCAAACTTTCAACTGTAGCACTTATGGTATGTGCATCCATATCTCTTGTATCATCATCAGTATTTTTTGGATCAATAGTACGTAATGCTCAAGAGTTTAACATTTTGAGTGCTGTAAGTGATTTCGCAAACCCTCTTTGTATAGGACTTTATGCTTCTTTAGCTGTATTATTAGTCTCAGTAGTAGCACTTGCTATTAAAAATGTAATTAGCCCAGAAACATCTAATAGCTATATTTTTATTTGTGATCAACCAATACCAGAAAAGAGTTTAGATAAAATTTGTCAGAAAGTAATTACTCACCCTCATCTAGTGTGCTTTGTATCTTCTGAACAATTATGTAATGGTATTAACTAGATAATACCAATCTCTTTTCTGCTATTTATATAATGTCATCTTAGAAGTTATATATGTATGTTGGGTGTGTTTTTACTGAAAAAGTTAAGGTTTAAGTTTACATTTGTAGTCTACACTTTCATGAAGAGGCTTAAATATATAGCGTAATTTTTTCTTATAAGGGTTTATTATTTATTAGAAATGTAATAGCATTAATTAAGGAATAAGTATAGTACTAAGAGTAACTATTATCTACAAAAGAAAATATAATAACTGAATTATTTTCTTTTATTTTTTGGTATACTTTTCATAAGGATGATGCTTATTCCTATAACTATAAAAGAATCTGCAAAATTAAAAGCAGGCCAGTGCCAGTTTTTAACATAAATGTCTATAAAATCATATACAGCACCGTATCTTATCCTATCGATTATGTTTCCTATAGACCCTCCAATAATAATAGCTATAGGCATTTTATCAAATAGATCTGATATTAAAAAATAAAACAGTAAAGAAGTAATAACAACAGAAATACTACAAAAAATAAGATTACTATACATCAGGTTATGCATCATACCAAAACTTATACCTGTATTCCACACCTCAGAAATTTGTACAAAACTACAAATTTTTATTACACTAATATTTTGCAACAAGAGCATAACACACCATTTACTCATTTGGTCTATAAAAACTAATAAGCATATTATTAATATATATTTCTTCATAAAATTTGTTTTACTGTAACAATATCAATATTAATTTGCTGTTTTAATTGATCAACACTATCAAACTTACACTCAGGACGTATAAACTCTAATAACCTAATAGCCACATATTGATCATATATATCATTATTAAAATCAAAAATATGCATTTCTAAAATAGGAAATACAATATCATTAAATGTAGGTCTTAAACCTATATTTACAATTCCATGTAACCATGTATTACTGTTATTAATTTCTATAGAAGCAGCATATACTCCAAATTTTGGTACTAATACATGTCCAATATTAATATTAACCGTAGGAAAACCAATAACACGTCCTCTAACAAATCCCTTAATAACTTTACCATTAACTTGATATGGCCTACCCAGAATTTTATTTGCCAATTTTATCTTTCCATTAGATAGACTTTCTCTAATTACTGAAGAAGAACACAAAATATTCTCTACAAACAAAGGATCCAATTTTTTTACCTTATAATCATAGATAATCGAATAGTAATATAATAAATCTATATTACCAGAACATTCACATCCAAAGGAACAATTATGTCCTACTATAACATGTTTCATACCACAATTATTTACTAATACATCTTTAATAAAAACTTCTGGAGAAAGCTGTGAAAAATTTTTATCAAAATTAATCACATATAAATAATCTATTCCTAAACTTTCTAATAATTTAATTTTCTGATCAAAATCTAAGAGAAGAAACCCGTGTTTATTTCGTAAATACACTGATGGATGTGGTTCAAAAGTAACAACAGCAGATGCTAAATTTTCTTTTGTTGCAATATTCCGTATAGTATCAATTATAGCTTTATGTCCTAAATGTACTCCATCAAAATTTCCAAAAGTAATAGCAGTATCAACTTTACTTTCGTGGTTAAGATAATCATATATTATTTTCATAATAACATTTATAAAATTTCTCTATTTACTTTCTTCAATTACTATGATATCCACAAACACGTGGTTAAACATTATAGGATATGCAGTGACAAAGGTTATAATATATACTAAAGACTTTTGTTCTTATTGTACTAAAGCAAAGGCTTTATTCAATAGAAAAAATATACCATTTGAAGAAATTAATATAACAGGCAACAGTACCCTTAAAGATGAAATGATACAAAAATCCAATGGTATGAAAACCTTACCTCAAATATTTATTAATGATGTACACATAGGTGGGTGTGATGACTTATATAGACTATATGAATCTGGTCAATTAAAGTTATAGTTCCACTTTTGTTACTCATGGGTATACCTATCCTATATAAATAACACCATAATCGATAAAGATATTGCAGTAGTTCAAGGTTGGTAAAATATATACCAAGGCACTACATCACCTAAATATACAAAACATAATACTTAAGAGAAGTACATTATAATATAACATACTTAGCAAAAACTATAAACTTGTAGATAGACTTCAGGTTCAAGGTAGATTCTTTCGTCATTACTCTGCTCTTTTCATACATATTAAATTAAATAACAGTATTATAACAAGATATTTTTAAACAACCAAAATAATACATGTTAAGTATATGAAAGTTATAGGTTATTGTAATAAGTATTAATATTAAAAACTTTTATATAGCACCTTATTAAATATTTAATCAATCCTGAAGGGCATATTTCACAGATTATGCCTTATCAAAAGCCATACAATATATTAAACCATATTATAACAATAAATAAAAAAACTAGAACTTGTAATGTAGAAAATGTTTTACTTTATCAGCTATAAATATACAAAAAATAATAAAACATTCTCACAATAAATACAGTACCAAAATTTATATCACGATATCATATTTATGTAATATCAATCCAATAAAAGTATAATACCTTTATTACTTATTCAGCTCTGATTGAGTATTTTCAATATTAAACACATTATAAATTATTCAAGAGTGATCATATATCACTTGTTTAACAAACAACAAACACAAGACATTAAAAATAAAAATGCACTGTTGATTATACAAAATAAGGAAATTTAAAACCTCAATAATATTAGTTATTTCAGACCTGTTTAATTATTATACAACGTTTTTTGCCAGATAAATCATAACAGTATGAATGAAATTTCAACCCATATTTACAAATTATGTGATGAATTTGGAGCTGATCTTCTCCTATTTCTAGAACAGCAACACCATTTTTTTTTAAACATCTCTTTATCACCACAAAAATACTAAAATAATTTTCCAATCCTACTGGACCACCATCTAAAGCAACATATGGCTCATACAACTTTACTTCTGGTTGTAATGTCATAATCTTATTTCTTCTAATATAAGGAGGATTACTAACTATTAAATCACACATTTCGTAACAAGTATTCCAAGAAGATAACCTCATCTTAATTCTATTGTATACCTTATGATTTTTAAAATTTTGATATGCTACCCTATAAGCCTTAACATTTTTTTCTACAGCTATACCAACTGCTAACTTATAATAAGAAAGTAAAACCGTAAGTAAACATCCAGTGCCTGTTCCAAAATCTCCTATTACTAATCTACGATTTTTACAAGGATACATTGTGAATACGGCAGAAATTATACTTTCACTATCTGGCCTTGGATCTAATACATGAGAATTTACAATAAAATCCATACTCCAAAACTCTCGTTTACCTATAATATGTGATATAGGTACATTTAAAGCACGTTTTTTTACCATATCCCAAAATATCTCTGTATCAGTTTTATTTAGAGAAATATATGGATCTTTTACTACAATTAAGCCATCAACATTCATCAAATGTCTTATAATGACTTCTACATCACGCTTTGGATTGTCTATATTATGGTTATTTAAAAAATCAACAGCATTATTAAATAAAGAGGCTATAGTATTCATTATAAATCAACATACATAAGGTGGATAATGCAAATTCTTTGGAGATAAGGTAAATATTTCTACACCATTCTCAGTTACACCTAAAGAATGTTCGAACTGAGCAGATAAAGAAAAATCTCTTGTTCTAACAGTCCAACCATCTTCCTTACTAAGAACAGTATGGTGTTTACCAAGATTGATCATTGGTTCTATCGTAAAAAACATTCCCTCTCTAATGACAACTGGATCATTTTCATCATAATAATGTACCACACTAGGCTTATCATGAAACACACGACCTAAACCATGACCACAGTAATCTCTTACTATTGAATACCCATATTTTTTTATTTCTCTTTCGATAGCCAATCCAATTTGATTAAGCTTTTGCCCAGGAAATACTTGAGCAATTGCTACATTTAACGCATTATATGTAGCTTCACATAGACGTTTTGCTTTAATTGATGGTTCACCAACCCAATACATTCTACTGGTATCTCCATACCAACCATCTAATATAACAGTAACATCTATGTTCAAAATATCACCATCTTTTAAAGGTAAATCATCTGGTATTCCGTGACATACAACAAAATTCTTGGAAGTACATATGGACTTCGGATATCCTCTATATCCCAATGGTGCTGGAATTGCTCCAGAATCGATAATAAAATCATGACATAAATCATTTAGTTTATTAGTAGAAACTCCAGGCTGTACGTACGGAATAATAAAATCCAAAACTTTAGCTGCAAGTCTTCCAGCATTACGCATATATTGAAAATCTTCCTTGCTATAAATAGTTATATCAGAATTAAAATTACTCATAATTTCCTAACAAATTTTTTTTTTGTTAATATCATAATACTCCATAATATAATTATTTACTTCATAAAAATAATCATTTTCTCAAAAACACGAACTACTCATTACATAATATTGTCATCTTAGAATTTTTTATACCTAACATTTTAATTTCTCTAATGTATTACATATAGAAATTATTAATCATTAGCTGTTTAATATACAGAAATATATCCTTTTGTTTGTAACAACAAAGCTGTTTTCACCCCCCCCCCCCTTATATATTCGAAATTAGAATCTCATTTAATGTTTATAGCTATTTCTTGTAATAAGACTGTTATAATTATAGATGTTAATGTTTTGAACATAACTAGCTTATTTTTTCCAACTCCGTTTATATGATCTGTGATCTCCATGCTATTACAAACACTTGTGATTTATAACAATATCTTATCAAAAAAACTTCTACTCTTGTATTTAATGACTAAAAATAAAATCTTATTATCTACGTATAATTAAATAATAAAGAACGACTCAAAAGAAAAGTTCTTATTGCTCAATATGTAGCCCAAATCTTCTACTAATAAACTAAATGATTTATGTCATGATTTTATTATCAATTCTGGAGCAATTCCAGCACCATTGGGATATAGAGGATATCCGAAGTCCATATGTACTTCCAAGAATTTTGTTGTATGTCACGGAATACCAGATGATTTACCTTTAAAAGATGGTGATATTTTGAACATAGATGTTACTGTTATATTAGATGGTTGGTATGGAGATACCAGCAAATGTGTGGGGTCAGTGAACCATCAATTAAAGTAAAATTCTCAAATAAAGCTAAGTATAATATATTTAACACAAATACTATCAAGTAATGTATACAACTTTCTTTATATAAATACTTTATTTATATTAATATATAAAATGTATTGTACTTCATATTAATACAATCAGTAGATAATAATAAATAATGTTATTATTAAATAGTAAACCTAATAAAAAAGTTACATATATTAAACATTAGCTAAATGTAGAAAATACTCATTAATGGTACACTACTAAAATCTATCTTCATAATATATATCAAACTCACTAATATACTGAATTGTATTACTAGCACATACAACTTTTATAATAAAATCAGTATTATTATTAGAATAGATATAAATTATCTTACCAGTTATCTACCATACCCAGCACCCTTGCACAATTCTTCATCTTCTGATTCAGATTCTTGCTCTTGTTCCTGCTGATCTTCATAGTCTAACATATGCCCATAAACACCAGGTATTTCATAAACCATATTTTCATATATATTTAACATAGCATAAATACTTTCAAAACCTTCCACCATAGCTACATTACATATATTATCTACAATACTTTTACATATAATACCAAACTTACCCTTTTGCTGATTTTTTTCAACAAATTTACTAAATTCACTATCAAAACCAGGAGAACATACTTCACACACTATTTTTGGAAATGGCATATTACATATATATATCAACGGATATGTTGCTGTATTATCATACATATGTGCAATTGCCATATACACTTTATGTAAGAACCTTAATATGACAGATCTACAACATTGATAATCAGTACCAGTTTCACAACAGTGCACATAAACAGATCTACCTAATAGACTTATTTGAATACCAACACTTATAATTAACAAATTCACTGCTTGTATTTCTACCATATCGAAATATCGATTTCCTCTCGCATATATTAAATCACGAAATAACTCCAGAATTACTTTATAAAACTTTATACTATAAAAATTCGGCTTATCATCATCACATTGCATCATATGATATATACCAAGAATTTCCTTCTGACAGGCACTAGCATTTAGTTCATTATCACATATACTGTCAAATAACATACACAATATCATGTCAACTGCATAAAAATCAATGGAACTAAGACAACGTGTTATCATCATCTTACCAGCTTTATATACACTAAATATAAGAAAATAGTGCAATAAAATACTTGATTTAATAAGAGGTTCAATCATATAAGCATGTGAAGTGATTTCTGAAAATACCTTCTTATATTTATCTTTGATAACTAAAACATTACCTTCCTTCTCAAATAATTGACATAACAATATATAAATAAGTTTAAAATGCATCACTTTTAATTTCTTAAGTACACAAGATGATCTATGACCACCAGATTCTAAAACAGTTTGATTACATTCTACAGACTGCATTACAGATTCTTTCTTAGATTCACAAACACCAAATTGACCACTGTTAGTCTGAAGAATAGTAGCAGATACCAATTTCTCTGAATCCTAAAGAGGTATACTACATTCTTCCTCCGTTTTAGATACATCAGTTGTACGTTTTACAAGTCCAATAGGTAAATTACTATGTGATTTTATACTCTGCAGCACAACCTTACTTTGAGTTCTACTTTTTGGTCTAGCACCCTGCTGTATATATACACTCTCAAGTGCACTACTTTGCTGAACCTCTGATACAAGTCCTTCATTTGTTTCCCCTACCTCAGTTACAGCTACATTACTAGCACTAGCAGTTGCTCCCACACATTGACCTTGATCTGCACCTTCAACATTCTGAGCTTGTGTGTTAGACTCATCATTTGATGCACAGACTTTCTTTCCTCTATTATTGAATTGATCATTTTTCTTATTATTAGAATTCTTCCTATTTTTACCTTTATCTACACTAAATAACATATAAAAACCATCAACACACTTTATTAAGTAGTGTAATATAAACACAACAAAGTGTTAATTTTTTTTTTAAATGTATAAAATTCTTATTAAGTTACAACAACAAAGACATAAATCAAAATCAGGAATTCATACTCTATTACCAAAACATATCAGTAATATTTATAGCAAACCACAAACTCTATAGTCAAAAATATGATTATTCATTAATAAAACTTATACAATAAGACACAAGAACATTTAAACTTTGACTTTTTAAATTAATATAAAAATATTATGTTGATTCTATTATAAGTACACATTTTCACAATATATCTCACTTACCACATATAGAATATTGTTTGTATAAACACACCTAAAGCATTATCCTTATCACTTTTAGTATGATAAAAAGTAAAAACCACTAAATAAAAGTTTTAGATTTTATCTGCTTATATATACTACAACATAGTAAATCGAACAACTTATGTCATGATTTTACTCAAATACTTAAGAAACTTTTTGTATTAACCTATAAAATAAAGCTTTATCTATTTTATAATTTAAAAAATTTGGCTGTATATTATACAATTTTCGGTGATTTTACCATTTTAAAATATGGAAGCTTATATTAAACGGCTTGTATAGTTATGTTAGGAGGTCAATACCTAATAGAAGTACTAAACTTTATTATGTCATATGTATAATACAGTACTAGAGTTAATAAACTAAATAATCTATGTAGTGACTTTTATCGCAAAAACTCAGAAAATCCTTCTTAGTCTAGTAAATACAAAACATAAGCTTAAGTTTACTTTAAAGGATTTGTTTCTGTATCATAGAATTTTATATGACTTCACCATTATAACAATGATAATACTCTACACATAGATTTTACTAACACTAGATAGTTAAATACCATTAAATAGTATTTCTTATACATCATAAATTCACAGAAAAATATCTATATTAAACCATTTATAATACATTTAACATAGCATTTATCCATAACATGTTAATAATGAATGTATGCACCACCACCTTTCACTTCTATCATAATTACAAGACAGAGCAAATATAATAAATACTACTAGTAGTAATACTCAAAAGTTATATAACAAACACTAGTTAAATATAGAAAAATCATCATTAACAATACTTTATTAAAATTCATTTTCCTATATGATCAGTACAGTCCAAAAAAATAAAAAATCACATCACCCTAGTGTACATCTTTTATTATGATTCATACCAAAAATGATATCACTGCCTTATTCAGATGAAAGTCATATTATCTACCATAACCATCATCAAAACTAAAGTAAGAGTACAACTCTTCTTTATTTGGCTGAGACTGCTCTTCTTGTTGATCATCACAGACACCATGAGTACGGATTATTTCTTCACATATACCTAATATCCTCTCAACATTATCAAGACCCTCATTTCTAACTGAGTAATTAATATTTTCTACTATATCGCTTAATAGATTACGAAACTGTAAGCGATTTTCTTGTATTACTTGGCTCAACTCATCACAAAATTTAGAAGAGCACATATGAAGTAACACCTTTGGTAATGGTATACCATGTTCTCTACTAATTGCATTTGGTGTTGCATTATACATATATGAAAATCCCTTACAAACTTTATTGCATAAATTTAAAACCTCAGATTTACAACACCCAGTGCTATAACCACGGTTATTAAGATAGCCATAAACAGACCGATTCATTAGATCTATTTGAATACTAACACTGATAATCAATAAATTAACTAATTGTAAATCTAAATCACCTAACACCATACTTTGTCTTGCAGATAATAAATCACGGAATAATTGCACCATTACATAACAAAACTTTATATTACTACAATTAGGATTATAACCAGAATTATAATCCATTATAGCATACATCCTAAGAACTTCTCTTTGAGCACAATAAAGATTCACTCTCTCCTTGTACGAAACCAATATTAATTCTAATAACAAAATATCAATTGCATAAAAATCAGAATTACTAAGCTTCTGTGTTAACATTGACCGGCTTACCTGATACGCACCAAATGCAAGCAAATATTGTGACATAAGATTTAACTTCACAAGAACAACAGCCTCGTCAGAATGTTTAGTGATATTTGATAACATCTGCAAGTACTCCCCACGCATAACTAATGTGTTACCTTGAGCCATAAACAATCGTTTCATAAAAAAATTAAGATATCCCATATGCATACCTCTTAATCTTGCTAGACAAGAATTACTAAACTGTCTAAAACTGCCACATTTTTGTTGTAAGGATACACATTTTTTATATACGACATCAGATAAAACATTATGATCACCTCCAGACTCAGTAGGCAGAGCAACATCTAATTCTTCTAATGAATGTATTAATTTCTCTTTATCAGTATCATGAATATCTAGATCATTATTTTGTGGCTTTGTTAAAAATATATCAGATGCACATTTTGCAAACCTAGAAGGTAAGTCCTCCCTTGACCTTGTGCTTTGATCGCTACGCCTTTTAGTCCCACATATATATGTATCACATTCTGCCTTTTCCAAAGATACATCAGCCATACGTTTTACAAATACAGGAGGCAAACTACTCTGTGACCCTATACTCTGAAATTGTCCTGTACTCTGCTGTGCAACTTTACTTTGAGTCCTAGTTTTTGGCCTAGCACCCTGCCTCATATATATATTTTCAAGACTACTACTTGGCTGAGATGTTGATGAAGATGATTCAATCTCTATAGTCACAGAAAAAGCACATCTTCCAACACCACTCATATCACTAGCATCTGTTGCCCCTTCTACTACACCCTGACCTATATCTTGAATACTTTGCTGGTTTGGTACTTCAGGTTTAACACCTGATTCACCAGTTTGATTCCTTTCATCATTTTCTTGATTATTGGGATCTTTTTTCTTTTTATTTTTATCTTTACTCAACAACATACAAAACACCGCTAACACACCTTATAACCAGTGTAATACAAATACAATAAGATGTTAATTTTTTTTTAAAATATATAAAATTTTTTATTAAATTCTAAAAAATAAACATACAAAAATTCTGTTAATATACTATTACGAAATACATCAACAATGTTTTGTTAATCATAAGCTACACACTTCTTATTCAAAAAATAGGATTACCTATCAACAAAATTTAGATAATTAAGATATAATAACTTTAAATTTTGATTCTTTAATTTCTTAAATATTATAAAAATATTGTACTAACATTATTAATTTATAAGATATCATTCAAAAAGCTACATTACTCTACAACAACTGCTGCTACTTTTTATATGTAATAAAAAAATTTAGTCATATTCTTCATATTAGTACTACTAAAAGTATCAATAGATAATTATAATACGTGTAGGCAATCTTATATAGGCTACCATAGCCTTCATACATATAAACTACTTTACATTTTCTGCATTTGCAACCTTATACATCAGATGACAGAAATACAAAAATTTTTAACAAAAAAGATGTAGCTTAATACATTTACATTACCGTACAATTTAATTTTTTATATTAACACAAGATTTAGCTCATACCTTTTACCAAATAACCTATATATTAACGTATAATTACAAGAAAAATATTCAACAATGTTAACATCTCAATATGTTCATAGATAGCTCTATAAAAACATCACAGTGATAAAGAAAGTTCTATATGTTTTGCATAGCTAAAGAAATGTTACATTTATTTTTATACTATAACATAACTTTGTAATTTAACATTAACTCATATAACAACACAAAAGACATTGCAATAAAGCCATCTAAAATTTAGATTTTATTTTTATATAAATTAATACTTTTTGAGATCGTTTTTATATAACAACATAAAATAATTAACACTAAGAATTATATACAATTTCTATTATTATATATGCGTAAACACTAATATTCCCGTCACTATTAGCTATATCAGCACTATAACTGCATTACATTTATTATACTTTACTATAATTACTTAACAATAAACCAATAAACAAAACCCACAAAACTTAATATTGTCAGACAGCAACCTTGTACATTACTTCGTAAAATATACAGAAACTCAAGATGTTAAACAATTACTGCTATGATTGTGAAATGCCGATATACATAATTTATATTTCTAGAAACATTCTACTTGGATCTTCAATATACTGTTTAACTCTTACTAAAAATGTTACAGCACCTTGTCCATCAACAATTCTATGATCATAAGATAATGCAATGTACATCATAGGTCTAATCTCTATAGAATTATCATTAACTACTACTGGTCGTTTTTGTATAGAGTGCATACCTAAAATACCAGACTGAGGAGGATTAATTATAGGAGTAGATAATAATGAACCATATACCCCACCATTAGTAATAGTAAAAGTTGCACCAGCCATATCTGAAACTTCTAATTTCCCTTCCCTAGCTTTCTTACCTAAAGAAGCTAAGGTTAACTCAAGCTCAGCACAAGACATCTTATCAGCATCACGCATTACTGGAACAACTAGACCTTTGTCTGTCCCTACAGCAATACCTATATCATAATAATGTTTATATATAATCTCATTACCAGATATCTCAGCATTAATTACTGGTAATTCTTTTAATGCTAATACTACAGCTTTTATAAAAAAAGACATAAATCCAAGTTTGACACCATATTTTTTTTCAAAGGTCTCCCTATACTGAACACGAAGATCCATAACATTCTTCATATCCACTTCATTAAACGTAGTTAATATCGCAGCAGTATTTTGAGACTCCTTAAGCCTCGCAGCAATCACCTGCCTAATTTTACTCATCTTAACACGTTCTTCTCTCTTCTCATGAGAAGTAATACTACATTGTTCAGAAAGCACACTATGATCTTTTGAAACAACATTAATGTGGTCTAAAACATCAGATTTTGTAATTCTTCCACCAATACCAGACCCATTGATCTGATTCTTATCAATTGAATTTTCTGCCATAATTTTTACTGCAGAAGGAGCATCTTTTTTCTGTATAAACGTCTGAATATCATCATTAATAATATTACCATTATCTGTTTTAGGATCCTGAGTTTGAGACTGGACAATATGTGATAATTCACCAACATTTATTGTACATAAAAGTTGATCACGTTCTATAATTTCTTCATCTGCTATAAATACTTTACTAACTGTTCCATCTACAGGAGATACAATTTCGAGAGAAGTTTTATCCGTTTCAATGATAAACAATACATCACCTTGCTTAATACTATCACCAATCTTAACAGAAACTCGAATTGGAGCTTCTAATATTGACTCACCACCAAGATTTTCAGCCCTTACTTGTACTTCACTCATAAATGCACCACAAAAAATTCCTTAGACTACACTCAACACAAAAAATGACATATGAAATATAATAAAAAAAACTACTTATTTACTATAAATTACATACAAACCCAACATCATATGATGTATAATCCATAGCATAAATCATAGAAATTCCCATTGTCAACAAATTAGCACATTTGATTTATAATTTATACATCACTAATTTCACCAATTATAACTAACATGAATTTATTCTCCATCCTATAACAGAAAAGTAATTTTCAACAAACCACACCATCAAGAATATACTAAGTAATTAAAATACTTGAATAAAAGTATTCACCAGAATTAACACACATTAAAGGAATTTTACTTTAATTGTTAATTAAAATCTATACTACATAAGTAATCTACCCATTTTACAGATATTACTAACATAGTTTAAAACAATAATAATGAAATAATACAAAACCCTACTTCCTATGCTACATCTAGTAATTAATTGAAACATAGAATATAGACTCATCCATAGCATAGATTCATATAAAATAAAAAAACACTAGTAAATTCTCAATCAATACAGATAATTATCTTTTGAGCGTAACTAAAATTACAACTTACCGGTTATGTAATCACTGGCAAGCTCTATATAGTTATCAGCAGATTTACTTATCTCTTCAATTTCATCACTAGACAACATTCTTAAAAATTGTGCAGGCCTACCAGCCCATAATTCACCAGTTTTCACAACTTTACCTCTTACAATTAATGATCCAGCAGCCACCATTGCATTCTTTTCAACCACAACGTTATCCATAATAATAGATCCCATTCCAACAAGCACATAATCTTGTATCTCACAAGCATGTAATATACACCCATGCCCAATAGTAACCTTTTTGCCAATATTCGTATTACCATATTTCCTATCAACATGTATTATTGTCCCATCTTGAATATTAGTACCTACACCAATAACAATTTGGCCTACATCTCCACGTAATACTGAGTTATACCAAATGCTACACTTGTCACTTACACAAACATCACCTATAATTACAGCAGTAGGTGCAACAAATGCATCGACACTTATATTAGGCATTATCTGCATATAATTGAATATATTCATAATCTTACCTTTTTTATTTATTTAAAATTATATAAAATGCACTTTATATAGTAGTTACTACAAATCTATATTAAAAATACTTAGTCAATGCAATCTTGACTGTAAATTTATAAGATATATTTTCTTAGACATGCTTTCTAATAACACATTAATTTTAATGTTAATTATTAGGATGTTCATATAATAAGATCTACATAATTCAGAATTACCAAGTAAAAAACACAAATTCAGGAAAGTAAAATATATAATATCAACATAACTTCATATAAGTTTGATTTAGTATACATCAGCTATATTATGTAATAAGTATAGTAAGTTCATAATACTATACTAATGTAATACATTAATAACATGGTTTTAGTATTATCCAATATGTTGAATAATTTAGTATATATTACAGCTGTACATTATACATATCCATAAATATCAGCTAGTACAGCTAAATTAGAATTTTAAGGCTAATAAATTAAAAATAACAACTACCTCTCTTCAATTAAAAAAACTATCAACATTATTACTAATAATAGTAAGTTATTTTATTTATATATTACTCATTATTCTTGTATACACAATAATTGCATAATAACTAATCCAAAATATTACACATAAACACTGTTAAATCTTGGATTTCTAACCTTAGGAATTACATTGATGATAATCAACACATATACTCAAACACTATTTTTACAGGTATCACTAGTTTAGCATATTATTTGATAAAAACTTTATCTATATTAATCATAAATAATAATAAAACTCATTGATCAATTGAATATCAAAAAATTTCATCACACACATAGCTTTATATAGCTAACATAGTATCTCTTAACAGGTATTCTAATTTAAAATGTTGTATCACAAACACCCTGCAATATAAATCATCACAATCTTAACATAATAAAAGGAGTTACACAACTACAGCTACATACATCATACTAATACACAAAATACAGTAATTATTATATACGTGCTATTAACCCATAACATTATTCACAAAGACTTAATTTAAGATAAAATTCTTGAATCCATAATATAAAAAGGATTGATTATCATTACTATACTATACAGTTCTACATATTTTAAATTCAATACTTCCGATATAGATATTCTAATTATAATGTCTATTACAAATTTTATCGATGTAATAACAAAATTTTTTATTACACAAATTTGAATAATATTATTCTATTACTTAACATGTACTTTTTAATAACTGAAGCATCAAAGTATAGTTTCTCATAGGCAATGCCATTATATGGCATCATAATCCTATTACTTATATTTAAATAACACTTCTGACTTATTAAAATATTAACTATAATTATAAAGATCTCACAGTAATTACATTACTACATTTCTTATAGAAGATAAAGTTTACTCGCCCAACTAAAATTGTATCATATAATTATATTATTTCATCTAATTACTCAATATTTTTATATTTCAATATTATATATTAATAAATAAATTATTATTGATCTGAATAACACTATACTATAACATATACTAATATATATTTTTCTATAATGATATTCTATGATGTTACGCAGCTTTGTTATTGTATTTATATATGTTCTTACTTGTCTTTTACCTACCATAAATAATACTTACGCAGCAGATATACAAACTAAAGCATCTGAGATAGCAATCTTTGATCTCTCTTCAAACATAATGTTATTTGAGCACAATATAGATAGAAAAATTCATCTATCTTCTATGAATAACCTAATGACACTATATGTTGCATTCTCTTACATGAAGCCTGGCTTTGTAAGAATGGAAGACAAATATATAGCAAGTAAAGAAGCATGGCAACAAGGTGGACCTTCTATTTTCTTAAGAGCAGGACAACCAGTACCAGTACGTGATCTACTTGATGGAATTATTACATTATCTGCAAATGATGCATCTATCACACTTGCAGAAGGTATAGCTGGTTCCCAAGAAAATTTTGTTAAAGAAATGAACCAAATGGCAAGAAAATTAAATTTGACATCATCAAATTTTACTAATGTAACAGGATTACTAGATAGTAATCAAACAACATCAGCACGTGATTTAATTACATTAGCACAAAGGTTATTCAATGATTTTCCAGAATATTATCACTTGTTTTCAAAAAAAGATTTAAAATTCAACAACATATATCAAAAAAGCACTAATACATTATTAAATAGTGATATAGCAATTGATGGAATGGCAGTTAAAAACACTGACCAAGATGATAATCATGGAGCTATAATTTCAATAAAAAAAGATGGTAGAAGGATTTTACTACTAATAAATGGATTAGAAAATAATGAAGAACTTTTATCAGAAGTACAGTTGTTGATTAATTACGTTTATAATGATTTTAGTACAAAAACTATATTTCAAAAGGTGAATAAAATTGAAGAAATAATAGTTTAGATGGTAAGGGTCATTTTACTTTAAATAAGTAATAATGTAACCATTTCATACTTAAAAGTCCTTCTATAATATTAAAGTTTTTCATTTTATATTATATGATACAATATCTATATTATGCAATGAGTACAGAAAATTACATCAAACATCAGATCTTATAGGAAAATAATTTGAGTGTATTTCTGTAGCACACATCTGATACTAACTTTTACAAAAATATTAAACTCATCATCATTTCAATTCAAGAGTATAAAAAATTTGATATGCACATATAACAATCAAGTTGTTAATACTAACAATTACACTTAAAATATGCATAGTATATATTTGTGTGCTTTAAAACATAAATAGTAATATTTTACATTATCAAGAAAATAATCATTGCGACATAAAAATGCACACAAACTTACTCGTGATTTTTTTGAAAATTAAAGCTTATACTACAGTAAACAACATAATCATCTAAAGTAATTGATAATCATAGTAATAACTAATTAATTTTAACATGATTGAGAATACCTTACAAACAACAATATAGTAATAACTCTTGAAATGTATATATAATTTTGTTATTTGATATACTAAAAAATTAACATATCTTTTAAGAAAATTTATATTAAAGATAAATCTTCTACTAAGTTTATTAGAAAAATCTCAGATAAAACTCAAGAAGTATTAATAATTTGATATTAATGTCAACAAAAACAACTTTAATTTTTAAATCTATAAGTTGACATTTGTACAGGTTATTTTAAAAATTAAACCTGCAGAATCACTATAACATATAAATAGTGATTCTCACTTGGTATAATTTATTTCACATACTTATTTATCGTATCAACAACTACTTTTTCAGTTAACATTTGTGGTAAAGTCTTAACTTTCTCCCCATTAACATATAATACATAAAGTGGTATACCTTCTTTATTTAACTTGTTAACATATGAGCTCATTTCGGAATTCTCACTAGTTAGGTCACCTTTCATATAAATAACCCCCTTTTTCACAAACAATGCTTGTATAGTATCCAATTGAAAAATTCTTTCATTAACTCTACAAGTTAAACACCAATCTGCACCTACAGACAGTAACACATTCTTTTTCTTATTAAGAAGTTGAGTTAGTGTTGTTTCAGAAAATTCTAGTACTTCCATGTTAGCAGTTTTACTACGTATAATACTTTCTTTAACTTTATGAAAATACAACGGAGAAGTTGCAAATATTATTATAACAAAGCAAATTACAATTCTACCTATAAGTTTTTTATTATTAATTAGTTTCATAACCCATATTCCCATCACAAACAATATAACACTAGATAAAACAGGGAAGAGTAATTCTATGCCCGTCTGCTTAATTAATATACAAAATAACCAAGCTGCTGAAAAATAAAGAGGAAATGCTAAAAATTGCTGCAAAACTTTCATCCACTCACCTGGTTTAGGTAATATACTCAACAACTGTGGAAAAAATGATAGTACCAAATAAGGCAATGCTACACCAAAACCAAGAGCTTGAAAAATCAACAACGAATATAACCATGGCTGATTTAGAGCAAATACTATAGCAGAGACCATAAATGGTGCAGTACATGGAGTCGCAATTAACGTAGATATCATGCCTACAATAAAACTACCTACTAATCCTTCCTTTTCAGTGCAACCACTAGTAATATTAGGAAAAATAAACGGTATATAATAGAAGCCTGAGAATGACAGCCCCATGAGGAACATAATATACATTAACCCTGTAATCAATACTGGAGATTGCATATGATACCCCCAACCTACTACATATCCAAAATAACGTAATACTAATAGTAATACAGATAGTATTAGCATGCTTACCATGACTCCACATGTATATGCTATACCATCAGCTTTTATTAACGATTTTTTTGAATGTTGGGCATTTTTTAATATTGACATTATCTTTAATGACAACACAGGAAATACGCATGGCATACAATTAAGAATTATTCCCCCAATCAAAGAACATGCTAAAACGTAAATTAAATCCATATTAAAAAAACATTATTATACAAAGTTAAAAGTAACTATATCACACTTTATCAATCTTCCAATCTCAACAACTATAAGTTTGTATATTTAACAAACCATTAATACCAGAAATTCAAAAACTGATCTTTGAATTAAATAAGCACAAATACAATCTTTATTATGAAAAATAGGTAATCAACTTTCCCATTTACTAAATATATATATATACTGCCTCGTTATTATATATCTAAAGTTAATAATTAACAAATCTTATTAAAGAATATAAACCTTAACAACACTTTAGATTTTTTACATAATTTTAAACAATACCATACACATGCCTAATATGTGAAATTAGCATAATAATTCAAAATAATAAATCGTAAAGATTTGACCTCAGATCATGATTGTAATTTACATAAACTAAATAACATTACTAACTATTCTTAATATGTAATGTTTATCGGTACATATAATTCTTTAACATTATGCCAGCTATCAAAGAAACATGATCAATTTATATAGAATTATATATTTTTATTCTACATGTGTTAAAATAAGGTTTTTGGTATAAAGTTATATTTTTCATACATTATATTAGCAGTAATATAACTTTTGAAAACACTGTTCTTTTATATAGTCTTATTTAAATTCGCTTATTTTAACTAAACCATTTACATAATTACCAAATTACAACATAGATCTTATCTGATAACAGATATATAAATATTGAGTTATTAACTATAGAATTTTACACAATAAAAATCCTTGTAAATAGGAATTATATAAGATTTTTTTACTATATAGTTTTTTCTGATTAAATACACATTACTTTGAAAATTTGGACATTACTAAAGACTTATTAAAATCTACAATATTCTTTATAATATTACTACTTAAGTATTCTGGCACTAACTCTTCCCCTGTTATATACTTATAAAGCTGATAGTCATTGGTATTAATAATTTTTTCATATTCATCAACATCTTCAATAGATAACAAATAAATATGATGTAAAGCAAAATTACCAAGAATTATGTCCATTTCTTTACATCCTCGATGCAAACTTCTATATAATAACCGCTTACGTTTTTCTAATACAGGATCCATAAAACTTATTTTATACTCTACATTGACCTAATTAAAATTATTACATATTATATTGTCAATTATATAAATATATTATATCATCCCATTGTCTTTTTTTATTACATGCTAGTAACTTTATTATGATAAGTAGCATTAATAGTTTGTATAATGTTCTGAATAGCAGTTCTTTTTATTTACTGTCATTTCTTATTATAATGTCTATAATAGTGTTTGTACATGAATATGGTCATTATATTATAGCAAAGCTATGTAATGTAAAAATTGAAGTATTTTCTATAGGTTTTGGACCAGAGCTATTTGGTATAAATGATAAATCAGGAACTAGGTGGAAGTTTTCCCTAATACCACTAGGTGGATATGTCAAAATGTTAGGGGATGATGGTCCATCAAGCGCTACAGGAAGTTCTAGCAATTTACCAGAGAATGAAAAATCTTATGCATTTTGCGAGAAATCTTTATTACAAAAATCTCTCATAGCATTTGCTGGTCCGTTTGCAAACTTAATATTTAGCTTAGTATTACTTACAGCATTTTTTAACATACATGGTATTCTACGTCATAATTCAACAATAGGTGACGTAATAGAAAATAGTGCTGCAGCAAATGCTGGTTTAGTAGCAGGAGATGTTATTCTAGAAATCAATGGTCATCACATCAGATGGTTTGAACAAATAAAAGAGTACATGGAAAAATATGCACAAGATAATGAATTACTTATAAAGTACTCACGCAATAAAGATATACACATTATTAAGGTAAAACCAACACTAAAAGAAACAGAAGGATCTTCTAACAATATAAAAGCAAAGCCATTTCTAGGTGTAGTAATAAGTAATATTCCTAGCAATTATGAATCACAAAAACTGACCTTAGGTAATTCTTTTATTCAATCAATAAACTATACTTATCTATTATCTAAATCAATTCTACAAGTACTTGGTCAGATATTAACTGGGCAGCGCAGTCTTAACGAATTAGGCGGACCTATACGTATAGCTCAATATTCAGGGGAGTCAGTAAAACAAAACCAAGTATTGTTATGCATGGCAATGATATCTATTAACTTAGGTATAATTAATTTACTTCCCATTCCAATGTTGGATGGAGGACATATTTTTCAATATCTAATTCAGGCAATATTACGTCGCAAAGAAGTCAATCCTAAGTATCAAAGATATGCAGCCACAATTGGGTTGATGTTATTGTTATCTTTAATGATTTTTGTCACGTTCAACGATGTAAGGAATATTTTTAAGTAGTTTTATGCAATACGTTATTGTTATTTTAATGTTATTATTTTCTTCCTGTGTTTATGCAGAAGCTCTTGATACTAAAGTAAAGCAAGTTCAAATTAATGGTAACCACAGGTTGGATTATAAAACCATATATTTTTATTCAAAAGTTAACTTAGAAGATAATATTAAGGAAAGTACTATAAACCAAATTATCAAGAATTTATATTCTACACAGCTATTCTCAGAAGTTGAGGTATATGTTAATAAAGATAATTATTTAATAATAAACGTCAAAGAAAACCCTATTGTGAATGATATAATTTTTTACGGTAACAAGGAGTTTAATAAAAAAACTTTACAAAATGATATATTAAAATTAAAAAAACTTGGTGTTTTTACTAAATCAAAGTTACAACGTGATATATCAGATTTACTATCATTATATCAAACTAAAGGTAAGTTAGGGGTTACAATTTCTCATGAAATACAGGAATTAGAAAATAACAAAGTTGATATAATTATTAGAATAAATGAAGGACCTACATCAAGAATAAAAAATATTAAATTCGTTGGAAATAAGTTCTTCTCTAGTATGGTATTAAAGAAAGCTATATTATCCACAGAATATTATCCATATAAAATATTCAACAGTAGTACTAAATTTGCACCTGAAAGGTTAATGCTTGATCAAGCTGCATTGTACAACTTTTACACATCTAAAGGTTTCATAGACTTTAAAGTAAAATCTGCAGTTCCAGAAATCACTAATGATAAAAGTGTCAATCTAGTATTCTCTGTCGAAGAAGGAATACAGTACAAGTTTGGTAATAGTAATATAATTATAGATAAGCAGACTAATAATACTCAGCTAAAAGAAGAGCTTGAAAAACTAATATTATCAAAAAACAAAGATACATTTAGTCCAGAAACTGTTAACAATTCTGTTGAAAGAATAACATGGCATTTAAGTAATAATGGAAATTTTTTCTCAGATGTAAAACACGAATATCAAATAAAAGATGGTGTAGTTGATGTAGACTATATTATTTATACAGGAAATAAAGTTTACATTAATAATATAAACATTACTAATAATCAAAATACCATAGATAGAGTCATTAGACAGAAGCTGAATATTTCTGAAGGTGACATATATAATGCTAGTATCATTAATAGATCTTACAAAAATATTCTTGGTTTAGGATTTTTTGATTCTGTAAATGTGCAAAACCATAAGGTAAGTGATAGTTTAGTAGACTTAAATTTCCAAGTAAAAGAAAAAGGAACTGGATCATTTGATATAGCAGCAGGATTCTCTTCAATTACTGGACTTGTAGGAAAAATAAACATACAAGAAAGAAACTTGTTTGGTACTGGAAAAATCTTATCTCTACATCTAGAAAAGTCATCTTCCTCATTATCTAGCAGTATAGATTTTGCAGTACCAAATTTTCTAGAAACTGATTCAGCAGTAGGGTTTGGATTATTTTACTCACAACAGAATAAACCAAGCATGGAAAAGATTAACAGTAGCTTTATTGAGATCATGAAAGATAATTCAGATGCTGCTTTTAGTAGTAGCAGCGCTGGTCTTATATTACACACATCACACAATATTACTGATGACTTAGGACTTTCACTGAATTATTCTTACAAACATGTAAATATATTTAATGTTAAAGATACTGCTTCTGAAATAATAAAAGAACAAGCTGGTAAAAATGTTGATTCATCAGTTGGTTATTCTCTACAATTCCGTAAATTTGATAATGTATCTAAAATACACGACGGGTATTTACTCAAACTTCGTCAAAATTTTTCTGGCATCGGTGGAACTTTACATTATATTAAAACTGAAGGATCAGTACATTACAGCAAAGAACTATTACCAAAATTAAGTAGTGATATACTTCTCAGTATAAAAGCATCAATGGGATATGTATTTTCGTATAAAGATGATGAAATAGTAAAAATTAGTCAGAGATTTATAATTGGTGGAAATGAAATTAGAGGGTTTCATCAGTCAGGTATAGGTCCAAGAGACAAAAAAAGCTTAGATGCACTTGGTGGAAAATTTTACTTCAGTATAATAAATCAAGTTGATTTCCCAATAGGATTACCAGAGGATTTAGGAATTAAAGGGTCACTCTTTGTCGACGCAGCAACTTTGTTTGGCCTTGATTATACTGATAAAGAGTATTATGAAAGTAAATCTCTAAGACTTTCAGCTGGGTTTGGGTTCTCATGGCGTTCTCCATTTGGACCAATGAGATTAGACTTTGGTTTTCCTATATTAAAAGAAGACTACGATGTTGTGGATATAATAAGATTTTCAATGCAATAAAAGAGGTTTCCTATGCAACTAAAATTATTTTTAGCTATTTTTATAATACTCTTTGGAGTGAATTTTCAAGCTGCAGCAAAAAACGACCAAGCTATTCCTTTAGCTTTTATCGATCGTGATGTCATCATATCTGAAGCAATATCAGTTAAAAGTATTAGAACACAATTAGATGAAAAAAGAACAGAATTACAAAAAGATTTTGCAGCAAGAGAAGAAGAACTACATAAATTAGAAGAAGAACTAAGTAAACAAAAATCACTTTTAAGTCCTGAAGCTTTTGAGAAAAAAGTTACTGATTTTAAAACAAAAGTATCAGACTTACAGCAAGAAATTTCAGTTAAAGGATCAGAACTAGAAAATATGTATATGAATGCTATGGAGATAGTTTATAATAAAATAAAAAATATATCATCCAAAATAGCTAAAGAAAATAACATAAATTTAGTACTCTTTCTAATAAAAAAGAATCAAGTATTCTATGCAGCTGATGGTATAGATTTTTCCAGTCAAGTATTAGAAAGGTTAAATAAAGAATTACCAAATGTAGAGATAAAAAAATAGGTTGTATACATGCAGTTTAATATTCAAGATATTATTAAGATGTTACCACATTCTTATCCCTTTTTATTGCTTGATAAAGTAACTGCATGTGTTCCTAATGAGTCTGCAACAGCAATAAAAAATGTTACTTTTAATGAGCCTTTTTTTATTGGACATTTTCCTAATAACCCTGTTATGCCTGGTGTACTGATTGTAGAAGCTATGGCACAAGCATGTTTGGTCTGTGTAATGAGTGATTCTAAGTGTAATTTTGAAAATTATACTATATATTTTATGTCAATAGAATTAGCAAAATTTCGTAAACCTGTTATTCCAGGTGATATTTTAACTATTGAAGTAAATGTCATACACAAAAGAAAAGATACTTGCAGATTTCAATGCTTTGCGCGTGTAGATCAAGCATTAGCTTCTGAAGCACAAATCTTAGCAATGATTAAAAAAAATTAGTATGAATATTGCGTTATATATATTATTCCACATAGAAAATTATGAAAATTAACAGAGCAATTATATCAGTATATGATAAGACAAATATTGTGAAATTTGCAAAATTTCTTATTGAACAAAAAGTAGAAATTATTGCAACAAGCAGTACTTACAAAATCTTAGTAGATGCTGGGTTACAAGTTATAGAGGTATCTGATTATACTAAATTTCCAGAAATAATGGATGGTAGGGTTAAAACATTACACCCAAAAATTCATGGTGGTATACTAAGTAACCGTAATAGCCACACTGAGGAAAGTAATAAATTTAACATACAGAATATAGATTTAGTTATAGTAAACTTATATCCTTTTTCTCAAGTTGCTAGTATTAAAACCTCTACTGATGATCAAATAATAGAACAAATAGACATAGGTGGTATTACTTTACTCAGATCTGCAGCAAAGAATTTTAATAATGTTACTGTGCTCTCTGATATAAATGATTATGACACACTACAAACAGAAATGACCAATAATAACAATGAAACAACACTATCATATAGAAAACATCTCGCAGCAAAAGCATTTGCTATTACATCAACTTATGATAGCATTATACACAATTGGTTAAACAACAATACTCAAGATATTTTACCAAATACATTTGCTATTCATGGAAATAAAGTACAAGATCTCAGATGTGGAGAAAACCCTCATCAAAAAGGTGCATTTTACAGTGCTTCAGCAGATAAGTATCCATTAAAACAATTACATGGTAAACAATTAAGTTATAATAACATAGTTGATATAGAAGCTGCTATTAATATAGTAGCAGAATTTACAGAACCAGCAGCAGTAATTATAAAACATAGTAATCCTTGTGGAGCAGCAACTGCTGATGATATAACAAGTGCTTATAATAAAGCTTTTGCATGTGATCCAAAAAGTAGTTTCGGTGGTATTGTTGCTCTTAATAGGGAAATAAATGAAGAGATAGCAGAAAAAATCAATCAAATCTTCATTGAGGTAGTAGTAGGACCATCTATTACAGATAAAGCAATAGAAATAATACAAAAGAAGAAAAATGTAAGGATAATTTTATCTACAGAGTACAACCTACCAAAATATACTATTAAGAATGTTAGTGGAGGATTTTTGCTACAGGAAAGTAATACAAATAGATTATCAGAAAAAGATTTAATACAAGTTACAAATTTTCCAGTATCACCTGATATAATTTCCAACTTACTGTTTGCATGGAAAATATGTAAGCATGTAAAGTCTAATGCAATAGTTATTGCACGAGACCATCGTGCAATTGGTGTTGGAGCTGGACAAATGAGTCGTGTAGATAGTTTAGAAATTGCAATAAAAAAATCCCAAGACTGTACTGGAGCTGTTCTAGCATCTGATGCATTTTTTCCGTTCACAGATAGTATACTATTAAGTGCATCTGCAAAAATAAGTGCAATAATTCAACCTGGAGGATCACTACGTGATCAAGAAGTAATAGAAGAAGCAAATAATCAAAAAATAGCGATGTTCTTTACTAATATTAGAAATTTCTATCATTAATAGTTATCGATATACTAAATAGAACTCTAATAAAACATCATTACTATTTCTTAATATAGATTCATTTTATGTAGTATCTGTATGCTACATATTACTTAAGTTAGAAGGTTAATAAAAAAGTGCTATATTTTTTCAAAATTTAGAAACTTAAGCATTAATAGTAAGTAGTTTTTTTGAGTATTACAATATAAACTGTTTTGTACTTATTGCTACTTTGTACAATTCATCTGATAATTACACATACTTAAAAAAAATAGAGAAGAAAATCACTAAAAGATCTACATAATAATAAGTTTGTTAGACAAAACTAGAAGTTGATCCAATATAGTGTTATAAAATTACCTAAAGAATATCTATGGTTTTATTAATATCAAAAATTTTGATAATCAAACAATCTTCTTCCTCATTAAAATAATATTTACAAGACATAACAACATCATACCTACCACAAAAACAATACATATAAGAAAATACAATCCATTAAGATAGTAAAATGTCACAGATCAACTTTATTCCTGAGAATAAATTTGCCTCAAAGCTACACATATATAGAGATATGCAGAATATACAGTTAACCCTGCAGCTATATACAATATTATATCTGCAACATATAATATAATACTGTAGTCTAACATTAACATAGCAATAGCTGCCATCTGTATAAAGGTCTTAACTTTCCCTAGTTTTATTACAGGAATTTTGAAATTCATAGAAATAAGAAATTCCCTCAGTCCAGAAATCAGAATTTCTCTACAAATTATAATAACAACAGGTATTATAGTCAATTTTGTGACTTTACCTATATATACCAACATAATGAGAGTTGCAGATACAATAAGTTTGTCTGCAATCGGGTCAAACAACCTACCAAACTTAGATTGAGTCTGCCATATACGAGCTAAATAACCATCGAAAAAATCTGTAATACATGCGAAAATAAAGATAATAAATGCAATATAATTCGAGCTATCATTTTGTATATAAAAGCTACAAACTATAGCAGGAATTGCAAGTACTCGCAATATAGTTAATAAATTAGGCAAAGTACTTCTAAAATAACCAACCATACTGTATAATGTTCTATATTTCACCTTATGATAATGATAATCTCAACAACTTCAATATTTATATTGAAAATGATGTATTATACATGTAAGCATACCTAACAAGTAAAACTTTCTTTTACGTATCATAAAACAACACACACAATAAAGTAAGTTTACACTAGTCAGTAATAAAAAACTCAATACTTTTATATAACATCTAAAAAACTTTAAACTAATGCACAGCTAGCTTTATAAATATAATGAGTACTAAATTTTAATATATTTTCTAATAAAAAAGAATTTTAAATTCTCTTGTTTACTTTTTATACCAAGTCTATAATCCATCATCTACAGCATGAAAAGTTTCAATGTCCTATATTAACAACTACAACATAAATCTATACCGTAAGTGGCTATTGTTAGGTACATCTGCTTTAGCAATATCTGGTATATTATCTATATTCATAGTTCTATTAAGGCTTCCTATATCAAAGTCCTTTTTTGTTGATGTTAATAGGATTTTTGATATGTCACTAGTTATACATGTAAACCTATCAGTACTAGTATGGGGATGTTCAATTATTTCAATGATATCAAGTTTTCTTATATCTAATAGTAAATACTCAAGATACTTTAAATACTTATGTTATTCCGCATTCACTGGAACATTATTAATGTTATTATCTGTGTTTTTTCAAAATGCAGAACCAATAAAAAATAATTACATTCCTATAATAAATAATCAATACTTTCTATTGGGATTGCTTATATTCATTATGAGTATACTCTGTTATTCAATACTCTCAACAAAGTGTCATGGTTCTAAAATACTAAAGGGAATTGCACTAGGAGTTCATGGAACTTCAATAATACTCACATGTGCCATTTTATGCTTTAGCATGTCTTATTATACAATACATACACAAAAGTATTCTCCTGTGTTATTTTATGAATATATGTTTTGGGGAGGAGGACATGTATTACAATTAGCTTTTAGTCAAACATTACTATTAGTATATCTAATAATATTAGAACAGAAAAGTAAGTTCCTCAAAGGAACCACAGTTAACATAATTTTTATAGTTAACACATTATCTACTATATTTACACCACTTGTATACATATCCCACTCAGCTGATTCACAATTTATAATAGACTTTTTTACCTGGCATATGCGTATTGCTGGAGGGATCATTCCTATATATCTATTCATTTTTGCACTATTCAACTTAAAAACATTGTTAAAACCTGAATACCATAGTCTGATATGTGCAATCTTACTATTTAACTACGGTGGAATTTTAGGAATACTAAGTATACAAGGTAATGTAACAATACCTGCACATTATCATGGATCTATTGTTGGTATGACAATAGCATTCATGGGACTTATTTATTGGATTATACCAAAAATAGGATTCTATAAGATCAATACTACCATAGCTAATATACAAATCTATACATACAGTTTAGGACAATTTTTGCATATAACAGGCTTAGAATTATTAGGAGGATACGGAGCTATAAGAAAAGTCACGCATCTACCAGACACAGCATCAAAAATTGCACAGCATTGTTTTACATTTGGTGGTTTAATGGCGATTATTGGAGGATGTTTATTTGTTATACTGGTTTTGTTACAAGTTTGTAAGAAAAGATCACATATATAGTTACACAATATATCTAAATAAAAATATTTATAAGTAAGACTATTCTAAATAAATAATATTTCGCAGCCAGGTTTATTAATCTTTAATAACACAAATAATATTAACTAATGTATCTAAATACCATATATCAGGAACATATGAAAAAATTATATTTTTATTATCCACATTTATGACACCATTCACTTATAGAAATGCACAAAATTTCAATTATCTTATGATTATACAATCATACATTAATGAAGAACTATTATTATAACTTTATCAAAACAAATATTTACTAATATATCTTTATCCACCTATTCCACAACATTACTTACAGTAATTATGCTGCTAAAAACTACCATGAGATTAGCACTTATTAAACTATAGATTAAATTACAAAAATTTTTCTTTCATAACTAATATCTGATGAGAAAATAACAAAAAATATATGTTCATATTAAATATTGATCATTTTAAAATACATATTCATAATACTTGATCCTATAAAGAGCTCGAATAATAACATATAGTTTGGTACATACAACTTTAAGAAATACTTACTACAATAAATAATTTCAATGAATTTCTCATATACGTCACAAGTTATAAAGAAAGTCTACAATATTAATAACATTATGGAATCACAGTTCTATTTACATATCTAATTAACTATATTAATGCCAGTAAAACTATACAATTTATATATAGACAATTATTTCTGAGCTTTAGTCTAATTAACATCATTAAAAATTACTGTATAACCTATATCATCCCAACATATACTTATTCTTATATACCAAAAATTTTTAGGTCGTTTTACTACGACACCAATACAGATATCCCACCAACCACACTAATGCAAGTACATACCAAGTAATTATATATTCTAGATGATCATTTCTGACCTTCAGTGGTACATTTATTGTAATACCATTAGAATCTACTGTATCATTTGCCCATATTATACAACTTTCCAATGGAATATTTACTGTTTTGATCATAGCTTCTATATCAAACCAAAACCACAGATTATCATCAATATCATTTTTTACAAACCATCCAACTTTTTTATTATGATCACAATAGAGAATACCGGTTACACTACGTTGGTTATTATCAAAAAGCTTAAGTTCATTTTTTCTATCAGCTATTGTTCCTTTATTTATTAATATATACCTACCATCATTCAAGTGAAATGGTTGTAATACATAATAACCTAAAGTACCAGCAAAAACAAAAAACTTATGATCATTATCAAAAGATCCATTTGCAATTACATGATTATAACGTTGTGATACAAGATTATCTCTTGATAATTTTACAGGTAAAGCCTGCATATTATGAATAATAATATTCTTTTCTTTTAACCTAAACACCTGCCATGTACCAAGTGTTATCATAATGGAAAATGGAATAGCAAAAACAAAAATAAATTTTATACGCCACATCTATTATTTTTATATAACTCCATAACTTATAAAATATACATTATAATAGGCATAGCATGTAAAATTTAAACACTTTTGTTATATATACATCTTAATAATCAATATATAACACTAATGTATGATATAAACTAATATATATTCCATATCAACCGAAATATTTAGTAAATATCATATATTTATATTGCAAATATCTTTACAATAACTAATTACACAGTATACTTCTGTAGTTTAGTAGATTATACTAAAAATTATATTATAAATTTATGTTAAAGACACGAATCAGGTAAATATCCCACATATAGTTAAAGAATAGATAATATAATAAACATATAATACAAAACTAACATTAACCAATTTTATGAAATTTATTATTTATAATAAAATTAAGTTATACTGTTACTAATTTATACAGATATATAATTATGAAATATTATGTGATACATGCTATTATGATTTTCATCTTTTGTGTTTCACTGATATGTAATACCAATATGTGCTATGCTGATATTACAACAGAAAATAAAGATGAAACCACAGAACAAAAAGGTCTTTTTTCTATAAAACACACTACACATACAAAAGAAGAATTCATAAACTTTATAATAAAATGTCACTCTAAAGGAATACCTTTAGACTTTAAAAAAGAATTTGGTAATAATTTATCAGGAGCAGATTTTAGTGATCTAGACCTTAGAGGGTCAGTATTTAATAATGTTAACTTATCACATGCAAATTTTACACGTACTAACTTATCTAACTCAACTTTTACAGATTCCAACATGCAGAGAGCATCTTTTATACATGCTAATCTAAGTAGGTCTAGTATAAAAAATTCAAATCTAAGCTTTGCTAATCTTACATCTGCAGATTTACAAAAAACAATCATTGAAAAATCACAGCTTGATAATACAAATTTTAGTTACTCAGATATGCGCTTTTCTACCTTAAAAGAAGTTAACGGGCTATCTATCAATTTCTCAGAAGCAGAACTCACATCAAGTTTAATTTCCGACTCTCAAATACAAAAGGCAAATTTCCATGATATGGAAGGTGATAATATAACCATCCAACATTGCAATCTATCATCTTCCAATTTATTTGGAGCAAACTTATATAATTCAAGGATACAATTTTCTAATTTAACAAACGCTATATTGTATGGAGCAAATTTAGATTCATCAGATATAACAGGAAGTAACTTAAGCAATAGTGATATGGAAGTATCAAATATTAGTTCCTCTAACTTCCAAAATGCTAATTTAAGTAATACAAATATGTACTTCGTAGATGCACATTATACCAATTTTAATAATACAAATTTACATAATGCATCAATAAATAATGCAAGTTTGATTGGCGTAAATTTAAATAACTCGATATTATCTAATGTGAACTTAAGTAATACAGAAATTACAAATGCAAGTATACAAGAATCTGACATGCAATCAGTAATACTTGATTCAACTAGTATTACTAAATCTAATTTGAATAACTCCATTTTAATCAATGCAACTATTAAAAATGCAGTATTTTCTAATTCAGATTTAACCATGGTATCAATAAAAAATTCTAAATGGATTGATTCTAAAGTAAATGCAAGTATTTTAAATTTCGCAACCATAGATCACAATACCATTATAAACAATACCTATAAAAAGGTAGCAGCAACAAATACTTTATGGTCTAATTCAACAATAGAAAACACAAATATAGAAAATAGTAATCTTAGCTTTGCAACTTTCACTAATAATACAATAAACAAAACAAGTTTTTTCAATAATAATTTAGAATCTGCTGAAATAAAAGAATCTAACTTCAATGGGTCTAGTATTTATCATAATACATTAACTAACTTCTACTTTAATAACTGCAATACTACAAATACAATAATTATTGCTAATAAAAATTTTAAAAATAAGTATTCTAAAGCAATCACATCTTTAAAAGCTTTACAAGACACAATAAAAAATAATAAAAAACTAGACGTCAACTTTTCTAATTTCAATTTCAAGAAATTAGATTTAAGTAACACAGACTTTTCAAATTCTATATTACAGAATGCAAATTTTTCTAATCTCATATTAAAAAATGTAAATTTTTCCAACACAAATCTACAATTTTCTACATTTAACAACTCAGAACTCTATTTAGTAAACTTTTCTAATGCTAATTTAGAGAATGCAAATCTATCAAATGCAAAATTACATGAGACAAATACAGAAAATGCAAACTTACGTAATATAAAAAACTAATATACTATTGCTTTATAAATACTTTGAATATAAAGTATTCCTTTTTAAATAAAGAAAAACTTTAGTTTAATAATATCTTATTATCAATATAAAATAAACATATTGCTTTGTAATATTTATAAGCTAACTTAGCAAAAATTTCTGAACTAAAATCCTTTAGAACAATATTGTTATCACTAATGAAAAATATGACTCAATTCTATAAAAAAAGATGTCATGACTTAAAAAAACTAAAGAAAGTTTTTTCTAATGCCTAGATTAATTAGAGAACAACCTCAAGCTAAAATAACCATTTAAAATATCTATTACACTGTAATATAAGATCTTGCAGATTAAAATCTACTTTTAATATAATATCACTAAAATATACAGCAATAGTATATTTGATACCATCAACTAATACATATTAAACACCATAATACATATATTTTAGATCTAAAAGTATCAATAAAGACTTTTTAATCTACATAAGAAAGCTATTAAGGTACACTCAATTATCCCTCAAGACACATATCCTAAAAATTATTACTCGGATGATGCAAACCATTTTTTTATCTCAATTTTAACAACATATCCTATATAGTTTTAATTAAACACTATTAATAAAGAAATGTTGACACATACGAGAACATTATATGTATATTTCTTTTCTTATAGAAACATGTTATATAAAAAATACCACAATTATTAAACCTAATATACAATTATAGATATCTTATTGATCAATACTGACATAAAACGCTAAACCTGCACTAAGAAAACTACGAGATAAATATTAACATATGCAAAATAACATTTTACTATAAGCAAAACTTATAATCTTCAATCTACTTACACTATTTTATTACACAATTTACATACTATTTATCAATTTTTACATAATCACACTTAACCAACTGTATCTTCACAATAAGAAAATATAAACAATATAATCATCAAACTAATTAGAAGATGGAAAAAATTTCAATCATAAAGTACTTACAGGATTAATTTATTTATATAATCAATCAAACTTAGCTTATACTAAATTATACAATTGCTATATACAGAGTTTACATTATAACAAAATCATTAGCCCTATTAAACAGATTATAATTTATCTACCACATCCTTTATTTCCAGAGCCACATTGTTTCTTTTTTTGAGTGTTATTACCTAACAGTTGTCTCACATCATCAGCAATCCCAAATACCATATTTTCATACACACTGATCAGAAGATCAAGATAATATAAATTTTGCTCATCAACACAACCAACAATATTACTGCTTATATTACTCATGATATATTCAAATTTTTCACAAGAATGTGAAACCAATTCAGACCATTTGTCAATAAAATTAGATGAACACATATCAAACATACGAGATGGACAATTCATACCACTTAAGCATATTACTGGATTTTCACTCAATATCGATTTTACAGCATACATAGCTCGTAACCTTACTGAATTATATGTTACTGTCACTAACCTAACGTTCTCAGGATTTGCAGTCGACAATTTCATATAAAAACAGTGACGTGAATGACGATGCAGGTTAACACTGTTACGCACAAAACCTAACTGAATACTACAACTTACAATCATAAAATCCATCATCTTGTTTATCATAACAGAACAACTATTTTCTTTTGAGAGTTTTGCGTATGCAAGTTGTACCAACAATTCTTTCAATGCTTTATAAAGTATTGGATCATAGTAAGCACAATTCATAAAAATACAATCAACCTTACAATCACAGTAACATTCAAACTCCTCTCTCATACGACAACAGTAATCTTTCAATGTGTTACATTTTTGTAAATAGAGAAATGCTGATTTTAACATCTCATCAATTACATAAAAATCCTGATTACTAAGACATACTGATAATATCATAAGTCCTAATTTCTGGACACCTAATATAAAAGCAAATTGCGAAATTAGATTCAATTTTATAAGTGTTACACTCATACTAACATGTGAAGTAATCTTTGATAATGCAGCATAATACTCATTACGAAATATCAACACATCATTTTCAACATCAAATAATTCTTTAACTAACTCACAAAGATATTCAGTATGTAGAGCCCTGAATCTTTCAAAGATTTTATAATCAGGAAGTATTGGAGTACGTGTTTTTAATGTGCTTTTTTTAAAGATACCAATATTTCCACTAGAAGTAGTCTGTAATTTTTCAAACTCAGAACTCAATTGTTCTATATTATCAACACCAGATTTCTTACCTGCTTCAACACCTACATTAGGATTTAATTTTTCATAACTAGAAAAAAAGTCTTCCAACATGAGATGCCGTGTATACCGCATACGCTGCTTTATACCTTGAATACCTTTTGTATCTTGTACCTGGCTACTATGCTTAACTTCCTTTTTTGGCCTAGCACCTTGTCTTATATATGAACTTGTAAGTGCACCGCTTGGCTGAGGTATTTCATGCAGATCTTTACTACTATACTTGTCTACATTAGTATTAACCTCTTGACTTGTTTCAACATCTATACCATAGCTTAATCTTTTCTTAATAGGAGGAAAAAAATCCCCTAACGTAAGATGCTGCGAATATCGTCTATGTGACCTTATATCTTGAACATCTTTTAACCCTTGTAATACTTTACTACTACGCTGCACTTTCTTTTTTGGCTTAGCACCCTGTTTTAAATATACACTCTCAGGAACAGGGTCTGACATAGTCTCTACTACAGGTGTTTCTGCTACTATAATAGATGTAGAAGCATTATCTATAGTACCTTCACCTTTAGAGACATGCTGCTCTGCTCTACCACTCTCTTTTTTCGTTTCATTACAACTTTGATTTACATGATCTGTCGTTTCACCATTATCTTCTAAATCTTGCGTCTCAAATCCATGACCCATCTTACCATCTGTTTCACAACCATTTCCCTGACCATTAATACTTTTTTTCTTTTTCTTTTTTCCTCGATTTGCACTAAATAACATATAAAAAATCCATTAACACACCACTATAAGGTAACATACAAAAAACGAAATGTTAATTTCTTTTTGAAGAATATATAAATTTTTACTATTTATAGAATATAAATTACTTAAACAAGTATAATTTAGAACTATAACATGCTCAATTATTTTAACTTGTGTAATCATGTAAATAAACACGTCACCCAACATGAACCTATTGTTGCCGTAATCTCAGATATTATATTTGTTAATAGTTAGTAGAATAACAATACTGAACTCTTATACGTTAGAACATCACTGTTACAAAAACATATATAAATTTTATATTATCTACTGCATACATTATACTAAAACCCAAACAACCATTAAAGTATTAGATAATGAGCTTTCTTTATATAAAAACAGTTATTTCAAAAACTACACTATCAAGTTTTTTGCACACAACATATGGTAATTAAAAAAAAACAACATAAATAAACTAGCATTCAAATTATCAATGCAGTCTCCTTTTTCCTCAATAGGAATTTTGAACTCAAGTTTGTCATATATTTCATTAAACTACTATGACAAGAATAAGGTATACCCACTACTAAAAAAGATACATTTAACAAACCGCAAAATTCACAATTTTACACAAAATGATTATTAGCAACATATATACACTAACCACAGTTAACTTGTATGTGATATAACCTTTTTATATACCACTAACTTAGTATATGTTTGACCACCAGTAATGATTTTTTAGGTCTGGTTATTAATAAAATAAACATTGTTATATTATCATAGAACATTTTGTTACATTAATAATCTATTTTCTAATATCACTACTTATACTCAAATTTTGCAGAATACTCTTTTGGAGAATATTTTATGAATAGCAATAAACATTCATGTAAAAATACATATCTTATCAAGTTCATATACTCAATGATTTTTTTAACATTAGCACACTTTAATCCAAAAAAATCCACAAAATAAACACACCTCTGTAATACCATAAAAATAAACAAGTAATAATAAAAAGTAGATTCAGATGTAAAACAAATATACATTGTTAATTTCTTACACTTACTATATACATACTTAACCTTCAATAAATACCATACAAAATAGTACTAATGAACACACTTTTTCTAAGAGTTAAATATGTTCAACTACTGGTAATCTAGCATGATGTGCAATATCAAGAAACGTAAACCTTTCTCTAGTAATAAATGCAAACTCAACAGCTCTACTATATTTATTAAAATCCCAACCAATGTGCTCCGGCTTATAAGGACAACCTATATTTACCAACATATCTCTTATTGAAACATGAGATAAAGTTTTCTTATAAACCATGTCAACAATATCTGACCATTTATCACAAATTAAACTATTAAGATGATCAGCTTTTTGTTGATCAATAAATTTTTCAGTAAGTATATCACAAAACTCTTCAGTATGTTGCTCACGAAAATGTTCTTTTATATTGTCACAATTAACTAATGTAGGATATAGCTTTGGCATTTGTCTAAGTATCCTTCTCTGTAAACATTCCATCGTAACAACACTTACTCCAATAAATTCACCATGAAAAAAAGACATATCGTTTTGTAAAATTTCCATAGTATTAGCAATCATATGCTCTCCTTGACTAGCAGATTGGCTACCACCCACAATAAACATTCCTAACCCAGACAAAAGCAAAGCTTGCATTAAAATCATAATACTATGTTCATCACGTGCTACTATTCCTAAATATTCTTCTAATAAGGCATCCTCACTTGCTTTACTTATTAAAAATGGTAATTCAGTATATTCATTACCTAATAACAAATGCGATAATAACCAATCTGCTTGTACTGTAGATCTACAAATAAAGTCAGCAAAACCACTAACTATAAGCCTTCTTGGCGCATTTACAATAATATCTACATCTATATATATAGCTTTCGGTAAATGAGCTTTTAATGACTTTTTGTTACCACCACTAAATGTTATAGATGCATTTGATGAACTATACCCATTCATAGAAGGAGCTGTAGGAAATGAAATATAATTTTTATTTGTAATGTAACTCACATATTTACAAAGATCATTTATTGTGCCACTACCAAAAGATACTAAAATATCAGCATCTTGTGATTTTTCTGTAATTAATTCTACTAACGTTTGAGATGCACAATATTTTTGCAGGATTATAAAATTTTTAAAAGTATTAAATACAACTTTATTTAATAAAGCAGCAGTATTTACATCAGCTACTATAAAAGCACAATTACCATGCTGCCTAATAATATCACATATGTTAGAACTGATTTTTCTATCAATATATATATTATCTATAATATTAACTACTGAACTTAATTCATAAAAATTTTTATCAAGCAAAACTTGCTTTAGAAACTTATCATACATAATAAAAAAACAAGCTATATGCTATTATTGTAACTTAATAGCTAAGTTTAAAAATCTCTTATAGTAAAGTATACCAATAAAACTAAATCTTAGAAAAAACTTTCTCAAATTTAAAATATTAATTTTTTTTTTACAATACGATACTAGAACACACACATATATTAGTTAACTACAAATACCAGTGTACTGCTAATTCAACATATAAGTCATTGCTTATAATAACATTATTAATTAAAAAATAACTATTCTAGCCAGTGTTCATCACACTATGTCATTTTACAGTAGATCACAACTTAAAGAAACAAAATACTATTAAAATAACACATTAAAAGCATATCAATAATACTTAATAATAACCATCAATGTTTATAATTTATGTAAAATAAAAAACTTTTATTCTTAATCATTACACTTTATGTATATATTACAAATTTTTGAACAATAATAAATTAAACTATCAAGAATAGTTGTCATTTTAAGTTTATCACAACATAGGAAATTCTATATCCCTATTATAAGTAACATATATATTTAAATAATACAATCAACAAATAAACACACTACAACTGATAAGGTTACACCTACTATAAACATATAGATAAATAAAAATTCAACATAACTATCACCAATATAAGACAAATACTGTTTTTTTGAATATAGGAACATTAATAACCTACTATAAATGTTTCTAACTTTAAGTATAGTACAAAACAAAATACTCATTTTTAATTTATATTAAATATATATATTTTAACTACATAAATTAATTACCATTATAAAGAAATATATATACTTGAGAATTATCAAAATATTTATCTTACTATCTCAATTAATATAGTTGCCTTATCTACATAACTGCAATTGACTAACTTATCACAGTTGATATGATTAAGAATAGCAAAATTTTACTTTATATGTGTTTATATGGAGACTAGATGTCAGCAAATCCCTTAGATCAGTTTAGGATTTCCACTATATTCAAGCTACCTGATATTGGCGAATATAATATTGATTTTACTAATGCCTCATTATTTATGGTATTATCCACATTTTTAATCTCCTTGTCTTGCTATGTTGGATTAAGGAAAGAAAGTGTTATTCCGAATCCATTACAATCAATAATAGAAATTATTTATGATTTTATTGTTTCTACAATAGAAAGTAATGTAGGTAAGGAAGGGTTACAATACGTACCATTAGTTTTTACAATATTTACATTCATTCTAGTATGTAATCTCTTAGGTATATTACCATTAGGGTTCACTGTAACAAGTCATATTGCAGTAACATTTGCAATATCAATGATTGTATTCATAAGTGTAACATTCATAGGATTTAAACACCAAGGAACTCATTTTCTTCATATATTGTTACCACAAGGCACACCAATGTGGTTAGCACCTATGATGGTCTTAATTGAATTATTTGCCTATTGCGCACGCCCTGTAAGCCTATCAATACGACTCGCTGCTAATATGATAGCTGGCCATACTATTATCAAGGTTATAGCAGGATTCGTTATAAATATGAATATATTTTTAACACCTTTACCTATAGCATTCATTATAATACTTATTGGGTTTGAAATATTCGTTGCAATCTTACAGGCATACATTTTTACAGTACTTACTTGTGTGTACTTATCAGATGCAGTAAATAAGCACTAAATTTTAGCGATTGACTTCGTATAATGATCTACTTATAATTCTTCTAGCTTTTTATAAAGGTAAGAGTGTATGGATTCTTTAAAGTTTATTGCTGTAGGGTTAAGTGTTTTTGGTATGGTTGCTTCTGCTTTAGGGGTTGCAAATATATTTTCTACTATGCTAAATGGATTAGCACGTAATCCTGAAACAGAAGATAAACTAAAAAAATATGTTTATACTGGTGCTGCTTTAGTTGAAGCAATGGGTTTATTTTCTTTCCTATTAGCCCTATTACTAATTTTTGTAGCCTAATGTAAATTTATGGACACAATACCACAGTTAGATATATCTTCTTATCCTTCTCAGTTTTTTTGGTTTTTTTTATCTTTTAGTGTTTTGTACATTATAATTAGTAAAAATGTGCTGCCAAAGATTGAAAATATAGTAAGAAAGAGGTATAATATTATAAGATGTTCTATTGATTCTGTTAAGGGTGATTTAAGTCATGCGCAGCAAGAGTTAGATAAACAGCTGCTAAAGCTTACTGCAGTACAAGCAGAAGTAGATAGAATTATACGATCTGCTTTTGATGAAGTGCAAGATGCTAATGTAAGTCTTATGGCTACACTTGACCAGGAAATACAGAGTATGTTTAAAATGGCAGACGACAACCTAAAAAATATGAAGCTTCAGCTTGAACAAGAACTAATAGACCTTGCCTTTAATATAGCGTTAATATATTACAGTAAGTTATTAGGTGTTGATTGTGTTAATAAGGATAGGTTACGTGACATAACAATTAAGATATATAAGGAAAGGATATGATATCTGCATATTTTGTTATTAATCTTGCGTTTTGCATTGGTGTTTTGTTAGCTTTTTCTCCACTACGTAAAAAAGTAAAGGAATTGTTAACAGCACGGTTAAATAAAGTGAAAACAGAAGTGAAACTACCTAATGAAATTCAGGCCCAATCTAAAGAGCTGTCAAATAAGGTAACGATTCAAGGTTATGAATTAGACAAAGCAATTGAAGAAATACTCAAAAAGGCACATGAAGAATATGATGCTATAATAGCTGCTCACAAAGCTGATATTGAAGCTACTTTAGAAAAACATCTAGAAGTTGCTATTAAAAAAATATCAGACCAAGTATCTGTAATGGCTCATTCTTTAAAATTAAGTACTATAGATGTAGCAGCAATTGCAATTCAAGAGCTAGTAAAAGAATCAAACGAGCAAAGTGAAAACCAGCAAGATAACAATGGTGTTATATCTACGTTAGATCGTGACTTAAGAAAGAAGTTACATTAGTTTAATCAGCTTTTACTGGAATTAGCTTTAAAAGCTTTTTCAATACATTATCTTTTCTATGTGTAGTAGCTTTTTTATTTGTATTTGTACACAATGTATTTGTAATAAGTATTATAGCACCTATAGCCGCAGAAAAAATAGGATTACTGTTATTCTCTTGAATCCCTTTTAACTTTACTGGCAAACCTATTCTTACTTGTTTTTTTAAAATAGAACCAGCTACTTCTTTGATGTTAGATAACTGACTAGACCCACCCGTAATAATTACTTTATTAATTAAGTTTTTTTGCTTTCCAATTCTATCACTTACTATCTCAAAAATCTCTTCTACTCTAGGCTTAATTATTTTAACTAAATCAGAACGCAAGACTGAAATAACTTCGTCATTTCCAACATCAGCTTCTACAACACCATCTTTATCTGAAGGTATTAGCATAGCATCTCCATATAATACTTTGATACGTTCAGCATCTTTAGCATTAACACATAATCCATAAGCAATATCATTAGTAATATGAATACCTCCTAACGGTACAACATCCGCATATACAAATTTTCCTTTGTTAAAAATACCAATAGAAGTATACCTTCCACCTATATCAATAATCATAGCACCTAGTTCTTTCTCATCATCAGTAATACATGCCAATCCTGAAGCATAAGATTCTGCTACACATCCAATTAAACTAAAATTACAATAAGTTATACAATTCTCTATATTTAACAATGCAAACTTAGAAGCACTAACAACATGCACATTTGCTTTAAGTTTACTACCATATAACCCTTTTAACTCCGTAATATTATTTAAACCATCAAGATGATATAATACAGGAATATTGTGAATTACAACTTGATCTTCATGACACTTCTCATATGTTTGTAACATAATCTTTTTTATATCACTGTCTGAAATCTCATGAATTGTTGAATCTATCTCATTAATCATATTTGTGGAATGAATATCACATCCAGAAATGTTAACATACACCTTAGTCACTGTTTCTTGTGTCATTTGTTTAGCAGATTTTATACATGATAATATAGAACGGCTTGCAGATTCTATATCAGTAATAGTACCACCATTAATTCCTTCAGCAGCTTTATATCCCACTCCTATAATTTCAGGAGCATTTCCACCAAACACTTTAACAATTAAACATACTACTTTTGTAGACCCAAGATCTACAACAGCAAAAACAACCTTTCTTATATCTGTAAGAACAGAAAAATGTGACATATTCATATTTATGGTAAACATTTATAAAATAATAGCATGAACCACTGCAAGTGTCCATGTTTATACAATTATAATAGAATATCAAGTTTTTTTAAAAACTTAAATACACAATTAAACTTTGTTGTTAATATTTTGAATAAACCTATATTAATATCATTAACTATAACCCATAGCTATATAAGTAGTTCCAACATTGTTTCTCCAAATATATATTTGTACACAATAGAACTTTAAAGGAGTTTTACCAATATGTGATACTAGCATATTTTATGTTAATAACGAACACATTGTTTATCATAAAATATACAACACCAGAAATTATCTTAATTATTACCATGAAAATCATATACAAGATAATATTTGAAAATATTATCTACCCGATATTATACCTGACTATTATATTTTTTTTTCGAAGATAGTAAATCAAACAGTAACATACAATTAAAAACTGTTAACACTACTCTACCACAATAAAATAATATTATGACACTCAAAGGTAATTTGAGCATTCATAGTAAATATGCATAATAAAAAATAACATTAATTACATATTATAAAAATTACATACAAGGTAATATTATAGCTGACTATTATATTTTTTTCGAAGATAGTAAATCAGACAGTAACATACAATTAAAAACTGTTAATACTACTATATAACAATAAAATAATATTATGACACTCAAAGGTAATTTGAGCATTCATAGTAAATATGCATAATAAAAAATAACATTAATTACATATTATAAAAATCACATACAAGGTAATATTATACCTGACTATTATATTTTTTTCGAAGATAGCAAATCAGACAGTAACATACAATTAAAAACTGTTAATACTACTATATAACAATCAAATAATATTATGACACTCAAAGGTAATTTGAGCATTCATAGTAAATATGCATAATAAAAAAATAACATTAATTACATATTATAAAAATTACATACACGGACAATTTTTCAAAATATCAGACACCTACATTATCAGTTTATCATTACATTTTCTAAGATAGTAAACAATAGAACAAACATAACACAATTATTTAAACTTAAATATATTATGCACTATTAAATACATACACACATAAAACGGCATAATCTCTAATCTTCCCATTAACATCAAGAAAGATAATAATAACTTTACTGAAGGTAGCAAGCTATAATAATTATATCGTGGACCTATTATATTTCCAATACCAGGACCTGTATTACTAAAAGTTGCAGCTACTGCACTAAATGCAGTTACAACATCAACTCCACTAATAGATACAAGGATACACCCCACAAACAATATAAAAATATATAGAATAAAGAATAACCCTATATTACTAATAGCAACATTATTCATACATTTTCGCCCATACCGAATAAGAACTGTCTTATCAGAATGTACTAAACCACTAGTATAACAGTTTATAGCTTTGAACAATAATCCAATCCTATAGATTTTAATCCCACTATTAGTAGATCCACTACAGCCCCCCATAAGCATTAATACCATTCCAACTACAGAAAAAAAATACCAATTATTATAATCATAATTAACAAAACCAGTAGAGCTACTCAATGAAACAACCGAAAATACAGAATATCTTAATATGTTGAAAAATGAATAACTAGATAGCACTTCATCATAACAAGAGACTACCACAGATAGCATTGAAAAAAATAACAGAATAATTGCAAATAAAATTACTTGTTCATCATAAAAACACTGTTTTGTTACCATTTTTAAATACATAATAAATGGACAAGAACTCAATAACATAAATACTATTGCTATAATTTCAATATATACATTATTAAAATGTTGCAAAGAATCATCATAATTAGAGAAACCACCAGTAGATACAGTGGACATAGCATGACATATAGCATCAAAACCTGACATTCCTGCCATTAAATATAAAATTGCACACAAAACAATAAAAATACAATATATAATAAAAACATACATAGAAGACTTCACTATACCGTATTTAAAACCCTTTGAATTATCTGAGGATTCTGAACGATATAGTTCATACAAACCAACAACTTTTAAACAAGGAAAAAGGAAAATACCAGTCATAATAATTCCTAATCCCCCTATAGCATTTAATAAACATCTCCATAATAGAATACCTGGTGATTTATTATGTAAATCAGTCAATATTGTTGCACCTGTAGTAGTAAGACCAGATACTGATTCAAATAATGCATTCACATAAGAAATCTTAACATCAAACATAAATGGTATAGCTGAAATTATGGACAGTATAATCCATACACTAACTGTAATAAAAAAAATCTCTTGCTTTCTTACACGAGATAATTTTCCATAAAGTATACAAATTAAACTAAATAATAGAGTAATAAAACATGCACAAAAAAAACTTTGCCAAGGGTATCCAGCGTAACAATTAACTACAACCGGAATAAACATTAAAAATACAAAAATTGAAGAAAAAATACCAGTAATAAAGATGATATTACGTAAACTCTTATACATTATTTTGTATTATTTAATTTCTAAACCTTTGTAATATAGAATAATTAATACATAATTAACTATATTTGGATTTATATATGTTACAACATAGAACCAGTTACTTATAAAACAACTTATGATAAATATTACTGGAGCTCATATTTACTTTATTCACTAAAATTAGATTATCTAACCGTAACTAATAAACATACACTAATTAAATAATGTAAAACTCTATACTTACCTCATTCTCTGGATTTGCTAACTTTGTAATAAGAAATTTAATATCTATAAATAACTCAACATGTACAAGTATGACTAACTTTCAAGCAATCTAATATGCACAACCGTATTAACACTATTTCTCATATTTATATTACCTACCACAATAATTAAGTAAAGTATTATAAATCTAGTATATCAATATAAAGAATAATAAAACCTATTATATAGGTCATACAAACTATACATCTACATCATTATTGAAATACATTAATCTTATGAAAAAAACTTAGTATCTATAAATAATTCATAGATACAAATATTACTTATGTTAGATATAGTATGCATCCAAACAAAATCATACAATAAATACATCATTAAAATTCATGTTCATTTACGCTAAGTTATCTAAATGTATAAACAGAGCATTATAATCATTTAAAAAATCTAACAAAATAGCATATATTCAGGTAATATAATTTATACTTACATAACTAAAACAGAATAAGGAAGATATATCTTACTTTCAATAATACTACTACTAAGCACAACATTAATTCTATTTATACTTAGAAAAAACTATAGCTTGTATATCGATATAATTAAAATAATATGTGTAACATATATTTATTAAGAATACGAATAATAAAACAGTATAGCCACGTATACTACGTATTTATAAATTTTTAAATTAGTATCTAGGTGTTCAACTAGTAATATCATAAATTTCAAAATCATGACACCATATGTTATCTACCTATTTAAAAATAGACTAAATAATATTATTTAAATAAATTGATATGTTATAAATTATCTAATAAATTTGATTATCATAAGTATTATAAAACAACATATTGATAATAATTTCGAAAATGTTACTACAATAAGATAAACAAGTCTTTTATTAGTTAACACTTGATAACAAAAAGCCACTTAGTAAAGATAAACTCACAGACTACAATAAATTTTTAACTAACATGTCATAACTATTACACTTTGATATACAACTTTATTACGCTAAATAACATTTTTATTATGGACTGTATAAGAACTCATAACTATAATGTTGTATTTGGAAAGGTGGCTGAGTGGTCTAAAGCGCACGCCTGGAAAGTGTGTATACAGTGTCCTGTATCGAGGGTTCGAATCCCTCTCTTTCCGCCACCTGTTTTTATTTATAAAAATTTGTGTTTATATGTATGTATGCAAAAAAAGATCTTGAATTATTATTTAAAGAAAAAGTTCAAAACTTACATGATAACTATGCAATTGCAGTTTCTGGAGGAATAGACAGCATGGTACTATTACACCTATCAGCAATATGTAATACCAAATTCACTCCTACAATACTTACTGTAAATCATGGGTTACGTTCCGAAGCAGCACAAGAAGCTTTATTTGTATATCAACATTCACAAAATTTAAACCTAAAATGTCATATATTAAATTGGCACGGAGAGAAACCACAAAGTAATATTCAATCTTCTGCTAGGCAGATCAGGTACAGTTTACTTCTGCAATGGTGTAATCAAAATCAAATTAATTATTTAATGGTAGCACATCAGAAAAACGATCAAGCAGAGACTATTATGATGAGATTAGAAAGAGGTAGTGGCTTAGACGGATTAGCTGGAATGCAAGAATGTACATACCTAAATGGTATCTGCATACTCAGACCACTACTAGCCATCAGTAGAGAAGAACTAATACATTATGCAGATACAAAGAATATTACATGGGTACATGATATCAGTAACGACAACAAAAAATACAAAAGAACTTTATACCGTAATATATTAAAAGAAGTAGATAATACAGAAGAATTAGTTAATAGGCTCTATAAAACATCAGTACATATAAAACGATCCTTAGATTGTATATTGCATTATGTAAGATTAGCTATTGATGAGCACTTAGAATTTAACAATCTTGGATTTATCAAAATAAAACTAAATACATTTTTTAATCTTCCAGAAGAAATATCATTAAGACTTTTTACATATTCAATTATGTCAATTGGACAAAAAAAATACAAACCAAGGTATCATAAACTCAACAATATGTTTAGAAAAATACAAAACAATGATTTCACAAAACCTCAAACTTTTTGTCACTGTAAAATTACTAGGAATCAGAAAGACAATACACTATGTATAACTAGAGAAGTATCAGTAATAAATAATAAAACTATCAGTCCTTATTCTAAGACATCAATAGTATGGGATAATAGGTTTAAAATACGCATTAGTAATCCCAATACCCATAGTATTACTGTCTCTAGTTTAAACAATAACTATATTCCTGAAAATCTCAAGAAATTAGATAGAGAAGCAGTGCGATGCTTACCTATACTAAAATATCAAAATAAAATTCTCGCTTATCCTCTACAAAATCATCTTATTGATGATTATATTAATGAGTTAGAGCCAATTATAACAATTGAAGAAGTGTTAATAAAACAAAACTTTATTAATTTAACTTACAACAATTTTATCAGCAAGGAGCATTTGCTATGAGAAAAATAATTGAAGGGCTAGCTATTTGGATTATAGCAATTGTTTTAATTGCTGGAGCATACTCCCAATTCAATGATAAAATTATAAATGGCAATACAATTAAACTACCATTCTCAGAATTTTTAAATAAAGTTGAACACGATGAAGTTAAAAGTGTAAATATCAATGAACATAATATCACTGGTACACTTAAAGACGAATCTAAATTTCAAACAACTGGCGTAGTATATGATAGTTTAATAAAAATACTACACAACAAACAAGTAACTTTTTCATTTCTACCCCAAGATACGTTACTTGGGATATTAGGTAGCATATTAATTTCATGGTTCCCAATGTTACTGTTAGTTATAATATGGTTTATATTTTTAAAACGTATGCAAATAGGTGGTAACCGTACCATAAACTTCAGTAAGTCACGTGCAAAATTAATGACAGAAAATCGTAACAAGGTAACTTTTAATGATGTAGCAGGTATTGACGAAGCAAAAGAAGAACTAGTAGAAATTGTAGATTTTTTAAAACATAGGCAAAAATTTCAAAAATTAGGAGGTAAAATACCAAAGGGATGCTTATTGATAGGATCACCTGGAACTGGAAAAACCTTATTAGCTCGTGCAATTGCAGGCGAAGCAAATGTACCATTCTTCAGTATATCAGGTTCTGATTTTGTAGAAATGTTTGTTGGAGTAGGAGCAAGTCGTGTACGTGATATGTTTGAACAAGGTAAGAAGAACGCTCCATGTATTATATTCATCGACGAAATAGATGCAGTTGGTAGACATCGTGGTATTGGTTTGGGAGGTGGTAATGATGAACGTGAACAGACATTAAATCAGTTACTTGTTGAAATGGATGGCTTTGAATCTAACGAAGGAGTAATCATTATTGCAGCAACAAACCGCCCAGATGTTTTAGACTCAGCTTTATTAAGACCTGGAAGGTTTGATAGACAAGTTACTATTGGTATCCCTGATATTAACGGACGTGAAAAGATAATTAATGTACACATAAAAAAGGTACCAACAGCCCCCGATGTCAATATTCGTACCATAGCACGTGGAACACCAGGATTTTCCGGTGCTGATCTAGCAAATTTAGTAAATGAAGCAGCACTAATTGCAGCAAGATTAAATAAAAAAATTGTAACCATGAATGACTTTGAATATGCAAGAGATAAAGTCATGATGGGTGCTGAAAGAAAATCATTAATGATGACAGAAGAAGAAAAGAAATTAACAGCATATCATGAAGCAGGACACGCAATTATTGCGTTTTATACACCAGCATCCGATCCAATACACAAGGCAACAATTATTCCACGTGGGAGAAGTTTAGGTTTAGTGATGCGATTACCTGAATCAGATCGTGTATCTCACACACGTGAAAAAATGGTAGCAGATTTAACAGTATCCATGGGTGGAAGAGCGGCAGAAGAACTAATCTTCGGATATAATAAAGTAACTAGTGGTGCTTCGTCAGATATCAAACAAGCAACTGATCTTGCTAAAGCCATGGTTATGAAGTGGGGTATGAGTGATAAAGTTGGTCCGTTATATCATAGCGATGAAAAAAATGAAGCTATTTCCACTAATTTAGCAAACTTAATAGATGAAGAAGTAAAATCAATAGTAACCTCTGCACTTGATAGAGCAAAAAGCTTATTAAATGAACATTTAGAATCACTACATATAGTAGCTAAAAACCTATTAGAGTTTGAAACATTAACTGGAGAAAATATAAAAGACATAATAAATGGTAAAGAGCTTACTAAAGACAGCATAGATGATGAAAAACCTATAAGAAGATCATTCACATCAAAAGTACAATGAATTTATGAACACAGTAAAACATGTAAATTTTTAATACATGAGATCAGCCATTTCATGATTAACTTATGCTACATAAAACCAAGCTATTTTACCTAATATAGTTATTAAAAATCTACAGAATTTGAAATATTTATAAAAAAATTAAAAGACACATAATGCAGAAAAAAGATTATTATTAAAAATAACACAAATAATAAAACAACCTTATAAGAAAATCATATAACATCAAAAACATCCTAAATCTAGGATAATTAACATAACATGGATTCTTAATATTTATGCTACTTTTTGTAAACAAACTTATAATACAACTAAACTTACTTTTATATAAGTGCTACAAATTCAGTAAACTTTAAAATCTCAAAAAAAATATAGAAGTATATAATAAAGAGTAAAAAAATACTTAATATCAACTACAGATGATGAACTATCTCAAAGAATATCATTCACATCAACATACAATTTAGAATTACAAGCATGATAAACATATGATTTATATAATAGGTAATTCAATCTTTTTCGATTATTTGATACAAAAAGTCAGTCAAGCTTATTCAACATACAACATATATACATTAAAAGATTATATACAGAGACAGAAGACTCAGTATTTACCTAATAGATAAGAAATATTATACAATAGTTTAACTCAATATTTTTCATTAAATTACTAAAGATACATCTGTATCTTATATAAGATAACAATTAATAATATAGAAGCTGTAAATTAAATCTTCAAGTATGTAATAGAACATATTATTACAAAAAATATTTAATTTTATTCTACAGAAAAAAGTGAGATACACAATTAAGCTTTAACAGTAATTCTATATTAACAATTCAGACGGTACTATCTTAAATACAAAACACTATTATTCACTAAAGTACCAATGCTTACTTAAATATAAATTATGAATAGACAATCATAGTTAGTACATCTATCATAAAACTATAAATAAAATGTAAGTATACTGTTCAACACTTAGCACCTATATACTAACAATTACCATTTATCGATACTAGTCTCATATATAAGTTTAATATACAATTAATTTATCTAAATAAATTATTCATACCTAAACATAGATAGTGCATATAGCATAATACCAAGCTCACAATATATTCCAAAATACTAACTATACTTAGCTAAAATAATGCTATTTAAAATATGTAATGATATAATTTATTTATATAGTAACATCTCCCCAAAGATTATAAAAACACTGAATATACATAAGTTTAATATATAATTCACTTAAAATAAATTATGAATACATAAACCAAATATTACACACAGCATTTCCTGCAAAACACAATACATAACTTAAAAATATTAACTACACTTAGTACTTACATATCATAAGCCATGAGTAGTGAACATGGCCTTAGAGCTTTTATCACAGCGATAAGAATTTTGTTGTTAAAATATACACCAACGTAATTCACAATAACTGTTTATTTGATACTATTCTTAAAATTTATACAAGAAACATTTTAGATATTATCTGTATAAAATCTACAATTCATAGTTAAATTCTCTAAATACATACTTGAAGCAACATAACTACTCTTCAATGATCATACTCAACATTTATGTATTACTTAGAACAAATACTGACCTTATTATAAAATCTATCTACTAAACAGCACAAATCTATCTTAAGTCTACACAAAATACTATAATAAATATAGCTTATTACATACTTCATATATCTATACAGACAAAAACTGTAACTCCCAAATATTACACAGGCAATAATACATATTAAATTCAATTATTTTCAAGAAAGATATAGTTACACACTAAATTATTACAAATTCCTCCTGATATTTTGCTTGCAGGTACATTTCTTTATCAATACATTTTCAAGATAAGTTGCAGGTAATGTTTGAAAATTTCGTTCTTTCATACCTAAATACAAACATTGCAAAACAGAAGATCTTCGGCTACCTGAAAGAAGCGATGTTAAAACTTTTATTTTCATTTATAGCCAAAACATATTAATGCTAGTATATTTTACCGATTATATTACCTTTTTAATAAAAATACAACTTCACATTTATGGAATCATTACAATAGAAAAATAAAAAACATTAAGATAACTAGTTTAACTAGTTATAAATCCTCCTATACATGTTACATAACTATTTCACTACTAAATATTATGAGACATTCTAGATAACCTTAATATACAGATACCTAAAATAACCATAATGAAGGACAATAACTGTCCCATAGTAATCCAATTAAATAAAATATAACCCACTTGAACATCTGGTTCTCTTACAAATTCAATAAAAAAACGTACTATTCCATACCATATCATAAAAATAGAAAATAACATACCTTGATATGATTTTACCTTAGTAAAAAAAAATAATAAATTCATTACTACAAACAATAATAATCCTTCAAAAAAAGCTTCATATAACTGACTAGGATGCCTATAAAAAAAATCTCCACTATTTTGAAAAATCATTCCAAACCGTGTATTTGTAACTTTACCATATAACTCACCATTAATAAAATTCGCAATACGTCCTAAAAATATTCCGACAGGTACAGCACACAAACACAAATCAATTGCTGATAAAAACTTTATTTTATACTTTTTACAAAAAATATACATAGTACAAAAAAGCCCTAAACTTGCTCCATGAAATGACATACCACCTTTCCATAACTTAAACATTTCAATAGGAAAACTCATATAGAAATTTAAGTTATAAAATAATATATATCCTATCCTTCCACCAAGAATCATTCCAGTAACCCACCATGAAATTATCGACTTATAACTTTCTGGAGTAAAAACCTTGTACTTATCTATTTTCTGCACATACCAATAAGCAAATAAAATACCTATTATATATGCTAAAGAATACCATCTGATCTCTAACAACCCTATCTTTAAAGCCACTGGATCTATATTCATAAAATATAATTACCTCTTTAATAATTTTAATAAATAACTATATACTTCCATAAAAGCATTAATACAGTTTTTTCTATATTCTCAACTATAAACAATAGAGAATTTGGCATCTTCTAAAATTTAAAAACATATCTGGCAATACATATTCTTAAAAATAACGTCATTTCACATATCTATAAAAAGTAAAAATATCAACCAATAATAACCATGTTGATTTAGTACAATTTATTAAACTAATTCCATTTTAACAAAATGTTTAATGTTCTAATTTAGATTCACATAAGATTATACATACAAGCTTTCATTAATTATAAATAGAATAAAAAATATAACGTAATACCAAGTTGCGTTACACTTTATTGCACAGTCTATAATTTATCAATCATAAACAAATTAAAAAGAAAGTTTAGTATTAGATTAACAAAGCCTGTAGTGATTCTAACATATATTCACAATACAATATATGTATAATGTATCATTAAATACAAAAATAATAAGTAAAAACTCAATTTGACACACTCATTATTTAATATAATTAGATATATAACATATGTTTTCACTATACAAAATTATCAGTACTATTTTTAATATTAAATTGATACATAATAATTAGTTATGGTATTAGTATGATAAAACATTAGGTTTTATTCTATCATAGAAACTATACAAACCTTAATATCCACAATCCTTTACTATAGAAATTTACATATTCTTAAAAGAAAATAGCAAGATATTATACATCTATTATCGCCAACATCAAAACTTGTCTAGCATAAAACCTTTGTACCATTATTATATAAATAATCAACAACAAGGTACTACCTAGTACCTACAAATTCTATTATAGATTCATCTTAAGCTATAATGTATTTATCAAGAAATATCCTATTTAATAATAGATATTAATCATCTCACACTTATGAAATTACACTTCACTAATTTCACAATATGTAGTTTTTAAATTAATATTTAAATCTCGAAAGAAATTTAGGTAATAAAATTTATTAGTTATATTAAACATTTTATAGTAATAAATAGTATTTTTACTATTTATTATATGTCATACAACACATTATTAAACTAACAAGTTTTGCCAAATCCTAATATGTTCTCCAAAAAGCACCACTAGCAACACTTATTTTACTAATGATACTACCTAGCATTAATAAATTGATAATTGTAACATCTAGAACTAACTCTCATATATCTTAAATATAAACAGTAAGACATTATCTATCACCCTAAATTCTATCATAATTACAGCATTTGTTTTATTTTATATAAAGACACCACTTTTTATACTTTAATAAGTCCATAAAAGTATAATTAACAGAACACTTGTTTACATATTGCTTGCACACTTTATGGTATAAAACTTCATTAATTTTACAACCTGTAGCACCTACATTAACTCTTCAATCTTGAAAAATTAGACAACAAACTACCACCAACTATACTAAATGTTTTATAAACACAAATAACATTTTTTCTATTATTGGATATTACATCACATATCACTAAATTAATAAGTTTTTCCATAAACTTTAACTTGATGTTTCTCTAGATGTATTACTAGCAGTACCTGTTACAACTGCCTCTTCTATGTCACTATCTAGCACTTCAGCAATTTCACAACCTGTAGCACTTACATTAACTCTTCAATCTTGAAAAATTAGACAACAAACTATCACCAACTATACTAAATGTTTTATAAACACAAATAACATTTTTTCTATTATTGGATATTACATCACATATCACTAAATTAATAAGTTTTTCCATAAACTTTAACTTGATGTTTCTCTAGATGTATTACTAGCAGTACCTGTTACAACTGCCTCTTCTATGTCACTATCTAGCACTTCAGCAATTTCACAACCTGTAGCACTTACATTAACTCTTCAATCTTGAAAAATTAGACAATAAACTATCACCAACTATACTAAATGTTTTATAAACACAAATAACATTTTTTCTATTATTGGATATTACATCACATATCACTAAATTAATAAGTTTTTCCATAAACTTTAACGTGATGTTTCTCTAGATGTATTACTAGCAGTGCCTGTTACAACTGCATCTTCTATGTCACTATCTAGCACTTCAGTAATTTCACAACCTGTAGCACCTACATTAACTCTTCAATCTTGAAAAATTAGACAACAAACTACCACCAACTATACTAAATGTTTTATAAACACAAATAACATTTTTTCTATTATTGGATATTACATCACATATCACTAAATTAATAAGTTTTTCCATAAACTTTAACTTGATGTTTCTCTAGATGTATTACTAGCAGTACCTGTTACAACTGCCTCTTCTATGTCACTATCTAGCACTTCAGCAATTTCACAACCTGTAGCACTTACATTAACTCTTCAATCTTGAAAAATTAGACAACAAACTATCACCAACTATACTAAATGTTTTATAAACACAAATAACATTTTTTCTATTATTGGATATTACATCACATATCACTAAATTAATAAGTTTTCCCATAAACTTTAACGTGATGTTTCTCTAGATGTATTACTAGCAGTGCCTGTTACAACTGCTTCTTCTATGTCACTATCTAGCAGTTCAGTAATTTCACAACCTGTAGCACCTACATTAACTCTTGAATCTTGAACAGCAGGATCAGGTAATAAAGTATCATCATCTACCCTAGGAACTGTATCAATATCCCCAGTACTTTTTTCCTCTTGTAGATTATCTAATGCCTGCTGACCAAACACACCAGCTTTACAGGCATTATAAATAGGCATATTAACACTTTCAACAAACATAAATTCATATTTGCCAATTTTGATATATTCAATGTCATCAAACATTTTTAGGTGATCTTTTATAGATAAGTAAGCTGTAGTACTAAGACCATCTAATTTTGATACTATTTTTCGATCTTTCCTACGCAGAAAATGACATATTAAAGTAATAGCTATCATTGTTCCAGTTATTCCAGCTATTACACTAGATAATACAAACTCATGACCAAATTTAGCATCGCAACACAACATCAATACATTTGTGGCCATAAAAATACCTGCAAATCCAATAATAAACGCTGCACAGACTCTTGATATTTTATTCTTATACGATAGTAAATACAATCCTCCTAGAAACATTATAAAATACGATACAACAGAACAGTATAAAGCTATTCTATCAAATTTAAAAAAATGACATGATAAAGCCACAAGTTTTAAAAGATACACAGATCCTAGTATTAGAAAAGTAGTACATCTTAACAGTAATTGCCTTTTTGTAAGCTCATTGTTACCTGCCATAAGAAACAAATTGTGTTTTGTACTTACTTTCTTTCCTAACTCAGTAAGCTGTAAATTTCCTTTGCCATCATTGACCATAAAACTCTGTTTTTCAGCTTCCTGTTTTATATGTGATAAAATTCTCTCTCTTTTCGTAGAAGGAACATCATCATTTAGAAGATCCTCAGAAACAGTACGTATACCTTGATTATATTCTCTATACTGCCATGAAAGTAAATTCATACTACTTGCTTCTTCTTGAACACTTCTATTCCCAACATAAGATAATAAAAGAACAATAGGAATAACAATAGTAGGAGCAAATACTACAGTAAAACAACATCTTAATATTTTCTCACGTATAGTTAATAAAGACCACCTTTCAGCATATAACACAGAATCATATATTTCATGACTTAATGGTTTACTACTGACATCATATTTTTCAACTCGAAAAACTCGATCAGTACCAGCTTGTGTTTCTAACTCATCAACAAAATCTCTTTGACTTTTTAAAATTATATCATATATATCACTTTCAGGAGTGTGCTCTTTAGCACCATCACATGTAGAAATAATAAAAACAGTTTTAGGATTAGAATAAGCTTTACCTTCACGATAAGTACATTCAGAAATACCAATATCATAACTGGAATGCACTACTGGCAAAAACCCTAGCGAACGTATAAATGATACAGTCTTACGTATATCGTCTTTATTAGTAGAAGTATGTATTAATACCCTTTGTAAAAAAGATTCATCTACCGCATCATCTTTATTTTGAATAACAAAAGCAGCAGGAGTAAGATTTCTTATTACCTTTCCTGAACAAAACATACCAATACTTGGATTATAAAATATGGTATATCTTAAATTGTCAAGCCATTCCTTATAAAACTTATACTTAGCAGGATCATACATTAGTTTTTAACTTATTACCTATTTACAATCACAATACTACATAATTACTATTTTACATTAATTTTTTAAATATTATAAGTAAAAGTTTTACTACAATAAGGGCAAACTATTTCTTGACCATTTCTGATAGTCAAATATATTTTCGGATGTTCAGTATAATCAACATCACTTCCTTCCCCATTACAAGATACTATTTGCTCTTCAAGTACATCTATTTTTTTATCATGATTAGACATAAATATAATTTTTAATATTAATAAAACACAACTCTTATAACATCATAATAAATAACAAGCTACCTTTCTTACCATTCAAATATATATTATTATACACTTTGTATAATCAAATTATTATATTACTAGCAAATACATGTTTACTACATTAAACTTATTTACTACTATCAACATAGCTTTATGAATAATTCTATAGACAAAAACTCCACTTTTTCTTTCCTTGATTAAAGAATATACCTTAGATAAGTCATCATAAAAGTTTCATTATAATATTAGATAGATTATCCTATGATAAAAATTTTACATCAGAATTAAATAATTATTAACACTATTATACCCCAAATTACAATAAAATTCCTCAACAATTTTCTGATAATTTAAAACTAGTACTACACATAACTGCTATCAAGACCTACAGATAAAAATTAAACCTTTTTCTTTCTTACTATCAAATACATTTCTTAAGGTATTTCACACAATCAACATTATCTAACTTACTAATTATAACAAACAATGATCTCCGTTACTATATTCACTGCAATATTATGATTAAAAAACAATTTTTAAATAAATAAAAATTTAACCTTTATAACAAATTACTATATATTTAACACCTTTAAATTAAAGAACCTAATGTACAAATCTATAAGCATTTTTGTCAATGTAATTGCAGAAAACATAGAACATAAAATACCTATAGATAGCGTAATAGCAAAGCCACTAACTGGGCCGCTACCCATTACAAACATAATTGCTGCAACAATCAGCGTAGTAATATTTGAATCAAATATCGTAGACATAGCATTTTTAAATCCAGACTCTACAGCCCATCTTAATTTTTTCTTCGATCTTAACTCTTCCTTAATTCGCTCAAAGATTAAGACATTAGCATCAACAGACATTCCAACTGTTAAAGTAATACCAGCAATACCAGGCAGTGTTAGCGTAGCTTGAAGTAAAGTTAGAGCAGCAACAATAAAAATAATATTAAAGACTAATCCAATAACAGCCAACAATCCAAATATACCATAGAAAAATATAATAAAAGTTGATACTGCCACTACTGACACTATCATTGCTAATCTTCCTTGTTTTATATATTCAGCACCCAAACTTGAACCAATTGTTTTTTCTTCAATGACTTTTAAAGGAGCAGGTAAAGCTCCAGATTTTAACAAAATTGATAATTCTTTTGCACTTTCAACAGTAAAATTACCACTAATTTCACCACTTCCAGTTAAAATAGGATCACGTATTACAGGAGCAGTAAGAACCACACCGTCCAACACTATGGCAAATGGCTTATTAAAATTCTCTTTTGTAATCTTAGCAAATTTTTTAGCTGCAGCATTATTTAATTTAAAATTCACAACTACATTACCAAGACTATTTATTCCAGAAGACACATCCACCAAAGAGTCACCACTAATTTCAACCTTTCTCAATATAGGATATGTATTTCCACGTACATCCTTCAATAAAACTGTAGTTAAAGGATTAATAGATGAAATTTGAGTAACATTTTCCAATAAGTGAAATGTTAACTTTGCAGTTTTTCCTAATAACATCTTAATTTGACTAGTGTCATGTATTCCTGGAATCTGCAAAGATATTCTATCTTTACCATGACTGTTTATAGTAATTTCCTTAGTCCCAGATTTATCAAGCCTACGACGTATATTACTAATCGAATCAGTTATAATATTTTTTAACAAATTCTCTTTATAGCTATCATAGAAAGACATTACAATACGAACATCCTGCTTTGATATTCTCACATTTTTATCATTAAATGACTTAATTCGATCAAAATCTTGACTATCTTTTAATATCAATACCAACTTATCTTCATATACATCAAAACTTTTATATTTTATATTCTTACTTAACAGAAACTCATTTACTTCATCATATAATCCGTACATTCTTTCTTTTAAATATTCTTTAAAATCTGCTTCTAATAATAAATACACTCCACCTTGTAAATCTAATCCTAAGTTAACTTTTTTATTGGATATCAAAAACTTATTATCAATAAAATTTGGTAATACCAAATATATAGCAATTGTACACAACAATGTTACAACTATTGGTTTAATTTCTAATTTAAATAGCATATCATACACTAAAATAATTACAGGATTATATTACATTATTGATAACAAATAAAATAGTTTCTAACACAGGTTAACCATTGTAAACCAACATGCATTATCAAACATATGTAAGATAATTAAAGTAAAAATAATAAGATTACATTTCTTATAGACAACACAACTTATTTCCTAATACCTTAACCATGTACATTAATTTTAACATCACTGTTATATGCTATATTCTATACATATTCCATAATATTATAAAACACATATAAATAACCTATTAAGAATACGTTGGATTTCTTATTAAAATATACTTACTTTACTAATAACTACACATACACATTAATTTCAAAAAGACTACTAGGTGTTATACATTCAATTCATCACCAATATATTATAACAATTGATCAAGAATTTTTTACTAAAAATACAACTTACTTTCATAATAATCGTAATCATATGGATCCACCTTAACATCATTGCTACACACTATACATCTTTCGTTTTTTTGAAATGTGTAATGAGTAAATTCATTATTTTTTAAGTCAATCCTCTGTAACTTTCCAATTACATTATATGAAATTTCTAATAAATACTTTATAGCTTCTGCTGCTACAATACTACCTACTACACCAACTGTTGGCCCTAGCACACCAGCATTAGAACAGTTTAGATGTATACTCATATACTGATGTTCAAAAAAACATCTGAGGCAAGGTTTACCATATGGATATATGGTTAATATTTGACCAACAAAACCAATTGCTGCACTATGTATTAAAGGTTTTCCTAAAATAACACATGCATCATTAAGAAATAACTTAGTTGCTAAACGATCTGTACAATCTATAACAAGATCTACTTCTCTAAAAACTTGTTCAAAGTTTTTAGGAGTAATAAAGATATTCAATGTACGTACATTTACTGCAGAATTAAGCATACTAACAAATTTAGCAGCTGTTACCACTTTACTATTACTAACATCAGATTCTTTATATATTATCTGCCTATTCAAATTTGATATTTGAATTTTATCACTATCAGATAATATCAAGCTACCAATACCACTAGCTGCAAGTAAAGGAATAACCGTACTCCCCAAACCACCACATCCAACTATTAGAACACTACTATTACATAACTTATTCTGACCTACTACTCCTACTTCTGAAAGTAAAATCTGCTTTTTATACCGCTCAAACACTAACTATTCACTCAAATATTTTCTACTTCCAGGTGTGGATACAGGAATTCTTCTTAAATATTCTGGAATATCTTCATCAACATAACTTTTTACATTTAACTCGAGTAAGCTAATTATAGGAAAAGGAAGCCTTACATCCTTACTACGTTTAACTAACGCTGCACCTGCAACAACAGTTCCACCATTACTTTTAACACAATTTACCACTTCCATAGATGTCTTGCCAGTAGTAATTACATCTTCTACAATCAAAACTTGACTACTTTTTTTAATTTCAAAACCACGACGTAATACAAATATACCATTAACACGTTCACAAAACACATTACTAATTTCTAGTTGTCTAGCAATTTCATACCCAACAGTAATAGCACCAATAGCCGGAGAAACAATCATATCGATATTTGGTAAAACCTTATTAATTTTCTCTGCAAGTAAAGAACAAAACTTTACTGCAAGAGCAGGATTTTCAAATAATCTAGCACATTGTACATATGTATCACTATGTAAACCAGAAGAAAGTATAAAGTGACCACTTATTATTACACCAATTTTAATGAACTCATCATATATAGAATCACTATTTAATAAACCTACTTCCATACAACACAACACCCTTAAAACATTATTTCTTCTATTTGATTAATATGTGTACTTTTGAATAAAATCAACTAATATAATTATCTAATAAGTATAATTACATACTTATAAAACTCTCAGTTGTTAAGATTACTGACACACATCTCGATTAACTAATCCCTCTTCCTTTATTAATTATTAACTTTTTGTACTATATAACCATCACTAATGAAATTTCTATTATATAATTACACTTTTCAGAGATATTTCAACTAAAGAACAGTATAGCAACATTCACTTACTAATCTGTTAATTCATTACCTGAGAAATAATTACTGTAATCTAACCTTACAATAAAAAAAATACCGATATTTTTTAAGTACGTGATACCTAAAAAACTGGCACATCCATATCACTAATACTATCAACCTCCGCATTAAAACAGCTAACATCATTATCACTTGCTTGCAAACTAGCCCTTATTTTTTGTTCAATTTCATCTGCAGTACTAGGATTATTCTTAAGGTATAGTTTAGCATTCTCCTTACCTTGACCAAGACGTACACTATTATACGAATAATAAGACCCTGCTTTTTCTACAATATTAAGCTTTACACCCATATCTATAATTTCACCAACCTTCGAGATTCCTTCATTATACATAATATCAAAATCAACTTGTTTAAAAGGGGGTGCCACTTTATTTTTAACTACTTTAACTTTAGTTTGATTACCAATAATAACATCTTTATCTTTAATCGCACTTACTTTACGTATGTCTAATCTAACAGAACTATAAAATTTTAATGCATTTCCTCCAGTCGTAGTCTCAGGATTACCATAAACTACACCTATTTTCATACGAATCTGATTAATAAAAATAAGTATGCAATTAGCTTTTGACACAATTGAAGTTAACTTTCTTAAAGCATGACTCAATAACCTTGCTTGTAAACCCATATGTTGATCACCCATATCACCTTCTATTTCTGCTCTAGGTGTTAATGCAGCAACTGAATCAACAACTATTACATCGATAGCACCAGAACATATTAGATATTCAACTATATGCAGTGCTTGCTCACCAGTATCAGGCTGAGAAACAATTAAATCTCCTGTATTTACACCTAACTTACGAGCATACATTATGTCTAAAGCATGTTCAGCATCAATAAAAGCACAATTGCCACCTTTTTTTTGAGATTCAGCAATTACATGCAATGCAAGTGTTGTTTTCCCTGAACTTTCAGGACCAAAAATTTCAATTATTCTTCCTTTAGGGAAACCACCAATACCCAATGCTGTATCAAGAGCTATTGAACCTGTAGGGATACTATCTATTTTCTCAATAGCACCTTGTTTTAATTTCATTATTGCACCACGACCAAACGCTTTTTCAATTTGACTAATTGCATTATCCAAAGCTTTTTGTCTATCGTGATTTAAGTTTTTGGTATCAGACATAATTCTTTATTTTATATAGACATTTTCATAAGGGTAAAGAAAGCTAATCATTCTTAACATTAATTGTCAAGATTTAAAATAATCATATATAATTCATCAAAATGTACTAATTTAAAACAAGTAAAAAGCCATTTTCACTGTTACAAACTCTAAAAATCCCTATAACATGAATTATTTACATACTTCAAAAATGTCCAAATAATTTTATGAATATTAAAAATGCAATCATATGACTAAAAAATCTATAGTTGTATGTAATATGTAAATTATACACACTGTAGTTAAGTTAGGTAAATAAATGAGTTATCACTCTAAAAAAATTAGGTAATAAATATATAATAGCTCATAACTATAAAATTTATGTAAGTACTAATTAATAAAAATTATTATAGCAATTATAAACATAAATATCCGTTAGATAACGATAAAACATCATATAGATATTAACATTTACCATAAGTCATGTAGTACATAAATAACATAGGTCCTATAGTAATTATCATAAGATCAAGTTTATTGGCATCAACTACTAGCATACAGAACATTTTTTACAGACAAGAGCTTTTCTTAATATACTGTTAAGCAACCATTGATTAACCAACACATATTAATAAGATTATGCTATGATATAAAACTATCAATTATAAATACAATAATCCTTTATAAGGAAACTCGTGATGCATATGCTATTATATCAATTTACCAAAATATATATAATAAATAAAATTACCAACATACATAGCATTATTAAGAATGCATATCAGAACTTTTCATAGATCACAAACTACCCACTTAATATATCATCTGCAATAAACTAGATTCTCAATACTAAAATACTAATTTTCAATCCATAAATTACACTATGCTATAATCTATTAATAAAAGCTCTATCACTATCGTTTATAAAACATCATACTCCTACAATGAAGTATTTAAATAATACTATTGACTCAATATTAACTTAGCACTATACTTAATATTAATAAATCACACAACGTTTATAATACTAGTAAAAATTATATCACCATCCTGAATAGATAACCAACTATAAAACTAACTATTTTTCATAATAAACTAGCCATTCATATACTATTTATACATAGTATTGATTGACTAAAATATGGAATAAATAAAATCACTGATATGATATTGATAAAAATCATATACCTATTTTTCACAGATAAACTAATTATAAACCTAATTTATAAAAGTTCCAAAATTTGATATAGCTCACTAATAACTTATTGTGATATAAGGTTCAAGATACTAGTATCATGACATAGCATTTATAAACTAGTTTAACTATATACTACTAAATAGCGTTAATTACTAGCACATTTAATATAAATTAACCTAGAATTTGAAACATCTCTTGATAAATCACAAATAACTTTTATAGATACTACTAAATATATATTCATTTACTAATTACAATATAAATAACTGTAATACATTAATAAAAATATCAATTACTGTTCCTTATAAGATAAAATTAACTATGTCATCTGAAGTACTTTCCCATTTGTTAGCATTATCTTTAACATATTGCTGAACATATACTAATTTACCTGTATACTCATAAATAAATTTCACTATATCATTAATATTAGTATCAGTTTTATTGTTAACACTTAGCACAATCTTCACATCGATATCACCTAACACTTTAAGTACCGTCAATGTATGACTAATGCTCCCTAAGTAAGAACCAATAACTAAAATTACTTTTATTTTTAAATCTTGTATTAATTCCAAGCAAGTCTTCTGATCAGTAATAGGAGACATAACACCACCAACACCTTCTATTAATAGATAATCTATATCTTGATTAATATGTGTATAACAGAATTTAAAAATTTCATTATAATCTAATTTAATATTTTCCAGCCTAGCAGCTATATTAGGAGCATGAGGATAAGATAGCCTCCAAGGAGAAATTCTATTGATGTTATGAGTATTGCAATCCACATCTAAACTACATAATATTTTGCTTGTATCATTACTCATAATTTCCACATCATTCCACCCACTTATTATAGGTTTTATTGCATGTACTGTTTTACAATTTTTTCGTAAATGCCAGCACAGTACTGTAGTAATAAAAGTTTTACCTATACCAGTACCACATGATGTAATAAAATAAGCTGACATTTAATACAGTGAACCTTATAATTTACTTAATACTAACTGATAAACACTGAACTCACAACAAAACACTAAGGAAAATTGAGCTATGACAGATAACCAAGGATTTTTCAGCAATATCAAAAAAAGTCTATTTAAAACTTCATCAAAATTAAGTGATGGAATTAAAAAAATTTTTTCCAATAGTAAAAAAATCAATCAAGAAACTTTAGAAGAATTAAAGGAATTACTGATTACAGCAGATATTGGATATGAAAATGCATCATTATTAATAAAAAAAATTGCAGAAGCAAAATTTGATGAAGTAACTGATCATACAATAAAGCAAAAACTAGCAGAAGAGATAGAAAATATTTTATTACAAGTTGAAAAACCTTTTTCTATAATAAAAAAACCACATGTAATTATGATATGTGGAACTAATGGAAACGGTAAAACAACAACAGTAGGTAAATTAGCATATAAATTTAAGAATAATGGAAAAAGTGTATTAGTTGCAGCGTGTGACACATTTCGTGCAGCAGCTACAGAACAACTTACAGTATGGTCACAAAAAGTAGATTTTCCCATTGTAACAAGTACACAAGGATCAGATGCAGCAAGTGTAGCATATCAAGCCATGCAGCAAGCTTTAAAAAATGAAATAGATATTTTACTTGTTGATACTGCAGGAAGATTACACAACTATAAAAATCTAATGGAAGAATTAGCAAAAATTAAACGAATTATAGGTAAACACGATAATGAAGCACCACATGATGTAGTATTAATACTAGACGCAACAACTGGGCAAAACGCTCTTAATCAAGTCGAAGTTTTTTTACAATTTGTAAACATTAGTGGACTTGTTATCACAAAACTGGATGGTACAGCAAAAGGTGGAGTAGTAATAAGAATAGCACAAAAATATAAATTGAATATTCATGCAATAGGAATAGGAGAACAGGTAGAAGATCTTAAAGATTTCTCCGCTAAAGAGTTCACTGCTGGACTTTTAAATATGGATAACATATTGTAATTTAATAGCAACTTTGCTTGTAAAGCAGTATTCTTCTTGCATTTACTGTTTAGTTTAATATTAACTCATTGCTATTAGACATTTATTTTTTCCTAATTCAATTGATGTAATATAAAAATTTCTCGTTGCTACTAATTTTTAGTTCTCTTGTAACAAAAATTCTACTGAGTTGATACAATCATAATATAACAATAAGTTTCTATTCATACAGAAAAAATTTTTTTCTGTACACTACTTAAAAATAAAAAAAAGTACTATACAAGCAATACTAAAAACACATCAGTTTATATCATAGTAAGTAAATAAGATAGAAACTTTGTAATATTTGCAATAAAATCAATAATATATTATGTTAAACTAACATACAGGAAATATTACGTTTTCACTCTTTTAAAAAAGAAATTCATATTCATTTATACTATAAGTAGTTTAGAGTATTTACATGAAAGATCATGATATAATAGAGTATATTATCAAGTAATCTATTAAATCTGGTTGAATATATAATAATATTTTCAGAATATTAGATACCTACACTATTAGTTTATCATTTAACATCCTAACAAAATTAATTTTAACATTGAATCTATGATATTTTTACATATTAAGTCTTAATTTACACAACATGTAAAACACATTTTGTATAAATTAAGAAAGTACATAAATTTAGGTAACTATATTAAAATCTCATTATAACAAACAATAACCTAGCGATTATTATATATACCTACACACAAAATAGGTAACACCAGTTTTTTAGTAGATATGGGAAATCTACTTTATAAATTCAGAATTTAAGTAAAACTGTTATATTTAAGTAACATGTAGTAAACTAATAAACATAATCACATTAAAATACAGTTATAATATATCATCTATAAATATTTGATACCAATAAGTATTGCTAACTATTATTTGAAAAATATCAGGCATTTTTGTAAATACAATAATCCATAAATTAAATCCAATTTAAATAAACAACAAACTTATACGAAATTAAAAATAATTATATTTGTAATCTATAAACACTCACATACAAATCAGTAACACAATCCTATTTATCTTGTTTACATAAGATATAAAGCTTGTTTTGTAAGTTAAAAAAACTTATAAGTGAAGGAGTAGTTATATTAATCAAGTATTCCATTACTCATTTATTCATAATGACTCTAGAAAATCTCCTACATTACAAGCAAGATATATAGAAAAATATAAACACCCAGCTAAATTTTTTTCTTATTCACAATGAAAACCTTTAACTTATTTCAAAATTAAAAACTATTAAAGTATACTCCTACAATAATGTAGCACTAATCTCTTATCCATGAAAATTCTATCACCATTTTACAAACTTAAACACTTACACCAATGCCACACAACACTAAATATTAATCAAATATTCTTCAATTAACTTATTCATAATGACTCTAGAAAATCTCCTACATTACAAGCAAGATATATAGAAAAATATCAACACCCAGCTAAATTTTTTTTCTTATTCACAATGAAAACTTTTAACTTATTTCAAAATTAAAAACTATTAATTCTTATATAATATAAAAACTACTCTTTCTACTAATATCCTATACAAACACTTTAGTATTTTATAGTACTACGTAAAAAATCCAGGTTGATCATCATACAGATAGAGCTTTTCCATTTTCACTACATTTATTTTCTTTTTATCTAATTCCAAAAGCAATTGATTCACATGGTCATTAGTGATTTCACTTTTACATTTCATATAAAATCTACAACATATTTGATCAACATAAGAAAGATTTACAGTCGAAGATTCATCTGGCCAAATTTCCAATCCTTTACTATGAACTAATACAAGTTCTAACTGATCATGTTTTATATTTCGTAAATCAACAATCAATTGATTAAGATTCAGATCTATAACATCACAACCAATAGTAACATCCACACCAACCAAAATTTTATCGGAATAAGATGGCTGATATACATATGGCACACTTGTTGTACCACTTGTACTATTCATAATACTTAATACAGGTTTTTGTATGTGACAAGGAGATTGCCCAAAATTCTCAACCACAGCTTTAGCAAAATCCATAGTAGAAACTTTTTCTTTACTAATATTATCTTGGTAAATATCTGCTGTGTGAATTCCATCTTCTAAAGTTTTAAGAAATGCATTATGAATTAATTCTGCTTCATTAAACTTCTTCAAATAAACTAGCATCTGTATTGCAGCACTCAATAAACCAGAAGGATTAGCTATATTTTTACCAGCTATATCTGGGGCTGATCCATGTACAGCCTCAAACATTGCATAATTGTCCCCTATATTGGCACTTCCTGCAAGACCAATCGATCCAGATAGTTCAGCAACTATATCAGAAATTATATCACCATATAAATTAGTAGTTACTATAACATCAAAATTTTCTGGATTAGTAGCCACTCTTGCCATACCAATGTCAACAATATAATGATCAGATATAATACTAGGATAACCCTCTGCAATTTTTGAAAAAGACTTATGAAATATGCCATCTGTCATCTTCATAATATTATCTTTTACCAAACATGTAACTTTTTTCCTATTATGAGTCATCGCATATTGAAAAGCATAATTACATATCCTTTCTGAACCTGATCTTGTTATTACTTTTAAACATTGATATGTATCACCAGTTAATCTATGTTCTATACCAGTATAAGTATCTTCCTCGTTTTCTCTAATTATTACTACATTCAAATTAGGATATTTTGTTTTTATTACAGGATGATAAGAAATACATGGTCTAACATTTGCATATAGTCCCAACTTCTTTCTCAATGTAACATTTAAGCTTTTATGTCCTTGTCCCTGTGGGGTCATTGTAGGAGATTTTAGTAATACCTTAGTTCTATGGATAGAATCCCAAGAAGAAGGAGCAATACCACAAGACCATTCTTTTTTATATAAATTGTGCCCCAGCTCTATAGTCTCTATAACCAAACCTGATTTAGCTTCACTTAAGATTAAAAGTACAGCTTCCATAATTTCTGGACCAATACCATCTCCATAAGCAACTGTTACTGGAATTGACATTTTACTACTTCCTCATTTATTACAAAGTCTTATACAATCAGACTAACAAATCACTATATAAATTAACATAACATTAAACACAACAAGAAATATAATAATTTGGTATATAAAAACATAAAAATAGCAGTAGTAGATGCTACAGGAAATGTAGGGAGAGTTATTCTCAATGTTTTATTAGATAGTAAAATATTTTTCAACAGTAACGTTGTAGCATTAGCGTCAAAAAAATCTGTAGGAAAGAAACTAAGCTATGGAGACGCTATATTAGAAGCTCAAGACCTAGGAAGCTATGATTTTTATGGAATAGATATAGCAATTTTCTCAGCTGAATCTTCAATATCTCAACAATATGCAACAATAAATTAATTCAACACAGTTATAAAAAATATACAATAATTTAACTGTCTTTTATTTACAAAAATTTACACACTTCCAAAAAAATTATCTAACATTACAATATAGTAAAAAATATTTTTATAATGTAGAAACTAATAATAACTGACTTAATTTTCTCTAAATTTATCAAACTTTTATAACATTGTTTATATACAGTATAAAATTTTAGATTATACTTAAAATTAAGTAATCTTTATATAACAATCAATATTAAAATAATAATTTTTACAACCTTTAGAACACTGCATCAACAAATTACAATAATATACCACAAATAAAACTTATGCTTATTACCCCTATATGTGTAATTTCAAAAGGTCCATAACGTAGAGTACAGATACACTGTTACTTACAATACTCATTATTTTATTATCTAAATTTTCAATATTTAATCCAACAATGCAATATTCAAACTTGATACTATATCATCCTAAGATTTTTCATTTATCCAAATCCAACAACAAGCAAATGTAGCACCATCAAACTATATTCACATCCATAAAAATAACTACAACAATTATAGTATATATACAAATACTATAAGTTTCTATTCCTATTAACCACAGCAAGATGTTATCCAACAAATAATATGCAATGCCTTAATATACTTGATATTACAATATTGAATATATTCTGTAATTATCTGTTATAACTCTTTAAGTTTTTATATTGAAATTTATTAAAAAAATTTCCAAATAACATATGATAATATTTTGGAGTATTTTTGACCACCTATGTCATATCAATTTGTAAAATATACTCGCTGCAAGAAAAGAAGATAAGAAAAATAACTAATATCTTTACAATATAATATATGCTAACTAGCTGTATATATCTTTGATCTTGCAATTTACAATAGCAACATTAACATTACAATTGAGAAAATTCAGAATAAACAATAAATAAAAACGTTACACATTACTAATGTTATATAAACCATACAAAGTATTTCATGCAACACTATATAGATAAAACACACACCTGAAAAGTATCATAGGGAAGAAAATAGTACCAGTAAAGACAATTCTTAGTAATACTATATTACTACATCACAGTTCAAAAAAAACAAGTTAATAAGTATAAATGACAGAAAAATTTAAAGATACATTACTGATTACAAATCACTATGAATACTTTTATATAATACTTTAAATAATATCATGGGTCATATAAACAATAGCAGTAATACAATACTTTTACGATATAATGTAGAAAATCAAATATTACACATATAAATACAAAAACTTTAAACTAGGTTTAATTTATCAACAAATCACACCACACAACAGTAGCGAGTAAATATAATTTTCTAGTAACTCAATACTATAACATTACAGTCTAAATAACTAAACCTATCTTTTAAATAATGAAACATTAAAATTAGAATTTTAGTATAAAAATACTATTAAGAACTTATGCTACAAGTAATTATTCAGAGTATTTAAATACGAGTAACATCACATAAAATAAAACAACACATGTTAAAATCGTTTTCAATAATATAATTGCCATATTATAGTCTTTAGAACTAAACGTGATGGTAGTTAATATATTTAGCCACAAATGTATTAACTAGAATTACAGCACATATAAAACAATATTAAATTATGTTAAATATAACATATATAAATACAATTTAATTACACATCAATAATACAAACAACTCCAACAAATACATTAATACACATAAAATACAATTGGAATAATATTATGAAAGCATAAAAAGCAGTGTTATAATATAAACTTTTGAATATTTGTAGCATGTTAAACTGTAATCTAGAAAACTCGGAATATATCGGAGTAACAGGAGCATTATGGAAACCATACGATGTAAATCTGAGAGATATTTTAACAATCAAGCAAAAATTTTACCTTTCTGAAATTGTTGCAAGAATATTATCTGCAAGAAAAATTAATATAGAAGAAATTAGTAATTTTTTATATCCAACTCTAAAATCATCTCTACCTAATCCTTTTCACATGTTAGATATGGATAAAGCAGTATACAGAATTTGTCATGCAATACATAATCGAGAAAACATAGTAATCTTTGGAGACTATGATGTAGATGGAGCAACATCATCTGCATTAATAAAACAATATCTATCACAGATAGGAGTACCAACAACGATATATATTCCAGATCGTATATGTGAAGGATATGGACCAAATACACAGGCCTTACTAAAATTAAAAGAAATAGGAAATAGTCTATGTATAACCGTAGACTGCGGTACTATAGCACATGAACCAATATCCGCAGCAAAGTCAGTAAATCTTGATGTTATAGTTATAGATCATCATATAGGAATTAATACTTTACCAGATGCAGTTGCAGTAATCAATCCTAATCGCTTAGACGAAACATCCCCCTACACATATCTAGCAGGAGTAGGCGTATCTTTTTTAATGTTAGTAGCACTACATAAAACTTTAAAAGAGCAAGGATTTTTTAAAAATAATCAAGAACCAAATTTAATAAATTATTTAGATTTAGTAGCACTAGGAACTGTATGTGATGTTATGCCTATTATAGGACTAAATAGGACTTTTGTAAAACAAGGTCTAAAGATTATGACAACAAGACAAAATCTAGGCCTTAAAACATTATCTGATGTAATTGGATTAGAGGAAAAGCCAAATATTTATCAACTGGGATTTAATATAGGACCACATATAAATGCAGGAGGAAGAGTAGGTAATGCTAGCCTAGGAGCAAGATTATTATCAACCAACAATGAAGAAGAAGCATTAGAAATTTCAGAAAAACTGCAAAATTTCAATTTAGAAAGAAAAACATTAGAAAATCAAAGCTTCAATGAAGCAGTAGAACAAATAGAAGCTACTATAATATCAAGCAATATAATTATTGCTACAGGAAATTGGCATCCAGGAATAATAGGTATTGTTGCAGGAAGATTAAAAGATAAATTTTTCTTACCAAGTATAGTAATATCACTTGAAAATGGTATTGGTAAAGCAAGTGCTAGGTCAATTCCAGATGTAGATTTAGGCGCAGCTATTTTAGAAGCAAAAGCCCTCGGAATAATAATAGAAGGAGGAGGACATGCTATGGCTGCAGGATTTTCAATACAAGAAAATAAAATCAAAATATTACACGAGTTTCTATCACAAAAGTTCCATAATATCAATACACGAAAAGTATTTAAAGTAGACGGTATTGTCACTGCAGAAGCTATCAATTTAAAATTATGGAAAGAATTACAATTTCTAGAACCATTTGGCATAGGTAATCCTGAACCAAGATTCATTCTCACAAATATCAGAATAAAAAATTCAGAAGTTATAGGAGAAAGTCATATCAGATGTTTAATTTACGATAACAAAACATTTATAAAAGGAATTTGTTTTAGATGTATCGGCACAGAATTGGGTACCACTTTACTAGAATGTACTACTACCACATTACTAGGAAAAATAAGTATAAATTACTGGAGAGGTAATGAGAATATACAATTTATAATAGAAGATGCTTTACAGCATAACCAAATAAGGTAAAGTGATATTAATTATCATGATCTTCATTATCAAACACAAAAAGTTAGTAACAAGCATTCTACGCAGATATTCGAAAATATACTATTATAACTAAGTATATAACAACTCAACTAAGCCCTAGTTCAAATACATTATTAGTTTATATGACTAAAAAATAAATAATAAATTACTGAGAGTAGGATAAAAAACGGTAGATATACAAGCATCATTAATATAGGGAATAAAGTCTCACACATTAACTATGACATGATAAATTTTAAATATAATTCACACTACAAGATTAGTTATATGACTAAAAAATAAATAATAAATTACTGAGAGTAGGATAAAAAACGGTAGATATACAAGCATCATTAATATAAGGAATAAAGTCTCACATATTAACTATGACATGATAAATTATTAAATATAATTCACACTACAAGATTAGTTATGTGACTAAAAAATAAATAATAAATTACTGAGAGTAGGATAAAAAACGGTAGATATACAAGCATCATTAATATAAGGAATAAAGTCTCACACATTAACTATGACATGACAAATTATTAAATATAATTCACATTACAAGTTGAATATCATTAAATTCACAACATAAAAAAGCCTATAATTAGGCTAAAGTTAACAAATATAGCTAATACATAAAAATCTTCAATTAGTATATAAAGCTAAAAGATTATTGATATAAATACATTTAATACAATAAACATTACGGATAGAATGCACATTCTATCTAGTTTTACCATATAGATATGGTAACATAATCTTTAGTTTATATATGTATAATAAATATATTATTTTAGAATAAATTAAAAATATACCTTCATAATTAAGTAGGTGAGATATTTAGATATAGCAAAGTATGCTATAAAAATTAACTTCTAATAGAATACCATGAAACCTATATTGGTATAATTATTTGCTATACCACAGTATATACAACATCAACAACATTTACTATATAATAAGCCACTACAGGAATTTTAATACATTTATATCATAACTCGATAGTAATATTCTTTAATCAACTAAAAAATTTATAGAATTTTCACAAAACTAATACAATACTATAGAGTTATATAAATACTTGTCTTATTAACTACTTAAATAACCTAAATACTACAGTTAGAAATGCTAAACAACTTCGCAAATAATAACGACATATTATTAATTACCAATGCAATAAAAAAATATCAAGGAGACATTAGACTAGTAGGTGGATGCGTAAGAGATAATATTTTAAAAAGACAAACTGTAGATATAGATTTTGCAACAACTTTATTGCCGTATCAAATAATCGAGGCTCTCAATATAGCACATATCAAATCAATCCCAACTGGAATTAAACATGGAACAATAACAGCTATTGTAAACAACACAGCATATGAAATTACTACATTAAGATCTGATATATATTGTGATGGAAGACATGCTGAAGTTAAATTTACAAATAATTGGCAACAAGATGCTTCTAGAAGAGACTTTACTTTCAATGCATTATACTGTGATGAAAAAGGAATTGTATATGATTACTTTTCAGGAATTCAAGATTTAAAGAACAAACAATTAAATTTTATAGGAGACCCAGAAACTAGAATACAAGAAGATTACCTACGAATACTTAGAGCATTCAGGTTCCACGCTGCAATATGTAGTCAGGACAAATTGAGTGACATTATCATACAATCTTGCACAAAATACGCATCATGTATAAGTAAGTTATCCAGAGAACGCATTCGTGACGAATTTTTTAAACTCTTATCATGTATAAACTTAGTTAATACACTTAAAATTATGCAAAAATGTAATGTATTACAAAAAATAATTCCCTTTGAAGTATTACCAAATGTAATATCATCCACTGTTATATCACATACTGAACCAATAGTAAAACTTGCAGCTTTACTAAGAACAAACAAAAATGAATTCTCAATAGACAAAATTAGAGATTCATTATACTTATCAAATTCTGATAAAAAACTACTTCTATCTTTAGTAAATAATAATTTAGAACTTCCATTATCAATAATGGATCAACAAAAATATATAAACAAACTTGGAAAAAAAATATATTGCTACCTTATCAAAATAAGACATGCAGAACTAACATTAAATAATCATGATTTAGTTCAATATATAGAATATGCTGACAAGTTTGTAATACCTGAATTTCCATTATCTGGAAAAGATTTCTTAGCAATTGGATATCAAGAAGGAAGACATCTAGGAGATGTTTTAAAAAAGCTTAGAAATTTATGGGAAGATAGTGCATATCAATTAACAAGACACCAACTTTTAGAACATGGAAAAAAATTACTAGATTAGATAATCATGTATTACATGTTTTTTATCTTATATAGATGTAACCCAAACTATTCTGTTACTTTAGAATATTTTTATATATAAAGTTTACAGCAAATATCACAGTGTACTATAAGTAGTTTAATAAGCTAGCACATTATAAAATTAAAAAATTGTCTTATATTTACGAACTCACATAAACATATTATGTATTTATACTAACAACATAATATCTATATACATTTTTATGCTATTAAAATATAAAATTAAACCTCATAAATTTAAATTAAGTATCAGCAATTTTTACAACCACTCCATAACACATAATAAAAAATAATAATACAATAATCTATTCAATATGGGATTAACAAAAACCTCAAATAAGCATATGTCAATAGATAGTACAATTGCTTATTAATGCATATGAATTTTTATAAAAAACTAATATAATCCCTTAACTTTACCATTATATAAATAACATGAATAATGGTACTTCCTACATTTTTAAAGATATCAGTATTATATAAAATAACCCTAGATTATCTAAAAAGGAAATTGATATTTACCTTTCTGACACTATTTTTATTAGATCTTAACTCCACTTCTATAATAAAAAAAACACACCACCTCAAGGACAAGTTTTTATATTTTACAGATTAACTAACAGCTATTTTTTCTTATATTCCTAAACAAATTCACACTTAAAATAATCACCTAGTACTTTCTTATGATGCTATTTCTGAAACAACTCCGTAATTTTTATTTTACATAAAAAAACACGTAATTACAATAGTATATATTCTTTTTTTAAAGACTATTCATCTTACTCTTGAGTGTAAACATAGTATAGTTCTACGTAAATTTATATTTCAAGTTGAGTAATATTTATCATACCAGTATTATTTTTAAGTGGTATTACTAGGTAAGAAAAAATACTTTACAGATTCTATACATCACTCCTAAACATTAACTTCTCATAACAATAATGAGCATTCCCATATATATCATGTCTAACATTTCATACATAAAACCTATATATTACTCTAACAAATATAGATTTTAATAACTAAACAATTTAGAATAAATACAATCCAAAATGGATAAATAACACAATACTAGAGCAACATAATTCTATTTAATACAAAATGGAAATTACATAAAAAACTTAATTAGGATAATAGCATAATCATATACTACTAACTGCATTCCTAAAATACTAAGTGACATCAACCTAATATCCAATGAGATATAGATTAACAATTGTTAAATGTAAATTAACACTCATATAAAGACAATAACTCATATTCACTAAAGAAAAACCTTATTTCCCTAATTGCATTTTCTAAACTATCTGAACCATGGACACAATTTGCATCTATATTTTCAGCAAAATCTCCTCTAATAGTTCCAGAATTTGCTTTTTTAGGATCAGTAGCACCCATAATTTCCCTATATAAGCTTATAGCATTCTCTCCCTCTAGAACCTGAACCACTACTGGACCAGATATCATAAAATTAATTAAAGGTACAAAAAAAACTTGTGACTTATGTATTTCATAAAATTTTTCAGCTTGATAACGTGTTAGTAAGCACATTTTTTGTATAATTATTTTAAGTCCTGAATTTTCTATATATGAATTAACTTGACCAGCAATATTACGTTTTACAACATCTGGTTTCAGTATAGATAAAGTTCTTTCTAGCACAAATAAATCTCCTCATAAAAACTAACTATTTAAAATAGTATAAAACATACATCAAGTTAAGTCAAAATCCCTAGAGAAGGTGAATAATGATTCAGAATTTAATTATGTTATTTCTTACATAATTATAAATATAAATGTTATTTTGACATAATTAATAAGATTGATCCATTAAATAACTATTGCATTCAGATTGTCTATGATTTATCTTACATAGTATTGCCTTATTATAGGAAAATGATATGTCTATACACGCAAAAAACAAAACAAATAAGCTAGACTATGCTAATGAAATAAAAGCACAGAGCCCTATATTCAATAGATCAGTCACAGAAGATACTCAAAATAATTTCAACAAAAACAACATAGAATCTATGTCTGGACAAAAAAGTACTACACCAAAATCTAGACCTCACCCTGTTGATGAATGTGTTGGAAAAGAAATAAAAAGACAACGCATAATGAGAGGCATGAGTCAAAATCAACTTGCAAATAAGTTAGGAATAACTTTCCAACAAGTACAAAAGTATGAAAAAGGAACAAATCGTATAGTTATCAGTAGGTTATACCAGCTTGCAAGTGTGCTTAATGTTGAAGTCAGAGATATAATGTTAAAATTGCAAGAAGATTTAAAAAATATTTCATGTGGTAATGACATCGTATCTACACCCAGCTTAAAGGATAATGAAGAAAAATTTGTTCCAGAATTTCATGACAGTAAAATAGATAGTAAAGAAGTGTTAATGATGGTTAGAGCCTATACATGTATTAAAAACGAAAAGGTACGTAATATAATTTACAATTTAGTCAAGGCATTATCTACAGACAATAAAACATCTGTCAGCTAATTCTTTTGTATACAGATTATGAATTTTAGTTATTATGTAACTATGTTATAAAATTAACAAATGTTGTATTATATTTAATTGTTTTTTTTATGTATTTTACATTATAGTAGTTACATTAATAGCACTTGTAGTATATAATGCTAAGTATTATGTACATTATGTATTATTTTGGGTATTATTATGTATTAGTATATACTATTAGTATATACTTTTGACTTAAGATGTAATTTTTACTATGTTATTATTATCTTAGGTTGGCTTTTTTATATAATCTATTTATGGATAACGTTATGGTAAAATTTTCATGTTTAGGGTTTGCACTTTCTTTAGTAACCTTAGTAATGGCACATAATGCATTTTCATCACCACTTCCTGTTGACTTTTCCAATGAGAGCGAAATGGTTGGCTTTTACACAAGTGGACAATACAGTATAGAAGTACCTAAGTTCAGTGCAATATCTGCAAAATATAAACACGAAAAACAAGACAAGGAACTAACGTTATTTAGTTTAAAAGAGGAAAATACAGAACTAAAACTAAATGATAAAGATCAGTTTAAGAAAGGATATAACCCTGTATACAATAGAAATTATACTGGATTTTCAGGAGCTATTGGATATTCAGGAGGAGGTTTAAGAATAGAACTAGAAGGAGCATTTACAAAATTTGACGTTGATAAACAAAAGTATAAATTTCAAGACAATTATAGATATTTTGCCTTATCAAAAGATGAAGAGATCTCTGGTCAACCAGATAAACCAACTCCTGCACCAGAACCACAACCTGCACCTGCACCTGCACCTCAACCATCACCCAAAACCACAACTGGTTACAATTACGTAACTGCAAAAAATGAAGGCTTAAGTATTATTTCTTTAACATTAAATGCATGCTATGATGTTATAATTGGTAATTCCCAATTAATACCAAGTGTTTGCATTGGCATAGGTCAAGGAATAACAAACTTTTTAGGAGTAATAAATATCAAAACTATATATAAAGCAAAAGTAGGTGTAGGGTTTTTACTTTCACCAAAAACCATTATATTTGTTAATGGGTACTACGTAAAAGTTCCAAATGATTCCTTTAAGAATGTATCAATTCAATATCAGCATGAGCTTGAAAAAGATCCAAAACATATAGAACCTATTATTTTCTTTAATTCAGATTATTATGGTGGTGAAGTTGGTCTTAGATTTATTTTATAGAGTTTAAGCTTTTGCTCACTACTCTTTATTAATTGAGTATTTTTAGTTCTATTGTGAATTAGTAGTAGTTTATATTATGCTTTTTTTTTACTCACTAATTAGTTAGTCCATAACTTAGTGATTTAATTGACTAAAATAACAGCAATTGTTACCTTTTTCTTTTTAATATTCATTTGTACATAAGTTACAAAGTAATATATATGAATAGCAATTCTGAAAAACAGCACTTAATAAAAATATATATATTTCTATAAAACTCATAAAATATGTTCCACGTGAAACATTATCAGGAATGTAAAAAAACGTTTTTATATTTTAGAAAATAATATAGACACAAAAAACATTATTTTTCATATGCTAGTAATTATACAATTACTTTCTTAATTTAGGTGGTAAATATCATAATCTATACAATTTTGATATTTATTTAAGAATAGATTAACTATAGTATTATTTTTATACTTAATTATACGTATCATTATATATACTAATCATATAGCATATATTTAATTCATATTTTTAATACATCGTGCATTTATTTATAATTAAATAAGTATAAGTTATTGTTATACTAGTATGTTATTACTAAACAGTCAAAAAAGTTTCCAACAAAAAAATTAAAAAGTTATCTAACAACACAACTCACAAGTGATATATATAGCCACCATCTTAAATGTGATAGAACATATTTGCTAAATATTTTACAAGTTTTTTATTTGACTAAATATTATTTATAGAATAAAATCACCTATTATTTTATGCTTATATGCAAGTGTGTCAGGTTATGCTATGGTGTGTTTTCACTTTTTTTCTCTAATATATATCCTGAGTTAACATGAGTGTGTGGCACTTTTAGATCATTTACTTGGTTTTGTAGGTATATATGAGTTATAGCAAATTTCTTTTATACATGGCAGTAATATTACTTAGCCCATATGTTTCTTTAGCAGTTAACCTAAATGAAAATATATATAAAGGTTTTTATGCAGGTATTCAGTATAAACCTGCTAAGTATCATTTATCATACTTAGATCTTAAAGAGGATGGATACAATACTATTGATGCTTTTGCACTCAAAAAGTTTTCTGAAATAAAAAAGAATATACAAATTGATAATACTACATTAGCTGCTACATTAGTAAGTGCAAACAATTTTACTATAGGGTACAACCCACATTATAAAAATAGTTATTTAGGCATTTCTGGTGCTTTAGGGTATTATTATCATAATGGCTTTAGAGTGGAATCTGAAATATCCAGTGAAAGGTTTTTATTAAAAAATGAAGGATATAAAATTCTTGATCATGAAAAATATTTTGTGTTAGCAAGATCAGCATCTGGTAATGGTCGTATTACTCGTGTTTTTAGCCCGAATGAAAATGAATATGTTATCTTAATGAATGATGGAATTAGATCAACTTCATTAATATTTAATGCTTGCTATGATACTAACATTAATATACACGGCTTAATAACATATTCATGTGTTGGCTTTGGTGCAGATTTAGTGGACTTCTTAGGTAAATATAGCCTAAAACCATCATATCAAACTAAACTAGGTATTAGTTATCCTGTATCATCTAACATAATAGCTATTGCTGAAGGTTACTACCACGGGTTACTAAGTAGAAGATTTGATAAAATACCTGTAAATTCTTATGCAATACAATCACCATTAAATTCAGTTGATACTACTGCATCAGCATTACTAAACATAAGATATTACGGTGGAAGTATAGGAGTAAGGTTTATTTTAGGATCATTATGATAATGGTTTATGCTGTTATTTTGCTTGTTTAAAGTTTAGTGTGTTTTTTGTTTTATTGAAGATTTATGTACTTAATGGTTATGCAATCATGAATAATAAGAAGATATTTAAATATTCCTTGTTATGTGGACTAATATCTTTCTTGTTATTAACATCTTTTAACTATCCAAATATCATATCTAATGTAGCTTCATATTCTAGTATAAGTAGTTTTTATAACTCCATAATTATAGAACATAGTAACCTCAGGACATACAGTTCAAGAGATATTATCATTAGCAGCACTCCCAATCCAGTATCTTACACAACTCTCATTTATCCAAATAGTTATCAACTCTATTCAGAATTCAAGGAGTTAGTAAAAATTTCAACAAACAAATTAATTTATCACATACCTGTCAACCATAATTATTGTTTATCATGTAATTGCAATGTGATTAAAGACAATAAAGTTACAGATAATTCAACTACTTTTATATTTCAACACCCACAAAAAGTGTTGTTTTCCAATTTTGTTACCTACTATAAATCAGTATTAGATCACTCAGTTTTATTAAACTCAAACATAAAAAAGTTTTTTTTGAGTTTTTCCAAGCAACTGTACAAATTTTTTTACAAGAAAAAGTTTATGACAAGTGATCCTATTAGTTTTAACTTTCACATATATCAAAGCAAAAAAATGCTGGTTTCTCTTTTTAAGTCAGTAAAAAACAATATTGAAAGAACAATCTCTACAGTTAGATACTTAAATTTGTTACATACTTTTTTACGTTACAATTATTTCAAGGTTATATTATGAATTACAAAAACATTTTTATACTGACATTTTTAATATTTCTATTACCTTCAGTATCCTCTTTAGCAAGTAATGACGATACCTTATCACCAGTATATCAATTTTATACAAGTGTACAATACAAGCCAAGCATTTCGTATTTTAGTAAATTCTCACCCAGCATACAAAATGAGAATATAGTAGAAATATTATCTTTAAAAGAAAACCTTAGTGCTACTATAAATAATTTTAATATTAAAGGTGGACAGAATTACGATATTAAAAATTTTATTTCACCTTACAATCCTACATATAAAAATAGTCCTCTAGGGATTGGTGGAGCTATAGGTGTTAAATCAAATAATTATAGAATAGAGTTAGAAGTATTTTATGAAGAGTTTGACCTAAAAGTACCTAGTGAATATTTTCATAAGGATGCTTACAAATACTTTATTATAAAGTCCACACCAAGTCATCCTCACCATCACTTGTTTAAAAATAATGACATAACAGTATCACCTGTTTTAATCAATGTTTGTTATGACATCCCTCCAAAAAATACCAAAATATTTCCATACTTATGTTTTGGTGCAGGAGTAGATGTTATAGACTTTCTTGATAAAGTACATTTCAAAGTTTCGTATCAAGCTAAAATTGGTGTTAGTTACTTTATTTTACCAAATTTAGCATTATTTGTTGATGGATCATTTTATAGTCATTTATCTAATAAGTTTACTCATATACCTACCATCAACATAATGGATCCTCCAATATTACCAGATTCATCATCAGCAAAATTCAACGTTAATTTCCTTAGCAGTAGTTTTGGGATTAGGTTTATTCATTAATTATGGTGTCTACATATGAAAAAGTTATATTACCTAAATTTTATATTAGTATTACTAGCAACATGTTTTTTACCAAAATTTGCCTTTTCAACATTTCATGATACTAATATAGCTAAACCTTATATCACAGTAAATTATCAACCAACTGTATCAAACTTTCGAAACTTTCACATAAAGGAAACTAACTTTGATACAAAAAAACCTATTGAGGTAAATATAAATAGCACAGGTATTTCAAGCCGTTACTTTAAAAATAGAGAATTTGCTTTCTATTCATCACATAATAAGCATTATGAATCTTATAAAAACGACTTATCAGCATTTACCACATCTATTGGAATATCACTAAAGAACTTTAAAATAGAAGCCGAGGGCTCATATAAAGTATTTGATGTATTTGATTTTAGGAACTATGCAATTCAAGGTGCACACAATATTTTTGCATTACCACGCGAAACAAACTCTTATGGCATGTACCCACTTGATAGGCCTTCATTACGTAACAAAAATACTGGTTACACAATACTAAAAAATAATGGAATAGCCATTATATCGAATATGATAAATTTATGTTATGAAAAACAAAGCAACAATTTTACACCATATATATGTTTCGGTATTGGTGGAGACTTTATAGAAATCTTTGATACTACAAGAATAAAGGCTGCTTATCAAGGTAAAATTGGTATTAGTTATCCACTTACTTCAAGAACAAATCTCTTGATCAGTGGACAATACCATAAAGTTATAGGAAACCAATTTAAGGAATTACCTACTTTACAGATTGTTGAATTAAAGAGATTACCTGAAAGACAACCAGAATATGATGTAACTGCACTACTAACACTTGATATAGAATATTTTAGTGGTGAAGTCGGTTTAAGTTTTACACTTTAAAGGTTTGTATCAACAAGGAATATTTTTATGAATAACAAGAATAGTATTACAAAAGTATATATAGTAACAATACTTTCTTTTATCTTATTACCTATACAATCATTTTCAGCATTGATAGGTAATATCACTAAAAATGAAGAATATTCTAATGTATATATTACCAGCCAACTTAAGCCTACTGTATTATATTTTAAAGATTTTTCATTAAAAGAAATTAATGCTTCACATAAATCAAATGATGATATTATTACTCAGCATGATACAAAATTTCACAATAATACCAGTAGCTTTAGTGGATCTGTGGGATACTCATCTCTAGGATTAAGACTTGAATTAGAAGGCTCTCATGAAAAATTTCACATGCAAAATTCTGATATCATATCAAAAATAAGTAAATATCAGTATTCTACAAAAGCATATGCAGCAACTACTGATAATTATACTAATACAAATAATAATAACATAACCTTAACATCCCTTATGGTAAATACCTGTTACGATATAACAATAGGTAATTCATCAGCAGTCCCATATCTGTGCACAGGAATTGGTGGAGATATCATAAATATTTTTAATGCAACACATCTCAGATTTGCATATCAAGGAAAAATTGGCATAAGCTACCAACTAAACAACAACTTCTTTCTGTTTGCTGACACATACTATCACAAAATTATGGGTAATAAATTTAAAGATTTATACATCCATAACTCTTCAAACATTACACCTATGTTAGCTAAGATAGATATTGGTTATTTTGGTAGCGAAGTCGGGTTAAGGATTATATTTAATAAACTATAAGATAGGTTATAAACTTATGAAAAAGAAAATTAATATACTAAATGTTATATTATTAGCATCACTATCAGCATTTTTATCTACCAAATCATCAGCAGTATCCTTAGACAACATTGAAAGTCCTCAAATATATTTAGGAACTAATTATAAATTAAGCATTTCTCATTTTACAAATTTCTCAGTACAAGAAACCAATCAAACAGTAGATATTATTGGTTTAAAAAGTAACGTACCAAATACTGAAGATGATATATTAAAAACAGCAAAAAACTTCAATACTCAATATAATCCAATATTCAAAAATAATTTTACCGGTTTTAGCGGAGCACTTGGTTATTATTCAGGTAAAGGACTTAGACTGGAATTAGAAGCTTCTTACCAGGATTTTGATGTCAAAAAAAGCAAAAATTATAAAACAAATGACGCTCATAGGTATTTTGCTTTAGTCCGCAACAAAGATGATAAAGCATTTCAACCACAAGATGATGTTTTATACCGTAAACGTTATAGATCTTTTTACTCTTTTATGAGAAATGATGGCATATCCATTGCATCAGTTATGTTCAATGGTTGTTATGATCTGCCATTTAGTAATTTCAAAGTATCATCTTACGCATGTATAGGAATTGGCGGAGATTTCATAGAATTCTTTGAAGCAATGAAGGTAAAATTCGCATATCAAGCTAAACTAGGTATTAGTTATTATATATCACCTTCCGTCAATTTATTTGCTGACACTTATTATCACAAATCAGTAGGAAACCAATTTAAAAATTTACGTGTTCAATATGCACACACATTGAGATTAACACCTATTTTTACCTCAGCAATAGCCAAACTTAATATCGGATATTTTGGAGGAGAAGTAGGATTTAGGTTTATATTTTAATAATAAAAAAATAGGAGAATATTTTATGAATAAAAACAAATCTATCATAATAGGAACAGCTTTAACATTCTTATTAGCGTTCTCACCTATTGAATCTTTTTCAGCAAATCAAACTGATGAAACTATACCTATCACAGCTCCAATTTCTGGTATATATTTCACAGGACAATATAAACCAGGAATTTCTAATTTTAGCAATTTTTCAGCAAAAGAAACTAATTACAATACTCAAAAATTAGTAAGACTAAAAAAAGACGCTAAAGAAAGCAACCTTCTTGGAGTTAATACAAATTTCGAAGATACATACTCTGTAAAATTTCAGAACAACATTATTAGCTTTAGTGGAATTATAGGATATGCTACCTCTAAAGGTATAAGATTAGAAATAGAAGGTGCTTATGAATCATTTGATGTAAAAAGCCCAGTTGGATACTCAAAAGACAATGCCTACTATAGATACTTTGCTTTAGCACGTAGTATGACCAAAGAAAATCCTAAAGAGTTTACTGTAATGAAAAACAATGGATTATCTGTTGCATCTATAATGATTAATGGTTGTTATGATTTCGCGTTAGACGATTTTGCATTATCACCTTATATATGTGCAGGTATCGGTGAAGATTTTATTGAATTCTTTGATGCACTACATATCAAAATCGCTTACCAAGGCAAATTAGGTATTAGTTATCGTGTATCTCCTAAAATCAGCTTATTTATTGATGGGTACTACCATCATATTATAGGTAACCAATTCAAAAACTTAAGCGTACATCATGCTGTTGAGCTTTCTGAATTTCCTAAAAATTCTTCTGCAGTTGCTACCCTTGATATAGGATATTTGGGTGGTGAAGTTGGAGCAAGATTTATATTCTAATATAAACATAATGGGAAAGTTTATGAATTACAAAAATACCTTATTAGGAATTATGCTTGCATTATCATTATTACCTACTAAATCCTTTTCAGAGTCTATAAGTAATAATGATAATAGTCAAAATTTTAAGCTATACATAAGTGGACAATATAAGCCAGGAGTTCCTAAATTTAATAATTTTTCAGCAAAAGAAACCAACGTTAAGACCCAGAAATTACTGGGTCTTTTAAGTGGTACATCACGTAAAATAGACAAATATAAGGATTTCTCAAATACCTATATTCCAGATTTTCAAGACAGCAGCACCGGATTCGGTGCAGCTGTTGGATACATATCATATAAAGGTATAAGGTTTGAGATTGAAAGTTCATATGAAGAATTTCAAGTCAACATACACGACAATTGTGAAGGAACTATAGAACCTTGTAGATACTTTGCTTTAGCTAGATCTGTAGGTAGACGTGGCTGGCCAGACCAAAACAATTACACTGTGATGAAAAATACTGGTTTATCTATGACATCTGTTATGTTTAATGGATGTTACAATATTATGTCAAACAAGTTAGAAATCTCACCTTATATATGTATAGGTATTGGTGGAGATTTTATAGACTTTTTTGATTCTACACATATCAAGTTAGCTTATCAAGGTAAGCTAGGTATAAGCTATTCACTATTACCTGATGTTACATTATTTGTTGATGGTTATTATCATAGAATAGCAAATAATCAGTTTAAAAATTTAAACGTACTTCAACCTGTGGAGCTAAAATATGAACCCAAAATTACTAGTGCAACAGCAACTATGAATGTTACATATTTTGGAGGTGAAGTTGGTATAAGATTTATATTTAACAGTTAACATATTTATAGGAGCATTTATGAATAAAAATAGAAAGTTAATTTTAAATACAGCGTTAGTATTTTCATTATTGTCTTTTTTACCTCACCAAGTACTTTCAATACCCATAAACAATAGTATTAGTAAATATTCTGGTATATATTTTTCTGGAAGTTATAAATTAGAATTTCCGTTACTTGATAACTTTTCAATAAAAGAAACTACTTCTAATACTAAACAAGTAATTGGTTTAAGCAAAAAAAAAGAAGCAAAAGTCAGAGATATATTAAGTTATCATGCTGCATTTAACGAACCTTATACACCAATATTCCAGAACACTGTATCTGGTTTTAGTGGAACTGTTGGATACTCTTATACCAATAAATTAAGGTCTGAAATAGAAGTTTCTTATGAAAAATTTGATGCAGAAATCCCTGAAGGATCTATTTATGATGACTATATAGAAGACACTTACAGGTATTTTGCTTTAGCTAGAGAAACCTCATCTTCTTTATCAAAAACTACACCTAAATATAATCATTATATTATAATGAAAAATAATGGTGTATCTATTACTTCATTGATGGTTAATAATTGCTATCAGTTTTCTACATCACAATCTAATAAAATATTACCTTATATATGTGGAGGTGTTGGTACAGATCTAGTACACTTCTTTAACAAATTACATATAAAACTTGCGTGTCAAGTTAAATTAGGTACCAGTTATTCACTATCTCCTCATTATCAATTGTTTGCTAATGTATATTATCATGAAGTAATCGGAAATTATTTCAATAAGTTAAAACCTATACGCACTGTTCTTCCAAGAAATACTACAAGCACAGAACTTAGTAACGTTTCAGCAACATCAACATTAAACATTAGCTATTTTGGTAGTGAAATTGGATTAAGATTTATACTCTAGGAGATCATATGATTAAAGACAGTGTCTGCTTATCAAAAGTACAAGTATATCTTTTGCCCTTATCCGTATCTTTAAAAACTATATATAATCAAACAGAATTACAGGCTTTCAAAAATAGCGTCAACTTGCCTGTCAATTATAGGTTTTATACAAAACTAGAAAAAGAGAATAACAATAAAGAACTAGATATCAGAGACTTAGAATATAGCTACAAAGATAAATACAGGCATCCATTATCACGTAAAATAAATAAGGGATCATCTGAATTATCAATAAATAACAGCAAATTACTTCAAAATATTATTAGAAGTCATCGAATGTCTATGATATCAGCTATGACTAATAGATATTATAAATTACCTTTAGAGGGTATAAACACATTACCTGATACAGGTATCAGAATTTTTCAGAGCTGTGTGTATTTTTTTAAGGTATTTTATGCAAAAATAGCATATAATGTCAAAGTAAGTAGAAAATACACAATACCTAATATAATCAGTATATTTACAAATAGATATCATAACAAAATAACAGACAATAAACTTAAAAATACAAGATTTTTTAACATACAAAAGCTTCCAAAGCTATTTATACATACTATTATCGGCCACAACACATTTTGGTGAAGAAACTTAAATAAGATTAAGACTATAAATTGCAATTAAATGAGGATCTTTATGAAAAGTAAAATTATTTTTACTAATATAGTATTAACATTTATATTATCTATACCTAGTATTTCTCATGCAGAAATATTAAACAAAGATACTGGTAAATATAATAACATATATTTAAGTACACAATACAAACCAGCAATACCTGTTTTTAATAATTTTTCAGTGAGTGAAAAAGATCAGAATACAGCATTATTAGTCGCTCTAACATCAGATATTAATAATACAAATATCAATAATAATGAGAAAATAAGTCTTCCTCAGCATTTTACAACACCATATCATGCACAATTTCAAAATAGCATTATTAGTTTTAGTGGCACTATTGGACAGTATTTGCCAAAAAATTTAAGAGTTGAAATAGAAGGTTCTTATAAATCATTCGATGTAAAAAACCCTGGATATTATGATGTAAATGATGCATATAGATACTTTGCTTTAGCAAGAGATGTAAAAAATAATTCATACCAACCTCAAGATAACAAAACAAACAATACCACCAACCTTGCATATTATACTATAATGAAAAATTATGGTGTATCAATCATGTCTGTTCTCCTAAACGGATGTTATGATATTTCTGTAGATAAATTAAAAGCCTCACCTTATATATGTTTAGGAATAGGTGTAGATACAATAGAGTTTTTTGAAACTCTACATATAAAATTTGCTTATCAATGCAAAGTTGGTATTAGTTATCTTATACTTCCTCAAGTTAGCTTATTTGCAGATGGGTACTATCACAAAGTAAAAAACAATCAATTTAAAAACTTGAATACTATACAAGTTCGTATGCTTGCAAATAATCCCAAAATTACATATGCAGCTGCTACACTTAATATAAGCTATTTTGGTGCTGAAATTGGTGCAAGATTTACATTCTAACAATAAAATAAAGAGATTTTATGACAAACAAACTTACTTTTACAGGTACAGTACTAGCACTTTTGTTATGCATACCTAACACATCTTTCTCAGAAATTAAATACAATAACAATACTCATATACAGTATAGCATATATGTCAGCGGACAATATAAACCAAGTGTTTCCAATTTTCGTAATTTCTCAGTTAAAGAAACTAACACTTATACAAAAAATCTAATAGGTGTTAAAAAGGACATTACATCTTTAGAGGTACATACAAATAATAACAAACCAATTGTAAGTAGAAGAAATCCAAATCCTGGACCTACTATTAAAGCTACAGGAATTAGCCATCCTAGTAATTTTAATATTCCTTATAATCCAGAATTTCAAGATAATATAATAAATTTTAGTGGAACAATCGGTTATCAATTTTCAAAAAGTAAAAGAATAGAAATAGAAGGATCTTATAAAATATTTGATGTAAAGGATCCTGGTGGATATATGCTTTATGATGCATATCGATACTTTGCATTAGCACGTGAAATGAATGATACAAAATTTGAGCCAAAACCATATCAATTAGACAATGTTTTCAACAACTTTTATCATACAGTTATGAAAAATACAGGTCTGTCAATCATATCTGTTATGATTAATGGATGTCATGATTTTCATGTAAATGAATTAAAAATATCACCTTATATATGCGCAGGCGTTGGAATAAACACTATAGAATTTTTTGATACCTCACATATAAAGTTTGCTTATCAAGGCAAAATTGGCATTAGTTATCCACTATCTAACAACATTAAAGTATTTTCAAATGGATATTATCATAAAGTAGCAGGTAATAAATTTAAAAACTTAGAAGTTATTCATGTTGCCAATTTACACAATGCACCATGGTATACATCTGCAATAGCGACACTTAATATAGGATATTTCGGAGCCGAAGTTGGAATAAGATTAGGCTTAAAATTATAAATTGTAATTAAAAAAGGACACGTATGAAAAACAAACTCATTGCAACAGGTATAGTATTAACATTGCTATCATTTATACCTAATATATCTTTCTCAGAAATCACGCACAATAATACTGAAATACGTTATTCCATATATATTAGTGGTCAATATAAACCAAGTGTTTCTAACTTTAGCAATTTTTCAGTTAAAGAAACTAATACTAACACAGAAAATTTAGTAGCCACAAAACAAGATATTGCACCTTTAGACATTGATGCAGGTCTAGTTACTCCTAAACCTCCGCAGAAATCACAAAAAATTTATAAAGGTCTTAGAGAATCTACTAACTTCAATCATCCATACACTGCAGAATTTCAAGATAACAACATAAGCTTTGGTGGAGCTATTGGATACTCTTCTACTAAAGGAACAAGAGTTGAATTAGAAGGATCTTATGAATTCTTTGATGTAAAAGACCCAATCGGTCATAAACTACACGATGCACATCGGTATTTTGCGTTAGCACGTGCTATGAACAAATATAAACCATTTGAACCAAAACGACAGTATGAATTAAGAACACATCATACAGTAATGAGAAATGATGGAGTATATATTTCATCTATTATGCTTAATGGGTGTTATGATTTTTCTATAAATGAATTGAAAATATCACCTTATATGTGTGTAGGTATTGGTATAAATGCTATAGAATTTTTCGATGCATTACACCTAAAACTTGCCTATCAAGGTAAATTTGGTATAAGCTATCCCATATCTAACAATATTAAATTATTCGCAGATGGATATTACTACAAAGTAACAGACAATAAATTCAAAAACCTCAAAGTTATTCATGTTGCTGATCTGAATAACACCCCATTAGTAACATCTGCAATAGCTACACTTAATGTTGAATATTTTGGTGGAGAAATTGGAATAAGATTTGGATTAAAGTTATAATGTTATATAAAAAATAAGTTTTTCTCTGGTAAATAAAATTTAGCTTAGTGGATATCATATAAGTTTTTTATTATTTTGATTTTATATATAATGTATATCAGTATTCTAATGGTACTGGTATACATCATATGGTACATACAACAATAATATAAATAACGTTTCTTATTATGTGATAACTTTTTAGGTGATTAAACTAAATAATTTAAGTTAAGGTTAGAAAATCGTTATATATTTTTAATATACTAATTAATGTTTTTTATCTTTACAAATAGAATTTTAAAATATTATAAGGTATAGTAAAACTATTAGTTATTTTTTGATTAAAAATATAAAAATTCAAATATAATATTATATTATATAAATAACCTCATAAGTATTACATAAAACAATAATTTATATAATGAACAAAGCATGATTTCTTTCTTATAAAACCATTAAGAAAAATGAATTACACATTGTATCTATCATAATAAAAATATCACTATATTTACTAAAATGCCTTCTATTACTTACATATATTATATATGTTTTCTTTACTAATAATTTTATAAAACTTTTTATATTTCATATAGAAAATTTATATGTAAAAATAAGATTAATATTTGTCATCCACTATTCTATAGGATTAGACCACCTGGTAACAGATAGTAGTATGTAAACAACATTAAAAACAAAACATCATAAAGTAATTACAATAGCAGACACACATTAATATGTTCATGACACATGATATAATTAATATTAATCATTTTTAACAAGCTATAAGGAAAACTTAGATATCAAAAATTATAAATTTTTTATGTAAAAAAATAATACTAATATTTTCTTTACATCATCACTATTTTTCCCAATTAATAGAGCTTCTTCTTATTAAGAATACTTTGACATAAAAAACTTAAAATTATATATATGCAATATCCTTATATGTATTTTGTAACAGCATATACTTTACCTATGTTTATAGATAGTATTTCAAATACAAGCTGACTTATTAAAATAATTACCTATTAAAACAAGTGTAAACTCATAAATTAAATATATATCATAAAAACTATTATTATGCACACATTCAAAAATGGTTAATATATTAATTTATTTTTTATATAGCTTTTTATGTTTTAACATTCAAATATTATAATTATTAATTAATTACCCTGTTATTATAACAATGTATAAAATAGCTTCCATACCTAAAAACAACAGTATAGACTAGGATAATTAACTATTTAATTAATATTGCTATATACTATTTTATAGTATTATATTAATTATTCTGAAAAATTAATTGATATAACTATAATTTTTAAAGAAAATTTACATTCTACCTTGCTTTTCTTTACTTATTTTATTATTCTTAAATTATTTATTATCTTTTATAAAAGGTTTATTAATATGAATTATAAAAAAATTCTCGTAAGAAGTGCGTTAATCTCATTAATGTCATTTTTACCATATCAGTCTTTTGCAGAACCTGTAAGTTCAAATAACATTGGAAATGAAAATGCTAAAGAAGGGTTCTACATAAGTGCAAAATACAACCCAAGCATACCACACTTCAGAAAATTTTCTGCTGAGGAAACTCCTGTATACGGTAAAGACTCTCCAACTAAAAAGGTATTTGGGTTAAAAAAGGAGGGTTCTATAACAAAATACAGTGATTTCACTAGAACAGATATATCGTTTGAGGGCCAAAATAATTTTATCTCAGGTTTCTCAGGAAGCATAGGTTATATCATGGATGGACCAAGAGTAGAGATTGAAGCTGCATACCAAAAATTCAACCCAAAAAATCCAGCTAATGAAACTGATACTAGTGATTACTATAAACACTATGGATTATCTCGTGCAGAAACCATGACAGATAAAAAATATGTTGTACTTACAAATAATGGAGTAACTTTTTCATCATTAATGTTTAATGCTTGCTATGACATTACAGCAGAAGGAGTACCTTTCATTCCATATGCATGTGCTGGTATTGGTGCAGATCTTATATCTATATTTGATGATATAAATTTAAAATTTGCTTACCAAGGTAAAATTGGTATTAGTTATCCAATTACTCCTGAAATTTCTGCATTTATTGGCGGATATTACCATGGAGTAATAGGTAACAAGTATAACAAAGTACCTGTAAAGCTTCCTGTAACTTTAACAGATGCTCCTCAAAGCACTTCCGCTTCAGTAACTCTTGACGCTGGATATTTTGGTGGTGAACTTGGAGTAAGGTTTACTTTCTAGTATTTTTGTTTCACTGATATTACAAAAACAATCTAAAGAAAAATTTTGTAGCATCGTACATAATAGGGAAAACATAGAGTTATCTAAAGTTTTCCCTTAGCTTTATTCTGAGTTATATTAATGGGTTTATGAGGTATTTTTATGTAAATAAGAACATTTTTGATATGTATTAGTTAAGTTTATTTTTATTTATAACTTGTATTTGTATTCAAGAAATAGTAATTATTCAAATAAATTTCATTATTGGTTTTGTATAATTATTAATTTTTTTTTACACCTACTAATAGTATTTCATACTAAAACTTACATTATAGCTTGCTTTTATTTTTTACTTCTACTATTGTTAATTTATTTGTCATTATTAGGTGTAATATGAATTGCAAGAAAATTTTTATCACAAGTACACTAATATCATTAGTGTCATTTTTACCTGGTGTGTCCTTTTCTGATGTAATACAGGAGGATAGCAACCCAGCTGGTAGTGTTTACATTAGCGCAAAATACATGCCAACTGCTTCACACTTTGGTAAAATGTCAATTAAAGAAGATTCAAAAAATACTCAAACAGTGTTTGGTCTAAAAAAAGATTGGGATGGAGTTAAAGTACCAACATCAGAAAACACCAATTACTCTTCACTTTTTACTGAAAAAGATTATTCTTTCAGATATGAAAACAATCCGTTTTTAGGTTTTGCTGGAGCAATTGGGTACTCAATGAATGGACCAAGAATAGAGTTCGAAGTATCCTATGAAACTTTTGATGTAAAAAACCCAGGTGGCAACTACAAAAATGATGCACACATGTACTGTGCTTTAGATACAGCACAACAGAGTGCTACTAATGGTGCAACATTAGCTTCATCTGTTATGATAAAAAATGAAAATTTAACAAATATATCATTAATGTTAAATGCGTGTTATGATATAATGCTTGATGGAATGCCAGTTTCTCCATATGTATGTGCAGGTATTGGTACTGATTTAGTGTCAGTAATTAATGCTACAAATCCTAAATTATCTTATCAAGGAAAGCTAGGCATAAGTTACTCAATCAATTCTGAAGCTTCTATCTTTATCGGTGGACATTTCCATAGAGTTATAGGTAATGAATTTAAAGATATTGCTACTTTAAAAATATTTACCGCAACTAATAAAGTATCTACTGTAGCCAATCCAGGTTTTGCATCAGCAACACTTGATGTTTGTCACTTTGGTATAGAAATTGGAGGAAGGTTTATATTTTAACTATAATTGTGATTAATAATTGGCTAATATCGCCAGTTTAAGTATGTTTATGCTATATAGATTTTTCATCATAAAACTTGAAATGTTATATAGTTAATTATTGTATGATATGTTAATAGCTAACAATTGTATATTATGAGTTTATGTGATATACATGTATGATTGTTAGCTATTTCTTTTGGTTTTATTTTTTGTATTCTTTTAGATTCCTTAGGTAAGGTTATATTGCTTCAAAATTGTATACTTATTTTTACAATAGGGTAAGTAATCACTTGAAATAGTGAAGTGTTGTATATAAAAGTCTATGTTGAAAGTAGAATACATTTGCTTTTTTAGTAAAGTACATTACTAATACATATATTACATTAGGTAATTAAGATAACAGATGCTTTTATTTTTTTAATATCTATGGTTCATTATAATATAAACATGTTTACACATTAATAAATAAATTTTATATCTCTGACTTTGCTGTTAATATTGTATCTTTATTATATTAAAAAAAATCTTTTACAATGGGTTATAACTTTCTATAAAATAAATTTCAAATATTACAGTTTTTAACGCAATAATATACAGTTACATACTTAAAAATATAAAAAATCACAACTACATTACTAAAAATAGTTTCAATTGTACAGTTAATACCAATAAAATTTACAAATATAACTTACCAAAAGATATAAATATGCTTTCTATTGCTATAATACTAGAGGAATATTTAGTTTAGAAAAACTATTATTAAATAAATTATACTAAATTTTATATTAAGCTTAATGGAAAATATTAATAGAGAACATACAAAAATGTAATTTACTAGGTTGGGCTATAATAGCAAAGATATATATTATTCACATCTAGCATTTATATGAAAGTTTGACTTTTAACTATTAATATAGACTTAGAAATAGTTAAACCATCTTATCCTTAAACAGGAAACACAAATATTAAACACTTTTTAAACAAGCTAATCCTTTTTTCCAAACATCGAATTAAACCATAAAAACTTACATACATGTAATATACTCAACTTATAGATAAAAAATAAACACACAAAACTACTTAATATAAAATTTATGATACATTAAAATACATTACATGTATTAGCTCAAAACATGTTAAATACTATAAAAATATATAATAACAATCCACAATTAAATACTAAAATTAGCAATTAACCTAAGGATACATACAATATTAACAAACTCATATCTAATTATATATATAACAATAGCATATAATTATATTTAAATAAATTATACGTTTTAGAAAACAAACAAAGCTTAATCCATATACCACAAGCTATTTGCAGATTAATAAAACAACAAACTTAATTCATCAATACTATTACTTATTTCATAGACATCACAATAAAAACACATCTGTAATAAACTAAAAATTATAAAAGGAAAAATACCAAGCCTACCTTTAAACCTTTAACAGTAACTAAAAATAGTGCTTACCACCCATGTTCTCTTATCATACAAACTATCAATCTCAATAACTAGAAATACATAGTTAAAGACAAGGACTAGTAAATAGATAACCTAACTAAAAAAACATAACATCAAGTATTAATATAAAAAAACTATATATTACTTATTTACTATAAGAAAAATCTAATCCCAACCTCACAACCAAAATAATCAATATCTAAATTAGCAGAAACAAATGTCATTTTAGGAACAGTATTTAACTGAACAGGATGATAAACCACTTTCACCCTATCATATTTACTACCCATAACTTTATGATAATACCCACCACCAAATAGCATAGTACGAATACTTAGTGGGTAGTTTACTCCAAATTTAAGCTGATAAGAAAATTTAGGCAATGAAACTCCTATAAATTTTACATAATCCCCACCAATACCAGCACACACGTAAGGTGCTAAAGGAATATTTCCGTGAGCAACATCATAACAAAAATTTACATGCAATGTCCTAATCTTAACCCCATTATTTTCCAACACTACAAAATCATTATTATTACTTGAGTCAGTATTAGGAGCTGCATTATCTTGACGAGATACAGCACAAAACTTATGACTTTGACTCCCTTCAGGATACCACTGCCTTTCAATTCCGAAACTTGAATAAGATGTTTCAAATTCCATTCTTATATTATCAAAATAGTACCCAAACATACCACCTATCCCTGTAGAACTGGTACTATAAGTAGGATTATATAATCTTGTAAAATTAGCACGTTTTGTAATATCAGATTTACTTAGATCCAAATCTAATCCATAAACACCCTTAGTTAAACCAGGGATTGTTTCTGAAGCTGAAAAATTATCAAAATTTGGTATACCTGTCCTATACTGAACACCTGCATAAAACCTACTTCTATTTTCTGAAACATCCATATCAGATATAGCACGTTCAGGTAGTAAAGAAAACAACAATGCACTTAATGTAACACCTAAAACAAATTCCTTATAATTCATTTCTTTATCCATTAATAACCAAAGGTAAACTACGGGAGTGTACTATAACAAAGTATATTAAGTCAAGCATTGTATACAGAACAAAACAAAAGAAATAAGGTTATTTATATACCATAATTACAATAGCTAATCGGGAGCATAATAAATAACCTGCAGAACTTTAAAACAGTAGAATACTCTTACTATAAAACACATATATTATTATCAACAAATTAGAAAATATTCTTATTAATACTTTAAATGTATTTCATAATAAATATCATAATTTAAGAATAAAGATTTAAAAATACATTATAATCAGCACTGCTAAAATGTATTAGAATTACTGAAATTTATATATAATTTCTATACCATTAAAAAAAAATTTATTCTTTCAATATATAAATCATAGAAGGAACTGGTAACAAAAACATTCTATTACACTATATTATGATCAAATATATTGTTTTTTTACAATAATCAGTATATATAATAATCTTTTACTAATTTTAGGTAATATATGGACATTTTGAATACTAATAATGAAACTGGAAGTGATATAGTGTATACTGAGTATCCTGTGAGTTATGCAGCAGATCAAGAACCTTTTGTTAACTTAATGATAACACTGTCTCCTACACAAACAGAAGACCAGTACTTAGTTGAGTTACTAATTGAAGCAACTAACTTGGACAAAGGAGTATTACAATCATTATATGGTAAATTAACAGCTACTCTTGCTGATAATTTGTTAGTTTTAAAATACGATGATGTTTCTATTTCACTAAACAGAGATTCTTTGCTCTCTTTATTTAATAATATAAAAGTCAATAAAAATACTAGTCTAACCGAATAGTTACTCTTATTTATATAATAAGTATTTTCACATTTTATTTAACATATCTTTAGTATTAGTAGTTGTTATGTTATATGTTATAAAAATGTAAGTCTGTATTTTAAACACGGGTATGATTTATTTGGTTCTATAGATTTTATATCTTAATTAAGTTGCTTTTTTGCTATTGTAACATTATGAAGGTCTATTATCGCTAATGTTTTTGTTGTGAAATATATTTTAATGAGGTTGTTATATAATGTATTACAACTGGTTTACATATCTTCTAAGTATAATAAAATTTATGTAGTATAGAGATATGTAATAAGTAGCAATTTAAAATGATACCACTATTAATTCATATGCTCTTTTAAAATAGTTTTAGTTTCTTTAGAATATTTTTTAATGTATGAAATGTGATCGCAAACAATATCTCAGGAGTATTTTTTATAAAGTTTATTAATCTATTCTTATATTTGAAAAAATCTTACTATTGTATAAAAAATATGTATGTGCCCTACTTATTAGGATAAATTCTACCTTAATCTGATAGAAAATTTATAATACTTAAAGATAGTAAGCTTATTATTAGACTAGAAAGATCTCTGTTACGAGTTTTTAATTAAAATTATTATCTAACTAACTACTTTTTATTATTATAACAGCAAATTCAACTTTTCTCAGCTAATATCTTGTAATATAACTTTTTATCAATTATGTCATTCATAGTTTTTAATACTATTACTCATAACATCATACTTATAGAAAGTATCCATAACAATAATTATAGATGCTAATCATTAAGTAATATAAAGTTGTTATCATAAAAGTTATTAGTTAAAAATACAAATTATTATATAAATATCATAATTATTTAATTAATATAATATTAAATATCAAACACATAAGTAAATTTTTTAGATTATTCATAAACATATATGTATTAATATCCATTATATTATACATATATATTAATATATACGCTTTTAAGATACAAATATCTTATATAAAGGAATTTATTACCATTAAGAAACTAAAATATATTGTTTTTCAATATTAATCATCATATAATCCTAGTATTAATAAATTTAGGTAAGTCATTATGACTATTTTTGGTGAATTCGACGTTAATATTACAATTAATGGCAATCCAATGCATTATGTAGGAAAAATTACCGTAGACAGTGATGGTAATTTTAATACTGATCTTCACTTAGATCATGGTGTAGGTACCCTTGGTCATTTTACAGGACATTTAGATTTTAGTGAAGATGATGATGAAACACCTATTTTATGCTATGAATTTACACAACATGCACTCAGCCCAGGATTACCTGAAGTAGGTGAGCACAGTGGATATGTAGAATCTGTAAATAAAGAAGGAGATCTTGTTTTTAACGGTCATGATATAACAATATCATTCCATAAATCAGAAGAACAAAATGTACAAAAAGTACAAGAGGAAGAACAAGAAGCAGCAGAAATACAACCACAAGAAGCACAAGAAGTACAACCACAAGAAGCACAAGAAGTACAACCACAAGAAGCGCAAGAAGTACAACCACAAGAAGCACAAGAAGTACAACCACAAGAAGTGCAAGAAGTACAACCACAAGAAGTGCAAGACGCAGAATAACAACATAGCTAGAATAAGTAATTTTTTCATGATTGTTAAACACAATAAAGTAGATTTCAATATCTACTTTATTGTGTCCTTTTTTTATTATTTATATTTTTCATCTTGTCATATCTTTAGTTTTGTTATGACTTTTTGATACATGTACAAAATATTTTTCCAAATATTTAGTACTGTATTCCGCTGATTTAAATTTATAATTCCTTTATATATCGTAAATAATAACAAATGAGCTAACATCTGCTATTTGCTAATTTTATTGTATTTTTATGTTTTTAATCATATAATTCACAACCTAACAAATTAAACATTGTATCAACACATATGCTAAATATTGCACAAAGAATCTTTGGCTCAACAAATACTAGATTAGTAAAGTCATTGTATAAAATAGTTAACCAGATTAATGCAATAGAGCATGAATTTCAAATTCTTTCTGATGAGTCCTTAAAAAATAAAACTATAGAATTTAAAGAACAACTAAACAATGGAAAAACCTTAGATGACATATTAGTACCTGCCTTTGCTGTAGTAAGAGAAGCATCAAAACGTATACTTAATATGAGACATTTCGATGTTCAGCTTATAGGTGGTATAGTACTACATAAAGGAATGATATCAGAAATGAAGACAGGTGAAGGAAAAACCTTAGTAGCAACACTAGCTGCATATTTAAATGCCTTAGAAGGCAAAGGAGTACATGTAGTAACAGTAAATGATTATTTAGCAAAACGTGATGCTGATTGGATGGGAGAATTATACAATTCTTTAGGAATAACTGTTGGATGCATACTCAGTGACACAAATGACTTAGATAGAAAAAAGGCTTATAACTGTGATATAGTGTACTCAACTAACAATAATTTAGGTTTTGATTACCTACGTGATAACATGAAATTCTCAAGAAATGAGATGGTACAGAGAGGTTTCAATTATGCCATAGTTGATGAAGTAGATTTAATTCTAATAGATGAAGCAAGAACTCCTTTAATCATATCTGGGCAAGTAGACCAAGATATAAAGATGTATAATAAAATAGATAAATTAATATATGAGCTCAGTGAAGAGGACTATGAGTTAGAGGAAAAGCACAGAAACATATTTTTAACAGAATGCGGTATAACAAAAATTGAAAACCTATTAATTCAACATAAATTAATTTCTTCTAACACCTCATTATATGATATTGATAATATGATAATTATGCACTACATAACCCAAGCGTTACGTGCACATAAAATATTTTCTCTAGATAAGGATTATATAATAAAAGATGGCAACATAATAATTATAGACGAGTTTACAGGTCGTATGATGGACGGCAGAAGATACTCAGATGGATTACACCAGGCTATTGAGGCAAAAGAAAAATTAAATGTAAACAATGAAAATCAAACTTTAGCTTCCATCACTTTTCAAAACTACTTCCGTATGTATAAGAAACTATCTGGAATGACTGGTACAGCAGAAACTGAATCTGAAGAACTTTTAGGGATATATAACTTACAAGTCGTACAGATTCCAACAAATACTCCAGTTCAAAGAATTGATTTAAATGATGATATATACTGTACAGAAGAAGAAAAGTTTGATGCAATTATAAAATTTATTTCTGAATGTCATAAAAAGTTACAACCTGTATTAGTAGGAACAATAAGTATTGAAAAATCAGAAATACTATCAAAGTTACTTACAAAAAATAAGCTAAAACATTCAGTATTAAATGCACGTTATCATGAACAAGAAGCATATATAATAGCACAAGCAGGTATACCAGGAACCATAACAATTGCTACAAACATGGCAGGTAGAGGCACAGATATACAACTTGGTGGTAACCTAAAAATGTTAGCAAAAACAACACTTGCCAATATTTTAGATAAAGAAATAATAAGTATAAAATATAAACAACTAGTAGAAAAAGTAAATAAAGATAAAGAAATAGCTATACAAGCTGGAGGATTATGTGTAATTGGTACAGAACGTCATGAAAGTAGAAGAATTGATAATCAATTAAGAGGACGTTCAGGAAGACAAGGAGATCCAGGACTATCAAAATTTTTTCTATCATTAGAAGATGATCTATTAAGAATATTTGGATCAGATAAAATAAAAGGTATGTTAAAAAAATTAGGCATGAAAAAAGGTGAAGCAATACAACATACCTGGATAAGTAGAGCTATTGAAAAAGCACAACACAAAGTTGAATTAAGAAACTATGATATTAGAAAATCATTACTAAAATTCGATAATGTAATAAATGAACAAAGAAAGGTTGTTTTTGACCAAAGAAATCGTATTTTAGACAATGATTCTTATAATATTTCTTTAATATATAGAGATATCAATAGTGATATAGTAAATAATATTATACATGATAAATATTACAACTTAGATGATGAGACTTACAAGTTAATATCATCAGAGATCACAAGAATATACAGCATTACACTAGATTACAACACGATCAGTGAACTTGAAAGTAAAAACAAACTGATAGAACATATAAACAACATCACCGATGAATTTTTCAATAAGAAAATAGCAGAATTTACAAGTAAAGAAAAAGACTTATGGGATAATCTTACAAAAAAAGTAATGATAATGTCACTAGATTACTTGTGGAGAGAACACCTTGCTGCATTAGATAGCTTAAAATGTGGAATAAATTTAAGATCAATAGCACAGAAAGATCCATTAAATGAATTTAAGTCTGAGGCATTTTCTATGCTTGAAAGTATGATGAGCAATTTTTATGAACTAATAATACAAAGATTAGCTCACTTAAAATCTGATAACATATTTCATAGTTACAGCAAGGAACTAAATAATTTACAAAGCTCACAAGATATTAATTCCATCAAGATATCAAGAAATGAAAAATGCCCTTGTGGATCAGGAAAAAAATATAAACACTGCCATGGAGAAAATATTTAATTAAAAATAAATAAGATCTATAAAAAGTATTATACAAAATCTCAATGCTACTATTGTAATAATAAAATCAATATTTACTAATTGCATAACCTTACATAAGAATATTAGTATGTTGTCATTATCTTATAAAAATGATGTTATAATTTCCATAATTACTTCAATATGCTTTCTTTATGTTTCACATGAAACATAATCATTTTTTATTAGACATAACTTCTTCAACTACCTTATTTTTATATATTATATTAAGCACTACAGTTCTTTAGTATATGTAATAGTATATTAAATCATGATAATCTACAAAAAATGTCAGTATATTTTACTTAATATTTAACATAAATAAATTCTTATATAAAAAACATGAATAGAACATTACTCGATACAGTAAAGCATTTAATATATCTCTTTGATACTCATAACCTAACTTTTGTAAAAGTACACTGCTTTCTCATACCACAGAAATGTAAGTTACATATATAAATACTCACTTATTTTCTATAATTAAATATTAGGTTAGTATCATTCAATCTGGATTATTAGTTAATAAGTAATCAATACTAATTATCAACAATGATAAAAAATTATAAGTACTATTAAAATAGAAACCTAAAACAATACCACAAAAATTATTAATAATACAAATATTCACATAATAAATACAGATATAACATTATTAAAGTACATAATACATGCTATATAAGATATGTATCATAAATACAATAAAAACAATATTATATATCTTTTATATTAACTAACAAAAATAACTTTAAAAGATAATACTTACATTCTATCAAAAAACTACACTAGAATTATAAACCTTCAAGTATATAGATAACACATACTAATATCATTAAAAAATAAGGAACAGTAATTATGCATTATCAATATAAAACAAAAAGGTAATAATGATTACAAATAAATTTCTTATAATTAAGCTTAAGCTAGGCTATATACAAAAAACATAATAATAAAAAAACAAATTACCATGCTTAACTGTCAATCATAAAAATTAAAAAATACGTTATGGTATAAGGATGGACCATATACCATAACATATACCTTAAATGCTATAAAATAACAACATTATTAACTTATATAAAAGGCAATATTAAATATCTACTTATCACCAAAATGAATTTTATAGTTATATTTGAAACATATATCAAATTGACAACATAAGCTTATTATCATAAAACAGTTAACTGTCAAGTAGGAACTACTACGCATACATTTCACTTGAACGCACAAGCATTATAACATGATTTTGCTTAGTCTCAACTTTAACTTCTCCTGGTAGTTTTTGTGGTAATGAGTAATCATCATCAATTAACATCACATTACCTCTATCTAGATTTGATATTTTAAAATCTTTATTAAAAAATGCACTTTCATACATTTTATCACTGGAATGGTAACATTGAAGAGCAATATCAATATTGCATTTTACAGAGTTATTATCAACAGTAATATTATTATATTTTAAACCTAGTTCCCCAACATCTCCTGTATGTTGATTAGTAACAGATCCACTCATATAATACTCACTCCCAGCTGGATTCAAGTGCATCTCACCAGAATAAACATCAAAACCACTACTCTTTTCTATCAAAAAATCAATATCGTATGTCATAAAAAACCATGTTATTAACATAAATTATATATACATATAATAACTTATTAAAAATTTTATGCAAAAAAATTATTTTTTTAACCTAAATATAGTAAATCTATCATAAATTAAAATATGGCAGTAAACCAATTCTATAGGTCCATACCTATATTATTACAATCTTTTACATTAATTTATGAACAAAACTATACACACACTATACTTAGTACTAAAAACCAACTTAATATCAATCAAGTTAAGTAAAAACCATACACAATATATATGCCTAATGTATCACACATTAAATAGAGCTTAAATTTTTACATCTCACTTTGAATAGGAAAGAAAAATACAACATAAACTTTTTATCTTTTTAAATATAAAACAATAATATCAACAATATCAATATAAGTATTAATACTATGTTTATATTATTCTATATTTTTTAATATTTATCTAAGTACTTCACATTAATAAATATTACAAATATTTACACTGCCTTTTGATTCAAATCATAATAAAGCACTTTTTATTTTGTAGTATTTCAATATCACTCACTGAACTTAAAAATTACTTAGTTTGATCATATAATTTACAAACATAATCTAAATTTATACTAATATTCACCTACGAACACCAAAATTACAGAACATATATTAAATATTCATTCACTATACTATATTTTTTATTAGATCTATTAATATCAAACGTTGTCACAGTAGTTAAGAAATAGGATATTAACAAAAACTATAAAACAATCATTCACAATGCTATAGCTTATAATGCTTTTACACAAATACCAGATGGGTTAATATAAAAAGCTAGTTACTGATTATAATATAAACCAAGGTAACTCAAACACATTAAGTTATTATCATTATGTTCTATATAAGTAATTAAATAATTTAAGTCTACGTTATCTTTAAAATTATAATTCGATCATAAGGTTATAAACTCACATAAATATGAATTGTAGATTTATTATACTTACACACACTAATATATTGACTTATTATATATTTTTAACCATATCTCATTCTTGAGAAGCTTAAGCTATACAATAAAGTATTAATTAATAGTATTTTTACTACATCTAACATAAAAACTTCATATAATTTTTACCTTACAACTAAGATATACAAAAATATAACGCTTGATATTTCTATGCACCCCAAAATTATAAAAACATATTATTAAAGAACAATCTCACGATTAGAAATCAAAATATTACAAATGGTTTTATAATCTTTTATAGATAATCTAATATATAGATAAAACTTATATTACATATCAACTGTAAAATTTAACATCACTTATTTTTCCTAAAATTACAGAGAAAAAACATTTATATTTATTTTTTTAATACTAATAATGCAAAATCAATTTTAAATATAAGAAAACATAAAAGGATTATTGTTTTACTTTTATTAGTGTAAAATTAATAATTGATGCTAGTTATAATATGTATATTTAGTTAAAATACTGATGTAACTTGTTCTATTATTAATCAAATTATTTGCATTATTTTATTGGCGTAGTATATTAGCTTATCTTTATTACGTATTCAATATGTCTTTAAATATTTATTTACCAGATCAATCTCTATTAAGACCAAGAATAACAGTTTTTGGTGTAGGTGGTGCAGGTGGTAATGCTGTCAATAATATGATACAGTCTAATTTACATGGAGTTAATTTTGTTGTAGCAAATACAGATGCTCAAGCATTAGAAAACTCTCTGTCAGAAAAAAAAATCCAACTAGGAATTGGACTAACAAAAGGATTGGGAGCAGGATCACTACCAGAAATTGGTAAAGGTGCAGCTGAAGAATCAATTAATGAAATTATAGAAGAAATAGTAGATAGTAATATGCTGTTTATAACTGCTGGAATGGGTGGTGGAACAGGAACAGGTGCAGCCCCTGTAATTGCAAAAGCTGCAAAAGAAAATAAAATTCTAACTGTAGGAGTTGTTACTAAGCCCTTTCATTTTGAAGGAGCACATAGAATGAGAACTGCTGAGTATGGTCTAGAAGAGTTACAGAGGTATGTTGATACTTTAATAGTAATTCCTAATCAAAATTTATTTAGAATTGCAAATGAAAAAACAACTTTTGCTGATGCATTTAAACTTGCAGATACCGTATTACATACAGGTGTACGTGGTATTACTGATTTAATGATAATGCCAGGATTAATTAATTTAGACTTTGCAGATATTAGAGCAATAATGAGCGAAATGGGCAAAGCAATGATGGGCACAGGAGAAGCAGAAGGAGAAAATAGAGCTATATTAGCAGCTGAGGCTGCGATATCTAATCCTTTATTAGATAATGTTTCAATGAAAGGAGCTAAAGGGATACTAATCAACATAACTGGTGGATTAGATATGACTTTATTTGAAGTGGATGCAGCTGCAAATCGCATAAGAGAAGAAGTAGACAGTCATGCTAATATAATATTTGGTTCAACATTTGACAAAGAAAGTGAAGGAAAAATGAGAGTATCTGTTCTAGCAACAGGAATAGATAATGAGGAAGTAGTAATACAGAATAAAAGTATGAACAAAGATAGAGAAGATCATAGCATAAATTTTTCTGAAGTATCAAATAAGAACTTTAACCATTCAGATAATGAGATTGCTTATTATAAACCAAATGATCCAGGAGAGGATAATTTTAACTCTATGAATCATAATAAGAGACATAGTCATTACAAAACGGATAATCACAAATCTAATACAATTCCTAATTCAGAACATAAAAAAGTATATCCTAACCGTAATGACTATTGGGATGAAGATTCCTTTAACATACCAACTTTTCTGAGAAAAAAATAATTTCCAATGTCTTATTGGCTTTTAAAAACAGAACCACAAGATTTTTCTTGGAGTGATATGGTACGTAGTAACATTACTGTATGGGATAATGTTCTCAACTATCAAGCACAAGGTTACTTAAGATTAATGAAATCTAATGACCTTGCTTTTTTTTACCATTCTGGAATAGAAAAAAGTATCATAGGTATTGTATCTATATATAAAGAATTTTACTGTTTTAATAAAAATGATAAATTTGGTGTAGTGGATGTAAAAATACATACAAAATTAAAAAAAGCAGTGCATTTAAAAGATATAAAACTTGAAACCAATTTGAAAAATCTTATTATGTTAAGACAACCAAGACTATCAGTTTCTCCAATAACAGAAAAAGAATGGAATTCCATATTAGAAATAAGTGAGACTTCTTTGTGATTGAGATAAATGTTTATTATAAAAAATGGTATAGTACAATAAAAAAACCAAAAATCTTCGTCAAAAATGTTATTAAATCCTCATTGATAAACTTAAATATCTATGAATATAAACCTATAATTTCCATAGTATTAGCAAATAACATACTTTTACAAAAATTAAACTATGAGTATAGGAATAAAAATAAACCAACAAATGTACTATCATTCCCATATGATAAACTAAACAAAAAATGTAATTTAGGAGAAATATTTCTTTCATTAGATACGTTGATACAAGAATCTATTGATCTTAATATACCGATAGAACATCACACATGCCACATGCTTATCCACGGGTTATTACACATTCTAGATTACAATCATGAAGAGCCATTAATGCAATATATAATGGAATCCATAGAAATAAAATTATTAGATAAACTAGGTATAAGAAACCCTTACGTTTCACGTGAAACTATATACCCATAAACAAAAAATGTATTATTTATTATAATTACCTAAGTATTAAAAAAAGCTTCTAACACTACTTGAAATCAAATTTTATCCTTTTTAGAACTATATTTTATACTAACCTATTTAATCAAATCATTAATTTTTCTCGATAAACAAATACTGTTGCATATCTTTTTATAAATAAAAAATTCAGTGACACAATTTTTATCTTATATATAATTCTATAAAATGTATATTATTTCTATGAGTAAGGTTTTTGGAATAGTCAATCAAAAAGGAGGTGTTGGAAAAACCACCACCAGTATAAACTTAGCTACAGCTTTTGCTATTGTAAACAAAAAAACACTACTAATAGATTTAGATCCTCAAGGTAATAGTAGTACTGGCTTTGGTATAACTTACCAACAAAGAACTAACACAGTTTATGAGGTATTAATCAATAATATACCCACATCATCAGCTATAATAAAAACTGAGATACCAAACTTAGATTTACTACCATCAACAGTAGATTTATCTGCAGCTGAAGTAGAATTAACACAAGTACAAAAAAGAGAATTTGTGTTAAAAAATTCCTTATCAGAAATAAAGACATCATATGATTACATTTTTATTGATTGTCCACCATCTTTAGGATTACTAACAGTAAATGCACTAATAGCTGCAAACGCAGTTATAATTCCTTTACAATGTGAGTTTTTTGCTCTAGAAGGACTAAGTCATTTAATAAAAACAATAGAATTAATAAAGAAGCATCTAAACCCATCATTATCAATTGAAGGAATTATTCTAACTATGTACGATAAAAGAAACAAGCTTAGTGAACAAGTAGAAGAAGATATAAGAAAATATTTAAAAGAATCTGTATATAAAACAGTTATACCTAGAAACGTAAGATTATCTGAAGCACCATCTCATGGAAAACCTGCTATTATTTACGACTTTAAATGTGCAGGTTCACAAGCATATATCTACTTAGCAAAAGAAATACTAAAAAGACAACAAAATTAGGTATCTCAAAATGACAAAACGACTAGGAAAAGGTATTTTTGAACTGATAGGAAACAGCACAATAGATGATAACAGTAATAATGCTACTAGTAGCAATGTAAATCCTAACAATTATATTACAATGCCGATAAATCTACTTAATCCTAGTACATCACAACCCAGAAAAATTTTTGAAAAAGAATCTCTTAAAGAACTAGCAGAATCTATAGCTAAACACGGTATAATACAGCCCATAGTAGTAAGAAAAAATCCACACAAAACTAGTTACGAAATAATAGCAGGAGAAAGAAGATGGAGAGCTAGCATTTTAGCAAAATTAAAATCAGTACCTGTAATTGTAAAAGAAGTAACTGATAGTCAATGTTTTGAGTTATCAATCATAGAAAATATACAAAGACAGAATTTAACACCAATAGAGGAAGCTGAAGCATATAAAAAACTTATTGACACTTTTTCTTATACACATGAAGACTTAGCTTCTATTTTAGGAAAAAGTCGTAGTTATATCACAAACATGATACGAATATTATTACTTCCACAATCTATTAAATCAATGGTAAATGATAAAACAATATCGTTTGGACATGCTAGAGCACTAATAAATACAGAAAATGCAGAAGAAATTGCACAAAAAATCATTGATTCAAATTTGAACGTAAGACAAACAGAATTACTAGTTAAGAAATTACAAAAATCAAAAAAGGCTGAAGAAAAACAAACAGATACAAACTTAAAAAAGTTAGAACAATCATTATCACAAACACTAAATCTAGATGTTAAAATAAACGGTTTAAATAATAAAGGAAACATCATTATAAAATATAAGAATTCTCAACAACTTAATTCCATACTAGAAAAGCTAAAAATATCCTTAACATAAACTTACATATTTATAATACTCTTGCATACCATAAAATAAATATTACCAATACATTTTTAACGAGATATCTAAAGATAAACACCATACTGGTATTACCAAAACTAAATACAATTACAATGTATTATAAAAAAAGAATTACTTAGTTATATAACACATCATAACACTACAATTACTGATGATAAGTTATAGTGTTTTCCACATAACAACATTACAAATCCTATTCTTTTCTTAGTAAAAACACAAAGTAATTGTTATAAAATCATATACCAATATTATACAAATCAACTTACAGTAGTATTTATAAAAAAGAAGTATTGGTGTATAATATTAGAATTTACAATTAGCTAAACTACAAAATGAATAGTGATTTTATCTGCCTGGGTATAATAACATCACCTCATGGAATAAAAGGACATGTAAAAATAAAAACTTTTACAGAAAATCCACAAAATTTTACTTCTTACGGAAAACTCACAGATGGCATAACTACATATGAAATCAATATAATACAGGTAGTATCAAAAAATACAATAATAGCAAAAATTAACAATATAACATCAAGAACCAACGCAGAACTATTAAGAAATAAAAAGCTATTTATAGAAAAAACTAAATTACCCAACTTAATTGAAAATGAGTTTTATCATAGTGATTTAGTAGGATTACAAGTAATTTTAGAAGACAATAATATTTTTGGAACTATAAAAAAAATTTATAATTTTGGGTCATGCGACATTATAGAAATACTATTATATAACTCAAAAAAAAGTACTATGTTACCATTCTCAAAAGATATATTCACACATATAAACACTAAAGAAAGATATGTAATATTAAAATTACCAGAAATTATAGGGAGCAATAGTGGTATTTAACGTTAATATATTAACTATATTCCCAGAAATGTTCCCAGGGACATTGGGTTACTCAGTCATAGGTAAAGCCTTAAATAAAGGTATTTGGAACCTAAATGTCATTGACATTAGATCATTTGCAACAGATAAACATAAAACTGTAGATGATAAACCTTACGGCGGTGGTCCTGGAATGATAATGAAAGCAGATGTTATAGGTTCAGCAATAGATAATGTATTAAGTACAAATAAAGAGACAAAATTAATATATATGTCTCCTAGCGGAGTAAAATTAAATCAAGATATTTCTGGACAATTAGCACATTTTTCTAATATAACTATACTATGTGGTCGCTTTGAGGGAATAGATAGAAGAGTCTTAGACTTTTATGATTTTTATGAGATAAGCATTGGAGATTACATATTATCAGGTGGGGAAGTTGCTTCTATGGTTCTTATAGAAACTTGTGTTAGGCTTATACCTGGGGTAGTAAGTAATGTTGATAGTATACGTGATGAAAGTTTTACTGCAAGTTATGGTCTTGAGTACTCTCAGTATACACGTCCAGCAAACTGGAGGGGCCTAGAGGTTCCAAGTGTATTAGTATCTGGAAATCATAAAAAAATAAATCTTTGGAAGACTCAGCAATCTTATCGTATTACAAAGCAAAGGCGTCCTGAATTAACTAATACTGCGGATGGAGATATATATGAGTAACTTACTCAAAGAGTTTAACGAGCAACAAATTAAGTTATTATCCAATAGAGAAATACCAAAGTTTAAGTCAGGTGATACGCTAAGAGTAACTATGAAAATATTTGACAGTGCTGGTGAACGTATTCAAACATTTGAAGGAGTGTGTATAAAGAGAAGAAATAATGGATTACATTCTTCATTTACATTAAGAAAAATAAGTTATAATGAGAGTATACAGTTACAAGTATTTTTATATTCCCCTACTATAGAATCCATAGAAGTAGTAAAGTTTGGTAAAGTTCGCAGAGCAAAACTTTATTATATGCTTAGTTTATTTGGTAAATCTGCAAGAATTAAAGAGCGAATTGACAGATCAAAAAAGTCATCTTAATTTCCTTTGTGTATAATCAAACTATATTTTCTCTCAGTTAGTTTTTTTATAGTTCATTTAATGTTTTTTATGTAGTAGTTTAGATGTATTAAGTAAAGATTTATTGTTATTATTTATTTAAATTTTACACATATCATTAAGGTAACTATCCAAAAATCTGTCATATAGTTCTTATGTTACTTTTAATCAATAAATTATAGCAACATACTAAGCTTATAGATTATAGTAGTTATGATTTTTCATATTTACCTAAGTTTTCATCATTTACTACAACAATGCTACATATCAAAATATGTATACACTCGTTTTATTATATAATTGCAATATTTTACTTAGTTTACTATATTTGATTTTGGTTGTTCTAAGTATAATACCAAGCTAAACAAGAGAACCATAAATATAGCAAGTTTATTGATAAATTGTATTATAAAAAAGTTACTATACATAATTTTATTGTAGTAATAATAAATAATTAATATTAAACTCCCTACTAATTTATACTTACAATATTTACGACATAACTTACCCTAGTCTTTACTTTACTACAACTACAGTAAAACTTTATACAATAATTCCTATATATATTTACTCTATAACTTACAAATTTTTATGATATTACTCACTTCAATTTATATTTACCACCATAAAAAAACTATAATACAAGAACTATTTACTCATTTATCTATAAAGCTACAATACATTACTCCTGCATTTATTATGCCTACTAATAAAAGTATATACACTATCCCATTAGTAAAACATCATTCAATAATTATATTTTTAGCTATTTAATACATCATAACAAGCATAAATACACTACCACTAAGATATATAAATTCACACTTTTCCGTAAATAATCAGAACTCTTTTAAATTTTTCTACAAATTAATACATATTAAAGGTTATTAATACTGTAGCAAAACTACCTATAAACGTACTAAAGTCCTTATTCCCCTTCTATAAAAAACATTATATTGTATAAAATAAATACAGTTTTTGTTAAAATATGCCTACTTTAATTGCCTTATTTTATATAAGAGAAAATCCAAAGCAAAATCTACTGATGACATCTGTATTTCATATCTATTCATATTCTGAAAATAGCATTTTTTATATTCACTTTCCAGTTCAGAAATAGCATAACCTATATATACCAATCCAACTTTTTCACAAATATTATTACTAGGTCCTGCAAATCCTGTAATAGAAATCGATATATCAGCTTCCGAAGCTTTTAAAGCACAAGTTGCCATTAAAAGAGATACTTCTGGACTTACAGCTCCATACTTATCAATCATATCCATATTTATACCAAGAATTTTAGATTTAGCATAATTTGAATACACAACAAAACTACAACTTAACACTTTAGATGCTCCAGGAATACAAGAAATTACAAATGACATTAAACCAGCTGTACATGACTCAGTAATAATTACTTTTAAATTATTATCTATTAAACCAGTGACACAAATTTTAGCTTTTTCTAATACTTCATTTTTTATCATCATAATACATTAAGATTTATCAATTTATAGAATTAACTAAAAGAATTATACAGTAAAAACAACTACTACCAAGATAGAAAAGCATAACACGTAATAACATAAATATCCTAATATATAATAGATAGTAAAAAACATATGATATACAAATACAAAATGAAAAATATTAGAAGGTGGTACAACTTTTTTTTTTAACAATTCCTACATATAAAATGTTACACATATAACAAAACCATATATAATAGAAGCTACTCTCAAAATAACTATGGAACATAAAAAATGATAAATGTTTATTTTAGTGACAATTCCTGTAAACAATTTCTTCCTGGAATTAAAGGATCAGATATAATAACACATTTATTTCCAGAATTATTAAACAAAGCAATAGCTATAAAAATCAATGACAAGTCATTAGACCTATCTACAGAAATTACAGAAGATTGTAAATTTGAAGTTATAACATTAGATAGTGATGAAGGACTTGACATTATACGACACGACACTGCTCATATTATGGCACAAGCTATAAAAGAAATGTTTCCTGAAGTAAAAACAGTTGTTGGACCAACTATCAAAGACGGTTTCTACTACGATTTTTCAACAGACCACATTTTTTCTAGTAATGAACTAGAAAAAATAGAAGAAAAAATGAGAGAAATAATAAAAAAAAATGAAAGCTTCATACGTGAAGTATGGACTAGAGAAGAAGCTATAAGATTTTTTTCTAATAAAGGAGAAGATTACAAAGTCAAAATAATAGCTAAAATCCCAATTCATGAAAACATTACTGTATATAAACAAGGAAGTTTTATTGATTTATGTCGTGGACCTCATGCTCCATCAACAAAAATATCAAAAGCTTTTAAACTAACAAAAGTATCTGGGTCATACTGGGAAGGTAATACAAATAATGCTCAACTGCAAAGAATTTATGGTACAGCATGGCGTACTGAAGAAGAACTCAAATTATATTTAAATAACTTAATTGAAGTAGAAAAAAGAGACCACAGAAAAATTGGGAAAGAATTAGAATTATTTCATATTCAAAATGAAGCATTAGGTCAAATATTTTGGCATGAAAAAGGATTGATAATTTATCGTATTATAGAGAATTACATAAGAAAAAAATTAGAAAACAACGGCTATATAGAAGTTAAAACCCCGTATCTATTAAGTAAAACTCTATGGGAACAATCTGGACATTGGGACAAATTCCGTGAACACATGTTCTTAAGTGAAATTGATAATAAAGTTGTCGCAATAAAACCAATGAATTGTCCATGCCATGTACAAATATTTAACTCCAAAATTAGAAGTTACAAAGATTTACCACTGAGAATGGCAGAATTTGGAACATGTCATAGATATGAATCATCTGGAGCATTACATGGATTAATGAGAGTACGCAGTTTCACCCAAGATGATGCACATATCTTTTGTACAGAAGACCAAATTATAGAAGAAGCACTAAAATTCTGTAATTTACTAATGGAAGTATATGAAGTTTTTGGTTTTAAGGACATCTTAGTAAAATTTTCAGACCGTCCAGAAAAAAGAGCTGGCAGCGATAAAATATGGGATAAAGCTGAAGAAGCACTAAAAGCCTCTGTTAAAGCAGCAAACTTAAACTATGTTTTAAACCCTGGAGATGGAGCATTTTATGGACCAAAATTAGAATTCACACTAAAAGATGCTATTGGTAGAGAATGGCAGTGTGGAACCTTACAGATGGACTTTGTCTTACCTGAAAGATTAGGTGCTTATTATACAGGAAGTGATGGAAAAAAACATCACCCAATAATGCTGCATCGTGCTATCTTAGGCACTATTGAAAGATTTATAGGAATTTTAATTGAACACCATTCAGGTAAATTACCTATATGGTTAGCGCCTGTACAACTATCAATATTAACCATCACTGAAGACGCTATTGACTATGCAATATCACTAAAACATAAAGCTATGAAACAAAACATAAGGGCTGAAGTTGATATTACAAATGAAAAAATTAATTATAAAATACGCAGTCACATATCAAAAAAGATACCAGTATTATGGATAATTGGAAAGAAAGAAATTGAAACAGAATCTGTATCTATTCGCTACTTAGAATCTAAAGATCAGCATATAATGTCGAGTGATAAAGCATTGAAAACATTACTAAGTTGTGCTAGCATCTAGTAATTTTCTAACCAGGAGTATAAAATTTGAAGTCAAACAAATTTTCCAATAAAAATAAAATTAACGAAATGATAACAGCAAAAAAAGTAAAGCTTGTTGATCAAGACAGTGTCATGGTCGGAGTTGTAGATATTGAGGAAGCATTATCCAGAGCTAGATCTGTAAATCTGGATTTAGTTGAAATAGTACATGATGATGAATATCCATTATGTAAGATATTCGACTATAGCAAGTATAGATATAGTCACAAGAAAAAAATAAGTGATTCAAAAAAGAAACAAAAGACCATTATTGTCAAAGAACTTAAGTTTAAGCTTAATATCGGAGACAATGATTACAATGTGAAACTAAACATGATACGCGGATTTATAGAAAGAGGTGATAAAGTAAAAATATCCTTAAAATTTATAGGAAGAGAAATACTTCATCCAGAAGTTGGTATGGAAATTATAGAAAGATTAATAAAAGACACAAGTGACATTGCAAAACCAGAAAATCTACCAAAACGAGAGGGAAATTTAATAAATATGATATTAACTACAAAATAGCACATACATATTAACTTTATAGTTACTATACAGTGAGTTAATATTTATACTTGTTGTTTATGTTGATATAAAAATAAGTTTTATTAACTAAATAACTATGTTTATACAATGCATTATTAGTAAAAACTCTATAGATAGTTATAGTTTTGATAGCTGTAGTGTTTTTACTAAATACTATTCCTATATATATCATATAAAACTTATAGGTATATTTCTTCTCATATTATAAAGTGTAGCTAAGTAGTAAGATACATTGATGAATAGAAAATATGTAAAAGAATTTCTAAAACATCCCTGCACAAACAGAGTTATCTTCTATCTTTTCTCAAAAAATTATACCTAATATTATCTACATACAAGACAAGTACATAACAAAACCATATATAACACATACAGTTTCATAATATATTTCACACCTAATACACATTAAATGTATTTTATAATTCTTATTTAGCTATTTACACAACACCACATTACTATACATTAATACATTGTATTCTAGTACTAACATGTACAATAGTATCCATCTAGAATTACTATAAAAAACGTAGAACTAATTTTATGAAAAACATACAACTTTATTGTTTTATATAAGCTTTTTATACTAAATAAAAAACATTCCACACATAGAATTGCAAAAAAACTACAAATAAAATAATAAATGCAGTACCCTTATGATAAAGATATCAAATATACAACAAAATTTATAATAAAAAGACCTTCTAAACTTATTTATAAAAAGAATTAATAATAAAAAAGCAGCTCTCTTATAATAAATACTTGATATGTAATATTTATTACTGATATCCAACATTATCACTATAATAAGCATTACTGTATACATTACTTATATATAAAGGATACATAAGTAATACAAAACCACATTATTAAGCTAACATTCAATAGCACAATAATTTTAGTCAATATAAAGTACTCATAACTCACTTAACATAACTACATCCATAAATGTTACTATTTTAGTACAATATTACTAGTTATGTTACGACACTATTGTTAATACAATAATAAAAAACACCGTACAATACAAACTACTAATATTTATGCAAGTAGTATTTTACCATTCACTAAAAAAAATAACTATTAATCATGGTACTATCATTAGATAATTATAAAATTACAAAAATAAATACATTATTTAATATTCCATATCCAACTATATAATTACAATTTATTTAAAAGTTACTGAAATTCTTACAAACATCAACAAAGTTTAACTTATAATTTTTTTTAAAGATCCTTTATAAAATACAACCTTATATTCTGAAGTATTATAAAGTAATTATTGTGATAACAAAAACATACCACATATTACTAATTTTATATAACGTTTGTATAATAGATAATTCATCATGATATACAATATATCATACTAATATAATACATATACCATTAAGTTTTCATAATAACATACCAATATCTTATTGTAGTTATTCTGTAAATTAAATACAGGCTAAATAACACTCTTTAAAATATTATACCAAAAGTCATCATCAGTAGAGATACTGATATTGCGTAGTCCATCCTTAATGGAATATTGTATATTTATCCTTAAATTAAAATTCACTATATCACTTAACAAATCAGGCCATTCTACAATTCCCACATCATTATCAAAAATAGTATCTATTCCTATATCGTATATTTCAGACAAAGAATTAATCCTGTAAAGATCTATATGATAAATCGTAAACTTACTAAAGTGATATTCATTAACGATATTAAATGTAGGACTACTAACATCTTCAGAAGGAATAAGTGTATTAACTAGCAATTTAACAAAAGATGTTTTACCTACACCTAAATCACCGCTTAAAGAGATAGAATCACCAGTCCTTAAATTAAATGCTAGAATACTAGCCAACTTACCTAAAAAGAGTAAATCAGCACACTCGTAATTAAACAAGATTTTCTATAACCATAAAAGATATTCTATTTTCTTCAGAAACAATTACCTACGCTCACCTTGCAAGTTTAGTAAGCTTAGAAAGATATTAATGTAATTAAAGTATAAGGTAGTTGCACCCAATACAGCCATCTTATTAAGAGATACACTATTACCATCATTAAATCTATAATACATATCCTTTATTCTTTGAGCATCACAAGCAGTCATACCAGTAAACAAAATAACAGCAATAAAGGAAATAGCAAAATCTAATGGACCATTATGCAAAAATAAATTAACTAAAGAAGCAATAATTACCCCTATAATACCCATAATCAAAAATGACTGAAACTGAGATAAATCCTTCTTCGTAACATTACCATACCACGCCATAGCACCAAACATAGATGAAGAAATAAAAAATACTTTTGTAATACTAGCAGCCGTATATATCAAAAATATGGAAGATATAGATGCCCCCATCAAAGCAGCAAAACTAAAAAATACTACTAGGACAGTTTGAAAACTAAAAGTACTCAACTTATATGACATTAAAAAAACAAGTACTATTGGAGAAAACATTATTACCCAATGCAATGGAGTATTATATATAATATTAACAGCATAACTAGACGAAGATACAAAAAATGCAACCAAGCCTGTTAAACCTAAAGCCATAGCCATATAATTATATACTTTCATCAAATAATTCCTAAGTCCTACACTATAGTAATCACTTTGAAAACGTACACTACTGTAATTGTCCATAAAACTCCACTTAAGAATACAATAAAACTCGTGTATTATACCAAAAAACTATAAAAACATCAACATAAATTTAGCATTTATTTGACATTAAACTAATAAAATACTTACATAGCAATTAGCTTACGTGATTCATCCATAAGTTCAGAAAAAGATTCCTCTAAAATTGTAGGAAGAGGACAAACTTTTGCCTTTTGTCCCTCATCAACACTTGAAACATTATATAATACAGAATCATCAATAGCTGCTAAGCTCTTACTAAGTAAACCTCTGTCAACTTCTTCTTTCAGTTGTTTATTAGCATTTGTACTATTATATAACATAAGCCCATATGCAACACAAAACAAAGCCATACCAAGGCTACGAATAATTAAAGCTAATGGTAATACATCTCCAAAAAGCCCAGGGTGTCCTGTATAAATTGCACCACATGTTGCTTCAAAAGAAAACATTATTTTTCCTGCACAAACTAGTAACATTGAAGCAAATATAGCACTAATAATAAATGTTGATTGCCTATTATGTTTATAACCAGACTTATCCTTATTTTTATACTGTTGAATACAGTAAGATAATAAAAACATTCCTGCAGCTATTACAAAAAGTATATTTCCAGTAGTATCAACTATACCCTGTACATTAAATACACAATCAGCAGGATATTGACTAATTTGAAAAATAGTTGTAGTTGTTAAGCAAAATATTACAATTGTTTGCATAGTAGTAGTAAATATACTACCTAACAAATCAACCTTGTTAGCATGCTTATTACAAAAATCTGCAATCTTACTAGCCTTAGAACTTTCAATTGTATTTTCCCCTTCTAAGACCTTTAACTGAGCCTCTATTTTCCTTCTTTGTTTCTCTAAGTAAAAGACATTATATAATGCTGCAAGAACAAACATTAAGCCCACAGCTAAAGCTAAAAAATCAAATACATTAGAAAATAATGTTATTTGATTTTTATTAGAAAAAGGTATAATATTTGACTGTAAAATAGCAAAAGCAGTAAATGTTATAAATCCAAGTACTGATGCTATAAGAACTACTCTTTTTCTTACAAGATCCTGATTATCTATTTTCAATAAACTAGCTTTAAGGTGTTCCTTTAGCAGGATATGACTTACACTGCTGATGTGCTTTAATACATCTTCTTCCACACCTTTAACAACTTTACCTTGAGACTCTATACACTTTCCATCTTCTGGTAGCTTATCTGACTGTAATTTTCCCATATCCACTACCTCTTTATTAATATAAAAAAACATGGACTTAAAAAAAAAACAGGTATATATCCTATTTTTGCGTATTATATCACAATTACACATAAAATGCAATTTAACTTTAAGGTTTTATAAAAAAA